>JAKOUW010000238.1 GCA_029782365.1 Chloroflexota bacterium
GGAAGAAGCGTCCTCAAATGGCAACTGTGCGTCCGAAAGTCATGAAAGCCGCACAGCGTGACCAGGCCCGGACAGGTGAAATCGTTAAACTTTCCCGGGAAATAATTGCGCCACGTGCAAGACTCCTGGAGACATACCCAATACCGGGACAGCACGTGAACATCCAGGAAGCGGACATAATAGTGTCAGGCGGCAGAGGCATTGGCTGCCCTGGAAACTTTGCGCTTCTGGAGGAGCTTGCAGAGCTTTTGGGAGGCGCAGTAGGAGCCTCGCGCGCAGCAGTGGACGCCGGCTGGATACCGTATGCACACCAAGTAGGACAAACCGGCAAGACTGTAAGGCCTAAACTCTACATAGCTTGCGGCATCTCCGGAGCAGTCCAGCATTTAGCGGGGATGTCCTCATCTGATGTGATAGTTGCCATCAACAAGGATCCCAACGCCCCGATATTCTGCATAGCCACCTACGGCATAATCGGAGATGTCCTGGAAATTGTGCCTGCACTCATAAGCGAGCTAAAAGCAGGAGGGCATTAAATCGGAAAAGCCGGACGGTTTTCTCATGCGGCAGGCATCTTGTGTAGTATGCGTTTCATGTACATGGCGTTTCATATGCACGGCGTTTCACGCAATGGGCGCTTCATGTAATGGACACTCCGTGTAATTGGCACTTCATCCAATGGTTGCTTCATGTAATGGGCGCTTTATGCATTGAGCGCTTTATGCAATGGACGCTTTATGCAAAGGGTGTTTCATGCGATGAGCATTTCATGTAATGGATGCCTTAGGTAATGGATGTTTCATATGACAGGCACTTCACGTAATGGACGCTTCACGTAATAGGCGCGCCGTGCGATGGGCTTTTCTTCGATTAAACAGATCAAGCTCCGCCCGGATATTCCGTCCGATTCCACTCTACTATTCTCGGTTTACAGAATCATTTCTGCTAATACTCGGATATCTTTCACCGTATGATTTTGAGAGAGTTAACGAGTCGACTTTTTTGATGTCCGCTTAGGCTTGATCAGATCATGGTTTCATTTTCTACTATTACCGATTAATCCAAAAGACTCTTTCATTTAATCCGGCCCCTGCGAAATACTATTTGTAGGGGTGTGGCTATGGGTCGGAGAAACCGTAGCATCGTTTCGGATGAAGTGAAATACGAAATCGCAAAAGAACTAGGATTTGCTGACAAAATCGATGTCCAAAACGGATTTTACGACTACAGCAACATCACCACTCG
>JAKOUW010000244.1 GCA_029782365.1 Chloroflexota bacterium
TCGAAACCGTCAACCACCAGCTTTCGGAGATATTCCAAATTGAGATCAATCACGCTCATACTTTTTGGGGCCTGTGTACCAGGCTGTATTCCAAATTGACCGCACATACCTTGTGTATTTACATCAACCGCTTGTTGGGTAAGCCAGATTTCCTGCAGATCAAATCACTGGCTTTTCCCAATTAGCATAAGACCCTAATAACGTATTTTGGGGCGACTGATGCCACTTGTTTTGGATTTTGCTGGTTGATTGTGATCAGGAATATTGTCGAAATTAATAGAACACCACTTAAAATTTTCAAAGGTTCACCTCCGAGTATTTCCAATTTTAGTCATTTCTCAAGATCTGGATGATGAATAAACGATCTCTCAGTATTTTGTAAGGATTTAATAACTATTTTATTTTAGAATAAGTCTATCAAAATTGGAGCAAAATATGGCAAACTCAGTACAAATTCCAAAAATTCCCTCTTCGGAGATAACCCCGAAAAATGTATATCTCAACCGGCGTGAATTTCTACGAACGGCAGGTCTCGCTCTCGGTACGTTTACATTGGCTGCTTGCGTCTCAAGAACTCCTGCTCCTTTGAAAAGTGAAGAAAACAAGACTCAAGAAGCAAAAGCAGGGAACCCTCAAGCTAAATCCAACAAAGATGAACTCGGTGACCCGATAAATTCATATTCCGACATCACGCATTTCAACAACTATTATGAATTCTCCACCGATAAACAACAAGTTGCTGAACTGGCGGCCTATTTCACGACGAAACCGTGGGACGTTGAGGTATATGGCATGGTTGCGAAGCCGAAAAAATATGCGTTGGGGGATTTGATATCTGCTTATAAGCCCGAAGAGCGTGTTTATCGTCTGCGATGTGTGGAAGCCTGGAGTATGGTTATCCCGTGGGTTGGTTTTTCGTTGTCAAAACTGCTGAAAGATGCAGAACCAACATCGAGTGCAAAGTACGTGCGCTTTGAGACTTTGAACAGGCCAGATGAAATGCCGGGTCAGAAGGATCCGTGGTACCCTTGGCCCTATCAAGAGGGCTTGAGAATGGACGAAGCTATGCATGACTTGACCATCCTGGCAACCGGAATGTATGGAGGAGAACTGCCAGCCCAAAATGGTGGCGGGATCAGGTTAGTTGTGCCTTGGAAGTATGGTTTCAAGTCTATCAAAGCGATAATTAAGATCGAATTGACAGACCAACAGCCATCTACAATGTGGAGCACGATTGCTCCAAATGAATATGGGTTTTACGCGAATGTCAACCCGCAAGTTGACCATCCGCGTTGGTCTCAAGCTTCAGAACGGCGCATTGGAGAATTTGCAAGGCGCGATACATTGATGTTCAACGGATACGCAGATCAGGTAGCCAGTCTCTATTCCAACATGGATTTGCGAAAAAATTATTAGGTGCTGATTTTGATGGATAAGAGAAATAAGAGAATCCTCCAAATCCTGGTGCACATTGGAGGATGGTTTCCATTGGTATGGTTGGCCTGGGATTTTTGGAATAACAATTTAACAGCCAATCCTATTCAGGCTGTTGAACAGCGTACAGGCAAATATGCCCTGTTTTTTCTTGTCCTATCTCTTGCCTGTTCCCCTCTTGTTTCAATTGCTGGTTGGAAAGAATTAATCCCGCGCAGAAAAGCATTGGGCAATTATGGTTTTTTCTATGCCTTTGTTCATGTCCTGACATTCATCGGCATCGATTATGGTTTTAACTTTAATTACATCGTGAGGGATGTTGGCACCAAGAGCTACATCTTGGTCGGCTTGACCGCGTTTTTGTCGCTGGCGCCTCTTGCTATTACCTCGTTTTCTTATTGGATGAAAAGACTGGGAAAGAACTGGAAGCGGCTGCATCGGTTGGTGTACTTGATATCACCCCTGGTTATTCTGCACTTTGCCTTGGCGGTAAAAGGTGATATCACCCGTCTCTCAGGCAACCTTGGTGAACCTTTGCAATATGCGTTTGTGGTCAGTTTATTACTGATTGCGCGCATTTCTTTTGTAAAACAAATTGCAATCAACATTCGCAGAAGCCTCGCTCGTCGCCTCTCCGATTTGCGACTCGCCTGACAAACTGAAGATTGTCAGGCGATAAGGGGGATGTTCATCCCTGTAATATTCATTGCTGCTAGATTAAAATTACTTGCTCATTGGCTTAGCTGTCTCCAGCGGGTCAGAAATTCAATCGATCAGGTATGCAAATAAAGGCAATTCGAGTTCCTTCTACGTTTCGCGCCTTGCGCCATCGCAACTACCTTTTGTGGTTCACCGGGCAGGGTTTATCACTGATTGGGACCTGGATGCAATCAATGGCTCAACAAGTTTTGGTATATCGACTGACAGGTTCCGCCGCTGCATTGGGCATTATCAGTTTTATCGGTCTGCTTCCTGTCATTCCCCTTTCCTTGTGGGGTGGTTCCATTACAGACAGGTTTCCAAAGCGCAATGTGATCTTATTTACAAATGCCGGCATGATGATTCAAGCCCTTCTCCTTGCATTGTTGTCTTGGACTGGGAAAGTCCAGATCTGGCATTTGTACATGTTGTCGTTTTTGCTAGCGGCATTTAATGCAGTGGATATCCCGGCGCGCCAGGCCTTCACTGTTGACATGGTGGAAGGTAAGGAGGATTTGGCAAATGCTATCGGTTTGAATTCGGCTATGTTCAATGGTGCGCGTGCAATTGGCCCTGCAATGGCTGGAATTGTGGTGGCTGTGACAGGAGAAGGATGGGCTTTTTTGATTAATGGATTATCATTCATTGCGGTAATCGCATGTTTGCTACTTATGCGAGGCCTGCCTGGGCCCTCTTCGCCAGCACAAAAGCACGTTTCGATGACTGAGCATCTGAAAGAGGGATTCTTTTATGTGGGGTCGAATAAAACTGTGCTGGTATTATTCAGTATGATAGGTATCAGCGCATTTTTATCGATGCCTTACTCTACACTTATGCCTGTTTATGCTGAAACAATTTTAAAGGACAGTTCAGCAGTGGTGATAAATTTTATATGCGGTGGCAGCCATCCTTGGATGACCTGCCAATCACCTGAAGCCCTGCCACTCGGCATTCTGCTGACAATGATCGGTTTAGGCGCCTTGGCCGGGGCTTTATACGTTGCGGCTTTGCCGGTGAGAGTAAATCATGGAAAATTATTGACTCTGGCAAATTTGTGCTTTCCTCTCACGCTTTTAGTGGTAGCTTTATCGAAATCTTTTCTTTTGAGCAGCCTGATTCTTTTCCTTGTAGGGGTCAGTTTCGTGGTTCAAAATGCGTTGGTAAATACAATGCTGCAATTAAGCTTGCGCGATGATCTGCGCGGACGGGTTATGAGTTTATATTCATTGATTTTTCAGTCGATGATGCGCCTGGGCGGCTTGCAAGCTGGTTATGTTGCAGATTGGTTGGGGGCCAGTTTTTCGGTGGCTTTTGGCGCGATAATTTCTTTATTCTATGGTGTATTTCTGGCTTTCAGCTTTAAACTGCATAAGGCAAACATAGATTACAAATGAAGATGACAAAAACGAAAATCTCCTGCATTATTTTTGATTTTGGGAATGTATTGTTGGACTGGGATGTGCGATACTTATACCGGCCTTATTTCCAGGATGATCAAAGCATGCAAGATTTTCTGAATGCAATTGACTTCTACCATTGGAACAGTCAGCAAGATGCCGGGAGACCATTTTCCGAAGGAATTGCTGAATTAACCAGTCAATATCCAGCTTATGATCGATTGATCCGCCTGTATGACGAAGACTATCCGCGTTCCTTGAAAGGAGCGATTGATGGAAGTGTCAGAATATTGAGCCGATTGCGTTTGAGAGGTTGGCCAGTTTATGGCTTAAGCAATTACTCGGTAGAAAAATTCCGCCTGATCAAGCCTGATTACCCATTCTTTAATTGGTTTGACGGTTATCTCCTGTCTGGTGAAGTTGGCATTACAAAGCCAGACCGCCGAATTTTCGAGATTCTTCTTGGTCGCATCCACCGTTCTGCTGAAGAAAGTATCTTTATTGACGATTCGCCGGCGAACATTGAAGCGGCTCGGCAACTTGGATTTGAGGTGATTCTCTTTACTTCCCCGGCAGATTTAGAGTCTGAGCTGATGGACCGCGAGATACTCTGACAAGGTAAATTGTCATGTTACAATAACCGCCATGCCGAATGGGAAAACACACGCAGCCGCAACGGTGGTTGCATCAGGAGCAATTGGACCGATTGCGTTTTACTGCGGAATTTGTTCTATTGCGCAAGCAGTTGCATTGAGCATTGGTACAATGACTGGGTTGCTTCTCACGCCCGACCTAGATGTCCGGATCGGATCGCGATCCTTTTGGTTGGTAAGGCAGAGTTTCGGTTCATTTATCGGATTCGCCTGGCAGTGGTTTTGGCAACCTTATGCGCGTTTGATCCCTCGCCACCGCCATCCACTGAGTCATTTGCCAATATTAGGCACTTTCTTGCGCCTGGTGTATTTATTCCTGGTATTGGGTGCGGCCTATTGGGCGGCGCGCACGCTTCTGATTTTTGCGTTTGGGTCGCTGGCAGGAACGGGGATTCCGTGGGTAGATCAATTAAATAGTGTTTTACCGGATTCGCCCGGCTTGAAAGAAATGCTAGCCTGGCCCTATTTTTGGTGGGGAGCTGCGGGTTTGATGATTTCTGATACCCTGCACACACTAATGGATTACACCTGGCCGTGGCAATAGAGTAATTAGGGCTCTTAACCACTATCCTGGGCAATCACAAGCATCGTCACTATTTGAGTGAATCTGCTTCTATGATTTTATGTGAGCAATTCCTCAGGTAAATAATCTGTCCGATTGAGAAACACCAGCCGCAGTTCACCCTTGGGAGTATCCTGATCGCCAGGATCACCTTCTCCAAAATCAATGCACGAGACTGCACAGTTATTCAGGTGAAACCAACCAGGTGATGTGGGTGGAATACTCAGCAAGTTTCGCAAAAAATGATTGTAAAAACCCGCATGGCTGAAAACAGCCACACGATCTGAGGTCATTCCGTGATTTGCGAGTAATGTGGTGAGCACACGATTGGCACGCATCGGTCTGGATGAAAGAGCCTCATACGGTTGATTCCACCAACCCGTGGCCTGAACATCAGCGGGAATGATCAAAGCAGGGAACAAATCATGAAGCTGTGCGCGAGTTTTTCCTTGTAGGCCGATTTTGGGTATATCTCGATCTGCCAATCCCAAGTTGATGTAGGCCAGATCATATTGGTACACACCGCCGTTTTCATGTAAATCAGTCCAACCATTTAAAGGTAAATGCAAGGTCTGTGCAGCAACAGCGGCTGTTTGAACTGCCCGGACCATCAGGCTTGTATAAATATGTGTAAGACCCCAAGGCGATGTTTGGAGAAATTCTGCCATCAATGCAGTTTGTTTGTGTCCTCGAGGAGTAATTTCAGGATCCTCCGACCGGCCTACCCAGGATCCGGAAGTAGCGTACAGGTGATTGTTTGCCGATTCGGCATGCCGAAAAAAGAATAATTGCATAACAGCGATTATAACGTGAATGCTGTTGTCAAAATTCGCATTTTACCCCCTGTGCTATAATCATTCGAGTTTTTCGTTAAGGATTGAACATGAAAACGAACCTTCTATGCCGGCTAATGCTTGTACTCCTTTTGATTGGATTAGCTGGTTGTGTCCCGAGCCTACCGACAGAAGCAAATCCTGCCAAGCCTTCAAGCACCCTCAAAGAGCCTACAGCTATTACGGTTTTATATACCTCGGATGAGCATGGCTGGATGGAAGGTCAGAAAGAAGGTCAAGGTGCGGCTAATATGGTGGGTTTATGGCATGAGAAAGAAGGTTATCCGGATAAAGGCCGATTTCTGGTTCTATCGGGTGGAGATAATTGGACGGGACCGGCGGTTTCAACCTGGTACCAGGGTTCCAGCATGCTTGAAGTTATGGGAGCCATGGGCTACCAGGCCTCGGCGGTTGGTAACCACGAATTTGACTTTGGATTAGATGTTCTGAAATCCAGGGTTACTGCATCTCCATACCCTTTTTTAGCAGCTAACATCGACTATAAGAAGACCAATGCATACCCTGATGATTTGGGTATCCGAGCGTTCACAATTATCGATCTGCAAGGGGTGAAGGTGGGCATTCTCGGACTAAGTACCAAGGCTACAGCCTATACTGCTAACCCTGCGATTGTCAGCGTGTTCAACTTCGAAGATTATACAGCTCCCCTCACTCAAGCTGCAAAAGATGCACGGCAAGCAGGAGCCCAGGTCCTGATTTTAGTAGCTCATCTTTGTGAACAAGATTTAATAAGCCTGGCATCGACTGCCCAAGAATTGGGAATTGTCTTAATGGGAGGAGGCCATTGCCATCTTGGATTTTCCCAGATGATAGGATTAACCGGTTTGGTGGACAGCGCACCTTTTTTGCGAGGCTATGCGTATGCTCATCTTCTCTACAATCCAGACAGCGGGAAGACGCAGGTGAAAGATATTGGATTACAACCCAATGAGGGAGGAAAAGCTGATGCCAAGGTGGCGAAATTGGTCCAGGATTGGTCTCAAAAGACAAACGTTCAGGCTGGCGTGGTAATCGGCTATCTGAAGAACGAAATATTCCGGCAAAGCGAGGCTATGCAAGCTTTGATTGTTGGTGCGTGGCTGTGGGGATATCCGCAAGCGGATGTAGCTTTGACCAACATGGGTGGAATGCGAGATCGAATTCCTGCTGGTGAAATAACATTGGGTGGGATCACCAGCGTGATGCCTTTCGATAACACTTTGGTAGAGGTGCACCTGTCAGGTACTGAGCTTCAATCTGTTTTAGAGAACAAACTGTTGACTCCACCGGCGATTGGCGGGCTGCACCGATCGGGAACGCAGTGGGTGCTGAACAAAACGGGCAAGCCGCTGGAACATGATGCAATATATTCTGTATTGGTGAATGATTTCATGTACTCTGGGGGCGATCATTACACGGAGCTTGCTCGTTATGATCCGAAAGCATATTTTACTGCGATCGATTGGCGTCAACCAGTGATTGATTGGATAAAAGCGCAGCATTCTAGCAAGTCGCAGCCCCTTGACGATGCGATTCTTACACTGGAAAAGTGATCGCCTCTCTTTGCTTTTGAAAATATACCCACCTATAGTAGATTCGAAATAATCGCTGGTTTCCCGCCAGAAAGGACGTTGATCATTCACCTGATAATCAGGTGGGAATTCAGCGCGATAATTTAATCAATGAGATTAGCTGCAAAGTCGAGCTTGCGGAAAACCTGGTTGGAGCTGGGATTGTTGTTTTTACCCGGTATTCCAGCCTATTTATGGATTTGGAACAAATGGAGTGGAGATCGTTTAGCGAACTTCCAGTTGATTACCTATCTTTATATCCTGACAGGCGCCTTGTGGATTGGTTTACGCAGGTATCATCTAGGTGAATTGGGTATAAATTTGAAAGGTATCTCACTCAGCCTCAGTGTTGGTGGCGCTATTTTGTTCGGGCGATGGTTAATCATTCACTCAGTCGATTGGTCTGCCCACCCCGGACCATTAACCATCGAAAAAGTGGTTGGAGATTTATTTTTTTATTTTTTCTGCGTTGGGTTGGTTGAAGAATTGGTTTTCCGAGGGTTAATATACCGGTTGTTGGAAGATTGGCGCGGAGGAAGGTGGGCCGTGGTTGGTTCCAGTATTGGGTTTGTATTCTGGCATATTTTTGGACAAGGCATATTGTTAGGCATTGCAATGTTCTTCATCGGCTTAATCTTTGGCGTAATTCGCCGCAAGGCAGGTGGTATTCTGGGCCTGATCATCATCCATGCGTTATGGGATATCGAATCTGCTTGGTTGGTAGCCAGCTCGAACGCAGATATTCTGAGCCCAGGAGGATATGCATTAGTCAACCGACCAATGGCACTGGCTGGTACATTGATAATGATCGCGCCAGCTGTCTTGCTTTCGGTTTTGGCAAAAGATCAAGATTCTTAGAACCTGTTCAGGAGGCATCGATGGTTGATAAGCGTACATTAACGGCGGATGTCAGCTCCTGGCTGGAGATTAACTCGTGGACTTTCTCCACATAACCTGCCATGAAAGAATCGACTTCGATAAAAGGTATATATTGCCTGATAATTTCATAAGCTGCACTTGTGCCGTTGCCCAACCTGGCGCGATCGCCGGCAGCGAAAATGCCATGAGTACGACGGAAATCAATTCCTTGCGCAGCCGCCATTAATTCAATACTGAGGATGTGTTCGACATTGTTCAGGATTGAAACCAATTTGAGTGCGGCGGTCATGCCCATGCTCACATGGTCCTCTACATTTGCCGATGTTGGGATGGTGTCAACCGAGGCTGGATGGGAAAGAACCTTGTTTTCAGATGCCAGAGCGGCAGCGGTATATTGTAAGATCATGAAGCCCGAATTCAATCCTCCTGCGCGCGTCAGGAATGCCGGTAATACATGTGTATTTGAACATTCATCCGTCAGGCGCATGATTCGCCTTTCAGATATATTTCCCAATTCGCTCATTGAAAAAGCGAGATAATCCATGGCTATAGCTAATGGTTCGCCATGGAAATTCCCGCCGGAGAGCACATTAATTTCATTTGTATCGTTATCAATGAATATGAGGGGATTATCTGTAACGGCATTCAATTCAATTTCAAAAACCCAACGGGCATAGGCAATGGCATCGCGCACAGCCCCATGGACCTGGGGAATACAGCGCAATGTATAGGCATCTTGAACATCAAGAGAGTTGTGGTCGCGAGTGAACTGGCTGCCCTGTAATAATTTTCGCAAGTAAACGGCGCAATCTTGTTGGCGAGGAAATGGGCGCAGGTTGTGGATTCGTTCATCGTAAGCCAGTTCTGTGCCATGCAGGGCTTCGAGGCTGAGGCAGCCGGCGATATCTGCAACCTGGCTCATTTGCTCTGCGCGGGCAGTTTGCAAAACCCCCACCGCGCACATTACCGAGGTGCCATTGGTGAGAGCCAGACCTTCTTTTGCAGCCAATGTGACAGGCTTCAAGCTGGCGCGCTTCAACGCTTCAATGCCAGGTAGTATTTCTCCCTGATACTCTGCCTGGCCTTCCCCAATAACGACGAGGCTCATGTGCGCCAATGGCGCCAGATCTCCCGAAGCGCCGAGAGAGCCTTTTTCGGGTATCAAAGGATGGATTCCGGCGTTGAGCATATCTAGCAGCAATTGTAAGGTTGCCAGGCGGATCCCAGAATGACCACGCGCCAGGGTGTTGGCGCGTATCAACATGATGGCACGTGTAGTAGCGGTATCAAATTTATTGCCCGTACCAACTGCATGGCTCAGGATAATGTTCCTTTGCAACTGCTCAACCTGATCTAGGGGGATGGCTCGATCTTTGAAAGCGCCGAAGCCGGTTGTAATTCCATAAGCAATCGTACCGCGCTTCAGTAAAGTCTGAACAGCATCTGCCGCACGCGCTACTTTCCTTTGCGCTTCTTGGCTAAGAGCCAGATTTGGTCTGCCAGGCTTTCCGTACGCGACTTCCAGGACTTGTTTATATTGCAGTGAACTTCCATCAAGCAGGATCGTTTTGGCTGTGATATTCATAAGGCATAGGTTCTTTCCAATATCTGAATTAAAAACAGAAGTTTCGTGTTTTATATCACGAAACTTCTGTTTATTGTTCTCTTATGGCGTTGGAAGAATAAGTATCGGTAAAATGAATATCGGTGTAGCCATGATTACATATGTTGTAGCATGGCAGGGTGATGGTTTTGAGGAGCCTGCCCGATATCCACACCAATCATTACTGTTGTTCCAGTTTCCATTAAATTGCTGCCCGCCATTCAATAAGTAAAAAGTGAAGTTACCCGTCCCGCCGTGATTCCATGTCCCGCTCATGGTTGTACCATTGACCGAACCCGTTACTGTTCCAGCGCCATCAGCGTAAATCCCGGTTATATCCTTGCCATTTTGAATCAAGGTCATGGCGTTGCACGTCGAACCATAACAATCAGTCCAGGATCCATACCAATTTGCCAACCCACAGGTTGACGGCAAAGTGCCATTGTTACTGCCACACCAATTGAATGTGCCGTTCCAATTGCCTGACCAGGTTTGCCCATCATCGCTGAGCCAGAAATCGATCGAACCTGATGTTCCGCCTAACGTCCAACTGCCATTCATATGATTGCCGGTGACATTAGCAAAAATCACGCCATTATTGTTGGCGAATGAACCCTGAACGACATTTCCATTTTGATCCAGGTGCATATCTCCGCATGAGAGCAGTTCGCAGTTTGTGCTCCACGAACCAGACCAAGGACCAAACGGTGTGGGTGTGAGCGTGATGGTAGGCGTGTTCGTAGGAACATTGGTTCCCGTTGGCGTGGGGGTGAGTGTAGGGGTGTGCGTTGGAACGAGTGTGCCAGTCGGCGTGTGAGTCGGCGTAGCGGATGGAGTGAATGTTGTTGTGGGGGTCTTAGTGATCAATGTGGCGATAGCGATGGCATTGACAGTTGATTGAAAATTGACGGCTGCAGTGGCAGTCTGGCTCAGCATGGCAGTATATTGCGTGTAGGCAAAAACTGATGATGCCAGCAAACAAAGAGCGAATAGAGGCAAGACCACCAGAACCCAGGCCGGGATGATTGGTTTGCTGGTATATTCACCACTTAAACTCTGGGCGTCACCCGCAGGAGTAGAGATCCTGACTGAGAAGGGGTGTGTTTTTTCGCCACCCAACCAGCGTGCGCTCCTTGTCCTGGTTTGGAACTCGAGGATGCCGCTCTGACCTTCTACGATTGCCAGCGTTGTTTGGGGAGGTTGAAAAGCCAATTCGTCCGCACTGTCTTCGAGCGCAATTTTATACGCTTCCTTAGAATTTCCTTGATTTTGGATTGAAAGTTGTGCTTTTTGGCCTTTGCGAATTTTTTGAGGATGTAAAGCAGTGGAAAAGCGGGAAAAAGTCCCAACGGTCAAGGTTGGCTTTATTTCAGCCACTTGATCCAATGCATCCTGGCTTTGTACACGAATCGAAAGTGTATACCGCCCGGCTTTCGATTGGGAATTTTGAGGAGGTTGGATTGCGACACTGATCTCTCGCTGAGCTCCAGGCATCAACTGAGTTACACCCTGCGGAATGGTCACCCAATTATTTGGTATACCTGTGACCGTTATCTTGAAATGGTCAACGACAGTGCCCTGGTTTAGAATGGTCAGCGTTGCTAGGGTCGAGCTTCCTGGCATGACGGTTAATTGCTGAGTATCCATGTACACGCCAATGCGGTTTGATTTTCCGCCGGCAGACATGCTGATTTGATCGGCTGCCAGGATAGTTCCGTTTGGACGAGCCACAGCCATCGTTGCAGGATTTGTATCACCTGCGGCTGCGCCTGCATAGCCTGCTCTTTCCAGGCGGATATAGGTATCTCCAACCTGCAAAACTTTTTCAGGAGTCCAAATTTCAGGTATACCCGGAAGCAGTTTGGTATTGGCTAAGAAGGTGCCATTTGTGCTGTTGAGATCTGAGACGCGGTAGTTGGCGCCGTCAAATTCTATGCGGGCGTGATGGCGCGAGATTTTGGGAGATTTGATCGGCAAATCGTTGTCATCTTCACGCCCGATTGTAAAACCATTCCTTTTCAAATTCATCGAGCGGGCAGCGCGGTTAGCATCTAGAATTTGAATGCGATCCTGGGATACTGCATCTGATGTTTGTGGGAACTCATCCATAATGGACTGTCCACGCTGTTCCACCAGGCTCTGGGAATATTGCGTCATAATACTGACGCCGGCAGTTACGGTCGGGGTGACGGGTTTTGCATCAGCAACCACCGTAGATGAAGCTGACTGACCGGCTTTGCCAATTGCCTGGGCAAACGCGCCTGCATCCTGGTATCGGTTGGCTGGATTTTTTTCAATGGCTTTTAGAATGACCTGGGCAACCTGATCGTTGACTGCAGGATTCAATTTTCGCGGGTCTGGCGGCGGTTCTTTCACATGATAACGAATAGCTTCTGTCAAAGTCCGGGCTGGAAATGGTAATTGACCAACTGCCATCTCATACAGCAAGATGCCCAGGGAATAAACATCACTGCGCGCGTCTGTTTTCTCCCCCATCGCCTGTTCGGGCGACATATAGCCAGGTGTACCCATGGATTGACCGTCCTGGGTCATCACACCACCCTCTGCAAGCTTGGCAAGGCCCAGATCAGTTAATACAGGTCTGAAAGGCAAGAAGTTTGATTGCTCAGGCTTGAGCATGATGTTGTCGGGTTTTATATCCCTGTGCAGAACCCCTTGTTTGTGAACATAGTCGATCGCCTCAGTCACTTGTTTTACAATTTCCAGGGCCTCGGGAAGTAAAATCCATTTGTTCGCAGCTCGCAAATCTCGCAGCATTTTTGCCAGGTTTGCCCCTGGCAGCAGTTCCATTACGATATAAAGCATATCGCGGGCTTGACCAAAATCGTACACTTTGACAATACCAGGATGATCCATTTTGGCCGCAGTGCGCGCCTCTTGTAAAAAGCGTTCCTGGAAATTGGGGATGCGTGCAAATTGAGGATGCATCACTTTCAAAGCTACATCCCGCTGCAAAGTGATATCACGTGCTTTGTAAACCGCTCCCATGCCTCCCTCGCCAAGCAAAGAAGCCAATTTATAACGGTCAAATGTTTGGCCTATCAAGTTATCCATATTTCCCTTCCGATTTATGGCATAAACGCCGGGCTAAAATCGTTGGCATTATTATTTGTCAATCGAGTCCAATTTCTGCCAAATTCGTCGAGCATATAGATTTCTGGATTCCCGTCACGGTTTGTGTTGAAAATGAAATTATGCCCATCTGGAGACCACTGCGCTTGCTCAATATCGACTCCTGAAGTGATTTGAGTCTGGTTGGAACCGTCCGAATTCATGACAAACAAATCCAAGATTGACGAACCCGTTTCATAACATAAATATAATATCTTGCTTCCATCTGGAGACCATTCAGGCGAAATACAAGTTAACGTGTTATTTGTCAAATTGGTCTGACCGCCGCCATCTACATTTATAGTATAAATCTGATCGGTGCTAACGTGCATACCAAAAAGGATTTTGTCTCCAGCGGGTGAGAAGCCAGCACTCGCAACGGTGCTAATATTGTTAAAAGTAAGCTGTCTGAGGTTAGAGCCATCCACTCCAACCAGATAAAATTCATCCGATCCACTGCGATCGGAGCGAAATTGGATGGTCTTTCCATCTGGGGACCAGTGCGGTTGTGTATCATAGGCAGGATTATCTGTTATGTTTCGCAAATTGGTGCCATCCGGATTGATGACATAAATGTCGCGATTTGAATTCTGGCTGTTCGATGAGAACAACAGCATGGAATCATCCGGCGACCAGCTTACACTCAAATATGAGAATGGATTGTTCGTCAAATTCTTCAAACCTGTTCCATCCGCATTCACCACATAGATGTCGGAATCCCCTGGTCCCGAATTATTGCCGACTCCGCTGGTGATAAATGCCAGTCGTGTGCCATCATGTGACCAGGCAAAAATATAGTGGTTTTTTGTTGGGTCATTGGTCAGACGGAAGACATTGCTCCCATCCGAGTCCATGATATAAATTTCCTGGTTGCTTGAGCGGTCGGATACAAAAGCGATGCGGTCTGGCGGTGAGATCACTTTGTTTATTGACACTAATTGGGTACGACCACTGGCGGCATTGACAACGGCCTGAAAGGTGTAATTGTCTGGAACGATTTTAGTTCCATTTGGCCAGCGGTTTCCCTGAGCCGCAAAGGTGAGAACATTGCACATTGGGTTGGATGCATCACCCCCGCCAAAAGCGCAGTAGGAGGCATTCTTTTCCGTATGCTGGTAAACCAAATTCCCTTTCGAATCCAGTACAGAAAAATCGACGCTTGTGATGCCATCGCCATCTTTACTACCAACCGCAGCATCAAACGCCATCACTTGAAACAAGAAAGATTGGTGAGCTGCAGGTTCGTATTCATCCTGGGTAGGGTGGACAATTTTCACCGTCAAAACGCCTGGCGCCTCTGTGGCTGGTTCAGCGGCAGTCGGTGGCGGCGTCGTGCCCCCCGTCTCTGTGGGGACAGCCGTATCTGGTAAACCCATTGTGGGTGTTGCGGGGACAGCTGTCGTGGGTGAAATCACCGTTGATGGACCAGAGGGTGCTGATGTTGGAGGAATGTAGGGAGATTGGGGGGGAGAAAAAGGATTCCAAATCGCCAATCCTCCACTAATCACACCCATACATAGACATAGCAATAGAAATATCGCTGGAAGCCAGGTTGGAATCCTTGCTTTTGTTACCAATTCTCCATTGTGGACCTGATTTTCACCCTGGCTTGCAGATACTTTAACAGCATATTGGATTAATGGAGCACGGCCGTACAACTTAGGCCGTTTTGGGGCAGCGCGAAACTCTGCTGCGGCAGACTGGCCTTCAATAACTTTTATCTGAAGTTGAGGCGGTGAAAAAGTTAGTTCGTCAGCAGGATCAGAAAATTGAATAGTGAAAGTTTCGAGGAAATTTCCTTGATTAGATATATTTAAACGGGCTGGGTTGCCCTGGATTGATCTTTGAGGTCGCAATTCACTGGAAAACTGGGTATAGGAAGCAATCGTTAAAGTTACTTTTGATTCAGCAGTCTGGTCTGGGGTGGTTTGGGAAGTAATTTTTATAGTAAACGGATAGCGTCCTGCTTTGCTTTCGGGTTTTCGAGGCGGTTGGATGGAAAAATTAATAGTTTTTTGCTCGCCAGGCAATAATTGTACGACATGGGTAAGGCTTTTTACCCAGGATTCTGGCAGGCCTTGAAGGGAGACGATGAAATGATCAACGATGACACCCTGATTCAAAACAATTAGGCTTCCTGAGACAATTTGCCCCGGCTCGACCGAAAAATTCTGATTTTCAATTACAATGCCAATCTTTCCAGTCCCCGTTCCTTGTGTTGTTCCTGAAACAACGTTTGCGGCGCTCACCACTTGACCGAAGGTGTTTACGATCGGTGGTCGGTTATTAATCTGGTCAGCTGGCATGCTCTCTGATCCAGCGGGTGTAAGTTTTAACCAAGAATCGCCAACCCTGAGTGGTTTTTCAGGCGACCAACTTTCTGCAACCCCCGGGAGCAATCGGTTGTTACTGAGAAAAGTACCGTTGGCGCTGTTTAAGTCGATTACTTTATATTCTCCGCGCTGAACTTCAATGCGAGCGTGGTAGCGCGACACTTTTTTATCCATCAATACAATATCATTATCGCTGTTACGCCCAATCGTTAAGGTTCCTTTGCTAACCGTTACGAAAATAGCTGTCTGATCTGGCGCCATTACCTGGATGCGATCTTGTGATCCTACAGGTAAAGAAGCGAAATCGTTCAATATCGAATCGCCGCGCTGGTTTTGGATTGATTCTTGATGAATAGTGGAAAGGCTGACTTCAGGCACGGCTACTGTTGGCTGGCCTGCCGCAAATTCGGTGGCTTTTGTGTCTTTGGCCGACGCATCGCGACCCTTTGACCAATCATCCAATGCGTTTGCTAGAGCAGCAGCACTTTGAAAACGGTTGGCCGGGTCTTTTTCCAGGCCCTTCAGCACAATCGTTTCGAGGGCGGCTGGGAAACCGGGTTTCACACGGCCAGGGGGCGGAGGTGGTGTTTTGGTGTGGTACTGGATGGCTTCGACAAGGTTGGTGACTCTGAAAGGCAGTTGTCCAACGGTCAATTCATAAAGCAATACGGCTAAAGAATAGACATCAGAACGTTGGTCCGTTTTCTCGCCAAGCGCTTGCTCAGGAGACATATAGGCGGGAGTGCCCATCGAAGTGCCCTCCTGCGTCACAACCCCGCCTTCTGCCAGTTTGGCCAGGCCCAGGTCTGTGATTACCGGATGATAAGGCAACCCTTCACTCGGTTCTGGATCAATCATGACATTGTTTGGCTTAATATCGCGGTGCAGTACACCGTTTTGGTGAGCGTATTCAATGGCTAAACTGATCTGCCGGACAAGCTGGACTGCTTCCGAAAGTAAAAGCCACTGGCCTTTCTGGCGAAGTTTTTGCAGCATAGTAGCCAAATTATCGCCTGGTATATATTCCATGACAATAAATAACTGGTTGTTCGACTGGCCAAAATCATACACCTGAACGATATTTGGATTGCGAAAGCGGGCTGCTGTACGCGCTTCTTGAAGGAAGCGTTCCTGAAAGGTTGGTTGGCGGGAGAACTGAGCGTGCATGATCTTCATGGCAACATCACGCTGCAAGGTGATATCGCGCGCTTTGTAGACCGCGCCCATCCCACCTTCGCCTAATAATGCAATGATCTTATACCTTGAAATTGTTTGACCAATAATTGAGTCCATAAATAATTACTTTTTGAATTCCAATGAATAATTTGTATAGGCTGGTTTGCTCGAATCAATCAAGCGGATAATCAACTCCTGGTTGACTTCACGAGCGCGCACAGGAAGGCGCACAATGAATGTATATGGGGCAATATTTTTGTCAAATTCGATTATGTCCGGAGTTCGACCAGTATAAATTTCCAATAAGCGTGTTAATGCCCATTTTGTGCCACGCCTGGAATAAAGTTGATGCGCTTCTTTTAGGAGTATTCTTCGTTGTGCCTCGCTCCACGTGGAATCAAACACAATCTCATACCAATTGGCCAACCACGGAAGAAAAGCGGCGGGTGATGTGCCCGGGTCGAGGTATAAATCAAAGTTATCGATATTCCATTCAATGGGAATCAAGATCGATTCGAATAGGGCCAGGAAATGGCTCATGAAATCGTTTAGGTATATTCCAGGTAAGTATTGTATTAAGCGTTGGCTGGAAAAACCGAGACCTGGAGGAGGAATATATTCTACGGGTGGCTCACCAGTATGCGCATGAGGGAGTTGGGGGGGAGGTGGTATATTCGGCGTTTTTGTTTCCTTGTATGGAGAGGCAGGAATAATCCGCGAAATTTCCATCCCCTGATCAGTGGGTTCTGGTATTTTCTCAGCAGCTGGCAAACTGATTGGCTCTGGTTCAACAGAAGCAACCTCGACTGCCTCCTTCGCTGGTTCTTGACTTTCTGGAATGTCATGTCGGACCTGTTCCTCAGCTTCTTTTGGTATGGCCTGGGCTGCTGCCGAGAAACGAATGACGAATGGACCGATATTGATGACAGCACCATCAACCAATATTTCCGGTATATTGGGAGCCAATTTCTGACCATTGAGAACTGTGCCATTGGCGCTGCCTAAATCGGTCAGTGAACACTCGGTGCCGCTGCATTCAATTTGAGCATGTGCGCGGGAAACCAGTGGATGCCCTAAAACAATGAGATTGCCAGGCACACGACCAATTGTGGTCCTACCTTGGTCGAGCCCCTGCTGTCGTATCCCATCAGGGCCATCAATATCGAGGTTGAAGCGATAGGATTCCGCCATATTTTACACAAACTCCACGCTGTGGTTACCGGAAGCGATTACGCCATGTGCAACCACTTCCAAGGATTCCACCGGGTCACCAACTGGAGCACCATCCGGACGAGCCGAACTCATTTCAACACTGCGAATGAATAGCACATTGGCAACGCCCTGCAGACATTGGTAAACATCGGAGATGAACAGGTGCCTGCCAAAGGGCCAACCGTTTCCATCTGGCCCGCCGGTCAATGGATTGAGATACCGGTAAAGACGGGAGAGAACCTCTTGTTCGACAGTGCTTTGATCCGAACCGGGAGCAGAGCGCATTTTGACTTTCACCGACACCCATTGATAAGCTGGGGGACGGATATCCAGGCGAGTAGTCAGCAAACGGCGTTGATCCAAGTAATCGGATAATGCAGCAACATCCTCTGGCTTTAATGTTAACAATTGTGGATCAAGCTTTCCCTCTGGTTTCGGCAGGCGAGGAATCACGAGCACGTAGACTTGTCCAGGCACCACACGAGCGGCGTCTCCTGGGCTGGGTTGGAGACATTTAACCCGTCCAATAGCGGCAGGGATAGATTGGCGCGCAAGAAATTCGAAATCCGATTCAGTCACCGCCCTGTCTCGCGAACGAAGCATAGCCGGAGCGCGCATCATCGCCGAAGCAAGGGATTCTGCATCCAGTCCTCCCCAACCAGGTTGACGATTGGAAACTTGAGCGATGAACGGAATTGATGTTTTTAGCGTATTGAGGATGCGTGCCTGAACATTCCCTTCCTGACCACCGCCAAACCGATACTGCTCAAAGAGCAGGTTGGCACTGCGGTCAGGCACAGCGCCATATAATTTGATCGTTCCATCGGGTTGGCGGACAGCCGGACCAAAACGTATTTCTCCGGAATTGCTATCCAGCGTATAGTGTAAATCCATCGCGCTTGAATCGGAAAAATTTTCGACTTCGACCCAGGTTTTCACCGGTCCACTCTCTACCTGCACGACGAGATTTTCGCCTTTCTTGCGTTCCAAAATTGGGTGAGATTTCAATTGGATGCGCTGGCCAGGCGAGCCGTCAGAAATTCCTAAAAATTCACGCACCACTTTTTGTGCATGGGTAGCTGGCACAGTGCATCCCCAGGATGCAACCTGTACCTTCCGCAAGCGCGGCGACAACCGGTAGGCGTGCATGCCTTCTCTTTCGTCGGAGGCATTTATTTCCTTGATACGCACACGCACCCAGAATTGTTCCATGTCATTCACCTTGTATTTGCCCATGGCTGGTAAATGGATCCGGATGCGCCCGATGCCATTCATGCCCCGCGTGGTGTCCATATCAACTTCGCAAATTTCCCAATGCGTATCCGAATCACCGGTAGATGCCTCCCAAATATAAGGTGGCAGAGTGGGATCGATCCCTGCACCGCCAGCTGGATCAAACTCCATTTCAAAACCGAGCAAATGATGGCTCAAGTCATTGCTAAACCCGAAATACAACGCATCATCAACTTGAGGAACCGAGGTGAAGACTTCAAACCCTTCAAAGCCTGCATCGAGCCGCCGGATATTTTGGGCACGATACGTTTTTTTCGAGGGATCACTGGCCGCCACGCGCGACAAGATGTTTGTGAGGTTTGGAGGATTAATGCGAAAATCGACATCTGTCGTAAAAATCACTGGCTTTTCAGTTTCCGTTTGAGTAGAGGAAACTTCTGTGCCAGACGGAATTAGGACCGTGTTCGGTTGTGGTGCAGCTAACCAGAAAGTGATCGGCGTGTGTGCAGGGACGGGACCTTTTAACGTGATGCCAAGCATCTCGAGAAACCTGATGTAATGCAGATCAGGCACCTGGTTGACGCGATAAAGCAAGATATCGGTCATCCAGGCGAAAAGTTCGATTAAGGTGACTCCAGGATCGCTGACATTATGATCTGTCCACTCCTTGTTGTAGTGAGGAATGCGTTTCTTAGCTTCGTCCACCAGGTCTTGAAAATGGCGATCGTCAAGTTTGGGTGCGGATAAGGGCATACGGCCTCCGGTTCGAGAAAATTCAAACAGTCTGGACGGCTAGCGGCCAGCTTCTTCTGGAATAATGTAAAAAGGATAGACCAGGCTGCGTTTATCATGAGTGACTTTGATCTTGTATTCAATTTCAATGATCAGACGACTCGCATCTTGATCGTCAGGATGGACCTCCACTTTCGTAACATGGATGCGAGGCTCCCACATGCCAAGGGCTTCTTCGACATACCGACGGGCCTGGGCTGCTGTCTGGCTGTTGTTGGGTGCAAACACCAGTTCATGCAGGCGGCATCCAAATGTCGGCCGCATCACACGCTGCCCGGGCGACGTTCCGAGAATGATCTGAATTGACTGGTCCAATTCATCACGCTCATTGGTCAAGGAGAGTCCGCCCTGCGGGTCGATCCGAGGAGGAAAAGACCAGCCTTTTCCGATAATATCATCCGGCATTTTAACCTCCAATCATGACTGTGCTGACAGCGATTATTTGACCGGCGGTATTGGGCACCGGGTCGGCGCAAGTTTGCACCGTATCGCCTTGCCTGGCAGCCGGCTTGCCGTTGATAAAGACTGTTGTGGATCCCATCATGATCGTGGCTTGATTTTGTGGAGGGATCTGAAAGGCAGTCCCGGGCGGCGTAGGGATATGCGGGGGTTGGTTTTGGGCAGTCGACCCTTGAGTAGCTGCAGCCATGCCATTGATCTTAACATCCTGGCTCAGACTTCCATTTAATGTGCCAGAAAAAGGATGGGGTAAAGGCGTCGGAACCGGGCCACCTGGCGATGGCACCATTACGATATGGATATCAACTGCAGTAATCATATCGCCCTGCTTGGCTGCTGGCTTTCCCATTTTTTCTCCTAGTTCAAATTGACCGTGGCGCCTTTGATATTCACCTGACCGCTGGCTTTGATATCGATATTGCCGGAAGCTTCTAATTTCAAATTGGAACCCGCTTTGACAGACACATCCGATCCGGATTCGAGCTGCATTTTATTGCCTTCGATCGTCATCGTCACGCTCTCGGTTTTGATAATTATTTTCTTTTCCTGATCATCGAGCGTGATGGATTGTCCTCCAGCGGTGACAATTTCGACTTTCTTTTTGTTATTGTCATACATTGCTATCCAGTGCCCACTTGCCGAATGCCAGGTGCGTACTTGTGAAAATTCTCCACTGCCTGCTCCATCCACTTCGGGGGGCAGGTTTTCTTGCCCACCATAAACCCCACCAATAACGATCGGAAAATCAATCGAGCCATTTATAAAACCTGCGAGAACTTCATCGCCGACGGATGGGATAATGCACAACCCGGTTTTATCAGCCGCGCCGATAGCCAATACCCTGGCCCATGTGCTTTCATGGTCCTCGGTTAAGGTTGGAAATTTCAATTTAACTCGGCCCATTTTCATCGGATCATCGGTATTGGTCACGATTGCTGGGATAAATCCAAATATTCGATCGACACGGTCTTTGTTTACAAGGTTTTCACTAATTAGACCAGCATGCATTCCACTCACATTGAAAGTGGTTCTAAAGCCGGATGGAGAATAATGATGGACCGCGCTGGTCACCATATATGAGCCGTTAAACCGATCCGCCAGTCCAGCAATTTCAACTTTTTGGCCAGCAGTGATGTCTGGACGACGTAAAGCCAATCCCTCGGCTTCGACAAACCGGCCGCTTACTTCGTTCATGCGTGCAGACGCCAGGTTGTTTGCATCTTCCTGACTGACAACATGTTGATTCACAATGACGAGTTTGCCATCCCCGAAACCACTTTTCGCTAATTGAGAGCCATCTTGTTGTTTGATGAATTGTGGAGATAAGTTTCCACTTTGTGATCGACCGATGATGGCTTGCTTTTTCTCTACATCCCAGCCTTTAACGACAACTTCATCCACCTGTGCGCCTAAGGTCATGCGAGGTTTGAAGGAAAGGAGGTCTGAGCCCCAGGTGACTTTTACAGAAGCACTGCTGGTTGCAGGAGGTTTGCGAAAATACAATTTGTTGTTCATCACAAAACATTCGAATCCAATTCGGTTGGCGCGCTCCGTCAAGAATTCAAGGTCGCTTTTATTGTGCTGGAAAATATGCTTATACACCGTTTGGGTGGTTTCGATTTCGCTTTCGATCCCGGCATTCTGGGCTATGCGTGATGCAACATCACTATCCTTTACATTTATATAAGCAACACTGTGAAGATTCCGGCGCAAGCGATGACTCTTATCGTAACCACGCACAACCAATTCTGACACCATTCCTTCTCGGTAATCTGGTTCCAACCCGACAATTTCCCCTTTGATCAAAGGAACTGATGAGTTATCCGATTTTTGAGCAGAAATTTCAACTTCGTCCGCCAGGTCAAATGAATTATTATTCAACAGTTCTAATCCGGTATCTTGAAAACGGATGATAAACATCGCTGGCAGATGTACATTTTGATCTACTGTCACAGACAAAACTTTGGACATTATGTTCGCCTGTAAATCTTGACCTTTCACTTTAATCTTGATCTGGCTGGCGAGTTGTGTATTATCTGGCATAGAAGGCCTCTAATGGGTAGGAACCGTACTTCATTCGATTGGTATAGTCAGCTTGGTGCCCGGTGTGAGCGCCAGCGGATTGCGTATCTGATTGTATTCAGCGATTGTGCGCCAGCGTGTTGCATCCCCGTAAACAGCGTAGGCGATACTATCGAGGCGGTCACCAGCCGTCACGTTCCAAACACGTTTGATGGGTCCACCGCCTGAAGTGGGGTTTTGGTTAGGATAATCCTCTACATCCACATGCTGCGTAAAAGTGATCTCAATTTTTGCGCGGACCGGGGTACCATCATTCATGAACAAGGTGAATTTCTGAGTCATATTGGTGATCACTGCCACGAAACGGAAAACACCCCATTCAAACGCCACTTCCGGGGGGGGCGTTTTCTTCGCCTTGTTGCCTTCCTCACGAGTTTTCGATTCCATCAATTTCCACAGCTTATTCGTGGTCAGGGCGACATTTTCCTGGTCTTCATACGTGTCAAAAGTAAGATTCAACTTCAAAGTCTGCGGTCCGGCTTTCTTGAACTCGAAATGAGGCACATCACCACTATTCTTCGCTTTGTCTTCATAGGTGTTCGATTTTGACACTGTGTATTCAAATGGGTTGAACATACAGTCAACTGATACACCATCGGATTTCTCGTTGCCACTGCTATCAACCTCAAAAATCCTAGCAGCCTGTAAATTCCCGCGCGTTTGGGGCATGCTTTACCTCATTTCCTAAAAACGGTGGCGCAGACGTTCCCATTCAACCGACAGCCGGCGCTTGACTTCGGCATATACTTTATGGGTTAATTCTTCCATGTCAGGTTCACCCGATCTGGCGGGCTGTCCTTCAGATTGCCTCTCAGAACTCGAGTCCAGCCGGGAGGCGGGAGATGATTGATCTGCTGCGGCGTCGAGTTCGCGTTGTATCGTATTCGATGGTGCAATCACTGGTGTAATTCTTGGATTCGTTGACGATGATGCAGATGTTGACATGCTAGCAGTGGTTGGCTCAGGTGTGGAGGATGGCTTGACTTGTGCCTGAACAGGTTCAGGTGGTTTTTGGCCAAGAAGCTTCCACAAATCGGATGGCAGAGGACCTACCGGAGTTTGGATCATTTCAGTTGGCTTTGAACTGGTTTCTGTCTCAGGTTCTTCCGGGGTACGCTGAATTGTTGGAGATGGCGCCTGGTGGACAGGCATTGCTGGTCGAGGTAGGCGTGGTGGCAGCGCTTCAACCGGGGAATCTGTAGGTTGTCCAGGGATTGTTTCTTGCAAGATCTTCTGAATTTCCAGAGCAACTGGAGGTGGCTGGACCGGAAGATCTGATCCTTGACGGTTTGATGTGTTTGGAGGAGTGCGACGTTCTACTTTCCAGGCGGTTTCCAAAGGCTGCGGTTGGAAATTTTCGGGAGCTGGCGTCATCAGATCATCAAAACCAACCTCATCAATTCCGGGTGCAAAGGCCGGCGCGTGGTTGGGCAATTTGGAGGATCGGTTATCGATTGATAAAGCCTGGGCTGCTAGCTGGTCAGGTAGAGATGGCGATAGGAAATCATCTGGGCTGCGTTGAATGGGTTGGTTGATGGTAGATGGCCTGGGAATCACATTCTCGGGCGGCATGGATTGCGAATCAGGCAAGTTCTGAGCAGGTTGAGCAATTATTGCATCCGGTTCAGCCGAAAGAGGCGGGGAGAAATTCGGCAAGTTTTGTCTGGAGGAAATGGGCGGGCTGCTGACCAGGGATGATTTTTGAAAAGGCGCTTTTTCATCTTCCTGACGAAAGACAGTCACCTGGCTTGAGACCTGGCTGGCATTATCTTTCGTTTGATCTGGACTAACAGCCGGCGGTTGAGCGGCGATTTGCTGGTCTGGAATTTGAACCGGACGAGCCAATGGACTTGGCTGTGTGCGTTCCGTGTCAATGGATCGTTGGATGGGTAGGCCGGGTTGAGGGGAGCTTTGGCCCGTCTCAGAGATTGGAGGGCGAGGTAAAGCCGGCAGGTTTGGCAAAGATACAGGTTGGCTCGTATTACCTTCAGCAGGCTCCGGCTGCGATTGGGACTGGCCCATTGGCATGTTTTCCGCGGGAGCATTTCCATCATGGTCGGATGAACCAGCATTATGCAAGTTATAAATTGCTTGCAATCGATCCAGTTGCCTTTGGGTGAACTTGCTTTCCTCCGGCGAAGGAGCGGGAACAGCCGTCCGGCTCTGGGACGCTGACTGGCCTGGCCTGGTTTGTGAGGCTGGTTCAGGGGGAGGGAATGAACTGCGAGGCGTTTCGCTGTGTTTTGGAGGCAGCGCTGGCTGCTCATTGGCCACGGGTATCGTTGGCATGCGTTGGGGATTTATTGGCAGCTGTGGTGACTTTTCGAACCGAGGAAAGTGTTCAATTTCATCCATAATAGGAGGTTCATCCACGGTCCGTTGTACAGCCGGAAATGAGGCCGGCAGGGGTGAGTTCAGGATATATCCATGCGGCAAGCGGCTCCTCGGAGGCAGTAAACCTGCCCTAGCAGCAACCAAATGGGAGGCTGACGTTGAAAATTCCGGGGAGAGCGGTTGTTCACCTGCAGGGCTCTCATCAACGGAGCGGAACAATGTCGAGACTCGATTGTGCCGCTGCAGGCGCCGTAACAATGGATTGCGTGAATTTCGATTCTTGTTCAATCCAGCACCCTCATTGTGCTTCTAAGGTTATCTCGCCACAAGAGAGTTCCAAACCAAAGATGGCCATTGCATTGCCATCGGTTTTCATCTGTGGCGCAGTCAATTTCAAGGGATAACAATCATTAATCGACCAGGTAAACACCGGTTCCAGCAAGGCGTTGAGCAATTTAACAGTGACAGGTTTGCGGCTGAAACTTTCCGACATGCAGTCGGTGTACCAGGTGATCAAATCGCTCTGGCAAATTCCATATTTCAACGAAATCCGCCCAGACTTCCGCATGCCAGGCAGTTGGTGGACGTACACGTTTAAGCCACCTTCTTTAACTTCTTCAACATCCCATTCAATATTCGGCATGGTGCATTCGGTGAATGCCGCCAGCACCTCGCCGTCGATTTCGACCGTGAAACGGAATGCGGGATTTGGTAAACCGCCTGGCAACTCTTCGAGAGGCATAGCAACTCTCCTCTAATTAACGAGGGTGATTTGAACCTGCAATAATTGAACCAGCGCGGTCCGATTCAACCTGCAAGTCTTGTAAAATGAGAGCCATCACCCGATCGACCAGTTTATCGACCAATTCGGGTGTGATATTCACTGGTTGGGACGAACTAGACCCAGGTTGGGTAGATACTTGCCTGTCTTGAGCGGATGTTCCAGATTCTGCTGGCATTGTGTCCTCCATGGCTTAAACAGCCAGGTTCCCTTCCAAAGGAGCTATTTGAAGTTGAAATTGGGTTCCACAGGATGGACAGACTGCACCTACAACAACGGTTTCAGCACTATTCAGCCGCATATATAAGTCTTCCAAATAGGCCATATCGGAAGCAAATAATTTTTCAACTGATTGAGGTGTGATTGGCTGCAGCGTTCCCAGGCTTAGAATGACCCGGCTGAGAAGGATGACTGGCAAATACGATTCGTTTGCCAGGACGCGCGGATCCTGCATGCTCTCAATTTCGTCCAAGGCTGTCGCCAGGCGCATAACACCAGTGGTGTGCAGTTGCCCGCTCCCATCAACCAACCCGCGAGGCAGTGTAAATTCGAATTCGGTCTGAAAGCTCATAACCACTCCAGTTCAAGGATTTCCGGTGAGCCTGGCTGGCAAGGTCGGCGTTGATTTGAGATCATGCCAGCCAGGCTCCCGGGATGCGTTCATCCGCAGTTATTTAACACGAGTGATGTATTCGTGCGTCAGGGTCATTTCTTCCAATACGATTTCATTGCTGTCAGATTTCGGTGTAGGTCCGGTCACTTTGCTCGGCCAAGCGCGCTCGAAGTTCCAGCGGGCAACTTCCTTACCATGCTGATCGAACATAACGATAGAACCATCGTGACGGGCGCCTTCGACATCGCCATCTTCAACTTGCTTGCGCCAATTCCAGATATCCATCCGGTCGGTGATGCCTTGTTTGAGCGTGATGTTTTCCCATTTCAGGCGTCCGGGCAGTTTCAGCACAACTTCTTTGCCCTTTTCATTGACCACTTTATGCTCAACGATCTCGTGCTCTGATCCAAGGCCAGAGCATTCTGTAAAGAAGCCAATCACCTTACCCTGCAGATCGATCGAGAAATGAAACCCAACAAGGGGGTCAGTTCTACCTGCCATTGTAAACTCCTTCTAAAGTGTAATTTATTACTCTACTGCGCATTGGCACCAGCCCATTGGCTGATACGGAAGATTACGAACTCCGCTGGTTTCACCGGGGCCATGCCCACTTCGATGATCAACTGCCCGAGGTCACGCACTTCAGAGGGGTTAAGTTCCTCATCGCACTTGACATAAAAAGCTTGCTCGGGCGTATTGCCGAAGAGCGCACCGCCGCGCCAGACGACCCGCAGGAAGGATGAAACATCGCGTGTAACCTTAGCCCACAAGGTGCTGTCATTCGGTTCGAAAACGACCCAGGCCAGGCCTGTTTCCATCGATGCTTCTACCAGGATGAACAAACGGCGAACGCTGATATAACGCCAGGCGCCGTTGCTGCTCAAGGTGCGCGCGCCCCATATACGTATGCCGCGACCAGGGAAAGTGCGTATGCAGTTCACGCCAACAGGGTTGAGCACATCTTGCTCACCTTTACTAAGCCGGATTTCAAGGTCAACGGCGCCAAGGATGACTTCATTCGCCGGGGCTTTATGAACCCCAACCCGGGCATCCGAGCGGTTGTAGATGCCGACCATGTGACCGCTGGGAGGAACGAGCTTTGATGTGCTGCCGCTGCCACTTAAGTCAGCGACTTTGATCCAGGGATAGTAGAGAGCAGCATAGGATGTGTCGAAATTAATGTAATTTCGCCATTCAAATGCCTGCTGGGCATTCAACCCAGGTGGAGTATCCAGAACCGCGAACCTGTAACGCATCTTCTCGCAATGCGAGATCATGGCTTCCTGAACCATTTTGACACGTTCTTTTGCTTCGCTAGAACCGTCATAGCCGGCCATCACGTCGGGGCAAACAACAAGACGAATTTCATCGATGGCTTCCAGGCCGCCTAAGCCGGTGCGGTCAGCCGCACTGCCGATGAAATCAGCAGCTGTAAGCGGTTGAATACCACCTCCGGAGAGAGCATACGATCCTTCGACGGGGAAAGCAGCCGGAGCACCCACATCAGAAATTGCTACTGATTCAAATTGGGCATCGCCGACAAAATTTTCACCTTTTTTCATCGTCAGGCCAGATTTTGTTTCACCGCCAATGGTCAGAGCAAAGGTATCTTCGCCGACGATCGTGACGGTCACCTGAAGGCCATTAGCGCCTGGGCCGGCCACTTTCGCCGTGGCTTTAAAGCTAGAGCCTTTGCCGCGAGCAGGAACGGACACTTCAGCATTTTTCGCAGCAGCACTGCCTTCGTTCAACGCGCGCAGACTTGTCACATAACAAGGGCCGCCGCCGTTAGCGAAATAGCCATAAACTGCATCTGGAAGATAAGCGCCAGAAACGAATTCGCCGAAGACATCGGAATATTGCGTCCAACTCGTGACCAGTGTCGGCTTATTTAACCGAGATTCTAAAACTACACGTTTGCCTGTAGCAGCATTGATGCCTTTCGTGGATGCCTCTGCGGTAATGCCAACGAAAGCCGCCATAGACGTTCCTACAGCCTGGATGGGCTTGGTCCCGCGTTCTACTTCTTCTACATAGACACCGGGAGAAGCGTATGATAGAGCCATTGTTTGGTACCTCCTTCAAAAATTTGGTTACTGCCAGTTGTGTTACCGCTTTGTCAAGCGTAAAACTATCGATTTAAGCAAGGATATTGCCTTATAGGCAACCTCCTGGGGGAGAGCGGGTTGGCGAGGTATATTGCATTGCGTTCATCATGAATCCATCTCCAGGTCGTAATCTGAAGCAACGCCAGGAATAACAATATCTTTTTCGATTGGCGCTTTACCAGATACGGGCCATCCCACTAGGCGATATTTTCCACCTGGAATACCGCTCAAAACATATCGCCCTTCATTGTCCGTCGTTCCGAACCAGCCAGTATTTTTTAACGCTATACCAACACCAGGCCGAGGATCTCCATTCTTTTTGTTGCGCACAAAGCCAGTAATGAAATACATCTCGGAGCCGATGCCATCTTGGGGTAAGTTTTTCTCGCGAGGAAGATTCCTGGCCTGGCCGGAACGCATTGTCAACGTTCTCACCAACGGCCCAATAACGGAGGTCCATGGATCAAAGGCCAATGTAAAGTTGTACGAGACACTGGGACGCATTTCGTTGTCCAATGAATTCCACAAATCGGTGGCATTGGTGAGTTTGTCGTGATATGCCAGACGAGCTTGTATTTCGAAAGGCTGATCCTTCATGGCACCGACCAATCGTTCGGGGGGTAAGATAGGGAAGCGGAATAAGGCCAACAGTGTGCGCGCCAGTAAGCGATGTTCATCCTCTGGCTCTGTCGCCCAAGCTGTGAGCATGTAGAACAAATCGACTCGAAAAGGCGAACGTTTCATAGCGCTCTGCATATCGCCATTTTTTGGCGGCGGCATGCGTTCCCATTGGTGTTGGCGCAGCACTGCATTTTCACGCATATCGTATAGGAAGAAATTGAGTGTTGGACGGCTTAACCTTGCACTCCATTCGCGCTTGGGTTGGTCGAAACTGATGTCAATTTCATTGTTCCTGATAGGAATCTCTGCGATGAGCAGTTGCCGAATTGTTTCATCCAGGTCATCAATCATACTTAGAATTCTTCTTCTTTCCGTTGAATCTGAGCTTGGCTTGCAGAAGTCGATGCCTGAGCGGAAATAGATTTAGCCGCTTGCTCCGCCTCTTTTTCGTGTGTATCGCCGGGGGCATTTACACTCATTTTGGCTGTGCTGCTTACATCTCCATTGTTCTGCTGCACCACATGGGTCAATTCATGCGCCAGGAGCTGCTGTCCATCATTGGAATGGGGGTTATATGCTCCTTCTTTGAAAAAAATATCCTGGCCGATGGTGAACGCTTTTGCGCCGACCGTCTGGCTAAGCGCGTTGTCTTCCTCCGTATTGTGGATTTTCACACTGCTCAAATCGTATCCCAGATTAGGTTCAAGGTTAGTCTGGGCGGTTGAATCGATTGGCTGCCCGCCCCCGCGTGCCTGCTCAATCTGGCCAGCCGTAATATCATCCAATTCAAATGGAACTGTATTTTCTGTCAGCGCCGAACGTTGGATCAGCCTTTGGACAGCCTGATTGCCGGCGAGCTTCTGCAAGCGGAGCATACCTGGCTGGTTTAATCCCAGCTTGACTGGTTTTTCTCCCGGTCCTTTTCGAGGTAGATCAGAAGAGATCCGATGTGGTTTTTGTTGTTTGGGCATTCTCTCGGTCGGCATGATTATTCTTCCTTGGAGTGGTCAGAAGAAGAGATCAATGCGGCTTTTTCTTTCTCGATTGCAGCCCGGCGAACTGCTTCATAACCCGCTTTCACTTCCCAAAACGCAGCAGCCCCCCAGCGCTCGCGCATTTGCTGGAGCAGAGGTTCAAAGGTCTGTCGCGCAACCTGCGGCCCGAGCAAATCACCCAGGGTTGCCCAGCCGGTTGCTAAAGCGCCATAGGCGTTCACCCGGTCTCCGTTCTTTTCAAAGAGTTGGGAGATAGCGCTGGCAGCCGAAATATACTGCAAGGGCGCACGACCGGCCAGAGCATGGCGGCGGGCGGATTGAGCGGCTTGCAAAGCCGCCTGACTGTTGTGATGGGACAAAGCATCTGTGGCTGTCAGAATGTCCAGGTCTGCAAGCACGGCGTGATCGCCGGCGGCTTCGGCGGCGGGGCGCACAGCATTTGAAACCGCTTCTGCTGCTGACCAATCGCCGCCTTGCTGCAGCGCAGTGGCTTGTTCCACGCGGGCGTGGAGGGCATTAGCCAGGTCTTGATTGCGCTCTAAAATCTGGCAGGCAATTTCCAGTTCTGTGGCGGCTTCTGCCGGCTTGCCTGCCCGCGCCAGGGCGGCGGCTTTTTTACGTAGCAAGGAAGCCTGCAACGGCTCGATTAAACCAGCTCTGCGTCCGTGTTCCAGCGCTTCACCGTAGGCAAAAGCAGCCGCGCTGTTGTTGCCTTCCGCCATGCAGATCTCGCCCAATTCCGTGGCCGCGGCTACTGCAACCGGGCTGCCATCACCTGCCAGGTTGGCAGCGCGCAGTGCGCGCTCTCGAGCCTGGGACAAATTACCCTCCAGCCGGAAGAGAGTGGCTGAAAACTGTGTCAGGCGCGCTTCATCTGCCTTATTGCCCAGACGCTGGTTGATTGCAATGGCTTCATCAATTTCGCCGCGCGCAAAGCCGAATTTGCCTTCCTGCACTAATTTGGCGGCGTGATCCGCCAATGCTTCGCTCAATTTGCCTGGATCGCCAGATTGGCGAGCCAACCTCAGGCGGTCGACAGCGCCGGGCGGGGGTGTCTGGCTACCGGGAAATGCTGTCTGATTTGCATCCATGACAGGACTCATCCTTCCACTACCTTCCCCTGGCTTTCAAGTTGGCGGCGGGTCTCCTCAGTGGCTTGCTGGCGGGCGGCAGCGTGTTCGGCTGCCCAGGACTGAAGCTGCTGGGCCAGGGTCTGTTGTGCGGCGCGTTTTTGATTGGCGGCTTCACCGAGCTGGTTTTTCTGCTGGGCTGCCTGTTGTTTGGCGTTGGTAGCCTGCTGCACTTTGGCTTCGTTTTGCTGCTGCCAGGCCTGGGCGCCCTCCTGGCCCTGCTGGAGCTGCTGCACCGAAGATTGTGCTTGCTGGTCGGTGGCTTGAAGCCGGTTCTGGTCGTTGGACAACTCAGCCTGCCTTGCCGGCTGTTGGGCGTTTTGCTGTTCCATCGTAATATCCATTTGCCGGAATGTGTTGTCCAACCGGTCAGCATCGCCTGCCATGCGCTGCATGGCTCCACCAATATCCCCCGGCAGCATCGAGGCCAGGTGAGTGAAACCCTGGAAGGCGTGCAGGGGCACCCGGATAGCGGCGATGCCTGCGGCGCGGTTGGCATATTGTCCGATGGTGCTGCCGGCTTGCTGCTGGCGCTGCTGCTGCGCTTGATTTGCTTGCGTACGGCTGGCAACAGCTTGCTGGTGCGCCTGAGTGGCGGTGATGGCGTTTTGGGTGTTTTGGACTGCCTGTTGGGCTGGACCTCGATTCGCTTCGTGTTGTGCCTGTTGTCCTGCCATGCGGTTTTCCACCTGTTCAGCGCGGGCGCGTTCACCCAGAATGTTGAGAATCTGGTTTTCGATCTCTTGAATTTGCGCTGGCGTGCCAGGCGGGGGCGGGTAATTTGGATTCACCTGCATGACCCCAGGGCTGAGTATATGCCCCTGTCCCGGCTCGGGCGAAGGCGCCTGCTCGGCAGGTCGCTCGGATTTAGCTTCTTCGCCAGCAATGGTAGGCGCTGGCGGCAGCGGCGCGGCTCCTGGAGGTGCGCCTTCGGGCAGTGGCGGTGAGGCGGCAGGCTGTTCTGGCTCACGCGCCGTGATCTGGTTGGGCGCCAAAGGGTTGAATCCTCCACCGATTCCAGGCAAGGTGGGTGTCCCTCCAACTGCTGGCATGGGGATAGTTGGGGCATACGGGTTGACCGGTATTCCCAGTCCCGGCAAGGTGGGTGTTCTGCCGGACAGCGCCGGCATGGGTAGTGTTGGGGCGTACGGATTAATGGGCATTCCCAACCCTGGCAGTGTAGGTGTTCCGCTAACCGCCGGCAGCGGAATAGTGGGCGCATAGGGGTTGACCCCGCCCGGCGAAACCAGGGTTGGCGGGCCACCCGCGGCAGGTGAGTAGGGTCCAACATTCACTGGAGGATAAGCAGGCTGAGCAGTAGGTGGGTAGCCGGGATAACCTCCGGCGGCGGGCATGGGTTGGGTAGAGCCGTAAGGATTCACTCCTCCCGGAGAAACCAGCGTGGGTGGGCCGGCGGGGGCGGACGCCGCCGGATATTGGCCGGTATTCGCCAGCGGAGAAATTCCTGGTTCCATTTGTGGGGGTGGAGGCGGATTGAAACCGCCGACTGCTGGTATTGGCTGCGTCGGACCATACGGGTTGACCGGTTCACCCAGGCCGGGCAGAGTTGGTGTACCTCCACCGGCAAACGGCATGGGTTGGGTCTGTCCAAAAGGATTGATGCCGCTGCCTGAAGGAATCGGACTCGAAGATGAAGGGGTTGCGCCAGCGGGTGGGTACAACGGCGTGGCATTCCAGCCTGGCGGCTGTGGCGCGCCGGGATACACCTGACCTGGCTCCACAGCGGGCATTTGCATTACCGGATTGCGCGAGGGGGTTGCCCAGGGATTGCCACCCTGAACGGGTGCAGGCGCCGGCGGCGGTGGAAGCGGAGGAGAGCCGTTCGGGTTATATATGCCTCCTGGGCTGTGCTGACGCACACCCCAGGCCAGGCGGTCGCCCATCGGGGCGTTATCGCCTGGATAAGGATCCCATGGAGGCCAGCCTTGAACGCCGCCCTGTTCCCAGCCTGGCGGCTTAGGCATGTTCTCCCAATCGGGTGGCAAGGGACGGGGCTGGGTCGGATCCAATGGCGCGCTGGGTTGGACGGGTTCGTTGGGCACTGCCGGGTTCGCTCCGCTGTTTGCTAAGGGAGAAGCGCCTGGCTGAACGGGCTCGTTAGGTACGGCGGGCATTTGCTGCGTGGGGCCGTAAGGGTTGACCGGCTCACCCAGGCCTGGCATGGTGGGTGTGCCGCTTGGTCCACCGGGTACGGCGGGCATTTGCTGTGTGGGGCCATAAGGGTTGACCGGTTCGCCGAGACCGGGCATGGTGGGTGTTCCACCTGTCCCGGGGGTAGCAGGAAATTCACCGGTAGTCGCCATAGGCGAAACGCCCGGTTGAGGCGGTGCGGCCGGCATCTGCTGTGTGGGACCATAAGGGTTGACCGGTTCGCCGAGACCGGGCATGGTGGGTGTTCCACCTGTCCCGGGGGTGGCAGGAAATTCACCGGTAGTCGCCATAGGCGAAACACCCGGTTGAGGCGGTGCGGCCGGCATTTGCTGTGTGGGGCCGTATGGGTTTACCGGTTCGCCGAGACCGGGCATGGTGGGTGTTCCACCTGTCCCGGGGGTAGCAGGAAATTCACCGGTAGTCGCCATAGGCGAAACACCCGGTTGAGGCGGCGCGGCCGGCATTTGCTGCGTGGGACCATAAGGGTTGACCGGTTCGCCGAGACCGGGCATGGTGGGTGTTCCACCCGTCCCGGGGGTAGCAGGAAATTCACCGGTAGTCGCCATAGGCGAAACACCCGGTTGAGGCGGCGCGGCCGGCATTTGCTGCGTGGGACCATAAGGGTTGACCGGTTCCCCAGGCACAGCGGGCATTTGCTGTGTCGGTCCGTAGGGGTTGACTGGTTCGCCAGGAATAGGGCCAGCCCCTGGTCGAGGTGTTCCTACGGGTTCAGCTGCCCAACCAGGCGGTGGAGGCGCGCCAGGATACACCTGGCTGGGATCGACGGCCGGCATTTGCTGAACGGGATTGCGCTGTCCAGGGAGAGGCTCAGCCACAGGCGATCCTACCGGCGACGTTCCCCAACCGGGCGGAGGAGGAGCGCCAGGATACACCTGGCTGGGATCCACGGCCGGCATTTGCTGCACGGGATTGCGCTGACCTGGCAGCGGCTCGGAAGGCGTGCCGGGGGCAGCAGGCATTTGCTGGGTCGGTCCGGTTGGATTGACTGGTTCGCCCGGGACGGCAGGCATTTGTTGAGTGGGTCCCGTTGGATTGACTGGCTCACCGGGGACGGCGGGCATTTGTTGGGTTGGCCCGTAAGGATTGACTGGTTCCCCAGGAACAGCAGGCATTTGTTGAGTGGGTCCCGTTGGATTGACGGGCTCACCGGGGACGGCGGGCATTTGTTGGGTCGGCCCGTAAGGATTGACTGGTTCCCCGCGAACAGCAGGCATTTGTTGAGTGGGTCCGGTTGGATTGACGGGTTCGCCTGGCACCGCAGGCATTTGCTGAGTCGGCCCGTAAGGGTTGACCGGCGGTTCGCCAGGAATGGTCGGGGCAGAGGGGCTGACAGGCGGTTCGCCAGGGATTGTCGGCGCGGTCGGACTAACGGGAGGTTCGCCAGGGATTGTAGGAGCGGTCGCGCTGACGGGAGGCTCTCCGGGGATTGTCGGCGCAGTGCCGCTGACTGGCGGTTCGCCAACCGGGGGCTCAGAGAAGCGCACTGTGGGCCCCTCTCCCGCGGCAGCAGGTGTGGGGGTCGGCTCGGCTTCTCCCGCTGGCCTGGGTGTGCCGCCCTCTTCGTGACCACCGGCCAAGCCGCCAGCCGCGGCTGCACCAGCCAATCCTCCGAGCGCTCCGCCGGCGGCTGCAGCAGCAGAGTTTATACCAGCGCCTGAGGCTTCCACCGCGCGCGGGTCAGCTTGGCTGGTAAAGGTGTGCATGGTGCGGAAGAGCATCACACATGGCTGGAGCACCAGAGAATTGATCAAGCCCAAGATGCCTGAAACAGTCACAATCGCCATAGCAATGGCAGAGAGCGTAAACGCCAATGGCGCGGCTACACCTACAGTCAGCACAGTGATGATCCACATGGCAGCAGAAATGATGCCCAACACGCCGGCAATGATGTTCATAATATTGGTCGCCAGGTCGATGATTTCAGCAACAGCGGCGATGCTGTTTGCCAGAGTCTCGTAAATATCAGCGCCTTGCCCAAAATTGGAAATCGTATCCGCTGTATGCCCCCAATCGCGGGTTGCCAGAGCGTAAGCCGACATGCCGCCTGCCAGGATAGCGCCTAACCCAGGGATGGGCAGCATGTTCAGGCCTTCGGCTACCAAGCCGACGGCAAAGCCCATTTCGGCTCCTTCGGCGAAGCCATTTAATAAACCACTGCCTGCCTGGTCAGCAACAAATGCGGCGCGCTGCTCGGAACCAGCCTCGCCAACGCGCGCAGATGACTGCGCCCAACGCTCGTGTTCCGCCAGTTCAGAGTCGACAGAAGCCAGGTCGCCGGTTGACATGCCACCCAATTCGCCACCTCCGCCGCCCGCACCTGCGCCGCCTCCACTGCTCGCTGCTCCCCCGCTGGCTGCCTGTTCGGCTGGCTTAGGTCCAGCCGCGGCCCCAGCTGCGCCACCTGCGGCCTGTGGGCCAGCCCCGCCGCCACCGCCTGGTCCTTCAGCGGCGGCTTTCCCGCCAGCGGCTGCGCCGCCTGCTGTCTGACCGCCAGCCCCACCTGTGGCTGCGCCTCCGGCCGCACCGCCTCCGGCGGCACCCTTATCGGCGACACCAGATGCGCCAGCGGCGACCCCGTTAGCTAAACCACTTGCGCCGCCAGTTCCACCAGCGGCCGCGCCAGCAGCGCCCGCCGCTATTCCCGCGCCCACGGCTCCTGCGGCGCCTACCCCTTGGCCTCCTGCCGCCGCGCCAGCAGCGCCTGCGTTAATACCGGCACCTAACGCGCCGCCGCCTCCTGCCTCCAATCCACCGGCCCCTGTTGTGCTTGACGCGCCAGCCGCTCCAGCGGCAACGCCAGATATCGCCCCGGATGGTGTTGAAGCGATTATGGCGCCTGCCGCGGTTGAACTACCCGCCGCGCCGAGGGAGGCTTCCGCTGCTCCGCCTGCCGCTCCGGCAGCTCCTACGGCAACGCCGGAGATAGCCCCTGCGCCTGGTGTGGCAATCAAAGCGCCAGGACCAGCAGCAATCCCACCAGCCCCGGCAGCCGCATTTGATACATTGGCTGCAGAAGGCGAGGCACCGGCTGTGCCAGAAGATCCGCCGATCGCTGTCTGACCCATCTCTGCCGGACTGAGCCCGGCTTGCGCTGCCGCCTGCTGGGTTTCACGCGTCGAAGATTCGCGGGCCGCCTGGGGCGATTCAGCAGGCGCGGCAGGGCTTTCACGAACCACCTCTGCCTGGCTGGACTGCACGTTCTGCATGCCGCGCTCAGCCTGGCGATCTTCGGGCGCGTTTGATGTTTGTTGGGTGGAGGCAGTCTCGCCGGGCGACTGCGTCAGCAGCGCTTCAGCGGCGTGTTCTTTAGCGGCTCCCTCGGGGGCATTGCGAGCGACCTCTTCGCCCTGGTTGGTGGCTTCCTTGACGTTCATTGCCACTTCCTGCAGGTTGTCCTGCGCCTTGTGGCTTTCAGAGGAGGGCGTGGGAGACTGCACAATCTGGGCAGCCGGGGAAGTTTCGTTGGGCTTGGCAGGCTCGGGTTCGGGCTGCGGCATGGTTTCCACCCCGGCAATCATGCCTGCCGCGGCGGGACCTTCGCTCGCAGCAGGGGTTTCTATCCCGCTGCTGATTTTTTCCATCATGTGGGAAGGCGTGTTTTCTGCCTCGCCGGGGGCAGCCTGCCCGCCTTTGCTGATAGCGGCAGGGTTTTCTGTGGCGGTGGCAGTGGCTTCTTGAATCTGGTCGGGATCGATGGCGCGCTGCACGATACCCGGCACGCTGCCAACCACCCGGTTGAGGTGCTGATTGCCCTGAATCTGCCCGATGCGCGCCCCCAAGCCTTGCTGCTGCCCGCCAAGCAAATCGGGATTTCCAAGAACTGCTGCCTGGTTTTCGAAAGTGCCGCCGCCGATGGCGCCAGCAGGACCGTTAAGCAACCCTTGCAGAACAGTCATATGTTCGCCAGCCTGTTCTGGTTCTGGCGAGAATTCATTCTCCCTGCGATTGGCGCTTATGGTTGGCTTTTCAACCTGTTGTTTATCTGCCATAGATTAATCTTCTACCAGCCGGCCCATCTTTTGCAGTTCGCGGCGAGCGCCATGCAACAAATGAACCATTTTGACTGCGCCTTCATCTGCGGCCGCCAGGAATGCCGCGCTGACAATGATGTTGCGAATATTGCCTCCGGCAAGTTTAAAACGGCGAGCCATGAATTGGAAATCCAGTTCTTCACCACGAGGTAAATCTTGTGGGAACAGGCTTTGCCAGATGCGCAGGCGGTCGGCTTCCTCGGGAAAGGGGAAGTCGATGGCAAACTGTAGGCGTCGTGTGAAAGCATCATCTAAGTTAGCGCGCAGATTGGTCGCCAGGATGGTGACACCATCATAAGCTTCCATGCGCTGCAGTAGATAAGAAACTTCAATATTCGCATAACGGTCGTGAGCATCTTTTACTTCGGACCGTTTTCCAAAAATAGCATCTGCCTCATCGAAAAATAAAATGGCATTGCTGCTGGCGGCTTCGTGGAAAATCTTCTCCAGATTTTTCTCGGTCTCACCGATGTATTTACTCACCACGGTCGATAGGTCAATTTTGAAGAGATCAAGCCCTAATTCACGAGCGATCACTTCAGCCGCCATGGTTTTTCCAGTGCCTGGGGGGCCAGCGAACAGAATTGTTACCCCCTGGCTGGAGGTCAATTTTTTCCCGACACCCCAATCGTCGAGTACCATCGGACGCCCGCGCACAGTGGTAATGATCTCAGTTAGTTGTGCAATTTGATCCGCTGGAAGAATGATATCTATCCAATCATACCGCGGCGTGATTTTTCGCGCCAAAGTTGCCAGGTTGGGATTGGAATACGCTCGAGCCGCAGCAAACAGGTGGGCACTGTCCAGGCTTAAGCCTTCTTGTGCCACGCGATCACGCGCTGCAGCGACAGCGTCACGGATTTGGCTTGGGTTAAGCTTGAACTGCCCGGCGATCAACTGCACATCCAGATTTTCGTCCCCCAGAAAGTGTTGCCACAATGAAAACCGCTGGGCGTACGCGGGAGTAGGGAATTCCTTCCAAATCATGCGCCGCTGACGATCCATGCCGCCCGGACGCCAGAAGGCTTCTCCTGCCACGATCACAAGATCGGGATAGTGGACTAACTCAGCAAGGATGTCTGCGGAAGGAATGCGTAGGCCGTCTGGAGGCAGGCAGGCGTCCCAACCGTATAAGAACGGGATAGCGCCGGTGAGTCGAGCATCGCGCAGTGCCAGCCAGATTGCCTGATAAGCTTGACCACCCACGCTCTTGCTGTTGGCGAGCACTCCTGCCAGATCGATTGATAAGAGCAAACGGTTGAGCGAGGCAGCCAAAAGACGCGCCGCGGCTTCTTTCCCGTTGTGATCTGCACCGTAAAGAGCGATCAGCGGAGAGTCTTTGGATGCTTCTAACAAACCCGGCAGAGCGCTGCCTGCCAACAGGCGGATAGTGGGATCTGCCTGGGGCAGTTCTAGAGAGGCGAAACGGCCTAAACCAGCCTGCGGCTGGAAGCGTCCCAACAGCCAGCTCACTATGGATGGGTCAACGGAGAGTATCTGGCTGAGCACGGGGGCATTGTCGCTGGCTGACTCTCCGGTCTTCTCGATCAGCAGGTATTTGAAAAGTGGACTGTCATCGGCGAACCGAGTGAGCATGCGCATGTGGTCGACGCCAGGAGCGCAAAGCAGGTCGAGTGCGAGGTTTACGCTGGGGCGTTTTTTGCTGACGTCATCCTGCAGATAGCCGTACAGGCGTTCGTAACGCAAGTCAAGGCTGGGAGCCAGACAAATGAGGAGAACAGTCAGGTCAAAACGGTCCAGCCCAAAGACAGTCGCCAGGTATTCCAAGCGTGGATACAAGCCCAACCCATTGAACTGCGCCTGTAGGGACCTGATGCGGGTATCGGCTTCTGCCAGGTCCTGTTGGTGAGCAGAGATTCGTTCGGGAGGGAGGGTGACCAGGTGTCCCCATCCATGCCCGAAGGGGCGATGGGCCAGGTGGCGCGCTTCGCTGTCTGAAACATACAAGCCGCGGAAGGCGTCCAGCGGGTCCTGCCCGGCTTGCTGCCAGCGTTCGACCTGTTGGCGGATCAATATATCAATCCGTTCCAATTGGGCCTGTAAGTATGCTAGATCAAGTGCTCCAGAATCAATAATTGAAGCCTTATCTTGAGATTCCAAAGGTACGCTGGAGGAACGAGTTAATTCAATCATGTTTCAAGCGATCTACTAAATGCCGTAACCATGACAAGCGATTTGTTGTCTTAATCCCTGCGCTTTCCTGAATAAAGTGCATTGCGCTTTGCAGATCTTGAAAATAAAGTCGCTGACCGTTGCCGACAGATTCAATCCAGCCTCGCCAGGTTCCAGCAGGTAAATCAGACCCCTCACTAACAGATGGAGGTACAGTTTCTGCTGTTTCGCGCCAAACCCGAACTACAAAAGAAAATGTTTCGTCGTTCACGATGATGCTCCAACTTACCGGACAAAACATCAGGTTGAATGGCTAAGATGCACGGTAAAATATGTCTATACATACCATGCAACCGTCTTTCAAACGTCTTTTTAGTGTCTGAAAAGATAAAAATTATCTTATTTATCAAGAATAGGGCGAGTAATATTTGGGTATAGCTTAATCAGGAGTTTTTTGATTGGACAAGCGCGTTGTTCAAAATGTTTTCCAATTGGTGCATCTCAGCCGATGTATCATCCAATATCGCTTGGAGCTTCTGCAGTTTGTCCAATGCATACTCTACAAAAGATGGTGAAACCGTCGTATGATAGGCGGCCAGGTGTTCGATGGGAAAGTTCAATGGTTTGTTCTCGGGCAGAACATATTGATCATTGAGCATCATATGATACACGTTGGTCGTTTCTTTCATCGGTTGAAGATTAAGCTCGCGTTCTAATACTTGACGGCACTGCTTATATTGATTGATGAGGGCATCACGATCGCCTATCCTGTAGTATAGACGCATCATTTGAAGATGGACTCCCTCACGTGTATTGTCTCGATCCAGTATTTTTTGGCCAAAGTCCAGACCGTTCTTATAACTGCCATTCTTTTCATGAAAATTCATCAGGCAGGATAAACCTTTTAAGTACAGCAAACTCAGCCGTTCACGTTCATAAATGCACCAGTCTTCGTAATTACCTTCAAGCAAATCGCCTGTGTATAGATTAATCGCTCTTTCTAATTCATTCGCCTGATTGGCGGTCAGATCTTCCCCCCGCATACTTTGATAATGGGTAAGGGTGTTTTCAAATGCTTCAACATCAAGCCAATATGGACTGGAAAAAATAAACGAAACGCAATCTTCCTCCATCATGAAGTAATCATCTGGATTGGCATTCACTGATTCGAAGGATTGTCGCAAGCGCCATAAAGCGTTGCGGAGATATTTACGAGCAACGGGGGATGAATATTCATTCCAAAAGAGACTGCACAGTGTTTCTCTTAGTTGTGGGCGGCGATGGCTGAGCAGTAAAAAACACAGGATTTGATAGGATTGTTGGCGTGGAAAGCCAGGTATTATGTTTTCGTTATAAGCGGCGTGTCCTGTACCGAAAAACTTAAGTTTTAGCATCTCTACCTCATTTGAAGAGAATTGCTGAGCAGTTCCATCCTTTGCACCAGGATAGTCACGCACCTGCTTAATTTTGCCTGTTTAAATTTATTAATATAAATTATACAATAATTATCCAGGTTTTATATGAGAAATATTTCACTCGCTCTTCATCTAAAACGATCAAGAAGAGATATACCTGGAAGAAGAATATAAGAATCCTTAACCTAAAAATCACTTTTTAGAGAAATAAAGTATAATTTAGTGGTAATGTATTTTATTGGAAAGAAACTAATGGGTGATTTGCGTGACGAAGAATAACTTTATACTTTTTGTAATTACTCTTTTTCTAATTGGCGCCTGCAATTCCTCAAACACGGCCTCTTCGACGGCAACCTCTTTACAGAAAGGAACGAATGTTCCTGGTTCAGTCGCTTCACCGATCAACACCCCAACACCGGAACCAACACCAACGCCGATCAAATCTTCGCCAACAGCCATTTTAAGTACCCCAGAAGCTTCTGGATCTAATGCTCCAACTGCCACTCCAATGTCTACCGCAACGCTTGAGGCCGCCACAGAAACACAACTTGTTCCTTCAGTAACACCAGAAAATACATCCACAGCCACCGTTCCAGTCTCCACAGAAAATGTTGATTGTACAGATAAAGCTTCTTTTGTCGATGATGTGACGATACCGGATGGAACATTGATGAAACCTGGCAAGGCGTTTGAGAAAACTTGGCGATTAAGAAACGAAGGCACCTGTGTCTGGAATCAATATCAATTGGTCTATGCCGGTGGAGAACCCATGGGGGGAATATCCACTCAAATTGAAACGGTGCAACCTACCGATTACGTAAATATATCAGTGCAATTGAAAGCGCCAAATCGTGGAGGACCTCAAACAGGTTATTGGCTGATTCTTACGCCATCTGGGAAATCCTTCGGGGTAGGTGTACCCACCACTGGTGTTTTATGGGTGAAGATTGTTGTCGATTATCCGGTAGTCACTCCTACTGAGCCAGCTTCGCAAGGGTCGGGAGGTTCGAACGCTGGAGCGACTTCTGTCGCCTGTGGTTATACCCAAAACGCTGACTACGTCAACCAGATATTATCGCTCGTTAACCAGTCGCGAGTCGATAATGGTCTTTCTGCACTGCAATTAGACAGCCAATTATCGGCAGCGGCTTTGGTACACAGCAGTGATATGGCTTGTAATAACAATCTCAGCCATACCGGATCAGATGGATCATCCTGGTATGATCGAGTTAAAGCCCAAGGGTTCGCAAATTATGTTACATCTCGCGAAAATATTTACGCTGGCAATCCACAATTTGGAGGCGATGCCAATGGAGCTTTTACCTGGTGGATGAACAGTCAGATTCATCGGGATAATATTTTATACCCGACAGTAACCAGGATTGGAATAGCTTACGTTTCGTATGATAAAAGTGCATACGGCGGATATTACACTTTAATTGTGGCAAGGCCATAACCAGCCAGCAAAATTCGCGGCAAATCTTATTTTCGCGAAAACATAAAGCCCATTCATTGATCTTTGTTTGACTTAGGGTCTTGAGAACAGGTGGGTTCTTTTCGTTCTCAGTAAGCGATTTGCAATGATACAATACGAATAATCACAATTTCTAGAAAAAAATTGAAAAGGTCAAATTCGAATGCCTGACAGCTCTACTTTACAACCGAATTCGAGACATTGCTTTGTTTGCGGACTAGAAAACTCGGCGGGCTTGCGCCTAAGGTTTTACAATACCGCACCGGGTGAGGTAACCGCAACATTCACTGCACCAGAGCATTTTCAGGGATACCCAGGTGTCGTACACGGGGGAATTGTGGCGGCTATGTTGGATGAAGCGCTTGGCCGGGCACATATGGGCTCAGATGGCAATCGCCGGTTTATGTACACTGCCAAGTTAGAAATCCGTTATCGCAAAAATGTACCTGTCGGTGAATTACTGCAAATTGTCGGGCGTGTGGGTAGAACAAAAGGACGAACCGCTGAAAGCCAGGCTTTTATCTTAAATGCAGATGGGCATGTTCTGGCTGAGGCATCTGGATTGCTGGTGGATGTACCCGAAAACACACTTGACTCAGCCAACCTGGAAGAATTGGGTTGGAAAGTTTATGCGGAGTAACAGCATGATCATAGAATACCACCGACCACGTACAATGGATGAAGCCTTTCGGCTGCTCAGCAGGCCCGAAATTCTTACTCTGGTTTTAGCTGGTGGCACAGTTTTGACGCAAAATGGGGTTTCGAGGCGCCTGCCCTGGCTAAAAGATAATGAGGCGTTTGCTGTCGTAGATATTCAAAACCTGGGATTGAATTCCATTTTCACCGACGGCAAAAATATGAAAATTGGTGCTGGGGTAAAACTTGATCAATTGCAGCATGAATCAGGCCTGCCGGATGCACTCCAAGAGGCGTTAAGCCACGAAGGGACTAAAAATATCCGTCAGGCGGCTACAATAGCCGGTTCTTTGGTCACTACTGATGGCCGCTCTCCATTAGCCACAGTTCTGTTAGCGATGGATGCTGAAATTATGATTTCAGAAGCTGATGGGAAGATGGAAACATGCAGCATCGGAAACTGGCTGCCGTTGCGCGTGGAAAAAATAAAAAGGCGCATCATCACTGGATTGGTAATCAATCATCAAATCAAAACGGCCTATGCGTATTCAGCCCGGACTCCATTTGACCGTCCAATTGTTTGTGCCGCAATCGCTCGTTGGCCCTCCGGCAGAACTCGGCTGGCGCTAGGTGGATACGGCCTTCTACCTGTTTTGGTGTTGGATGGACCAGAGCCAGGAGGTCTTGAAATGGCTGCCAGGCAAGCTTATGTTTCTGCAAATGATGACTGGGCTACTGGTGATTATCGCTCAGCAGTGGCCGGTGAGTTGGCGCAACGCTGTTTTGATAAAGTATCATAAACGACAAGGAAAACCGATGACCACAACACATGGTTTTGAAATTCAGGAAGAGCGAGTTGTTCCTGAATTAAATATGACTGCCACACTTTACCGTCACAAACAAACCGGCGCCCGGTTGTTATCTATCAGTAACCAGGATGAAAACAAGGTTTTTGGAATCACATTTCGAACCCCTGCCACCGATTCGACCGGACTGCCTCACATCATGGAACATTCGGTTTTGTGTGGATCTGAGAAATATCCTGTTCGGGAGCCCTTTATTGAGTTAGCAAAGGGATCACTCAACACCTTCTTGAATGCAATGACATTTGCAGATAAAACCTGCTATCCGATTGCCAGTCAAAATCTGCACGATTTTTACAACCTGGTGGATGTATATCTGGATGCAGTATTTCATCCACTGCTCTCAGAATATACGCTTCTTCAAGAAGGCTGGCATTATGAACTCGAGACCCTCGACGGGCCTCTAAGTTATAAAGGCGTTGTCTTCAATGAGATGAAAGGCGCATACTCATCGCCGGATGAACGGTTATCGGAAGTGACGCGCAAATCGTTGTTTCCGGATCACGTTTATTATCTGGATTCAGGTGGTGATCCGCTGGTGATGCCTGACCTGACATACCAGCAGTTCAAAGAATATCATTCAACATATTACCATCCGACCAATGCATTTATTTATTTTTACGGCGATGACGATCCAATAGAACGGCTTCGCAGGCTAGACGCTTGTTTAAGAGACTTTCAAGAAATGTCGCTAGACTCAGCGATCTCTCTTTGTCCACCATTCTCTGCACCACAAAAATTCGCGTACGAATATGACTCCAGCGATGAAGGTGAGCAAGCCAAATCTCAATTGGTCGTTGCATGGAAAATGGATGAGCCTGTTGACATAGAACGAGCCCTCGCAAATGATATTTTAGAAGAAATCCTTATTGGGAGCCCTGCATCTCCACTGCGTAAGGCATTGGTGGATTCCGGCTTAGGGGAGGATCTCGCAGGCGGAGGCCTGGATACGCACCTGAGGCAGCCAATCTTTTCCACGGGTTTAAAGGGGATAAATGATTCCTCCGCTGATTTGGTCGAAGCTTTGGTGCTGGATACTTTACAAAAGTTGTCCCAGCAAGGGATTGATCAAGGTACTCTCGCTGCTTCTTTGAATACAGTCGAGTTTCATTTACGTGAAAACAATACTGGATCTTTTCCGCGCGGTTTATACTTAATGTTGCGTTGCCTGACAAATTGGATTTACGATCGCGATCCGATCGCGCCGCTGTCATTCGAGCCTCCTTTGGATGCCATCAAAAAACACCTGGAGAACAGTGAACGATATTTTGAAAATTTGATAGCCGAGCACTTCTTGAAGAATTCCCACCGAGCTACAGTCTTGTTGAAGCCTGATGCCGAATTTGGAAAAAAACTTGAAGAAGCTGAACAGGCCCGCTTAGAAAATGAACGCGATCAGATGGGAACTGGCCATCTGCAGAAAGTTATAGAAATCACGCGCGAACTTCACCGGCGCCAGGATACACCAGATTCTTTTGAAGCCCTGGCAACCATCCCACGCCTTCACTTAGATGATCTAGAGAGAAAGAATAAACTTATTCCATTAGAAAAAAGCGACTTACAAAGCGCTCCCTTTTATTATCATGATCTCTTTACCAACAAAATTATTTACCTCGATTTAGGCTTCAACCTGCATGCTTTACCGGCGGAATACATTCCATATGTAAACCTTTTTGGGAAGGCAATATTAGGTACGGGTGCAGGTGCAGATGACTTTGTCAGGTTGACTCAACGCATTGGTCGAGAGACTGGTGGAATACACATGGCAACTCTGGCGACTGCCAGGCGAAATCAACCGAAAGATGCACCAGCAGCATGCTGGCTGTTTCTACGCAGCAAAGCTACGGTTGAAAAAGGTGAAGAACTTGTTTTATTGTTAAAGGATATTCTAACGAGCGCCCACTTGGACAATCGAGACCGTTTCCGACAAATTGCCTTCGAAGAAAAAGCTGATATGGAAGCGCGCCTCGTGCCTGCTGGAAATAGGTATGTGAATTTACGTTTGAGGAGCCGCTTTGATGAGGCGGGTTGGGCAGCTGAAAAAATGGACGGCATAAGCTATTTGTTTACTTTACGCGAGATTGTGAACCAGGTCGAAGAAGATTGGCCTGGTGTATTGAACAAGCTTGAAACCATCCGCGCGTCGCTGATCACTCGGAATACAATGGTTTTTAATCTGACCCTAGATCGTGAAAACGCGTCAGTTATTAAGCCCAATTTACTAGACCTGGTGAATTTATTACCAAATACGCCATTTGTACAACAAAATTGGGACTGGAAAGTAAATAATATCGGTAGTGAAGGCCTGGCCATACCGAGCCAGGTAAACTATGTTGGTATGGGAGCAAACCTATATGAGTTGGGTTACCAACTCTCCGGTTCCGCTTTGGTGATAAATAATTTCTTGAATGCGACCTGGTTATGGGAAAAAGTTCGTGTACAAGGCGGCGCATATGGTGGTTCATGCACGTTCGACCCTCGTTCGGGCGTTTTTACTTTTCTTTCCTATCGTGATCCCAATATCGTTCCGACATTGGAAAACTTTAAAGGAGCGTCGGAATTTTTAACAGCTGTGGATGATACCCGTTTGGACCAAAGCGAATTGGAGAAAAGTATTATTGGTACAATAGGCGACCTGGATTTTTACCAACTGCCAGATGCAAAAGGATATATTTCATTGGTGCGCGACTTAGCAGGGGATACGAATGAGTACAGGCAACAATTGCGTGAACAAATCTTAGCAACGAAACGACTGGATTTTCATTTGTTTGGCCAAATACTCCGGCAGTTTAATCATCGAGCAGAAGTTGTCGTGATTGGTTCCCAAAATGCTTTGGAAAAAGCCAACGCGAGTGGTTTCAATAATGGACATCAGCTTTCGATAGCAAAGGTTCTCTAATGAAAATTACACTTCAAATAAACCAAACCGAACAGACGGTTGATTGTGAACCGGGCGATTCACTTTTAAAGGTATTGCGCCGATTGGGTTATTTTAGTGTGAAACATGGCTGCGAGAGCGGTGAATGTGGGGCATGTACAATCTTGCTGGACGGAAAGTCGCTGAACTCTTGCGTTCTCCTGGCCGCACAGGCGGAAGGGCACCAGCTGGTCACCCTCGAATCGCTTGGTGAACATCCTCACCAAGGCTGGAAATCAACAGCTGGCTTGCATCCCCTGCAGCGTGCCTTTATTGAAACAGGAGCGGTCCAATGCGGATATTGTACGCCAGCTCAGATCTTGGCAGCTCAGTCTTTACTGCAGTTCAACCCAAACCCGAGTGAAGATGAAGCCAGAGAAGCTCTTTCTGGTGTATTGTGCCGATGCACAGGGTATTTGAAACCAATCCAAGCGGTGTTGCGCGCTGCAGCAGTGATGCGCGGCGAAGATCCTGGTGATTTCTACGAGCAACCAACGCCTTTTGTGCCGGCAACCAACTTAACAGAAGTGGATTTGGGCGGCAGAGGAGGGGAGATCGCCACGAGCTTGAACACCCGATTGAAGCCTGCCGTTGTTCAAAACCAACGGCCGGATGCTCTGCAAAGTGTTGGGAAACCTGAACCTAAGGTTGATGCCGTCAAACTCGTGCAGGGCAAACCAGCTTTTACAGGAGATATTGAATTGCGCGGCATGCTTTATGCCAAGGTTTTACACAGCCCTCATGCTCATGCCAGGATTAAAACCATCGATGCCTCTGATGCCCGGGCACTTCCTGGCGTGGCGGCTGTTTTGACATGGCAGGATATTCCCAGGGTTGTGTTTTCATCTGCCGGGCAATCCGACCCGATACCTGGGCCTTTAGATATGTTTTCCCTGGATAACAAGGTACGATTTGTCGGAGATCGGGTGGCTTTTGTAGCGGCCGAATCACCTGAAATTGCAGAGCAGGCGATTCAATTGATTAAGGTTGATTATGAGGTGCTGCCAGCTTTATTCGATCCGGGAGAAGCGATGCAGTCTGGCGCCCCTCTTTTGCATGATGAACCAGAATATGTAAATTTCGCGGATTCCGACCCCACCAAGAATTTGGCTGCTGAAATCCGGATTGATATCGGTAACGTTGAACAGGGATTTGCGGAAGCTGATTTTGTGTTCGAAGGCGAATACTCTGTTCCCAAAGTGCAGCAGGCGCATATCGAACCTCACGTTGTGGTAACGTATTGGGATGAAGATGATCGCCTGGTGATCCGCACCAGCACTCAGGTGCCTTTCCATGTTCGCAGGATTATGGCCCCGGTCTTGGGCCTACCTGTAAAACGAATTCGGGTCATCAAGCCGCGCATAGGAGGCGGTTTTGGCAATAAGCAAGAAGTTTTGATAGAAGATGTGGCGGCGCACCTCACAATTGCCACCCGGCGCCCGGTAATTTATGAATATACCCGTGAAGAAGAATTTATTGCATCTCGGTCTCGTCACCCTATGAAAATATGGATGAAAACTGGCGTCAATAATGATGGCACTATAACAGCTAATGAAATGAAAGTGCTCAGCGATACTGGCGCGTATGGCTGTCATGCATTAACTGTGACGGGCAACACTGGTCATAAGGCAATGGCACTGTACGTTGGAGATGGTCCGTTTCGCAAAGCGCCGAACATCCGTTTCTATGCTGATATCGTATATACCAACCATCCGCCTGCTGGCGCCTACCGCGGGTATGGCGTGCCGCAAGGATATTGGGCTGTTGAATGTCACATGGAAAGAATTGCCCGCCGCCTCAAAATCGAACCACTCAATTTCCGCCTGAAAAATGCATTGCGAGCGGGCGAGCTGCACCCATTCAGCACAGCCTGGAGTGAAGGCCGCGAGCCGCGACCGGAGACTATCCAAACATGCGGCCTGGATGAATGTGTTCGCCGGGGTCGAGCGGCGATTGGTTGGGATGAAAAATATAACCATCCCGAATGGCATACGGTGGAGGATATGAAGGGGCAGCCAATTCCATACCTGCGGCGAGGAATTGGCGTTGCGTTGATGATGCAAGGAACTGCAATTCCGTACCTGGATATGGGAGCTGCCAGCATCAAAATGAATGATGATGGCTCTTTTAACTTGTTGGTTGGCGCGACAGACCTGGGGACAGGCTCAGATACAGTATTGGCTCAAATGGCGGCTGAGGTTTTGGGTGTGCCTGTCGAAGATATAATCACCTATTCATCAGACACGGATTTTACCCCTTTCGATGTCGGCGCTTATGCCTCCAGCACAACCTATATTTCAGGAGGGGCGGCCGCCAGGGCTGCACAGCAAGCGGCTGAACGGATCAAAATCCGGGCCGCACGTATGATCTCTCATAAATACAAAATTCCTGCCATGCCTACCGACCAAATTCGCCTGGTCAGTCGCCGCGCTGTTACACCGGATGGTCACTTTGTGACAATGGCTGAAATTGCTCGTGACGCTCTTCATCAAAGTGACCAGGAGCAAATCATGGGGGTGGCTTCTTACATGTCCCCAGTTTCGCCGCCTCCGTTTGCAGCGCAATTTGCTGAGGTGACGGTGGATACCAGTACAGGGATGGTGAAGGTAGATAAGTTAGTAATGGCTGTTGATTCCGGAGTTATCGTGAATCCACTGACCGCTTCGGGGCAAATCGAAGGCGGGATGACACAAGCTTTAGGATATGCGGTCAGCGAAGAAATGGTATATGACAAGAAGGGCAACGCACGCGAGCGAGATTTACGCGATTACCACATTTTCCAGGCCAACGAAATGCCCGAATTAGTCACAATTTTCGTGGAGACATATGAGCCATCACATCCGTTTGGCGTCAAGGCAGTGGCGGAAATTCCGATGGATGGAGTCGCTCCGGCTGTTGCCAATGCGGTTTACGATGCTTGCGGGGCGCATATTAATTCAAACCCCTTGACGCCGGAGCGCGTGTGGCAGGCGCTGATGGCTGAACAGGCTTAATGATATGGTCGATAAGCCGATCTCATCTTCTTCATCCAATCGGACCTACGTGATTGGACATGTCAACCCTGATACAGATTCAATTGCAGCGGCGATCGGCTATGCTTGGCTGCTGCGAGAGAGGGACAGCATTGAGGCGATAGCAGCGCGTGCCGGCGCAACGAACCCCCAAACAACATGGGTTTTAAAACGCCTGGGTCTTGACGCACCGGTCTTATTAACGGATGCGTCACCACGGTTTGAATCGGTCACCCGTCGATTGGATACAGCTCACCCGGACAGTCTATTACGCGATGCCTGGTCAATTACCAGCCGGACAGGCGGGGTAGCGCCTATTGTGAATGAGGATGGAACTCCTTTTGGTCTAATCACGAGTTTGAGTATTTTTGATTTTCTCGCTCGAACTGTTGGGCCACATCCGCGCCGCCAGGAAATGAAAATTGCTGAAGTCCTGGAAATGCCATGCCGGGAGGCATGTGACATCCAGGCACCGCGTTACCCGGCTTCAACCCGCATCCGTGATGTATTGAACCGGATTCTGCGCGAGGAACATAATGATTTTATAGTGACCGACGAACATGGATTGTATATCGGTGTGTGTCACCAGCGTGATGTCTTGAACCCGCCTCGATTAAGGATTATTTTGGTTGATCATAATGAACCTGGGCAGGCATTGGGAGCAATCGAAGAAGCTGAGTTAGTGGAGATATTGGATCATCACCGCCTTGGAAACCGGTCAACTCATGTTCCAATTCGTTTTACCGTGGATATCGTTGGCAGTACGAGCACTCTTGTCTCTGAACGCATTGAAGACGCCGGTTTGAGCGCGCCTCCACCAATTGCCGGGATGTTGTTAAGTGGTTTGCTTTCGGATACGCTCATCCTGACCTCGCCCACAACCACCGAACGAGACCGCTGTGCGGCCGACAGGCTGGCCCGCTGGGCGTTTACCAAGAACAGTCCTTTGGCGAACGAGACAATTCAAAGCTATGGACAGCAAGTCGTTCGGTCTGGAGCAGGTTTGTCCACCCGGGAACCGGATGAGATCGTCAGTACGGACTTCAAAATCTATGAAGCGGGCGGCCTGCAATTTGCAATTTCACAAGTGGAAGTCACTGATCTGCTTCAGTTGAATGAGCATCTTGAGGCTCTGAAAAAAGCTCTGAACGATTTGCGCGAACGGCGCGGGTTAGATTTTGTTATGCTAATGGTGACTGATGTGGTTGGCAATTCAAGCCGACTCGTACTGGTAAACGCTCCTGCTTTACTTACAGCGCTGCCGTATTCATTACAAAATGATGAAACTTACCTGGCAGCAGGAGTAGTCTCGCGTAAAAAACAGTTACTGCCAGTCGTTTTGGGTTTGTTAGAAAAGTAGAGGATTATGGAACGCGCTGCTGTTCACCTGGCATTGGCTGAATTAGAGAATAAAAATAAGCCTGGGGCATTGTGCACTGTTGTAAGCAGCCGGGGTTCAACTCCTCGCCATGCAGCCAGTAAAATGTTGGTGTACCCGGATGGCAAAATTGTTGGCACTGTCGGAGGCGGACAGTTAGAAAGTTGGGTTATTGAAACTGCAGTTCAATCGATCCACGAAGGGAAGCCGCGTTTATTGGAATATTCAATGACAGATCCGGCGCGCGGCGATCCAGGTGTGTGCGGTGGTCAATTAGAGATTTTTGTGGAACCGATCTTACCAAAGCCTGTATTGTTACTCGTCGGCAGTGGGCATGTTGGTAAAGCCGTCGCCCACCTGGCTGCATGGTTGGGTTTTTGGGTTGTCGTCAGTGATGACCGCCCAGAATTTTGCAATCCACAAGCAGTTCCTGCTGGGGATGAATTCTATGCGGTCTCAATGGAAGATTTACCCAATTCATTTTCAATTTCGCCCTGGACATATATCGTGTTGACAACTCGAGGTGTCTCCGTCGATGTACCTGGTTTGCCTGCTTTGCTTGACTCTGCCGCCAGTTACATCGGAATAATCGGTTCGAAACGCCGTTGGGCTACCACCTGTAAGCAGCTCAACGAAAAAGGGGTTTCTTCAGATAAATTAAAACAAGTCCATTCTCCAATCGGATTAGAATTAAAGGCAGAAACTCCTGAGGAAATAGCAGTGAGTATCATGGCTGAGATCATCATGCTACGGAATGGGGGGACCGGACGAAAAATGAGTGAAGATTACACTGGTTCAACCAGTATTTCGGAGTGAATCTATATGTGGAATCATTATTATAGCGTTTCTTCGATTGATGAAGTTTTACAACTTCTATCAGAATTTGGACCTTCAGCACGTATTATCGCCGGGGCAACCGATTTAATGCTTGAAATGGAACGAGGGGTAAGAAAAGGGATTAAAACCTTGATCGATGTAACACGGGTTGCCGGGTTAGACCAAATTGTGATGGATGAGGATATGGTAATCCACCTGGGGCCAACAGTTACTCATAACCAATGCGTTGGATCGAAGTTGATTGTGGAACATGCATTTCCTTTAGCCCAGGCAGCATGGGAGGTCGGAGCGCCCCAAATTCGCAATCGCGGGACGATTGCCGGGAATCTGATTACGGCCTCTCCAGCCAACGATACGATTACTCCATTAATTGCTTTGCAAGCTGTGGTCACCCTGCGTTCCTTGAGGGGAGAGAGAAGAATACCTCTGGCGAATTTTTATACAGGTGTGCGGAGAACGGTGATACAGCCTGATGAAATGTTAGTCTCAATTTCAATTCCGGCTCTACCGATTGACCGCAGAGGCATGTTCATTAAAGTTGGTTTACGACGAGCGCAAGCGATTTCCGTGGTGAACGCCGCCATTGTCTTGGATTTGGATTTAGGAAAGGCAATGAATGTTGTGATTGCTTTAGGCGCGGTAGCCCCAACGATTGTGCGTGCTTCAGAAGCAGAAAGTTTTCTCAATGGGAAGACATTAGAAGAGAATACGATCTTAGAAGCCGCAAGATTAGCGGTAAATTCAGTGCACCCAATTGATGACATTCGGGGTTCAGCAGATTACCGCCTTGAAATGGTGCGCGTGTCTGTTATGAGAGGCTTACGCAGCCTGTCAGCTGGGAATGAAAAGATCGATTTTCCGGCTGAACCTGTCCTACTTGAGCAGCCAGAGGCGCAAAGCCACCCACCAGTCTTAAATGCATCCTATGCGTTCCATTGGAATGAAACAGATCAGGCTTGCGATGAACCCATCATTACCTGTGTAAATGGGAAAGAAATGAAATTTAAATCCGGACACCATAAGAGCTTACTTCGTTTGTTGAGGGAGGACGGCGGATTGATTGGGACGAAAGAAGGATGCGCCGAAGGCGAGTGTGGGGCATGCACAGTCATTTTGGATGGTAAAGCGGTCATGAGTTGTTTGGTACCGGCAGTGCGCGCCCACCTGGCTGAAATAGTCTCCGTCGAAGGCCTGGCCTCCGAAGGTAAATTACACCCCGTTCAACAAGCATTCGTGGATACAGGCGCTGTTCAATGCGGTTACTGCACACCAGGTTTCCTGATGTCAGCGTTCGTATTATTGGAAGAAAAGTCCAATCCTAGTCAAGACCAGGTGAAGCAGGCGATCACAGGCAATTTATGCCGGTGTACAGGATATTATAAAATCGTTGAAGCTATTGAAAAAGCGGCCCATATGGTGTGAAGGGAGTTATGCAATGGGAAAATATAGCCGAGAATATACAAACCGGCGCTCAGAACGCAAATGGGAAATCCACCCGATTTGGCGGGGATTAGGATTTGTTCTCATTATTTTGATATTCTTTTCATCGGCAATTGCCGCCAGGCAATTAGTGAATATGAACCGGGCAAGCCATTGGATATCTTTGAGCGGAGGCATTGACAATCCTGTCAACCTGGTGATTACGTTTGAATTATTGCCAAAACCAATTGACCTCAATTGGCTGATTAATTGGATGCCAGGTTACCCTTTCCGGATTTCAGAATTGATTGTATTTGTAGCTTGCCTGTTTATTCTCTATGGGCTGTTAAGTACAGTTTACGCGGCTTTATGGCGGACGATGGCGCCAGTTCGCGATCCGTTCGATGCGCCGGAATATGATCAAAGAATAAGACGAAGAAAATAGCTGTCAAGAGTAGAACCGCAAGCCGCGGGGATAATGGTTCTTAAGAATCCCGTTGACGCAACGCGCCCAACCGATTGGAAATACTTTTTGCAATTCAGGCAGCTCGATACAGACAACGATCCAGCCATCCTGGCAAGAATTAGGGAAAGTTTCTCCGCGCAAATACGCAGAAATTTCCGGGCTGGCGACATTGAGAATCACTTTCCGCCGAAAATTATCTGCATCGCCTGCGAGAGCTAAAGCGTGAGAAGGTTCAAAACGATCTTTTTTTATTTGACCCAACCATAAACCTGGATGAATAAGGCGTAAGCCGGTTAAATCTGGTGTTTGAGAAGGTAAAGAATAAACATAATTTCCTTTTTGAACAAGGCTGCCAATAAGAGGTGGGGCAGTAAAATTGTCTTGGCAAAATTTTGTCCACAATTCAATGCTCTGCCTGGGTATAGATTGATTCCAGGATGGTGTTTTTGTGAATTCGGGTTCATCTTTACGGTGTAGCAAGGCAATAAAATGACCATCGCCGCCTCCATCGAGGCTTTTGCGATGCGGCCAAAGCCGAACTGCATTTTCAAGCGAGTATATGCCAGCCTGTGGATGGCTTGACCAATCCGGCCTACCAGGAGAGAACCCCGGGCATTTGGGTGGAGCAATTATTTCAAATTGATTTGAGCTCGACTTGGATAAGAAATTTGCCAGGATATCCTCGTTTTCTTCAGGAGAAAGCGTACAAGTGACGTAAACAAGCCGACCCCCAGGGCGAACCAACCTGGCTGCATGCGATAATATCTCGGTCTGCCTCAAAGCACAACCTTGCACCAGACCCGGCGACCATGCTTTTCGAGCAGATTCGCTTTTCCGGAACATGCCCTCGCCGGAACAAGGCGCATCCATTAAGACCCGATCGAAAATCGGGCCAAAATGATTGGCCAACCGTTCGGGGGTTTCGTGAGTGATAACAACGTTCCTTGCCCCCCAGCGTTCGAGATTTTCGGCAAGGTCCCAAACGCGTTGAGGATGGATATCATTCGCCACCAGGAGGCCTTCGCCACGCAAACGTGAAGCAATATGCGTGGACTTGCCGCCTGGAGCAGCTGCGATATCGATTATTTTTTCACCGGGTTGGGGATCCAGGATTGAAACTGCTGCCATTGCCGCGGTATCTTGTAAGTAATAGAGGCCAGCCTGATGGTAGGGGTGTTTTCCAAGCAAGGCGGCATTATCGTTGTCTGCCAAAAAATATCCTTCAGGGCACCAATCAAGAGACTGGAGCCGGGTGATAAAACTGTGGACAAAAACCTCGTGGTTGGGGATTTTTAGCAAATTCACCCTTAACCCCGAAGATGATGGCTGAACGAAACTCGCCAGGAATTCCTTGAAATCTGGGCCATCTCCCATTAGTTTGGACATTTTTTGGATGTATAGGAGGGGAAGATCGATCATCCAGAATAAATCACGCGATTAGCGGCGTTGTAAGCTGTAAGCGACAACCTTGGGATTTTGCAATTAACATATTGGCTGGTAAACATACTCCAAACCATCATATCGTGCATTTTGGTTTCACCAAGTTGATTCCCATTGCGCGGCAGCCGGCGTTGTAAAGTGGCTTCATGAATAAAACCTAATTTTTCAGGTACGGCAGCGCTGGCATGATTATCGATATCAATATGTATTTCGACTCGGTCTAATTTTTCGATTTCGAAACCGACTATGGTCAGAGCCGCAACCGTCTCGGTTGCAAAACCTTGTCTGGTGGAATCTGAGCGGATCCAATAACCTATTTCACGTGCGCACACACCAGAACGTGTATGTAAGCCTGTACCACCTAAAACACGCCTCTCCTGGCGGTCAAAGATGCCGTAGGTGAAATCCTGGCCCAGGTCAAAATTACCTCGAAAGCGGCGCAGGAGATCGATTTTTTGTTGAATTGACTGGGGCTCATTCTCTGCCCATGGCATCCAGGCGCGTAAATGATCTAAACTGGAATCGATTGCATCTTTTAACAAAGGTGCATCCACAGGTTGCCAGCACCGAATAACCAGGCGAGGAGTTTCAATGCGGTAGGCAGGTCCAGACCAGTATTCAGTGCTCACGAATCAGCTTCCTGATCTGTGATAGAAATCGCCTTGTCAAGAATTGAAAAACCTTCGGCAAGCTGAGCAGGGGTTATGATCAAAGGAGGTATGATCAGGATGGTATGCCAATGCGTATATACATAAAGGCCGGCTTCCAGGCAAAATTTCCGTAATGCAATCATTGCAGAGCTGGTGCCGTTGAATGCAGCAAAAGGTTCCTTTGTTTTTCGGTTTTTTACAATTTCAATCACCCCGAACAAACCGATATTGCGCACCTCACCTACAGAATTGTGATTTTCTCCTAATTCGGCGAGGAGTTGATGCAGGATTAGCCCCATTTCTTTGGCGTGAGCGATCATATGGTCATCTTGCATTGCCTTGATATTCGCATAGGCAGCGGCGAGGGAAATTGGATGAGCTGTGTAGGTTAATCCGCCTTGAAAAACCCTGTCTTTGAAAAATTCAAAAATCTCAGGCTTCATACCTACAGCTCCAAGGGGGGCATAAGCGGAAGTCAGGCCTTTTGCCATTGTCATCAAGTCCGGTATAACATGCCAATGATCAATAGCAAACCATTCCCCCGTACGACCAAAGCCAGACATCACTTCATCAGCAATCATTAAGATACCATACCGATCACATAAAGCGCGCACACCTTGCATATAACCAGCAGGTGGGATTATCACTCCATTTGTTCCAGTAACACTTTCCAATAATATACCGGCAATCGTTCCCGGTCCTTCGTATTGGATGATTTCTTCGAGGTGGTTTAGATAGTCGAGACTAAATTCTGCTTCAGATATTTCTGGATTCAGCCGATGAAACGTCGAGCGGTAGCGATAGGGATCAAGAAAATGAACAACACCGGGCATCAATGTGGGCTCCCAGGGATGGCGTCGGGGATCTCCAGTGAGTGCCATCGCTCCAGCGCTGGCACCATGATATGAGCGGTATCGTGTCAGGATTTTGTGCTTTCCAGTGAAAGCGCGCGCAAGTTTGATGGCATTTTCATTTGCATCGGCCCCTCCCAATGTGAATAAAAATTTATTCAAAGTTCCAGGAGTGATCGAAGCCAGCAAGCTGCCTACAGCCGCTCTAGGCGCTGAAGCCATTCCAGGAGCAACGTAAGGCAGGTTTTGGGCCTGTTGGCAAATTGCGTCGATGACTCTTTGATCACCATGTCCGATATTGACGCACATGGTCATTGAATTGAAATCAAGATAGCGTTTTCCATCTACATCCCAAAAGTAGACACCTTTTGCTTTTGTGACGGCTATCGGGCTGACTTTTCCTTGCGCAGACCAGGTCCAAAACGAATGTTCAAGTGAGAGGGGAAGGATCTCAGAATCGAAAATGTTATACATACATGACCTCCATGTGAGTATACCAGATTACAATGCGTGGCTCTTTGGTGATCATCAATCACCAATTAACTTCTTGAGGAGAGCGTGGTAAAATGATTATGATTACTTACCGATCGGTAAGTAAATAATGTTCACTTTACGTATAGATATTGAAAAGGAGTAACCAATAATGAATATATTAATTGCCCTGCATAATTTGATGCGCTGGATTGTCATCATCATGGCGGTTGTTGCACTTTATCGTGCGTATGCTGGCTGGTTCGGGAAGAAAGATTTTTCAGAGCTGGATAGAAAAGTCGGTGTCTTTTTTGGAATGTCAATGGATATTCAAATGCTTTTGGGAATTATCCTGTGGATTTTCGGATTATGGGGGTGGAAGGTGTTTGGGACAGCAAATTCGGCATACTTTGCCATTGAACACGCTCCGGTGATGGTACTCGCTGTGGTTCTCAGCCACATAGGGAGTATCACGGCGCGCCGTGCAAAGGACAGCCAGGATAAACACAAGTCCGCGGCATTATGGTTCAGCGCCTCTGTTTTGTTAGTGCTCATTGCCATCCCCTGGATGCAGCGACCGTTATTACCCCATCTATAAAAAAAATTATGCGGGAACGAATCCTTCACTTTGCGCGTCAGTTGTTCATAGAATCTGGTTACGCTGGCGTTTCAATGCGTGAGATCGCACAGGCAGTTGGAGTAAGCAAACCCGCATTATATTATCATTTTCGAGATAAAGAAACTCTGTTCCTGGCTATCGTGCTGGAATTCATCCAGGAATTAAACACTAAATTGCTGCATGTATCAGGTCAAACCACCATTCAAAAAATGGCTGCTGTGGTGAGACTGCTGATGAATTTGCCAATGGAAGAACGAGCTTTGATATGCTTGTTGATCCAGGAAAGCCACCAATTGCCTGACGAAACCCGGGCATCGGTGTGGCTGAAATACCAGACCGAATTTCTTGACCCGATCCAGGCGGTATATGATCACGGTGTACAAAATGGCGAATTCCGCCGGCTATCCGGTCATGTGGTTGTTTGGACTCTTCTGGGTATGGTGTATCCTTATACTTTTTCGGGACAAAATAATGCTCATACAAAAGAAATGGAAGAAGAAGCCGGGGATCAGCTATTGGATATTTTTTTACACGGAGTAAAAGCATAATTAAAAAACAGCAGCCCATAAGGATTTAAGATGCTTGAGGGCTGCTTTACTTAATTTCCACATAATCGTTTCCTAGATGGCTGAAATTATTCCGGCGCTTAAGATGGTATCAAGTGGGATGGGATTTGTTGTCGATATGCAGGTATGGAGGAACATTCCCTTGCTTTTTTCATTCCGCTGGCCGTTATCGAACAAAGTAAACTGGTATTTCAATCTATGAAAAACGATCTCAGTTGCCTGAATAGGGCCGGATTTGCAGTGAGTTCGCATAGGGCTGGCTGTGTTCAAGGTGTCTCATACTGATAATGGCTTTCATTGGTAGTCAAATTTCTTAGCTCATGATTGCCCGCAAATTACTTTTGGCTTTGTTTAAGGCTTAACCGAAAACACCATAACTCAAATAGCATTTTTCTTTTATTTTGTGCTAATATTTGACGACGAATGCAATATTCATTACCTATATTTGAAAATTTATGCCCGGGATGGGTAAAAACGGTTGAACTTGGAATCCGGCGGGAGTTTCAAAAAGGATGCCAAATCTTCGACTTAGAATCATCCATGAATGGAGTATATCTCGTACTCGAAGGCCAGGTGGAAATCCTTTTATATACACTTCAAGGCCCAGAAAAAATACTTTTTTATGTCGGGCCAGGTTGTATTTTTGGAGAAGTAGGCTGCTTTGTGTCAGGTGATACGGGGGAGGCGCGTATTCGGGCACGTACTGATTGTGTGACATATTTTTTTTCTAGAGAGCTAATTGAAAATACAATTTCCAAGAATCACCCTGAATTGTTGATTGAGTTGATCCGAGTTGCAGCTTATAAGATTCGCATGTTCTCCGTACTTTTAAAAGATTCCTTGATTGGTGATAATTTTCAACGAGTATGTAAGAATTTGATTTACCTGGTGAAGTACAAGGGGATTCAAATCACACCAGAACAAAAGCGAGTGAAGTTTGATCCGGGTATATCACAGCAAGACCTGGCGCGCCTGATGGGGATTCATCGAGTAACTTTATCTAAGGCAATCGGTCAACTTAAAACAATGGGAATAATTCACCATTTTACAAAGAATCGACTGGAAATCATTAATTACCAGGCTTTGGTCGAATTAACTGCAGAATAATTTTCAAATTGTAGTTTTCGCTACTTTATTTTTGGGGGAAATTTTGTAAGATCTATTCTGTGTTATTAATATCTTGTCATTGCTTTAGTGATTGAATCTTTCCGTCACCTATTATTAAAATTCGCCCTGATTTCCCCCAACAATCATCGTTACAGGAGAAATAATTCATGGCAGAGATTTTCCGGAACTTGTGTGAGGCCGAGGCTGGTCAGTTAGAAATATTGCAAGGCAATATAGCCTTTGCGCTTGGTTGTGTAAGGGCGGGCATTCATGCAGTTGACGGGTATCCCGGAACACCTAGTTCTGAAGTCATCGATAAAGGCCTATCCCAAGTTCAGGATTTAATCAAAGTAGGTTGGTCTGTAAACGAGGCAGTCGCAGCTGGGATTGGTCATGGTCATTCGATCGCTGGCAAAGATTGTGTTGTAACCATGAAGGTCCCCGGGTTATTCCAGGCTGCAGATATTGTCAGCAGCGGCGCTCTATTTGCTCAAACACGCGGGGCTTTGGTTTACTATGTGGCCACTGATTTCACGCCGAATTCGACCCAACACACGATAGACCCGCGCTATTTCTTGAAAAGTTGTTTTTTGCCTATTTTTGAACCACGGAATCACCAGGAATTGCACGAATCGGCGGAAATTGCTGTAGAAATAAGCCGTGGTTTTCAAACATCGGTCGTTTTGTTGGTATCTGGGGCATTGTGTCACAGCGAGGGCGTAATTCACCTCATGAAAAAACAAAAAAGGAAAGCTGTTGAAATGCCGGAGAATCTGCGCAGTTTTAATGTCTTGCCTGGCCTGGCGCGAAAAAATTATGACGCCGTCATGGCAAACCGCATGCCTGCGCTGGAAGAAATGGTAGAGTCCAGCCCCTTAAACCATTGGAAGCATGGATCTGGAAAAGTTGGCGTTGTTTCTTGTGGCATTACTGACCTTTATTTACGAGAAATAGAATCTGTTTTCAATATAGATCTAGATGTTCTCTCGATAGGATTCACAAACCCGTTGCCAATGAAGTTGATCAGGGAGTTTTATCAGTCGATAAACGGTCCGGTATTTGTTTTTGAGGAGGGCTACCGCTTTTTGGAAGAAGCCATGCTTCAGGCAGGTTTGAAAGTGTATGGTAAAGATCCTTACAGCAAAATCACTGAATGGTCGCCAGGATCAATCGCTGAAAGGTTAGAATGCATGAGCGGTGGACTCATTAACACGCAATCACCGGTTCGGCTTTCACAGGTTGATGAATTTAATCTAACTGCGCGCCAACCGGTAAACCGCCCACCTTTGATTTGTGCTGGCTGTCCTTACCGCTTATTTGCACATGAGGTTGCCCTTCTCAAGAAAAAGAAACAACTGGATTTGGTTTTTGGCGACATCGGGTGTAACACACTCTTATATTTTATGAATGCCCTGGACACAGGCCTGGCAATGGGCGCGTCGGAAGCCGAACGGATTGGTTATGTACTTTCACAGCCAGAGAAGATTGGACGGTGTATCAGCCTGGTCGGTGATTCAACCGAATGCCACAGTGGAATGGACGCCACTCGCAATGCGATTTACCGCAAAGTACCTGGCGTGAAAGTGATTTTGGATAATTCCTGGACTGGAATGACGGGAGGCCAACCTTCGCCAACTTCGCCGGTTAACCTGGCTGGTGAGAAAATGGATTTCAGCTTGACCGATTCTTTGAAGGCACACGGCGCAAATGTTCTCGAAGTCAGCGCTTACAGCAAACAGGATATCCGTTCTGCATTAAGAACAGCGCTTAGCGAAGCACAAAAGGGAAAATTCACGACGATTGTCGTCAACAATGGTGTGTGCATCCAAAAACTGCCAGCTTCGAAGAAGCGCGTCTTTGTCAAAGCGGACGAGTGCAAAAGGTGCAATGCCTGCTTAATTTGTCCGGGAATTCAGTTGGACAGCGATGGTATTCCATTTGTTAACAACCTATGTTCTGGCTGCGGCGGTTCTGAACCAGCTTGTGTTCAAAGCTGTCCAACGAATGTCTTGAGAGTCTTCGAAAAAAGTGATATGAACCGGTCACAAAAACCAAAAAATCTCACTCAACCTCAAAATTTTGATGTACCCGTTGTCCGATCTGATTGTTTGCCGGAGCGAATCTCCCTGGCGATACGTGGGGTCGGTGGGCAGGGAAATCTATTTCTGGGAACGGTTCTCAGTCAATTAGTGAAGCTTTCAGGTTTTGGAAACACGAATGTAATCAAAGGAGAAACCCATGGTATGGCCCAAATGGGTGGGCCAGTCATCAGCACATTCGCATGCGGCAAAGCGTATAGCCCAATACCTTTGCCTGGTACTGTCGATGTATTAATCGGAATGGAGCGGAGTGAAATTTTGCGTCCAGGATTTTTGGAACTGTTAAAGCCTGATGGAACACTGCTTCTGGCTGCTACCAAAATCATTCCATTTGGCTTATCGATCGACCAATATCCAAACGAGAATCAAATCCAATCCTTAATTCAAAATCTTCGAGTTATTGAAATTGACGCACAAACTGCGGCTTTTGAATCAGGCGACACAAGTGGCCGATCCGCGAACGCCGCTATGTTGGGGGCGCTCAGTAATATTGAGCCGTTTTCGATTTTCCCATTGGAGCATTGGCTTTTAGCATTGCAGAAAGCCAATCCACAACCATCCGTTTGGTCGGCGAACTATTCCGCCTTTATGGCAGGTCGTGCATTGTCGCAACAGTTCTACAAAGAAGAACAATTAATAAACTAAGTCCAACAATCATTGAAACAGATCTTGTTTACTAAATAAGGCCTGTTTCAATGTCATCATACTTGTTTTCCTTGACAATAAGGGTAAGAAAACACTTTAATTGATTTGGTGTGTACAGTGGATAATCTACTACGGTTCAGCGGGGTTTTCGGCAAGCAGCGAGCTTTTGAAGGTGGATGCTTACGTGCTGTTTTGGCATTAACCAGGTTATGTGAACCGTTGTTATGCGAGGAGCTGAACCTAATAATGTCCGAATCCTCGAGCAACGAGCAATATGTCGCCGTCATCACCTGCCAGCTCGCAAATAGAAGCGAAAAATAACCACTTCATTCTGTTTTACCGGGTTTTTTGATGGATTAAAAATTAATTCTTGCCAGGTAAGGGTTGGAAATGTTGCCTTATTGGTTGCTAACCTAGGTCAGGAAATAATGCACTCCTGGATTTTGCTTACGGAGCCAGGGGTAAAAAAAGTGAAATTGCCGCTATACAACCGCTGAGGTTTGGTGAAGTCTATTGACTACGGTTTGCTCAGCAGGTGAGTTGAAACTTCTGCAGGAAAGGTGGTTTCAGGCAGCGTAGTTATCAATAGAGGGCCGTGATAAAGCGGGGGAATGCTTGGCGACAGGCTAAAAAATTTTTTTCAACGAAGAATCGCGAAAATTTTTAGCGCACTTATGAGAACGAGTGCGCAGATGCGCTTTTACGGGTGTTACAATACCTGAAAATTGACAAAATGAACGAATTTTGCGCAAGGATCGTATCGTTTTTTCGATTTCGAGCAAAAAAATTGGGCGAAATTTTTCGAGGGGGTAGTACTCATCGGTTTAAAATTTCTCAAGGTTAACATGGTGGATACGTTATAATTCGATTCGTTAGCGAAGAATTCAGGAGACCAGTATGAATGTTGTAGGTAATTCAGAACAGCGTGTAGATGCGGTTGGAAAAGTCACAGGCCAGGCATTGTATCCTGGCGATGTCAATATGCCAATGCAGACGCATATGAAAATACTTTTTGCAAACCGGCCGCATGCGATTATAAAAAGCATTGATACGACCATTGCAGAAGCAGTTCCTGGTGTTTTGATGGTCTTAACCGCAAAAGATGTTCCCGTTAATGAGTATGGTTTGATTATGCCGGACCAACCTGTTTTATGTGGTCCGAATTCGAATAAACTCTTGGCAGACCGAGTGAGGTTCATAGGCGATCAAGTTGCCTTAGTGGTTGCGGAAACCGAAGAGATCGCATCAATCGGACGAGACTTAATCCGTGTTGACTATGAAAACTTGCCAGTGATTGATGATCCTCGGATTGCAATGCAAGATGGAGCTACGTTGATCCATCCAGACCGCTCATCAAATGTCTTTGGGCGATATCGTATTCGCAACGGAGATGTAGAAAGCGCGTTCGCCAGGGCAGATGTGATTGTAGAGGGAGAATACCACACGCCCGCCCAAGAGCATGCTTTCCTGCAGCCAGAAGCTGGATTAGGTTTTATTGATGAAGTTGGCAGAGTTACGGTGATCGTTGGTGGACAATGGACACACGAAGACCAAGAGCAAATTGCCCATTCTTTACACCTTGAAAATGAACAAGTCAGGGTGATATATCCGGCTATTGGCGGTGCTTTCGGAGGCCGTGAGGATATGTCAGTACAAATAGTCCTAGCTCTGGCTGCAGTGAAGTTGAAAGAACGGGGCATGCCCAGACCGGTTAAGATCATATGGAACAGGGAAGAGTCGATAATCGGACACCATAAACGGCATCCCTATTTTATTAAAATGAAATGGGGAGCGATGAAAGATGGAAAGGTGATTGCTGTCAAAGCTGAATTGGTGGCAGATGGCGGAGCTTATGCATATACATCTACCAAAGTGTTGGGCAATGCAACCTTACTAAGTACAGGACCTTATGAGATACCAAATGTGCACGTCGACTCGTATGCGGTATATACCAATAATATTCCCAATGGAGCATTTCGCGGTTTTGGAGGACCTCAGGCTGCTTTTGCTGCCGAGACTCAAATGAACCGCCTGGCTGAAAAGCTGGACATTGATCCTGTCGAAATCCGCCTAAGGAATCTTTTTCAGGAAGGTTCCATGCTTTCGGTTGGCTCTCCGCTGCCTCCTGGAGTGTCCATCGATAAAGTTGTAGAAAAAGCAGCTGTAGAGAGTGGTTGGATCCCGTTTTCAAAAAAACCAGGCATCGAGAAGGCTTGGGCGAAACCCGCGAAACCATCCGGATTGCCGTTTAAGAGAAGAGGCTTTGGTTTTGCCTGTGGTTATAAGAATGTAGGTTTTTCTTTTGGAGCACCCGAAAACTGTTGGGCAACCATCGAATTGTACGGTGACCTTGAAATTGAGAAAGCCGTTGTGAAACATGCAGCCGCGGAAGTGGGCCAGGGAACGCATACAGTGATCGCACAAATGGCTGCGGATGCGTTGGGAGTGCCTTTGTCGAAAATCCAATTGGTGATGTCTGATACAGCTACAAGTCATAATTCTGGATCCGTGTCTGCTTCTCGCATGACGTTTATGGCTGGGAATTCCATTCGGGGAGCGGCTGCACAAGCCCTGGAGTTATGGGAAAACGAAGAACGCCCTGCCAAAGCAACCTATCAATATCGCCCGCCGCGCACCACACCAATGGATCCTGAAACTGGTAAATCTGAACCAAATTTTGCTTATGGTTATGTGGCTCAGGGCATTGAAGTGGAGGTCGATCTAGAACTGGGAACCATTCAATTGGTTAGGGTAGTTTCTGCAAACGATGTAGGAAAAGCAGTAAATCCAATGTTGGTTCAAGGACAAATTGAAGGGGCTGTGGTTCAGGCAGCCGGCTATGCAATCATGGAAAATTTTGTACAGCGGAACGGTGAAACTCTAACCCGGCATCTTTCAACATATTTGATTCCAACGATATTGGATGTTCCCGAGCAAGTAAAATCGGTGATTATGGAATATCCTGATCCGATAGGGCCTTTTGGAGCCAGAGGAATGGCGGAAATGCCTTATTTGCCTTTCGCCGCCGCTGTGATCTCTGCCGTTCACGACGCAACTGGCGTCTGGTTTAACGAATTCCCTTTGACTCCTGAACGTGTCCTGAATGGATTGGGGAAGCTGAAAAACTGAAATGGATGTATCGAACACCATTCATCTCCTTGGTGATTTGCTCGGACAAGTGCTTTTAGAGCTGGAATCATATCGGGTGTTTGAAATTGAGGAGCGTATTCGCCAGGAAGGTAAACGGCGGCGTTCCGATGAAGAGGTTGTTGAGCAAACTAAATCACCTGATAAAGACCAATACGAAGCTGACGAAGCCCTGACCAGGGAAGTTGCATCTCTCAACGTGGATGAAGCCCGTGCGGTTGCCGCTGCGTTTGCGTTGTATTTTGACCTGGTCAATTTAGCCGAGGAAAATGAAAGAGTAGATTTATTACGCCATCAGAATAACCAACCCGATGCCGAGCGGCCTCCGGATTCATTAATCGGCACAATCCGCGCCATGTATTATCAAGGGATTTCGCCTGATGAAATCGAGAAGCTGTTAAATCAATTGACGATTGAACTGGTTCTAACCGCACATCCTACAGAAGCGAAAAGACGTACGATACTGAGTAAATTAGAGCGCATTGCAGCTCTGTTGAGAGAAGTGAGTGAAAAATCCCTTTTGCCAGGTGAGTTTGAATCGCTGCGAGCTAAACTGCATGCCGAAATAGTTTCTTTTTGGCTGACTGGACGCTCCCGCACTTCTCGGCCAGATGTAACAGATGAGGTGCGTACAGGGTTGTATTTTGTTGAAACATATTTTTGGAGTGTGCTGCCCAAATTGTATCAAGATTTAAATGCCGCATTGGATATCTATTACCCAGGCGTAAAGGTATCTAGGCCATGGTTAAGGCTGGCATCATGGATTGGAGGAGATCGGGACGGAAATCCAAACGTCACAGCGGCAATTACAGCCGAGACATTGAGATTGCATCGAGGATTGGCAGTGGAAACACACCGGCATAATTTTCAAGAGCTGGCGCGGAAGCTGAGTTTAAGTGCACGCCAGGTTCCTCCCAGCACTGACCTTAAAGCCTGGTTAAATCAGCGGCGGCCCTTTCCAAACCATGTGGCATATTTGGAAACGCGTTACGCAGATGAACCTTATCGCCTTACTTTATCGTTGTTAGCGGATGATTTAGCCCAGGCATCCAAGGATGATATGACTGCAAGACTGCTGTCTAAAGAGCCACATCAAGCCCGAGCCAGGTTGGACGAATTTATTTCTCCATTGCAAATGATTTCGCAAACCATTCCAGAAATCCTGGCTGTTGGAGATGTCCAAACGCTTAGCATGCAATTGCAAATTTTTGGCTTGACTTCAGCTCGCCTGGATATTCGTGAAGATTCAAGCCGCCTGCGTGCTGCATTGGCGGAATTATTGCGAGCCTTGGGTGAAGGGGTCGACCTTGAGAAGGCATCTGCGAACGAGCGGAGTTTGGCGCTCGAACAATTGCTCAGCCGACAGCCGCCTGATCTATCCGATCACCCTGGCGTTTCTAAATTGACATCTGAAACAGTGGCACTGTTCCAGTTGATTGGTAGAACAAGAGAAATCTATGGTCAGGAGTTGCTTGGGCCTTTCATCATTTCTATGACACGTGATGCAGGCGATGTTCTGGGAGTTTTACTTCTCGCTCGCTGGTTAGGTTGTTCAGATTGTTTACAGATCGTTCCTTTGTTTGAAACGCTGGCTGATCTGCGTTCAGCGCCGCTCATCCTGCAAGAATTGTTTGGTAAACAGGTTTATCGCCACCATTTGGAAACATGCAGTGATGAACAAATGGTGATGATCGGTTATTCTGACAGCAACAAAGATGGAGGTTACCTGGCGGCTAATTGGGCACTATATCAGGCACAGGAACAAATCGCTCAAGTATGTGCCAGGTATAACATCAAACTGACTCTTTTTCACGGTCGTGGGGGTACAGTAGCACGTGGAGGCGGCCCAGCGAACCGGGCAATTCGGGCTCAACCGCCCGGAACTATTCAAGGCAGGTTTCGGGTAACTGAACAAGGTGAAATTATTACCTCTAGGTACTTTAATCCCATACTTGCGCACAGGCATTTGGAACAAATCACCAGCGCAGTTTTGTTTGCCTCGGCAGCGCCCAAATCAACGACCGGGAAATTTACCTCAGAACCGGACCCCACGTGGCGAGAAGCAATGGATACCATGGCATTTCATGCCCAGGTTAAATATCGAAAATTGGTTTTTGAAACACCAGGATTTACAGAATTTTGGCGATATGCTACACCGCTTGATGAGATCAAGCGCCTCCGAATTGGCTCTCGTCCCGCCGCTCGTTCTGCCAGCGATGCTGTAGAAAAAATCAGGGCGATTCCCTGGGTGTTTTCGTGGATGCAAAGTCGTTACAATTTACCAGGTTGGTTTGGTTTAGGAACTGGATTGGAAACAGTGGGTGGTATGGAAGGGGATTTACTCCAAATCTTACGTGAAATGTACGTAAATTGGCCATTTTTTACTGCATTATTGGATAACGCTGCATCTTCGATGCTCAAAGCTGATCTTAAGATCGCTCGACTGTATGCAGACCTGGTACCAGATAAAGAAATGGCGCGCAATATTTATGACGAAATTTCCCAAGAATTTTTCCGGACTCGAAGACTAATACTGGTCGTAACTGGTCACAATGAATTGGTGGATAGTGATCCGCTCATCCAACGTTCTGTAAAGCTTCGTAACCCATATGTAGATCCCTTGAATTTCATTCAAATTGAATTATTAAAGCGGCTTCGCTTAATAAAAGACCAGGAATGTACAGAAGCGCAAACCTTGCGCGAAAGCATTGTGATCACGATCAACGGCATCGCGGCTGGTTTGAGAAATACGGGCTAAGATGATCGTCTTGATACGCGGTGGTGGAGATCTGGCAAGTGGTGTGGCAGTCAGGCTTTACAGGGCTGGATTGAAAATAATCATTACAGAGCTTCCAGAGCCTCTGGCAGTTCGACGGTCGGTGGCGTTTTCTGAAGCTGTTTACAATGGGGAAACATTGGTAGAAGGTATTACTGCGAAATTTGTCAAAGATCCAAGCGATGTGCTTAAAATGATGAATGTATGGGCAAAGGGTATGATTCCCGTGATTGTAGATCCGGATGCGCAGGCGATAAGCCTGGCTCACCCTTCGGTTGTTGTTGATGCGCGGCTGCTCAAGCAGCGGGTGCCTTTACTTTATGAACGAGTGGCACTGTTAATTGGCCTGGGACCAGGTTTTATTCCTCAAGTAAACTGCCATGCTGTTGTGGAAACCGCCAGAGGACCGGCGTTAGGCAGAGTGTATTGGAATTCTTCTCCTTTGAGTGACACCGGCATTCCGGATCTGGTATTATCCCAAGGTAAATCTCGTGTGCTGCGTGCGCCTCAAAGTGGAAAATTGAAGACGAAAGCACAAATCGGTGATATCGTGGAAGAAGGGGAAATAATTGCGACAGTTGGCGATCAGAATATTGTCGCTACTTTTCGAGGCGTTGTGCGGGGATTGCTTCCAGATGGCTATTCTGTGCTTAATGATTTAAAAATCGGAGACCTCGATCCACGATGTGATCCAACGTTATGTAAAATGGTCTCAGACAAAGCTTTGGCAATTGGGGGCGGTGTTTTGGAGGCCATTTTATCCCGGCCGGAATTACGAAAAATCTTTTGGTCGTAAAATTGGATACTGGAAGATTTGTTGCAATCGTACTGGCAGCAGGGCTCTCCAGAAGGATGGGAGCTCCAAAATTAAATTTGCCATGGGGCGAGACTACGGTGCTGGGTCACGTATTAGATATTTTAGTCAGCGCAGGCGTCAGTGAAATTATCCTCGTAAAGGGACCAATTCCAATCGCAATCCAGGATTCGTGGGCTGGCTATCCAATAAAAATGGTGGAGAATCAGGCCGGAGAGGAAGCTGATATGTTGGGCAGTCTGCAATCAGCTCTGCGATGTATTTGTGACACTTATCGCAATGAAATTTCCCTTCCGCTGCTTATTGTGTTGGGGGATATGCCACGAATTAAGGCGAAAACTATTCAAGAAGTAGTTTTTTCGTATTATTCTCATCGAAAGAGTATTGTTATTCCTTCTATTCAGATGCGGCGAGGCCATCCCTGGCTAATCGAGCAGACTCTCGCAAAAGCAATACTAGATTTGTATCCACCAGCTACCTTGAAAGAGTTCGTTAACAGCCACTCGGAACAAATTGATTATGTGACCGTCGATGATCCCGGAATCTTGCTTGATCTGGATACTCCGGTTGATTATGAAAACCTAAAACCAGCATAATGGGCTTGATTTACTGGCTTACTTGTGCTATTTTAAGGTTAGAAGAGTGTGTCTAAAAATTCTTCAAGATAGGAGTTGTGATGACTGACTGGGAATTGATCTCTAGCCAAATTCAACGAGCAATGGCTGCTGTTGAAGATGCGCACATGGTTAGCCAGGCGCTCCGTGATGAACCGACACCTGAGAAATTAACCAAATTTCAAAAGAAAATGGGTGAACTAGCACGTGAGCTAGATAATATTGAATATTTCTTGGAACATGAGGATATGGTTTTCTCGGACGATGTATCGGATGTCTTGAGCGAAATTTTTACTGGAAAACCCGCACCTTATCGAAAAACACATCGCTCATAATGAGTATACAAGTCATTCGCACCTTCATTGCAATCGATTTGCCTCCAGCGATAAAACACGAGTTAGACCTGATCGTCCAGTCTTTCAAGGAGAAAATTTCTAAGAATGCGGTCAAGTGGATAAAGATTGAAAATATCCACCTCACTTTGAAATTTTTGGGGGATACACCTCTGGAAAAAATTCCAAAGATAAAACAGGAATTAGCAACTCTGTCTAACAACATCCATCCATTCAGCTTAACCATTGAAAACCTGGGGGTCTTTCCTGGCTTCTCGAAACCCAGGGTTGTCTGGATCGGATGCATGGAAGAAAATCCGCAGGAGATGAATCTCGTTAATCTTCATAAAGAAGTCGAGGCAGGCATGTCGAAGATTGGGTTCGCTCCAGATAATAAACAGTTCAACCCTCACCTTACTTTGGTTAGGTTGAGTAATAATGCTTCACCGGCTGAAGTAAAGCAGGTGTCAGAAGTGGTAAAATTGGCCTCGATTAAGTCGCCCGGCAGGTTTCAAGTGGATTCAATACATCTGTACCAAAGCGACTTAAACCCCCAAGGGGCAAAATACTCAAGATTATTCACTTGTAAACTTAGTTCGAGTTTACATGAAGTATGATTTAGAAAGAGGTGTCGTCTGAATAGCCTGGAACTTGCACGTGGTATTGTCAACATATTAGAGGATAAAAAGGGCGAGGATATCGTTCTGCTCGACATTCGTGAACAAACGATTTTGGCTGATTATTTTGTGATTTGCAGCGGCAGCAGTGAACGTATGTTAAGAGCGCTGCAAGATGCTGTTTCCGAGGATGTTTGGAAGGTTTTCCATCAAAAAGGGAGATTAGAAGGGGGGCCTGGAGATGGCTGGGTATTAGCCGATTTTGGTGAAGTGATTGTACATTTATTTATTCCTCAAAAACGCACTTATTACCGCCTCGAAGAACTCTGGTCGCAAGCTAAAGTATTGGTTCGATTGCAATAGAAAAGACGAATGCAATCTTATCGGCTCCAAAATACCGTCCGTTCGGCTGGGGAATTGGATCATGAAAGCCTCTTGCAACTGATTCATTTCGAAACTTTTGTCCATAGGCATCTGGATTGGATTGCTCCATTGGATTGGATTCACCGTCCACCTTTTTTGGTAGCAGAGAAAATGCAACGCATAATAGGAGCATTATCTTGTCCCATCGATCCTCCAGGGATTGCCTGGATTCGATTATTTGGGGTTGTTGCTGACTTTGAGCTAGAACAAGCTTGGGAACTTTTGTGGTGCGAAGCTGTTAAGATGCTTATGACGCTTGGCAGACCAACGGTTGCTGCTTTATCGCTTACAGAATGGTTTACAGAATTACTCTTGAATTCTGGGTTTAAGATTGATACAAATGTTGTTTTTTTGTCCTGGTCACGCAATTTCGCTAAAATGCCAGATATAACATTAAAGAATATACGCCTGATGAATTTCAGTGATCTTGAACAAGTAGCCAGGGTAGATGCGTTAGCTTTTGCTCCATTGTGGACGAATTCACAGTATATGTTAGAAGCTGCATACAGGCAGTCCGCAATTTCAACTGTGGCTACGAACGATGAGCACCAGATTGTTGGATATCAAATCAGTACAGCAGGCCCTCTTGGAGGACACCTTGCACGTCTGGCTGTCTTACCAGAAGAGCAAGGCAGATATATCGGGAAAGCACTGGTTACAGATGTGCTGAGTAGATTTGGCGCCCAAGACATCGATCGGGTAAGCGTTAACACCCAGGAAAATAATCCAGTTTCTTTGAATTTGTATAAAAAGTTGGGTTTTAACTACACAGGTGAATCCTATCCAGTGTTAAAATACAATCTGGGTTAATTCATGCTAAGTTCGACAAGCCTGTAAAAGATATATAGATACCTTATGCCCAGGCTGCAGTCCTTGTTAACGCATTTGTTTATCAGGCTTTGGTTGGTACGCAGGAAATAATGGGCGAAAATGGTCCGAACAAAGTTTTTCGCACACCTGGACTACAACGGTTTATTGGCGATTGCCCTCAGACTATATTAATCCAGGTGAAAAAGCTGCCGATCGAATAAATGGCTGGGTCTCGCTGAAAATGAATGCACAGGCGGATGCATGGGTAGAAGATGAAAACGGAAATCTTGCTAATGCGAAGCCACTTGTGCAATTTCCATAGGGAGGCACTCCGGCCAGCCTGTTTGATATTTATCCATCGTTACAATCGGCAGAGCTGTTTGTTGGGCTATGAGACTGGGTAATATTACGAGAAACTCATTGTAATAGCATAGGCGAATTGTTGATCAGGTTTGAAGTAAGTGAGGTTTTGGGCTGATCGTAGGATAAGGAAAAATAAAATGAATCAAGAATTTTCAATCAAAACGAATGATGGAATTATGTTATATGCCCGAAATTGGGATGCACAGGGTTCTTTGAAAGGCCTGATTTGTCTTGTCCATGGAATCGGAGAGCATTGCAATCGATATGGGCATGTGGCGGCTGCATTGAATGCTTCTGGATTGGCTGTTATTTCCATGGATCATAGGGGACATGGAAAATCTGAGGGGCCGCGAGGACATATTCCATCGTATGAAGCTTTAATGTCCGATATCGAATTATTAATTTCCGAAGGAAAGAAAAGATATGCGAATGTGCCCGTTTTTCTCTACGGCCATTCCTTGGGTGGCAACCTGGTGATTAATTATGCATTACGGCGAAAACCCCCATTGGCCGGCGTTATTGCCACAGGCCCTGCATTACGAACTGCATTTCAGCCATCAGCAATTAAATTGTTGATTGGCAGAACATTGTATTCAATTGCACCCGGGCTTACCATGGATTCAGGCCTGGATCCCACTGGAATCTCGCGCGATAAGAAAGTTGTACAGGCGTACATTAACGATCCTTTGGTTCATAGTAAAATCTCAGCTCGCTTAGCCATTGATTTGCTCGATTCTGGTTTGTGGGCCTTAGAACACGCGGCAGAGTTTTCGTTACCCTTGCTTTTAATCCATGGAAGCAACGATGCGCTAACTTCTGTTACAGCCAGCCAGGAGTTTGCGAAAAAAATGAAGCCTGGTCTGTGTACTTTGAGCATTCCGGAAGGCTTATTTCATGAAGTTCATAATGAACCGGAAAAAGACCAAATTTTCACTGAAATCATCGAGTGGGTAAATGAGAAATTGTCATAATTCACTAGACAAACTTGCTTTGAAGTGGCAAAATGCAGTCTATTCAAATTTTCAGGAGAAACGTTCTATATGTCCAAAATGAGTCGTAGTCAGATGAAAGCCAGGCGCCAGCAGCAAAGGTCGGTCCAACGGCGGTCTGCCCTAATCGCCATACTAGCGGGAGTAGGAATTTTGGCTGTGGTTATATTGATCAGTGTGATCTACCAGAACTTTCAAAACAACCAGCCAATCACAGATATCAAACAAGGTACAAATCCTACCTATCCTGGGAAAAGGGTATCCACCGCATTCGGTGATCCAAATGCCCCTGTGAAGGTTGAAGTGTTTATTGATTTCCAGTGCCCCGCTTGCAGAGATTTTACAGGATCAACGGAAGCCCAGATTTTTACTGATATGAAAGATTTAATCGAGTCTGGAAAAGTTTATTATCATGTACGCATGTTCCCTTTCATTGATCAAAGCGCAGCTACAAAAGAGTCGCACCAGGCTGCCAATGCAGCGATGTGCGCCGATGAGCAAGGGAAATTTTGGGAAATGCACAGTGCTTTGTTTGCCAATTGGAATGGAGAGAATCAGGGAAATTTCAGTGACCGCAGGTTAAAAGCAATCGCCCAATCTCTTAATTTGGATATGGCCAAATGGCAGCCCTGCTTTGATTCAAATAAATACAAAGACGAAATCAACAAAGATTACACGGATGGAGTTAGTCTGGGCGTCACTGGAACCCCGACTGTTTTTATCAATGGTACCGTCCAAAGCCCAGGTTACATCCCTTCGTTCGATCAAATCAAGGCAACCATTGACAAATTGTTGAAATAACCAAATATCATTCAGGAGAACGGGCGTGCTCCAGCGGGCGCGCCCGTTTTATTTTGTAAATACACTTATCAAATAAACGATAAGTGGAGCAAAAACGAGCGCTGGCAGGAAGCTGCCCACCCGAATTCGCTTTATTTCCAACAAGTTAGAAATCGCAATCCCTAACAACAACACACCGCCAGTAGCGGTCATTTCATTCATCATCGGTGTTGACATCACAGATTGCAGAAGGCCAGCTAATAAGCTAATCCCTCCTTGATAAACCAGGACGGGAATTGCAGAGAAAAGAACACCAATACCCAGGCTCGAGGCGAATGCCAAAGATGCGAATCCATCTAAGGTGGATTTAATCGCCAGGAGTTTATAATCTCCTAACAAGCCATCCTGGATTGAACCTAAAATTGCCATTGGGCCGATACAAAAAACCAATGAGGTTGTCAAGAAGCCCTGGATAAATCGATCCCTTTGGGGGTGATTCGCCTGACTGGAATCAAGGTTGTTGGGAAGGCTTGACCGTGAGAACTTACTTTCAAGCCAGCTTCCAATGTTCTTAATAAAATCTTCAATCTTTAATGATTCACCAACAATGCCGCCTAATAGAAGGGCGCCCAAAACAATCAATTCGTTTTCGCTCTTCGAGAACATTTTTACCCCAATAACCGCAGTAAAAAGGCCCAACCCAGCGACGAGTGTTTGGCGGATGGGAGCAGAAAGTTTCGAGCCAAAAAACAAACCAACTGCGCTGCCGAGTAAAATTGCAGCCACATTGATCAACGTACCTATCATGAACTAGTCGCCTTTCGCCAGGGTTGTCTTGCCGAAACCAGCAGAATGGTTTTCTAATAACTCGAGAACGAAACATAAAGAAGATAAACGATTTAAATAGCTGAGCAGCTCAGGGTTCTCAATTTCACCCTTGTGGAGTAAGTAGGCAACACTTCGTTCTGCACGGCGGACGATTGTTCGCGCCATAGAAAGCGCGGCGCCCGGTTGCGTATCACCTGGTAAGATGAAATCATGGAGAGCGGGAACCATTTCGCTCACCTGATTGGTTTGCTCTTCCAACCAAAGAACCCGCGCGGCATCAATTTTTCGGAATTTGGGGGCATTTTCCGGTGTAGCAGAAGCTTCAGCCATTAAACTATACAAATCGCGTTGTGCCTGCATTAGAAGCCTAGAAGTTTGTTCAGTTTTGGCAAAAGATCGGGCTAATCCAAGCGCTGCGGTGGCCTCATCAATGTCGCCAATTGCCTCGATGCGCGGGCTGTGTTTCGCGATTCTACCTTCTCCTAATAAACCGGTATAGCCGTCATCGCCTTTGGATGTGAAAATCGTTGACATGCGCCGAATTATACTCGACATATTTTCTAGATGTTGTGAGATTTGTTTTTTCGTCTTAAAATAAGCAAAAAGGATTAATTTATGGCACAAGAAGACCAGCCAATTGAGAATGGGATGAAGACATGTCCCGGATGCAAAGCCACAATCCCAGTAGATTCTTCTGTTTGCCCATCATGTGGAATTTGGGTCGGTGAAAATTTAAAATCTTTATCGAAAAAAAACCTTCCAGCGGAGCCCCAACGAAGCATTGAAGATCAACAAAAGAGAAACAAAACGATAATTTTGGCTGTCGCAATCGGGTTTTTGTTCTTGTGCATCTTGGTAGGGGTCAGCGTCAGGCTATTAACCCAAAAATCAAACAAAGAAACTGTGGAAAAAGCCACTCAGGAAAATATACAACTGGTGCGGACTGAAACGGCACAGGTTGTAGAAACGCAAGGGAGTAAATCAACCAGAGAGGCCCTACCGACATTTGAAACCCAACTGGCAATGACTCAAAGGGCAGGTGCAAGCTTGGCGACCAAGACATCCGAACCACCGATTTCCCTTCTCAATCGGGCGAGAGATTGGCCTGAGCATTTTAGCGATCACTTCTCGTTAGCTGCAAACGGTTGGTATACCGGAACCGATGAAGATCAATACTCTAAGGGTGAATGGAAGATTTCAAATGGAAAATATGAAATTTCCCTTCAAGCAAAAGATGCTTTCTCACAGTGGATGTGGCCTACACTAACCTCATCATTGGGAGAGAATTTTTATTTGGCGTCACGATTGGATTTTCAAAAGGGGCCAGATGGAATGGATGGAGGTCTAATTTTTCGCTTGAGTGAGGATGTTAGTTTCTATTTATTTGACATCTTCCCCACGGGTGATTTTATGGTTTACCGGCACCAACCTGGCAAATGGGATGCCTTGATTGATTCGACACACAGCGACAACTACAAAGCCGGCCTCCCAAATCTATTAGAGGTGATTGGACAGGGCAATTATTATGTCTTGTTTTTGAATGATGAATTGCTCGCCAGTTTTTCTGATGATGTTTTACAGCAAGGAAATGTGGGTTTAGAGATAGGACTTCCAGCTGCTGACGATGCAGGCATGTGGGTGTTCGATGATTTCGTAGTTAAAATGCCTTGACTTTTCTGTTATACTTGATTTAAGAAAGGAGCAGGTTATGCAAATCCGATGCCAACATTGTCATAAACCTTTTGGTTTGAGCAAAGATGCAGTAATTCAGGCTTTGAATGCATTAGAAACACAGAATATGCACCATTATGACGTTCACTGCCCACACTGCAGCCGAGCAAATCATGTATCAAAAGCGGAACTGCAGCGAGCTGCGCCCAATTGGAAAAAGCCAGAGGAAGAATCAGCAAACTGACCTGGTTTGTGAGATAAATAACGAATGACGTGTTAATAGCTGCATACACTGGATTTAGAGCAGCTTTTCTTAATTATAGGTATGTCCATGAAATTTAAGTCACCAGAGGCGCTAAAAGTTAGCCTGGGTCAGCAACAATATATTGCGAATGAGGAAATTTCAACCATTCTGTTCCTCAGCCAAGAGCTTGGAAAGCCCCTGCTGGCTGAAGGTCCAGCCGGTGTCGGAAAAACTGAACTCGCGAAAGCATTGGCGGCTGCCACTGGGAGAGAATTGATCAGGCTCCAATGTTATGAAGGCCTTGATGAAACAAAAGCCCTATACGAGTGGGAATATGCTAAGCAACTGCTTTATACCCAGTTATTGCGTGATAAGTTACAACAGACTCTCTCAGACTCACGGAGTCTAAGCGAAGCTGCTGATCGTTTAGCGCTCGAAGAAGATGTTTTCTTTTCAATGCGCTTTTTATTAAGAAGGCCGTTGCTGAAAGCAATTTTAAATGACGAACCCAGTGTGCTTTTAATCGACGAGATTGACCGTGCGGATGCGGAATTCGAAGCTTTTCTTCTTGAAGTGTTGTCTGATTTTCAAGTGTCTGTTCCAGAGCTGGGCACTTTGAAAGCGAAACATCGTCCATTGGTGGTTCTCACCAGTAATAATACACGCGAACTCAGTGAAGCATTAAAACGCAGATGCCTATATTTATTTATCGATTACCCTGACCTCGATCAGGAATTAGCTGTTGTAAAGCTTAAAGTTCCTGATTTATCAACCAAAATCGCGCGCCAGGCGGTTGAATTCGTGCAAAATCTGCGCACAATGGATTTGCGCAAATCTCCTTCCATCAGTGAAACACTGGATTGGGCCAAGGCTCTTGTGGCAATCAACGCCAGAAGTTTAGATCAAGATACATTAGAACGCACTCTGAGTGTGTTACTGAAGCATGAGACGGACTTACAACAAGCTCGGAGAGCGATACAGAGAATTGCAAGAGGAGGAGGGGATGACGATTTTTCTTCTCTAGGGTTATTGGGTAATCGCCCTGGACGACGAAATTAAGAATTTGGTATTTCTATGGATGAACGTATTGTTCGTTTTATCGCAGCGCTGCGAAATTCTGGTGTGAGGATCAGCCTGGCTGAAACCACTGATGCATTTCAGGCAGTAGAGAAATTGGGGGTTGTTGACAAGCATCTATTTCGAATCAGCCTGGGTAGTACGCTGGTTAAAGAGTATCGTGATCAGGCAAAATTCGATGAGCTATTTCCATTGTTTTTCTCGAGCGAGGAGTCACCGAATTTTGAAAACCTGGATCAAGACTTGACCCCTGAGGAAATTGACCAGTTATTGGAAGCGTTGAGCAAATATTCGCGTGAAAAATTGCAAAATCTTTTAAAAAGGCTGGTAGATGGCAGGCCTTTATCGGAGCAAGAGTTGAATCAATTAGGCAACCAGGTGGGGCTCGATTCAACTCATGATCTTCGGTTTCGAGAGTGGACAGCTCAGCGAATGGCGCGTGCGCTTGGGTTTGATGCGCTGAAGCATGTTTTAGAAGAGCTGGTTGCTGAACTTGAAAAATTGGGCATGGGTACAGAACGAGCGGAACAAGTTATGCAACTGCTGGCCGAAAATCAGGGCAACCTTATGAACCAATTGCGGCAATATGTGGGTCTAAAAATTGCCGAGCAAATGAGTGAATATAAAAAGGCACCGGCGCAAAACGACCTGATGAACCGACCATTCACTTCCCTGAGCGATCATGAAATTCAACAATTAAGGAAAGAAACACATCGCCTGGCAAAAGCACTACGCACACGTATCGCACTCAGGCAAAAACGGGCAAAATCCGGGTGGTTGGATGCAAAATCTACCATACGAGCAAATCTCAAACACGGTTCTGTCCCTATCGAACTAAAATACCATGACCGTACGAAAAAACCGAAATTAGTCGCCATTTGTGATATCAGTACTTCGATGCGGGCCTGCTCTGAATTCATGTTGGGGCTGTTGTATGCTTTGCAAGATCAAATCAGCAAGACACATGCCTTTGCCTTCATCGATCACCTGGAATACATTTCACCAGATTTTATTGGCAAAGACGCAAATGGAGCCGTTGATCAGGTGTTGTCAAGGCTTCCTTCAGGCCATTACAATACAGACCTGGGTTACAGCCTGAAGAATTTTTTCGATAAATTCTTGGATTTGGTTGATAATCGAACAACATTGATCGTGGTTGGGGACGGACGAAATAATTTCAATGATCCACGCATCGATCTGGTAAAGCAAATCAAACGGCGAACGCATAAGATTATATGGCTTAATCCTGAACCTGAAAGTCAATGGATCCAGGGAGACAGTGATATGCAGAGCTATGCCCCTTTATGCGATCAGGTGTTTAGGGTAAGTAATATGTCTGAATTGACGGCTGCCGTGGATCAGTTATTGGTTTAGGAGACCTTGGCTTAGAATAATACTATTGCCAGCTCGTTACGATATTGGGTCGCTAAGGGACTGGTAGAGCCGATCAATTCAAGAATCCCCAAAAACACTCGGCGAACCTCTCCATCGCGGTAACGTTTATTTTGGTGCAAGATTTCCAGCAGCCCATCCAAGGCAGCAGGATAATTTCCGCGCGCAGCCAATCTTAAAGCATGAAGATAGCCGGCAAGCATTATGTCATCTTCCTTCCCTGACTGTTTATTTGCCCAAATTTCAGCATTTACAAAATGGCTGAGCATTTCAGAAGATGCATATTCTTTACTGGCAGGAAAATGTAAGAGAATGTTTTGCGCTTCTTTGAAGAATGACTGGCCTGCCAGGCTGCGTGAAAGTCCCAACAACGCCTGGGGATGACCAGGTTTTTTTTCGAGGTAAGCGCGAAAACTATCTTCTGAATTATCCCAGTCTTGTTGATCGAGAAGACTGAGCCCTTTCTCGAGGGCGAGCTCATTTTCTGAAGGGAGAATTGCCTGAATAAAATCCCGGACATTCTGTTCTTTTTGAACACCGATCAATTCTGCAATTAATTGCCCATTTCTGAATGCTTTGATAGATGGGACAGTCCTGATATTGAATTGGCGAGTTAACTTTGGATTTGAATCGACTTCAACTTTGGCCAAGCGAAAATTTCCGGCTTCTTGATCGGCAAGTTGTTCTAAAAGGGGGTCAATGATCTTGCATGGCACACACCATGTGGCCCAAAAATCGACTACAACGGGGACCTGGTTCGAGTAGGCGATTACATCGTATTCAAAAGAAGAATCGGTGACATTGATACTATTCGACATGTGGAAATTTTACCAGCGAGATATAAATAAAATGTAAGAGATTAATAAGCATAATGTTTAAAAACGGTTAATTTATTCATTTTCGCCAGGATCAATTCCACCTGGCTGGTTTATTTCCAGCACCTCACCATGGACATTGATTTGAACCTGAAAACCCATCATTCCAATATAAGCGCGCTGTTCCTCAGGGATGCCAACTTCAAGCACTGCATCGAAATGCTTTTGGATATCTTTAATTTGCCGTTCAAGCATCGCCTTGGAAAATGGATCTTCTTGACCGAGCATTTTGGCTGCTTGATCTGCAAGTAAATCTTCATGGCCTTGTATGATTTCTCGCATTGCTTCTAAAACCTGTCGATCAACCTGTTCGGATGGGATGTGACGGCGGAAGCCAGCATCATCCACAACATAGCAAGGTTCACCACCCACGTAGGCCGTAGCGACTGGTTGGTGGTTTTCATCTATTATGAGGCCGGCAAAAAGAGGTTGGCGAGCCATAACCGATCCTTTATAGGGTAGAACATTAAATTATTCTACCACTTCTACAGAAGTACCTGTATATTCATAAACCATTTGCTGGTTGGCAGGCACAACAGGGTTAGTCCACAAGTAAATCCATTTGCTTGCCTGGCTTGTCAGGTTTATGCATCCGTGAGAACGCGGCCGACCAAAATTATTATGCCAATAGGTGCCGTGCAAAGCAATTCCACTTTTGGTTATGTATGAAATCCAGGGAACACCGGGCAAATCGTAACCATTCGAGGCGATATCACCTGCTGCCATGTGTCGAGAGGGGCGTTTGTGAAATGTCAGGAAATTGCCTGTTGGTGTGGTGTAAGTTCCGGTGCTGAACACTGCGCCGGTCGCTACACGAGCGAAGAATACTGGTCGATCTTGTTCGTAAGCAATCAAAACCTGGTCGTTAAGGAAAACGCGAATCTTCTTTAAACTGTTCGGTATGAACGACGATTTTTGGCTAAGCTCATCGGGTAAAATTAAGCGTAAGTGCTGAGCGGGGGCAAAGTAAGTATATTTGTATTTATCGTCAAATATCGCATACCAATAATTTCCCAATGGATCCTGGGTTAAGTTGGTTACCCAATGGGTAGTTTCGAAATAAAAGCGATAGGCGACCTGGTCGTTTAGATTCGCTGACCAACGAGCATCTGTGAAGGGTACGGTGACTTCAGCTAGGGCTCCATCGATGGGAATGTCTTTAGAAACTTCATTCAGGAGAGTGCGAACAGGTTGGACAGATCCAGAATGAACATACCCTGAATTGCCAACCTGGTACCAGATCAAATTGTGCGAATTTTTATCTTCGCTGACCGCTATACTTGTGATCGGAATTACTGAATCTTTCCAAAATACAGTGGTTCGTTTGGCGGTGAAGGAGGGACTTTCACGTGCATCGATGAATTCATCACAAACCCGACCTTGATTGTAAGGGGTGAACTGGGGCAGACCGGTTTGGTTGAGCAGTCCAGCCGCAGCAGTCGCTGAAATGGCAGCATGAAATTCATCTGCATAGTGACTGGTCAGTAACCAATCATAGTCAAATTTAGTGATTAATTTTTGCGATGGCTTAACAGCAGCTCCGAGCAGAGCTACCCCCCCCAGGCGTAAAAATTCGCGGCGAGAAAGTCTAGTCTTGAACTGGTTGAAACGATCCATCAGTAATGCACGTTAACAACTGTACCAATTTCAGTCCAATTGAAGACCCAGCCAGCATCCTCAGTGCGAAAATTCACACACCCATGGCTCATTGGATGACCGAAATTGTTGTGCCAGTAAGTCCCATGTAAGCCATACCCCTGGTAGAAATACATCACATACGGCACATTTGGCAGATAATATCCTGGCCCGGACATATCGGCATACCTGTATTTTACATAAATTTGGTATGTTCCGGTGACAGTAGGATGCAAATAGGTACCGGTCGAAACCAGAAAAGAATTAACGAGACTGTTACCCTGGTAGGCATAAGCCATTTGCTGACTGAGATTGACATCGATCCAGTGATCTGATTCGCCAACTCCTTCAGGCAGCCCGGGGAATTGTTCACCGCCAACATTTTTAGGCACTTCTGTCGGCGGCATCGGTGTATCAGTGGGAATTGGAGTATCTGTCGGAACGGGAGTGTCTGTTGGCAGCGGTGTTTCAGTAGGCGTGTCGGTCGGTGTTGGGGTAAAAGTGGGCGTAAAGGTAGGTGTATTGGTTGGCGTCGATGTTGGTGTGAAAGTGGGGGTGAAGGTAGGAGTGCGAGTAGCTTTGTCAAAAAAAGCAGGCAAGGCGGCCAGCGGTAGATCTTTCGCACTTGCGGGATTATTTTCTGAAAAACCGCTAATCACAAATACAGCGACCAGAGCTAATGTCAACAAAAGCAGCGATGTAATCAATGTGGTTGGGAGAAAACGGGGCCGCACCAGGCTTGCTGATGGAATGGTCGCCGGGACTAAATTCCGTTTGTTCGTTAACCTAGTCGTCGCCGGAGGAGAAATTGGAGTTTGACGCAAGCGTTGTATAGCCCAATGCATACCCTGGCGGGCGCGAGTGCTGTTTGGGTTTACTTCAAGGGCGCGGCGCAGATATTTTAAGCTGGTCTCGGGATTTGATACTGCTGCTAACCAAAGCCATGCTTCCTCACTGCCTGGATCAAGAGCCACTGCTCGTTCTGCCCAAAAGCGCGCCATGCGCTTGTTGTTCTGCCTGTAGAAACTTCGAGCCTGTTGAATCGGATCGGTGGAGTTCTCTTCAGTTGTCATGGTTTATTCTCTGGTTCCACTGGTTCGTTCCGCAAGAAGCAAAGAATGCCTTTTGTTACGCCATCAGCCAGTAAATCGGGTTGTTCGGTTAATATTTTGTGATCGAGGTTTAAAAAACCAACTTCTATAATCACTGATGGAGTCAATTTATTGATTTCGTTGAATGCATGGTAATAAGTCATATCATTCGTAATCGATCCGGCGTGAAAACGCATTTTCGTCGTTTCGGCATAGCGAGCTCGCAGACAGTTCGTGAGACGTTGGGATTGTTCTGGATATGCGTTCGACAGCGCAGGTGCAACTTTGAAACCAGTCGCTTCCTCGTTTACAAATTGGCATGAATCTGCATGGATCGAAACCAATGCATTGGCCCTGTAGCCTTGTAGACGGTCATCGAATTCGGTTAACAATTCCGAGTCAATCCCGATTTTCTCTAAATTTGAGCGCACTCGTTCCGCTACGCTCAAATTCACGTCGACCTCGCGGGTATTTCCCAATTCCGGTGGGCACACCGCGCCTGAATCGTTGCCAGAGTGACCAGCTACAATGCCTACCAGCAAGCGTGCCCTGGGTGTGGCTGTCGGAATTAATGCGCCAGGTGTCGCACCAATTTTCAAGGCGTTGCTGACCGTCTGGCTCAATTCGTTGGGCAATAAACCAGGTTCAGTCCAGGCAGTGAATAAAGTTGCCACGAATGCTGCTGAAATTATCAACCAAGCTAACGATAGCCTCGGCCTCTGGGATGGAGGAACAGAATTATCCGGAGATTGAACACTCATTCTATTATTTTACCAAATATGACGGAATTCGTTGAAATTTGGCATGGAAGAAACGCCTTTTATTCAAAAAATGATGCAAGACTGATGCCATAATGTAATATAATGAGTATATGCCAGTGAGTAAAGATGAATTACGCGAAGCCATGCGCTATTGGGCAACTGGGGTGACTGTGGTGACTGCAATTTCGGAAGGAGTTCGTCATGGAATGACAGTGAGCTCCTTCACGTCGGTATCTCTTGACCCACCGCTGATTTTAGTGTGCCTGGAACGGAATGCGAGAACTCGTCAGCTTGTACTCGATTCGGCAGCTTTTGCAGTCAATGTTCTAGGTGCAGATCAAGAAGAAATATCAAACCGATTTGCAGGGAGAATTTCCGATCTTGAGGATCGATTTGTCGATCTGCCAACGCATGAATTGGAAAGCGGGTCGCCTCTCCTGCACGGGGCTTTAGCCTGGTTTGATTGTAGAGTTTCTGCAGTTTTTGAGATGGCCACTCACACCATTATTGTTGGGCACGTGATTGGCGTGAAAGCCACCAAGGAATCAGTCGATGAGCCACAACCGTTGTTGTATTTCAACAGGAGTTACCGCTTTTTGCAAGACACAAAGTGAGGTAATATGTCGGTTCAACCGTTTACTACTGAGCAGCGTCAATTCTTATTGAACCTGGCTCGCCAGGCGTTGACCAGTGCTGTGCGTGGGGAGAAAATTCCTGTTGTGGACCTCAAACAAATATCACCTGAATTGGCTCAAGAAGGCGCCAGTTTTGTGACATTGACAAAGAGGGGAGAACTCAGGGGCTGCATTGGAGCTCTCGAAGCGTACCAACCGCTGGTCAACGATGTGATTGAACATGCGATCGCAGCCGGGTTAGATGATTATCGTTTTGGACCTGTTCAACCTGAAGAATTGGCTGAAATCCACATCGAAATTTCGCGCCTCACGCCGCCTTCGCGACTGCCTTATGAAGATAGTAAAGACCTGGTGAATAAATTGCGGCCAGGCATCGACGGGGTTATTTTAAGAGATGGGAGGCAGCGGGCTACTTTCTTGCCCCAAGTTTGGGAGCAACTCTCCGATCCAGCAGAATTCCTCAGCCATCTGTGTTACAAGATGGGTGCCCAACCTGATGCCTGGCGGAAGAAGAAATTAGATGTGTCTGTTTATCAGGTGGAAGAATTTCACGAGTAAAAACAGCTTAAGGCCCCCACTTCAAATCAAAGCCTAAATCCATCAGAGGGACTGCCGGACTGGAATCAAATTTGACTAGGATAACTGGGCCGCCTTCCTTCCATTTTGACCCAGGCGATGGGATTACCAAAACTGCTAAAGCGAAATCTGGCGACCATAAAACTTGGTTAACGAAATAGGTTTCAGGGCGCAAGATTTGCCTTAGCTCGGGTGCCGATAATGACGCCCGATATAAGCCAAAAGGAAACAATCCGCTTTGTGACTGTGGAAAATTTGCAAATCCATAGTATATGTCTCCACGAGGATTTACTCCAGGCCAACCGACATAATTAATCGTGCTGTCACTGCTGATCCCATTAATCAATGATTGCGTTGTGCCGTCAACGTTCGCTCGATATAATTTCGGTGTAACCGTAGAATTCTCATCCATTTGATAAGGATTTGCGATAAGTAACCCAGAACTATTTGGCAACCAGGCCGCCTGGCAGCAAACAGAGCCATCAGGCGATGATTTGATATAGTTGATTGTGTTGTTTCCTGGGTCAAGGATGGCAAGTTCTGAATGGTTATCGTCTTCGAAGCTGACTAACAGCCAACGCCCATCTGGCGACCACTGATAAGGAAGCAAACGGAAATTTGAGGTTAACGTCGGTGGATTTATTTTGATCTGTCTCATTGTATTCGGACTGCGTCCAACCCATATTCCATTCGATGAGTATGCTATTAACTTCGCTGCCGGTGCCCAGCGGGGAGAATTAGGCGATTCCCGCGAGTCAGTACCTGATGCCTGGAACCAGATTTGGGGTAAGGTGTTCTCGCCTTGAATAACATAGAGAGTCCTTCCACTCACAAATGCCAGGCTACCATCACTGGAAATGTCAAAGTCACGCACTTGTTCGGTGACAAATGTCTTTTGTTCTAGTACAAGATCCGTTGACATTCGCCAGACTTGCGTGATTCCATCATTGTCGGGACGTAAGAAATAGAGAGCAGAGGGCAGAATACCTTGACGAGAAAAAGTGCTTGTTTCCGGTGTGTTTTGCGAAGGATTGGGTTGGATATTAGTGGACGAGAAGCCGATCGGCGTAGGGGGCTGCTGGTTGGTGTCGGGCAAATTCGTTGGAGAGAAGGATGAAGGAGCCTGCAGTTTGCAGCCTGTCAAAAAGCAGAGGAAGAAAAGGGTTACGATGAATGTACGAACAAAAAAAGATTTTTTCAAACTTAATTAATTTTGACCTGGTGAGGTCGAGAATCTGAAATTATCGTTGTTTGACCGTTCGAAAAAATGATCGTGGTCTTATCTGCCTGGTGAAGAATTGTAGTACCGCGAAACTTCACAGTAACAGGCCAGGGGAAAGGATTATGGTGATGAATGAGAATATGTTGTTCATCCATCACTTTCACACCAACCACTTCCAAAAAAAGCCCATAGGATGGCAATCCTTCCAAGGCATCAATTTCACCAAATCCAGCTCCTGTTTCCGCGTGATAGTAACGGCGGAAAGATCCTTCCTTTTGCAGTGAGTTACACGCAGCCTGCATCAAACGAGAGAATAAGGATGCAGCGATTTCATAATATCCATATGAAACAAGCGCTTCGATTATCAGCGCGTTCCAAGGAAAATGGACAAGATGATAGGAAGGATCTGGAGCGCGCTCGGTCGAAAGCGTAGTTGTTGGCAATCCGAACGGGCGGGAAAAACGATTGGGGTTTTGAAGAGCTTGCCGGATGATGAGGTTGACCCTTCTTTTGTCAGGAATACCAGCCCAAAGCGGCAGCAAACCTGTCAGGTCTTCGGTAGTATGGTCGGCGGTGGAGACAATAATTTCATCTTCCGGACCAACTCCATCGATTGACACTTTTACGATTTGGATGAAGATAAGCTGGCTTGTTGTATGGCCCATTCCAGGGCGCCAGCGAAAGTCTTCGACTTCGAGGGTTTCCAGTGCCTCTGCGTTTGGTACCGCTGCGCCATGTATGTTAATCGTTGGTCTGCGCAGTGTACCTTCAGACATTTTGATTGCAATGCATAAGCGAACAGCGGGCAAGAAACGGCGCATTATTGATAGATCACCTGGCCCAATTCGCTTGCCAAGCACTTCTCCTTTGCTAATTAAGTGTGTTTGCCTGTCACGACTGCGATAACTGCCTTCTTTTGTGACAAAACATTTTTCAACTGCTGATTTTAAAACCTTTATTCGTTTTTGAACTGAGCGAGAAATATCTTTTCGTTCAACCAGATGAGCCATGTTTAGCAAGGCTTGAGCTTCGGAATAAAGGAAAGCACACAAATCTGGGGATTCGACCGTGGAAATATCCAGGCCTGGAGTGCCATCAAGCCAATGTGCGTAAATGGGATTATCTTCCAGGCCACTTTGGACAGGACTGCTCCATTCCGGAATTCCATCTCCATCATGGTCGCGGTCCGGTAGAAACCAGGATTCAAAAAAATGATTCAAAGCGGTCAGGCTAAAATTTATTATTTCACGATTTTGATGGAATTCAAATAAACGCCACATCAAACGTGCCAGGATTGGTGTGGCATTATGAATTGTGCGCGTAGAAGGTGTTTTTACGCCACTTTGGATGCGCCAATTGATGCTTCCATCTTCTTTTTGAGCATTGAGAAAATTCCGGATTAGTTGATTAGCGATGTCTGGCGCTGTGGGCAATAGGAAAGATGATAGGTAATATGTCTGTAATGCTGTATAACCACTCCATAATGTGCCGTAATCGGTACCATCTCCCCTGATCGAATAACCATGGTCTGGCAATCTAGATAAAACATAAAATGGATTCCCGCTGTTCTCATTTGATGATTGAAGGAGCCGCAATGCGATTATATGGGCGCGTTCTAGTGCAATATCCCAGGCGGAAGAACCTGTGATGATATGAACAAGACTTCGTTCGGCCATTTCCAGGCGGGCTAATTCTGCTTCCCATCGGCGGGAAGTAACCGACCGAGCTAATTCAAAGGCATTGGAAACACTGTCTGAAGCTGTATGAACCCAACGTACCTGCTGCACCTGATTTGGAGCAATATCTAACTCCACTTGCAATGAAGGAAAAGGGCTAGACGGAAAAGGGCTGCTTTTCGGCACAAACAGCAAAGGGTATAAATCATTCGATTTACCTGCCAAAACGACCATATTGTTCAGGTTTTCAAATGTCATTCGTTCAGAATCTTGCCATCCCGTTGCAAGAGGTGATAAGATGGCGGATAATTCGACCTGTATCGATTGAGTGTTTTTCGCTGTGTTATGAAAATTCAAAATCCCGCAGATTGTTTGGGAATCAGCAACCCATAATTCATAAGTTAAGTTTATTGGCTCAAATAGGGGACAAACCAGTTTAATATAGCCAGGACTGACTGGTCGGATTGAAAGGAGGCCATCAAATTCTGTTGGATTAGAAACAGTTCTTTTGTTATACGTAAAACGAGGAAAGATACGAAAATTGCGCGCTCGCAATCCGAATGTCGTTTCTACAGCCAGTGCGGGAGGTTCTCCGCGGTCAACAACTAATTCCCAAATCTGATCATTTGTATAAGAGGTTATTGATCTTGTTGCATCTGCGGCCAGGATAAATCGAGGCAGAGGAACCCCCGGGGTATGCACAATATCTCGCATAACACTATTCTACATCATTCTCAGTCAGGTAAGTGCAAACGTGTTGGTATAATAACCTTATCGTCGTGACGATTCTTGAGATAATGGGTTTAATTTAATCGGATAATTCGCTTAGAAAAGGAGATATATAATGAGCCCTCTGCCGTCCGGGAAAGGCATGTATTTTGAGGAATTTCAGATCGGTCAAAAAATCACCACCGCTGCCAGGACAATCACTGAAGGGGACATCGTTACTTTTGCGGGATTATCCGGAGATTATAATCAAATCCATACAGACGCCGAGTTTAGCAAAAGTACACCTTTCGGCCAACGGATTGCACATGGTCTATTAGGTCTGTCGATTGCATCTGGTTTAGCGATGCGTACCGGTATGCTGGAGGGCACAGTATTGGCGTTTCGGGAAATTACCGAATGGAAGTTTTCCAAGCCGGTATTCATCGGGGATACTATTCATGTGGTAATTACCGTATTAGAGACTAAAGCCGTCCCTCGGCTGGGCGGCGGATCGATTACCATTGCTTTGGAGGTTAAAAACCAGCGCGATGAAACCGTCATGAAAGGTACTTGGGCTGCATTGGTAGCCAGCCAGCCGACTTCTTAATGCGCGCAGGTAAGACTCTGAGGCGATGCAATCTGGCAATTGCCGCTTTTGTCTAGGAAAAAAATTATGTCTGATCAACCGCCAACAAACCCAGGCGAAGCTCCTAACGAGAAGTTTCGCAGATTAATTTCATCTTCCGATGAAAACCAGGATTTAAAGGTTCCGGCAGATGAAAATGTAGAAAACACCCCGCAAAATGAAGTAAATAAAATTGTTGGCTTATCCGACAATGAAAGCGAAAACTCACCCTCGAAACCGGATGTTGCCCAATCAGAATTAGCCAAGCTTTTCGCGAAGTCGATCGAGGAAAGCCAAGATGAAGACCAGACACCTGCCACTCCAACGAAAGTTCGCGTGCCCCCTCCGCTCCCGTTAGGTGAAATGGGGCAGAACGAACAACCAGCAACAGGCACTTACGGAATGCCGCTGCCGCGCAGAGTAAATGAAGTTGATATCGATGCGACGCGGGTGTCAGATGCAGCGTTTGAAACAAATAATCCCCAGGAAAATAATAAAGGAACTGCGCCTACCCAACCACCACCCGCTGTTCCTTTACCACCCTTCCATCGAAATGAATCAGGCGTTTCCTCTCCTATTCATCAACCAGTGACTATCCCAATGGAACGCAAGCTACCGTTTAACCAGAATGTGTCCGGCGCGCAGGTGGTGAAATTTTCACCAGGCCAGGGGCAAACTGTCATAACGCCCACCAATCGCCAACCGCCGCCGAGTCATCAGCCGGGAAATTACAACAACCGGTACCAACCGCGAGAAAAACGAAATTGGAGTGCATTCTCTTCCTGCCTTGTGCGCATGTTGGTAATCAGTTTGTTTTTCTTGATATTATTGGTCATCGTGGCTGGGACCATTGTTTTGGGCCAATATTTTATTGTTGCATCAAAACTTCCCAGTATGGATAATTTGCAGCAGCGGGCATCCAAGTTTGAAACCACACGAATCTTAGATCGCAATGGCAATACGTTGTACGAAATAATCGACCCGTCCGCTGGCCGGCGCACCTATGAACCATTGAGTAAAATATCGCCTTACCTTGTTGCTGCCACGATCGCAACCGAAGACAAAAATTTCTATACACACCCTGGTTTTGACCCGATGGCGATTTTACGAGCTTTTTGGCAAAACTTGCAAGGCGAGGGAGAAGTTGTCTCTGGTGCATCGACTATCACCCAGCAATTAGCGCGCAATTTGCTTTTCACTCAGGAAGAACGTTATCAAAGGACATATTGGCGAAAAGTGCGCGAGGCGATTGCAGCAGCAGAACTGACTAGGCGATACTCAAAGGATGAAATCCTTGAATTATATTTAAATGAAATATACTATGGAAACCTGGCGTATGGAATTGAAGCTGCTGCCGAAACCTATTTCAACACAACTTCTGATAAGTTGACAATTGGCCAGGCTGCCTTTTTAGCTGGGTTACCCCAGGCACCTTCTGTGTATGACATTTACACCAATCGAGATGCTACCTTGAAGCGTACGCAGCAGGTGTTGGTGTTGATGTATGAAGCTAGTAAAAGTGATAATTGCATTTTCGTCAGCAACAACGATCAACCAATTTGCGTTGACGCCAATACTGCATTGCAAGCATATTCTGAAGTACAGGCTTTTAATTTTGGTTCGCCGGACATAAAAATCAAGTATCCGCATTGGGTGAATTATGTGCGTTCTTTGTTGGAAACACAATATGATGCACAAACGATATACCAGGCGGGATTGACAATTTACACTACCATAGACCCGGCCTTACAAGATTCGGCAGAACGGATCCTGGCTGATCAGGTAGCTAACTTGGCAGCGAACAACGCTCATAACGGCGCCCTGGTTGCTATCCGACCTGGAACGGGAGAAATCCTGGCGATGGTAGGTTCAGCGAACTTTAATGACGCTTCTATTGATGGCCAGGTTAACATGGCCATCAGCCCAACCCGCCAGCCGGGGTCAACGATGAAACCATTCACGTATCTGGCAGCGTTTGAAAAAGGATGGACTCCTTCTACGCTGATTTGGGATGTTCCCACTGAATTTCCACCTTCTGGTGATCCAAATGACCCACGAGATCCTTATCGTCCGGTAAATTATGACGGCAGGTTCCACGGCCCGGTTCTTTTGCGTGATGCGCTGGCAAATTCTTACAATATACCCGCGGTCCGGACGCTAGCTTTTGTGGGGATTTACGATAATCCGACAACACCTCAATCTGAAGGTTTGATTGGAATGGCAAAACGGTTAGGAATTACCACCCTGACACGCAATGATTACGGCCTCGCCCTCACCTTAGGTGGCGGCGAAGTGAGTCTATTGGAAATGACAAGCGCTTACGGCGTTATAGCCAACAGCGGCATGCAGGTGCCTCCGGTGGCAATTACGAAAATTATTGACCATAACAATAATGTGGTGTTTGAATATAAACAACCAGAGCAAAAACAGGTTTTGCGTCCTGAACATGCATTTTTGATGTCTTCGATTTTATCCGATAATAATGCCCGCACACCTTCATTCGGGGCAAATTCTGTGCTTAATCTACCTTTCTCTGCTGCGGTCAAAACCGGTACAACCAATGATTTCCGGGACAACTGGACGATAGGTTACACACCGGACCTGGTGGTAGGAGTGTGGGTTGGAAATGCTGACTATACTCCTATGGTCCACACAACTGGCGTGAGCGGAGCGGCACCGATCTGGGCGCAATTTATGACCGATGCTATCCAAAAACTGACTGGCGGCAACCCAACACCATTTTATAAACCCGCGGGCGTTGTAGACCGGATTGTCTGCGCAGTATCAGGCACGGATCCATCGCAATGGTGTCCATCGCAAAGGGGTGAATATTTTGCATCAGATCAACTGCCGCTGCCAAAAGAGCAGGATCTGTGGTTTAAAGGTTTATTCGATACCTGGACTGGATTGAGGGCATCCCCAGCATGTGGCGAATTTACGAAAGATATGTTCAGTTTGAATGTGTCTGATCCGTGGGCTGTTAAGTGGATTACCGAAAACGGAGACGGGCAGGCATGGGCACAGCAGATGGGATTTACACAACCAATATTATTCGCCCCGCCGCGTGAATGTAACAGCAATGATTCAAAAGTAACGTTGAAATTTATCCAACCTACGGACAACCAGACGATAAACAGTACGCTCATTGATGTGTTTGCACAGGTGGATGCTACTTCAGATTTTCGGAATTTCTCCTTGAGTTTTGGCCTCGGAAGTGAACCTGTGGACTGGAAAGTACTTTTAGACAATAATTCGCCAGTTCAACAACCGGATAAAATTTACACCTGGAATTTATTGGACACATTTAAGGACGGTGTGCCAATTGGAACGATCAGCCTGCGCTTGCAAATTAATAGCGTCCGTAATACTAGTGCAGAAAAGATTATTCACTTGAACTTTCAGGTACCAACTTCAACCCCGACTACAACGCCTACTCTGACGCCGACGCCTACATCCACTGTTACGCCTACACCCACCTGGACGCCTACGGTTACCCCAACGCTTCTTCCACCCACGTCAACGAGCACGCCAACTCCGACATCCCCACCAACCTCAACTTTTACACCGGAGCCTTCGGCAACGCCAACTGATACACCGATGGTAACACCATGAGCTAAAGAAAACGCATCTGAGGAGTAGGTTCCGTTAACGGGTCGTCATTCATGCGGGAAAGAAGATTTTCCTGAGTTAAACCCCCCGCCGTAGTTAACAAGCGGAGGTGTCGAGTTTTTAAGAAGATCCAAGATTGTGCCAACTGCGCTAGGCGTGGGTTGTGGTTTAACTTATCATGGATCAGGCTGGCGCGTCCACCCGGAACAACGATGACTGGCGCGGTTATCTCAGGGGACAAAGGCTTGCGTAAAATTGGGCCTATAACTGCGGAAACCAGGCGATAAAAAATGTAGCGATCTAATCCCTGGTTGTCTTTCCAGAATACTGGATTCTCACCCTCGACAAAGAAGCCTAAACTTTTACCCAAGTTCTCCAGTAGTACCAGCATCGTATCCAGATCCTGACGCCGAGCAGCTGGTTTATCTTCGGATCGTAAAATCCACCGTCCACTCTCGGGGGGCGTTTCGATGGCATAAGAATTCAGGCTTGCGAGGATCATTTCATGATTGGGAGTTAATAATCCGGGAAATATTCGACAGGCATCTATTTCGATATCTGTGATTAGTACGCCATCAGGCAGTTTCACGAGTCTTGAGACGATGTGCTTCTCGAGCAGATCAGCAAGAGGCTCGCCAGCTTGAGAATCGTCCCTCAACCAATAAAGTCCAGTTTCTACCGAATCGCCAGCTCCGTAACGATGAAAGCCGCCCGAGTACGAAAGGGCATCGCGCATTGTTGTGTTTATCATGTTGTAGATTTCTGCTGGATTGTTGTTTTCACAAGAGATTAGGTTGGCATCAATTAATCCGGCCGTTGCTGCCATGTGGACTCGAATGTAACTGGCGGGTTGGCCCAACGATTGCAATAATCGAACGGCCGAATTCGCCGCTGCACTGCGACGCTGGATGGAATTCGCCTGATTCACTGGTGAAGAGCGCCCTGATTTCCAGCATACATGTAGGCTGATATTGCGCGCTTCCAAGCCATCCAGTTTAAAACCCACCATATAGGCTGCGGTTAAAGCGGCTGAAAATAGACCGGGTTCGTTCTCTTCGGTTAATCCGAGGATGGGAACTCCTGCAGGTAATAAAACCGACAAATTCTCGAACGCGGCGTGCAAAGCAGTCGTATGCCAGGACCAATCATAACGCCGCCGCCGGAGAACATTCTTGAACGGAGCAGCAGCTTCGCGTCCCCATAACCAACCTGTCCATAAGGCGCAGAGAGTCCAATACGCCTGGTTTGGGCGAGGAACGACAAACAGCGACGCTTGGAAGTCGAGAAAATTTTTAGCTTGCTGTTGGTGACTCAGAAATGCCCTCATTGGCCCTTCAAATACACAAATTCCTCCCTTGTCATCCGGCAGTTCGGGATAATTTACGATGGAAATATTTTCAGAATTATTGGAACCCAAATGTTCATCACTTGAAAATAGATCAACTGCCTCCTCTAAAGCCAACCATAAATTGTTTTCTCGAAAGCGAGCTGGAATCGTCAGAGACCGAGGGTGTTCATTTTTAACAGGATAACCAGAAAGGGCGCTGCCTGTATCACAGGCATGCAAAAGCAAGGCGGCAAGATAATTTCTTCTTTGCGGTGAAAGCCGCAAAGCATCTAATTTGTTAATCAAAGTAAAGAGTATATATACAGACCGGGGCAGGTAAACCTGCAAGGCTTCCTCAGCATGAATGCGGTCTGGATCTCCAGCCGGCGCGACGCGCTCCAAGGCACGGGCAAAATGTAAGCCTCCACTCGATAATTTTGCGATTTGCTCGAAGTCGTATGGCTCTAACGGAAATTCCCCATTTGAGCCACAGACAACGCAGTTGTAAATGCATGCATAGGGTCGAGCTGATGAAGCAACTTCGGATGACTGGTTTTTTTCCCATAAAAATGCTTCAACCTCTACAGGGGTCTGGCAAGATTTACATTTCGTCAGATAAAAAGAACGGATGTGAGTTTCTAACCGTTCGGTGTCTTTATAGCTTGAAGCAAGATCAGCCAATACGGATTTTAATTCAGCCCTGGCAGGTGGATTAGCTAGTGTTTCGAGCAAAAATCTTTGTATTGGATTATTGGCCGCGACAAGAATACGCCAACCTGCTTTGGCCGCCACTACTCCTAGAGCAGGCGCTGAACCAAAAGGATCGATCAACCAGGCGCCTTGTGGGTTGGAATTGATTTGTGCGAGCCAGGTCTTTGCTGAAGGGATTGGTGTTGCGGGGGCGAAGCGGCCTAAAGGACGGCGGTGAGAAAGAGTGGCTGACGAACCCGCAGTATCGGATTCGAGGATTGCAAACGGCAGAGGTGGTGTTATGGGAAAAACCATGCCATTATTTTATCCGATGTCGGCAGAATTATCACTACGACTGGCGGAGGCATGAATACCTCAGGGAGTGCGGGCACACCGAAAACCGATTTCCGGATCAGGCGATAGCGGCTGGAAATCATTTCTCAAGGCAGTGCGTGAGTTGCTTATATAAGCAGAAAATGCATTTCCACGAATCACGCGAACTGTTCCTTCCGTTGGACCTTGAGGATTGTTGCCAGGGGAAACCTGGTAGTAATCGCCTGCATACCAGTCGTTTACCCATTCCCAGACATTGCCCGCCATATCATATACGCCATACGGGCTCGCACCCGCGGTGTAGCTGCCGATGGAATTCGTATCGCCTATACAGGGGGTTAATCCAGTGAAATTCGTCAAAGCGCAAGAAGGATCTTGTTCGCCCCACGGATAGGTGCGTAAAACTGGACCACGGGCTGCTTTCTCCCATTCTGCTTCCGTTGGTAAACGGCTATTAATCCAGGCGCAATACGTTGAAGCCATTTTCCATGTTACCCAGACGACCGGATAATTAGCATAATCGGGATTACTGAAATAAGGTACACGTGTGGATGTGAAATCAGAATAAGGGGGCAAACACATCTCAGCATCGACGCACAGTGCATATTCTGCATTCGTCACTTCATATTGATCGATGAAATAAGCGTCAAGATACACTGAATGAAGAGGTAACTCTATTGATAAGCATTCAAATCCGCCATTATAAGCTGGATCACAACCCATAGAAAATGGGCCAGCTGGCACCAAAACCATATATTCTGGTGGAATCTCATTTACATCAGAAAACTTGATAACAGGAAAGTATAATTTTACATTGGTGTTTTCACTTGGTACAAATCTTGACGCAAAGGCCAGCCCAGGGATGCTCAAAATAGTTGTGAGTACAACCAAAACAGCCAGGATACAAAAAATGTTTTTCATTAGCCCTCCCTGGTTTATTATATCACTGTGATTTTTAGTAGATTCATACTTTTTTGATCGTAAAGTTTTTCCAATTTGTGTGAGGTATACTTAAGCTCGATGAAACTGATCATCCAGGTACCCTGCTACAATGAGGCTGAGATCTTGCCTCAGACGATTGCATTATTACCCAGGATAATACCTGGAATAGATGAGATTGAGTTTTTAGTCATCGATGATGGCAGTAATGACAAAACTGCTGAAGTAGCAAGTCAATGTGGTGTTCATCGCGTCATCAGGCTTCCCTGGCACCAGGGTTTGGCGGCAGCTTTTATGGCCGGTTTAAATGAAGGATTAAAACTAGGTGCCGATATCATCGTTAACACGGATGCCGATAACCAGTACCAGGCTGATGATATTCAGCGCCTGATTGTCCCCATTCTGTCAGGACGAGCACATCTTGTGGTCGGAGATCGTGGGGTATCCGAGCTAAAGACATTTTCCCCAATCAAGCGATTCTTACAGCGAATTGGAAGTTGGGTTGTCGGACGGGCTGCTGGGCTTGAAATCCCAGATGCAACCAGCGGATTTCGCGCCTTGAGCCGGGAGGCTGCCCTCAGAACCATCGTTCTCAGTGAATATTCCTACACATTAGAAACATTGATCCAGGCAGGAGCCAAACGCATCACTGTCGAATATGTACCCATTGGTACGAATCCAACAACTCGCCAGTCTCGCTTAATGAAAAGCATTCCTCATTTTGTTACAAACTCATCGATCACTATCGTCAGGGCATATACCATGTATCGCCCATTGAGAGTGTTCAGTATATTAGGCGGTCTGATGTTGGCAGCAGGCGTCCTTTTGGGCTTGAGGTTTGTCATCCTTCGTTATATTCTACAAGTAGGATCTGGAAATACCCAGTCGGTAATTCTGGCGGTTGGATTACTGATCGTTGGTTTCCAGGTATTATTGATTGGGCTGGTTGCGGACTTGATTGGTTTTAATCGAAAGCTGTTGGAAGAGATCCTATTTAAGATTAAACAAAGCCAGCTAGACGAACAACAGGCTAAAGACAAAGATTCACCTGCGTATGATGGCGCTAAAGGCGATTCGAGTTTATGAAATTCGCCAGCCTGGAAAAGAAAACCTGGCTTGTTATTCTACTGCTGGGAATTTGCTTCATATCTATAGGCTGTACCGACGCCAGGTTTGAACCGGCACATTCTGTTTATGATTCATTCGATACCCTGGTTTCAAATCAGATGGTTGGGCAATCATTTGTCGCTCGATTTTCTGGCCTGGAAGAAATACAGGTTTTTTTGCGACCCGTGTCGCCCGGTACTGGTAAGATCGTTCTTCATCTTCGGAATGATGCGCTTTCCAATAATGATGTGCGTGTAGCTGAGCTACCATTGTCTTCTATCACCCAGCCGGCTTTTTATCCATTTGCATTTGAAGCAGTTCCTCAATCAAACCAACAATATTTTTATGTAATGATCGAATTCCAGGGTAAAGGATCAGTGGAAGTCGGTCATTCATCGTCTATTCGTACTTACCTGGATGGAGCTTATTATAGAAACCAGGAGCCTCAACAAGCGCAGATGGCGTTTCACCTTGGCTACGAGCCTTCGTTGTTATACTTGGGGTTGGGTAAAGAGTTTATGAAGTGGGGATTGTTGATTCTGGCGGGTATTCTTTTGTTAGTGTTTCCTGGCTGGGCGTTATTACACGCATTTTGGCCAGGGTGGTCTGAACAAGACATCGAAGAAAAATGGATCATCAGCGCATGTCTGGGCGCTGGAATCATCCCATTGATGATGGTTTGGGCAAAAGTGATCGGTTGGAATGCCGGTGGATTCGCGGTTTGGGGCGTTGTATTTATTTGCTCCTTTTACCTTTTGATGGCATATGGAAAAATCGAATGGCAAAAATATAAAATTAACCATATACGGTTTAGAAGAATTCGGCCAAACCAGGTAAACTTCTCCATGATTGCATTGATTTTTATTGCAATCGTATTATTCTGGGCGCGGTTTTGGACAGTAAGGTCTTTGGATGCTCCGATGTGGGGGGATTCGGTTCAGCATACAGCGATCACTCAATTAATCCTTAATCAAGGTGGATTGTTTGATTCGTGGGAGCCCATCGCACCCTATAAAACTTTATCGGTTCATTTTGGCTTTTCCAGCCTGGCTGCTGGCTTGAGTTGGATAACTGGCTTGAGCGCGTCCAAAGCTGTTATCTGGATGGGGCAGATTATGAATGTCCTGGGAGTTTTGAGTTTATACCCGCTGACTCGCACCATCAGTCGAGGCAACCGTTGGGCAGGTATTAGTGCGGTGGTTGTTGTTGGTTTTTTTTCGAATATACCTGCAGTATATGTAAACTGGGGGCGATATGCTCAACTTACTGGCCAGGTGGTCCTCCTGGCAGAGATCTGGCTGGCTATAAAATTGATGGAGGCGTTGCATACAAAGGATTGGCAGGTAATATTAACGGATAAGCGCTTCTGGGTAATGCAAACAATCGTCGGTGCAGGATTTGCAGGCATGGTTTTGGATTATTACCGGATGCCGATTTATTTTGGCATATTTTTCCTGGCATGGTTGGCCTGTGCGGGAATAATAAGTTTATGGATAAAAAATTCAATCAATTTGGGTTTCTTTGTGCGTTCGTTCATCATCTTTGGCCAGATCGGGCTCAGCGGGTTGATATTCCTAAGTCCCTGGTTACCCAAGCTGTTCAACAGCAATCTTTCAGATTTAGTGCAAACCAGCGCAGATGCTGCCGCGGCCGCGAACCTGGCGATGCAATTTCTGCGAGTAGATTACCAGGATTGGTTGCATCTTGATTGGTACCTTCCACCAGTTTTGGTTATCGCGGCGATTGGAGTATGGGGATTTGGGATCCTGAAAAAATCATACCCGATCGCTGCACTTGGGTTTTGGACGATTTTTCTGGCTGGAACCAGAGCTTTGGCCATCTGGCATATACCTGGAGCGGTTATGATGGATTCTTTCTCTGTGATCATCTGGCTTTATGTGCCGGTTGGTCTCTTAATCGGTTGGATTTTTGGATGGCTCCTGGATGCTAACCGCTGGTCCTCACGGATATTTATCCAAATGGCGTTGTGTGCCGGCAGTGTTGGGGCCTCATTAGCAGGAGCCTGGCAAATGGGTCAAATTGCACAGCCCGAAATATTCAGCCTGGTCAGCCGACCAGATGTTAGAGCGATGAGTTGGATTAGAGATAATACTCCAACCGATGCGTTATTTTTGGTACAGGGCTTTTCAAAATATGATGGAACTTCTGCAGTAGGTTCGGATGCGGGTTGGTGGCTGCCATTACTGACTGGAAGAAGGACGAATATGCCTCCACAATATGCTCTGCTAAATGAAATTCCTGAGGACAAAACTTATTCGGCCAAAGTTGTTGCATTGGTGAAGCTATTAGAAGAAAATACTCTCAATTCAGAGGAATCCAAAAAAGCTATTTGTGAATGGAAATTTAAGTATGTTTATATGGGGCAAGGTCAAGGCCAGGTAAGTTACGGCAATCGACCTTTATTCTCGAGACAAGACCTGGAAGAATCTCCATTTCTAAGCCTGGTTTATACACAAGATGGAGTAATGATTTATCAAGTGAGCAATACAGTATGTAATCCTGGTTAGTGGAAGGTATCATCAGTAGGAGAATAATTCGATGAGTGCTGGCGATGCGCTTAATCAAGTTAAATTAGAACCGCAAAACCTCGAAGAGCTGCAAGAATCGTATGATCGACTTTACCACGGCTGGCTGGGTAGTCATCAAAATATAGAACAGGCAAAGAAAATGCTTGATATGCTTGATATCCAGCAAGGCAGGAAATTTATCGATATTGGTTGTGGCATGGGATATGTTTTGGAAATGGCGACGAAAAAGGGGTTGTGGGCGACTGGCATTGATCTTTCGATGGTGGCTCTCGCAAAGGCGAAAGATTTAAGCCAAAACCAGGCTAAGGTAGTTTTGTGTGCGGCTGAGCAATCACCTTTTCCTGCCGCTTCATTCGATTACGTTTTTAACCTGGGGAGCCTGGAGCATTTTCTAAATCCAGGCCAGGCGGTGAGTGAAGCTCGACGCCTGATTTCTCCATCTGGGCAGGCGGTGTTCCTGGTTCCAAACTCGCATCATATCCGGGCGATTTACAACGTACTAAAATTCGGAGAGATTTTAACGGATGAACAGGATTTTGAGCGTTTCGCCACTCGGAAGGAGTGGGAGAGGTTGTTTGAGGCAAACGGTTTTAAGATACTCAAAGTGGATGGTTTTGATACCGGATTCGCCCGCATTCACCGAACAGGTCGAGAGGGTTTTTGGTATGTTTACAACATTTTATTCAAGTTATTCGGTCGAAGATGGATTCCGCTCAACTTATCGTATACATTCATCTTCCTTTTAGAACCGATATAATTGCGATTTATTTGGATAAACGCGATTTGATTAAATCTGCCAGAAGTTGACCGAGAATTTTATGAGCCTGTGGATTCAGGTGCCCCACACCTGGTTGAGTGTTGGCAAACCCTCTTGGAAAAATACCTCGTTTGGCCAGATCGGTGAATGCCAGGCTGGGATCTAAAAGCGTAAATGAATCAAATTTTCTTAATTGCCCTAGAATTTCTTGTTGAAATGGATCAAGAAACTCGATGTGATCGTTGACGATCTTTGGGTTATAAGGAAGCACGATGACGATAGTGGGAATCCGCGAATAGGCCGTGGATAAAGCTTGCAACTGTTCAATATTGTGTTCATCCAACAATACCTGGGAATCAGTGCTGGGTGAAGGAATTGTATTTTCCAACTGCAGCTCTTGTATCGTTTGCAGTCGGTTATACGCGTATGCTGCGATTGCTAGACCCCTGATCGGCATATACCACGGATCACTCGAAAGAAGTGGTATGTGCCTTATTTCCACTTGCCCATTCGAATCTTGCACAAAATAATTCGTTCTGGTGGCATCAAATCCCGAATTCCCCCAAAAATCATTGTCACTTAACTGGATGACTACAAGTTTAGGATGGTATTGGCTGATCACAAACGGCGCCAGATAAACATAATCAGCAATCGATCCATTCGCGAAACCCAGGTTGCGAAGATCAACTGGGGAATTTGACTGATGCAGCTCTCTTTCCGCTACCGATACATACTTTTCATCATCATTGACCTGCCAGGCTTCGGTGTGCGAGTCACCTAAAACAACAATGTTATCTCCACCTGAATAAGGAGTGGAGATTTCTCCATCAGCTACATAATGCGTGGTGCCATTTCCTTCAATAGCCCAAAAAACAATCGATCCGCCGGCTGGTCTGCGGCCCCAAACAGGATCATTGACATATCTAGGGACCGGGCGGTAGACAAAAATTCGTAAAATTAATTCCAAAACAATAAGAACTCCAATTGTCCATAAAAATAATTGAAGCACGTATTTTTTGTTCAGCCAATCCATACAGGCCTGGATTATACTCAAGAAAGTCGATGCAATGAGCTATTAATTCCTGCGGCTGTATTCTTTTCCAGTTTCTTTACCAAGTAAATGGACAAATAGCCCGAAAGTATTATTGCTTAGAGGTGGGTGTCTGATAGAATTGGTATAGTGTTCGATTGGGTAACAGGCACTGTTTAGCTTGTTCCCCATTAAAATCCTAACTTTACAAAGAGGAGATTGGTTTATGAAGAAATTTGCTGTAATTATCGCAGTTGTGCTGGCACTTGCCCTGGTCGGCGGCGCATTAGCACAGGTGACTTATAACAAAAGCGTTTATACCAGCTACCAGGTAGTAAACCTGAGTACCGGCACTGCAAACGTAACCGTCACATATTACGACCAGAGCGGTGCTGCTCAATCTTACCAAAAACAGTTTCAATTAACAGCTGGCGGATCCCTGGCTGTGCAGCAGTCAATGGAAAGCTCTCTGACGTGCAGCAAGTGTTCGGCAGTTATCCTGGCTGATCAACCCATTGCGGCAATCGCTAACCAACAGCTTGGCGATGCTAACTCCCAAAGCTCATATCCTCCATTCTCCTCTTATGATGCTGCTTCCGCTGGCGCCACATCGGTCACTGTCCCAGTGGTGATGTATAACTGGTACGGATATTACACCGAAATGTTCATTCAAAATGTGGGTGATGTGGCGGCGAAAAATATCTCCATTTCTTATAAACCCACTACGTTGGCAGGCACAAACAGCGCGACCTGTACGACAGGCGCAACCGGTCAAACGGATACAGTGGCTGACAATGTGACTCCATTAAATCAATATGCCAGCAAGACAATGTCCAATTTTAATGAACCCAAGCTCGCTGCGCCAGCAGTGACAAACTGCGCAGCTTATACCGGCCGGTTCCTGGGCGCCGCCACGATCACTTCTGACCAACCGATTGTAGTTGTAGTGAACCAGGTGGTTCAGGATAAACTGTTCACCTACAATGGCTTTACTGCCGCTGGCACCACGCTACTCGGCCCGGCTTACATGCGCAATTGGTATGGTTATTACACTTCAATCACCATCGCCAACCCGGGTGCGACCAACGCTACCCTGACGCTGACCTACACCCCAGCTGCAGGTTCCAACCCCACTGCAGTCGTTAAAACTACAACTCGCGTTGTCCCCGCAGGTAAATCGATCACCTTGTATGAGGGAGCAGGCACCGATGCCGTTCGATCTGACCTGGTAGCTACATACCCGAACAACGACAATACCAAGCGCTTCTTCGGTACAATTAAAGTAGAAGCAACTCAGCCAGTCGTTGCAGTGGTCAACCAGGAATCAACTTCTGCCGCTGGCGGCCAGGCTGGTTCTTACAATGCTATGTTGACGAGTGAAGGTACTGCCAAAATCAACGCTCCTTACATCGTTTCCAACTTCTACGGTTACTATTCCTCTTTGACGATCATGACCGTGGATGGAACCGAGGCATCGCTAAAATTGACCTACACCTCCGATGGCACCTTTAGTTCGGTGAAAAACACTTCGAAATCCTATACTTTGAGCACTACCAAAGGTTTGCTCAACCGATATGAAGGTTCCACTTGTGCTGGTCCGGCCGCTTGCGATCTTTTGAAAGATAATTTCTGGGCTGGTGCAGATACGAGCCACCGCTTCATCGGCGCTGTGAACATCGAGGTATTGACTGGCCCGAACATTGTGGCTTTCGTGAATGCAGAATATGCCAAGAAAGCTGGCGATCCGATTCGCGACACAATGTATACTTACAATGCTTTCAATGTAACCCCATAACGCCAATCATGGAATAACGAAAAACAGGGCAGGTTATATGACCTGCCCTGTTTTTTTGGGGTAAGTAGTTTGAGGTAAAATAATGCCCGGAGGTAGACAGATGCATAAAATATTTTTGAGAAAGGTTCATTTCCATCCTTCTATTCGGTGGATGATTGTTCTTATAAGTCTTATCCTCATGTTGACGATTCTTGTCGCCTGTCAAACCCAAACGACCAATCCATCTTCTCAACAGAATGCAAATGCTGATCAGACCAGCAGTCCCAATCTCCAAAGTCCGGGCATTCTCTTTTGGTCAGACCGAAGCGGTGAAATTGCATGGTATTTCATGAAACCAGACGGCAGCAATCCGCAAAAATTAACTTTTCCTCAACTTCCTACCGGTTATAAAATTAAAAGTTTGAAATACCTCGAACAATTGAAAGCCTTCGTTGTTAACCTGGCTGATGCGCAGGATGCAACGGAGCTTTATATTATGGATGCGCAGGGGAAAATTATCAGCCAATTAACCCATAATACGCTCAATGTAGGCGAATTTGATTATGATCCAATTCATCGCCGATTTGCCTATGTTTGCATTCAATTTGACACAGATATTTGTCTCGTCAATGCCGATGGTAGTGGATTCCAAAATCTAAACAAATCGAACACAAAGGAATCGGAACCTCATTGGTTCCCGGATGGAAATAAAATTCTATTTACATCTGACATCGGTGGAGTCCCTTCATTGTTTACCATAAAACCTGACGGAACTGATCTGGCAGATTTCAGTAAAACCACGCATATCGAAAGCGGCGCCAGTTTTTCCCCAGATGGTAGCCTGATAGTGATGCAATCCCAAAGAGACGGTATGTGGAATATTTTCACAATAAAACCGGATGGTTCCAGCCCTACCAATATTGCGCGCGATCCTAGTCCTGAATATGGTCCTGTCTGGTCCCCAGACAGTCAGTATGTCGTTTTCCGGTCTCTCAGAGAAAACGCAGATGACCTGTATATCGTGAAAAGAGATGGAACCGGTTTGAAAAGGCTGACGAATTCTCCTTCTGGAGCAGAATCTGCGTATAGTTTTTCTGCTGACAGCCAGTATGTTCTATTTACTCAAGATAATAACGGTCAGGGCGATGTGTATATGGTAAAAATAGATGGTACTGGTTTGACAGATTTAACATCAAACCCGGCAATGGACAGCGGCGGTCAATGGATTAGCAAATGATATATTCCTTTGGGTTAATATGAGAGTCTGCTATTGGGGAACTTACCGGCAGGATTACACGCGAAACCAGATCATGATTGCGGGATTGAGAGAGGCCGGCGTAGATGTCATTGAATGCCACCGGCCTCTTTGGTTAGAAAGCAACGCAGGAATCGAAGAGCGGGTTAAAGCAGCGAGTGGCGGCTGGCTAAACATTCAGTTTCTCAAAAAAGCAATGAGAATTTATTATTTTCTGGTCAAGGATTTTTTTTCAATCTCGAAGGATCGTTATGATATCGTTATTGTTGGATACCCAGGTCAGTTGGATGTCTTTATAGCAAGGCTTATCAGTTGGCAGCGTGGTAAACCTTTGGTTTGGGATGTTTTCATGTCAATCTATTTGATTGCGATAGAAAGAGGCTTGGAAGAAAAAAGCAAATTTACCACCGGTTTATTGAAGACAGTAGAAAAATTAGCACTTCGTTTGCCTGACTTGTTGATCCAGGACACCCAGAATTACGTAGAGTGGTTCGAAACCACATACAAGATTGGTCCGAAGCGCTTCCGGTTGGTACCTACCGGAGCAGAAGATAATATTTATTTCCCCAAAAGTTTTCCGGAATCCGATAAAGAATTTATCGTGACCTATCAGGGTACATTTATTCCAAATCATGGAATTCCATATATTATCGAGGCAGCCAGCCTTCTGGCCGGTCAACCAGGCATTCGCTTTGAAATGATCGGGAATGGCCCTGATCGTGCGATAGCAGAACAAATGGTGAAGAATTATGGTTTATCGAATGTGTGTTTTATTGGTTGGTTGGATAAAGAGAACCTTGTTCACCATTTAGCATCCAGCAGTGTAATCCTTGGCGCTTTCGGTTTAACTCCCCAATCGTTAATGACTATCCAAAACAAAATTTTTCAAGGTATGGCTCTCAAACTTCCTGTAATCAGCGGGGATTCACCCGCCGTCCGCCAGGCACTTGCTGATGGCGAACACATACTACTTTGTGATCGAAATAATCCGCGGGCATTGGCAGATTCGATTCTCCTTCTGTATAGAGATCCGAAATTGCGATCCAGGATCGCAGAAAATGGCTATGCAATATTTCGGGAGGCTTACTCTGTTCGGCAAATAGGGCACACATTAAAAAGACACCTTGAAAGTTTAGTAGCTAGAAAGAAGATGTAAAAGAGCGCATGAATACGACAAAATCGTTCCTGGTCACTGGAGGGGCGGGTTTTATCGGAAGCCACCTTGCAGACGCTTTGATCAAAAAGGGATACCGGGTTATTGTTTTCGATAATGAATCAACTGGGTTACGTCAGAACGTACCTGGCAAGGCAGTTTTTTATCATGGAGATGTTCGCAATCCAGAGGATTTGGAAGTCGTCTACCGTCAAGGATTGGACGGTGTTTTCCACATTGCAGGACAAGCCTCAATTGTCCAATCTTTTAAAACGCCTGTGGATGATCTCGCAACCAATGTCGCCGGAACGATCAACGTTCTGCAAGCCTGTATCCAATATAAGGTCCCCAGACTTCTCTTTGCCAGCTCAATGACTGTGTACGGAAACCCGAAGACTCAGCCAGTGCCCGAAAATGAATTTATAGAGCCAATATCATATTACGGTATTACCAAATTTGCAGCAGAAAGCTATGTGACCGCAACAGCGCGCAGAAATGATCTATCTTTTCCTCTTAATGTGACTTCTTTTCGTATGTTTAATGTATATGGTGAAAGACAACGTTTGGACAATCCATATCAGGGCGTTTTGGGATTTTTTCTTGGCAATTTATTACGACAAGAGCCGATTTGCATTTATGGGGATGGGGAGCAAACCCGGGATTTTATTTATATACGTGATGTTGTTAAGGCCTGGATTTCCTCCTTAGATAATCCTAGTACATATGGACAGGTATTTAACTTGGGTTTTGGGGAGGGTACATCGATTAACAAATTGGTTGATGCAGTTTTGGCAGCCGGGGGGTTATCACGGGAAAATTATCCAGTCGTCTACGGTCCAGAGCGCCCAGGTGATATCCGTTGTGTCGCAGCGGATATTTTACGTATCTCTCGAGCAGTGGGTTGGAGGCCGAACACCAAGTTAGTAGATGGGATTAAACGCACGCTTACCTGGGCAATCAATAATTCAAATTCAACAAGTCCAGGATCCATTTGACCCCGAGGTTGGTGTTTTGCTTACCGAAGAAGATGTAAATTACCCGGTGCTATCGATTGTTATGCCAAACTTACATTCACCGATCGTTGGCAAATGTCTTGATTCTGTATTGGATCAGCGAATACAAGCGTCTTATGAAATTATTATTGTCGGCCAGGATCGATATAACCAGGTGCAAGAACGGCTGAAAGCAGATCGGATGGTCACATTTATTGAGACTCAACAGCCCGTGTCTTCCGCACGGGCTCGAAATATTGGCATCCGAGAAGCGAAGGGTGAGATCATTGCCATGATTGACTCGGATTGCATCGCCTCAACCACATGGCTGGAAGGCTTGTATAAGAAAATCGAACAGCCAGGGATCAGCGTAGTTGGGGGCGGAGTTACGTTTCCTGATGACAATTTTTGGACTTTGGTCGATAACTTAGCAACATTTTATGAATACCTTGATACATCCCCACCCGGCTTGCGTCAACAACTGCCCAGTCTGAATCTGTGCATTCGAAAAAATGCTTTACTCAAAGTCGGATTGTTCGATGAAAGGTTTCCTCTGGCTGCTGGTGAAGACGCCGATTTGACAACCAGACTAAGGCTGGCTGGATACGAATTGTGGTTTAAGCCGGAGGCAGTCATCACGCACTTACCTCAAAGGCGTACGTGGAAAAGTGTTTTTACCCATGCATTCAATTTTGGGAAGTTTTCAATTAAAGTAGATGAGCGATATCAAGAAGTATTGAAAATTTCAAGTATTTTCCGCAAAGCCTGGTTAATCAAACTGGCAGCCCCGATCCTGGCAGCAGGAGTTGCGTTTCGAATTGTACTTAGTCGAGGTGGACGGCGTTGGTGGTACGCCTGGCCTGTATTCTTTGCGATAAAAATTGCCTGGTGCCTGGGAGCTGCTGAACGACTGGACCATAAAATCTGGCCAGAGGAAAGCGTGGTATGAGTCTGACGGTAACACTGGCGGTTCCCTGTTATAATGGCGAACCATTTATTGCCAGAACGATTGAAGCGTTACTAGCACAAACTCGCCAGGCAGAAGAAATCTTGATCCTGGATGATGGCTCAACAGACTCAACTGCTCAAATCATTCAAAAATATCCGGTGAAATTTATCCAACACCCAGGCAACCTGGGATTATCAGCTGGCCGGAATTCTCTTTGGAAATCGACGAAAACAGATTGGATTGTGTACATTGACGCGGATGCCTTTGCAGCCCCCGATATGTTGGTTGAATTAATGCGTTCAGTAGAGCAGTCCAAAGCGCAAGGGGTTGGAGGAAGAGGAATCGAAGCTGTTCAAGTGACATTATTCGATCAGTGGAGAAGCCTGCATGCAACTCAAAGCCATGGTAATTACCCGAAATATGTAGAGCATTTGTATGGGTTATGCATGGGATATCCGGTCTCTTCTTTGGATGCGGCAGGAGGGTTTGATACTCGATTAAAGACGAATGCGGAAGATGTTGATATTGGTTACCGGCTGACTGATCTGGGCCATCGCCTGTTTTATACCCCTCAGGCCAAAGTTTTCCACCAGCGCAAGGATAACCGGGTTACCTTGCAGAAAATGATGTACAACTGGTACTATTGGGCATTTCTGGTTAAGCACAAAAATAAACGAAATGGTTGGAGCTTGGCAGTAGGGACGGTGAATCGTATGTTGTGGAAAGACACATTGATCGACCTTTTCTACCGCCGCAGCATAGCCTTGGCTCAATTAGATTTGACATTATCGATGGTTAAGTTCAGGGCAATCATCGATGCAAGTAAAGCAATACAAAACCTTCGATGGTGAGTGAATGACCAAAATTGGATTTTTGGATTTCTTATATTTAGGAGCTGACCAGGGGCGAATTTCGCAAAATTTTGCCACCAGGATATTCACCTTTCTGTTAGGACCTTTAGGTATCCATGCTCGCATTCGGAACGGGCGAATGCTCAGCACAATTCTTTCCTTTCACCAAAATTTAAATAACTGGCGTGTGCTCGATGTTGGTTGTGGATATGGCTATAGTTTGTTTTGGTTGGCGCGACATTTTCCCAAAGCACAATTTATTGGTTTTGAGCTAAATGCTGAACAATCGGCTCAATGCGAGGAAATAGCAAAGAAGGTTGGACTGAATAATTTGACCTTTAAAAGGGGCAGCGCAGGTGATATCCCAGAGAATATGAAATTCGATTTATTCATATCTATTGATGTTCTAGAACACGTGCAGGATGACCTGGGCATGTTGAAAACATGTCTCCTCCATTTAAAGCCCGGGGGTTGGGCATTTATTCACGTTCCCCTGAGACATCAGGAACAAAAAAGAATATTTTCGGTCTTCAAGTCTCATTCAGTAGAAGACCATGTTAGAGATGAGTATCTTCCAGAAGAAATTTGCCAGCTCGTTCAAGACGCAGGTTTGAACCTGGTGAGGCAGGGATACGGGTTTGGTTATTGGGGTGAATTGGCGTTCGAATTAAACAATTTATTTTGGACAACGCGAGCCTTAAGAAATTTAACAGCTCTTCTCTTCCTTCCCATTTCACTAATCGCTGGTTATATCGACATAAGGCAAGATTTAGTCTCGGGTAATTCAATCATTGTCGTCGCCCAAAAACCATAAGGTTAATGACTGTATGGTTGAAAATGATCAGATGAATGAACACGAAACAAAAGGGCAATCAAACACAGGAAAAAAGAAAGGGTGGTTAAGTTGGATCATCACATTAACTTCGATCGGTGTATTTGGTGTGATGGTATATTTTGTCATAAGACAATGGAAAGATTTAATCAGCTTTCCATGGCGCCTTGATCTGATCTCATTATTTTTCGTTTTTTTCTTTCATTCTTTGGCGTTGGGGGCAACTTTCGCTGCCTGGCACCTCATGATCCGGCGTTTGGGGGGTTTTACTGATTGGCGACTAGATTTACGTTATTATTACCTTTCCACACTTGCCAAACGCTTGCCGACCAGCATTCCTTATATTGGGGGAAGACTGGCAATGTACGGCCAGCATGGAGTACCTGCTGCGGCAATCCTCAACGCTGTTTTTTTGGAAAACTTATTGGTTGGGGTGGGTGGAGTATTGGTATTCATATTATTCTTGCCCTTTTATTCTCAGGTTCCTGCTGGAATCACACTTCCTCTATTCATTGCCGGAACGGGCCTTGTAATAATAAGCTTGATTAGACCGCAGATTTATGTGGAGATTACCAATTGGTTGTTGAAAAGAATGAAGCGGCAAACTCTTGAGAATCTTCCTGGTCGAAAAGATATGCTCATCTGGATCGGTATTTATATGCTGCCCTGGCTGTTTTCTGGCGCTTCGATGTATTTCGCACCCCGGGCAGTTTCTAATATGTCTGGATTAGGATTTTTTGATGCGTTGCTGGTGTTGACGCTGGCTACATTGGTTTCTTTGCTGTATTTTGTAATTCCGGGCGGATTGGCATTGAAAGAAGTCACTGGCAGCGCATTATTGAGTACATGGATGCCTGTTTCAGTAGCTTTAACTTTAATGTTTATATTCCGGTTGATTCACACAATAAATGAAATTGTGTGGGCACGAGTGGTCATTTTATTACCGATCGATAAAAAATAAACGAGTGCGCTGATTACGCACCTGTTTGTTTGAGCGGGTGATGGGATTCGAACCCACGGAATGGTAGCTTGGGAAGCTACTGCCTTACCACTTGGCGACACCCGCATGCAAGGCGGTATTATACCAGGGGGTGGGGGTATGTCAAGTCGATTAGAAAGCGCCCAAACCCTTCAAAATCACCCAGGGAGTGCGTACCATAATCTGCAAATCCAGCAAGAGTGAGTAATTTTGAATGTAATAAATATCATATTCTGTATTTAGATGCATAGGTTTATCACTGCGACCATTCACCTGCCACCAGCCAGTCATACCTTGCGGCACGGCGAACCGTTTTCGCTGCCAGGGTTCATACATAGCCACCAGCCAGGGCAATTCAGGCCGTGGACCGACCAGGCTCATATCGCCTCTCAGCACATTGAACAATTGAGGCAGTTCGTCAATGCTCATTCGCCGGATGATTCTGCCGATCTGAGTAATCCGCGGATCTTCTGGATCCTTGTATAAAATCTTGCCGTTATTGTCATGGTGAAGCACTTCCTTTTGGCGTTGTTCTGCATCAATCACCATTGAACGAAATTTAAACATTCCGAACAAACGACCGTTTTCTCCTGCACGCTGCTGTTTGAAGATGATGGGACCGGGTGATTCAAGTCGGATGGCCAACGCAACGAGAAGCAAAATGGGCGAAAATAATATGAGCATGATGCTGCCTAAAAGCAGATCAAACAAGCGCTTCACCAGGCGTTGGGAAGCTGTCAAAGTCGGAGCTCTAAGGCTGATCATGGGCAGAGCGCCAAGGCTACGTACCTGGGCGCCATAGATCATCAAATTATAATAATCGGGAACAACCCATAAATTGCATGGACTTTCGACAAGGCTGGACACGAGAGTTTCTGTTTGTTGATGGTCTTTCGATGGTAAGGCAATGATTAAATTATGAATATCCAGATCCCGTACGACTCTTGGTGCATCGGAAAAATTTCCCAGGTTGGGAATAATATCAATATTTGGGAGCGGCTCGGCGTTGGGTGTCAGATAGCCGAGCAATTGAAGGCCAGTGGTATGCAGACCGTTTAATTTTTCTATAGTATTTACAGCATTTTCACCACTTCCAGCTAGAAGCAACCTCATTGGTTCAATTATTTGCAATCCGAAAACCTTCTTCGTCGCTTGAAAAATGATCCTCCAGGCAAAGACCAAAATTATATGAATTAGAAAGAATTCGACCAAATATAAGCGAGATGTTTCCCGAACGGTGAAATAAAGCATACCAGTGAGAGATAGTCCCGCCAAAATGCACCCCGTGCCAAGAGAAAGCATTTCTTCATTCAAGCTGGTAGAAATATCCGGTGTATAAACGGCTAATGCTAAAAAAACCAATGAGTAAACAAACAGGGCTGCTAAGAGAAGGTTGGTTTGCCAAGGAATCTCTGCTAAAGGTATTCCAACAGGTAAGTATAATCGTGCGAACGTTGCCAGAAACACGGCGGCTATGATCGAAAAAAAGTCCAAAACGAAGTAAAGGACACTTAGATTTGCATTTCGAGAGAACATAGCTAAATTTTACCCTATGCTATAATTTCAGAATATGCCGAAAAATGCAGCTGATGATTTGAGCGACCGCGAGCGGGAAATTTTGAGTTTGATAGCAACAGGAGCCAGCAATAAAGAAATAGCCCAAAAGTTGTTTATCAGTTCAAATACGGTCAAGGTTCATTTAAGGAATATATTTGGGAAAATTGGGGTATCGTCGCGTACGGAAGCCGCGATGTTCGCGGTTCGCAACCAGTTAGGTGACACAACTTCAGAAAAACAAGAAGAACAACTCGAACAAGTTGAACTACCTTTCGATGTATTTACTTCCCCAGGAGAACCGGATACATCTGGGTTTTTAGGCGAGGCAAAGATTCAAAGAAATGTTATCACTTCCCAAAATGACGAGTCCCCTGCCATTTCGAATAAAACCAAACCGCGCAGGCTAACAGCCTGGATTATCACAAGTTTGCTCGTATTCATTTTGATTGTGGTGACTGCAGGCGAATTTGCCAGATTGGCAGAGTCTGGAGTAGTCTTGCCCTGGACGCCGACCGCCACACCGCTGCCAGTTGCCTCGAGATGGAAAAGCCAGTTAAAGATGCCTGAAGCTCGCCAATCGGCCGCAGCAGCCGTCTGGGAAGGTTTTTTGTATGTGATCGGGGGGAAATCAGGCGAGAAACTGGCAGGCAGTAATTTGCGTTTTGATCCTCAAAATCCAAATTGGATCGAAATGGCACCAAAACTTACAGCAGTTAGCGATTTTTCGGTCGGCGTCGTTGATCAGGAATTTGTTGCTCCAGGCGGTGTGGATAAGAATGGAAAACCAATTCAGTCAGTGGAAATTTACGATCCGGTGCATGATTCATGGAAAATTGGAGCACCATTACCCAAGCCCAGAAGCGCTTACGGCCTGGCGGTGGTTGACGGGCATGTGTTTGTTTTTGGTGGATGGGATGGTGAATCGTTTACGAACACAGTATATGAGTATGACCCTATCCTGGATCGATGGAACGAGAGAACTCCGATGCCGACGGCACGCGGTTTCTTAGGAGCGGTGGTGATCGGTGAAAAAATATTCGTTTTGGGTGGTTGGGATGGAAAAAAAGCATTGAAAGTAAATGAGGTATATCAGCCTTCATTAGAAAACAGCGGAAAGTCTCCCTGGAATCGAAGTACAGATTTGCCGCAATCACGTTACGCTTTTGGCAGCGCAGGTATTGCAACATTTGTTTACACTTTAGGGGGCAAAGGTGATGGCAGCTATGAACCTGACCCAGCCCAATTTAATGTTCAGGATGGCAAATGGATGACCTTTTCTGGGCCAAACGGGGGGTTAGGCTCAAACGTAAGCACCGTTTCCCTGGATACAGATTTACATGTCCTGGGAGGCGAAAATCACCAGCAGGAGACAGGCCTCCACTGGTCGTATGAAGCCGTGAAAATTGTTGTCATTCCTTTGATTTTACCTTGACTAGATTGGTTTTGTTACGGATTTTCTCCGCCTGCGAATAGCAAACCAGACGAAACCAACAAACAAGAAACCAAAGACACAAACGAGACATAAGCCAAGAATAATTAAAAACAGATCAGTCAAAGGGTTTTGCGGCTGGACCTGTAAAGTAAGAAAGGCCGTGCGTTCAACAGGCCGACTATTCGACCCCACAGCTTGCGTATAGACATTGATTCCGTATAAACCTTCTTGAGTAGGTTTCCAACTCACAGAAGCCTGGTCAAGTTGAATTTCCAACATAATATTCTCGGTTGAACCATCGGGTTTCTGAATAAAGGCTGAGGCGGCTTGTAAAGGAAGATTTATCCCTTGGTCCTCAATATGGGCAGAAATGGAAACCTCAGCGCCAAACGCCGGCAGAATAGGTAGGGCATTGGCTTGAAGTGTAGGTCCACCAGCAAAATGTGCTGAAAGTGCATACTCTGCGCCGGTTGGAGGCGTCTTATCGGACGCCTCAAGCCGCACCACCCATGCGCCTGGTTTGGGGTTATTAAACCCATAACCCAGGTAAAACAACATACTGGGGTCGTTGACAATCACCAGGCCGTTCTTCTGGGGATCAAGGGTAATCTCATTGCCGCTGGCGCCTCGAACACGTACATTTAAGGATCGAGATGAATCAAATAAAGCGAAACTGGCGACAGTTACGCCAGGATCGATATTAATCGTCAGTTCCTGGTTTCCTCCAGCCGGGATGGTTCCTGTAAACATCCGCGTAAACTGTAAACCGGGCGCTGCGTTAGCAGCAGAAGCTGCATCAGGCTCATCTATCAACTCGCCGGCCGGAGTTTGCAGAAGAGGCAGGACAAAATTATCAAATACATCTTTACTCGTGTTCAGTTCAATATGCAATGTGGATGATTGGCCGGAATGCAATGGTATCGCATTGACGCTGTTTAAAGAGACAACTAAATCGGAGGGGACTGCAGTGCAAGGCGATTTAAATCCGTCTAAGATCGGTGTACCAGCTAAATCGTTAAAACGGATGCCTTTGCGATGAGTGATCTGCAAGTTGAAAATATTTAACATATAACTTGGGCGAATTTCGAGAGATGCCGGCAAATAAAAGCCAAGTGAGGCCGGTAAATTTGCACATTCGGAGCCGCCCATCGGAGATCCTAGCATGATCAGTTGGGCTACATCACGCTGCTGCATCTGTTGATCAATGTACATGCGGCTGATGATACCTCCCATCGAGTGGCCGATTAAATCAACCATTTCAGCACCGGTTTTTCGCTTTACACCCTGGATGTACTTGGCTAATTCTTGTGAATTTTGAATAACTGTATTTGTTCTTTGGCGAGGATTGGTAAGCGATCCTGTGTTCATGATTCCTTCGACCTGGCCATCACCAACAGCATAACCTTGTAAACCAACCTTAGCTAAAAAGCCTTCAGGTCCAAGATAATTCTGCCATCCTTCATAACTCGATAAGAAACCATGTACCATGACAACAGGTCTTGGGGACACTTTTATTGTTAGGGGCGAGATTGAATCCGAGGATTGATCGACGATAATTGATATTTGCCTGAAGGGCATCGGTTTGCCCCCGGACTGCCAGTACCAACCAAGTGTACTGATAGGCGTGGTCCGGCAAGTTGTTTTTCCTGAGGGAAGAGAACAAGAGGCGACAACCAGACCGCTGTCTAGTTGAAACGCAGCATTTCTTTCGTTCGAACTGGAAATGACATTTTCGATAACCAGCGATACTTGATCTCCATCATGAATTTCGGTAGTTTTTTGATTTGAACGGTTTATTAGAATAATTGTAGCCGCGGCAGCGTTGACTGATAAAATTGGCGGGGTCCAAATCAGGATTAGGAGAGTGAGGAAACCTGCCAGTCCGATAAACAGCCTTTTCGACTCCTTCATTTAAACCTCCACTAATTTGTACTCCGAAAAATCAATTACTTTATTATAAAGAGAGCAGCGATAGTTATGATTAGGAAGAGTTAAGAATAATCTATTTTTAGCGAAATTATCAAATTACCTATTGACATATCCTGAGTAGGTGTTAAAATTGCGCCCAATATGTTTACCTTTCAAATGAGCCCGCAGGCCCGCTCCCGTTTCCCGAAGCAACAATCTACCTCCGGAAGGAAGGGTATTTTTGTTTGACGGTGAGTAGCCCAATCGTGTAATATAAACCCAAACAGCCCTCCTTCTCGGAGGGCTGTTTTATTACCTATAAAGGAGAGAGATCGTATGGCTTTTGTAACTTGTGTAGAATGTGCGGCAGAAATAACATTGGATAAAAATACTGAAATTGGAGAAATTTTGGTGTGCCCGGACTGCGGTGTTGATTTGGAAGTGATTTCAATCGATCCGCCAAAAGTGAGCCTGGCGCCGATGGAACAAGAAGATTGGGGAGAGTAAGATGAGCGGTTCATTTGATTCGTTGAAAATCGGTGTATTATTTTCTCGAGTAAGGGTGGAGGAAAAATGGATTTTCGCTGCCTTGGAAAACCGGGGCGTGGCTTACGAACGGATCGACGACCGCAATGTATCATTTGATCTCGAATATCCTAATGGCTGGCGTTCGTACAGCGCAGTTTTGGAACGAAGCATCAGCTACAATTCAGGTTTGAATGCACTCAGAGTTTTAAATGCATTTGGCGTTCCGACAGTAAACACATCTGCTGTAGCGGAAGTGTGTGGCGACAAGTTGGCGACCAGCGTCCGCTTGGCAGCAGCAGGAATTCCCCAACCTCACAATATCATAGCCTTCTCTCCCGAATCGGCGTTGGAAGCAATAGAAAAGTTTGGTTATCCGGTTGTATTAAAACCAGTGGTCGGTTCGTGGGGGCGATTACTGGCGAAGATCAATGATCGTGATGCGGCGGAAGCAATTCTTGAACACAAATCCATGCTAGGGTCCGTTCAGCATTCAGTATTTTACATTCAAGAATATATAGACAAGCCCGGCCGAGATATTCGTGCGATTGTCATCGGAGATCGCGTCTTGACTGCAATCTATCGAAAATCCGAGCATTGGATTACCAATACTGCCCGAGGCGGTGAGGGTGAACTATGCCCTATCACATCTGAAGTTGAAGAGCTTTGCCTGCGATCCGCGTCAGCAGTTGGTGGTGGTGTATTGGCTGTTGACCTGGTGGAGCATCCAGAACGGGGCTTATTGGTCAATGAGATAAACCATACCATGGAATTCCATACAGCTCAGCCGATCAGCGGTGTGAATATCGCGGAGGAGATTGTGGAGTACACCTTGAAAGTGGCCAAAAAAGCGACTGAGTTCCACTCTGTGGGGGAACCGGTATGACGAGAGTCTCCATCATCGGTGGTTCGGGATATACAGGCGGGGAACTGCTGAGGATCCTGCTGGATCACCCTGAAGTTGAAGTGAAACAGGTTTCTTCACGCAACCACTTAGGCGAGTTTGTTTACCAAGTGCATCCAAATCTGCGCAAACGCACACAATTAAAATTTTGTGATCCAGCCCAAATTGAAGATGCCGATGTCCTTTTTTTAGCATTGCCACATGGACAAGCTCAGCACCATATTGATGAATTCGCCCGCCTCGCCGGAAAAATTGTGGACTTATCCGCTGACTTTCGTTTACACAGTCCTGAGGATTATCAGAAGTGGTATGGCGAATCCCATTCATCGCCAGAGTGGCTCACAAAATTCGTTTACGGCCTGCCAGAATTGCATAGATCTGAAATGGTGAACGCCAGTTATATCAGCGGGGTAGGATGCAATGCCACGGCGACAAACCTGGCTTTGCTACCGCTTGTTCGAGCGAATCTTATCGAAACTTCCACTCCGATCTTCGTTGAAATTAAAGTCGGCTCGTCGGAAGGTGGAGCTGAAGGAAACCCCGGCTCACACCATCCGGAACGGGCCAATGTCGTCCGAACCTTTTCTGCGTTTGGTCATCGGCACACTGGTGAAGTGGTCCAGGAACTTGGGTTGAAGAATGTGCACCTCACAATGACTTCGGTGGATTTGGTGCGTGGTGTACTTGCTTCTGCTCATGTGATGACGAAACCCGGGGTGGCTAATAAAGATTTATGGAAAGCATATCGGACCATGGCAAATGAAAATCCTTTTGTGCGCGTGGTAAAAGAACAGCGAGGTATTTATCGCGTGCCGGAACCAAAAATTTTATCTGGATCCAATTACGCTGACCTGGGTTTTGAACTCGATGAAAACAATGGTCACCTGGTTGCCATGTGTGCAATTGATAACTTAATGAAAGGCGCTGCCGGTTCTGCTGTCCAATCTATGAACCTGTTACTCGGTTTGGATGAAACAACTGGATTGAATTTTCCTGGATTACATCCGATCTAGCGTTTAGAAAGCGATTTTCATGAGTATTCAAAATCAATCTGTCATTGTTGTCAAATTGGGTGGTACGGAGGGTGTGGATTTTTCAGCTATTTGTTCAGATGCGGTCGATATCATCAAAGGGGGACAGAAGTTGGTGCTTGTACACGGCGGTTCTGCAGAAGCGAACGCACTTGGTGAAGCTTTGGGTAGCCCCCCAAAATTTATTATTTCGCCGTCGGGTTTTAGTTCCCGATATACCGACCGCAAAACCCTGGAAATATTTTGCATGGCTGTTAATGGGAAAATCAACACGCTCCTGACTGCCCAACTTCAGAGAATGGGAGTCAATGCTTTCGGAATGAGCGGGGTAGACGGTCAACTCCTTTGGGCGAGTCGGAAGGAAGCCATCCAATCCATCGAAAACGGGAAACGAAAAATCATCCGAGACGATTTCAGTGGAAAGATTGAGCGCGTCAATACGGACCTCCTTTTAACTTTACTTGAGAATAATTATGTGCCGGTTGTCGCTCCAATCGCTCTTAGCCCAGAAGGTGATCCGCTAAATGTAGATGCAGACCGGGCAGCCGCGATGATCGCAGCGGCGCTGCAGGCAGATATGCTAATTTTGTTGACTGCCGTTCCAGGGTTAATGAGTAAATACCCCGACGAAACATCAGTCATCGCCTATATCGCTCAGGCAAAATTACAGCAAGCTATGGAAGCTGCGCAGGGCCGGATGAAGAAAAAAGTCCTTGGCGCGGAAGAGGCCTTGCAAGGTGGCGTAAAGCGAGTGGTGATTGGCGATGGGCGAGTGGAAAAGCCTATTTCAAAAGCATTGGCCGGAAAAGGAACGGTAATTGAATGAATTCCCAAGACATCATTGCACTGGAAAACAGCCACACATCCGGATTGTATATTAAACAACCAATCGTTTTTGTGCGTGGGGAAGGAGCCACACTTTGGGATGCTGATGGCATACCTTACCTGGATTGTGCGGCAGGCCATGGAGCAGCTAACCTGGGTCACGGGAATAAGAAAGTCGCCGCGGCCATTGCCGCACAAGCAGGCAGGCTAATCACTCTATTTGAATCCTATTCCAATGATCAAAGAGCCAAGCTCATGGAAAAAATAACGCAAATCATGCCGGGCTTGAACCGGGTATTTTTCTGCAATTCTGGCACCGAAGCGGTTGAAGCGGCAATTAAATTTTCGCGGTTATCCACAGGAAGATCGGGAATTGTTGCCACGATGCGCGCTTTTCACGGGCGAACGTACGGTGCATTGTCTGCTACTTTCAATAAAAAATACCACGCTGGGTTTGAACCATTGGTGCCTGGATTTAGCCACGTTCCTTATAATAATTTGGAGGCTCTCGACAAGGCGATCGGATCCGAGACTGCAGCTTTTATCTTGGAGGTCGTTCAAGGCGAAGGTGGTATCTACCTAGCAGACCAAGAATACGTACAAAAAGCCCGCCAATTGTGCGGTGAACGCGGCGCTTTGTTAATCGTTGATGAAATTCAATCCGGTTTTGGCCGCACAGGTCGAATGTTTGCTGTCCAACATACCGGTGTGTCTCCTGATTTACTTTGCATGGCAAAGTCAATGGCAGGTGGGTTGCCGATGGGTGCGGTATTGATTGGTCCCGAAGTTAAGAATCTTGCGCCTGGCGCCCATGGTTCAACCTTTGGTGGAAACCCGCTGGCGTGCGCTGCAGCATTGGCTGCGCTCGAAGTGATCGAAGAAGAGAATTTGTGTGATCAGGCGGCGTCAAAAGGTAATTATCTTTTAGATGGCTTGAAAAAGTTAAAATCTCCTTTGATTAGAGAGGTGCGCGGAATAGGTTTGATGATCGGGATTGAATTAAAACAAAAGGTTGCGCCTTATTTGCGTGCAATGCAAGAAAAGCACATCCTGGTGTTGAATGCCGGCTTGACTACAATCCGATTATTGCCGCCTTTAGTGATAACTTATGAACAGCTTGATTTTCTCTTAAGATCATTGCAAGATGTCCTGTCTGTTGAGATGGCCGATGCCTGACAAGGACACCTTAACTGGGTTGATAAGCCGTTACAGCCCTTCCGGGCAAGAGCGCCCTGCCGTGGATTGGCTTGTCGAAAGAATGAAATATTTAGGTTTCACGAACGCATATCGTGATCAGGTTGGAAATTCAATCGGTGAGATCGGCAAGGGCGAGAGACTGATTGTTTTGCTCGGCCATATCGATACTGTGCCCGGAGAAATTGTTGTCCATGAAGAAAATGGTTGCCTTTTTGGAAGAGGTTCTGTTGATGCAAAGGGTCCCTTAGCTTGTTTCGTCGATGCTGCTGCTAATCTAATTTATGACCTGAAAAATTGGAAAATTGTTGTGATTGGGGCAGTCGAAGAAGAGCGAAATTCTGATGGCGCGCGTTATATTATTGACCGTTATCATCCGGAATATGCCATCATTGGTGAGCCTAATCATTGGGAAAGAGTCGCCATTGGTTATAAAGGCAGCGCCAGGGCAGATATTCAAGTGCAAAAATCTATGACTCATACCGCGGGTCAACAGGGATCGGCATGTGAAGCAGTTGTAGATGTCTGGCAAAAAATAAAAAATATGTCAGAAAGTTACAATAAAGGAAAAGAAAAGATTTTTGAGCAAATAACACCCTCCCTGCAAGCAATAAATTCCGGTGGAGACGGATTCACCAGTTTCGCAAAACTTTCTGTAGGGGTTCGGCTACCAGTAGGATATTCATATAATGAGTGGTACCAGGGGCTGAGAGATTTGGCAACGGGGGCTGAAATAAGCCCGAATGGTTTCCCGATTGAGGGCTGGTTGTGTGACAAAAATACACCAATCATCCGGGCACTACTTAATGGAATCCGTTCAGTAGGAGGAAAACCCAGCTTTGTGACAAAGACAGGGACAGCGGACCTTAATATCGTAGCCCCTGCGTGGAGATGCCCGTGTGCTGTGTATGGGCCGGGCGATTCTTCGCTTGACCATACTCCGTATGAGCATATCATCCTCGATGACTATTTTCGTGCAGTTCAAGTATTGGCAGAGGCTTTACGGATCTTGACCCAAAAATAAAAAACTGGCAGCTCATTCGGCTGCCAGTTTTCCAATTACGCTGCAGTTTGTTCTGGATTTCTTCTAAACCAATTCTTCCAATCCTGGTTCTCCCAAACAACCAGAATTGAGGCCGCATTGAATATCGATGAATAGGTACCTGAGAAAATACCGACCAGCAAGATGATCACAAAGTGCTGAGTAGTTGAACCGCCTATCAGTGCCAGCGCCAATAAATTTAGCATGACGGTCAACTGGGTATTGATCGACCGATCCAAAGTTTGAACAATCGAGTGATTCACGAGGGTCGCATATGGCAGCTTTCGATAAATATTGGCATTTTCGCGAATGCGATCAAACACAACGATCGTATCGTGAACAGAAAAACCAATCACTGTGAGAAGTGCAGTGAGAAAAAGAGCATCTGCCTCCCAGCCGATGAATTTACCTAACATTGCTTCTATTCCTACGACCACTAGAATATCATGGAGCATGGCAATGATTGCGCTGATACCGTAGCGGTGAGCGTTTTGAACGCCACGAAATGCAAACCAAATGTAACCCATGATAAATAAGGCTGCAAGTGCTACTGCGATTCCAGCCTGGTTGACTACTTCTGCGCCGATGGCAGGGTCAACGTTTTCGTAGCGATTAACCACAATTTTGGAATTAAATTTTGTTTCCATTGCGGCGATTAGCTGGGTTTTTTGATCATCAGCCATTTTATCCGAGCGAATGATCATAATATCTGTTCCGGATGTTTGAACAACTGAATCTTTGAAGCCATGTTCCTGATAGAACGCCCGCATTTCTGAAGTCTGCGGCACAGTACCAGAGGTAAATTTCACTTCGAGCAAGCTTCCGCCGCGGAAATCTAGACCAAGAGGCAAACCAAAAACGATCAAGAAGATCAGGCCAGGTATGATAATCAGCAGTGACAAGCCAAAAAACCAATAGCGTTTTGCGACAATATCTAACATTCGAGGTGCTCCTTAACCAACCACTCTAATCTTACGCGTTGAACCAAGACGGATTTTCTGAGGCTTTGACATTATCCAGCACCAGGTGTAAGAAACTTCGAGTGACAAAAATTGCAGTGAACAAGCTAGTAATTACGCCAAGGAAAAGAGTTAGTGAAAACCCTTTTACGATACTGGCGCCAAATGTATTTCCGAAATAATATAGGACCATACAAGTAAGGATAGTTGAGGCATTTGAGTCTCGAATGGATGGCCAGGCTCGGCTCCAGGCCAAATCAATGGCCGCATTCAATGTTCTGCCTGCGCGGAGTTCCTCTTTTAAGCGCTCAAAAATCAAGACGTTCGCATCAACTGCCATACCGATACTCAGAACAAAACCAGCAATGCCAGGAAGAGTTAAGACAACAGGGATAACGCGGAAAATAGCCAGACTGATCAGGGCATAACAAACCAGGGCAACATCCGCCACGACTCCTGGCAGGCGGTAATATACAGCCATGAAAATAATTATCATAGCCAAGCCGATGCCGCCCGCAATCAAGCTTTTGCGAAGTGAGTCCTCGCCCAGAGTAGCGCCTACGGTATTGCTGTTAACGATTTTCAAGGGAACAGGCAAAGAACCGCTGCGAAGTTGAATGGCAAAATTGTTAGCGGTTTCAAGTGTGTAATTGCCTGTAATAACACCTTTGCCCTGATCGATCTTCGCATTGACGGTGGGGACAGAAATGACAACTTTATCCAAGACGATGGCAAGGACTTTCCCAATATGGCTGCCGGTAAAGTCACTAAATATTTTTCCGCCATCGGATGTGAAGGTAATCGCTACCTCGTATTTGCCCGTACTGGTCGATTGAGCCAAGGCCTCAGTAAGATCCTTACCAGTCAAAATAGTATGCCAGATGCGCGCCGTCGGTGTAACAATGGCGGTGCCTGTGATAACTCCTGTTAAACCAAAGTCAGTGCGGATTTTTTGGCCTTCCAGGGCGAAAGCTTCCGTCTGACTCAACGTAGACATATCAACAAACTCAAGTAATGCTTGAGTGCGGATCGTGGCAAGCGCCTGGTCTGGATCAGTCACCCCAGGAATTTCGACCACGATGCGCCGATCGCCAGCTCGTTGGACAACTGCCTCGCTGACGCCGAGCCCGTTGATACGTTTTTCAACAATTTGTTTGGCTGAATCCATTGAGTCGCTGGATACTGTGGTCGTGGCCGGTAGGTCTGCTTCCAAAAGAGCCTGTACGCCGCCGCGTAAATCTAATCCAAGATGGGTAGAAATGTCTTGACCGAAAAACCAGGGAACTTTCGGTAAGTTTAGATAAATCGCAAGGATAATTATCGTCAGCGAAATAGTGAGTGGGAGAAACTTCTTCATTACAAACCTTTAGCCTCCAGATTCATACAGATGCCAGCTTGAGGCTGGCAAATGCACGCCTGGCTCTATCGAAAACAGAGGAAAACCCACCGCTTTTCAAGACGATGCCTATCAAGCCTAAATTGACCTGGGTGCGGCGTGCAAGGAAGCATTATACACGATAATAACATTTTTTGTAACAATAATCTGGGCTAAGACAGTTAAGAAGAATAAACGATGATCGTTTTTGATAGCTTTCATTTAAATTTTACAGACAAAGTATAATAGCTAGTGTAAGATAAACATCACATTCGGTTTACATCTTTCAGCTCTTTCTAATCCTGACGAGAATATCTACATGCCCGATGAAATTACAGTATTTTATGTTGAAGACGATGCAAATAACCGGTTATTAATACGTCGAATTTTAATGGCAGAAGGATTTAACGTTATCGAAGCGAGCAATGCGCTAGATGCTTTACAAAAACTGCCTCAAGCCAACCCTGACATCATCTTAATGGATATCAATATGCCGGATATAGATGGCTATACTCTGACAGCCCAGATCAAACAGATGCCTGGCTTTGGCAGTGTACCGATTATTGCATTAACTGCCAATGTGATGCGAGGGGATCGTGAACGCACACTACAGGCTGGCTGCGATGGCTATATTCAAAAGCCAGTTGATGTTGATGCTTTGCCTCATCAAATCAATAAATTCATACAGGATGTGAAGCGTGGCTGATCCAAATTCCTCCATTCCAAAAGATTTGACAGTCTTGGTGGTCGAAGATAATGTGGCAAATTTTGTATTGATTGCCCGCATGTTGGGTTACCTGGGCGTGCATTGTGAGTGGAAAACATCAGGTTACGAAGTGGTTGAATTTGCAGATACCTTACCAAGAGTTGATTTAATCTTGATGGATATACGATTACCATACGAAGATGGTTACGGTGCATTAAAAAAAATCCGATCATCTCCTGCGTTAAAGAACACTCTGGTCGTAGCTGTTACTGCAGAGGCAAGTGTAGAACAAATCAATAAAGCGAAAGCAGCAGGTTTTGATGGCTTTATTGGTAAACCGCTCGATCTGGATTTATTTCCCGACCAAATTCAGCGCATTCTCGCGGGAAAGCCCGTCTGGGAAATGAGTGGATGAGCTGTTCTGTTGGGAATTAGGTCACACATGAAACGATGGAGTTGGCGTAAATATTGCAGCATCATTCCTGTGAAAATCATAAAATTTGAATTGAGAAGTGTAAATGCAAGCCTCTGATTTGATTTCTACACCAGCCGATGGTTCTGTTCCAGAGGAGCTTCTTCCACGATTAGGGGATTATTTGGTGGAAAAAGGCCTGATATCGTTGGCTGAACTGCACTCTGCATTAGATTATCAAAAACAACAGAATAGCCAAGAGAATATTGAACGACCAATCCTTTTGGGTGAGGCGTTGGTCGAATTAGGCTTGATAAAACAGCGCGTATTAGATCAGGCTATTGCTGCTCAATTTGTGACATTACATTCAGCTTTGCAAAAAGCTAATGTGTCGCTGGAACAACGGATAAAACTGCGAACACATGACCTTGAAAGACGATTACGACAGATCAGGGCAGCGGAGGAAATAACTCGGATTGCTGTTTCTGCATCTACATTGGTTGAACTGTTCCAAAGGACAGTGGATTTGATTGCTGATCGGTTTGGTTTTGACCTGGTTGCGATATATTTAGTTGACCTTGACCAAAAATATTTGAACCTGGCAGAAGCAAGTGGTCGGTTTGCCAGCCAGCTCAAAGAAAAAGATCAACGTTTCCTGATAGGATCCAGGTCTATGGTCGGCTGGAGTGCAGCCAATAATCAATCCCGGGTTGTGTTGGATGTCACACAAGATTTCTTCTCAAACTCGGAGGAAAAATTGGTTGTGGTTACGCCTCCCGGAACAATTCAATCCGAGGCGGTAATTCCTATCACAATGCAGACAGGCTTATTTGAACCCGTGCCAGTTTCCGGCCCCGAATCAACCGATCGTCAAACTATAGCACCAAAGATTTCAGGATTAAGCTCACCATCCAATACGTTACTGGGGGTTTTGGATGTGTATGTATTCACAGAAAGCAGTCCCGCATCTCAATCCGTTCAAGAAAACGGGAATCAGCAAATTGATCCTGATACAGTTGCGGTATTAGAAACGATCACCAGTCACCTTTCTTCTGTAATTCAAAACTTACGTTTGTTAGAAGCCTCCTGTTTGAGCTTGAACGAAACGAATGTTCTCTATCGGGCCAGCCAGCGGCTGAATAAATCATCCAACGAAGGTGAAATTTTTCGCAGTTTGTATGACGCTCTTTCGGACATTGAATACCCATCTCTGCTTCTTTCGGCATTTGTATTCCCAAAGGGGAATTTGGATAGCACTGCCAAATCAATTCCTAGCCAGAAGGATCTCGGGATGATAAGAGGGCTATCGCGCGCCGAAGCTGCACCAGGTTTGATTCTAAGGCCTTACCTGCCTGATGAAAAGATTCTGAATACTGGGCCGCAAACTGAACCCTTCCTGACAATTGGTATGGTTGATGAGCTCATTCCTCAAGATGAGCCATTCTTGCTTGTTGATTTAACTCAGCCGATCAGTTATCCTGCACCAATCCTAAATCTTGCAAAGCGATTAAACTGCCGAAGTCTGGCCTTGGTTCCAATTCGATTAAGGGCTCATTTACAAGGCATGGTTGCTTTAGGGTTAATCTCAAACAGTCTGGCAGCAGCTTATCCGCTGGCAGGTAAATTATCATTTCGCTCCGGTGGAAAAGAGAGCGAAACACAACTGCGTCGAGATGCAGCAGTTCAAACTTGCGCATCAATTTGCGATTTAGCCAGTTCCGCGCTCGACCGGATCATAGCATCCGAAACGAATATTAAACGCCTCGCAGCTTTGGAAGCGTTAAATAGGATCAGCCAATTTGGAGCTGGTTCAATGCAGCTGTTCGATTTTTACCATGCTATCCACAGGGAAGTTACAAGAATTATCGGTGAAGTCGATTTTCTGATTGCTATTTATAATTCCCAAACAAATTACATCCAAATCCCTTACATGTATGAACCAGGTCAAGAAGAAGGCGATATTCAACAAATTGCACCGTTTCCATTAGGGGCCGGGATGACATCCCACTTGATTCAGACACGTGAACCATTAATGATTCTCGAGGATATGGAAGAGCGTGCTCGCGAGCTGGGAGCCCTAACCGTGGGGCGGCCGGCAAAATCATGGCTCGGCGTGCCTTTGATTGAATCGGATGAAGTGATTGGTGCAATGATTGTTCAAGATCTTGATCGGGAGCACCGCTTTGATGAAGATGACTTACGGTTGATGATGATTCTGGGATCACAAGTGGCTATTGCAATTCGAACTTCAAATTTAATTGAAACAACTCGAAATCGGGCAGAGAGACAACGATTAATCAATGAAATTACCACAAAGTTGCGAAATTCGAACAACCAGCAAACGATCATCGAAACTGCTGCTTCCGAAATACGGAAGGCATTAGGCGCGGTTAGGACGAGGGTGAATTTGGGAATTGAACCATCCGACACTGATGCAGGGCCAACTTCCGGCGATGTTTCGATCACTTAATAAGGTAACTTTATGTATCCAAATCGTTTTCGAGCACAAAACACATTTGACGCAACCAGCCCTCTCCCAGGGCCACGGTCTGGGTTAATTAATCGATCGATAAACAACCCTACAATCCAGCAAATTCGGGAAAGAATATTGCAAAATGTGCTGAATGGATCGGTTATTTTAAGTTTAGTTGCCCTCATTGCCACAATCCCCACGCGCTTTCAAGAAAAGCAATATGGTTTGATCGCTTTTTTCACTCTGGCATTTGTTTGTGTGGTAATTGTCGCAGTCGCGAAGCAAATACCCTATTTATACCGATCGCTGGCATTCCTTGCCCTGTTGTTTTCATTAGGTGTTTCGACATTGATTTCGGATGGTCTTTACGGAAACGGTCGTGTTTTCTTAATGGCATTACCGGTGATGACTGCTATCTTGCTTGGACGACAGGGGGGGGTGATTGCTTTGGGAATAAACCTGGGGGCGGTAGCAGCGATCGGCGTCCTTATTCTATTAAATGTAATCACTCCACCTGTTTTCATTTCCAATAATATTAATTCAAGTTGGGCATTGTGGATTGTCGCATTCGTGGTTGCCGTTCTGGTAAGTACGGTTATAGTAATTTCCTTGATTGTCATATTCCAGGGCCTACAATCGACAATAGAATCCGAACAAAGGGTGCGTTCTGAATTGAATTCTGAGCGTGCAGCACTAGAAGGCCGCGTGCAGGATCGAACAAGAGATTTGGAGAGGCGCCTGGTCCAAATTCGAACGGCGTCTGAGATATCATTAGCTCTAAACGCAGAACTAGACCCTCAAAAAGTACTTCAGCAAGTTGTGGATTTAGTTCAGAAGCGATTTGACCTGTATTACGTCGGCGTTTTCTTGATTGATGATGCGAACACGAATGCTGTACTAAAGGCAGGCTCAGGCGAAGCCGGGCAGCGAATGCTGGATCACAAACATTACCTACCGCTAAGCGGCAATTCAATGATAGCCTGGGCGATCAAAAACAAGAAGCCAAGGATAGCATTGGATGTTGGCAAAGAAGCGGTGCGGTTTAATAATCCTGACCTTCCCCTGACAAGATCAGAGATGGCGCTGCCAATTATTAGCCAAAGTGTGCGAGTTGGTTTGGCTCATGAGCAAGAGGCGTCTGCTGTTGGGGCGCTCACTGTTCAATCGACTCATTCAACAGCTTTTGATCAGGATGATATCACCCTTTTAGTTGGGATTGCCAACAGCCTGGCTACAGCATTGCAAAATGCCACGTTATTCAATCAGGTTCAAAGAAACCTTGAGGATATACGTATTTTGAACAGACAGTATTTACAACAAGCCTGGAGTGTTGAACCGGGGCAGACATTGCAGGTTGTTTCAGAAGACCCTCTGATCACCAATCAATTGAGCGATCGAGCTACCTTGGAGGTAAATTTTCCACTCGAAGTTCGCGAACAGGTTATCGGTAACTTGAATATATTGCTACCATCACGTAATGGTGATGGAACTGAAACTCAAAAATCAGAACCTGATGCCTTATCACGCGAAGATCATGAATTTGTAAATGAGATTGTCACCCAAACTGCATTGGCTTTGGAAAATATCCGCTTACTTGAGGAGACTCAACAAAAAGCTGCTTATGAAAAATTGATTTCATCAATCACAGTGACAGCCCGCAGTGCGACGGATCTTGATACGATTCTGAGAAAAACAGTGCACGATCTAGGAAACGCATTAAACACAAAAGATGCCTTTATTCAACTCCAATTGGAGCCCGTTGGTAGCCAGAACAGTTTAATGATGAAAAATGAAAGTAAACCCGGTGTTTTGAATGAAGAATAACGGATCATTCTATAAAGCAACCTGGTTTCGAGTAACTGGAGTTTTGTTTATTTTTGTTACTCTAAGTCAATTTGCGGTTTTGTCGTTAATCGTTTTCAGAATTCAACAAAACAAGCCAGAAAACCTGGTCGATCAACTCGTATTCGCTGCCATTTTCTTCGGAATCATAACCCTCCTTGCTTTCATATTTAGCGCTGTTGTTATTGCCAGGATGCTAAAACCAATTCAAGAAATCACAAAAGCTATGAACGATGCGGCTGGCGGTAATTTCGATGTGACGATCAAAGCTCCAGTTCATGAGGCAAATGCAGACGAACTTGGTTTATTAACCCTCAATTTCAATCAATTTACTGGAACCTTGAAAGAAAAATTCCTTTCACTTGAAAATAGTATTTCTGACCGGACAATTGCATTGGAATTGCGAAGTAGTCGATTACAAACAGCGGCTGAAATCGGCCAAAAGGCGGCCTTGTTCCGAGATCTTCAAACACTCCTGACAGAAACAACCAGTATGATATCGAATGGTTTTGGTTTCTATCATGTCGGTATATTCCTGAACGATGTGCGGAGCGAATATGCGGTTTTGCGGGCTGCAAATAGTGAAGGGGGACAAAAAATGCTGGGCCGCAACCATATGCTGCGGATTGGTCAAACGGGAATTGTAGGTAATGTAGCTGAAACAGGTAAGCCACGTATCGCCTTAGATGTTGGTCAGGATGCGATTTTCTTTAATAATCCAGATTTGCCTCAAACCCGCTCTGAGATGGCTTTGCCTTTGATGGTATTTTCTCAAACGGAAGAATCGGCAAGGATCATCGGGGTACTCGATGTTCAATCGACAGTTGCGAATGCATTTTCTCAAGAAGATGTGACAGTTCTCCAGTTGTTAGCTGATCAAATCGCTTTGGCTATCGAGAATGCCCGCTTATTTGAGGAAAGCAAAACAGCATATCAGGAATTGAACATTCTGTATAATGAGCGAATTCGCCAATCCTGGCAAGAACGGCTGAGTGGTCGGAAAATCAGTTATTATTACGATCGTGATAAAGTACAATCTGCTCAAGAAATGTCCGCAGAGACATTGAATGAAGGTGATCGAGTATTAAATATACCGATCCGATTGCATATCCCTGGCTCAGAGGAAGGTGTAAAACTAGGGGAAATCATCTTGCGTCGAGCGGAATCGCAACCTGCATGGAATATGCAAGAACGCGTCCTTGTTCAGGATGTCATCAACCAAATAGTCCCAGCATTGGACAATGCACGTTTATTGGAAGAAATTCAACAAACGGCTCAAATGGAAGCGATTGTCAGTCAAATCACCACTCATTTGACAGAATCTCTCGAGCTCGATCAATTAATGCAAAAGGCAGTGCTTGAAATAGCCAATGCAGTCGATGCATCGAGGGTTCGTCTAAAACTTGAGTCTGCACTTCAAGATTCTATGGAAGGAAAAAAAGCAGTATCACTGGATGAAGAGATTTCGTTGAGGAAAAATGGCAGCTCCGGAGGAAAAGGGTAATGTCGACACCAATTCCCAGCCCACATCCTTCTTTGAGGCCAAAGCAAAACGCGCTAAAATTTGGGTTTTTCTCGGTAAGTTTGCGTGTTCGTTTGCTTATCTTTTTGTGGGGCTTAACTTTTCTAGCTTTGATATTAATTGCCACGGTTTCTTTTGACACAGTAGCACGCATTGGCACTCTGGCAGAGCAATTAGGCGGACAGGCGTTGACCGCTCAAGCGAAGAACAACCTGGTGGAATATAACGCAGCGGTAAACCAACAATTGGAATTATTCTTTTCTCAAATTGAAAACCAGGCCAGAGTAATGTCAAAATTTGTAAGCAGTGCTTACGAGGCTCAACTTTCTGGTCAAGAACTGCAAAACGACCCTACGGTGGGATTAACAAAATTGAATGAAGGCCAATACAGCAATTCAGCCAGCGCAGTCTCAAGCCTTTTTGTCCCCAATTTTGTGCGATTGAATGATTCTATTCGCATAGATGTTCGCAACAGTGCTGAATTGGATGAGCTTTTTCCAGCAATCCACGAACAATTCCCGAGTGTTGTGGCCCTTTTTTTTGCAACTCCAAACCAATTAACTCGCTATTTTCCGAATATTCAGTTGGGTGGTATTTTACCTGCTGATTGGAAAGTGACTGGACGGCCATGGTTTATCCAGGCTGTGGAAAGTAACCCTCCTCGCCCATGGGTAGATCCGTATTTGGATGCTACTGGTAAAGGCCTGGTAACGACTGTTGCTGTGCCTGTCCTTGCAGAAGAACCTCCAGAAAACTGTCCTCACTGTCCGAAAGAAGGCACCTTGCTGGGTGTTATTGGCATGGATGTGACGTTGGACGAATTAAAGAAGACCGCAGAAAAATCAAATTTGCTGCCTGGAAACAGCTATACATTTATTATCGATGGAGGTGGAAGAGGCATCGTTATGCCGGACCAGTCATACCTTGATATTACTGGCGCGCCAGCGAAACCCGATCAGGAAATTATTAATTTATCTGAACCAACTAATAGTAGCAATAATGTAATCTCTAATGAATTTCGCCCCGTGATCCAGGATATGAGAAGTGGAAAGACAGGCATAGTGGAAGTAAATATCTATAATGGATCGGGAAATATCCAAAGAACCGTCATTGTTGCATATACTTTTCTGAAAACAACCGGTTGGAGCCTGGGTTCAGTTGTTGATCCAATCGCTATAGTAAAGCCACTAGAAACACTGAAATCTACGCTTGCAGAATCGTATCAAAGAGTTGCGATTCAACGCGTATTGCCATTGCTTGCTGTGGTCATGGCGGTTATCCTGGTTTTAAGTATTGTTTTAACAAATCAATGGATCAAACCGATCCGGCTACTTGCCGATGCTGCTCTTAAAATTGGCCAGGGCAACTGGGAAGTAACTCTTCCTGGAGAAGAAAATATTCTGACAAATGCTCCAAACCCAAACACCAGAAACGAGCAAGACGAAATTTCTATCTTGAAACGCGCTTTTATTGTTATGAAGAATCAGGTGTATGCCTCATTAACTGCACTCGAATCACGCGTCCAGGACCGTACTCAGGAACTCGAAAAAAGGAATCGGCAATTGCAAGCTGCTTCAGAGCTCGCAAGAGAGATCACTCAAACATCCATCCAACAGCCGGGACAATTTGATGACTTACTCAATAAAGCTGTTAACCTAATATCTCAACGTTTCGGCTTTTATCATGTAAGCCTTTTCTTAGTTGATGAAAATAGAGAATATGCAATCTTAAACGCAGCCACAGGAGAAATCGGACAAAAGCTTATAGACAGGAAACACAAATTACGTATCGGCGTTTCGACTCCAAATCAACCAATGAAAGGGTTAAATGAAAAAGATCCCATTGGAATTGTTGGATTTGTCGCTGGAACTGGCAAACCGCGGATTGCATTAGATACCGGTTTGGATATCATTCATTTCAAAAATCCATTACTGCCCGAAACACGATCTGAAATGGCTCTTCCGTTGAAATCGGCTGCAAATTTGTTGCGATTAAAAGATGAAACACCAGGAAAATCCAAGATTAATTCAGCCAGCTCTACACCTATGGATTCAACTTTTGGTGTTTTAGATGTTCAAAGCAAATCGCCGAACGCTTTCGATGAACAAGATATTGCAGTTATTCAAATTCTCGCAGATCAATTGGCGGTGGCAATCGAAAATGCAAGACTATTCAAAACCTATCAAGAAAACTTGTCCGAGTTAGAAACTTTATATAAACGACTCAACATGGAATCTTGGAGTAAATTACTGGATACTCGTCCAGTTTTGGGATATGAAGTTTCAGAAGGAGCGTTGGCGCCAATTCTATCCGACAAAATTGAAGATCACAAAACACAATCACCTTTTTATGTGCCAATAAAGATTCGCGGTAAGTCTGTAGCTGGATTAGAGATATGGCCTTCAGGGTCAGCCGTAGCTCCGATTGACCAAAAATTAATCACCTCTATTTCTGAACATTTGAGTCAGGCTTTGGAAGCCGCCCGTTTGTACGAAGAAGCTCAAACACGCGCTTTTAGAGAACAAGCAATCAACAGATTCGTCGCTGAATTATCTCAATCTCTGGACCTAGAAACCTTGCTCCGATCTGCTGCTCAACAATTAGGAAAACTTCCCAATGTGGCTGAAGTAACCATCCAATTAGCACCGTCGTCCGAATCAGGTGGAGACAGCTAAATGAATCTCCGTTACAGGTTCTTTTTATTGACCATTGGTTTGTTCGCTGGATTTACGGCAGCCTTTTATCTATTCGCCTATTCTCAACTTGGCATTACCAAGCTGTTAATCGTTCCAGCGATTATATTATCACTTGTACTTTTTATTCCTCCAATTGTTATTTTGATTAACCGAGGTAAGACCAGCTCGGCTGGATTATTAATATTAGTTGGATTGGCGATCGCTTATGCCGGTAACGAATTCACCTGGCAGGGTTTGACGATCTATAACCTGATCGGTGGCAGCTTGCTCATAGTTTTAGCGGGGTCATTCGTCTTACAGCGAAAATATGGACTCTGGATTTCGATGGTGTTTTTCTACGTGTGTTTTGTCTTTTTTCTTAATTCGAGTATTTTGTCTTCGTTTACTCGGTATGAAATCTCCGTTTTCCCATTAGTGTTTCCATTTTTCTTAGGCGCAAATTTGCTGTTGGGATTAGCAATATTAGCCCAGATTTTGGTTGAATTTCAATCACGTTCCATTCGAACCAGGTTGTTAGCTACATTTGTTTTGTTAGTTTTTCTGCCTGTTGTAGTAATTGGTGGTCTCACAAGCGCGATCAGCGCGTCAAATGCCCAACAAAGGGTGTTTGATCAACTAAAATCGATCGTAACATTGAAATCGTCCGAAATCGCCACCTGGACAGCCAGCCTGGAAAATGAAATTCAGCGTTATTACCCCGCTGAAAACCAGATTGGATTATTTGAAAAGCTTTTTTCAAAGCCGGACAACCAACCTTCTGAATATGATTTCACGCCTGTCGTCTCACAATTAAGACAGACGATGGAAACTACCAATTTGTTTGATGAAATATTTTTCATCAACCCGAAGGGTAGGATTGTGTTGTCGACTCAAGAAGGACGCGCTGGTTTAGATCAAAGCAATACCCCATATTTTCGATATGCAGTTGTCAGTCTTTATAGATCCGGTTTATATTATTCACCAACTGCCGGTCAAAATGTGGTCATCGTATCAGAACCAATTCGCGGTTCCAATAATCAGGTGATTGGGGTGGTTGCAGGGCGGGCTAACCTGGAAATTTTGCAGACTTTAATGAATGAAAGGGCAGGTTTAGGTCAAACTGGTGAGACATTTCTGGTTACCGACCAGCAGGTATTACTTACTTCTTCGTTAATTTATCCTGGGTTTGTGTCTGGCAAATCTGTGACCTCAGTGCCTATTCGGCAGTTGATTGAACATGCCACAGATCCTACCAAGGAGTTTGAAAATAGTGGGCAATATGTAAGTTACCAGAATAAGCCAGTCTTAGGTTATTATCGCTGGTTACCAGATCTCCAGTTGGAGTTGTTTGCAGAACAACAACAAACCGAAGCCCTTAGTTCGACTTACCAATCACTCCTTTATACAGTAATTATTTCAGTACTTTCTGTAATTTTTGCTTTCGGTGCAGGTCTTTATGCAGCACAGCGTATTTCTAGACCGCTTGCTTCACTGGCTGCAACCGCCCAAAATATTGCTTCTGGAAACCTTGATTTGCGCGCCGATGACTCGCTGGTAGCAAACCTGGATGAAATTGGAGCACTTTCCCGGTCATTTAATTCGATGACGGATCAATTACACACATTGGTTGACCAATTGGAGCAGCGAGTCGCTGACCGCACAGCAGATTTAGAAATACGCTCCCAACAATTGCAATTAGCGGCAGAAACTGCTCGTGATGCGACAACATTGAGAGATCTTGATGAACTTTTAGAACACGGTGTACAACTGATACGAGACCGGTTCGGATTCTATCAATCAGCAATATATTTAATCGACCTAAAGCATGAAGCCGCGGTGTTAGCTTCATCTTCAAAACATGAAACACTTAGCGAAGGAATTGAATCAGAAAGACCACTCTCTTTATTGTACCCAGAGCGTATTCAGCTAAATCGGAATGAAAATCATCCACTGATCCTTGGTGTCATCCAATCTGGTCAAACTAACACAGTCGTCCATTTGAATTCCAGGGAAAATGATTCTGTCAATAATTTAAAATTCGTTGAAGCCGCTCTTCCTTTACGAACAGCAGGCCGCTTGATCGGTGTTTTGGATGTTCAAAATAGAGAAGAAATAAATTCGGACCGTCAAGCTCTCGATGATTCCCTCCTTGCGGTCTTGCAAATTGTCGCAGATCAATTCGGTATTGCGATTGAAAGTGCACAATTACTAAAACAGACACGAGAGACACTGGCAGAGCTTCAGGTTGTTTATGGAAATTATACGCGAAGTTCCTGGGAGATTGAGCGGGGAAAATTGGGTGAATCAAAAGGATTTCACTTCGACGGGCTTTCAGTTAGTAAATTTGCACCGCAAAAAAGATTAATTGGGGATCCATCAGCAAGTTCTGTTTACACCATACCTCTTCGTTTACGAAATCAACAAATTGGCAGTATCGATTTGCAATTTGAGGGTAGTAAACCCGGAAAAGAGATGATCGAGGTTTTTGAGGAAATTTCTAACCGACTATCTTTGTTGTTAGAGAATGCACGATTATTGCAGGAAGCTCAAAGATTGGCAGTCCGCGAGCAGGAGCTGAATCGCATTTCAACTCAGATGAGTTCATCCATCAACCTGGATGCTATTTTACGAAATACAGTACGGCAGTTAGGTGAAACCTTTGGAGCGGTAAGAACATTCATCCAAATTAATCCGGCATTTTCATCAGATCAAAACCAACCAGAAAATTCTGAGGCAATGACAAATGGAACAGAATTGCAAAACGAGGTAACCGACAACCAACCTTTTGAAGATGAGCGTGGGGATGAGCCTTTGGAAAAGGAGCAATCTCTATGAAAGACAAATCAACCAAGAACATTAGATTGCGCTGGCTCACAATCCTTCCAAGATTCATCATGGTTGTTTCATTCTTCGTCTTGATTATTTTTGGAATTCTTCTTACCAATATTTTTGCTCTGAACAAGCCGCCTATTCCGCTTCAGGATGCCATCTTGTCAATTTTGATCGGACTGGTTTTGACAGCTTTGGTTGTCTCTTTATATTTTCTACTTAATTCGGTGATTCAACCTCTGAAAGCTCTTCGTGAGGATATTGACTCCGTGAAGTTTGACACAAATCCTTTGATAAATAGTGATGAAGCCACGGGCACATCCATAACAAATATAGAAAATTCATTGCGGTTTGATGACATTTATTCCAGGATGGAGAGACAAGCAGAAGTCAGCCAGGACGAAACCAGTCAGCTCGCATTTTCAATCGCGCGGTTACTCCACAAGCTTCGACACGCCTACGAAGACCAAGAAATCAAAATCCATGATCGAATGGAAGCGATTAATAAACGAGCAATGCAATTTCATAATACCAGTGAAATTACTCGTGAAATTAACGCCTCAAAGGGATCAGATGATCTTGAAGGTTTGCTAAGTCGAGTAGCAGAATTGATAACAACGAAATTTGGATATTACTTCACAGGGATTTTCCTCATCGATCCGAAACAGCGTTCTGTCGTTTTACATGCTGGATCAGGTGAAGCGGGCAAAACGATGAAGAAAAGGTTCTATTCGGTTCGAATCGGGGAATCAAGCCTTGTCGGTTACGCAGCCATGACCGGCTTTTCACGAATTGTCAATGATGTAATGTCAGATTTTTTACACCAAAAGGAACCCTCATTGCCTCTTACTCAATCAGAAGCTGTTTTTCCTCTCCTCGTGAAGGGCTCAGTCCTGGGAGTTTTGGATATACAATCTGTGGAAAAAAACACTTTCGATTCTGACCAATTGGCCGTCTTGCAGGTATTAAGTGACCTTTTGGCATTCGCGATTGAGAACAGAGTCCAAGAAACAGCTTTGGCACAGGCTTCAGCGGAAGTCAAAACCTTATACCAAAGGTACATTGAACAATCCTGGTCGGTTAAGAAATCAGGAAATGCCAATACAGGGTTTGAATATAATCGTTTGGAGATTCATCCAATTGATAAGTCAATCGAACCCGGTCTTATCGCGCAACTTCAAAAGGGAGTGGCAGTCATCTTGCCTGACGAAAACGGTATTGATAAGGTTGGACTAAGTGTGCAAGGTCGAGAAACACTGCTGGCACCGATTTTGATGTATAACAAATTGGTAGGTGTAGTTGGACTGGAGGGCAGCGCTGATTCCTCTGGGGAAGGGGGTAAGCAAAGCTGGACTCCCGAGGATATCCAGATGGTTCAATCATTAACAAACCAGATAGCTCTGGCGATGGATAACGCACGCCTTCTTGAGGAATCTCAAACACAGGCTGCCCAACTGCGGCTTCTTCAAGAAGTCACATCGGCCGCATCTGCACATACAGATTTAGGAGAATTACTCGATCATGTAACCCAAACACTCCGGGCAGATTTGGACATTCAATATTGTGGAGCTGTTTTGTTTGATCAAAGCCAACAATTTGGCCATGTCGCGGCAGGCTCGTCGATTGATCCGAATAGCGCCCATAACAGATTTTGCGATTATCAATGGCCCCTTCGGGATACCCCGGCGATCGAACAATTAATACGGAATGGTAAGTCCATATTAATTAATGATCCTGTTCATAATATGACGACTGCACCATTGCACTTTATGTTTCAACAAGTGAATACCTCTCAATTGGTGCTTATTCCTTTGGTGCTCAGATCACAGGTTATTGGAATGCTCGATGTACACTTTAGTGGTTACCAACGAGATATAAATGATGATAATTTACGTTTGTTCGACCAAATTAGTTTACAGATTGCCTCGGCAATTGAAGTCGCGCAAAGTTTTCAAGAAGCTACATTGAAGGCTGAACGCGAACGTAAGATCAGTGAAGTTGTTCGCCATATCCGCGAGACATTGGATATCCAAACTATTTTGCGCTCTGCAGCAGAGGATATCCAAAAAACTTTTGACCTTCCAGAAGTCACAGTAAGATTAATTGCCACTGAACAAAACAAAGAAAAAAATAAATTCGAAGGCTAAAAGTGGAAAGCATCTCGAATAATTTCTTAGGATTGAAATTGTGAACGGAAATAACCCCTCTCAAACCCAGAAGAATGCTCATTTGAATAGACGATGGCTTCTCGTATGGACATCAATTTTCTTTTTTGTATTCCTGGGGATTATTCCAAGCATGGTTTTTCGCGGCCTCGGGATAAACCTGGCATTGTTTATGATCGGTGTTCTATCCATTATTACCTGGCGCGCTTTGCCACTTAAGGAATTTGGCTCGATTCTAACTCTCTCACTGGTTTTTGGTGTAATCACTGTGTTGTTGGATTTATTTAGTGCCCAATCCCGGCCCGAATTATTTTCTTCCAATATCCAGGCAATTATTTCCGCAAGTTTGATTGTTCTTATAATTGCATTCTTCCTGCTGACATTCCAACAATATCCTGTGCAGTTAAGGTTGGTGATAGCAATTGGAGGAATTTCAACTCTGGCAGTCTTCAGCCTGGCTTTTGGCATAAAAACAGTTTTGAAAGATTCAATTGTTCAATCGAACGTTTTAGCATTAAATTCCAGCGCCGCCAGGGTCGGAAGAGACCTGGACTCAGCAATTGTCGATGCCCAAATGGATCTTCGAAACCAGGCATATTTGCCTTTATATGCGAAATTCTTGACCACAATGCAAAATGAAGAGCAGACTGATATTAAGTCTATTTGGGATAATTTGTTGGTTCAGGGAAAACAGGCAGCACAAAATAATACGCCTCAAAATTATATAATTGGTTTCTCTTTGATTAATAAACAAGGGAAAATCTTGCTGGATACGCAAGAAAAATCGGTAGGGATGGACATTTCTGGCCTACCTTATTTTCAACCAGCAATTCATGGAAAAAAGGAATTTGTGTCGGATATTTTCTTTGCTGATGATAACCAGCCTTATATCTACATAATCGAACCAGTTATGGCAGAGAAGGTAAATGATACAGTATTAGGTTTTCTGACGGCTCGTTACCAGATTGGATTCATCCAAAGAATTGTTTTGCAAGCGAATGATCTTGTTGGCCCACAATCTTTCGCAATTCTCCTGGATGAAAATGGATTACAGTTAGCCCGGGGCCAGATGCCTATCGATTTTTATAAACTGGTTTTACCCATTGATTTGACGAAAATATCAAAATTACAAGAATTGCAAAGATTGCCGGCCGGAGATACAAGCAAAATTGTCTCTTTGCAAGCAAGCCTGGCCAGCGAATTGTCGAAAAGCGAACAGCTGCAAAATATCAAATATGAAGATTCAAACACCTCACCTGGGCAAACTTATATCGCAAGTATTTCCTCAATGGCTCAAAAACCATGGAGAGTTATTTATTCCCAATCTGAGACGTATTTATCAGCGCCAATTGTTGATTTGAATGTAATCATCCAATTAATCTCGTTAGGTTTAGTGAGTATTTCAATCCTGGCTGCCTTCGCTATTTCTGCTATCATCGTCAAACCAATAAAAACGCTCGCTTTAGCAGCATCAGCACGCGCGAAGGGAGAAACGAGTGCACGAGTGAAAATCGATACCGATGACGAGATTAAGGAATTATCGAATTCGATGGAAACTATGGGTGATCGTCTGCAGAGAATTGTCATGGAAATGGAAAAAAGGATAAATGAGCGTACTGTTGAACTTGAAAATCGATCGAAACTAATGCAGGCGGCAACCGAGGTTGGGAGAATTGCAGCCACATATCGTGACCTGGATGTTCTTCTTCCAAAAATTTCGCGGTTGATTAGTGAACGGTTTGGATATTATCACGTTGGGATATTTTTGCTTGATGATACAGGGGAATACGCTGTACTAAGGGCTTCGAACTCTGATGGTGGGCAAAGACTGCTAAAGCGAAACCACAAACTGCAAGTTGGCCGCCAGGGCATTGTCGGTTATGTGGCCGGCAGCCAGAAGCCGCGTATTGCGCTCGATGTTGGCGAAGACGCAATTTTCTTAACCAATCCAGAACTGCCATTAACCCGATCTGAAATGGCTTTACCATTGCTTGCAGGCGGAAAAGTGCTTGGGGCACTAGATATACAAAGTGTTCACTCCAATGCATTTTCTGAAGAGACGATTTCTGTTATGCAAGTCGCCGCAGACTTGCTAGCTGTTGCTATCGAAAATGCTTCATTGTTCTCGGAAAGCAAGGCTGCACTGGTTTCTATGCGTAAAGCGTATGGTGATGTTTCTGAAAAGTCGTGGATAGAACGAATGGCGTCTAAGGTTGGAATAAGTTCGCCTATTGGATATCGAAGTATTGAGCGGGGAAGTTATCCTATAAATCTAAATGAAAACCAGAATACGAATTTGGAAGCAGAAAATGCTCCATTCATAATCATCGGTAATAAACCTGAACCTGAAACTCTTTCGAAATCTGCTTCACGATTATCGATCCCGATCAAAGTTCGTGATAATGTGATCGGATTCGTTGATACGTTTAAATCACCAGATACTGGAAGGTGGTCAAGTGAAGAGCAAGAAGCCATAAATTCTTTAGTAGATCAGTTAGGAGTGGCGCTAGAAAGCGCCCGGTTATACGAGAACAGTCAATTACAAACCCAACGTGAACATCTAGTCGGTGAGTTGACATCCCGTTTACAGGAAAGCCTGGATGTAGATAATGTATTGAGGGCGGCAGTCATTGAAATAAGAACAGCGCTTGGCCTAAATGATGTCTCGATTGTTCTTGGGGAGAGGCCAAATAAATGAGCCACGAATCGCCCCACGTGATGGATTTGTCTTCCCAAACTGGGAAAACCGGTCTCCAAAACGACGCCGGAAAAATTAGTCAAAAACACTTACCATGGAATAATTCCTTAAGAGGTGGAATTACTTACGGCGTCTTGGTGATTTGCGCGATCAGTGTCAGTATCAGCATGATTATAATGCTGGTCTTTATCAGCCGTGGTCTCAAAATGAACCTTCAAAAACAGGCAACTCAGCTTGTTACCCTGGCTGCTACTCAGATTGATGGTAACGCATTAGGTAATTTGAGAACACCAGACCAAATGGCTGGTTTGGATTATTCCAATGTTCAAAATACTTTAGAAACTATCCAATCAAAAATCCCCGATACTGTTTTTGTTAGAATATTGCGCCTTACGTCTGGTGCAGTGACATTTGTGGTGGAAGTTAATGGAAACACTCAACAATCGAGGCAAATCGGAGATCGGTATCAAGAATTACCAGGAACCATTGTTCAGAGATTACAGCGTATAACTGGTCCCTTCACTGCCGACGGTGTCATAACCGATAACTCCGGACAATATTGGAGCGCATTTGCCCCGGTCTATTCATCTCAAGGCGAACTGAGCGGTGTATTGGAAATAGGCGTCCGCGCAGATAGCTATCTTCTCTTACAACAACGAATGATCCTTTTGTTTATTTCCGTGGTGATCATAGCTCTATTGACTGTGGGTGCATTGGGATTATGGCTTTCGCGTAGGATGGTTAATCAAATAATCTATTGGGGTGCATGGATTAATTCAATTGCTGAAAGTAAAGAAATCGTTCTCGAAACTCCGATCAAACTCACTGAATTAGAAAGAATAACGGAGAGTATAACTACAGCCTTTGCTGGTTTTCAGACGAGACAAACACAATTAAAAAATCAACTTCATGAACAAAATCAAGAATTTATGCGGAGAGCAGGAATTATCCAAACTGCTTCTCAAATTGCGGCTAATGCTTCTAGGATTCAGGATCCTGACCAATTGATGCCTCAGGTGATCATTGGTATTCGAGAGAATTTCAATCTAGAAACTGCAAGATACTATGAAGGCAATGATGAATTGGTGACGTTGGCTTACGAGGTAAATCGATCAAATGACAATCGTACTTCGGATGCTTCCAATCTAGGGATTAAATTCCGCAAAGGTGACGGATTAATTGGAAGGGCGATGGTTGAAAGAAGCTTTCAATTAGGAAGCGAAGAAATTCAGACGAGCAGCTCGGAGCTCAAGGCGAGCGAATTGATCATTCCATTGTTATTCAATGATATGTTTCTTGGTGTTATTGAACTTGGGACGATCAATCCGGAATTTTTCAATGAATTTACCATCGATGTATTACAGGCCATGTGTGAACAAATATCAGTGGCGATTCGAAATGCAAAAGTCTATCATGAAACACGCCAGGCATTTGATACACTGCAAAACTCTTATGAAAAAATTACTCGCTCTGCTTGGAGTGGGTACTTACGAAATAGTGGCGATATTGGTTACAATGCTGGAAATAGCGGCCTTATTCAGGTAAATCAATTACCGGTGAAAAACCATTTGCCCGCTGTTGGTGAACCATATCGACTGGATGGGCGTTTGCTCACCATGCCAGTGAGGGTGCGTGGCGAAATTTTTGGATTTATTCAAGCGAGTCAGCCTGAAGGAATTCTTGCCTGGACCTCTGATGAAATCGAGTTATTACAAACTCTGGTTGACCAGTTAGGTGTTGCCCTAGATAATGCACGACTCTACAGCGCCACTCAACGCAGCGCAGAGCGGGAACGAATACAATCTGAAATAACAACCTCGGTGCGCGCATCCAGTAATATCGATGTCATTATGCAAACAGCCGTGCGACAGTTAACTGAAGCATTAGGTGCGCCAAAAGGTGTAATCCGATTGAATTTCTCCGGTACGGATGAAAGGGTGAAGCAAGAACCCGAGGATAATCATTCATGAATGAACCTGGATTCTCTAAGAATTCAATCTCATCGCAAGACGAGGGTATCAAAATCAATGCCGGCTACACTAAGGCTATCGCCGTCACGCTTGACGGACAAAATCGTCGACTTTATGCCTGGCGTACATTATTAATTTTCGCATTTGCGACTTTTGGCGTATTCGTTTTTGGTTTGATTGATGCTATTCCAATCCCTAATTGGATGTCTGCAGCGACATTGAGCATGACTTTGGTGATTTCCCTGGCTGGTTTCTATGCGGCGTTTTCTAACAGAAATAATTATCAACCAAGGTCGATTGAGCTTATGCTCGTTATTCTTTGGATTTGTTCGATTTTTATCGTTTTTATGACTTCGGGCTTGGGATTAATTCTTGCTATCGCAATATTTACTTTGACGACAAGTCTGGCTGTCCAGGCTTTACCGATTCGATTGGTGAACCTTTTCATTCTGTTTTCAGCAGGCGTTGCCGGTATCATCTATTTGGCAGAATTATTGATTCCATATCAAAGAGACGTTGCATCTCCAGCCATACTTGATGTTTTGCCCTGGGTTGTCGCCGCTGTTTTGTTAATATTTGTGGTTTTTATAGTCCACCGATTCGATCAATTCCCGTTGTTAACGAAAATTGTTGTGCCATTCGTTGTCGTCGTTGTTACCTCTGTTGGCGTTATGGGATTTGTCAATTATTTGGCGATTCGTGAGACTTTAAGCGCTGCAATGGACGACAGACTCCATGCGGCAGCGCTTCAAACCGCTGGAAAAGTAGACTCTTATTTTGGTAATATTCAAACAATCATCCAAACAGAATCGATTCTTCCAACATTTGTTGATTATTTATCCCTATCTGAGCAAGATCGAGCTGACTCTCCTGATTCTGCCAAAGCGCGGCAATTGTTGAAAGACTTTCAGAACCTCAACCAGGTCCTCTCATACTCAATTCTTGATACGCAAGGTGGTGTGCTTCTTTCAACCCTGGCGCCCGATCTGGAGTCGCTCAGAGCTATCCCAAATACATTGGGTATCGACCAGGCTGACCGGAATTTCTTGCTCATGGCCATGACCTCCAGAGATGGTTATGCCTCTCCAGTGATTTATTCTTCGAAAGATCAGCCAACTATTTATTATGGGAAAGGGATATTGAATAAGAATGGCGCTGTTTCAGGCGTTTTAGTTGCCCAATACAATTTGCGTCAACTTCAACTTGGCATCTTCGAACCGGATTTTGGTTTGGCAGGAAAAAATTCTTATCCAATGTTGGTCACCGATATTGGTTTGATGCTTGCATCTGGTTTGAATACTACAGCTCTGGATACACTTATCACATCCTACAACGCTAGCGATATGCAGCGGATGATCGAACAGAATCGGCTTCCGCAAAGGTCGATTTACGAATTGGCATCCAATATGGAAGGGTTTGCCGACCATATTGCCGAATTGGATCAATTAACAAGTACAACTGGTGTAAATAATGGAACGAAATCAACCGGATCACTGCCGAGTGTTTCTTTTCAAATTGAGGAGCCGACAGCGCAAAGCCAATTGCGAGGCGTAGCAGTTCCATTGAGGAGTCTCAAGGGTTGGAAGGTAGTTTTTATTCAACCTCAGGGTGTGCTACTCGGTCAAATTAATGATAGTTTGCGCCTGACAAGTCTTATTGTTTTAGCCGTGATTGGTCTCTCTGTGGTCGGTGGGTCATTGATTTCTAGAGCAATTGCTCGTCCGATGCTTCAATTAGCTGAAGCAGCGGAACGGATTCAGGTTGGCGATCTGGATGTTCGGATTAAAGTAAAGGGTGAAGATGAAATTGGTTTCTTGTCTGATGTTTTTAATCAAATGACAGACCAATTGCGTCAAATGGTGGCTGGATTGGAGGCTCGCGTTTCACAAAGAACATATGAATTGGCTGCCGCCAACCAACAAATGGCCACGAGAACCAGGCAATTAGAAACTATTTCCGAGGTAAGCCGGGCTATTGCTACTGAGAGAAACCTGGAACACCTTTTGCCTTTGATCACAAAAACGATTAGTGATCAATTTGGTTTTTACCATGTTGGTATCTTCTTAGTCGATGAAAAGAATGAATTTGCGGTATTGCGTGCCTCCAATTCAGATGGTGGGCAGAAGATGCTGGCTCGAGGCCACCGGTTAATGGTTGGCCAGCAAGGGATTGTTGGTTTTGTCACCAGACACGGGGTTCCTCGCGTAGCTTTGGATGTGGGAAAGGATGCGATTTTCTTCAATAACCCGGACTTGCCGGAAACACGTTCGGAGTTAGCTTTGCCTTTGAAGACAGGGGATAAGATTATTGGAGCGTTGGATGTACAAAGTAAGTCGCCGGCCGCATTTGGAAATGAAGATGTAGCTTTGTTGAGCACATTGGCTGAACAGGTTTCGATTGCGATCGAGAATGCAACTTTATTCCTATTTTCAGACAAGGCATTGAGTGATCTACAAGCAGCACAGCGGCAGTACATCCAGCAAAATTGGCTTGGCAGATTAGAAAGACAGCTTAATCTAGGGTATGTGTATGAACATGGTCATCTGAAGCCGGTCAAACAGGTCGATAATTCGGAACCGGTTGCGCAAAAAAACAACCAAATGTCTTTACCAATCCATTTGCGCGGTGCAATTATCGGATCAATCGATATATCGAAAGATGAGCATAACGGCAGGAATATTGGTTGGTCTGACGAAGAACTTCGATTAGCTCAATCAATAGCAGACCAAGTGGGTTTAGCACTTGAAAACGCAAGGCTATTAGAAGAGACACAGCAGCGCGCTGAGCGCGAATCAATGGTTGCGCAGATCACAACCAAGCTGCGAGCCAGCAATGATCCCCAGCTAATTTTGCAAACTGCGGCTCAGGAGATAAAACGAGCCTTGAATGTTCACACAACTCATATTGTTTTGCCTTTACAACACAAGCGGATTGATCACAAAACAATAAACGGAGATATTTCACCAGACCAAGCACCACCTGACGATCAATCTGAAACAAGTAATAAGGGAAAAGTAGAAGGTTGACGCAATGATGAATACGCCGGCCAAAAAAAAGAAAGTTATCGCAATAGCAAACGAAAAAGGCGGGGTGGCGAAAACGACCACAACGATATCATTAGGCGGGGCTTTTGTAGAGGCAGGATATGATGTTTTGTTGGTCGATCTCGATACTCAAGCAAACCTTACCATCGGATTAGGATTGATACCCAGCCGCCTAAGGCGTTCGATCGCGGATGTGTTAATGAATTCGGCTTCGTTGGTAAACGTAAGCAAAGAAACAAGTATCCCTGGACTGGATGTAGTACCTTCTGGTGTTGAAATGGGGCTTGCCGAGAGGTTCCTGCCGATGCGCCAGAATTATGAGTTTCTTCTGAAGAATGCACTGGCAAATCTACCAGCGTATGACATTATTTTGTTAGATTGCCCACCATCTTTAGGTGCTGTAACGTATAATGCGCTCACCGCTGCAGATATGGTCATTGCTCCTACTCAGCCTGAGTATTATTCGGCTTATGGCCTGCGCAGCATGATGGTAGCGATTCGCAGAGTAAGAGGAACTGGATTGGCGCAAACTGCTGCCGTGCCAACCGCTGAATTGGTAAAACCCGGGCAAATCAACCTCACGAATGAACCCGGAATCCAGAATAAGGCTGATAATGAAAACTATGCTGTCGAAAATTCTTTGGCAAATGAGTCCAAAACAATAGAAAACAAATCAGACATCAGTTCGAATGATAAAAATGTAAATGCAGCTGTATTGGCATCTTCATCCGGCACGAACCCCAATCTTGTCTATAATATTTTAATCACGATGATGGATCGTCGCAATAAAATTCATCGGACCCTAGCTGAACAACTCAATCAGACGTTTGGTTCAGGATTACTGAAGACCGTGATTGAAATTGACACAAAACTTCGTGAAAGTGCTGTAGCAGGGGTGCCAATCACTCATTATTTTCCTCAAAGCCGCAGTTCGCACCAATACAGGCAGTTAGCCCAGGAAATAATCCAGAATGGCTAAGAATAAGGGACAACCTCCGGAACAGACAAGCGACCAGGAAGCGAATCCATCTTCACTGGATGAACTAGGAGTTGAGCCGCCTGTGACTTCATCGAAAAAGCGCGCCGAAATGAAACCAGCCTTGAAAAACCGAATTGATAGGCTCTTCCTGGATATTCAATCGGAGGTAGAAGAAGTTGAAAGTAAACGCAGTCAATCTTCTGAAATACCTGATGAAAAATTACCATCCCCTGACAGCGCGGAAGATCTGACTCTCGCAGCAAGTAAAGGCAGAGAAACAAAACCAATACCGGGACTCAGTATTGGACGAAAAGGTGGAACTGGTCCCCTAGGCTCTCTCGGGCCTCAACCGGTGTATCCTGATGAAGGAAAAGGCAAAGCGATTACCGAATCACTAAAACAGCCTCCTGTTTTATTACAGGATTCCCCAGTTTCACCTGCGGGCCGGGAGAGCGTAAGGTTGAAAACTCCTGTTTACATGGATGCTCGGAGTGGGTTCAAACCAAACTCAGATGGGGACATGAAATTTACCGCAATGATGGCAGTGCCTTTTAAAGTAACTGGAGAAGAAGAAAGTAGTTATTCTGAGGTTAATTTACAAGAAGAAGGATCACTCTCCAACACAATTTCCGGCCTGGGTTTGCTCGAAGTGCTTGATGCGAATCCGGATCGGATTTGGACTGAAGATGAACGCCGGTTGGTCGAACAGGTCACAGATCAGCTTTCATTGGCATTAGAAAATGCGGCATTATTCCAACAAACCCAAAATGCGCTGGCGGAGGTTGAAAACAGGCGTCAAATCGCGGATTCGTTGCGTCAAATTGCCAACCTTGTAGGCGCATCGCTTGAAATTAGGGAGGTAGTTGAGCGCCTTTTGGATCAATTGCCAAACCTGATTCCCTTTACCCGAGCAACTATTCAATTAGTTCAAGATGGACAAAGGGTGCTGCTTGGAGGTCGAGGTTATGATGTTGCCAGAGCTTTGGATGACTCTTCAACACTGCACAGACCTATTGACTCTGATCCTTTAATCAACCTGGTTTTTGTGTCACAAAAACCGGTGGTATTATCAGATACGCGTGGAGATCCCCGTTGGGATTCAATATCAGCGACTGACCAGGTTCTATCCTGGTTAGCTGCTCCTATGGTTGCGGCAGGGGAGGTTGTCGGTTTCCTTTTATTAGATAATTCAGAACCAGGGGCCTATTCGGATGAAACATCTGAACTGGCAATGACATTCGCGTCCCAGGCGGCGGTGGCAATTCGAAACGCGCGTTTATTTCAACAGGTTCAAGATTCTTTGGCTGAAACCGATGTTTTATATCAGGCAAGCGCTGAATTAAATACAGCGCAAACTTACCTTGATATTTTGTCCATTTTAAGAAAGTCATCTGTTGTCCTGAAACATCCGACCTTGAAATCCCTTTATTTTTGTTTGTTTGACAGGCCTTGGACCGCGAATGATCGGCCTGATCTTGTCCAAAAAATTAGTACGCTGAGGTTTTCTACCGAGCTGGATCGAAAGATCCAAAACCAAAGGCAAGAGATTGGAATTAACGCAGAAAAAAATGAATTTCCAGATGATGAACAAATTGCGCCGACTCAAAGAGAAAGTATCGCTACATGGGGTAATGCAACTGAAATTTTATTTGAGGATCGACCTTTCGTCATAGAAAACCTTGCAAGTACAAGTATTCTTAACATTGAAGCGAGAAAATTCTTAGTTGGAGATGACCTATCTGGTAATGGAAGATTATTGTTAATGCCTCTCAGGGTAGGTGGACAATGGATTGGATTTCTCGGTAGTGTTTACCAATTTATCGAAGGGATGATGCAACCAGGAAACCCTGATGTTACTCTTTTTAATTCGAAACAGCTTAGGTCACTGGAAGCCCTGGCCAGCCAGGCAGCAGTGGCTATCCAAAATATTCGACTTTATGACGAAACCAGGCGGAGAGCAGCACAATTGGAGACTGCCGCCGAAATTGCGCGTGATACCTCCAGTACACTCGCATTGGACATTCTGCTGAACCGAGCTGTAAACCTGATTCGGGATAAATACGGTTTTTACCATTCGTCCATTTTCTTGATTGATGAGACAGGCCGCAGCGCGGTCGTGCGTGAATCGACCGGCATAGCCGGTCAGGAGATGAAACGGAGAGGTCACAGCCTTCCAGTAGGATCACAATCCGTTGTTGGCCAGGTATCTCAAACTGGCGAAACCATAATGATAAATAATGTGCAGGCAAGTGCGATTTACAGGCCTAATCCTTTGCTTCCAGAAACTAAATCTGAATTGGCTATTGCTTTAAAGATCGGCGCACGTAAAATCGGTGTCTTAGATGTTCAGTCGAATATGATCGATGCATTTTCAGTTGATGACCTGGCGGTTTTGCAAGTCTTGGCAGATCAATTGGCTGTAGCTGTTGACAACGCTCGTTCTTATGAATTAGCCCAACAGGCAGTGGCAGAGACTGCGCAGCGTGTGCAGGAACTTTCGACAATTTACGAATTGACTCAATCCATATCTGCTGCAGAAATGAAAACCCAAGAGATTGGGCATATTATTGCTCAGCGCTTTGTATCATTGGTCCCTGTCGATCGTGTGACTGTGTATCTTGTGGAAAACAGAATCCCAGATGATATTGAACCAGAATTGAGGTTATCCTCGGTCCAACTCAATGCGGCAGGGGATACATTGATTCAATTTTTGCGTGTTTTATCGATTGTTGGTCCTCGAGGCGATTTATCTTCAGATCATATGGAGATGGCGATTGAAAGCTATCCGTATTTTGAATTTCTTAATTCGCCCAGACCAACAGTCTTGTTGGCAGATGAATTGAATTCGCCATCTCAACAATCCTGGCTGACTGCAAAACCTGCTGGTCTGAGTGGCAGCTCTTCACAGCTTCTCAGCACATCTGAAAAAAACCAAAGGTTGTTACGCCAGGCTGGATTAAGATCGATAATTTTAGTGCCGTTATTGGTGAAAGCTCAATCCATTGGGGTAATTGAGCTGCTAGCACAACATATTCCTGTCAATCCAGATGCTGCTCTGCTGAATTTGATGATTACCCTGGCAAACGCTGCTGCCGTAGCATTGGAAAATGCGAATTTATATGAACGCCAGTTGCAGACGGCAGAACAGTTACGTGAGGTCGATAAACTCAAATCGCAATTCCTGGCGAACATGTCCCACGAATTGCGCACCCCTTTAAACTCCATTATTGGCTTCAGCCGGGTGATTTTGAAAGGTATCGACGGCCCTGTTAGTGAATTACAGCAGCAGGATCTAACGGCAATCCATTCTGCAGGAAATCATTTACTCCAGCTCATCAATGACGTTCTTGATATTTCGAAGATCGAAGCTGGAAAAATGGAGCTGGCGTACGACAACCATGTAAATATGGGAGATCTTGTCACTTCAGCAATGTCCACCGCCATTGGATTGACGAAAGATAAACCCATAAAATTGATCAAACAAATAGAACAAGACTTGCCTTTGATAAAGGCTGATCCAACTCGTATTCGCCAAGTACTTATCAATTTCTTGTCAAATGCAGCTAAATTTACAGAAACTGGATCGATAACGGTTTCGGTTGCCAAAGAAGAGAGCTTACCGCCTGGAATTATTGGAGGAGGAATTGAAACTACTGTTAATTCATGGCTAGCTGTTCGAGTAACAGACACTGGACCGGGGATATTAAAAGTGGATCAGGCTAAACTTTTTATGCCATTTTCTCAGGTTGATTCCTCTCCCACACGTAAAGTAGGTGGGACTGGGTTAGGCCTATCAATTTCGAGACTGTTAATCGAGTTGCACAATGGAAAAATCGGAGTCGAATCCGAACCGGGCAAAGGATCCACATTCTTCTTTTATTTGCCAATAAACATTGAGCAGGAAAAACCTCCCGGCGGTGGAAATCTTGATGAACAATAAATCGAGCACATATTGAGCAATTTCTCTGACACCCGCGTAATAGCTGAATGCCTGGATTGTGGACGCCAAGCACCATTCGAGGTTGGGACACAAAATTGCCCCCATTGTGGCAGTGGGTGGCGAGAAGCCAGGTATGATCTGGAGAACATCAGCAAGAAGCTAATTTTTTCTGTTAGAACCAGGCCAAATAATTTATGGCGATTTCGAGAGATTTTACCTGTTCGGCCCCAACCGACTTTAATGATGGGTGAAGGCGGTACTCCTCTCATTCACGCGCTGAACCTGGGGAAAATGTTGGGTCTTGAGAATCTGTACATAAAGGATGAAAGACAAGGACCGACCAATTCCTTCAAAGATCGACAGGCTTCACTGGCAGTTACTGCATGGAAGGAGGCAGGGATAAGAGAAGCAGTCCTGGCATCCACCGGAAATGTAGCGATTGCTTACTCTGCTTATGCGGCCAGAGCTGGCATTAAATTGTGGGCGTTCTTAACATCGCTCGTGCCTGCTGAAAAAATGCGTGAAGTGGCTGTTTATGGCACCCAAGTTGTTAAAGTTACAGCCACGTACGATCAAGCGAAAACAATCGCCTATGAATTTGCCAAACAGCGGAATTTACATTTCGAACGTGGATCGCGGTCTATCCCAAGTGTCGAAGCAATGAAAACCTTAGCTTATGAAATTGTGGAAGACCTTGGTTTATTCTTAGGCCAAAATAATCCAGAAGTCAACCAAAGCGATGGGTTGGATTCAGAATGGATCGCTCCGGACTGGTATTTGCAGTCCGTCTCTGGTGGGTTAGGCCCACAAGGAGTTCAAAAAGGATTTTCAGAACTCTTTGAGATGGGTTTGATAAAGAAAGTACCAGCAATCGCAGGGATTCAAACTGAAGGATGTGCTCCAATGGTACACGCTTTTCAGAGGGATCAATCGATTGCCGAAGCAGTGGTATCTCCACGAACGCACATCGCGACATTATCTACTGGTGATCCGGGCTTCACTTATACTTTGCTATTAACCAGAATGCGTGAATCAGCAGACCTTGGGAAGTGCAATTTTCCTGGGGGAGGAATCTTTGAAGCGGTAAGCGATGAAGAAGCTTATCGAACCATGCATATGTTAGCTAAGCTCGAAGGTTTATCGGTTGAGCCAGCTTCCGCAGTCGCGTTTGCTGGATTAATCAAATTGGTGAGAGATAGAATTATTAAACAAAATGATGTTGTGGTAGTTAATTGCACCGGGCACACGATGTCGATTGAAACCGATATCCTTGGGGATAATTGGGCAAAGAATCTGGTTGTATCTGCGAAAGTTTTCGAAGAGCAGCCCGAAGAAGGAATTCTTTCCGCACTGAGTGCGGCGACATTCGAAAAATTTCCGCGCGTATTGGTGGTGGATGATACATCGGATGCACGCCGCTTGATTGTGAGAATACTAAAATCCCAAGGCGATTATATTTTGTTTGAGGCCGAAAACGGCGGTGAGGCTATCCAAAAAGCACTGAAAGAAGCGCCGGATTTGATTATTTTGGATTTAATGATGCCAGAAGTGGATGGTTTCATGGTTTTAGATGCGCTGAAAAATGATCCTCGCACCTCCAATATCCCGGTTATTGTTGTAACAGCGAAGGATTTGACCCGCGCTGAAAAAGCGCGGTTACAAGGGCGGATTCATGCTTTAATGGAAAAAGGGAACTTCTTGGATTCAAACGAGGATGGTGAAAATGATTTATCAAGCCAGATTCGTGAGATTTTAAAATGAAACCTAGCCTGGAGAAAACCGGACAACCACGGTTCTCTCTCCGAACCCGAGGAATTGCAGCGGCATTGGCATCTGCGGGATTTCTCGGCCTGGCGCCTGTTTTTGGTAAGCAAGCGATTAACCTGGGAATTCCAGCCTTAGCTGTAGTTTCATTACGCACTTTCTTTGCAACCTTGTTGGTATTTCTCGTAATTATTATTTCAAATCGAAAATTTTTGTATATTTATCCTGCGGGTTTATTTGGCTGTTTCTTAGCAGGCGGAATTAATGGGATTGGATCATTATTTTATTATGGCGCTCTCGCCCGTATTCCTGCGAACCTGGGCCAATTGTTGTACTCTCTGTACCCGTTATTTGTTTTATTTTGGTTGTGGTTTGATCACCAACCACCTTCCAAGTTAACCCTAATGCGGTTACTCCTGGTTTTACCAGGTGTATTTTTACTTACCTGGCAATTTACTGCAGAATTTGGGAAAATAGATTGGATAGGTATCTTCATGATGCTTTGCGCTGCCTCTCTATATGCTTTACATTTGCCGATCAATCAAAGAGTTTTGTATGATATGCCCGCTCCCACTGTTACGCTATATACATTGGCTGCTATGAGTTTGGTGGTTGTTCCATCATACATGATCGCTGTGTTTCTTTTCCATACACAAAATATATTTGAAGGCACCCACTTTCAAACTTTATTTAATTTCAGTAATGCAATTTCTACCGGTGTTATACCCCTTGCGGGGTTGACTGTTGTTACATTTCTATCTCGGTTAACTTTATTTCTTGGCGTAAAACATTTAGGAGGGTTACAAGCCGCGCTGCTAGGATTGGGGGAACTCCTGGTGACTTTAATCTTTTCTAGAATTCTTCTAGGTGAGTACTTATCCGCTATGCAATGGATAGGCGCGATCTTGATTTTTGGGAATTTGTTCTTGGTAGCTTTTGAAAGAACAGCTTCAGGAAATCGTTTCCGAGGGGGATGGTTGTCGTGGTTGAGACCACCTGGTTTGTCGAATGACTTTCCCTGGCCGGGTGATTAAATCAACGCTCCTGGACATCAATTAGATAACCTGTTGATCGGATATTTCTCAACCTACTAGCAATCGAGCGGGAGTCTGTTCGGGGCTCAGATGTGAGATCGGGGGACAATTTCAATGGGGATAATTTCCTGCGTAATCGACTGACCAACGGACGAAGGATTTGAGGTGCTTCCCAGGATTCAACTTCATAACCCTGGACAACACGTACGAGATCTTTGTGTGTGAAAACGTGTCCGGGTCTTGACATGAGAGCCTGAAGAAATCTAGTTTCCGAAAGCGTCAATTGAACAACATTGAAATGATCGGTGATTTCCCTTTTATTCACTTCTAAATGGATATTCTCAAATTTGATTACCTTTTCATCTTCGGGTTGGGATATGTCAATTTTAGCGATCATTTCATTAAGCAAACTATCTGCAGTTTGATGAGCGTTTATGTTCTTATTTCTCTTTTGCCGGAGCTCCAATCGACGAAGCGTTTCGTCTCTTTTTATACGAATCCGGCGGTTGTCAAGACATTTGGCAACTGTAGATATTATCTCTTGGGGCGAACACGGTTTCTGTAAAAAATCAACAACGCCATGCCGAATCGCGGATATAGCAGATTCTAAAGAACCATGGGCTGTTAGAAGAATAACATCTGGTAACCTGGTTAATCGTTTTTGATGCGTGATTTGTTTCGTGTAAAAATCAGGATTGGTGATCTTTTCCAAAACCTCCAAACCATCCATACCTGGCATCTTGAGATCTAAAATGACTAAATCGTAACTTAGCGATGTGGCATTTTGAGTCGAGCTCGAAAGCCTTTCCCCTAAAATTAACGCGCATGCTTCTTCTCCGCTGGCTGCTAATTGAATCGAATATCCTTCAAGCCGAAGAATTTCCCCGAGCGAACGCCGCATGGTTTCTTCATCATCAACAATTAGCAAGGATCCCGTTGTATTTTTCACCGGGGCTCCTATGAGTTTTCTGGACATTCATCTACGTATAAGATCACTCGGAAACAGGCTCCTTCAGGTGATGAAGATACTTCGATATCGCCACCATGCGCGGAAATTATGCCATAACTTATCGCCAAGCCCAGGCCGCTACCATTGCTTTTTGTGCTGTAGAAAGGTTCGAAAATGTGATTAATGTTTTCAGGAGGAATACCTGGTCCGGTATCGACAAAAACTATACAAACTTCTTTAACTCGGTTATTGCCTTTTGGGCCGCAAGAAGGTTTTGTAAGGGTTTGATATGAAGTTGATATCGTCAGTTGAGCAATTTTGCCGTCATGTGAGTGATTTTCCATTGCCTGGCAGGCATTGAGTATCAGGTTTAGAAAAACTTGTTGTATTTGGTCGGCAACAATATAAACATCAGGAATATCTGAGGCTAGATTTAGAACTAATTGAATTTGTTGTTGTTTGAGCTGAGTTTTTGTAAGAGATAAAACATTGTTAAGCACCTGGTTTATATTAATCGGCTTCCGATCGAGCTGTCCAGGACGGTAAAACCCTAACATTTGCTGAACAGTTTTCATCAATCGTGTCAATTCTTCACCAGCCAGGTTGAGATATTCTTGCTTCGAATCCGTTGACAACTCATCCCTGCTTGCTAGGTGGAGACAGTTTTGTACAGCCTGGAGAGGATTATTGATTTCATGGGCGATGGATGCGGTTAGCCTTCCGGCAGTGGCCAATTTTTCCGCTTGAATTAAAGCCCTTTGGGAGGTTTCCAGGCGTTCAATTGTTTCTCGTAGGCTGCACTCAGAATTTTCAAGTCGTTGAATAGTATTCTGTAAAGCAGCATGTAAATTCGCATTTTCAATGGCAGCTTTACCTTGCCGGCACAAGATCAGGAAAATTTCCTTTTCTACTTGTTGGAAATTTTCATCACCTGCTTTTCTCAGCATGATAATCATACGGTTTTGGTGATTCCGGGTTCCAAATTCATTTTCCGGAATATTTGGGCTTCCATTAAAGACAAAAGATGAGTCGACGGAATCAAAGATAAAATTATCTTGCGAAATTGAAATTGCAGCGCCCAAAACGGATCCAATACCAAGATCTTTCAGATTTGGGGCTTCTTTGGTTAGGTCAAAATTGAATGCTTCCACTGAAGCAGTATTATTTACCAAGTCTTTGTCAACTGCTGTACGGGCAGCGAGCAATAATGCTTGAGGATTGATTTCGGGGTCGGTAAGTGTTACTCCTTCAAAATTGTTGCTTTTAATATTGTTGAATTCTTGGTGGAAGTTCAAATGTTCTTCTGCGACATCAGTATTTGGTTGTTTCTCGGTTCTATCGTGATTTTTTACGATCATTGAGAAATCGAAAAAACCCACTGCGCAAGATGGGATCAAGTTGTGGGAAGCTCTAACCAAAAAAGTTTCCAAATGCACAAAATCCGTTTTGGAAAATAATTGTTCGGTTACATCAAAAATTGGGCGAATTGCTTGCAATCGCTGTGCGTCAATTTTGCGAACACGAATATCGAGTGCATAATGAAGATTTTCTACCAGTTCTTGTGATGTGAATGGTTTTAATGTTAATCCATCTGCGCCGCTGCGCAGGGCATCAACTGCTGTTTCCAGTGTTCCAACGCCAGTCATCATGACGACTGCTATTTGAGGTTGAATTTTACGCGCCATATCCATGACCTGAAAACCATTCAGACCAGGCATGCGTAAATCTACCAGCATAATATCATAGGTATTGTGCCGAAGGTTTTCAAGACAGTCCAAAGGATTACTCAATACGCAGGTTTTATACCCGTGGAGTTGGAGAATATCTGAGCAAAGAGCGCCGATAGGTTCTTCATCATCCACAATCAATACGCTTGGATGCATTAAATTTATTTACTCCTCGTCGTTGGGTTCATATTGAATATTTTGCAACCTCTTCGCTAATTCAAGAGAAATTTGGTCGACATTTCCAGCCTGGTTAAGGGGGCGAGTTTCTCGCGCGTTCTTGTTTAGAGCCCAAACAATCGATCTTGTGCGTAATGCCTGCTCCAATGCCAAAGATACATTTTCAACAGCGCTGGTAAATTCTTTCCCCTCGTTCTCCGAAACACTAATCAGCCTGGATTTTGCAATTTCTAAGGAAAGAATGATGGTGGTAAGAGGATTATTTAAATCATTAGCTACCTGGGCTGAAACTTCTCCCAGCGCGGCTAGATGAAGCGAGCGCAATAAACGGGATTTGATGCTCAATTGATCTTCGGAAGTGACCATCAAATCATGTTTTAAATCCGCAATCTTCACTGCCAAGCTGGTGAGCAAAGCAAGTATTTCTAAAAATGCTACCTTAGGGCGAGGAAATATTTGTCCAGGTTTTGATGTAAAAAAGCTTAATCTACCGATAGTCTTTTGATTCAATCCTTCTTCCCCTGGCACAGCAACAATAAGTGTTGGTTGTCTTTCAGTCTGTAAATTGAAAGACAGTTGAGGCTTTGAATTTCTATCTTGTGAATGATTAAGTCCCTGTTGTTCAACAGCTTCCTGAGTTGGATAAAAAACCGAATATATACTTTGATCTGGTCCAGATGACGGCTTATTATCCAAGGATAGATGAACTATTTCTGAACCGGAGTAGGAATATGCTAGCTCAACGATTTCTGATAGAATTTCGGGAAGGCGTGCACCGTTAACGATATGCGTGGATATTTCAAGCAAAGCCTCAATATCTTTATTTATTTGAACTAATTGTTGTTTCGGCGCTGGTGGGCTGTGCAAGGCAAGCAGGCGAAACAGATTTTCCCCAGCACTATCAAGTTTTTCTCCACCAATAATTAATATTTGACAAGCGGAGGAGTTCGGAAATATGCAGACTCTTTTGCAGTTTAATTCACTCGATTGCTCGCTATTTTGCCAACGAATCCTCCCACTTGCGAGAGCGCCAGACAGCCACTTTGATTGAGCCTGATTATTAATAAAGTTTTCAAGTTGTTGGGTTTGTTTATGGTTCAATCCATAGGATTCGACCATATCCCATAAGACTGGATTTTTTTCTCTGACCAGGGTAGTTTGGCTATAGAATAACCAGGCTGCCCATGTCGCGCCGCTTAATTTGCAGGCCTGCTGGAGCTGCAATTTGGTTGGTGAAGCGGATGAAACCATAATTCTTTCCCTTTTCAATGGTAGATGGATTATAGCAGAAAAGCATATCTCGGAAAAAACATGACATTTATCAAGAATTTGCCTGTCCTTTGCCAATTTCGTCGAAATATCCAATATGATAAAATCACAAAGTGATGCTTGCATATCCACTGGTGTGATAATCTTAACAGCAGGCATTGCCTTGGTTTCGTAGGCATAAGAGGAGTAACTTGAAATTATGAGCAACAAAAAAGATTTTTTACACATAACTGATTTCTCCAGTCAAGAGCTTCAAAGCATGCTTGATTTAGCAGTTTCCCTTAAACAAGAATACCAGGCGGGCGGAAATTCTCCGTTATTGAAAGGAAAAGTGCTTGGGATGGTTTTCCAAAAACCCAGCTTGAGGACGCGTGTATCGTTTGATATGGCAATGCGCCACCTGGGAGGCGATGCACTTTACCTCTCGCCAAGTGAAATAGGCCTCGGTAAACGCGAAGCAATCGCCGACGTGGCCAGGGTTCTTTCCGGTTATGTGCATGGCATTATGGCTAGGGTTTTTGAACATGATCATGTGATGCAATTGGCGCAATGGTCGAGCATACCTGTGATCAACGGACTTAGTGATTACAACCATCCTTGCCAGGGCATGGCAGACGCGCTTACCATAAAAGAAAATTTTGGAAACTTAAGAGGATTGAACATCACGTTTATTGGCGATGGAAATAATGTGGCCGTGTCACTGATGCACATTTGCGTTACATTAGGAGCTAATTTTACGATCGCTTCACCAGAAGGTTACGATATCAATCCGATTGCGATTGAGAAAGCACGCCAAATTGCGTCCGCTTTTAACGGTAAAAGCCCATCATTGAATTTCTTACGAGATCCACATAAAGCAGTACGCGATGCACATGTTATTTACACAGATACGTGGACGAGTATGGGCCAAGAAGAAGAGACAAAAATCCGTGAAAAGGTCTTCCCCCCGTATCAGGTGAATGCTGAATTAGTAGGTGAAGCCCGACAGGATGTAATTGTTATGCATTGTTTGCCCGCTCATCGAGGACAGGAGATAACCGATGAGGTCGCTGACGGCTCTCATTCAGTATTGTTCCCCCAGGCACACAATCGGTTGCACGCTCAAAAAGCAATCCTGGTACGACTTTTATCTGTAAATTAACAGGATTCATTTATGCAATCAGCAGACTTTATAGAAATTGAAGAAAAATACGGGGCGCACAATTATCATCCTCTGGACATCGTTCTAGAACGCGGTGAAGGAGTTTGGGTTTACGATGTGGATGGACGAAAATATTTGGATTGTCTGAGCGCTTATTCTGCGCTCAATCAAGGTCACGTTCATCCAAGAATTATGGCGGCAATGGTAGAGCAAGCGCAAAAAGTTACATTGACTTCGCGCGCATTTCGGAATGATCAGTTGCCATTATTCTATAAAGAGCTATCTGATCTGACCGGATATGAAATGTCGATTCCGATGAACAGCGGAGCTGAGGCAGTCGAGACGGCGATTAAATTGGCTCGAAAATGGGCTTATCAGGTAAAAGGTGTACCCCGTTACCTAGCTGAGATAATCACATTTGAAAACAATTTTCATGGCCGGACAACGACGATCGTTTCTTTTTCAACCGAACCACTGTACAAAGGTGATTTCGGACCTTTTACTGGTGGATTTTTGACTGTACCTTACGGCAACATCGAATCAGTTAAGAAGGCAATTACTGCAAACACAGCCGCAGTCATTCTTGAGCCGATTCAAGGCGAAGCAGGTGTGATTGTGCCTCCTGCAGGATTTCTGAAAGCTGTTCGGCAGTTATGCGACCAACAAAATGTTCTTTTCATTGCAGATGAAATTCAAACTGGGTTGGGAAGAACAGGCAAGCTCTTTGCTGTTGACCATGAAAATGTTCACCCTGACATGGTGGTCATCGGTAAAGCTTTGGCTGGAGGATTTTATCCAGTATCTGCTGTGGTTGCCAGCAGCAAATTATTGGGTTTATTTGAATCTGGAGAACATGGTTCCACTTTTGGAGGTAATCCCCTAGGTGCAGCCATTGCTCGGGCTGCATTGCGTGTAATCGTAGAAGAAAAACTGGTAGAAAATGCCGCATTGATGGGAGAATATTTGCTCGATCAGTTAGCTGAAATACCAAGCCCTCACATTAAAGAAGTGCGAGGAAAAGGGCTTCTGATTGGGGTGGAGCTGAAACCAGAAGCGGGGGGAGCACGCAAATTCTGTGAGGCCCTGGCCGAAAAAGGCATTTTGGCAAAAGAGACGCATCAGCATGTGATTCGCTTTGCGCCACCACTTATTATTGACAAAGAGACTCTCGATTGGGCAATTGTTCGTATCCGTGAAGTTTTGATGCAAAAATAGAACGCAATGTTTCCAACGTCAGGAATTGATTTCAACTGACGTTCAAAAAAAATACGAGGAGAATGATATGAATCTAGGTATCCCAAAGGAACGCAGGCCGTTCGAGTTCCGAGTCGGGATGACCCCTGCTGGCGTGCGGATGTTTACAGGTCAGGGGCACACCGTATATGTTGAACATGACGCAGGTCAGAATGCTGGCTTCGCCGATGTAGATTTTGAAAATGCTGGAGCGAGAATCGTTTACTCTGGTCACGAAGTCTTTGGAAGATCAGACCTATTGGTAAAAGTGGCTCGCCCCACTTATGAGGAATTGGAATGGCTTCGTCCGGGGGTTATGATCACTGGCCTTTTGCACTTGGGCAGCAGTCGTGTTGATAAGATCGACCTCATGGTGGACAAGAAAATAACCGCTATTCCTTATGAGGGTATTCAAACAAGTTCGGGCGAAGTTCCAGTACGTAAACCGCTCAGTCAAATTGGCGGCGTATTAGCCGCTCAAATCAGCGGCCGACTCCTTCAATCAAACGCCGGGGGCAAAGGAATATTATTGGCTGGCATTCCAAGCGTTGCTCCTGCCGAAGTCGTTGTTATCGGAGCTGGTGTTTTTGGAACCGCTGCAATTAACACATATGTTGGCCTTGGAGCACATGTTACTGTTTTAGATGTCAATTTTGATGCATTACAGCGTATTCACGATCGATTTAATTCTGTTGTGACATTGCTTGCATATCCTTATAATATTGCGCGTGTTTGCGCTTTCGCAGACGTGGTCGTAGCGGCCGTGCTAAAACCCAACGAAAGACCTCCAATTGTGATCACGCGTGAAATTGTGCGTAGTATGAAGCCGCGCTCTGTGATCATGGATATCAGCATCGATGAAGGAGGTTGTGTTGAAACTTCCCGTCCTACAACCCATGAACACCCTACATTTGTTGAGGAAGGTATCATTCATTATTGTGTACCAAATATGCCATCAGCGGTTGCACGTTCGGCAACGCATGCAATGGTCAATGCTGCATTGCCTTATTTAATGGAATTGGCAAATAAAGGCATTGACCAGGCGATTAAAGATAATCCCGACCTAGAACGAGGCGTGGCTATCTTACACGGCAACGAACTGCACCTGCCGAAATCGTTCAAAGGAATGGGGGAGTAACCATGGACTTCGGTAAGTTATATCAATCTAAAATAGTTACTTCTGAAGAAGCCGTGACAAAGATCCACGACGGGAATAGGATCTTCCTGACTGGCAACTGTTCGACCCCACGTATGTTATTGACTGCCTTGGTGAACCACGCCTCAAATTTGAAGGATGTAGAGATCTGCCAGGCGCTAACCGTTGGACCGGCTGATTATGTTGGGCCTGAGATGGAAGGCCATCTACGGGTGAACACCATGTTTATCTCTGCAAATATCCGTAAGGCAGTTCAAGAAGGCCGCGCCGACTTCACCCCAGTTTTACTTTCCGAATTTCCACTGCTTTTCAAGAATAAAGTTCTTCCAATCGATGTGGCGCTGGTGCATTTATCACCACCCGATGAGCATGGCTTTTGCAGTTTTGGAATAGAAAATGGATTGACGAAATCACCCGCAGAATCGGCAAAAGTTATTATTGCTGAAGTTAACCATCAGATGCCACGCACCCTTGGTGATTCCTTTATTCATGTGAGCCGCTTAAACTACATAGTGCCCGTAGATTATCCATTAGCTGAAATGTCGATGGGAAGCGAAGGTCCAGATGAAATCACAGAAAAAATTGCGGGATTCATTGCTGATCTTATTCCAGATGGCGCTACGATGCAAATGGGTATTGGTGCTATACCCGATGCAGTATTGAAATATCTATACCATAAGAAAGATTTGGGTATCCATACCGAATTATTCTCAGATGGAGTGATCGACCTAGTTGAAAGAGGAGTATTAACTGGTGCGAGGAAATCTCTGCACCAGGGAAAAATTGTTGCCGGATTTATTATCGGCAGCCACAATTTATACCGGTGGGTTGACGACAACCCGATGATCGAGCTCCATCCAACAGAATACATTAACGATCCATTTATTGTCGCGCAAAACGACCGGCAAGTGGCTGTAAATTCGGCGATTGAAGTCGACTTAACCGGTCAGGTGTGCGCTGACAGCATTGGACCAAAGCTTTATTCCGGCGTAGGGGGCCAGCTTGATTTTATTTACGGAGCATCGAGATCGAAAGGTGGTGTTCCAATTATTGCCTTGCCCAGTACCGCAGTGATGAGAGACGGCTCTATGATCAGCCGAATTGTCCCAATGCTCAAGCAAGGGGCAGGTGTCGTTACCAGTCGAAATCACATTCGGTATGTGGTAACCGAATTCGGCGTTGCATCCTTATATGGCAAGACAATTCGCGAACGTGCTTTGTCATTAATTAATATCGCTCACCCGCAGTTCCGGGATGAAATGAAGAAAATCGCGGGAGACCTTCATTACATATAATTTCTATCATAATCATCGAATCAATACAGGCTGTTTACTGGATGGGCAGCCTGTATTATTTTTTCTTATTCAGCCAAGACCAACCAAGTAGATATAACAAAGACAATAAGATGACTACCAGGAATGGATAATCATTATTTTTTAAGGTCATCTTCAGTGATTGAAGAATTATTCGCGTCGGTTGGACGGAGGCAACCACCCAAACTCCGGTGTGTGTCACATGATTTTTCGTGAGGCAATGGTTGATATTTGAATCCGATCCAACATAATTCCAGGTTTTTTGCGTACCGTCATAATAATATAATGAAAGCGAACCTTCATCCAAAGCTGAGGATGATTCGACACTTTGAAACCCGGTTATATCATTCTTATCCATAATTATGGCTTGTTCACTTTGCAATAATATTGGATTGGATAATTCCCATGGAGAAAAACAAATTGTAAGGTTGATATCCAAGTTGATATTATTAACTGAGGTTAATTTGATTTGAAAAGGTAAAACACCACCGGATCCAGGAATATTCCCAGGTGATACTGCCAGGCGTGTGACTGTTGTTAGACCAGGATGCGAACTGGCAGGTGCTCCCATGAGAGAATTATCGGTGATACTCACTTGTGTATTGCTAAAATTTATTGTGTTTGCAAAGATCACTGCTCGACCTGTTTCGGGATTTTGAAGTTCAAAAACACCGATATCGCAAAAGGCGTTTGTTCCAAGACCAGGATAATCGATCGCATGGGAAAAGGAACGAATATCTTTGGATGGACACAATTCTTTTGGGACAGCATCAATTGCTGGGCTTCCAGGTAGGAGAGCCTGGTAATGTAAACTAAATTGTGGCCTGTTAGTCTGTTGCAAAGATGATAACATCGGGTCCAGGTTGTTAATATTGTGAGATATAGATCCACTAATCGCGCAATTTGCTGTGCTTTGAATGAAGTTGTAATCTTGTGAAGAAAGGTTTCCTGAACATTCGGAACCAAGCAGAGCCTGATTGCTTGCAAGGAGTGAGGTTTTGACCGCGACCATGCCCGCTATGTTATCTATTCCTCCCCCTCGATTGGCTGCCGAATTGTAGGATATGCTGGAGGAGAGAATATAAAGTTCGCCAAGATTAGCAACAGCCCCGCCTTCAAGTGCTGAATTACCTGACAGGTTACTTTGGTTTAATCTCAACAATCCGGAATTGAAAATTGCGCCGCCGAGACCACTTGAATGGTTATTGATAATCGATGAATTATTAAATTCAGCTCTCCCTTGGTTGTTAATTACTGAACCATTGATTCCTCGAAAACCATTAAACTCTGTTTGATCAACAATTAGATAACCGGTTGGATTAACATAAAACAGAGAAAATGAAATTGGCGAAGTATTTTGGATGGAAAAGCCTGCGCCGTCCAGTGTGATTGGACTTGTGATCGCTGGAAGAGAGGATGTGATCTGGATGGGTTCAGCGAGGTTAATGATATCCAATCCAGCACTGCCGACGCAGTTATTGATTGAGATTCCTAGATTAGCAGCTTGAATGGCATCGTGCAATGAAGAGCAGAATCCAGGCTTTGAACTGACTGTGATAAATTTTGGGGTCGAAACAGGCGGTTCTCCCGTGCAATCCAGCCGTAAGACTTCCTGACCGACCAAGTAATTCGATGTCCAGGCATATAGCTGACCATTAAAATCGGTTAATTCAGCTGTAAAATTATTGCTGTCTCCCAGGCCACCCAGGCCAATTTGAAGCCAATCTCGCCCATCATCCACAACACTCGCTGAAGTCTTCCATACTTCAACACCTGAAACCATATTTGATACTGCTACATATAACTCATTGTCAAAAACCACCGCTCCATCAACAATTGGAACTGTATTGTTAACATTTCCTACTGCCATCCCAGGCATGTTTACCTGGGTCCAAGAACCTGGATCTCCACTCGAACTGCGCAGAATGATAATGCCATCCGGACTTTTATGCGAAATATAAATATAACCAGCCAAATCACCAAGTAAATCGACGCGTAAACTGCCAACTGTCCCAGTAAAAACTGGTGTCCATACAGGTGTTCCGTTAATATCATTCGTGCGAAATAACCTGGCAATATCGTTGGAGCTATCGCTTGGCGAACCGTTAAAATCTTGAACTCCCCAATATAATGAATTTTTAAACACCAGGCCTGACCAGATCACTGCATTATTCACCCTGCCGAAACCACTTTGATTTTTTTGTGCCCAATTGGTTCCATCAGGTGTACACCAAACCTGAGCCCCTTTGACAGCATTCCATGTGCCGCCACAGAGTTGATCTGAAAAAACCTGCATATCCTTAAAATTTTCATTTGCGATATCTGTAATCTTGGAGCCATCGGGTGAAGACTGTGTTATGACGGCATCCATCCAGGACCCGGGATTCCCTGTTGGAGATCGGAAAATCCGTGTACCAAGTGGGCTTCCGGATCGATTGGCGATACTGGCGTACAAGAATCCTTGAAATGACTCGAGACTGTCGATATGATCGGCCTGAACTGGATTCGGCAGGCTAAATGGATAACCATTGGCGTCTGCAATTACCTCTTCCCAATCATTTTGAGAATTGGGACCAATGACACCGGCTTTTGTACGCCATAACCTGGCTCCAAAGACATTATCCGCCTCCATGCCGAGGTAAAGTTGATTATTGAATGTAGCAACTTCAAAGCCTTCTTCTCCATAATACCCGTTAAAAATTCCTCCGGAATAGCTTCCTTCAGGACCCTGGCCCATTCCAAATGCATTCTCGTTCACTTGAGTCCAGGTGTTACATACTACGGATTGGGCTTTTGCTGTCGAATAGTTTAAGTAGCTGACTCCGAAAGGAATCGAAATTGAAAGGATTAAACCAATACCGACAGCGAATATGTATCTATATTTCATATTTGGTAAGTATACATCGATTCGTCAACCCAGATCGCGAAATCCTAAATGGTTATGATAAACTATCAAGTAAGAGGAATATATGGATTTTCGATGCGCTCAAAGAAAAACTAAAATTGTCGCAACAATAGGGCCTGCATGTTCCGATGAGCAATCTATAGAACAATTGCTCCTTTCAGGGGTGAATGTTGCTCGATTAAATTTTTCCCATGGCAGTCATGAGGATCATGCAGTAATGATCCGCTTGTTACGAAAAATTGCATTACGTTTGAACCAACCTTTGGCAATTTTACAAGATTTACAAGGTCCAAAAATCCGGATTGGCAACCTTCCAAAAGATGCAATTGAGATCAAAGTGGGGCAAATCCTGACCCTGACAACTCAATCTGTTCCTAAAAATGACCAGTGGATCAGTGTTGATTTCAAGGAACTTCCGCACAGCGTATCTCCAGGCGGGCGAATTTTGATCGATGATGGGAACCTGGAACTTGTTGTCTTATCGGTTGGCAGTGAGTGGGTGGAAACGAAGGTTGTGGTTGGGGGCATCATAAAACCTCATAAGGGCATCAATTTACCTGGCGGTGCGCTTGGCATTTCCGCGATCACAGATAAAGATAGAATTGATCTTCTTTTTGGTATTCAACAAGGTGTTGATGCCGTTGCACTGTCATTTGTCAGAACGGCAGATGACATACGGATTCTCCGAAATGAGATAACGAATGCCATGCGAGCTGCCGGCATGCTCACCGAGACGAACAAATACTTAAATATTCCTATTATTGCTAAATTAGAAAGACCCGAGGCATTGGATAATCTTGAAGCCATCGTGAGTGAGGCAGATGGTGTAATGGTCGCACGTGGAGATTTAGGTGTCGAAATGTCGCCCGAGGCCGTGCCGATAGCTCAAAAAAGGATTATTGAGTGTGCCAATCGGAATTCAAAGATTGTGATTACTGCAACTCAAATGCTGGATTCAATGATTCTAAATCCTCGGCCAACACGCGCTGAGGCTTCCGATGTAGCGAATGCAATTTTTGATGGGACGGATGCTGTCATGCTTTCTGGGGAAACTGCTTCAGGTAAATACCCATTGAAGGCAGTTCAAACAATGAATGCGATCGCATGTCAGGCAGAAGCGGGCTTAGAGAGATGGGGCCATTGGAAAGGACCTGAACCGGTTATTGGTGGTGACCACGGCAGCGATACAGCGTCGGTAAACTCAGCAAGCGATGATACATTTTATATGACAATGGCAGCCAGAGCCCTGGCGCGAGATCGAGATGTTGCAGCGATTGCCATTTTCACGATGAGCGGGCGGACTGCATTGTTGATGTCGAAAACTCGACCCGATGTTCCTGTGTTAGCGTTCACCCCAGACGAAAATATTTACCGCCGTATGTCTTTGTATTGGGGAGTACAATCTCACCTGGTACCGCATGCCCTTTCGCTTGAACAAATGCTAGAAGACGTAGAAGATACGATTCATGCAGAAAATTTGGTTAAACCTGGACAGCAAATCGTTTTAATTTGCGGTTATCCTGTTGGTGAAATTTTCCCAACAAACCTGGCTTTGCTTCACCGTATTTAAGAAAATTATTGTTTTGATATTTTAACGGAGAATTGAAATGAAATACATCCGGACAATCGGGTTGTGCTTGTTGCTCTTTGTGAGCATGGTGATTTTTTCGACCATGTTGATTGCGCAAGCTGCTGATGGGAACCCGCTTGCAGGCACACAGGCAGAAAAAGACGTTGAAAATGCGGTGCTAAACGCTATCACTGCACACCGGGAATCAACGCCAATTTATGCAATGTTTCAAATCAGCATTGTGAATATCCAAATTGACCAGGGGGGGGAATGGGCAACTGCAGGTATGGTATTGGCTGATACCAAAGCTGTGGATCTGCCTGCGACTGAGCCCGGATTAGCAATTTTGCATTGGGAAGCAAATTCCTGGCAAGCAGCTTTGCCAGGGGATCTATTGTGGAGAAAATGGCTTAATTCACTTCCGCCCACTTTGATGGATCCGGAGACAGTAGATTATTGGAATTCAGTTTTGGCTCTGAAAACATGCCAGTTACCGCGCACGCCCGTATTGAGTGGTTTTTATCTACCCTGGCAATACGGTCAGACTGCACAATTAACACAAAGTGTTCATCATGATATGTATGATGCGGATGCCGCGACGGCCTCTTATCCGGAGCATTATGCGTTTGATTTCGTCAGAGCTGGCGGGGTGGCGATGTTTAATATTTGGGCTTCCCGCAGTGGAACGATTGTTGGTTTTAAAGATGACGTACCTAATGATGACCATACCAACGTGAATTATGTTTTGATCAAAGACTCTGTCTATAATGTTTATGAATTGTATTTACACCTGGCGCAAAACAGTATTCCTCCCCATCTAAAATCGGTTGGTGCGGTGGTCAAGCGTTCCGAAGTCATTGGCATTGTTGACAACACAGGAAACAGCACCGGGTCGCACTTGCATTTTCAAGCAGAGATTCAGCCAACCTCATGGTTTAATTGTTCGGTTGATATAACATTTGATGATGTTACGATCAATGGTGGTCGTCCTCGGCAAAAAGACGCGTTCCCGGACAATATTTATTGCTATGCAAGTGATAATTGCTCCTCTTATCAGACTTATTATGTTTCTGGAAACCGGCGGGGTGACCTGGATGATCCAACAGGTGATTTTACTAACATCCATAATGGGGATGTCATCACTGACTCGAACCTGGCGTTTTCTGGCTGGGGAGCGGATGCAACGAGTGGTTTCCTTTCAGCGCAAGCCCTAATAGGGACAAAAGGCGTCTGGCAAACAGGGGGATTGGAAATCGTTGGAACGCCTTTTAGCGGGAGTATCAATTTCTGCTCTCTGAGTATACCGAACGGCATTGTAGATTTGGGATTACGTTTGACCGATAATTCGGGCAACGTAATCGACCGAAAACCTTTACGGTCAGTAATCTTAAGTGTTCAGTGCCCTCCACCTCCACCTCCCGTTTGCCAGCCAGGACCAGGCCAGGTGGCGTTGTTTGCGGATCCAAATTTTCAAGGGGTTTGCGCCGTTTTTGGTCCGAACGCTGGTTACCTGAGCACATCACTAAACATTCCAGGTATAAACACTGCTTCCTCAGTCGTGGTAGGCAGTGGAGCCCGCGCCAGCCTTTATTCTAAAGATTCCTTCAGCGGGCGTGAGGAAACATTCTACCAATCCGACACTAACCTAGCGGATAACCGGATTCAGGATGACAGCGTGGTTTCGCTGATTGTTCAATCGGCGAACGATATGCCTTTTGGTCTCTCGGCGGGTTGGCCTCTAACCGGCCAGGTGATCAATGGTAATGAATCAGCTACAATTTATTGGAACAGCATGGCTGGGTTATCTCAATACCAACTTCGACTGATCCGTGCGAATAATACGCTTACCACCACCTGGCTTTCTCAACCATGGATTACATCAGACAGTTTAAATTTATCGCCGGGCGTTTATTCCTGGCAAGTACGGGGTCGCACATCGCCCACAGCATCCACTTGGATTACACCAACGAACTGGACTGATCCTCAAACATTTACAGTAACCCAAGCGTCTTATACATCGAACAGCAGTGTGAGTTTGCCCTTTACTGATGATGTAGTGAACTCAGGAGGCTGGACAGCGACAGGTTGGTGGAAAGTGTCAAACACAGCCACACCTGCGATTCCAGGATCATCAACAGGCACGCCGCCATATTGGTGGGCCGGAAATACGAACCCAAACGGAAATAATTATGAGTTGAAGCGGAGCAGCTCTTTGACATCTGTTCCGATTATTTTGGATGCGAATGCGGTATCCTATTTAGATTTCTATTATTACTATCAAACTGAAGTTAAGCCAGGCGATTATCTTATCAACAGCCCACTTTATTGGGACCAGAGACTGGTGCAAGTTGTCCTGCAGGATGGACATGTTGAAACTGTTTATCAGCTGTCAGGAGATATCATGCAAGCATGGAAACAAAGTCCACATATCAGCCTGGCGAAATATATCGGTAAAACGATACGCATCCGTTTTTATTTCGAAACAGTTGATGGAAGCGATGGTCAGACCGGGGTTGAGAATAACTTTTCAGGTTGGTTTGTCGATAAAATTAACGTTAATACGACAACTCCTGCAACATGCAGCCCAGATGCATACGAGGGCGCAAATGGGAATAATACTCCCGCAACGGCCTACCACCTGACTCTGCCCTATCAATCCTTAAGCACAGGCAGAATTTGCCAAAATGATCCCGACTATTATTCCTTCGATGGAAAAGCTGGAGATCAAGTTCAGATTACCACAGATACTTACCAGACAGCCACTCATATGGACACTGTAATGGCCCTTATCGATAGTGATGGGACATCTGTGTTGGCGTTTAATGATGATAATCCATTTAGTGGTAGAGTTGATTCATATATTCATACAACCTTGCCGCGGGATGGCACTTATTACATTCGAGTCCAAGCATTTAACTTTCCGAACTATTATTGGACCTCATTACCAGATAACGGTCAATCTCGAGTGTATGATTTACATTTTGGAATTGACCACAATTATCCACAAATTGCGAACTTTTCACCGCCAGAGCAGGCACGATACCTAAAGAATCTTACCCAGGCAATGGCAGAGATCATTGGCACAACCTCAGGGTTAGAAAGCATCGAGTTCTTCTGGCACACTAGTGATTGGATGACAACTACCTGGAAATCTCTTGGCACTGCGGTTCAATTGAATAACCATTATTCCGTCTCGCTTGATCCATCTGTGATTGGTGATCAGGATGATATGGCAGTTTATGTGGTAGCGAAATCACGAGCGGGATTAAGCTCAGTATTAGGCTCGACGCATATCGCAACGGATTTCACTCCTCCAACCACGCAATTTCTACCGATGGCGATGGTTGAACCCAGCAATGTGTTAAATTTGAACTGGAAAGGGAGCGACTCGCGTTCTGGGTTGGATTATTTTGTGCTCGATGAACGTATCGATAATTTACCCTGGCAGCACATTTATACTAGTACACAATTAACAACTCAGTATGAGGTAGTTTCTCCAGGTCACAGCTATTGGTACCGATTGCACGGCGTCGACCAAGCAGGCAACATTGAAGGGGATCATATTATCAGTACCACTGTGCCTGCTGCCAATGTTTTGTGCCAGCTAAATGAAACTGGCAAGCCTATTGGTGACTTGTTTGAAAATGACAATTCGAGAGGCCAGGCAAAATACCTTGCAGTTGGCGGAGTTCAGGAACGGAATTTCTGCAATCCGCAAACCAGTGATTTTACCGGAGACGAGGATTGGATAACAACAACTGTCCAGGTTGGAAATACATACGCTTTTCAGGCAGCAGTTTTTCAACCAGGAAAATCAACCGCAAGGCTGGCGGCGCCAATTTTACAATTGTTTGCTTCTAATGGCGCCACTTTGATCAAGGAATCGTCACCACTTGTTTTCCCAGCAACCGGGCTTATGCTGTGGAAAGCTGACCGAAGTGGGATCGTTTCTTTGAGAGTACTTAATCTGGATCCCCGCGCCTTAGCAATCAGTTATTCGTTAAGTGTTTCTCAGGTGAACCTGATTTTTTATTTGCCATTGATCAGGTAAACAAACCAGGCTGAACGATCATCCCGCTTATTGAGCGGTATTAATTTTCACCAACTCGAAATGCCTTTAGAACAACCACGTTTTTTGAGCGAGTAGAATAATTTGCCTGGCCTGGCAATAACGGAACTGGCGGAGAGCTGAAGTCATTAGGAGGAAGAAGAGCAGTATCGATCACTCTTCTCCATTCCTGGCCGGCAGGTAGTGCGGGTAGGTCGAACGACAGGTTGTCCCAATAGGCATTGAGCATCACAAATAAATGTTCCGATTCTCGCGTGTCTGTCACTCGATTATTGAGTTCGTAAGCGATCGAATGAGAAATATCACGCCAATCTGGTTCGTTCGTTTTCACCCCATGCCAAGTGATCTTTATGTTCTCTGGATCTGCCCAGAATTTTTCCTCTGAGAATAATTTATGATGTTTATAAAAGTTTATTAATTCCTGGACAAAGCGCAGTAAGTTAGTTTCTCGATTAACCAGATTCCAATCAAACCACGATATCTCGTTATTCTGACAATAAGCATTGTTATTGCCCTGTTGTGACCGACGCACTTCATCACCCATCAGAATCATCGGTGTGCCTTGTGAATGAAAAAGAACAGTAAAAAAATTGCGAATCTGCCTGGCTCGCACAGCTTCTATAGCGGGATCGCTGGTTGGGCCTTCAAAGCCGTTATTGTTGGAATAATTTGCATCTGTGCCGTCTGTGTTGTTATTATGATTTGGGTCATTATGCTTCCGGTTGTAACTGACCAAATCGTTCAAAGTAAATCCATCATGGCAGGTAAAGAAATTGATGCTCCTGTGGGGTTCGCGATCAGGCTGAGGATATAAATCGCGGCTGCCAGCAATCCTGGCTGATATTGTCGCAACTGTGTTGCGTTCACCATGAATGAACCTGCGGGTGTCGTCGCGATAGTGACCATTCCATTCAGCCCAACGATGGCCGATGAATGTGCCAACCTGGTATAAGCCACCAGCATCCCAGGCTTCTGCGATGATTTTTGTCCCTGCTAGAATAGGATCAGACTCAATCTCCCATATTATCGGTGGGCTGGTCATCACAGAACCTACATCGTCTCGGGAGAAAATCGACGCAAGGTCAAATCGAAATCCATCCACGTGCATCACCTGGACCCAATAATGCAGTGCGTCGATGATCATACGCCTGACGACTGAATGATTGGTTTTGAGTGTATTCCCGCACCCAGAGAAGTCTTTATACCGAGAACGATCCTTCGGATCAAGGATGTAATAGGCGCGGTTCTCCAATCCACGGAAGCTCAGCGTGGGACCATCAGCTCCGACCTCGGCGGTGTGGTTAAATACAACATCTATGATCACTTCAATACCAGCGCGATGCAGCATTTTCACCATGTCTTTGAATTCTTCGACAGGACCGGCTGCATCAGAACTACCACAATAACCTCGATGAGGTGCGAAGAAAACGATTGGACTGTAGCCCCAATAATTGTTTAACCCCTTTGGCGCGTCCTGTTCATCAAATTGTTGGACGGGAAGCAATTCAACCGTGGAAATGCCTAATGCTCTCAAGTAGGGGATTTTCGCTATTACACCAGAGTATGTACCGCGTTGTTCGGCAGGCAGCTCTGAGGACGGGTGGGCCGTAAAACCTCCAACGTGCAATTCGTAAATAACCGAGCCACTAAAAGGCTTGTTTAGCGGACGATCTCCTTCCCAATCATAAGAACGCGTATCTATTACAACACTCTTCATCGAGCTGGCAATATTCGGTCCAGGCCGGCTCGCCGCCAACCGATCGTAATTGCTCCCGTAAGCAAGACAACGTGTATAAGGGTCGATGAGCAGTTTATCACCATCATACCGTAATCCAGTAAAAGGATTCGATGGTCCATGCACTCGATATCCGTATAACTGCCCATGGCCAATACCCTGGACATAAAGATGCCAGTAATAAAAAGTACGGTTAATTTTGGGGTGCAAGCTGATCACGCGGCTTGGACGTAAACTGTCGTAATGATCGAATAGTAACAGTTCCACAGCAGTGGCATTGCGACTAAACAGGGAGAAATTTGCTCCCTGGCCCATAACAGTGGCCCCCAGTGGATATGGTTGGCCGGCGAGAACATGTGTAGATGAAGAATGCATCCTTTCGTAAATTATAATATAGGAAAGGAAAAATGGATTAAGCTCAAGCCGGTTTCTAAAAATAAAGTAAAAAAGAAAGAGATGGACACCCTTTTGGGAACTTTCTTCCTTATATTGACGTTTAGATATTGGTATATTTGTGCCTATCGAAATCCTAAAAACGCGTTGTTAGAAAAAAATAAATCACCAATTTGAAGAGTATTCGTTGATGAGGATAATATGATCGAAAGAAGAATTGCCACAATCTCTCTATTTTTGAAGTCGTTAATTGTAGTATTCGGAATTGTACTGGTCGCGGCGTGTGATGCAGCAGGTCCAAAACCAACACCAGAGATTAGCCAGGCGGTGACCCCAACTATTGAATCAACGATTACATCCACTCCTGCGCCTACGTTTATACCAGTTGTGGATAACGGACAGGCTATAGCGCCAATTGTTGTTGGTAGGAGCCCAGCGGGTGGTCAAACAGCGTCATTGAACAAACCGATAGAAATTTCTTTTGACCAGGCGATGGATCAATCGTCCACAGCGAATGCATTGATCGTCTTGGAAGCTGGCGCGTCCCTGTCAGATAGGCAGCCAGTTCCAGGGCAAGTGGCCTGGAGTGATACGAAGCATTTATTGTTCACACCTACGAATGGATTTAAAAGCGGGGCACGGTATTTTGTAAATCTGTCTGAAAAAGCAACATCAAGCCAGGGTAGATCCCTCAAAGAGGCTTACGACTTTGATTTTGTTACTGCCTCGCCGCTCGAAATCTCCCAGGTTTTACCTGCTCTCGACACAGAAGATGTAGCTCTAAATACTGCAATCGTGGTGACGTTCAACCGTCCGGTTGTACCTTTGGTAATTGCTGAACAACAAGATGCTCTTCCGAAACCATTGACAATCGAGCCGGCCGTTGAGGGAAAGGGCGAATGGCTCAACAGTTCAGCATATGTCTTTCGCCCTGCAAAGAATTTCCAAGGGGGAACACAATATCGCGTTAGCGTAGCGGCGGGACTGCAGGATGCGCAAAAAGAAACCAGCCTGGCAGAACCATATAGCTGGACTTTCCACACGGCAATGCCGTCTTTGGCAGGTTTTTCGTTCACTGATTTTGATTGGGAAAATTACCCGATGCCGAAAAATTCCGTGAAGCTTCGCCAAAGCTTTTTCTTTCGTTTTCACCAGGCGATGGATCCATCCAGTACTGAAACTAATGTGACATTGGTTTCACAAACCGGAGAAAGTGCTCCTTTGTCCTTTGACTGGAGAGAAAATGGAACCCAATTGGTTTTCACACCAACTTTACCTTTGGCGATGGATACTCGTTACACTATACATTTGGGGAAGCAGGCTCAGGTTGAGGGAGGTGGCAGCGGGCTGGATTATGACTTCGATTATTCCTTCAAGACAGTCAGCTATCCAGCAATCCTTTATACCACCCCATCCAATGGGGAATCTGCGAGGCAATTCGACTCGACATTTACCATCCATTTCGCTTCTCCAATGAAGTTTAATACCTGGAAAGACAAAATTACAATTGATCCTGCTCCGGAAGGCGGTACAACCTGGTATTACAACCCTGATGATTATTATGGGGAGCAGTGGACTCTAAACCTAAGCGGCTTACAATCATCGACAAATTATGCGATCACCATACAGCCAGGCCTGGAAGATGTTTACGGCAATGCTATAAAAGTAGGCCAGACAATTCGTTTTCATACCGGACCATATCCGCCAACGGCATTCTTCCAAATGCCGCAGGGTCTGGTTTTATATCGTGCTGGCGGCCCACAGGATTTTTATATTGGGTTGAGAAATGTAACCCGAGCGGATGTTCGATTGTATAAGCTGCCTTTAAAAACATACGCTGATCTCTACAATTATACAAGTGGAATCAACGAATACAACTTTACGCCGCCGCAAAGCGACCTGATCTGGTCACAAGCCATTAACTTGAGTTCTGAAACTGACCAAAGAACACTACGCCAATTTCAACCTGCATCAGCAGGGAAAGATCGCCTCGACGCGGGTTTATATTATCTGGTGCTCAATGCGCCCCAAGTCGAAAGTTATGGTAATCCATTTACTGATCATCGCATTGTTATGGTAGCAGGTACAAATATCAGTTTAAAAGTATCTCCGAGTGAGGCTTTGGCATGGTTAACCGATCTGCAAGATGGGAAACCCCTGGCAAATTTGAATGTCGTCTTTTATGATGTTTCTCTCAAAGAAATCGGCCGGGCAATCAGTGGGCCAGATGGTATTGCAAAAATAGAAGGATTGTCATTTGATCCTAGTTCAGCAAACCAGGTGTATGCGCTGGTGGATGATTCAAATAGATTTGGCTTTGCCTCCAGCGCCTGGGGATCTGGCGTTTCACCTTACGATTTCGGAATATGGCAAGATTACTACTCTCGTCCATCATTGGAAAGAACTTATGTTTACACGGATCGCCCTCTGTATCGGCCAGGACAACCGGTCTATTATAAAGGCATATTGAGAACGGATGACGACGGTAGCTATTCTTTATCTCAATCACGCACGGTACGTGTGACGATCACAGATTATAACAATACTGCGGTATTCTCCGACACCTTGCCGGTCAATGAGTTTGGAAGCTTCAATGGGAAATTTAGCCTTGACCAGAATGCTACTTTGGGTGTTTACTCAATCAATGTTTACTCTGGTGTGCCAGTTGGAAAACTTGAGGACCAGCAGGTAATTGGCGGGGTGAGTTTTAACGTAGCGGAATATAAGAAGCCCGAATTCATTGTAGATGTGCAGGGCCGACCACAAAAAGCGTTACCCAATCAAGCCCTGGAATTCACTGTTCAATCTGATTATTACGCTGGAGGCCCTCTGGCAGATGCAGAAGTATATTGGAACTTGCAAAGCCAGCCTTTTACATATAATCCGCCAGACGAATACACCAGTTATACATTTTGGGATGGTGAATGGGATATAGCATATGACTTCTTGGGCGGCCAGCAGCCGGCCAAAAGCCTTAGCGAAGGGAAAACGCGAACTGATGCGTCAGGCAAGGCAATAGTGGATATACCTGCCAGCCTGGGTGATAAAGGGGCCAGCCAGACTCTTGTTTTTGAAAGTGGCGTGACAGATTTTGCCGGTGTGAGTGTATATGGACGCAATCAAGTTGTGGTAAATCGCAGTCAGGTATATCCTGGAATCCGCAGCCAGGCCTATGTTTCTGAAGTGAAAAAGCCAGCTGCCTTTGACCTGGTAGCCCTTGATTGGGATGGTAAGCCAATTGCTGGACAAAAAGTAGATATTACCATCGTCGAGAGGCATTGGAATAACGTTCAATCTGTCGATTCAGACGGTCGGATCAAATGGGAAAGTAATGTCGAAGAAATTCCGGTCAGTGCAGTTTCTGGCCTGGCGTTAGATGATAAAGGCAAGGGACAAACCGCTTTTACTCCTGACCATGGGGGAGTATACCGAATAACGATAAAGGCACGTGATGCACTAGGCAACATCGGGCAGGCTTCTGTGTTTATCTGGGTAGCAGGGGTAGATTACATTCCGTGGCGGCAGGGTAATAATAAAGGCTTTGATCTGGTAAAAGACAAAACACAATATAACCCGGGTGATAAGGCATCAATCTTGATTGCTTCTCCTTTCAATGAAGCTGCATATGCCCTGGTCACAGTTGAACGCGGCCATATCCGCAAATCAGAGGTAATTTTACTCAATACAAATAGTACAATTTACCGCCTGCCGATTACTGAAGATATGGCGCCCGGTGTGTATATCTCGGTGTTGATTATTCACTGTACTTCCGATTCGCCACCCGATTTTCGCTTGGGCATCACCGAATTGAAAGTTAAACCAAGCGCTCAGGCACTGCAAGTAAAGTTAAAGGTAGACAAATCGCAAGCCAGCCCAGGTGATAAAGTCACTTATTCTATTCAGGTGACCGATTATCTTGGTAAACCCCAACAAGCAGAGGTGTCTCTTTCATTGAGTGACCTGGCAGTGTTGAACCTGGCAGATGCGAATTCAGGCCCAATATTGGATTTCTTCTACTACAAACGTAACTTGAGTGTAACAACATCTGTTCCACTCGTCTTTACAGTTGAAGATTACAATGCCCAATTGGCACGTGACGCCGCTGCTTTAGGTTATGGGATGGGTTCGGGTGGGGGAAAGGGTTACGGCGAGCAAGGCATCATTCCTGTGCGTGGACGGTTTTTGGATACTGCTTATTGGAATGCGAATGTGGTGACTGGTGCAGACGGCAATGCCAGTGTATCGGTTGAATTACCCGACAACCTGACAACCTGGCGAATGGATGCCAGGGCGGTTACCAAAAATACCTTGGCAGGGCAAGCACAGCTCGACTTAATTTCTACTAAATCACTGCTGGTACGGCCTGAAACGCCACGATTCTTTACTGCTGGTGATGAAGTCCTCGTCGGCGCAGCTATTCACAATAATACTGGCATGCCCCTGGATGTGAATGTGGATTTAAATGCGAGCGGTGTGAGTGTCCTGGATGCTGTTTCTCAAAAGGTTTCAATCGCAAATGGAAAACAGTCATATATTACATGGAAAGTGCGGGTGAACCAGGATGCAGATCGCGTTGATATGGTATTCTCGGCGCAAGGCGGCGCATTTTCAGATGCCAGTAAACCACCTTTGGGAACTCTGGACAACCAGGGACTGCCGGTTTACAGGTACGAGGTTCCCGAATCAATCAGTACTGGTGGTCAACTTCTTCAAGCAGGTACCGCAGTTGAATCGTTATTCTTACCCCAGGGTTGGAATATTCAAGCAGGTGAACTCGATATTCAAATTGCTCCAACATTGGCCGCCGGAATGACCGACAGCCTGGTATACCTGGAAACTTATCCTTATGCATGCATTGAGCAGACGATCTCTAGTTTCTTGCCGAATGTAGTCAGTACGCGTGCTTTGCATGATGCTGGTTTGAGTAATCCTGACCTTGAAAAGAAATTAGCCGATCAGGTCAACGGCAGCTTACAGCGCCTTTCCAGTTTACAAAATCCAGATGGCGGATGGGGTTGGTGGTCGACAGGAAAATCTGACCCAACGACATCAGCATACACGTACCTTGGTCTGGTCGAGGCCCAAGAAGCAGGATATGCCGTGGATCAATCAATGGTTGAAACTGCTTTACAGTATTTGCAGCAAAATACCCTGGTAAGCCTGGACGGAAAGAAGAAGGATCCTGAAGTATTAAATCAACAGGCATTTATCTTGTTTGTTCTGGCCAGAGGAGGCAACCCAGCCATCAGCAATATGAGCCAGCTTTATGAATTTTACCGGCAGGATTTAGGCTGGTATGCGCGTGCGCTTTTAGCGGAAAGTCTATGGAGGCAAAATACAGCCGATGAAAGGTTAAAAACACTTACCTCAGATTTGACCAGTGCTGCCATGGTAAGCGCGACGGGCACTCATTGGGAAGAAACCTATTCGGATCGTTTCAATTGGAACAGCGACACCCGAACAACTGCGATCGTGGTAGAAGCGCTTAGCCAGATCGACCCAAATAATCCAATCAATGCAAATGCGGTGCGGTGGTTGATGAATCACCGGCAGAATGGACATTGGAATGGTACTCAAGAAACAGCCTGGAGTGTAATGGCATTGTCGCGTTGGATGACCAACAGCGGCGAACTAAAGGCGGATTATAAATTTGCAGTTGCTTTCAATGGCCAGGTGATCGGTGGCGGAGATGTTTCCGCCGACAATATGCGCCAGTCTGTTAACCTGAGAGTAATGGTAAGTGATTTCTTGAAACAGGAATCAAACCGTCTGGCAATCAGCCGCAGCGATGGGAATGGGAATTTATACTACACCGCTCACTTAAATGTCTTTTTGCCGGTTGACCAGGTCATTGCCCTGGATCAAGGAATTCAAATACAACGACAATATTTCCATCCCAATGATCTAAATGCACCTGTGACGGAAGCCAAGCAAGGAGATTCGTTAGTGGTGCGCCTGACAATCAGTTCTGCAGAGGCATTGCATTATATTGTGGTAAATGATCCTTTACCGGCGGGCCTCGAAGCAATCGATACTTCGCTAAAAACAAGCCCCACACCAGAAATCCCACTTGGATTAAATCCGATAAGCGATGGATGGGGTTGGTGGTACTTTGAGCATGTCGAGCTACGAGACGAAAAGGTTGTTCTATCAACCAATTACTTGCCTGCCGGATCCTATACCTATACATACATGGTGCGCGCCAGTTTGGCTGGAAATTTCAAAGTAGTGCCCCCGACTGCGCAAGAGTTTTATTTTCCGGAAGTATATGGGCGAGGGAATGGCAGTCAATTTATCGTAAACCCTTAGTTCAGAGGAATTCGGAGAAAAGTAGGGCTGTCCTGATCGTTTAGGACAGCCCATTACATTCATCCCACTTTGATTGAAAAACTCGATTGGAAATGATACTCCCGATCCACAAAAAGGGTAATTTTCCTACCACTTTCTCCCACGAACATATTTTTGAAAGATGGATTTGTGAAGGAAAATTGCGCCCAATAAATACACTCCATCATTCGATCACAACGGACTCCAAGTCATACGGTTGCCTGATCTATTTCGGCTGGTTGGTCGGCGCATAATTTTGCCGTCTCATGAAGAAAATTGAGGGGCTAGATCACGGTGGATTAACTGTGATTGTGACAGGCTCACTTATATTGGTAGTACGGTTGTTATCCACTTCTGCCCAAATCGTGTGTTGACCTGGAGAAAGCTGCCAAAAAACCTGATAAGGAGAACGGGTCAACACAGCAATAAGTTGACCGTCGACAAAAAAACTTACACGGAAGGTACTTTGGTCAGCATTTGACGATAGATTCACCACCGCTTCGATGCGTAATTTTTGGGATTCCAGAGGTGTTTTCGTAGAAATTGAATAAACTGACTCCGTCGCTGGGGATAACAATTGGATAACTTGAAGAGGCGATGGCGAACCCGCAGAACTTTGAAAACCTGGTTTATTGATGGAGCTCCAAAGCAAAATATGATTGTTTGTTGCCCAAGACTGTGCTATGGATGGCAGATCAAGTGCGATTACTGAAATTTGCTGATTTGTTGGTGTTCGTTGAGTTGCCAATTCTCCGGTCTGCACATCCAGAGTGATCTTGTGATTCAGACGATCCTGAGCGCTGGGTTCCGTCCCGGATATAAACCACTCTAATTTATGATATGGACAATCTGGCGAAGGCAATGCACCTGAATTTGCGCAAATTTCTAATTGAGTTAAACCAGGAGGCCTGGAAAACCATTTTTCTGGTTGGTTGTTCATGGCACTGCGCATAAATTCCGCCCAGATTGGCGCTGCTCCACTAACTCCTGACACATCTATCATTGGTTGATAATCTGTATTACCGGCCCAAACGCCAACCACCAGGTCGGGGATATAACCGATAGTCCAATTATCGTGGAAATTCGAGGTCGTGCCTGTTTTTACCGCTGCGGGACGATCTAATCTCAAAATTGAGTTTGATCCAAACCCCAGTGTTCGGGCGGCATTATCACTTAGAATGTCGGAGATTAGCCAGGCTATGCGTGAATCCATCACGGACTGAGCCCTGGGTAATGTGTGTGAATAAACGATATTTCCGTTTGTATCACGAATGTCCCAAATAGCAAATGGTTCGACTCGATTGCCCCCATTTGCGAAAGCCCCGTACCCAGCGGTCAGTTCTTCTAAGGATACCTCGCCACCACCCAGAGCAAGGGACAGATCGTATTGTTGAGGATCGCCGAATTTATCCAGCCCAAGATTGGATGCGAACTGTATAAATTTGTTTACTCCGATGTGCTGCATTGCCAGAACTGCAGGTATATTTAAAGATGAGGCCAGGGCTTCCCGTAGCAATACAGGCCCATGTTCACGCTGATCGTAATTCACAGGAGTGTACGATTTTCCATCATGGGTGACGAAGGATTGTGAAACATCCAGAAGCATCGTTGCCGGAGTCCAGGGGGACGCTGATGCAGGATTCAATGCAGCCGCATACAAGATTGGTTTGAGAGCCGAACCTGGTTGGCGTGGTGAGAGCACCATGTTAATCGCTCCGGCGTGCTTGTTGTCGAAATAATCAGGGCTTCCAACCATAGTAAGTATTGCGCCTGATGTTGGTTCCAATGCAAGCAGAGCGGCGCTATTGACATTGTTGCCCAGACCGCCATTTGCTTTGGATAGCCGTTTGAGTTGATTTGAGATCGCAGCCTCGGCCAAATGCTGCCAATCTAGGTTCAATGTGGTACGAACAACCAATCCACCATGTGCAATTGTTTCAGATGACAGGATTTTATCGAGTTGAGCTTTAACCAAAAGAGAAAAATGTGGCGCTTCCATTGGATAAGGATTCTGGGTTAATACGATTTTTTCGGTCTCGGCCAGCCGTCTTTGTTCCTGCGATATAAAGGAGTTTTCCTCCATTAACCCCAAAACAACCGATCTGCGTTGGATGGCTGCCGTCAAATCTACGAAAGGGCTGTATGAGGCAGGTGATTGAGTCAAGCCAGCGATCAAAGCACATTCTGCCAGGTCTAGATCGACTGCTGGTTTTCCAAAATAAGTCTGAGCAGCCGCCTCGACGCCATAAGCCAGGCTTCCGTAATAACTAAAATTTAGATACAATCCTAGGATTTCTTCTTTTGGATAACGCCATGTTATTTCGATTGCGAGGATACTTTCACGCAATTTTCGCAGCAGTGTGGGTTGGCTTCTTTCACCTTGGGACATCAATAAATTCCTGGCAACTTGTTGGGTGATTGTTGAGCCGCCGGCCAGTGTTTCGCCACCTTGCATGTCTATCCATAATGCACGAAGAATGCCGACAGGGTCTATCCCTGGATGCTGGTAAAAATTGGCATCCTCAGTGGCTAATGTCGCCCGAACGAGGCATTTCGGTATTTGTCCAAAAGGCAATGGAAAATTCCGCCCACTATCTGCAGGCAGAATTTCATACAATAATCGCCCCTTATTATCGGTGATGCGTATTGACGACGGAATTACTCGTTCTTGTATGTTTTCCACACTGGGAAGGTCACGAAAAATCCCGAATAGAAAAGCCCCCAACAGAAAAATGCTTGCCAGGAGGCAACAAATGAAGATCTTTTTTATCATGCTTATGTTGAGACGAACTGCCAGGCAATATTGTTCCTGGATCATTCAACGGTACATCGATAAATCGATCATAACAAAGCAGGAATGGCGTGTCAAGCAATGGGAAATCGTGTAAAATAGAATATATGTTCTTGGGACATTTACATCTTCACTCGTATTATTCTTTCTTGAGGGGCCTGGCATCTCCTATTCAGTTGGCGAAAAAGGCTGTTGATAATGAAATGAGCGCAGCAGCATTAACCGATTATGGGAATCTGGTTGGAGCTATCGAATTCTATGATGCATGTCTGCAATTCAAGGTCAAACCAATTTTAGGGTTAGAAGCCAACCTGACGATTGAGTTACGCAACCAGTTCGGCCAGTATGAGCTTATAGAAGAAAAACTGGTTTTCCTTGCTAACGAGGATTGCGGCTGGCGCAGTTTATGCAAAATTACCAGCAAATTAAGTGTGGATGAAAAGAAAATTTCAGGACAGGCGATTCAAAGCTCGGCCAGCGGGTTGGTCTGCCTGGCTGGCGGTTGGGGAAGCAGTTTGCGCCGCTTGATCAGAGAAGGCGATGAAAGAACCTCTTCTGTTGTGGTAGGTCAGTTGAAAGAAATATTCGGAGACCGTGTTTATCTCGAACTAAGTATTCATGAACAACACGATATACATTGTTGTAGGGTGTTGAATGAATTTGGAAATAAAAACAAAATTCCAACTGTGGCAGCCCATTCCGTGTATTATTTGGATCCAGCCCAGGCTCATTTACAAGAAGTTGTGTCAGCAATTCGGGTGAATTCGACTTTATATGAACTCTCCGAGGCGGATTACGCACCGCCAAGCGCTTTTTTCCCGAATCGGGAACAAATGGAAAAACGTTTTGCAGACTTTCCGGGTGCCATCGAGCGAACCCAAGAGATTATTGACAATTGTCACTGTGAATTGCCTTTAGGGAGGCTACATTTTCCACAATTGGAATTAGCTGAAGGAGAAACAGCTCTGGATGTTGTGCGAAGAAAAGCATTCCAGAGAGCTATCGAGATCTATGGCGCCCCAACTCCAACCCCCTCTGCTGGTGAAATCGCCGCTGACCAACAATTGGAGCCGGAAATTCGCCGGCGCCTGGAATACGAATTGAATGTGATCGAACAAACTGGCTACGCGCCTCTTTTTTTGGTAGTGAAAGACATTTTGGATTTTGCCAGGAAAAACGGTGTGCCCACTGCATCTAGGGGTTCTGCTTCCTCTTCTCTCGTGGCTCACTGCCTGGGTATTACAACACCAGATCCGATAAGGTTGAACCTATACTTTGAAAGATTCTTAAATCCAGCACGCCATTCACCGCCTGATATCGATACAGATGTCTGTTCACGCCGCAGAGATGAAGTAATTCAATATACTTACCAGAGGTTCGGTGAGGAAAAAGTAGCGACTGTATGTACGATCAATTGTTTCCGCAGCCGCTCTTCAATGAGAGAAGTAGCAAAAGCCCATGGCTTACCTGCAGATGAGGTTAAGTTATTGGCTGATGCCTTACCTTACCGCTGGTTTGGTGCATCAAACTTAGCACAAAAAAACAATAATCCCTATGATGAATTGAGGGGTAAGTTTCACGATGCGAAACACCAGGCTGTCTTTGAAGACGCAATAGAATTAATCGGATTGCCTCACCACCTTTCCGTCCATCCAGGCGGAGTGGTAATTTCCCCCTGCGCGATGGATGACCTGGCTCCAACTGAAACGGCGGCCAAAGGAATCCGGATAACTCAATTCGATATGAAATCAATTGAACGGCTGGGGTTAGTGAAAATTGATTTACTGGGAATTCGTGGATTGACTGTGATTGGCGAGGTCGCTGAAACTTTATTAAGAAATACTGTGAATGCCCAATTTCCAACACAAGAGAGTGGTCATCTGGCCGAATCATTACAACTCTTGGAAGGGATTCCTGAAAAGGATGAAGCAGTTAGTCAAAGCTTGACCCATGGAAAGACAATCGGATGTTTTCAAATTGAAAGCCCGGGAATGCGCGCAACACTTAAAGAAATCCATGCGCGCAGTGTGGATGATATTCTTGTAGCTTTGGCCCTATATCGACCCGGTCCTCTGACAGGAGGGTTGAAAGATGCATTCGTCCGCCGACATTTAATGAAAGAACCAGCCTCATATTTACATTCATCTCTTGAGCCGTTGCTGAATGAAACATACGGTGTCATCTTATACCAGGAACAGGTTTTACGCATCGCTCATGAATTGGCTGGATTCAGTCTGGCAGAAGCGGATTTATTGCGCCGTGCAATGTCACACTTCGATCCAGGAAAACAAATGGAAAAACTCCAAGAGAAATTTATTCACTCTGCCAACCAGGTGAGTGGGGTGCCGCAAGAAGCTGGCCAAAAAATCTGGGACCTGATGGCTGCCTTTGCAGGGTATGGTTTTCCAAAGGCGCATGCAGCATCTTACGCACAGGTAGCCTGGCGCGCTGCCTGGTGTAAAATTCACCATCCCAGTATCTTCATGGCTGCGGTCCTCGCCAATTGGGGTGGTTATTACAGCCAAAGAGTTTATCTTACAGAAGCACGCCGTATGGGATTAAACGTTCGAACGCCTCATATCAATTACGCCCAACGGGAATTCAGCTATCGATTTTTAGATGAAAAGCAGGTTTTATTCATGGGATTGGATCAAATAAAGGATTTAACCCAGAAAACGATCGCCGCAATCCTGTCTAAACGACCATTTTTGACTTTTGATAATTTTCTTTCAAAGGTAAACCCTCGCCAGGGTGAAGTGGTGAATTTGATTAAGACGGGTGCGCTGGAAGGCTTTGGTTCGATTCCAGCTCTTTTACAGAGGGTGTCTGGAAAGCGACAGCCAAACTTGCAATTTTCTTTCCTGGAAGCAAGCGAACCTACCGGGGAGGATTGGTCTGTAGCCGAACAAGTTGCTGCTCAGGAAGAGATCTTGGGTGTGAGCGTGATTGCCCATCCATTAGAATTGGCGATCAACCAGATACAGGCAAGCCATGCGTTAACTACAGTGGAGGCAGCATCTCGAATCGGCAAGAGAGTTTTGGTTGCAGGGATGCGCCAGACTTGGCGCCGCAGTATCACAACCCATGGTGATTACATTTACTTTATGGCTTTAGAAGATCTCGAAGGAATGCTTGACGTGGTTATTCTCGGCGATGTTTACAGACGATCCAAGGCAGTCTTGGCTACACCAGGGCCATATTTTTTAGAAGGAATTGTCGAGTTCGATGAAGAACATGGAGAGCCTTTTATTCGGGCTGATCGAATTGTAAAAGTGTGAAATATCCTTTGAATTTACAGGTCGTTTTGGGGCAAGGTCAATATTGGAAAATAAAATTAATCATCTCCATCTTTCGAAAATGAACTAGAAGTGTTATCATACTTAAAATATAGAAATTGTCATCTAATATCGACAAATGAGAAAATCAAAAAATCCGCCAATTCCTTCTTCACAAATCACCCCGAAGGAATTGTTCGTCAACCGGAGAAATTTTTTAAAAACTGCAACTATTGCTCTCGGGAGTATCAGCCTTGCTGCTTGTAATCTTTTTGCCTCAAAAGACCTGGCCGCTCCATCAGCGGAATCGACACAGATCGTCGATGAATTGGGTGATCGAGCTAATTCATTCGAAGATGTGACACATTACAATAATTATTATGAATTTAGCACCAATAAGAGCGCTGTCGCAGGGTTAGCCAAGAACTTTCAGACACAACCTTGGAACATCCATATTTTCGGATTGGTGAATGAAGAAAAAATCTATGATCTGGATGATTTGAAACGAAAGTTTCCGAGTGAGGAACGGGTTTATCGGCTGCGGTGTGTTGAAGGTTGGAGCATGGTTATTCCATGGGTAGGTCTTCCACTAGCAAGACTTCTTCGGGATGTGGAACCAACTTCAAACGCAGGTTTTGTTCGTTTCGAGACCCTGGATGATCCCAAGAGGCTTCCGAGAGAAGCCTCACCAGCATATCCCTGGCCTTACCAGGAAGGCTTGCGCCTGGATGAGGCTCTGAATGATTTGACAATTCTTGCATATGGGATGTATGGTGGAGAGCTACCTGCACAAAATGGGGGTGGTTTACGCCTTGTGGTGCCATGGAAATACGGTTTCAAGTCAATCAAAGCAGTGGTCAATATCGAATTGGTTGAAGAAAAACCTGAAACATACTGGAACACGATTGCGCCACGCGAATATGGATTCTATGCGAACGTCAATCCACAGGTACCTCATCCGCGCTGGCCACAATCAACTGAGAGACGCATAGGAGAAGCGAGCCGGCGCGATACTTTATTATTCAATGGATATAGCGATCAGGTCGCTTCAATGTACGCTGGAATGGATCTGGTTGCAAATTACTAATCAAGCTCAAGATAATTTATTCAAAACCCCTTATATTTTGCTGATTTGACAATGCGAAACCCAGGATCATTGCAAACAAAATCCGGGAAGGCGCCAATGTCCATAAATTGTGATCGAAGAAAGAACTGATAAACAAACCGAACGAGCAGGCCAAAAACAGCAGTGGAAGAGGTTCCTGGAGTTTGACGTACAGCCATAGAAGGCATAATGCCAATCCAATTGCACAAAGACCTCCGAACAGGCCAAGTTCATTAATGATTAAGAAGAGAACATTGTGCACTGGCTCAACAATATAGCCAATAGGAGCTCTTCGAGAAAGGGCAGTGACAAAAGCACCTACCCCAGTACCGAGAAGGGGATTTTCAAGGATCATTATAAGACTTTGTTCGCCAAGCCAATTTCGTGCTTTCACTGAGAATTCTTCTGTGGCAACTGGCGCATTGACGACTCGCACGAAAAGCTGATCGTGAAATAATAATAGGGCCAGGGTGATTGTTAGCAATCCTGCGATCGCCAAGAAAATTAACCTTCTAGTAGGAAAGTATTTACGTTTAAGAAGAACAGCCACAAAAAATATGGAAAAACCAATCCAGGATGATCTTGAGAAAGTAAGAATGAGCAACGTGCATCCAGCGCTGAATATTATTAACAACCCAATCCGAAAATTCTTTGAGAAAATGAAAAGCAATACGATGGATGCGAGTGCTGGAATTAAGAATACTCCTAGGATATTGGGATGTGGAAAAGTCCCATACGCCCGCAACCATCGAGTTCCGTCTAATCTCTGAACTACGCTTGATCCGCCCTGCGAGACAAATAAGATTCCAGGCCATTTCATTTTCAAAGGAGCGAGAAATTGTGTGTTTTGTGCGATTACCTCCCAAAAACCAGTCAATATTTGTAAACCAAGGGCTGCACAAAAGCCGATGGATGCAAACACCCAGGCCCTTTGATTCTGTGTGAGCACTTGAACGACCAATAATAGAAAACACAAGTGAATGCAGACGTAGACACTAAAATCCCGGTTCAACGACCAAATAATGCTGGCAATGGATAAGAAAACCAGGCTGGTAAAAAATGCCAAGGTCATAAATCGGATTTTGCCCAAGGGGGAGTGCGCTTTAGTTTCTATAGCCTTGCGTTCGAATAGATGTAAGGCTAATCCAGCGATAACGATGAGACCAGCGATAATATCGCTAAGAAAGATCAGAGCATTATTATATATGAAATACACTCTTGGCAAATCGACATTCGTAAATTGATGAAAGTACCAAAATGAAATAGAAACCGGAAAAATTCCGATTAAAATGTTTTGAATTCCCCGAATTAACCGAACTCCCAGCAAATCAAAACCGAGTATACTGGCGCAGATTAGTGTGAGCAGAAATACTGAAATTGGAATACATCCCCACCAGAAAGTTTCAAATGGATTTTCAATCGGTTTTTGTTCTAAACGAGGTGATCCAGCAGCAGGATTTTCCCAAACCTGAACCCCATTGATGAGGGTAGTTTTCCGAAACCATCCCAGCGACTTTAATGTTGGTATGTAGGCGATGTTGTTTACAAAACCCCATCGGACACCTAATTCGCTTGCTTTACGCAAAATTGAAGGCAAAGCCTTAAGCCCCTGCGGTGTCCAAAGGGCGGTGTCAATCTGACCGATCCCACTCCATCGAAGCTCAGGCAATTCCCTTGCTGTGTGGTAGCTTCCATCAATTGTGGTAGCTGTGGTGATGCGATTTAAATATGCGAATTGGTCGCCAAAACCAAAGGTCACATAGCGCCATTGAGAATTTGATCCTGATGAGAGAAAATCTGTGATCGGTTTCATGTTGATTGGCGCCGGCTGAGTGGGTAAAACAGCAGGAAGGAGGCAATCTGCTAAAGCCACGGTGGCAAGGATAGCCAATGGCAGTATTTGTGCTAAACGATGAGACAATGTTCTCAACCACCGGCGGCTTATTACTCTGGCAAAGTGGTGCTGGCATGCGATGATAAATGTTCCTAGGAAAGGCAATAATAATAGTGAAGCCCAATAAGAAAAGCGATCATAAGTCAGCCATAACCAGGATTTTCCGAAAAATAAAGATGGCAGCGGTGTAGTACCGCCGAGCCCGAGAGTGAATAAAAACAGAACCGAGATGCCGAATGGGAAGAAATGACGATCACGCAACTTGAGAATCACATACGGGATGAGCAAGCATAATGGCCCATAGATAGCCCAAAAAAAAATCAGGGCTGCAGTTCCATCCTGGAAAAAATTATGGCGTGAAGCATGGTCAATTGGCGTCTGCATGGATTGAGAAAAGCCCCAAACCCAAAAAGGCCATACAACCATGAAACCAAAGAACATTGCGGAAATGATAAATTGACCAGAACGATATATGATTTTGCGTATAGATAGAACCGGTGGAATCAATCTGGCCGGCTTCAAATTGACTATATTGTGCAAAACTACAGATAAGGCTAAAAATGGTAAAAGGAGCAAAGTGGCATGGTGGGCTGACATGGTGCAACCAACTAGAAGAATGCCTGTAACAGCGTTCTTGATATTTCCTGTACGGATGAAATTATCCAAACAAACTGCAGCCGAAAGTGAAAAAAGTGTGGCCGTTAGCGTTGGAAGTTGGCCAAAGATATATGCGGCCAAATAAATCGAAGGGAGAACCACACTCGCGAGGCAGGCGTAACTGGCAGGGACGGTCGAAACGAAAATCCTGGCGAACCTATATATCACCAAAGGATAAATCGAAAGAACACAAAGCAAAACTAATGCATAGGCAGAATCAATTGAAACGACATGGCTGATGAGTCCGATGACTTGGTGAACTAATGGAGGATACGAAGCAACGGTGAAACCTGCATACCAACGGACATCCCAAAGGCTCCACCACTGATTGCGATAATGATCGGCGAAGAGCATGTGCGTATAGGCATCATAGCTCAAGCGATAACGGCCCATCAACACCAAAAACAAGTTGATTACCAGGTTTATGATAAAAGCTATTCTGACTTTTAGCGGGAGCAAAATACTATCGACCTGATAAACTAAGTAATTTTTTTCGGAATATGGCGAACCTCAAATGCCTGGTTAAACGCCTCAATATATTTCGAACAAATACGCTCCGGGCGTAAATTATAGATGATTGGAAAATTGTGGTTTACCTGGTTTTCGAAGAATTCGGGTTCCTTTAAGGCTTGGTTCAACTTTTCTGCCAGGCTGGCCGGCTGACCAGCTGTAAAAAAGGAGGCTTTTAATCCATTTTCTAGGATAGTTTGCTCGAGATCTGGCAGATTCGATAGAATCACTGGCCTTCCCATGGCTATTGCGTGAAAAAGCACACTGGAAGAGCCGGTTGAGGCAGTGTAAGGTATGACAACTACATGAGCTTTTTGAAAACACTCAGAAATCATTTGGTCTGAAGGTTGAATGATCAATTGCAAATCTGGCAAAGTACGGTATTCTTCTTGTAACTTTTCTTTATATCCACGAAAACGGGGATGTTCAGCTCCCGCGATTGTCAGGTGTAAATTGGTAAAATCCTTTTTTATTGTTGAGAAGGCTTCAATCAAAGTCTCGATTCCCTTGAAGGGTGCTAAAGTTGAGACAAAAAGAATTCGTTCTGGTGACCGAGGCCGAGGTAGTTTGATAGGTTGAACCGGAGCGCCAATTGGAATATGAACAAATGCATGTCCTGGATGATTACGCTTTAAACCACAGATGTATTTATTCATAGTCAGGCAAAGCACGTCCGAAAAAACTGCCAATCTGGTTAGCAATCTAGCGCCTGCCACTACAAGCTTTCCACCGGGAACAGCCAGTCTGTCAACATTCACAAAATCGATCATTTCATGCAATGTAGTAATGGTTGGAAGGTTTCTTTTACGCAGGAAAAATGGAATAAAGAAACCAGATAAATTTGCCAAGGGAGAAAGTCCGAAAGAAGATAAACCCAGATTGAACCAAACCAAGTCAGGTTTGATGCTTTTCAAGCGATTCAGTATCCTGGGGGCGATGTCAATCTGGTTTGTCTTCCACGTATATTCGAGATGAATCGCGGAATGCATTCCAGCGTTTGTTTCCGCTTTCGATTGTCTGTCGGTTTCACCGGCGAGAATTGTTATCTTGTAAAACGCCTCGGATTTTGCAAGAGCTTGGCTGATTGCGTAACCATATTGACCGATCCCGGTTATGGCTGGAGGATATGGGCTAATGATTGCGAGGTGCATATGAATACTGGGATTTTATATTACGATTGTAAACTACGTCTTAAATTTGACAGATGAACCCATTCAAAGTATATTCTGATCAGGCTTTGTTATTTTAGTCTAATATCTTTCTTTTTACCAATTGTGCCAATGGATGATTTGATTTTGGAAGATGCGATATTCAAAGTCCTTTTGTATGGAGATGTGTACGATTTTCCGCTTACTGCCTATGAGATATGGCGATACTTGCCCCAATTAAAAGCTGATTATCCTCGTATTCGAAGCTACCTGGAAAGTCAAACAACAATCGAAAGCATCGACGGTTATTACTTTTTATCAGGTAGGGATGAGATCGTTTCAATAAGAAGGCAGGCTCACTCGAGGGCAATAAAACTGTGGAGGTTTGCCATTGATTTCGCCCGATTGATCTACCAACTGCCATACGTCAGGATGTTAGCCATCACTGGTTCCTTAGCTGTAAATAATGTCCAATATAACAGCGATATTGACTTGATGATCATCACTTCAAATGGGCGGTTGTGGCTATGCCGCGCGCTTATCCTTTGTGTTGTTCATTTCGCAGAATTGCGTCGTATCACATTGTGCCCTAACTATTTAATCACTGAACGGGCTTTGAGTTTAGATGATCATTCGCTGTACTCTGCCAGGGAACTAACTCAAATGGTGCCTTTGTATGGATATGGTGCTTATCAAAAACTGCGGGAACAGAACCGATGGGCGGATCAATTACTGCCGAATGCACAGGGAGCACCCAACCCATTATGGGATTTCGACCTGAATATCAAACAAGATCAACGTCAACTGACCTTCGTACTTGAGAAATTCCTGAATGGCGCGCTCGGATCGGAGTTTGAAAATTGGGAAATGAAACGAAAAATTCAGCAATTGACTCTAGAACAAGCTCATAGTAAAGAATCATGTTTTACAAATGATTACTGCAAAGGACATCAGAACGAGCATGGCAAAGATTTGGTTACAAAATACCAGACTCGACTGGCACATTACTCTTTGAAAGAAGTCGGATGACTAAAATACTATTCGGCCAATCCTATTTTTTGAAGTTGGATGCCAAGCTCTGGGCAGCGCACCAACCTTATCCGCCGCTTGGAACGCTTTACGCGGCCAGTTATTTACGTCAGAGAGGCTACCATGTCGATTTATTTGACGCCACTTTGGCGGATTCTGAGGAAGATTGGGATCTGAAGTTGGCTTTAATCCAGCCAAATATCGCAGTGCTTTACGAAGATAATTTTAATTATTTATCAAAGATGTGCCTGGATCTTTCACGACAGGCAGCATTGAAGATGATCCGCATGGCAAAGCTGCGAGGTTGTTTGGTTTGTGTGTGTAGTGCTGATGCCACCGATCACGCGGATCTATATCTTGAAGCTGGTGTAGATTTTGTGTTGCAAGGTGAAGGCGAACAAACTTTAGGCGAATTAGTGAATGCTCTTGCGCAAAAGGATCACTCTTCCCTGGAGAATATCTCAGGGATCTGTTTTCTCAAGCCAATTGATGGAGAACGAAAGCTTGTGAAAACTCCCCGTCGCCAAGAGATCAGGAATCTGGACGAATTGCCCTTTCCTGCATGGGATTTGGTTGAGATTGAAGAATATCGCAAAATTTGGAAAGCCGAGCACGGCTATTTTTCAATGAATATCATTACAACGCGAGGCTGCCCATTCCACTGCAATTGGTGTGCAAAACCAATTTGGGGTCAGCATTACAATACACGCAGTCCTGAGAATGTGATTCGCGAAATGGTTTGGTTGCGAGATCACTATCAACCAGACCATTTTTGGATTGCTGATGACATATTTGGTCTAAAACCTGGTTGGCTGGAAAGGTTTGCAAAATTAAAACAAATTGAACATTTGACTATTCCGTTCAAATGCCTAAGCCGGGCTGATTTATTAAACCGGGCTGGAGACGTGGAAGCATTAGCAAGAGCTGGCGCTGAAATTGTTTGGATGGGCGCTGAATCAGGCGCACAAGAGATCTTGGACGCGATGGAAAAAGGGACGACCGTAGAACAAATCATTCTAGCCTGCTCAAAGTTGAGATCTGCTGGCATCCGGGTGGGATTATTTCTACAATTTGGTTTTCCAGGTGAAAACTTGCCTCAAATTAATAGTACGATACGACTCATTCGGGATATTCAGCCAGATGATATCGGGGTATCGGTGGCTTATCCAATGCCAGGCACGAAGTTTTACGAATCCGTGCGCAGCCAACTTCGTGATAAGCAGAATTGGTCGGATTCAGCCGATCTGGCAATGTTGTATAATGGCCCATTCTCCACCCTTTTTTACAGACAACTGCACAAAGTTGTCCACGGAGATTTTCGATTGAGGCAAATATGGAGTGAGCGAATTGCCTCAGGCAAAGGACCTGGAAGAGAGAACAACGGAAAATTGTTCGTTGATATAGCAAAGATGCTCTTCTTGTTTTGCACCTTGCCTTATGAAAGAATTAAGCTGTGGTTTTTAGCAAAATTCTCGAAACATAAAGAAATAATGCTCGATCATATGCCACGTTCCATGTCTGCGTTACCATCAAAACAAGACAATTAATGAGCGATCCGCAGGCGGAAATTATTGCTGAGGCTTTTTCTCGAACGGCACCTAAATATGATGCCTTCGCAATTGACCATCCTCACCTGTCTCGTCTCAGACGGAAAGTTTACGAGCATCTCGCCAGAAGACTTCCAGCGGGGAAAAGAATATTGGAGTTAAATGCTGGAACCGGTATTGATGCCGTCGAATTGGCCAACCGAGGGTATTTTGTCCATGCAACTGATATTGCACCTGGAATGTTATCGTTGTTGGAAACGAAGTTGATAACCCCTGAATTAACCAGAAAGATAAGCTTTCAACAATGTTCTTTCGTTGATTTGGAAAAAGTGGATGCAGGACCTTTCGATATGGTATTTTCTAATTTTGGAGGGCTGAACTGCATTCCAGACTTGTCTCCCGTTATACAATATCTACCTAATCTGCTGAGGCCAGGGGGTTGGGTGACCTGGGTCTTAATGCCTCCGGTGTGCTTGTGGGAATTGGCAATGCTTTTTTTAGGTCAATTTCGTCTGGCTTTTCGTCGTTTCACCCGAGGTGGAACCCAGGCTCGCCTGGAAGGGTATTCCTTCAAAGTTTATTATTTTACACCGGGCAAGGTAATGAAATGGTTTGGCAAGGATTTTCAGGTTGATCAGATCGAAGGATTGTCTGTGATTACCCCAACTGCAGAAAGCAAGAATTTTGCCAAGAGATTTCCTAGGTTGTATAAACTCTTAGCAGGAATTGATGATCGCCTCAGCCCTCGTTATCCATGGAGAGAATGGGGAGATTTTTATATATTGTCAATGAGATATAATCCTGGAAGGTGTGAATAAATTGAAACCCGAACAGAACGAGCTGATTCATTTTCCCGCTGTGTTGAACGCCTCGGACATTGTCGCCTATCGTCGCAGGTTGGGTCGGCATCCGAAGATTGAAAATCTAAAGGGAGTCTTGTTTTGCCTGGAACGGGGGCTGCCTCGTAAATTGAGATGGAAAATACCAGCTCATCTAGTCGGTCGAATGAATGGTGATGTTTATGGAATCAAACGTACTCAGGATAAGGTGGTGGTAATTACTGATTTTGGGGGTGGTTCTCCGATTGTGGCGGAATTAGCAGAAGAATTTGCCGCCATGGGCGCACAAAAAATGATTTTATTAACTTGGGGTGGAGGGTTGCAAACCACGTTGGCGGCTGGTGATATTATTGTTTGTGACCGAGCTGCCCGTGATGAGGGCACATCCTCGCATTACTTGCCGCCCGCTCCTTATGTTGATGGTAATTCTTCACTCGCTGGGAGTCTTAATGAGAGAATAAAATCAAAAGGAATCAATTGTAAATTGGGTTTGACCTGGACAACAGACGCACCATACCGTGAAACGCGCCAGGCAATCGAACATTACCAGTCAGAAGGCGCTCTAACGGTGGAAATGGAATCAGCGGGGCTCTTTACAATCGGGCAGGTGCGAGCAGTAAAAACAGCTTCTCTTGTAGTGGTGATGGATAATTTAGCAGCGTATAAGTGGATCGTACCTGACCGATTAACGCCCATCCAAAAATCGCTTGAAATTGCATATCGAGCCGCGATTGATGTGTTAGCCGGATGAATTTAATTAGAAAACAATTCCCTGATTTTGTCTGTCCTATTTGTGGAGGCAAGCTTATCCGGTCGAATCCAGAGGCGTTATTCTGCTCACACGATCAACTGTTTTTTCATCGCGAGAATGGAATATGGAAGCTGATGGCTCCTCAACGATTAGAATATTACAAGAAATTTGTCCAAGATTATGAAAAAATCCGCTTTGCGGAAGGTCGGGGGGCATCTGGCCAGCAGTATTTCGATGCTTTGCCCTATATTAAAGGAAATAACGACCTGGCCCGGCAGTGGCAAATCAGGTCGATAAGCCTCAGAAAATTCATATCTTCTATCCTTAAACCTTTCGAATCGCAGCATCCTAAGGGCGGTGTTATTTTGGATTTAGGTGCAGGGTGTTGTTGGTTTTCAAATATTTTAGCGAAACGGGGGCACCTAGTAGGGGCAGTTGACCTGTTGACGAATCAATTTGATGGTTTAGGCTGCCATCAATTCTTCTCTGGTGACTTCGTGCCTATTCAGGCTGAATTTGATCATTTGCCCCAGGCATCCCACTCGGTTGATATGGTGATCTATAATGCATCTTTTCATTATTCTGAAGATTATTTCCAGACTCTAGAAGAGGCCTTGCGAATCTTGGTTCCAAATGGCTTGATTGTTATTATTGACTCGCCAATTTACTCAGATCCAGCCAGCGGCTCTCAAATGGTAATTGAGCGGACTAAAGAATACGTTCACAAGTATGGAGTGCCATCAAATTCACTGGCGAGCGAAAATTATCTTACCTATAATGGCCTGGAAACAATCGCGAAAAAGCTCAAACTAACTCTAAATTATTGCACACCTTTTTACGGCCTGGCTTGGGAAATAAAGCCCTGGAGAGCAAAGGCTCTGGGCCAACGTGAGCCAGCCAGGTTTCATATAATTACCCTTTCCAGGCGGTTTTAGCGGTTCTTAGCCGAACTTATCCAATGATAAGTGGGCACGGCGAGAGCATAAACGTAGTAAAATATCTTAAATTTTTCGAAGCAGAATTATTGGAACGCGAGCCGTTCTATACAGGACGGCTCGGGCTCCGAGAGTTCTAAGGAGGTTAGATTGAGCGACTCTCAAGAGACGGTGCAGCCTGATGAGATTCAGGAGTTTTCTATTCGTCACCATTTTCAATTTAAGAACCTCTATTTGCTGCGTTGTGCGATGACCCATCGTTCTTACTTAAATGAAAATCCGGGTGTTCTTGATGATAACGAGCGCTTAGAGTTCTTGGGCGATGCAATCCTCGATTTCCTAGTAGCTTCATGGTTATATAATCACTATCCGTATTTGAGCGAAGGACAAATGACCCGCTACCGAGCAGCGTTGGTAGGCAATGAGCAACTGGCAATTTTTGCTCGTGCAACAGGGATTGGTCCACTTCTACGCATGGGAAAAGGAGAGATTGAGGGGGGTGGAAGGGACCGCCAGGCAATCCTGGGTTCTGCCTTCGAAGCGTTAATTGGTGCTCTTTACCAGGATCGCGGAATTGAAGCTGTACAAAAGTTTGTCCAACCATACCTGGAAGCGGTGTTAGATGAATTGATCAGCGATGGCCGAGATGTCGATGCAAAAAGTATGCTTCAAGAATGGGCTCAATCACACAAGTTCGGCGCACCAATATATAAAATGATTGATTCCCAAGGCCCCGACCATGCAAAAGTATTCACCGTGGAGGTTGAAATTTCGGGCAAGGTATTTGGACGAGGCAGCGGACGGAGCAAGCAGCAAGCAGCCAAGGCAGCAGCAAAAACGGCTTTACTTAGAATTGAAGAAGAGATTGATTGAATGCAAATCCGTTTAAAATCGCTTGAACTAATTGGATTTAAGACTTTTGCCTCTAGGGCTGAATTCGCGTTTGCTGGAGCTATTACAGCAATTGTTGGTCCAAACGGCTCAGGCAAGTCTAACATAGCCGATGCAATTCGCTGGGTACTAGGAGAACAATCATTCGGGCTGCTGCGCGCCAAAAAGACTGAAGATATGATTTTTGCCGGCTCTGAACAACGATCGCGGGCTGGCATGGCCCAAGCAACAATTTCATTCGACAACAGCGATGGTTGGTTGCCGATTGATTTTTCAGAAGTTGCAATTACTCGCCGAGCATACCGTGATGGTCAAAATGAGTATTTTATCAATGCGCAAAAAGTCAGACTGAAAGATGTGTCAGAACTTTTGGCGCAGTCAGGCCTTTCGGAGAGAACTTACACAATAATTGGGCAGGGTCTGGTAGATGCAACCTTATCGCTTAAGCCGGAAGAAAGAAGAAGACTTTTCGAAGAAGCGGCCGGGATTGGTTTATACCGTGTGCGGCGCGAAGAGGCTTTGAAGCGTCTTGATGGAACCAAAAGAAACCTGGAACGAGTCGAAGATATCCTGGCTGAGCTGCAACCGCGTTTGCGCAGTCTCGAAAAACAAGCCAAGCGTTTTATCGAATATGAACAGGTAAAAGCTGATTTAAATGTCTTGCTCCGTGATTGGTATGGGTACCATTGGCATCGCGCTCAGCGAGATCTGATTGACGCGCAAGATGCTGCCCTGAAACAAGAAGCCAACCTGGAAAAAGCGCGCAAGACTCAAACCGAGATGGATCATCAAGTCTCTAATTTGAGGAGCCGAATTTATTCTCAACGGGAAGTAGTCAATTCACTGCATTTGCAGATGGCGGAAAAACATAAGGAAAGCGAGCGTAACAGTAGAGATCTCATTATTTTAGATGAGCGCATCCAAACATTGCAGATTCAGCAACAAGCAACCCAAGATGAAGCGAACCGTTTGGTGGAGGAAGAACAATTATCGCGCGAGCGCCTAGCTTCTGTTCATCGTGAATTCAGCCAAATTCAATTGGATAAGGAAGATGCCAGGCAGCACCTTCAAAATGCCCGATCGCGCTTGCAAGAGAAGATTGCAGAAAAGAACAAGGCAGAGAGAGCCTTAACAGAGGCCAGGCAAAATCAAGCGTCATTATCGAGCCGTCAGGCTCAACTGAGTGCCCGCATCGCTGAGCGTATACTACAAAATGATCGGCAGCAAAAATTGGTTCAAGAGACAGAAAAGATTGTCCAACAAAATCAAAAAGAGGCGGCAGTAGTTGAACAACGCCTTACCAACAGCCAAAAGAGGCTTCAAGAAGCAGAAGCAAGCCTCCGATCAGCGGTTTCCGCTCTCCAGGCCCACCAATCCCAAAAAAGCTTGTTAGAAGCTGAACTAAAAAAAGTGAGCGATGAACGAGCAAATATAAACACCAGCCTGGCTCGCTTGAAGGCTCAATTGGATGTTCTCGACCAGGCAGAAAGGAACCTGGTAGGATACACAGCCGGAACACGTCTTTTGCTCCAGGCTGTTCAACAATCTCGCATATCTGGTGGTATCGGTGCTCTTAACACTTTATTGGTTTTTCCATCTGAATTTGAGGCGGCATTCGCAGCGGTTTTGGGTGAATATGTAGATTCCATGGTTGTGGCGGATCAACAAGGTTTGGGGGATGCGTTGTCACTCTTGAAAGGCCAATCCGCTCGCGGCGTCATTTTGCCATTGGCGTTGATCAGCAACGAGGTGACCGAATTACCACGAGATTGGGAAAATGGAATTGACGGAGTCATTGGGGTTGCCAGTCGGTTTATTCGCTCTGAAATTGGTTTACAACCGGTTCTTTCCCTGCTGCTTGGAAATGTGATTATTACCAAAGACAGCATGAGCGCTCAAAATACGATAACTCGCTTGAAGCAATTTGGTGGGCAATGGAAAGCAGTCTCGTTACAAGGAGAAGTTTTTTACTCAACCGGCCAGGTGATCGCAGGTTTGGATAGTAAACCAGGAACTCTCAGCCGCAGCCGGGAGCGTAGGGAAATCAAGGCGAAGTATGACGAAATAAATAGCCAAAACCAGGAAATCGAAGTCCGTTATAAAGACATAACGATAAAAATCAACTCTTTACTAGCTCAAGAAAACGGATTGCGCAAGAATTATCAGCAGGCCTCAGAATTAGAACGGTTAGCAGTAACAACCAAAAACCAGGATGAGCTGTCAGTGGAAAAAGCCAAACGGTCCATGCAGTGGAATATCGACCAACTGGTCAGAATTAAAGAAGAAATTCAAAAAGCCGGATATGAAACTGTTAAAATGCAAGCTGAGTTGGCTCAAGTCGAAATCGATTTGACTAAGGCAAGAGAATTGGTTCGGCAAAGTGCGAATTCAGTTGCCATGCTTGGTATAGAAGATCTCCAAAACCAGGTAAATCATTGGAGCACACGTGTTGCCGTAGCACAGCAAGCAGCCGATGATATACAAAAACGACTTACTGAACGCCAAACTTCACTGGAAAGGCTTTTATTCTCCCAAAAACAATTGATCCAAAAGCTTAGTGAAATTTCTGGTCAAATTAAAACTAATTTATCTGCAAAAGAAGCCGCCGACAAAACTGAAAAAGATATTGCCAAGGAAATCGAGAACCTGGTTGAAATTGTACATCCGGCAGAAGAATCACTGGAGAATCTAGAAGCCACGCAGACTGAGCAGTTGAATATTGATTCGGAGAGCCGCCAGGCGCTATCTCTTGCTGAGCACCATCACGCCCAGGCGAAGATTCTCTACGTGCGCCGACAAGAAGCGCTTGAAGGTCTGCGAAAACGAGTGGAAGATGATTTTGGTTTAGTCGCGTTTAAATACGCCGAGACAGTGTCTGGTCCCACACCGCTGCCTTTGGATGGGATGGTGGAACAATTACCTGCAATTATTGAGATTCCCAGTGACCTGGAAGAGAATATTAAGCGCTACCGTGCACAACTAAGAAGAATAGGGCCGATTAACCCGGAAGCGCAAGCGGAATATGTCCAGGTAAAGGAGCGATTTGAATTTCTTACTTCGCAAGTATCTGATTTAAAACAGGCTGAAATGAACTTGCATGAAGTTATATTGGAGTTGGACAGCCTGATGGTGAGAGAATTTCGTAAGACTTTTGACCAGGTTGCAAAAGAATTTCGGGTAACTTTTTCTCGGTTGTTCGATGGTGGGAACGCACGCCTGGTTCTTACCACACCAGATAATCTAACAGAAACCGGAATTGATATCGAAGTCAGGCTACCCGGAAAAAGAGAACAAGTGCTGGCTTTATTATCCGGTGGTGAGCGCAGCTTAACAGCGGCAGCTCTGGTTTTTGCGTTGTTAAAAGTATCTCCAACGCCTTTTTGCCTGCTGGATGAAGTTGATGCAATGTTAGATGAGGCGAATGTTGGTCGTTTTCGGGATTTGTTGAGTGAACTAAGCCAGATTACGCAGTTTGTGGTGGTGACCCATAACCGCAATACCGTCCAGGCGGCCGATGTGATCTACGGTGTTACGATGGGTAATGACTCGGCCAGCCAGGTGATTAGTTTGAAATTAGATGAGGTAAGTAAAGTTTTTGAATAAACAGAGGCTGTCCATATTCCTTGTGGACAGCCTCTTGAGAGCGTTATTAGTTTGATGGCAACGCCGGCTCTGTGGGAACATTCACAGACCAGCTATCGTCAATTTTAACAGTCGCCGCCTGGCGTTGGCTGTCAATCCATTCCTGAAATTTGGTGCTTTTGAGAGTTGCAAAATCACTATCCGAGAGTGGGCGATTTTCGTGTCCCAACACCTGGATGATATGATAACCATATTGGCTTTTGACGGGTTGGCTTATCTCGCCTATCTGTAAAGAAAAGGCGACATTTTCAAACTCGGCAACCATTTTTCCTTTTCCGAACCAGCCCAGATCTCCTCCTTTGACGGCAGAGCCTGTATCCGTGGACAATTCTTTGGCCAATTTGCCGAAATCTTCACCTGCTTTGAGTCGATCGTAGATTTGTTTGGCTAAGGCTTCATCAGCCACCAGGATATGCCTGGCCCAAACCTGCTCTTCGGTTTGCGAGAGCTTGAGTTCGGCTAGAATTGCATCCTGAACTTTTTGACGGTATAGATTACTTTCCAAGATCCTTCGAAGCGAGGCTTCGGATACATTGGCATTTGATTTGAGCGATTTTACAAAATCATCATAATTTTTCTTATAAGCTGCTTCCGTATATGGCGTCGGCGATGGCAAAGGGGTTGGAGTAATCGTAATGACTGCTGTTGGAGCAATGGTTGGTGTAGCGGTGGGAATTGCCGTTGGAACAGTGGTAGTAGGAGTGGGAGTTGGCGGTACCAGGGTCATCTGTAATGGGCTAAGAGTTGATGTTGGTATGACATTCGAAGTCGGTGCAGGTGTGGGAGTGCCGTTCTTGTAATACCCAAATTGTTCCTGGATGTAGTTGTCCAATTCTTGAGAAGTTACCACAATATTTCGGCGTTTGGCTTCCTGACGAATCAAGAAATCTGAAATGATGTTATTTAAGACTGTTTGACCGAGCGTGGTCGAATCCAGTTCGGAGGTTATTTGAGTCAGTTGGTTTGTGAAATATTGTTGGGTGTTGGCGTCACTACCAAACAAAGAGGCCATTTGTTTTACTTGCTGGTATTGATTGATCAAATTATAACGAGCATAGCGAGCGTCTTCTTGAAAACGCGTCAAACTGGCTTTATCGGAATTGACTGTTACGATTGTCGCATTTGGTTTTAGTACAGCTTCATTGAGAATACCATAGCCCAAAATACCCACCACTAAAATGATGGTGATGATCGTGCCGATAATAATCCATTGGGTTTGGATGCGTTCTTTTTCTAACCTAGCCTGATGCTTCTTGGTTATCGTTGGATTTCTTGTTGATCTGGTCATGAGTTGCCTCGTGTTTTACATAAATGACGGGGCATAGGAATCTAGCCAATATTGGCTCTCCTATGCCCCGCCTCTAAAATTGAGAAATTTAACTACCGCAAAATTTCGCCGGTATAAGTTAAAAGGGCAAGATGGCGGGCTCGTTTGACTGCCACGGCTATCTCACGTTGATGCTTGGCGCATGCGCCAGTCTGGCGGCGTGGGCGGATCTTACCATCATCCTGGATATAGCGGCGAAGAAGATCGACATTCTTGAAATCGATCTTTGTGCTATGGTCAGTACAGAATTGGCAGACACGCGGCGCTGAGAAGAAACGGCGTCCGCCTTCTCCACGTTCTGAATGTTCACCGCGATCGTCGCGATCGCTGCGATCGGAATAATCTCTATCACTCACAGATAATTCTCCTTTGTGTCCAACTGCGACACACGAAACTCTCAGGGAAAATCAAAATGGGAACTCTTCATCTTCTGGGATGGATTCACCCGAAGACTCATCTGAGTCGCGGCGTTCACTCAGCATGATCATTTCATTGGCGACGATTTCAACAGAGGTATGTTTTACGCCTTCATTGTCATCCCAATGACGAGTCTGCAGCCGGCCCTCGATGTAAACCAATTGGCCTTTTGTCAGGTATTGCTTGCAGATCTCAGCCAGATTACCCCAGGCAACGATGTTAAACCATTCTGTTTCGATGCGCCGTTCACCTTCTGAAGTTGTCCAGTTGCGGCTTGTCGCCACGGAAAACGTTGTCACAGGCTTACCGGAAGGTGTATAGCGCATTTCAGGGTCGCGTCCCAGCCTTCCAATGATCAAAACTTTGTTAAGCCCTCTCATAAATTCTCCTTTTCAGGATTTATGCGGTAGTTAGAAGGAACCGTAGAACGGGCTCCAGGAAACGCAGATTGCGTTCTAAATTAGCGCAAAAATTAGGCGCCAGATTGGCTTTCAGCAAGACATACTGGCCCTCTTTTTGCTTGCGAATGGAATAAGCGAGTTTTCGCTTGCCCCAAAAATCGGTTTTCGCAATCGAGCCGCCAGAATCGGTGATCCATGATTTTACTTTATTTAACACATCATTGAGCGCCGTCTCATCCAGGTCGGGCTGGATAACTAAGATCAGTTCATAATCGCGCATAAGGAATGCCTCCTTTCCTCGGGATTGCTCCTGGACTCAGTCTGGCGACCAGCCAGGGGCGGAAAGATATGGCCTCAACGGATCGAGGCCAACACAACGGGTCGAATTATACCAAAGAATAGGAACGGCGCAAGTGTTTTAGAAAAATCCCCAGGCTGCTCCAGCCCCTTCTTCCATAAAAGAAGGATCCCAGGGCTCCATGCTCATCTCAATGGTGGTAGGCAGCTTTATTACTTCCTCAACTCTTTGCCGAGTCATTTCAAGCAATGCGGGCGCATACGGGCAAAATGGCGTAGTCATCATCATGGAAATTTCAGCTGAATCTTTGGAAATCACCACTTCTTGAACCAAACCGAGCTCGATGACATTCAAGCCAATCTCAGGATCCATGACTTTTCGCAAATTTTCTTTTAACGGCTCAATAATATCTGGGTGGGATTGTTGAATGGCCCAAATAATTTCCCGCCTATCAAATTTTTGTCCGTTCATTTTGAAATCTCCTTAATCGCCAGTGCAGGCACCACATAGGTACAAAGCTGATCACCATTAAGAATGCACTGCGTTTTTGCTGCGGGTACGGAGAGCATCGATGAAATGATAATTTGATCAACAGAACACACTTCAGGGTGGTTATGACCAACGTGATAATATGGACAACTGGTCTCATGAATATGGTATTGGTCTCCCTGGCGTTCCCACTCAATCAAAAAACCTTCTTGCTTGAGTAGATTCTGTAACACCCGAAGGCGATCTTCCATAGACATATTTTGCATTTCCGGCGAAGCAAAATCATTGGCCATGTCTTTGGCCATCTCCGTGAAAAGCTTGCTCACAATTGGGGCAGGAACGGATTCTTTTAGCTGTTCTAATAAGCGAGTGGTCAGGCGAACATAACGGGTGGGGAATTTTTCCACACCGGCTTCTGTCAGAAAATAAACTCTGCGCGGCCGGCCAACGCCATGCCGCTCCTCTTCAGAATCGACCAAACTCTCTGCTTCCAGTGCGCTGATATGATGCCTTACAGAAATCGGGTTGATTCCCACGTTTTCTGCGATTTCATTGATAGTAATTCGGGGCCTCGACAATAATGTAGCTAAAACTTTTTGTCGCGTGTTAGTAGACATACTTCCTCAATTGACGGACAGATCATTTTCAACACAAAGAAATTTGAAACTGCGTGTTGTTTGTCACCGATAACTAGAAAGGAGTATACCAAGATGGGCGATTACTGTCAATATATTTGATAATTATCCTAAAAATTTATTTTTGTCGGCGTTTATCCACTGCAGCGATAAATCCTAAGCGATCATTCTTGAAAAATTGTTGAATTTCAGACGAATATCCGGCGATAATACCAGGTGAATAAAGGATCAGTAGGTTTAAAATTTGATCCACCTCAGGTTCCTTGCCTGGAATTGTAATATTTTTACCTGTGCGGTCGTAAACATTGACAGCGTAAGTTTTTCCAGTCGGTATGCCATTGGTTCGATGCTGAATCACGGATTTATAACACCAAATTAAATCACGGTATGGCGAGGCTTCAATTACATTGGCTGTTGAGACGATCCAGTTTTTGGTGAAATGAACTTTCTTGCCAATCAGTTCATGTTGTGAGGAGATCTCGGTGTTGATTGTATTCACAATTAAATTTACATCACCAAATCTGGCATATGATTTCAGTGCGGGATGGTTCAACGGATTTAAGAATCGTGAAACCGCCAGGAAGAATCCAATCAATGTAAATATTGCCACAATTGCCGCAACGGCTAAACTGACATATCCTGGGGTATAAAAATTGGATGTATCTAACATCACCGGCAAGAACGCGCCTTTGATGTTCGGCATCTCATTTTCAAGTTGAGAAATTACCTGAGTGTTAAGATCACCCGGGATATTTACGAGTGCGCCTGTCATTGTATTTTGAATTTCGTCCGTATCACTTTTAACTAATAAGAAGCGGTTATCAATCAGTAGCGCATTGTAGTATGCTTCAATGGTTTCTTTACCCGAGCTCGATGTGGAAATATATTGGTAGCCGGTTGAAGCGTGGTCTGATCCCGTAATGGTGACAAAATACCGAAATCGAGAGCCAGCATTTGTTAGGGCGATAACATCTGAGTTATTGATTGGTTCGGGTCCCAGAAACATATTTAATAAATACCGGAACCCGAGGATAAAACCAATACACAATGCAAAAAACCCTAGAAAGCAAAAGATGAGCAGCTTGAGATTCGAGCGGCGCACTAAGGATTCAACAAAATCTTGAGCCATAATAACCTCTGATTGGCAAAAAAGGTTTTGTTAATATATACCGAAACAGGATTTTCTGCAATCACCTCGGAGAATGAAAAGATCAGCGTAAATTGGTATCAGGCACTTTGTTCATGGAATTGCCAGATTGTGTATAGGTTAAGTGTGCAGATTAACTCAATTTACTAGATAATTATCCTAAATATTGACAACCTGATCATACACATGCTATAATCTTGTTCGGTTCGGTGATGGTAATGATAAAAGATTTACCCTTTGAACTCTGAACTTTCGATACAATTAGAAGGAGTTTTCAATGTCTGAATTAGTTGTCAAGAACTTACACGTTAGCATCGGCGAGCGTGAAATATTGAAAGGTTTGAACCTTACCGTTAAACAGGGGGAAGTGCATGCAATCATGGGGCCAAACGGAACCGGGAAATCGACTTTAGCATACACTTTGATGGGACACCCCAACTATACAGTGACAGAGGGTGAGGCCTGGTTCAAAGATCAAAATATTTTGGAATTAGATCCGAATATTCGATCTCAACTGGGATTGTTCCTGGCTTTTCAATATCCAGTTGCTATTCCAGGGGTGTCTGTGGCAAATTTCTTGCGGGCAGCGATCAATGCGCGGCGCAGAAATGCAAATCCAGATGACAAAGGAATCAGCGTGCCTGAGTTTCGTAAAACCTTAAAAGAACATATGGACCATTTGAAAATGGATCATACATTCGCAGGTCGGTACCTGAATGATGGATTTTCAGGCGGTGAGAAGAAACGCGCCGAAATTCTGCAAATGGCTGCGCTTAAACCGGAAATTGCCGTCTTGGATGAAACCGACTCCGGTTTAGATATCGATGCATTGCGCATTGTTTCTGAAGGAGTAAATTCATTGAGAGGGCCTGAACTGGGCGTGGTTGTCATAACGCATTACCAACGGATCTTAAACTATATCAAGCCCGACTTTGTCCATGTCATGCTCGGGGGAAAAATCGTTGAATCAGGCGGCTCTGAACTGGCTCTGCATTTAGAGGAACATGGTTATGATTGGGTTCGGGAAAAATACGAAGAAGTAGCTGTCTGAAAATTTTATTGGAATAGGAGAATATATGGCTACCGAATCTGATGTGAAAGCTCTTGATGGTATTGGGGAATACAAATATGGATTTAATGACCCTGATACTTCAGTTTTTAAATCTGAAAGGGGATTAAGCCGATCGATTGTAGAGAAGATCTCAGCGATGAAAGGCGAACCTGCATGGATGCTTGATTTCCGTCTGAAAGCTCTCGATCATTTTGTCAAACGACCAATGCCGACCTGGGGAGGAGAATTGGGCAACCTGAACCTGGATGAGATTTTTTTCTATGTAAAGCCGACGGATAATGAGGCCAAATCTTGGGAAAATGTGCCTGAAGCGATCAAGAAAACCTTTGACCGGTTGGGAATTCCAGAGGCTGAGCGTAAATTTTTGGCTGGAGTGGGCGCTCAATATGAATCAGAAATGGTTTATCACAAGGTTCACGAGCATTTGGAAAAACAAGGAGTGATATTCGTATCAATCGAAGACGGATTACGCCTGCATCCGGAATTGTTTCGTGAATATTTTGGGACTGTGATTCCAATTGAGGACAACAAATTCTCGGCTTTAAACAGCGCTGTATGGTCTGGTGGATCCTTTATCTATGTGCCGAAAGGCGTGAAGATCGATTTACCCCTGCAAGCCTATTTTCGTTTGAATGTAGCCAATATCGGGCAGTTCGAAAGGACATTGATCATTGCTGACGAAGGCGCCCAAATACACTATGTTGAAGGCTGTACAGCACCCCAATACACGACTGACTCCTTCCATTCAGGTGTAATCGAAATTGTGGTAAAGAAAGGTGCTCGGGTCCGTTATACAACAATTCAGAATTGGTCAACAAATGTATATAACCTTGTCACTCAAAGAGCAAAAGTGTATGCCAATGGGTTAATGGAATGGGTCGATGCGAATCTCGGGTCAAAATTGACCATGAAATACCCATCTTGCTACTTAATGGAGCCTGGAGCTCGTGGTGAAATTCTATCCATGGCTTTTGCAGGTCGCGGACAACATCAGGATACAGGCGGAAAAGTTGTCCATTTTGCCCCACATACCAGTTCGAAAATTACCTCAAAATCGATCAGCAAAAACGGAGGCAGAGCATCTTATCGTGGCTTATTGAAAGTGCACAATGGCGCTACCGATGTAAAATCAAATGTTGTCTGCGATGCTTTACTATTGGATCCAAGTTCACGTTCAGACACATACCCTTATATTGAAATTGACGAACAGGATGTTACGATTGGACATGAGGCTACGGTATCGAAAGTTGGCGAGGAACAGCTTTTCTATTTGATGAGCCGAGGTCTAAGCGAGGAAGAAGCTACAACGATGGTGGTTTCAGGATTTATCGAACCTTTGGTAAAAGAACTGCCAATGGAATACGCAATTGAAATGAACCGTCTGATCCAACTTCAGATGGAAGGTTCAATCGGGTAGGTTTGTTTATGAAAGAACGCGTTGTTATCAAGCGAAGTTCGCGCGGTGAAGTCACATCGCAAGTAAAGGATTTTTTATTTACCCGCGATATGGCTCGGGCACTTTCAGTCAATTGGCAAGGACCTGAATTCGTCCACACGTATCAAGAAAAAGCCTGGGAGAATTATGAAACGCTGCCAATGCCAACCACGCAAGATGAAGCCTGGCGGCGAACTGATTTGAGAAATTTGGAGGTTGATTCCTTCAATTTTGTGGAGAAAAGCGATGCGCGTTTAGCGCCTCCAGAAGAATTGTTAGCACCATTGGCGAGCAATGAACATGGCGGACAGATCGTTCTAACACCAACTAATTCATCAATTTTCCTCTCGGAATCACTGAAGCAGCAGGGCGTTGTTTTTGTCGATTTATTAACTGCAGAAAGGGAGAATCCTGATCTGCTCGAGCGGATTTTAGGCCAGGTGGTTCGGTCATCTGAAAGTAAATTTGCGGCCGCAGCAGCAGCGCTTTCCCAAAATGGTATTTTGGTATTCATCCCCAAAAACGTTCGGGTGAATGAACCCTTGCACAGCGTGCTTTGGGGGGCTGGAACACATGAAGCCATTTTCTCGCACATCCTCATTCTGCTTGAAGAAGGATCTTCAGTCACTTATGTGCATGAATCGGCTTCTCGCACAGAAGCAGAAGGACAGTCATTGCATGCTGGCATCGTGGAAATTCATGTAGGCGCTGGTGCGCATCTCAATTTTGTAGAGCTGCAATCTTGGGGGGAGCATGTGTGGAATTTCTCACACGAGCGAGCCAGAGTTGATCGTGATGGCGTATTGGACTGGATTTTTGGCGCAATCGGCAGCCACCTGACAAAAAATTTTACTGATGTAGATTTGTTAGGCGAAGGCGCTGTTGGGCGAATGTCAGGATTCTATTTCACAGATGGAGTGCAACATCTCGATCATGACACTCAGCAAAATCACCTGGCGCCTCACACGACGAGCGATTTATTGTTTAAAGGCGCGCTTAAGGATAAGAGCCGTTCTGTTTGGCAAGGAATGATTTATGTGGCCCCAGGCGCACAAAAAACCGATGGTTATCAAGCGAACCGAAACTTGGTGTTAAATCCGGATGCCCGGGCAGATTCCATCCCAGGATTGGAAATATTGGCCGATGACGTACGCTGCACGCATGGCGCGACTGTAGGAAAAATTGATGTTGACCAGGTTTTTTACCTCCAAAGTCGCGGATTATCTTATAGTGAAGCAGAAAAAATTATAGTCGAAGGTTTCTTTGACCCAATTATGCAGCGCATTCCTTATGAAGGGGTACGCCAGAGACTGCAAAAGGCAATTCAGGAAAAAATGCGTTAATTGCCTATCCCAAAAACCAAAACCGTGATAGAGTAAACGAAAAACCGGGGAGGTTCGCTTTGAGTGAGCTGCATTTCAAATCAGCGCCAAATCTAGATGAGGTTTACCAGGTAGGTGATCGGGTGGAGGTCTTCTGTGACCATGAGCGAGGCTCGGAGCGAATTCGAGATTGGTTAGAAGGCGTTGTCGTCCAAGTGGATCCAAAAATGATCGCTGTCCAGTTTCAAGAGAACGTTTATCTTACCGATGGCTGGATGGTTCCAGATCATGTTTTGTGGTGTCCTAAAACTGCGAAAACGATCAGGCTTTCACAAAGAAAATCAAAAGGCCGGCCAAGGCCTTCAAAATAATTATTCCAGATGAAGGGCGGGGTTACTCCTGCCCTTTTTTCTCTGTTGGAGGCAATTATCAACGCCCAAAATGGATTTAACATAGCAAAAGTCCGGGCTGACTTTCCGATTTTAACTCGGGAAACACGACCTGGTGTGCCTTTAATTTATCTAGATTCTGCCGCCAGCAGCCAAAAACCAAATGTCGTGATTGAATCCATGAACGATTTTTATCGTAAATCGAATGCAAATATTCACCGCGGCATTCACACACTGGCCGAAGAGGCAACATTTGCGTATGAAAATGCACGGCATAAGGTCGCGCGCTTCATAGGTGCAGATATGCACCGGCAAATCATCTTCACTCGGAATGCAACTGAATCAATTAATTTGGTGGCGCAAACCTGGGGACGGCAAAATTTACAGCCTGGCGATATTGTGATCTTGACAGAGATGGAACATCATGCCAACCTGATACCCTGGCAAATGTTAGCAGAACAAGCGGGAATTCGATTGGAATTTATTGAAGTTACCCCAGAGGGGTTATTGGATTTAGACAATTACGAGCATTTGCTCACTTTACAACCGAGGTTGGTCTGTTTTACGCACATGTCGAATGTGCTTGGGACGATTACACCAGCAAGAGAAATTATTCGAATGGCGCATGCAGTTGGCGCACTAACGCTTGTTGATGCTGCTCAATCAGTTCCTCACTTTCCGGTTGATGTAAAAGATCTCGATGTGGATTTCTTAGCCTTTTCATCTCACAAGATGTGTGGACCAACCGGAATAGGCGTATTGTATGGAAAAAAAGATCTATTAGAACAAATGCCACCTTTCATGGGTGGTGGGGATATGATTAAACGAGTCTACTTACGCTCCTTTGTGCCGAATGAAATTCCCTATAAATTTGAAGCCGGAACCCCGGCGATCGCAGAAGCGGTTGGCCTCGGGACTGCTGTGGATTACTTAACTTCGATTGGGATGGAGTCTATCGCCGAACACGAAAGGGAATTAATTTCATACGCTTTAGAGCGATTGGAAGAGGTCCCCGGAGTGATTGTGCACGGCCCTTCCGCTGAAAAAAAGGGAGGCGTTGCCGCGTTTTCATTGGACAACATCCATCCGCATGATATTTCACAAATTATCGATCAAGATGGGATAGCAATTCGAGCAGGGCATCATTGCGCCATGCCATTGCATGATAAATTAAAACTGCCTGCAACGGCGCGTGCCAGTTTTTACCTGTATAATACACCAGAGGAGATCGATAAACTTATCCTCGCTCTTTATAAGGTTAAAAAGATATTGGGATAACTTGATGGATGATTTATATCGAGAACTGATCATTGATCGCTATAAGAATCCGCAATACCGCGGTCATTTGGATCCTTTTGACATTGCCTTTGAAGATGATAATCCCTTGTGCGGCGACCATATTCGGGTGGAACTTCAGGTTGGGCAGGATGGCAAAATTAGCCAGGCACGCTTTGATGGACATGGATGTGCGATTTCTCAAGCTTCCGCCGATTTGCTTGTGGAAAGCATTATCGGAAAAACAATTGAAGAAATTCGCAACCTGGGAAAAAGTTATATCCTGGACTTACTTGGAATAGAATTGGGTCCTGTCCGCCTAAAATGCGCATTATTGTCGCTAAAGGTATTAAAAGCAGGGGTGTTTGGATTAGGCTACATAGATGAAGAACTGATTGATTGACATGACTGGAATGAACTATCATCAATTGGCTGAATCGGAATTGGAATTTCTGGAAATTGCCGATAGCCAGGATATCCCAGATGGTGAACGTCTATATTTTGAAATTGACAACCAACCCATCGTAATTTTGCGCTTAGCTGGTCAATTATTTGCTATTGCTGATCTGTGTTCCCACGACTATGGTCCTGTCGGCGAAGGCGAACTGGATGGATTTGAGATCATTTGCCCACGCCATGGCGCTCGTTTCGACATTCGCAGTGGGAAGGTTTGCATGCTGCCGGCAGTAGAGGATATTCCGGCATATCCAGTACGCGAAGTTTCAGGGAAAATCGAGATCGGTTTCCCAAAAAACGATTAATTCTTTTTGCTCCAGGCATAAAATGTTGGCACAAATGATAATCTTTGCTTTGAAGTGTAAGCAGCTAAGTCCAGTTTATATATTTTTTCTAGTTCCGATTGAGATGGAATCTGATCTAGAACCTGGACATCTGAACGGATAACACGCCATTCGTTTTCTAAATCGGAATTCGAAACATTATCCATTCCATGAATTTCTAGCCACTCGCTGCCTAAAATTCCCCCATTGACATTCAATCCCACAGACTGAAACAATGATTTCAATTTTCTGCCTATCAAAGGATCAGCGCCCTGCCGACGTAAAGATTCCATTTGCCAGGTGTTAATTATTCCCAATTCAAGAGGAAAATCAACTTTTCCACCATAATCTGGTTCAGCGAATGCGATGACAAAACCGCCAGGTCGAGTTGTGCGGTACATTTCTGCCAGGACCAGTTCCGGTTGTTTGACCCATAAGAATAGGTAGTGGCAAAACACAACATCGAAAAAGTTGTTTGGAAATGGTAAGCGATGAGCGTCTCCTTGAGCATAAAAACTCGAAGTTGCAGTGTTTTGCGCATAGACAAGAGAAGAGAGAGAAACATCGAATCCCACACTAAAACGAATGCCGCGATTGAGCATATCGATTTGGATCGCGCCAGTCCCGCAGCCCACCTCAAGAATCGAATCTGGCTGAAAATCAACAATATGCCCTAATAGATAATCGCGCAAGGAGCGAGTCCAATTTGCCTGTTGAAGATAACGCAGGTGCCAGGCGGCGATATCCATTCTTGTATTCTATTAGCCAGTTTTGGTTATTTTTTAAGGATGCTTTCCCAATTTGGGTCTAACATATTGCCAAGTACTTTTGGCATGCCTTGTGCAGCTAAAATATCACCATCTGGTTCTATGTAGAACCAGGCATGGCCAGCTCCGCTGGGAGGATTGTCTGGTTGAGTTTCCAGGGTAACAGGGTTATTAACTCCATAGGGTACAGGAATATCCCATACCAGTTTCAAATTTCTGTCCGTTGCTTGCTTCCAGAACTTCTGCAGAGCATCTTCATGAGATTTTGTTGAAGCACTGAGGGAAATTGCAGTTACATGCAGCGATGAAATTCGATCTAACCAGGATGGAATTTTCTCTTGGTCAGCCTCTGTGATGGTGATATGTGCAACGACAAATATATCTTCTTTCATAAGAGCACCTAGAGCTTGCCAAGATAGATCATTTTCAGGCTGTAGCATAAATAATATATGATCCAAACCGGTTTTTAGAATGGCTTTCCGATACTGCTCGTCGTTGAAACGCAATCCATCTGTCAACAGCCCGGTAACCTGACCGATCAGCTCAGCTTGCATGATCAAATCGATCAAATCGTCGCGTAGTGTAGGTTCACCACCGGTAAATATTACATGGGGAATGCCAATTTTCCAGGCGTTTTCGAGAATCATTTTCCACTGCTCCATCTTCAACTCTTGTTTCACTCTGTCAAGTGGGGCAAAGGAAGGATCTGAGCCTCCTGATAACCGGTAGGTCAATGCACAGTCCAGGCGAAGAGGTGCAGACAATTTTTCACTATACGGGTTTATACGCCCAAAATTGAAGGATAATTCTGGGTCAAGATCGGGTTGTGTCACGAGACGATCAAGTTTCGCGGAAAAATCTAAAAAATCATTTTCGGCCTGCGAGCGGTTGACCTTATATCGATTGGCAATCAGCCTGGCAACTTTGTCCCGGGGCGTAGATTGGATTATATGGTAAGCAAATTCTGCGGCAGTTTGGTTCAAATGCAACACTGTATGAGCGTTGACTATCAAAATGCCGTTTCCATTTGGCTCCAATCGTAAATGGAGTTTGTAATTTCGAGGATCATCCTGGGGAGCCTCGAAATGATAGGTCCCCGCGGGTAACGCTTGAGCCGATGTAAAAAATTGGCGGACCGCTTCGCGGATACTAGTCATACAATACTCCTTCTAATCATACCCGTTTGGATTATGTGATTGCCAATTCCAAGTGTCTACACACATATCGTCAATAGTACGCTCGGCTTTCCACTTTAGCTCGGTGTTTGCAAGTGTTGGATTTGCATAACAAATGGCTGAATCACCTGGACGACGGGGAGAAATGTGATAAGGGATCGGTCTTTCGGCGGCTTTTTCAAAGGCTCGAAGCACCTCAAATACACTATATCCACGCCCGGTACCGAGGTTATAAGCGACCGCCCCGGGGTTGTTGGATAATTTTTCAAGCGCTTTCAAATGACCCTTTGCAAGATCCATAATATGTATATAATCGCGAATTCCTGTTCCATCTGGGGTTTCGTAATCTGCGCCGTAAACGTTCAAGAAAGGCAGTTTTCCCACCGCAACCTGTGCAATGTAAGGTACAAGATTGTTCGGGATCCCATTTGGATCTTCGCCTATCAATCCAGATGGATGAGCGCCGATTGGATTGAAATACCGTAAAAAGATCGTATTCCAGGTCGGGTCGCTGATCACCAAATCTCGAAAGATTTGCTCCATAATGATTTTTGTGTTTCCATATGGATTAAGCGCCTGGAGGGGAAATTCCTCTGTGATCGGCATTATGGTCGGGGAACCATAGACTGTAGCTGATGAGCTAAAGACAATGTTCTTACAACTGAATTTAGCCATTACCTGGCAAAGATTGATGGTGCCTGTAATATTGTTTTGATAATATCTTAAGGGCTGGCGCACTGATTCGCCGACTGCTTTCAAAGCAGCAAAATGAATTACAGCGTCAAAATGTTGGCTTTGAAACACAGCTTCGATGTCTGCCGGCTTAAGTAAATCTCCTCTTGAGAAAAACAGGCTTCGCCCTGAGATTTCTTGAACCCTGCGCAGCGATTCTTCTTTGCTGTTGGAAAGGTTATCGAAAACTGTTACTTCGTGACCGGCTTGAAGTAATTCGACACAGGTATGGCTGCCTATATAACCTGCACCTCCGGTAACCAGAATGTTCATACTCAATTGAACTCCATGTCATTTTGAAATGTCAATGGACAACCTCCGCCGCATTCACTTAGCAAAGCACATCCATTACATTTAGCCTTGATTAACTGATGGTTACGCAGTTTTAAACTGAGATCATGATTCCAAATAGAAGGCCATGGATCTCGCAATAAATTTCCCAGGCTTTGATAATATGATTGGCAAGGCAAAACGTCTCCGTTCGGTTCGATGCACATATTATAGCGCGCAGCAGAACAGCCTTTTATCCCAAGTTCAAGCTCCATCGGGTCAAAATTACAGTACTCTGTCGGCGTATACCAGATCAAGCGTTGATGGTAAGATTCTATTTTCTCGCGGGCGGCTTTAAGTAATGGCGCAAGCGCTGTCTCTGCTAATCCAGTCCCAACCGTTTTCCCATGTCCAGAATAAATGAGTGCATTCAAGCCAATGGTGGGAACACCCAAATTCCCTAAGAAATCCAGCGTTTCGCTCAAATACGCACTGTTCTCTTGAAGGAGTGTTGTATTGGTCATCACAAACAAGCGGCTTTCGAGACTATTCGATACGCCTTTCAATGTTTGCTGCCACGCGCCATGACATTGGACCATGTGATCATGTATGGAAGGGATATGGGACTCGAAGGTGATTTGAACGTGATCCAAACCCGCATTAACCAACTTTTGGACGTAAGCCATGTCATTCAAGCGGCGTCCATTTGTGTTGATGCCTGTGATCTGACCATTTTGTTCTGCATGAGCAATCAGCTCAGGCAAATCCTCTCGTAAAGTAGGCTCTCCTCCGGTGAACACGATATGGGGAATGCCAATCTCCCATAGGCGGTCCAAAATGGTAAACCATTCTTTCGTCGAGAGCTCTGGAAAATTGCGTGATCGCGCATTATAGCAATGGGAACAGTCGTTGTTGCAGCGATATGAAAGGGCCAAATCCATTCTGTAAGGCGCAGATGGCTGGCGGGAAAAAGGTGGTATTGTCTCTAAATCAAGCTCGTGAATTGGACAAACCCCATCAGGTTGAATCAATTGATGAATCTGAGAGGAAATTAACTGATAATCCCGCTCACCGTAGCTTTTTGTTACTTGAAAAGCTCCACAGTAAGACTCCACGGTTATCTTGGCCGTTTCTTCCTTTAGTATGTAAAAGCTTAGGAACGCTGCCGTCGGATTTAAATGCAGAATTCGATTGGCATTTACGATTAGAATACCTGAGCCATCCTCGTCAATCCTCAGATGAATGCGGCTTGAATTTTGATCGTGTTGATACACAAAATGATATAAACCAGGCTCGGCGCCAGGATGATTCCCCGGGAAGACTCTCGCCAGGAGTTTGTATACCCGTTTAGAGATAGAATGCGAGACAACGCTCACGATTAACGGCCTCCACCAGCGCAAGCACAAGCGCAGCCTGCACAGGCACAAGCGCAGGCGCAACTGTGCCCCCCGCCGCCTCCTCTGTATGATGATGAAGATGAAGTGCTGACTGGTGGGGGATTGGTCACATTAGTCACTGAATTTGTGAAACTGCTAATATTGCTGACAACTTTACCAGAAAAAGCTTGAACTTGATTTACGACAGATGACGCAAATTGCGATCCTGGTACATTGGGCATACCAATTGACCCCTGGGAGGAGCTGCTTGTCGGGATTGAAGGTGAAAGGGTTGTGTGAGTTCCATATCCAGGGTCATACCATCCCCACCAACGGGGAAGAAAGACAGGAACATCATGGAACACCTGTTTTGTTTTATCATCGTAATTGCGATCGAGCATTGTCCATTCCATCACCTCATCGAATTTTTGACTCTTAAATTCTGGGGTTCCAGCTTGTTCTACCTGCTGCCATGCTTGAGCGGTGATACCTTTATAGTAGTTGATCGTTTCGTTGCGGCTGAAGCCTTTCATGTTTGCCGCTGTAGAATTGATCAAAGCCACCATCATTTTTCGAAGACTTTTTTCTACGTCTGACTGATTCGGTTGAATGATGGCTTGTAAGAAGTCTATTTCATATGGACGCAATCCTTCTGGTTGTGGGTTGATTGCTTCCACGGTTAGCGGATCTCGGCGTGTGACTTTTGCCGCACCTTTCTTAATTACTGAAAATAGCATCATGGTCATGATTTTATCGAAAGGTTCTTCCAATAAAATTGCAGCTTCAATCGCAGTCAAACCGCGTTTTATTCCATGGCCTTCAATTTTGATCGAAGGAGGCAGGTATTCCTTCCGGCGGCGATTGTCACTTTGAACACCAAGGTAGATAAAGAATATAACGGATCCAATACAGGCCAAAGGTAACAACCCACTCAAGTTAATTTTATTCAACCATGCGAATGGATTTTCGCGCTGGATTGTGTCCGCAGGTACGTAAACCTTTGGGAACGAAGCGCCAAATAAATATTCATCCGAGGCAGTAGCGGAGGTGTTATGCCAGGTATAGGTTATTCGCCCATTTTCATCAATCCCAGTTGAAGGTTCAGAAGAAAAACCAGACGGAGCACTATGCCACCGCGGTTCCTCAGGCTTTATCCCAGGAGGTAAATGAAATATGACGGTAGTATCAACTGAGCCGTTTACATATGCTGAATCAAACCAAAAGGGAATGTAATCCGCACTGGCATAGTTATTATCTTGGCTGTCATTATATAGTACGTTCGATATCCTTCCAACGTAAATGTGGACCACTCCAGATTTGCCAGGGAGGATTGAATTTGTTCCGAGGCCAACGGCGAAACCTGACCCTGAACCCTGGTAGCCACTTGTGGAAAATTCATAAACACTTTTTCCATTCACTTCAGCGGTTACAGTTGAAATATCATAGCTGTCATTCGGCATTCCGACATCTACGTATTCAATTGAATGACCACTTGGGTAATTCGAAAAATTTAATGTGAAATCCAACGCCATTGAGCCGTCAGCGTTCCAATAGACGTGGACTATTTTTTGAGTTAAATGGAAATAATAATCTTGAGCCAGTGCCTGACTCGAAGATAACGATAGGCTGAGAACCGCCAGAAGAAGAGCAATAAAAATGAACCTTTTTTTCATACAACCACCTCGTAATTTATTTACCATTTTGGTTCCTCAGTCAACTGATACGTGGAATTGCAGTATGGGCAAGAGACGACGGGAGCATTGTTAATCATTTTGATATCGTCCATTTTGAGAGCCCCCCCGCATGACTTGCACTTCAAAGAATCCATCTGTACATTGGCAGGCAGGTCAACTTTCAGGGTCACATTTTGGCCGTTCTGGCCTGCATTTTGGGAGCGGCTGGCAAACCATATTATGCCAAAGCCAACGCCAACACTGATTAAACCAATCGGAATCCAGCCCAGTGAACCATTCACTGGATCGAATGCGCCCCAAATGAACAATACACCAAATAAGATCAGGATGGCTGCTGCGATGTATGCAATGATTCGAATTCCACTCATAAGGCCTCCAAAAGTTGCTTAGTTCAGCCGGCTGAAAAAATTCTGGAAAATTATTGATACTGTTTTGAATTTATTAGCAAGTCACCGACTTGAGATTTAATTATCTCTTAGTGTACATTGGAATAGGGGTGGAGGACAAGTGACTTTTGTCACCTAATATGCTTTGTCTATGGGTTAATAAAGAAACAAGGATCTTTGGTGGAATGTACCAAAAATCCTTGTTCCAAGAAAATAATGGGTTTGGGTTTATTCTTCGGGTGAAGGGTTTGGAGATGAATCAGGATTTGAGCTTTGCCTGGAAACAGTTTTCCGAGCGGTGGAGATGCCCTCCTGAACTGTCTTTGTGACTTTTTCCCGGGTGTGGTCATAGGCTTCCTGACCTTTTGTGGCCAATTCGGAAGCGCGCTCACGAGCCATCTTGGCAGCTTCTTCGGCGCGAGCCCGCGCGGCCTTGGCTGCTTCTTCAGCGTGCAGGCGAGTTTCTTCAGCGGTTTCTTGAGCTGTAGTTTTTAACTCAATACTTTTATCAGCGATGTACTTCCTTGTTTCCTCACCAGATTGGGGTGCGAGGATAAGCGAAACTGCGGCGCCAACCAAGCCACCCACCAGAAATCCTGCGAGAAATGCAGTGAAATCATTATCATTTTGTGCCATTCTATCGTCTCCTTTCAGAAAAGCGTAATATTTATGGTTTGCGTTTACCAATCCCTACTAATTCAACCAATTTTTGTAGAGCGGCGATGTACTCATTCAACTTTATTACAGGTTCGCTGAGATTGTCTGAGAGAAATTGAGTGGTACCCCTCAAAGTGCTGACAGTTTGATTGGTTGAATCGAGGATCGGTTTTATCTCGTTCTGTAACAAGTTTGTCAAACGAGCGATTTGAATAATTAAAATTACCAACACACCGCCGATCATCACTGACTCAAAGGCCATGATAATAATAAAAACATCTCGGATCCTGGCAACCGTCTCTGCTGAGCTAAAAGAGGGGTTGATTAGAAAAACGAGAAAAGCGATCGTCAAAAAGATGATAAGAATAACAACGGCGACTAAACCGATTAAGGCGCGCCTTTGGGAGCGCAATTCCGTTTGTGGATCTGACTTTACAGGGATATAAGGATCATCGTACTGATATGCTGACATTTCTTAATGATTATAACATAGCCAGGCATCTACGGCGCACAAAAGCAAAATTTTTTATATAAAAGATGATTAATATCCTTTTAAAAAATTTACATTGTTGAGTAGAGGTTGATCATTGAAAAAGAGTAAATAATTTTTGATAAACACAGGCGCAATATCTTCAGGATAACTTAATGCTGCAGTATGGTAGGTAATGAATAAATTGGGTATTTTCCAAAAAGGGTGACCTTCTGAGAGGGGTTCTTCTTGAAAAACATCCAAAATGCAAGCTTTCAAATGACCTGATTTAGCAGATGTAATGAGAGCTTGATCATCAATGAGTGAACCCCGGCCAACGTTTATCAAAATTGCGCCACCCGGGAGTGAGCCAAGAAAATCTTTATCTACAAGGTGATATGTCTTCTTGGTGATTGGCAAAACCACAACCAAATAATCCACCAGGCTTGCAAATTCATTTTCGTAAGGAGGGTGAAAATATCGATCTACATATTGGCTTGACTCTGATCCCAGGGTGAAACCAAGAACATTCATACCGAAATGATGTGCTGTTTTAGCGATTTCAGATCCGATTGAACCAACGCCAAGCAAACCCAGCGTCTTTCCATAAAGTGTGCCAGGTGGAGTGTTATCCCATCGAGAAATTTGCTGCGCCTGTATTTTTTGTAACATCAGCCGTTCAATAAACAATAAATATCCGATCACATACTCGGTCATAAGCCGACCGAAAACTCCGCGGACGTTGGTCAAATGATAATCCTGCCGCAAGCCTGGACCTAAGAGCGTCTCCACACCTGCCCAGGTTGACTGCACCCATTTTAAGGATGGCAACTCGGGTAGGATATCTCGTATCAGATTCGGCTCACCCAAGATAATATTGGCTGACTTAAAATCTTCTCCTGTCATGACCGAAGATTCGAAGGGAAGTATATTCAATGAAGGCAGCCGCGCCTGACGAATAAGCTGTGCATATTTTTCTGCGGACCTTGACACGATAAGAAGATGATTTTCCACTCATTGAGTATATCATTTGCATGTTGATCAACAATGAGGAACACTGGTGGTATGTCTATCGCCCTGAGTCGTTTTTGGCCTCATTGGCTCTTACCAGTATTTCACCATGATATGTAATATCAAATTCGACAACGCCAGTTGGGCGGTTGGCAATATGCGGACCGGTAATTTTCCCCCACACCAGCCTTCCAGAGGCGTCAAACCAATCTGCACCGTCTCCTCCAGCAAACACTGTATCACCTGTTGGTATGCTGGATCGCAGAATTTCAGCCTGGGTATCTATCCGGCTATTAAATAACCCGTTGGAATCCTTCCATTCAGGGGATGCACTGCCAATTCCTCCCAAATGCTGGTGCTCCTTAAAAACATCAACCCGATTGATTACCCCATTATCAAGAGCTGTAAATGTTACCCGAGTACCATCCTCTAACATCAAAGTGGTGTGCGTATTGCTAGTTGTTAAATCGCTGAATTCCCCATTCGAATTTCCTTCCTGGTCAGATGTATCAATATGAGGGTCACCCCAGATAGTTGTGGATTTTCCACTCCATTTATCGGTGATTTTGAAGGTGGCGCCATCGGAAAAACTCAGTAAGTACCGATCTGTCTCTGCCAGGTTCTTATTGTGAAGCACAATTCCATCAACCTTGGAAAAAGATTGATACCTTATTGATATATCTGTGCGCAGGAAAGCGGCAGTTATTTGATTTTGTTTTGAGGAAGCCGTTGGAGGTGAAGCAGATTCAATCTCTTTCAGTGTTTTAGTTAACTGGCTTAAATTGATCTGCACAGAATTTTCATCACCAGCAGGGGAATAATCAGGAACTGGCTGTGTGTCTGGAATGCTTCCAGAAAGAAGTAATTGATCCTCTTCAAATGCTTCCTCAGCAGTTTGAGACCCGACTTCTTTCCCTTCTTTGTGTAAGCGAATTCGATCCATTGAAAGCATCACGCGCCGGGCTAAAACCAAATTGGATAAATCATCGATCATTCCGACCTCCTTGTCAGATAAATAAATCCATCCTTTTACTGTTATCGGAAGATCAGGAATAAAATTTAGTGTTTATGCACTTACTTCGAATCGAGTCTCGCCGATCCGTTGATCATATTGGGAGAGAAGGGCATTCGAAGACCGGCCGAGACTGGTTATACTGCTGTTTCCAATCTCTGAGGTGCTTAATGAGCGTTTATGAGAATCCCGGCTTGGAATATCGATTGACTCGGATTGATGATTTATTTCTTGTTGCGCCTGGGCTGCCATGGCTGACGCCAGTTCGGCAACAGCTCTATCCTGTGCAGAGGGATCTGCTGGGGCGAGGGCCGCTCGTTGAATTTGGCGAGCTTTTGCCAGGGTAGCTGTGGGATTATCTTTTATTGGCCTGGTATCAATGTTTACTTCGCCAGCGACAGCGTAGCGTTTTCCATCTGGACCAGTTCGAAAAGAATAACTTGCCCCGCCACGCGCCAATCCTCCAGCAGCAGCAAGGTGAGCCATTTCATGGGCATGTACACGCTGGTCTATCGCTTTGAGTTCATTCGAAATCTGCTGCAGTCTCGCTTCTTTATCTGGGTTTACTTCTTGGTATTCACCACTGGATAAGACTGTTTGAGAGGTATCCTTTTTATCGGAATCCGCCTGACTTTTGAAAATTTCGAAGGCCTTATCCAAGGCAGCTTGAAGCTCAGGAGAAAATACAATTCTGTCTTGAGTCTCCTGACCAGGTAATGGTACCTGGCTGCCAGGTTGTTTTTCGGCGGGGGACTCCGCTGGGTTTTGCGGCAGGCGTACATCGATCACCTGGCGCTTTAGAAAATCTGTGAAAGCACCAGCTCGTTCACTATTTCCAGAAATTGAGTAGCCCATAGAAACACCAGAAAGCATATAACCTCTGGAGTTGTTATCGGCAGTTTACAAAATAACTTGAGGAACGCGGCGTGTATTTGTTTAAAAAATCAAACGCCAGCCTTCTTTAATGCGGCAAAAACGATTGCCTGAGCTTCTATTTGAATTAGCTGCAAATGATCTTCCCCTTTGAAACTTTCTGCATAGATTTTGTATATATTTTCTGTCCCAGACGGCCTGGCAGCAAACCAACCATTCTGTGTTACAACCTTCAAACCGCCGATAGGAGCGTTGTTGCTCGGTGCTCGGGTGAACTTGGACAAAATTGGCTCTCCTGCTAAATGGTTGGCTTCTACTAGGTCTGGAGCCAGAGCATTCAGGACCGTCTTCTGTTCGGGTGAAGCAGGCGAATCCATGCGTGCATAAGATGATTTTCCAAACTTTGCTTCGTAAGACTTATACTGTTCTGCAGGATCGTGACCAGTCTTGGAAGTGATTTCAGCAGCCAGGAGATTAAGAATGAGCCCGTCTTTGTCAGTTGTCCATACGGATCCATCCTTGCGTAAGAAGGAAGCGCCTGCGCTTTCCTCGCCACCGAAGCCCAGAGAGCCATCCAATAATCCATCTACAAACCATTTGAAGCCTACTGGAACTTCTCTCAAGTCGCGGTTAATGCTTCGGGTGACTCTGTCGATCATCGAACTCGAAACCACCGTTTTACCCACGGCTGAGCTATTTTTCCAACCCGGTCTATTTTGAAATAAATAACCAATGGCTACCGTCAGGTAGTGATTGGGATTCATAAGGCCTGCGCTTGGGGTGACGATACCATGCCTGTCGCTATCAGGATCATTCGCAAAAGCGATGTCGAATTGGTCTTTTAATTGGATCAGGCTTGCCATCGCATAGGGAGATGAACAATCCATGCGGATTTTTCCGTCGTGATCCAATGTCATGAATGAAAATGTAGGATCAGTACGAGAATTCACAACGGTTAGATTCAGTTTGTAATATTCGGCAATCCGCTCCCAATACGTGACACAAGCACCACCTAAGGGATGAACGCCAATTTTCAAGCGAGAATTGAAGATCGAATCGATCTGGATAATAGAATTCAACCCCGAAACATAAGGAGAAACAAAATCATAACGGTGGGTGGTGGGAGCAGATAACGCTTTCTCGAAAGAGAGGCGTTTCACTCCTTTGAGCCCTTGCCTAAGTAAATCATTTGCTCGGTCTTGAATTGCCTTCGTGGTCGTTGTATCGGCAGGTCCACCGGAAGGAGGATTATATTTGAAACCACCATCGTCCGGAGGATTATGGGAAGGCGTGATGATTACCCCATCTGCAAGGCCAACTTTTCTGTTGTGGTTATATGCCAGAATCGCATAAGAAACAACCGGAGTGGGTGTGAACCCAAGATCATCTGGAATCATGATCTCGATGCTGTTTGCGGCAAATACTTGCACCGCAGTGGTAAAAGCCGGCTCAGATAGAGCGTGCGTGTCCATACCAATAAATAACGGCCCTGTATAACCTTTCAGGGACCGGTATTCGCAAATCGCCTGGGAAATGGCCAGAATGTGTTGTTCGTTAAAGGATCCTTTGGCGGATGTGCCGCGATGCCCAGATGTTCCAAATGAAACTAATTGGGTTGGGTCAGTAGTATCTGGGCTATTAACATAATATTCAGAAACCAAGCGAGGAATATTCGTTAAGAAATCAACAGGGGCGGGCTGGCCAGCAAGTGGATGTACAGACATGGTCTCTTCTCCTTTTTTGTGCCTTTATTTTATTACAACTATCAGTTGGTTGCGTTTATGACTTGAGTAACGAACCTGGGTGTTGGATTTGTGAATCATAGATGGGTCTTAATTCTTCAATTACTGGCAATTCTTGGATGCTTGACAGCCCAAAATGACCTAGAAAATCCGTGGTGGTATTAAAAAGTATTGGTCTTCCAGGTCGCTCGGCACGACCGGCCTCCTCAATCAACCCCTTGCTTAGCAGACTTTTCAACACCCCATCTGAATTTACCCCTCGGATAGCGTCAATTTCAGGCCGGGTTATCGGTTGTTGGTAAGCTACAATCGCCAGCGCTTCTAAGGCAGCCCGGCTCAATCGAGAAGATGCTTCAAGGCCTAAAAACCGTTCAACCGCAGGGGCAAATTCTGGAGCTGTGGTCAATTGAGCTCTGCCATGATGCCATTGTAAACGGATGCCTCGATCTTTTAATTGGGCTTCGAGAAAATGTAATCCTTCTTCGATATCCTTACCCGGTAATTCCAGGGCAGCGGCTAATTGAGAAATTGAAACAGGAACTGCAGAAACAAAAAGTAACACTTCTAATTGGTTGACCAATGAGGGCAATTTCTGTTCTATTGTCTGTTGAAACTGCTGATTTATCAGGTTTTCGGGTTCTGAGCTCATGCTATAATTCCTTCTAGAAAGAGGTGTAACGTGAAAAGGATAACAATATTTTGCTTTATTATAATTGCCACGACCAGTTTAGCCTGTGGCTTTTTATCTCCGCAGAAATCAGGGGGTGATGTTTGGCCAACCCCTATCGTATCGACAGAACAGGCGAAACAATTACAGGACAATCTCAAAGCAGCCAATGATCAGCTTGCTGCAAACCAGAATATCGATTTAGTAATAACTGAATCTCAATTAACTTCATTAGTGGTCCAAGAGTTAGATAACCAAGGGATCACTGTGATTAAGAATCCTCAAATATATCTACGCGATGGCAAGGTGCAAACCTTCGCAAAGTATGTAGAAGGAAGCGCCGAGATCGATATTCAAATCATATTGTCTTTCACCGCTCAAAATGGAAAAATAGCGGTTACGCTTGAAGGTGTAAAGCTAGCTGGATTTACAGCACCGCAGTTATTAATGTCTCAGATTCAGGATGCGGTTCGGACAAATGTCGAACCGTTGGTAAACGAAAGATTATCAACAGATTTGTTTATCGATTCTCTAACGATTGAGAACGGCAACCTGACTTTAAAGGGTCATAAACCTTAATATATTTCATGCGCCAATCTGAACGGGCCCGGCGATTATACCATTCGGTTTACTGCTCAGGGGGAAAGCATAATCCCCTGGCTTGTTTATTGATTTTACTTCTTCTCGGGGGGACGATTATCGCTGGATGTTCGCCCCCTCAGAAGACTCAGGCTGAAATTTCTGTTTCACTCGTCGTGGATGATCATACAATTATCTTGCAGGTGCCTGCAGGAAGCAGCGCCCAACAGGCGTTTTTCCAGGCTGGGATCAGTTTGTCGGCTCTTGATCGAAGCGAGCCGCCATTGTTCACGATTCTGAGCAATGGGAGCACAGTCAAACTAATTCGTATAGAAGAAAAATTTGAGGTTGAGCAGCAGATCATTCCATTTGACCGTCAAACCATACGAAACGACTCACTGCCTGAAGGCGATGCGCGTATCAGTCAATCGGGTTCCAATGGAAAAAAAGAAATCACTTATCGTATCCTCGTTGAAAATGGAAAAGAAACTTCAAGATCAGTAGTGAAAGAGGTTATCTTAACCGAACCTGTTACCGAGATTATGATGGTTGGCGGACAGACGCCGTATCAATCCCTGACCATCAAAGGGAGGTTAGTTTATTTGGCAGGAGGTAATGCCTGGTTAATGGAAGGGACAACAGGCGAACGAAAACTTTTGGTGAGCACAGGCGACCTGGATGGCCGGGTTTTCAATTTATCGCCTGATGGTAGTTGGTTGGTTTTCACCCGCGGTAGTAAAGACACAAAGCAAATCAATACATTATGGGCTGTCAGAACCAATCAAGCAGAACGGTTGATCGATTTGAAAATCTCCAATGTCGTTCATTTTGCAAGTTTCGCGGATGATAATTTTTCTTTAGGTTTTTCAACTGTTGAACCACGCAGCACTGCACCTGGCTGGCAAGCAAATAATGATCTTCAGATTTTAGGTTTAGGGATAAAAGGATTATTGACAAAGCCCAGCGTGGTTTTAGATGTTAATTCTGGTGGGGTTTATGGATGGTGGGGAGCAAATTATTCCTGGATGCCCGGTGGACAATCTTTTGTTGCGGCCAGACCAGATGGAATATACATGATCGACCGGCAAACGGGTGAAGAGAAAACTATCCTGGAGATTTTACCTTTTCAGACAGGGGGCGATTGGGCATGGGTGCCAGGCATCAGCTGTTCTCCAGGTGGAAAGGTGATTTATGCAGTCAATCACTCGTCAAATAATTTAACAGGAAATGCAGAACAAACACCTAATTTTGATTTGGTTGCAATTCCACTTGCCGGCGGGGCTCCTGTCACAATTCTTAAGGATGTAGGAATGTTTGCTTACCCTGTGGTATCTTCAGGAGCGCCTAACTCACAAACCAATATCAAATCAACCACCAGCCCTGCTTCGATCAGTTCAACTGCTATAATTACTGGCACATCGGCTGGAAATCCATTGTCTAATTTTCAAATTGCTTTCTTGCAAGCAATCAGCCCTTTGCAGAGTGATACGAGTAAATACCGATTGGATGTCATGGATAGAGATGGTTCAAATCAAAAGGTTCTATTTCCGGACGAGAGTCTTTCTGGCCTGGAACCGCAGAAAGTCGTTTGGTCTCCGATGAAGAATGAAGATGGAAATCTATGGATCAGCTTGATTTATCAAGGAAATATCTGGCTGGTTGATTCGGTAAATGGTAAAGCACAACAAATAACTGGTGAAGGGGTAGTCAGCCGGATAGATTGGAGATAGGATGCGGGTTTTGATTTCTGGTGCAGCTGGATTTTTAGGATCAAATTTGTGTGATCGTTTATTGGCCGAAGGCCATTCTGTGGTTGGTATGGATAATTTTGTTACCGGCTCCCCTGATAACCTTACTCACCTGGCTGGTAATCCAAACTTCTTTTTTATTCGTCAGGATGTATCAAATTTTATTTTTGTACCAGGAAAAGTTGATGCGGCGCTGCATTTTGCCTCGCCAGCCAGTCCAAATGCCGAATCACCTAAAGGGTATTTCAACCTGCCTATTCAAACAATGAAAGCGGGAGCGTTAGGTACCCATAATATGTTAGGTGTGGCACGCAGCCACCAGGCGAAATTCTTATTGGCATCGACAAGTGAAATCTATGGCGATCCCCAAGTGCATCCGCAGGTGGAGACGTATTTTGGCAACGTTGACCCCGTTGGACCCAGAGCAGTTTATGATGAGGCGAAACGATTTGCCGAATCATTAACAATGGCATATCATCGTTATCACGGGATAGATACTCGAATTGTGAGAATCTTCAATACTTATGGCCCTCGAATGAGCCTTGAAGATGGCAGGGCTTTGCCGAATATGCTCAAACAAGCGTTGCTTCGACAACCTCTCACGGTTTACGGCGACGGTTCTCAAACCAGGTCATTTTGTTATGTAGATGACTTAGTTGATGGGATCATTAAACTGCTTTATTCCGATGAGCATCTGCCTGTGAATATTGGCAATCCTGTCGAAATGTCGATTTTAGATTTTGCTAAAACGATCAACCGCACCACGAATAATCCCGCTGGAATTGTTTTCTTAGCAGGTCAACGAGCTGTTCGGGATCCCCAAGTCAGGCAGCCGGATATCACAAGAGCGAGAACGTTGTTAAATTGGGAACCAAAAATCGATTTAGAGGAAGGAATTCGCCGGACAATGCCTTATTTTCAGCAAAAATTGGGTATCCGATGACGGCAATTATTAAAAATCCAAAGGAGCGCACCCGTTTTCTACGATTTGTTGGGGTTGGATTGATGGGCGCTGTGATCGATTTTGGTGTTATGAATTTGTTGACAAAATTGCTGTTTATGCCATTGGTAATTGCGGGAACAATTTCGTTTATTGCGGCTGTAATCAGCAATTTTCTTTGGAACCGCTATTGGACATATCCTGATTCGCGCAGCAAGCCCATCGCCAGACAACTTTCACAATTCGGGGTGGTTAGCATTGCAGGTTTACTGATACGGGTTCCGTTATTGGCAATTTTAGAACCTCTGTTTGAGTTTGTTTTTTCGAACATGCCCCTACATTTCGCCACCTTCACTACAAAATTCCTGGCGCAAAATTCTGACTTGGCAGTGGCAGTGGTAGTAGTCATGTTTTGGAATTTCTTTATCAATCGTTATTGGACTTATAACGATGTCGAAACTGTGTAAAACGAAATGAACAAAATGAAGACCTTAACCAAATCTACTTAGGTTTAGGGAGCCATATAATTGGCAGACCGACAGGGACCTTGCCGGCTGATGGTACCGAGCCCGTAAATAAGATTATCCTGTTCTGCCCATCCAAACCGATGATCGTAAATTCAGCCACCTGTTTGGTCAGATTGATGTGTAAGAAAGCAACGTATTTGCCATCAGGTGATGTGACAGGAGCAAGGTTAAAATAAGGAAGAGGAATTAAATCATCCAATTTTACTCTTCCATTGCCATCCAGCCAGGTTGAAAACAATGATCCTGTGTCCGGAAGACCCCCAGCCGAATTCGAAGATACCAGTAGCATATGAGTCCAATCATTTACAACGGCAGCCACATATTCACCAGAAGTGAAATCATTCTTTGTTTCTGCTGAAGCAATCTTCAAAGTTTGACTCCCATCTAATTGAGCTCTATAAAACTCTAGATTCGATAAACTATTCGCTGCCAAAAGATAAACTCCAGCAACTGATCCATCAGGAGAGTAACTTCCGACATGAGCGAGGGGTTGGCCGAATGTTTCGGATGGTAGGTTGTTGATCACGAACTTCATTGAACCTGTTTGGAGATCATAACTGACCAAATCATATCTCAGTGGTTGAGAATAAGTCCATACGTTTACGACTAAAAATCGATTATTAGTTGACCAAGACGGGTAGATGAACAATGCCCGCGTTTTTTGTGATTCATTTGGTACACTTGCTAAAGGTATTTGTTTACCAGATTGGATATCGAGAGCATAAATTTCATCAGAGGCATCGAGATCTTGCGCGTTGCGGTAACTGATTGCCACGAATCTGCCGTTGGGTGAAACTGTGAATTGCTCGATGCGGTGATCTTTCAATTCGGCAATTCGTCGCGGATTCGTGAGATTGGTTGTGAGGTCGAATAACTCTAAATAATGGCCGTTAATTGCTGGATCAAATGCTTTGATGATCAAGTGCGGGCTCACATTGTAAGCGTTTTCCAGGGAGAAATTCGTGAAAGCGGCATAACTAAGTTCTTCAGCACTAGCCTGAACTGGCCATGAAATCATGTTCCACGTAGCTAAATCAACAACCAAAGCTGAAGCAGGGTCTGAGGATGCATCTATGAAGAAAAACTTTGAGCTATCAGAAGAAAAAGCGTAAATGTCTCTTGGAGCCCCAAAGTCGAATGCAGGTTGAAGCGGCGCGATTTGCAAGGCATGGGATCCATCTGTGGAGGTCAAGAATGCTACATTCTGATTATTTTCAAGGCGGGTTACTAAGACATATTGACCATTTGGACTGAACCATTTCGAAAAGTTGTTGAGTTGAATATCAGATATATAACCAAGCTGGACCGCACCAGTTCCATCTGGGTTGGTTGACCAGACTGCCTTGTCAAACCCAAGGAATAAAATTCTGCCGTTTTCGGGTGGGCCTTGTGTTGGTTTCACCGTTGGTTGAGCTGTGGGTTGTCGTGTTGGCGTGTGGGTTTGATTTGGTGATCCTGGTGTCAGAGCCAGTGTGCTGGAAAGAATCGGAGGTAAAGTACCAATTGACCCAAACGTGGGGATGGAAAAGGTCGGAATAGGGATTTCAGAACCTGGATTTGAAGTGATTAAAGTATAGGCTAAAACTGCGATAAGTAAAATTCCCAAGAGAAACGCACAACCTTTTGTATTCATAAAAATATTATAACGCCCGTTCAGCGTTTTCTAATAAAGTTACTGAAGTCTGTGCAGGCTAACCGTTGTGTGGTTTAATGCCCTGGGCGTTGGGTAAAGCCCCAATTCAAAACGAATAGGATCGATGGTATGCAAAGAATAATTCGAGTTCTCGTTATCACAACTATTATTGTAGGGATGTTACTGTTTGTGGGCGTCAATGCAGTGCGGATTGGATTAAATAATTCTCGAGGTGATTTGAGTGACGTGATTGCAGGTCAGTTCGACCCTGGCCCGCAGCTAAATCAAAAAGATGTTAGTCAGGTAGGTGACCCTGCAGGTCAAGTATATACTGCCACATTGCGTGTAGATACCCGGCTACAAGCCCGTTTGCCAGATGAATATTTATCTTTTTCTATTGACACTTCTCAGTTAGTAGGGGGCAAATGGTGGAATCCGGATGCACCAGGTTCGGAGTTGGGATCAGGCACGGTAAAAGCACCTCCAATTGACCTAAATCGACCTCAACTTGATAAACTTGTATCAGCTCTTGCTCCTGCTTATGTCCGAATAGGCGGTTCCGAGGCTGATAAAGTATTTTATAACATGCAAAGCGACCAATCAGGCAACCCACCCAGTGGTTATGATTCGGTTTTATCGAAGGCAGAGTGGGATTCCGCGAATGGTTTTGCAAAGCGCAATGGTTTGAAATTGGTTTTTACACTAAACGCAGGTCCAGGAGCGCGTAATATCAATGGCACGTGGGATCCAACCAATGCCGAATCCCTGTTGGTCTACTCCGCCAAGCAAGGCTATTCAGTTGCGGGATGGGAATTTGGCAATGAAGTCAATATATACTGGTTTGTTCATGGTTTAAATAAGCAAGTTTCTCCCAAGCAATATATATCGGATTTTAAAGGGGTCAAAACCTTAGTCAAGCAGTATTTCCCAGATGCGCTCATATCTGCACAAGGCAGTGCTTATTGGCCTGTGCTTGGCGAACCGTTGAATTATTTTTACCATTTTCTGCCTGATTTCATGAAAGCAGATGGACAAGACACAGATGTCGTTTCTTGGCATTATTATCCACAACAATCGAAACGTGGGCCGGTTGCAACTCGGCGTGCATTTCCTGGAAGGCTGCTGAATGTTAATAATTTGAATGAAGTCTCTTATTGGGCATCCGAAATTCGCTCAATGAGAAACCAATATGCGCCAAACGCTCAAACATGGATGGGAGAGACTGGAAATGCGCAATTTGGAGGTGAACCAGGGTTGTCAGATGCCTATCTGGGTGGGCTCTGGTGGCTAGATCAATTGGGTCTTCTGGCCCGTTACAATACACAGGTAGTAGTCCGTCAAACACTTACAGGCATGAACTATGGTTTGATTGACGATGCAACTCTTATGCCCAGGCCCGATTATTGGAATTCATTGTTATGGAAAAAACTTATGGGTGAAGAAGTTTATAAAACAGGAGTTTTAGGAGATCATACGGAAAGCCTGCGCGTTTATGCTCAGTCGTTACCTGGCATGCGTAATGGTTACACAATATTGATTATCAATCTAGATCCGAAGAAATCTGCCAGAATTTCTATACCCGATTTTGTGGACAGGCCATTTGAAATATACGGATTAAGTACACCTGATCTTTTCAGCCAGACTTTATTGTTGAACGGCGTTCAATTAAAATTGGATAATAACGGTAATTTACCCGTAATCAACGGACTTCCTTTTATCGGTGGCGGTATTCCTGAAATCACATTGAACCCATTGGCTTATGCGTTTGTTTCGTTCCCTCCCATTATTGCCACTGACCTTGTTCCATAAACGTGATATCTTGATGGTTATGCGAATCGGATAATAAAAAGCCCGGTGGAAATTTTTCACCCGGCTTTTTATTGCTTCTCCAAGAGGCCATGAAAATTACGTTGTTGCAACCCCCAAAGGATGACCCTTAATCGAGCGCCTTTTCGATCAATTGGTTGATCCGGCTGATCATACTCGCGGGGTCTTTATGTAGGCCTTCGATGAGCAAGGTATTTTCAAATAACTGTGTGATTGCCAGTGCTGAGCGTTCATCGCTGTCCGGAAGGGAGTTCAACTTGGTCAGAATTGGATGCCTTGGATTGAGTTCCAAAATCTTCTTTGGAGCGACGAAATCCTCCTTCAATAAACGGTACACGCGCTGCATTTCAGCATTGGGAGAGCCAGATGCGTCTACCAGCCGGGCTGGTGAGTCAGCCAAACGGTCAGTCATTCTTACATCCGACACCTGATCCCCCAATTGGCGTTTGAAACGGTCAATCAAGGGAAGCCAATCCTGGACAGGGATGGAATGTACATCTGTATCTTCACTGGATTGCGATTCCGCATTTTCGGGAAGTTTTAAGTCAGCTTGGGCAACGTTTTGGAATGATTTGCCCTTATATTCTTTCAATCGAAGCAGCATGAAAGGATCAACCAAAGGATCGGTCATGAGAATGACTTCATATCCGTTTTTCCTGACGATGTCTAGATGGGGAGAAACGACTGCGGAATGGTCATCATCGCCCAGAATATAATAAATCGCGGTTTGTCTTTCCGGCATTCTCCCTAGATAATCATCGAGCGATGACCATTGATCAGGGTGTATCGTGGTATGAAATCTCAATAACGGGTAGAGATTTTCTGGTTCAGATGTTTCAACAGAAACGCCGTGTTTGATGAATCTGCCAAAAGCCAACCAGAATTTTGCATAATTCTCTGCTTCTTCAACAGCAAGCTTCTTGAACATGTCAATAACTTTAGAAGTTATTAACTTTTTCAAGCGCGCCATGACGGTATTTGCCTGTACATTTTCACGCGATACATTGAGCGGCAGATCTTCCGAATCAACAACGCCCTGAACGAAACCCAGGTAATCAGGAAGAAGATCTTTGCAGTAATCTTGAATCAAGATTTTCCGAGCGTAGAGTTTTAACCCATCTTCTTTTCTAATGCCAAACATGCCTCGTTCGGGGTGAGATGGCGAAAATAGAACGGCATAAATTTGGACTGGCGCATCGGCTGAAATGTGGGTATAGGTCAACGGATCGTCAAAATCAAGGGTCAGTTGTTTGTAAAATTCATTGTAATCTTTCTTTTCAACCTGTCTGGGGTTTTGTCGCCACAAAGCTGTACGTTTGTTTACTTGCTCTTGATTGGCGCCAATGTAAATAGGATAGGGGACAAAATCGGAATGTTTGGTGATGACAGTTCTCAACATATATTCTTGGGCAAATTCAACTGCATCTTCTTTGAGTTGTATGATAATTTCGGTGCCTCTGGTTGATTTCTCTGCTGGTTCGATCGAATAAGTATCACCGCCAGCGCAAACCCAGGCAGCAGCAGCATCTTCTTTCCTGTAAGATCTTGAAATAACACGCACATTTTCGGCTACCATAAAGACCGAGTAAAAACCAACGCCAAATTGGCCAATAATATCGGAAAGCCGGCCATTACCTGAAGACTGTCCAATTTCCTTTGCGGCGGTAATGAACGCGCGAGCGCCCGAATGAGCTATCGTCCCCAAATTTTCACGCATTTCAGACTCGTTCATTCCAATCCCATTGTCACCAACGGTCAGGGTTTTTGTGTTTTGATCGTATGTGATCCTTATACCTAACTCAGCGCCTGGATCGATTATGTCTTGGTTGGTTAGCATTTCAAATTCAAGGCGTGTTAGCGCATCGGATGCATTTGAAATCAATTCGCGCAGGAATATTTCCCTCTCCGTATAAAGAGAATGGATCAATATATCCAGAATTTGACGAGTTTCAGCTTTAAATGGGATAGCAGTAGAAGTCGTGGATGAATCACTCATAGAAGCCTCCAATCAGTTAAATTGCAAGCATATAATACTTTAAGGTTGTAAGAAATCCATTAACACTAGCCTGTTTTTCAAAGAAAAGTGTAACTTCGTATTCGATACGCAATTGTACTCTCGGATAGTCATGACTTTACCGCACGAGCGATCGCAGCTATATGGTCGGGGGTGCTGCCACAACAGCCGCCAACAATTCGCGCTCCGGAGGAAACATTATTTAGTGCCGATTGAGCCATTTGTTCTGGGGTTATATCGTAAACGGCTGTCCCGTTCTCATCCATTTTCGGAAGCCCGGCGTTCGGTTTGGCCCAAATCGGGTAGCCAGGGATTGTAGTTGAGTATTCTTTGATAATCTTTTCCATATTATCTAGAGTAGTCCCACAATTCGCCCCGATCGCCGCTGCGCCTTTTTCAGCGAAAGTTTTCGCTACAACTGCTGGTTTAACGCCCATCATTGTCCGTACACCTCTATCGTAACTAAACGAAACAACAATGGGTAAATTTGAGACAGATCGAACTGCATCAAATGCCGATATGGCTTCCTCCAGGGAAAACATGGTTTCGATAACAAAAAAATCTACTCCACCCTCAGCAAGCGCCAGAGCTTGTTCTGCATACGCTTGAAATGCTTCTTGTGGGAGAAGGGGTCCATAAGGTTTCATAATTTGACCGGTAGGCCCAATTGAACCAGCTACGAGGAGAGCGTCATTAGACGCGGCGGCACTCCGCGCAATCCGAGCAGCCCGAAGATTGACTTCTTTCACTTTATCAAAATATTTGGAGTCTTTCATTCGGATGAGCGTGCCACCAAAGGTGCAGGTTAAAATTACATCCGAACCTGAGTTTACAAATGCAGTGGCAAGATTTTGCAATTTTTCCGGATCATCAAATACCAATTCTTCCGGAATTGTTCCAGGCTTGAGTCCCATCTTATGCAAATTTGTTCCGGTCGCTCCGTCCGAAACTAAAACTTTCCTGGTTAATAATCGTTCTTCAAGCTTATCCATTCCATCTCCTCTACTGTCTAATAGCAAACTGCCTATATATTAGGAGTTATTTTAACTTTGTTTCCTTAAGATGACATAATCAAAACTGCCTGCTTTGTAAAATAATTCAAAAATCCCTATGGTATACTTTCACTTTCAATCAAAAACAATTCAAGAAGCGAGATTGACCTCCAATTTTTCATTGATAAAATGATGAACCTTGAAATAAGGGAAGTTCGAAAAATATTTCATCGGCGAGGCCGGTCTGTGAAACAAGAGCCTGAAGGCTTGGTAGCGCTTGACAGAGTTAGCTTGACGGTGGAGAAAGGGGAATTCGTTTGTCTTATTGGACCTTCGGGATGTGGTAAAAGCACTTTACTTAATTTGATTGCTGGCCTTGAGGAACCCGACGCAGGCGAAATATTTGCCGATGGTAAACAAATCCAAGGGACCGATCCGAGTCGAGTTTTGATGTTTCAAGAACCAGCATTGTTTCCTTGGCTGAATGTTCAGGCAAATGTCGAATTCGGCTTAAGGTTAAAAGGCGTTTCTAAAAGTGCTTGCGAGCAAACAGCTACGAGGCTACTCGAAATGGTTCACTTAAGCCAATTTCGTCATGCCTGGGTACATGAGCTTTCGGGAGGTATGCGTCAGCGTGTTGCACTCGCTCGCGCATTAGCAGTTGATCCAGCCGTATTGTTGATGGACGAACCATTTGGCGCACTAGATGCGATTACGCGCGATCATCTGATTTCTGAGCTGCAGGAAATTTGGTTAAAGACCGAGAAAACGGTGATTTTTGTTACTCACAATGTAGGGGAAGCCGTGGTATTAGGGGATCGTGTTATCGTAATGTCTCCGCGTCCTGGAAGGATTATAGCAGAGCACACGATTCATTTAAAACACCCACGGTCAGTGGAGGACCTGGAAACCACAAAAGTGGCACGAAAAATTGCGGCGGACTTGCAAATGGTGAATGACTTTGAGCCAGATTGAGAGATCAGGTCATATGAAATTATCTTTGAAAACATGGCAGCGCCAGGTAATTTTCTTTTTTATTCTTACTTGCACCTGGGAAATTGTAACACGGCTGAGATTCTGGCCAGAATATTTATTTCCAGCACCATCGAGTGTTCTGACTTCCTTGATTTCGGGTTTAAAAGATAAAACAATCTTTATCGGAATTGCTGGCAGTATTAGCCGTCTGCTTAAGGGCTATATCATCGCGACAATGATTGGTATGTCTGTTGGAGTTTGTATGGCACAGATTCGCTGGGTGAAAGAAACATTTGGCTTGTTGTTTCTAGGATTGCAAACTTTGCCAAGCATTTGTTGGCTGCCTATGGCATTATTGTGGTTTGGTTTAAATGAAACTGCGATTGTATTTGTTGTCATAATGGGTGCCGTTTTTTCGATTGCCCAATCTACTGAAGACGGCATTCGTAATACCGCACCTTCTTTTGCACGAGCAGCAAGTAATCTTGGCGCAAAAGGTTTGCGTTTGTATTTGTGGGTTGTGTTTCCTGCAGCTTTACCGAACTTAATTTCAGGAATGAAACTGGGCTGGTCCTTTGCCTGGCGTGCAATGATGGCTGGCGAATTACTTTACACCCTTCCGGGACTGGGAAATTTATTGAATATGGGCCGAGAACTAAATGATATGAGCCAGGTTGTGGCTGTGATGCTTATTATTATTCTGCTAGGGGTAATCACCGATAAAATGTTTTTTGGCGTGCTCGAAAAGCGTACTCGCGAACGATGGGGATTGACAGGGTAGCATAAGATTACCAACCTGGTGAGACGATCTCCAGGTGGGAATAGAATTCAAGCCGGTCTATCGCAAAACCAACAAATGCCAGACCTATAGCCCACCAACCAGGTTCACCGCGGCTCAACAAGAACCACGGCACAAAAAAACCGATGACAATTCGCAGGAAAACAAACCAGGCGGCTCTCGGAGTCGGGTGATCTGTTTTAGTGTGACTGTTGGTGTAAAGACTTAATTGTAGAATACTAGAAAGAACTCCCGTGATTATTAGAATTGTTAAGAATGGGTTATTCTTGGTAAAATCCCCAAATGTAGCCCCTAGAGCAGACAGGAAAAGGCCACCAAGAACTGTGGATGCGCTGTGGATTTGCGGTCTCACACGATATATTTCAGTAGATGGAGCAGATTTGAATCTGACTACATCATAAACTCGGTCCATAGAGAACAAGCATAAAAATCCTATCAGACCCGTTGAAATTTGGATCAACCCAGGGGCGGTGTACAGAAAATTCCATAGCGACAAGCGAGGGAGAACAAAGAAGAATCCAAGCATCGCCAAGAAAAGAGTGAACAAGATGATTTCACGACTTAACCAAGAAGTACGAATATTAATAACCGCACGCCAAGCCCTGGTTGGCTTGCCCAGGTGCAAGGTGGATATTCCTATAGCTAAAAATCCCAGGCTGAAGAATGTTAAATCAATAAAAGGTTGGTGAGTAAGCCAAATGGAAGGAATACCGCAGAAAATCGCAAAAAGTAAAGGCATGATTGTTGTCATCAGCCAAAGGGGCCATTCATGAGAGAGAGAAATTTTACTTGAAGTGGTAATAATTCGAGAAGGCAGGTTGGAGGTCAGGTTTCGGAGGGGGTAAAAACGAACAGCAGGTTGTAAATCCGACCGCGGAAAACCATTCATTTGACTGACCAGGCCCTGTGGAATGGCATTCAATGAGCCAATTGTAAGAGCATTTGTTGGACAGGCGGTTACACAAGCTGGTTCAGAATGTGATTTAAGCCTGGAAGCGCAGAAAGTACACTTTTCCATCACTCCAGTTTGGGTATTGTACTTCGGTGCATCATAAGGGCAAGCCCATGAGCAGTATTGGCAACCAATGCATTTTTGAGGATCGATTAAAACTGCGCCCGTTATTTGGTCTTTTGAATACGCTGATGCCGGGCAACTCTTCAAACAGGCAGGTTCTAAGCAATGATTACAGGCAATAGAGAGATGAAAACTTGGAAATTCCGGATCATGGTGAGGATTGTGGGAATGAATTGTACGCCAGGAAGGCGGTCGGATTTCAATTCCGCGATCTAGAAAAGGGAATTGATTCTCAATTTGGCAGGCAATAACGCAGGCTGAACAACCAGTGCACAAATTTGGATCGAAGATAAATGCAGGTTGGATCACTTTCGACTTTCGCGCCATTTTTCTACTTGAACGAGGTTGTCATGAAAAGCTGCGCCATAGCCCATATCAGTTTCGCGGGCTGCTGAAAGCACATTGACACCTGATCCATGTTGATGCCAATAACCATTTGGACAAGAGACACAGCCGGATCGTAGGCCATCGTCAATAAAAACAGGCAAGATTATTTGTCCGCGATCATTATATACACGCGCCAGATCATCTGCCTGAAGTTTTCGATCGGCAGCATCAATAGAATTCATACTTAAACGGGCTCCTGGATCGACTTGTTTAATCAGATCCAGGTTGTGGAATTGACTGTGAATGCTATTCTTGTTATTTGGGGTCATCATCTGCAAGGGAAAACGAGATTTGTTCGGATTTTCTGAAACTGAGTTTTCAAGAGGAGGAGACCAAGCAGGCAACGGATCGACGTTCCATCGTCTGGCAGCTTCTTCGGAGAACAACTCGATTTTTCCTGATGGAGTTGAAAATTGAAGATCTTCGAATGCAATTGGTTGTGTTGTGGGAGCTAACACCGGTCCAGCCTCAAGTTTCTCTAACGTGATTGAACTACCATAGTGATCATTCATTGAAGCCAGCATGGATGATAATAGCTTTTCGGTTTCACCAGGATGTGGAATGCCTGCATTAAGAATTTCGGCCTCAGTGTAACCAAGTTTCAAAGCGAGTCGCCAATAAATTTCGGTCTCAGGCAAAACATGCTCTGGTTGTTCAACGATTTTTTGTTTGACCTGAATATATGAATGCCAATAAGCTGTTATAACATCGGTTTGTTCGAATAAAGTTTTAGCAGGTAAGATCAAGTCTGCTTCTAAAGCCGTATCTGTCATCACCTCTTCGACTACCACACGGTAATTGAGATGTCGTATAGCCTCAATTGTTTTATTGGTTTCAGGATTTTGTGCGACAGGGTTGCCGCGCTCGATCCATAAAAATTGTAATGGGGGATTCACTTGTGATAACATGTCATATCCAAGTTTAGCCGTCGAAATCGAAATCCGTGCTACACCATCAGGCTTGTTGGGAGGATAACTGTCGAGAGGGTCTTTTACGGGGTCAAAAATGTGACTCTGCAAATTCGCGTAAATCCAGCCACTTCCAGGTTTTCCAATATTCCCAGTTATAGCACACAGGGCAATGAGTGCACGAATTGTTTGACCGCCATTTGTGTAACGCTGCATTCCGTATCCAGCATTGATCGTTGCTGGTTTTATTGATCCAAGCGCTCCAGCGAGTAATTCGATTTGGTTGATGGGTATGCCACACGTTTCAGCCACGAATTCAGGATTATATTTTTCGACTAAACGAACATAATCTGGGTACCCCAGGACATTTTGGTCGATGAACTCTTGGTCTATCCAATTGTGCTGAATAAGGATATATCCAATTCCTAGCGCCAAAGCGCCATCCGTACCGGGCTTGGGTTGAATATGCAAATCGGCTTTCAGAGCAGTCTCAGTGCGCCGCGGATCGATCACTACCAATTGTGCGCCATTACTTTGGGCCTCACCAATAAAACGCATTTGTTGCACATTGGTTTCTGCGGGATTTTTTCCCCACATTATGAGTAATCGAGATTGTGCAATATCCCAGGGCAGATTGTGTTTATTATCTCCTAACGTTAAACGGGATGCTTCTAGGCCTGCTGGCCAACATAGATCACCGTAAATGCCAGTGTAGCCACCAAAAAGCCTCCAGAAACGAGCGCCAATTCGATTCAACCAACCTTTGGTGCCGCTTGCTGCGTAATAAAACACAGTCTGGGGGCCGTACACGTCGCGAAGAAAAATTAACTTCCTTGCAATTAAATCAATTGCCTCCTCCCAGGATATTTTTTCAAATGCTGGTTGAGAAGAGTATGAAGAAATTCTTTTCATTGGCTCGGTAATTCGTTTTGAAGATGCCTGGCGTTCTACATAACTTAATCCTTTCAAACAAACGCCTGCCTGGGTAGCCTCATTATCGGGGTGTGCGTCAATCCGCACGATACGATTATTTTCAACGGTGACAAGCATCGAACAGGTACTATAGCAATTGCGAGGGCATGAGGTAGTAAATATCGACATTTGTTATGGCCCTTTAAAAGTATCGGGCATGTGAACTGCGATCACATCGCCTTTGACCAGCACCTGGGTAAAATGATCAATTTGAGAAAACAAAACGATCGAAGTCCGAACTTTGTAAATTTTATTTTCTTTTTGTTTTAATTCAATTACTTTACCAAATAAGCGGATTTCAATTGGCTGGTTGTTGGAATCATGAAGGGGGGTAGGAAGTAAATAATCAACATGTAAGCTGGCTGTCACAAAACGATGGGCTGGCAGGCTGTCCCAAGGGCGATTTTGGGCCTGATAAGCAGCCATCGCTGCGGTGCCCGTTCCATGGCAATCGATCAAGGACGCAATCAAGCCCCCGTAAACAAATCCAGGAACAGCAATGTGGTTAACCGTAGGAGTGAAACAAGTTATCGAAGTGGTTTTTTGCAAATCGGACCAGCGGGTTTTAATATGTAAGCCCTGTGGGTTTAGGCGACCACATCCATAACAATAACTAATTTCATCGGGATAAAAATCTTGGATAGCGAAATCAATATCGTCCATTTGCTAAAAAGGGTTGGATTTTGAGTGCTTCGGCATCCATCCCAAGGCGAAGAAAAATCTCGTGAGCTTTCTCCATCAAGTTTTGGAATTGATCAATGTTACCACATGCTTGTTCGTATAAGGCCCAATCACGCATCGTACGAGCTGCCTCTGCCTCCATGCCAGTGGATGCAAAAACATTCAAACTTTCCCGATACAGATTTGGAGGCGTAGATAGACTTAATTGAATTGGATCAGATTCGGATGTGAAATTCCCGAAGTCTTGAAAGGCGATCCCTGAATTTTGAATAAATGATGCACAATTAGCCAACCTGCGCCAAGCAATACCAATGTATTCAGGTTGGTTTGAGTTCAATCCCAAAAATATCGCCTTTTTTGCCGCTTCTACAGCCAATTTGATTTTTTGTTGCCCAAGGCATGCTTCTGACAAGCAGCAATAAGTCTCAGACAGCCATGCCGCTTTTCCGGCTAAAGAGATTGCCTGACGAAGGTCAGCTTCGGCCTTTTCATATTCCTTCAATCCAACTCGTGCACCACCTAAATTGCTTATAAGTAGGATTTCAAGCGTTCGCAGGCCAATCGTCCGGGCGGTTGTCAATGCTTCCTGGTAGCGTAATTCAGCACCTTCATAATTGCCACGAAAATATTCATTTGCCCCCAAGTTGTTCAACATAATCACTACCATTTCACGATCACCAATATCTCGATAAACTGAAATAGCTTCTTCATCGTAGTTTAAAGCTTTGGAAAAATTCCCCAACATTCCATATGCGGCGCCTAATAATTTTAGGCCGGAGGCGCGGGAGTGTCGGAATATTGGAATCGCTTCATTCTCCTGGCAAACACGCAACACTTGCTCACCGAAAATAATCGCATTCTGTGCATCCCCCTGGCGGTAAAGCGCCCAGCCTTTTGCATAAAGCGCTCCAGCAAATTCTATCTGCGCGTTAGTTTTCAATTCTTTTGTCTTTGCAGTATGAAAGGCTTTCTCGGCGGCCAATTCCGCGTTTTCGGCGCATTCTAATGAGGCTTTAAAATTTCCCAGTCTTTCTTGAGCGCGGGCGCAACCTCTCCAGCCAATGCTAGATGCCACCAAATCTTGGGTTTCTTCGGAAACCTGGAGCATATTTTGGTACGCCTGAAATGCCTCAATGAAACGAGCCTGTACATCCAACGATTTAGCTAATCCACCATACCATTCAATTAACAAGAGCGGCTCCACTTCTAAGCCTGTTGTTAATTCAAGCGCTTTTTGGAAATATGCTAAAGCTGATTGGGGAGCATACGCTTCCTCAGCATGTTTTCCTGCTATGCCATACCACCGCGCCGCAACCAATTTATCCTCTGCTCGCTCGAAATGCTCTGCCAGGATACCAGCATACCCGGCGGAACGGTCACCACTCATTTGAATAATCCAGTTGGCAATTCGGGCGTGGTAAATTCGGCGATTGCGTTTCAAAACTGTTTCGTAGATTACTTCTCTGAACAAGCCATGTTTGAAAGTATATTCATGGGAAGGTTCGAAAGCTGATTTTTCATGTGCGTAGATTAATTCTTTTCCACTTAAAATACCCAATGACTTATTCAACTCTAAAAGATAACTTTGTTCTGATTCTTCTTGCCTCTCATTCCCTTTCAATGCCAGAATGGCTGAATCCCAAAAGATTCGCCCAATCACCGAGGCGCGCTGGAGGATGTCAACTTCAGGCTTTGGCAAACTATCCAAGCGGGCTTGAAGGACGCCCGTTAGTGTTGACGGAATCCGGGCACTGGCAAGTTTTACCGGCTCAACCTGCCACGAAACATCATCCGGAATAATTACTTTCTGGTCAATTAACATTTTCACCAGTTCCTCAATGTAAAAAGGATTCCCTTCGCCTACGCTTACCACCATTTCACGTAATGCAACTGGAATTTCTGGTATTTTCTGTAATATTTCTTGAACGAGGGTTCTGCTGTCAGGATCGCTTAGAGGTTGCAAGGTGATTTTTTCATCATATATCCATTGATTGTGTTCCTCGAAGAAAATTGGGCGTGTGAGCATCACCGTTAAAAGGGGCATTTGATCCGATTTCAAATCCCTATGCATTTGCCAAATAAACTTCATTGCTTCTAAAGACCCCTCATCAGCCCATTGAAGATCATCCAAGAAAAGTACGATTGGTTGTTTTGAATTCGAGAAGAATTGATATAAATAGTGAAACGCGCGATTGCGAATTTGACGTGGATCATCCAAGATACCTCGAATAAACTCACTTGTTGAAAAGTCAAAGCCGATCAATTGACCAATAAAATTGGCTTGCATTACACTATCTGGGTCGTTATGTTTCCATTCCGTAAAACCGTTCACCAATTTCTTGCGTGCTACCACTAGCGAATCACTATCTGCAATCTGAAAACGAAAGGAGAATACATCTCTCAACAAAGAAAATGGAAGATTGCGGGTACTCTCAGATCCGCGACCATGAAAAATGATGATTCTTTCAGGTAAGAGATCCAGCCATTCTTGAAACTCATACATTAACCGACTTTTTCCGACACCTGCCTCGCCTTGTAACATGACTAGAGCCGGATTGTTCCCTTTTTTTACGGTATTGTAAAGTTCTTTCAATTTCTCGAATTCTTCGAGCCTACCAATCAAGTGGGTTTCAATGCCCTCAACTCCACGCGAATAGGAACGGAATGTGCGCGGCTTTGGTCTAATTACCAGATACGTTTGCAATGGTTCGGTTTTGCCTTTTACTGTTAAAGGTGATTGGGGGGTGACATCAAACACACCCCGAACAGAACGATATGTTTCGTGAGAGATCAGAATTCCACCGATTGGGGCAGCTTCTTCTAGGCGGGCAGTTAGATTGACCGAATCTCCCAAAGCAGTAAATTCGTGCGTTGTGCCAACTTCGCCCAAAATTACCTGGCCCGTGTTTATGCCTATCCTCATTTGAAATGCATTAACAGGCAAATGCGCAAAATCGATATTTTTCCGTATCTTCATCCCCTCTTCTCGAAGAATTTCTTGCATCGTCAGTGCTGCACGAATTGCACGTTCTGGATCTATTTCGTGAGCGGCATCTACCCCCCAAAGAGCCATTACTGCATCACCGATGTGTTTATCAATAACCCCTCCAAACGATATAATTGCTGCATCAAGTCGAGACCAAAGAGTGTTTAGATAATTATGTATGATTTCAGCATCGATTTTTTCTGACAGAGATGTGAATCCGGATACATCTGCGAAAACAATGGTTACAAGTTTGCGTCGTTCTGCGACTGGTTGTTGAAGCTTTAACAAAGCCAATCTTTCGCTGATCGGTGCAAGCATGGTTTCTACCACATCATCGCCGATCAAGGATCGTTGCGCATTGATGGCGACAATTGCTTTTTCTAATTTTTCGATTTCATCCATTCCGATGGTCTCCTCACAGGAGTTTCAAGAAAGCAAACAAGAATGTTACTCAATATTATGTCATGCAGTTGGTAGGAGCGTCAAGTTCTTGATAAATGTGACGAGGATTGTAATAATGAAAGGGAAAATAGTATGAATAATTTGCCTCTGATGTACACGGATTATGCGAACCTTTGGCATCTCATTTCATCTCCTGGCGAATATCAAACCGAGGCTGAATTTTATACGAAAATTTTTCTTGAAAAATGCCGATTTACACCAAAAAATATCCTGGAATTAGGATCCGGAGGCGGAAATAACGCCTCGTATTTAAAGAAATCTTTTCAAATGACTCTGGTCGATATTTCTCTCCAAATGCTCGAGGTAAGTCGAAAATTGAATCCTGCGTTAGAGCATATTGAGGGGGATATGCGGAGGGTCAGGCTTGGAAGAACTTTTGATGGGGTATTCATCCATGATGCAATTATGTATATGACGACAGAGGAGGATTTATACAGCGCGTTACAAACGGCTGCAATCCATTGTAAACCGAACGGAATCCTGGTAGTCGCTCCGGATGAGGTAAAAGAAATTTACCAGCCATACACTGATTGTGGTGGTAATGATGATCATTTGGATAATTATGATGGTTTAAGCATTCGGTACTTAGAATGGTCTTACGATCCTGACCCGAATGATAATACCTATACAGTCGATTTTGCTTATATGATAAAAGACCAGAAAAATACAATTCACCTGGTTAAAGACAGGCATATACTGGGAATCTTTCACCGCAACATCTGGATAACTTTATTAAATTCTGCTGGATTTGACCCGAAAATAATACAGGATCCATTCGAACGAGAATTATTCATTGGAATTCGAAGAAAGTGAAAGTCGATGATTTTTTTTATTACCCGGTCAACTGCACAGCCATTCTTACACAGCCGATTACGGGCATATCGACAGTTGTGATTGGATTTAATTCTAATCCCAAGTGTAGGGCATTTTTCTTGAAAGAGTCGAAGATAGATTGATTTCTTATTAATAAAGAGCCAGCTACAGCACAAGGTATGTTTTGCCCAGGTTCAAATATTGTTGCCGCAGCACGAGCCATCCGAGCAAGTTCATATCCAGCAGCGGAGAGTATTTCTACAGCAGTTTGATCTAACCGGTCGGCCGCTTTTATAACAAGAGGTGATAAGCCGGCGATTTTTGCTCTTCCTTTAGTGGTGTTATACACAGAGCTAATCAAGTCTGCAGGCTTGGTTAATTTCCAATATTTAAGAATCATGGGGAGCAGCATTGTTGGAGCTGAACGCCCATCTGCACATTGAGCGGCTGAACGAAGAGCTGCCAGGCCGATCGAGTAGGCAGATCCCTCATCTCCAAAAAGATAGCCCCATCCTCCTGAGCGTGTGAAATTTCCATTATTTGTCAGTCCATACGCAATGGAGCCCGTGCCGCTAATTATGGCAACTCCCCAACCCGCAGGCGTGCCGGCTGCAATAACAGGAAGGGCATCGTTAGTGAGCCGAACAGGCAAACCTGGAAGGCGCGTTTGAATCCAGGATTCAAAGATTTCTCGATCTTCTGGCCGGTCAACACCTGCGATTCCCAGACAAGCGGATGCCAGGTTCTGGACAGAAATAGAATTATTCGCCGCTAGAAATACCTTAGCAAGAGCATCATCTAAGGATGCGAAGGATGCTTTTATACCAACACGATGGTAATTTGATGGACCAGACACAGCCTTACTAACAAAACTTTCATATTGATCAGTTATCACAGCCTGGGTTTTTGATCCGCCACCATCAATTCCCAAGAAATAAGTGGTTTCTGTATTTTCCATGGTACATTCTGTAATATTTTACTGGATAAAAATTCTTTTTATAAGCAAAGATTATTTTGGGAACTATCTTCCAATGTTAAACGTTTTATGATTACAATATAAATCAGGAGTAATTTGATGAAAATAAAATGGTTTTTGCCCGTAATTTTACTTCTATTGACAGCGATTTATGGATGCTCGGTAAATGCAAACCCTCCGCTCATCACTCAATCCCCTACTCAGATGCCGACTGATGAAACATCAATTTCTGTCGATTCACCGACCGTAGTCGCTGGAAACGGATCTTCAGGGAACCTGGGAACTCCATTGTCGTTGCCAACTACTGAAACACCAGCTTCTGAATCAAAACCAACAATTTTAGGGCCATCTGGAAAGACAGAAGTTACCTTAGAAGATTCTGGCAAAGTATTTTCTTTATCCGTTGGTGAGAGTTTCTTACTGAAGCTGGGAGAAGGTTATGATTGGCAAGTGGAGAGCAGCGATCAAACAATTTTGGATCGTGTAAAAAATATCGCTGTAGTGCGAGGCGCCCAAGGTGTATATCAGGGTGTCAAACCTGGCAAAGTTATTCTGACCGCTTCTGGTGATCCAGTATGCCGCAGTTCTCAACCACCTTGTGCAATGCCTTCCATTCTGTTTTCGATGACAATTTTTGTGAAGTAAAAAAACAAAAAAGGCTGTCAAAAAGATAGCCTTTTTTGTTGGGTGCCTGATGGGTTTCGAACCCACAACCCCTTGATCCACAGTCAAGTGCTCTGCCATTGAGCTACAGGCACCATAGCGGGCTGTATTCTATCATACAGGCGGGAGTTGTGCAAGAAATCATGGCTCTTTGAAATTCTTGATGCGTTTGATACAGGCATTATAAATGGTTTTGCCGATAATTCAAAATTTCATTGGATTTGTCAAGAAATATATCAACAATTTGTGGATCAAATAGTTTGCCTGAGGCTTCCCTCAGGAGTTGAAAAGCTTTATCTACACTTACTTGCGATTTGTAACTACGGTGGGTTGTCAATGCGTCGAAAACATCTGCGACTGCAACTATCCTTCCTGCTAATGGTATATCCGATCCTTTAAGACCATCAGGATAGCCTGTCCCGTCCCACCTTTCATGGTGAGACAGAGCGATTAACTGCGCCATTTGAACAAGAGGCGATGGTGAGCCGTTCAAAATATCGGCAGCAATTGAAACATGAAGCTTGATCGCTTCAAATTCAGTAGATGTAAATTTATCCGATTTTATCGATAACTCAGGGGGTAAGCCAACTTTGCCAATGTCATGTAACATCGATGCAACAGCAATACCTTCGGCATTTTGAGCAGTCAACTCAATATTTTTAGCAATAATAAAAGATATACCACGGATTCTTTCAATATGATTTCGAACATCTCGATAATTATATTCAGCCATAATGGCCATGCGGCGAAACAAATCGACAGTCTCGCGATCAACAGACTCTAGATTCTTAAACATATATCCTTACCCTTGAAATAGACTTAAGGTATCTGAGTATATTGTACACCACGAAAAGTAAAAAAGAACACAATTTCCGAAAGATTAATAAGATATAGATTTGATAGATTTAGTTGTATGGACTATTGCTCACCCTGACCTCATATGCTACAATGATCTGTGAAAGATTGGTAAGTATTAATTTCTTAAGGAAAAATCGTTGGGGTAAAATAATTTCATACGAAAAATGCTGTCTATTAATTCCCAGTAATATTATTATTGGGTTTTTCTGCTAATATCTGATCATCTTGATTAAAATCCACCAGGGCCGCAATTACAGAAAGGAGTATCAATGTGAATGCAAAGCTGCGAAACGGAATCATAATAGCCACTGTAGGTATTATATTAATTTTAGCGGGCATTACTGTGTTTTATTTATTTGTCAGCACGGCTTATAAACCGATTGAACAACCCACGCCTGTCCTACCGCCAACCAAAATGGTCGTGGTTGCCTCAAGAGATATGGCTCTGGGCACATTAATCGCAGCCGGGGACCTGACATTGGTTGAAGTTCCTGAGAATATTATTCCTCGTGATGCGATCTTGGATATTGCTCTTGTCGTCAACCGCAGATTAAAATCTGCTGTGGTGGCGGGTGAAATGCTCCTTGAACATAAATTAGCCAATCCGACGAATGTTAATCACGATATTGCTTATGAATTGCCTGATGATAAAGTATTAATGGCTTTCTTGCCATCAGATTTGATGACAAGCCTGAGCATTTTGGAACGTGGGGATATTGTGGATATTTTAGTGACTATGCCCGTGCCTGTTGAAGTGACGAATCAGCAACCACTGAATAATCAAACCGGTACAAATCAGCCGCAAACAGAAGTCAGAACTTTTACATTTGATGCCATGCAGAAAGTCTCGATTACAGCCATTGTTGCTGATATTCAAACCCAAGGCGAGGCTCAACCTGCTGTGCCTAACGCACCAACCCCTACACCTGCGCTTTCAGCGATAAAGATTAAGGCTTTACTCCTGGCACTATCTCCACAGGATGCGCTTTTGTTAAAGAATTTGAAGGATACAGGAGCCATCTTCGACTTAGTTCTAAGGTCGCCAACCTCCGAGGCACTCTTTGAGACAACGCCAATTCTCACTGAATATATCCGAGATCGTTATGGCCTGGAAATTCCCCGCCAACCTTGATTAAGCAATATGTTGTTTCCTAAAATTAAAGGATAAGGTAACCTATGAATACTGCAGACAACCCGATCCGTGTTGCTGTGATATGTGATAACGAAACTTTGCGGCAGCAAATCCAATCGGCGCTAGAGTCCCAATCTGAATTTCATTACCTTGATACCTTCGGGGTTTCGGAGCGATTAATTCGGGATTTAAGAGCGGTTTACCCTGAAGTGATTCTGACTGATTTTAAAGTGGGCGGCGAGCCAACACTTGATTTAATCGACGATCTGCAGCTTCAATTTCCTGAAGCGCGCATCGTTTCCATTTTGCCGAATCAGGATCCAATACTAGCCCAACAAGTTATGCTTGCCGGAGCACAGGCTTTCATTGTGCAACCATTTACCCAAATCAATTTGCAAAGCACCGTGAGGCGCGTACATGATTTGCGAATTCGCCATGTAACCACTCGAAGTGGACCTGAAAGACTTGCTGAAGCTACTCGTCCAGTAAAAATCATATCTGTATTCAGTCCTCGCGGTGGTACCGGATGTTCGACAGTGGCTACAAACCTGGCTTTGGCAATGTACGCGGCAACGAATAAACGCGTTTTATTATTTGAAGGGAAGCTTTTCTTCGGTCATCTGGATGTACTATTAAATATTCGAGCTCAAAATAACCTGGCAGATTTATTGCCACATGTTTCCAATATCGATGAAAGCCTTGTGAGGGACGTGATATCAATTCATTCGTCAGGTTTACAAGTGCTTACTGGACCGAGTAATTTGCAGGTAGCTCAAGGGATACGGCCGGATGATTTCTATAGTTTGTTGATGGGTGTACAAAAATTATTTGATTATGTAGTCATCGATGTGGGCAGTCAACTGAGTGACAATTCAGTTACGTTAATGGATTCTTCGGATAAAATTTTACTGGTTATCACACCAGATCTGGCAGCAATCCGAGACGCAACAAGATTTTTGCAATTAAGCCGGACATTAGGATACAACCAAGATAAATTAATGGTCATTCTTAACCGCGCAGGAATTATCGGCGGTGTTGAATCGAAAGAAATTGAGACTGTTATGCGCCACAGTCTTGATGCGCAAATTCCTGAAGATGGCCCAAATTCATTGCGCAGCTTGAATAGAGGTATTCCCATCATAATGCGAGATTCGCGTAACCCTATTTCCAAAGCGATCCGAAAATTATCGGATACAATCCTGAGCTTACAGGTGATGGAATCTGCTTATGGAGGCGCATCCTCATTGGTACCATCTGATCAATCTAACCGAGATGCGCTGATGGCATCCAGCCATTTTGGATAAAACGATCTTGAATGAATTACTGGAGTGATTTATGCCTATAGGTCAAGAATTACTCATCATAATAATATTAGGTGTAGTGATTGTAATCGCTTCAGGCCTAGCCGCATATGGCGTGATCAGCTCTTTGCTTGGTGGAGGTGGGGTTGACGAGCGCCTGCAAAGTTTTGCTGTCACGCAGGAAACGGCACCGAGTCTGGCAGTCCAACGAAATCGCAGGTCGAGAATTACCCAACTCAGGTGGAGGATCAATTCACTATTAGGGTCTTATGCTAATTGGGAAAAGCCAGTGATTTGATCTGCAGGAAATCTGGCTTACCCAACAAGCGGTTGATGTAAATACACAAGGTATGTGCGGTCAATTTGGAATACAGCCTGGTACACAGGCCCCAAAAAGTATGAGCGTGATTGATCTCAATTTGGAATATCTCCGAAAGCTGGTGGTTGACGGTTTCG
>JAKOUW010000008.1 GCA_029782365.1 Chloroflexota bacterium
GCACACGCGAGCATCCTCTTACCACCCGGGTCGGAACCATAACCCTACGTGTTCCGCGTTTTCGTAACGGCCAGTTTTCCACTGAGATGTTTGCCCGCTATCAGCGGAGCGAACAGGCCTTGGTGCTGGCCTTGATGGAAATGGTAATTAACGGGGTCTCTACCCGTAAGGTCAGTCAGATAACGGAAGAGTTATGTGGTATACCGAATTTTCCAAATCCACTGTTTCAGAGTTGTGCAAGAAACTGGACCCCATTGTGAACGCCTGGAATAACCGGGACTTGAGTGAGAAGTGTTATCCTTTTGTATTGGTGGATGCTTTGGTACTGAAAATTCGTGAAGATGGCCGTGTCCGTTCCCGGAGTGTTATGATTGCTATCGGCATAAACACTAAAGGATACCGGGAAGTTCTAGGGCTTATGATTGGCGACAGTGAATCCGAAGCCAGTTGGAGCCAGTTCTTTTCCTGGCTTAAAAGCCGTAACCTGCGTGGTGTCGAACTGGTAGTATCAGATGACCATGGCGGCCTGGTCAAGGCGGTTCGCCGCTACTTCCAGGGCGTTACCTGGCATCGCTGCCAAACCCACTTTATGCGTAATATCATGGACGCTACGCCTAGGTCGGCAAAAGAAGAGCTTTATCCACATCTGCGAGCTATTCTGGATGCGCCTGATATCGGTACTGCCCGGTTGTTATTGAATCAAACCTTGGAGACATTTGAGAAAAAAGCACCCAAGGCCATGCAAATACTTGAAATGGGCTTTGATGATGCTACCGCGGTCCTTATGCTGCCGGAAAAATATCGCCGGCGTCTGCGTACTACAAACGCTGTCGAGCGTCTTATCGAAGAGATTAGACGTCGTGAACGAGTTATCCGGATTTTCCCGAACCGGGAATCGGCAGTCCGACTGATCGGAGCCGTGCTCATGGAGATTGACGACAAGTGGGTAGCCGGCAAAAAGTATCTTGATATGAGCGAATACCTCCAATGGCAAGAAAAGCAAAAACAAATCAATGATCGAAGTAATATTGCTTATATCGGATAAGCATAATGATAACTGAGGAATTTACACACTAATTTGGACTTGATCTCGGGATAAAGGAAGAAAAAACCTCTACCCTGTAGTGGCAGAGGTCGGTTTGGGTCATTTCCGGGCTGTGCGGCAGTAATCCGGTATGGTTTCTGACCAAGGTAAGAACTCATCCAGATCTTTGGCCGCGGCATTCGGCAGTTCCGTAAACAAATACTTCAGGTACTCGTATGGCTTCAGACCGTTTTCTTTGGCCGATTCAACGATGCTGTAGGTTGTGGCACTGGCCCTGGCTCCCCGAGGGGTGACGCAGAACAGGAAGTTCTTCCGCCCGATCACAAACGGCTTGATGGAGCGTTCTGCTCTGTTGTTGCTGAGCTCCAGCCGTCCATCCAGAAGGAAGTTGTTGAGCTCTTTCCAGTGCTTGAGACAGTAGGAAACAGCCTTCCCTAAGTGGCTCTGCTGGACACATTCTGCGCTGGTCTTTTCAAGCCACGCCAAGAAAGCTTCCAGCACAGGTTTGCTGCGCTGAAGCCGCTGCTCAAAGCGTTCTTTTGGGTCAAGGTCCTCAAGCTCTCTTTCGATGTCAAAGAGCGCGTTGCAGAACTTAAGCCCCTCTAGTGCTTTGGGATCCTGCGCCCTCTTTCCAGCGGCTTTGACGGCTTCATCAAAACCACGCCTGGCGTGGGCCCAGCAGCTCACCCTGGTTACATCGGGAATGCCATTGTAGCCAGCATAGGCATCCGTGACCAGGTAGCCCTTGAATCCCTTCAGGAACCCCTTGGGATGTTCCCCGGACCGGGTAGGCTGATACTCGAAAAGCACAATCCCAGGACCATCCCGCCCCGAACGGTACAGCCACATGTATGACTGGGATTCGGCTTTCTTGCCGTCTTCCTTGAGTACTTGGATTGTGGTCTCATCAGCGTAGATTATGCCCTGTGCCAAAAGCTTCTCTTTCATCCGGTCATAGATTGGCTGCAGCCAATGCTGGGCATGCATGATCCAGTTGGCCATGTTCTGCCGGGAGAGATTCACACCTCTTCGTGACCACTGCTGCTCCTGGCGATAGAGGGGCACGCCCATCACGTACTTCTCTTCGATCACATGCGCCACGGCCGAGGGGGAAGCAATGCTGCCGGGGAAAGCGCGGTTTGGCTTCGCCGCTTTGACCACAGCAGGAGTTGTGCCATCTCCGTGGTTCTCACAGTGCCGGCAGGCGTAGACATACTGCACATGCTTGGTAACAGAAAACTGAGCCGGTACCACAACCAGCTCTTTGGTGACCTCCTGGCCGATGATATGCCTCTCATGGCCGCAGGAACAGGTCAGCTCTTCCTCGGGAAGGCGGTACTCGATCACTGTCTCGGGCAGGCCTTCCAGGTCTGCAGCCTTCTTCTTTTTGCTCTTGGAGCGCTGGTGAGCAGCTACACTGACCAGCTCAGGTTCGGGAGCGAAAGGCTCTGCGTTGGCTTCGGCTTCATTGAAAGCGTCCTCGAAAAGCTGCAGCTGATTTTTGTTCGTCTTCTCGCTGGACCTGCCAAATCGCTTGGCCGTAAGCAGGCGGATTTGAGCCTCGAGATACTCCAGCCTCTTGAGGGCCTTGGCCAGTTCAGCCTCTGCCTTGAGAGCGCGTTCTTGCCAGGAATATTCGGTTGGTTCTGGCGTTTTAGCTGTGTTTTCCATACTCAATACTTCGCGCCTTAAGGGCGAATACCTGCCAGAAAAACGGCTTCAGCAAAGGAAAATTTCAGGTTAAACCATGTACTTAGGTACCTTAACAGCACGCTGGCTGAGGGGTTTGAGGGGCGTCCCTTCCAGAATCTGGCGCAGTTCCTGCCAAGTTAGATCCAGTGGGTTAATCTCGTCGCCCTCTTGGGGCCAGGGCAGCCGTCCCTTTTCTAAGCGGAAGTAATGGAGCCAAAAGCCGCGCTCAGACCATTCCAAGATCTTCACCCTGTTTCTCTGCCTATTGCAGAAAGCAAACAGGAATGGTTCGAAGGGGTTGAGCTCAAAATCCAGCTGGACGATGGCTGCGAGGCCATCTACTGACTTCCTAAGGTCAGTCGCTCCGACAGCCAGATAAACCTTTTGTCTTGGATGTCCAATCAGCATAGATTCATCAAGGAGCTGATTACATCCGCCAGAACTTGTGGATCAAAGCCGCGCTGGACCTCAAGCGTCAGACCACCAATGCGGAGTGATACCCCAGATCCAGATGGCGCGAGTGAATCATGTTGGAGCCATCTGCCGTTGGGC
>JAKOUW010000016.1 GCA_029782365.1 Chloroflexota bacterium
GCTGGCGGCTGTCTCATGCCAGCGGGCATAGCTGTAGCCCAGGCTGGCCCCGTAGCCGCTGTTCACCCCCGTCAGGTGCATTTTGTCGTTGTAGCTGAAGCTCGTCGCCGGCAGGCAGGTTGCGCCGTCGCTGCCGCACTCCTGCACGCTCAGCAGGGCGCGCTGGTGTACCTGGTTCCTGAGCAGGCTGGGCCACAGCGGCGACGACGTCTGCACGCTGTTGTAGGTAAAAACGTACTGGCGCACCAGCTCGGGATTGGCAAAGGCGGCGTCACCGTCCGGGTTGTGCTCGAGGCGCACGTCCGTCAGCCAGGCGCCTGTCCAGCCGCCCCCCAGCACGAACAGCGCCCGGTAGTGGTCATTGGCATACCTCACTTCGGAGGGATAGACATCCGTGGTCCAGGTGGCGCTGTGGGTCACGCCCTGGCAGGTTTCTTCCACCGTTTCGTTGACCAGGTTGTAGCTGTAGATCATGCTCACGCCGTACACATTCGTCACGCTGCGCAGCAGCCACTGGTAGGTGGCCGGCATGAACGGGTCATGGCTGCCGCCCTGGTTGGCGCAGCGCCAGGCGCTGTAACCCGGGTACACTGCCTTCTGGCCGCCGGCGCCGAATTCGTATTGGCTGCCCGTGGTGTCCCAGGCCGTCCAGGTGTCGCTGGCTGCGTTGTACTGGATGCGCCAGAAGGATTCGGCGGTGGTGTGGTAGTAGCCGTCCGTACCCTTGAGCAGGGGGCTGTTCAGCCCGCCGGCGCTGAAGGAGAAGGTGTCGTCGGTCTGCGAGTCTTCCGCTCCCAACCCGTGCCAGTCGCGCACGATGGCGCTGGTGTTCAACGACCAGCCCAATCCCACCCAGGCGTTGCCCGTGGCCGCGCTGGCAGCGTCGATGGTCTGGCTGCTGTAATTGAGGGAAAGGCTTGGCTGCAGGCCCCCCGGGCCGGGCGGGACGGACAAGGGGATGGCATAGCTCGCCCCTCCCGTAAACGGCGAGACGGAGTACGCCCCCAGGCTGGGCAGGCGCGAGGCCGCCCACGTCCCGGCGTCCAGCGCAGTGAACGAAAAATGCCCCACGTACCCGCTGACCGTATTCCCCTGCGTGTCCACCTGGCTCGGCCACGCCTCCCAGCGCTGGCTGCTTTCATCCCAGCCCGCCAGGTGCAGGTCGGCTTCGTTGCCCATGATCTCCCCTTCTTCATACCCGATTTGCACCCACACCGGCTGGCTAAACTGGTGCAGCGCCTGCTTGCTCCCCTGCTCTTGCATTTGAATGTCGTACACCGGCCCGCCGGGATGCGCCGCCGGCAGCTCCCCGGCCTTAGCCTTGCGCACCGTCACCTGCACCGCCTGGCTCGCCAGCCCCGCCAGCGCCTGCGCCTCGAAGGCGATCTTCACCCCGCCGGCTTTGCTCTCCACCACCCGGCTCTGCCCCGGCTGCACCAGGCTTTGCCATTCCTGCGCCAGCACCAGCCCGCCCTGCCCCACCACCTGGCCTTTCTGCTGCAGCTCGCCGCAGATGTACAGGCTGTCTTGCCCTGAACTGGCGGCGCTAACTAACCCCAGCTTACCGGCGGTTTCCCCTGCCAGCGCCAGGCGCAGTTCGCCGCTTTTGGGATCGTAGCCCTGCGTCTCCTGGGGTGTGACGTCTGGCGGCAGCCGCAGCACGAGCGTGTCGGGCGCGGCTTTGCCCGCCTCGCTCTCCCAGGCCAGCGTGAAAGCCTGCCCGGCGGTAACCACCACCACAGAGGCGGAGAGTTGGAGACTGGCCGGCAGGCTGTCGCCGGGCGGGAGCGGGGTGGAGGAGGGAAGTGGAGTAGGTGAGACCGACAGGGTAGCAGTCAGGATGGGTGTAACCATGACGGTGGGCGTCATAACAGGCGTTGCGCTCGGCTGTGCGGTGGCTGGGGCCGTCGGCGAGGCGGTGACGGTATCGGTCGGTTTGACGGTGGCGCTCGGCTCCGCGGCTGCCGAGGCGGGCTGCGCCTTCGGCGGCAAGTTGAGGCTGTTGAACAGGATGGCGAGGAACACAAGGAAACGGATCTGGCGCTGCATGAATGACCACCCTTTTCGGTATTCTGCGTGGGTTGTTCTTCAGTATTTATTGTACATTTTTTTTTTTTTCAATTTCAAGTGTCATTTGTCATGTCTTTTCAACTTTTCCAGCAGCCCTCAGCTTTCTGCCAATAACCAGCCTTTCCACCAGTTTCATGATACAGCCGCCAGCGCTCCTCTGCGATGCGTTATAATCAGTTCTCACCATCTGAAAGGAGTGCCATGCAGTTAATCAGCGTCAACCTGGGCGTGGAGCGCCCGTTCAACAACCAGACCGGCAAAACGGGCATCTATAAATTTCCCAGCGCTCAGCCCGTGGCAGTCGGACCGCTCGGCCTGCAGGGCGACGCCGTGTGCGACCAGAAGAACCACGGCGGGCCGGACCAGGCGGTGTACGTGTATGGGAGCGGCGATTATGAATGGTGGGCGCAGGAGCTGGGCAGAAACCTGGAGCCCGGCGCCTTTGGCGAAAACCTGACCATCAGCGGCCTGGAGAGCGCCGGGTTCAACATCGGCGACATCCTGCAGATGGGGGCGGTGCGCCTGCAGGTCAGCGCGCCGCGCATCCCGTGCAGCACCTTCGCGGCGCGCATGGACGATCCCCTGTTCGTCAAGCGCTTCCGGCGCGCCGGGCGCCCGGGCCTGTACTGCCGGGTGCTCACCCCGGGCATCCTGCAGGCAGGCGAGGCCGTGACGGTCGAACGCTACACCAGCCCGACGCTGAGCATCGCCGCCATGTTCGAAGAATATTACGACCGCACCCTGGAGGCGGCCGCCATCCGCCGCCAGCTCGCGGCGCCGATTGCGGCGCGCGCCCGCGCCCAGATGGAGGCCGCCCTGGCCAAACGCCTGGAGCGCTGAGCCGCCTCACCCAAACGGGTACTCTTTGGCCCGGGCCGCAAGAACCGCTCCCCAGAAAACCTGCGCGTGCTATAATTTTCCAATTGCGAAAGCGAGCGTGGCATGGCGGCAGGCAGCGTCCTCGATACACCCTATGATCTGAACCAGTTCTACGACGAAATGTTCGCCGCGCCGGACAGCCCGCGCCCGCACTACTGCGACCTGCACGAACAGCTCAAACGCATGACCGGCAAAGATTTCGACGAGCGCCGGCGCGTGGCCGACGCCGCCTTTCTCTACCAGGGCATCACCTTCACGGTGTACGGCCAGGAAGAAGGCATCGAACGCATCTTCCCCTTCGACCTGGTGCCGCGCATCATTCCTCAGCACGAATGGGCGCACCTGGAAAAAGGCCTCACCCAGCGTGTGACGGCCCTCAACCAGTTCCTGTACGATATTTACCACGAACAGCGCATCCTGCGCGAAAAGCGCATCCCGCCGGAGCTGGTGTTCAGCGCGCGCCATTTTCGCCGCGAGATGATGAACATCACCCCGGCGCGCGGTGTGTACGCCCACATCGTCGGCACGGATATCGTGCGCGGCGGGGACGGCGAGTATTACGTGCTGGAAGACAACCTGCGCTCGCCCTCCGGCGTCAGCTACATGCTGGAAAACCGCGCCGTGATGAAGCGCACCTTCCCCGAGCTGTTCGCCCGCTACGGCGTGCTGCCGGTGGAGCATTATCCCCAGGAACTTTTGAGAACGCTGCGCTCGGTCGCCCCGCAGGGCTTCGCCGACGCCACGGTCGTCCTGCTCACCCCTGGCATTTACAACTCGGCTTATTTCGAGCACACCTTCCTGGCGCGCCAGATGGGCATCGAGATCGTCGAAGGCCGCGACCTGATCGCCCACAACAACAAAATCTACATGCGCACCACGCGCGGCCTGCAGCTGGTGGACGTGATCTACCGGCGCATCGACGACGATTATCTCGACCCGCTGGCTTTCCTCAAAGACAGCTCGCTGGGCGTGGCTGGCCTGCTCAACGCTTACCAGGCGGGCAACGTCACCCTGGCCAACGCCATCGGCACCGGCGTGGCCGACGATAAGGCGGTGTACGCCTATGTGCCCGAGATGATTCGTTTTTACCTGGGCGAAGAGCCGGTCTTAAACAACGTGCCCACCTACGTTGGTGTGCGCCCGGACGACTGCCAGTACATGCTCGAACACACCGGCGAGCTGGTGATCAAGGCGGTCAACGAAAGCGGCGGCTACGGCATGTTGATCGGCCCGCACTCCAGCCAGGCCGAGCAGCAGGCTTTCCGCCAAAAAATCCGCGCCAACCCGCGCAATTACATCGCCCAACCCACCCTGGCGCTCAGCCGCCATCCTACCCTGCTGGACAATGAGCTGTACGGCTGTCACATCGACCTGCGCCCGTACACCTTGTTTGGCGACAAAATCACGGTGGTGCCGGGCGGCCTGACGCGGGTGGCCCTGCGCAAAGGCTCGCTGGTGGTGAACTCGTCACAGGGCGGCGGCAGTAAAGACACCTGGGTGCTGCGGGACGGGGCGTAAGGAAGGGGCGCATGCTGTCGAGAGTCGCCGAGTCGCTGTATTGGATGGCGCGCTACATCGAGCGGGCCGAAGACCTGACCCGCCTGCTGGCGGTCAACTTCAACGCCCTGCTGGACACCCAGCCGGCCGACGCCCGCCAGGGCTGGCAGCCGCTGGTGAACATCACCGGCGACGAGCAGTTGTTCGTCGAGGCGTTCAGCGAAGCGCAGGCCGAGCCGGTGATCGAATTCCTGCTCTGGTACCCGCTCAACCCCAACGCGGTCAGCGCCTGCATCAACCGGGCGCGCGAGAACGCCCGCAGTGTGCGCGAACAGATCAGCAGCGAGATGTGGGAGCAGATCAACCGGCTGTACTTCCTGGCGCGCGACACCAGCCGGGCCGAGGTGCTGGCCAATCCCAGCGAGTTCTTCCGCCAGGTGCGCGACGGCTCGCAGGCTTTCCAGGGCATCACCGCCGCCACCCTCACCCACGGCGAGCCGTACCATTTCATCCGGTTGGGACTGCACCTGGAGCGCGCCGATAAAACCGCCCGCATCCTGGGCGCCAAGTACCAGTACATCAACCAGTTAGCGCGCAATTCCGCCGAAACTTCCCTGCAGTTAATCGCCCTCTTGCGCTCGTGCAGCGCCTTCGAGCCCTTCCGCCGGGCCGCCAGGGGCGAGATGGATATCGAGCTGGTGGTCAATTACCTGCTGCTCGACCGCGCCTTTCCACGCGCCGTGCTGTTCTGCCTGAACCAGGGCCTGGGCGCCCTGGACTCCCTGGGCGGCGGCCAGCCCGAGCTGCAGCGGGCGGCCAACCCGCGCCGCGCCCTGGGACGCATCGCCGCCGACCTGGAATACCTGGACATTCACGAGATTTTGGCTGATAAAATGGACCCATTCTTAAATCAACTGCTGGTGCGCCTGAACGCAGTGGGCGATGAGATCGCCCGCGCCTATTTCACCACGCGGGTAATCCTGCCGGACAGCCGCCCCCAGCAGCAGCAACAGCAGCAGTCCAGGATCGAGTAGAATTCGTCTTATGCGCCTGCGCATCGAACATACCACCACTTTCACCTACGACCAGCCGGTCAGCGAGGCCTATACCGAAATGCGCCTGCGGCCGCTGGACGACAACGGCCAGCACTGCCTGGCCTTTTCCTTGATCACCGAGCCGCGCGACGAAACCTTGCGCTATAAGGACCGCTTTGGCAACGATGTGCGCCATTTCGACGTCATCCAGCCGCACCAGAAGTTGGTGGCGGCAGCCAGGAGTGAAGTGCTCACGCCGGAGGAATTTTTCCAGCCGCTCGACGCGCTCTCACCGCTGGATGAGTACGATTTCCTGGCTGAGAGCCATTTCGCCCCGCTCAGTGAGGAAATCCAGGCCTTTGCCGCCGGGTATGCGCACCCCGGCGATGGGCGCGCCAGCGCCATGGCGCTGATGCAGGCGATATTCGAGCAGTTGATCTACGAAAAAGGCGCCACCGATGTGACCACCACCGCCCAGCAGGTGCTTGTCCTGCGCCATGGGGTGTGCCAGGACTTTTCGCACCTGATGCTGGCGGCCTGCCGCTCGCAGGGCATCCCCGCCCGCTACGTCAGCGGCTACCTGCACAACAACGGGCACACCGCCGCTTCGCACGCCTGGGTGGATGTGTACCTGCCGGGCCAGGGCTGGATTTCACTCGATCCGACGCACAACTGCCTGCAGACCGGGCAGTATGTGCGCGTGGCCATTGGGCGCGATTACGGCGATGTGCCGCCGACGCGCGGCATCTTTGTCGGCAGCGCCAGGGAGACGATGGAGGTCTCTGTGAAGGTCAGCGTCTTGTAGGCTTACAGGTCGCGGCGCGAGAAAATGCGGATGGCGGCGGCCAGCGCCAGCATGACATACACCGCGGCGTAGACGACCATCAGCGTGCTGGGCACCGAGATGGTGGCGAAGGGCGACATACCCAGGGCGGCGGAGAGCGGCGACTGCATCTCGTAGGAGGCGCGCCGCCACAGCGCTTCGCTGGGGATGATCAGGCTGGTGACGATGCCCACTTTCACCGCCGCGGGGTACTGCATCAGCGAGCCGAACTGCTCGATCCAGCCGCCAATGAACGCCAGGCCCCACATGCCGAACACCACGCCGCCGGTCGCCAGGCCCGGCAGCAGGCTGGAGCAGGCCAGCGCCAGCGTCATGATCAACAGGGCTTCCAGGTAGATCAGGCCAAAGCCGAGCATGAAGCGCGGCGGAGTGTAAGCGGTCTGCAGCCAGACGCTCAGCAGTACGCCGCCCGCCATCAATATGGTATACAACAGCAGCAGGCCGGCAAAACCCAGCCACTTGCCCAGCACGACATCCGAGCGGCGGATGGGCTTGGTGACCACGGTCTGGATGATGCCAGAAGAGATGTCGCCCGCCAGCGTGTCGGCGCCCAGCAGGGCGCCCATGGCGATCGCCAGGAATGTAACCGTGTACAGGCCCGCCTGGATCAAGACATTGGTGCCCTCGCCCTGGATCATGCGGCCCAGCGTCTGGCTGGAGCGGGCGGCCGAAGCGTAGGCGTTGGTGATCACCAGGTGAAAACCAATCGAAAAGATGAGCAGGAAACACACCCCCAGCACCAGGCCGGTGATGATGATCTTGCGGCGCAGGGCTTCCTGGAAAGTCATGCGCGCCAGGACCCATATTTTCTTCATAAGCCGCCGTCCTTGCCCACCGTCTCGATGAAAATATCCTCCAAGGAAAGACGGTTGGGGACGATGGCATACACCGCCGCCCCGCTTTCCACCAGGTAGCGGTTGATCTCGGGCAGATCGGCTTCCGAACGGATGGTCATGGTCAGGTGCTCGCCGTCAGGCTGCACCTGGCTGCTCCAGCGCGCCAGGCCGCCGAGCATCTCGGGCGTGAGGCCGGCGGCGCGAATATTCACGATGGAAAGGTTCTGCTCCAGCGCCGCCATCTCCAGCACCTTGATCACCTCGCCGTGGCGGATGAAGGCCACCCGGTCGCAGGTGACTTCGATCTCACTCAACAGATGCGAGTTGAGGAAGACGCAGGTGCCCTGCTGGCGCAGTTCGCGGATCAGGTCGCGCACCAGGCGGCGGCCCACCGGGTCCAGGCCGGAGGTGGGTTCGTCCAGGAAAACCAGCTCCGGCCGGTTGAGCAGGGCCTGGGCCAGGCCGATGCGCTGCAGCATGCCCTTGGAAAACGTGCGCAGCAGTTTGTCGCGAAACTCGCTCAGCCCGACCCGCTCCAGCAATTCCGCCTGGCGTCCCGCCAGGTCGTGCGCCGGCATGCCGAGCAGCTCACCGTGCAGGCGCAGGAACTCGGCGGCGGTCAGCCAGTCTTGAAAGCGAAAATGCTCGGGCAGAAAGCCGATGCGCGCCAGAGCCTGGCGGTCGCCGATCGGCTTACCGAGCAGTTCGGCCGTGCCCGAGGTCGGCGACACCAACCCCAGCAGCATCTTGATCGAGGTGGTTTTGCCAGCGCCGTTGGGGCCGAGGAAGCCAAACACCTCACCCGGCTGTACCTGCAGGGTGAGGCCTTTGACTGCCGGCCGTTCGCCAAACACTTTGCGCAGGCCGGCAGTGGTGATCGCAGCGACGCTCATCTGCGGTTCAGGGCAGAGCGCCGGCGAGCTGTAGCGCCTGCTGAGAGTTGGTGCCCAGGCCGCTGAAGGTGTAGAGGATGCCGTTCTTCACCCAGATCAGAGCGAACTGCGGCGCATCATCGGCCGGGCGCTGGATCAGGGTGCCGGTCACCCCGTCGACGCTGACCTGTTTGTAGGTGGCGGCGTTCTTGGGGATCGGCACGACCAGAGTCGAAGTCCAATCGACGCTGTGGGTGTAGGCGGCGGCCTGCTCAGGGCTCATACCGGTGAATTCCAGGCCGATCTGCGCCAGTTGGGCAACATCCAGTTCTGCGGGGGCGTTGACAGTGGGGCTGGGAAGCTGAACGAAGATCAGACAGTCGGGATAGCGGCGGCCGGGGATGGGGCCGTCGTTCGCCCCGGCGCCTTCCGCCTGAGGCTGCGGGCAGGCGCCGTAGGCAGCGGAGACGGAGGCCGGGATGCTGACCGTAATCTCAGCGCCGTCAACCGACGCCGGCAGGGCCAGGTCGGTGCGGCCGGCCTCGTTGAGCAGCGCCTGGGCCTTGGCGCGATCCACCGTGATGGTAAAGCCGGCCGCGCTGGTGACGTAGATTTGCGAGGGTTTGGCGCCCTGCGGCAGGCGCACGTTGAAGCCGGCCTGCTGGCTGGCGCTGGCCGCATCCGCGGCAGGCGTAATCGTTTCGCTGCCGTTGGTCAGCTTTACGGAGCTGGAAATCAGGCCGGATAACTGCTTGCCCAGGGCGTCATTGCCGGTGAGCTGGGTCAGACCGGTGAAATCGACTGGCAGGACCTGCACCTGCTGGACGCGGAACAGGTTGAGCAGTTGGTCGGCCATGGCGCGCGTGCCCGGAAAAGCGAGCAGCAGAGCCAGGATGACCACGACAGCCGCGGCGTAGCGCACGGCGGGGATAGCAAACCATTTTCGTAGCATTGGGATCTCCTTTTGATTGTTGATTTGATCGTTAAAACGCCTCCAGGCAGCCTGGTGGGCAGAAAGCGGCGCAGGCGAGGAAGCCGCCAGGAAATTCAGCCGGCGGCTGGTTTGCGCCTGAAGAGTCTGCAGGCCGCGCTGGCGCGCCTGGCAAGCGGCGCAGGACTGCAAATGCTGAGCTTGCCGGGCGTCCAGCTCTCCGTCCAGGGCGGCGCGCAGTTCGGATTCGGACAGGTGAAGGTTCATACATCCTCCCGTTCTAACTGGGTGTATATTTTCTCGAATTCGCGCTCGGCGCGCAGCAGCAGCGGGCCAATCGAGGTCGGCGCCAGGCCCAGGGCATCCGCAATTTCCTTGTAGGATTTGCCGGAATAACGCAGGATCAAGAGCTCGGCCTGGCGCTCGCTCATGCGGGCCAGCGCCCGGCGCGCCAGGGCTTGCTCTTCCCGGCTGGCAGCCAGTTCGGCCGGGTTATCGGGCGTGGCAGGGTCAACCTGGCCGTTGGCAGCCTGTTCATAGTTTTGCCGGCGCTTGAAACTGCGGATCGAATGCAACCCCAGGTTGGTTGCTACGCGGTACAACCACCCGCCCAGGTTGCTGCCCGGCGCCAGGACCGGCAGGCGCTGGTAAAGACGCAAGAAAGCTTCCAAAGCCAGGTCTTCCGCCTCGGACGGCTCGCCGGTCATGCGGTACAGCAGGCCGTACACCATTGACCAATGCGCTGTGAAAATGCTTTCAAACTCAGCCGTGCCTGCTTCTTTGGAAAGGGAACTGCTGGCCTTGGGGTGAGATCGTTTCATTGCCTGTATCATACTCGTAACTTGCGCTCTGAAAAATAGCCTGTGTTCATTCTAATAATATAATCCCGCCGGCGGCCGAAATGAGACAAAATCCGCAGGGTTTTACGTAGGTGTAAACCCTGTTTGGTTGTGCTGCTCCATCGCAATAGTTTACACTTGGGGTTTCCAGGGCTGCTCGCCGCCCTGGAAACCCCAAACCCCTGGATTGTCTGGCATCGACGAATCCCCAAAGATCGAAGGTTTGGCAATCATTTTACAGTTTTGCAAAGTTGGTTGGCGCGCCCATTTTTCTGCTAGAATGATTCAAGAGGAAAAGCAGATGAAACGGATTTCTCTCCTGGTGATTTGTTTTGCCATTCTGGCCAGCCTGGCCTGCGTCTCGCCGACCCAGGCGCGTTTGCCCGATGCGCCTCGCTCGCATGTCAGCAGCGCCATCAACCCAAACCCGCCAACCGCGCCGGTCAAGCTGATCTTTGTGCACCATTCCACCGGGGAAGCCTGGCTGGCAGATGAGCATGGCCAGCTCGGGATCAGTCTGATGAACAACAATTATTTTGTCTCAGACACAAACTACGGCTGGGGCAGCGATTCGATCGGCTCGACCACCGATATCGGCGATTGGTACACCTGGTATCGCGGGCCGAAAAGCGCCGTTTACACCGCTGAGCTGTTGGCGGAATCGGGCCAGCACGCCAGCTATACGCGCCTGGCGAGCGATCCGGGCGGGCCCAACCAGATCGTGATGTTTAAATCGTGCTTTCCCAACTCAGCCCTGCAGGGCAGCCCGGCAGACCCCACTCCGGCGATTGCCGATAACCCGCTGCGCGGGCAAGGCGCCGGGTCGGCCGATCACACAGTGGCGAACGCCAGGGGCATTTACATTGACCTGCTGGAGTTTTTCCGCACGCGTCCCGATAAACTGTTCATCGTCATCACCGCCCCGCCGCTCAGCGACGGCACGTATGCGGACAATGCACGCGCCTTCAACAACTGGCTGGTGGATGAGTGGCTGGCCGGCTACCCCTACCAAAACGTGGCGGTTTTTGATTTTTACACCGTGCTCACCTCCAATGGAGGAGGCCCCGACACCAACGATCTGAACGCCGCCGGCGGCAACCACCACCGCTACGCCGGCGGCGCCATCCAGCACCTGACGAACGGCGGCTCGAACACCCTGGCTTACCCGACGGGCGATGACCACCCCTCCGCGGCCGGCGACCGGAAAGCTTCGGCGGAATTCGTCACCCTGCTCAATATTTTTTATAACCGCTGGCAGGCCGCGCAGGGACCCAAATTTGCCGTCTTCGTACCCCTGCTGGCGCATTAGTATTCACCATGGAAGATCCACAAGAAACGCTTGAGCCTCGCTTGAACGTGCGCGCTCTGTATGACCGCTTCGACGCGCCGGTGACAGAAATCGACTGTGGGACGATGTGCGCGCCGCACAATTCCAGCGGCAAACCGTTTTGCTGCGACATCTGCCACTCGGTGCCGGCGGCCTTTCACCAGGAATGGGCCTACCTGCAGGTGAATACCGATTTGTGGCATGCCTGGCGCGGCGACGAGTGCCTTTCCGAGCCGGTGGACCCCGGCACTCTGCTCGAGGAAACGCCCGAGCACATGCTCCTGCTGGCCTGCCAGGGGCCGGCGCTCTGCCAGCGCAGTTACCGGGCGCTGAGCTGCCGCCAGTTCCCGTTTTTTCCCTACATCACCCGCCAGGGCCGCTTCATTGGCCTGGCATACAACTGGGATTTCGAAGCGCTGTGCTGGGTGATCAGCAACCTGGGAAAAGTGACCGGGGCTTTTCGCCAGGAGTTCGTGCAGGTTTATGATGCCCTGCTGGCGCGCTGGCCGGCCGAGTTCGACAGCTACGCAGCCTGCTCTGAAGAAATGCGTCAGGCCTTTGCCCGGGCAAGGCGGCGCATCCCCCTGCTGCACCGCAACGGCAGGGATTACCTGCTCAGCCCGGCCAGCGAGCGGCTGCAGCGATCTGCGCCGGAAAAATTCCGGCGCTTCGGCCCGTACCGTTGATAAAAAACCGGGGGCTGCCTGGCTTTTACCAGGCAGCCCCCGGCGGGTCATTTCTTGACCACCGGCATATAGATCTTAAAGCCGGTGAAGGCCTGCGGCGCCGAGTCCATGACATCCCCCATCACCAGGCTCACCGGGATGACGAGCACCTGCTGGGGCGTGCCGCCCCCGGCCGGTTTGGTCACTGTGACGTGCGCCAGCCTGGATTGGCCGGGCAGCATACCCGCCGGATCGGCAGTTAATGTCACCACCGATTGGCCGTTGACATCATCGACCGTACCGCCGGCGGCGCTCAACTGCAGCCAGGGCTGATCGCTGCTGGCCGTCCAGGCCATGGAGCTGCTCCCGCCGCTGTTGTTGATTTGTATGTCATAGGTCTGCAAAGCTGTCACGCCCGCGTCAATCTGCCAGCCCACCTGCTGCGGTGAGACGCTCAGGTTGGCGCCAGGTAAGGCCAGGTTATCATCCACAATGACCGTTACCTGGGTGGAAGCCTTCAGGTTGGCGCTGTTGGCGACTTCCAGCGTGATGACATTCGTGCCAACCGGCAGGTTGGCGAGCGACATCTGGGCTCCCGTGCCGAGCACTTTGCCGTCGCTGTCTTTCCAGGTGAACCCGCTGCTGTCCACCAGGTTGTCCTTGGCATCCAGGGCGACCGCTTCAAAGTCGACCAACTGTCCATAGTGCACCTGGGTGTTGTTGGCAGGGTTGAGGATCATGGGTTGGGGCGGCTTGTCAGCCATAACATAGGCCGGGCTGTTAGCGTAGCCGCTGTTGATGCCATCGCTGGCAGTGACGCGGAATACAGCGTTATTGCTGCCCGCCAGCATGCTGGTGTCAATCTGGGTGGTCTTGGCAGATATATTATTGGCAAGCGGGGTGAAGGTGGCGCCGCCGTTCAGGCTGAAGCCCACATCGTAGCTGAGCAAATCGTTATCCTGGTCGCTGGCGTTCCAGTTCAGGGTCACGACACCGGTGACGGGGTTAGGCGCGCCCTGCAAGGCGACATTGCTGACCAGCGGGGCATGCGCGCTGACCAGCACTGTTTTCAAGACATGGCTGTCGGACACTCGAATCACCTGGATTTTCTGCGTGCCGGCGAGGTAATCCACCACCAGGTTAAAGCTCAGGCGAGTTGGATCGTGAGTAGCGCTTCCGACAAACTTATGTGTTGCCAGCACCTGGTCTGAGGCGTTCAACAAACGGAGCGCATACCCGCCGGCGGGGTTATCCACCGATTTGCTGGTCACGCTGGTGACGCGGCGCAGTAAGCTGAAATTGGCTTTGGCGGTCGTCGAGACCACCTCGCCGGAGGTGATCAAGAAATCGCCCACGACAGACGGCGACTGCTGGATACGGTCGGCAGGCAGCGGCGCGCTGGGGTGAACGATCATGTAACTCCACATGGCGAGGTAGGTGTAATCGCTGATCCACTGGCTCTGGCAGTAGCTCATCACGTCGTTCCAGATGCTGCTCGGGTAGATAGCGCGCGCCACGCCGTATGTAGTAGAGCCAGGGTCAAAGCCTTCTATGCTGCCGTTGGACGGGCCGATCGGTGCAGTGGCGGCGTAAATCGAGCCGTAGGGGTAACTCGAGTCGCTGCGGCTGTGACCGCAGTTTTCACGCGCATTGGTCGAAGGGTCGTCCGAGCCTGAGTCGGGATGCGCTCGCCCAAGAGAATGTCCGACCTCATGTGCGGCGTACCAATCGGCATAACTGTTGTCGAAATCCCAACTGGCTGAAGAGCCCAATGCATACTGCCCTGGGATCCCTGCAGGGCCGACCGAGGTCAGGTCATAGATTGCCTGGCCGCGCGGGAAATTGCCTGAGGCATCGGTAATCATGCCGTAATAGAAGGCGCCTGTCTTCAAGCCGACGTTCAGATCGCCGTCGCTGGTGGCCTCCCGGTAGTAATCCAACCAACCATTCATAAAATAACTGGCGCATAAAGACACATCGTCTTTCGGGTCGTCGTACACATCCAGGCAGTCGGGATTACTGCGGTCCACGAGGGATCCCAGGTAAGTGCCGCCATCCACCGTCCAGATGCGGGGTTTGAAATACTGGCCCAGCGGCCCGCCGATCGGGTAGGCGCGCATGATCCAGGAAAAAGCTTGCAGCATATCTTTGGTCAAGCGGGGCGAATAGGTCTTGCCGCCGATTTTGTAATCCAATCTGAACAACTCGAGAGACAGGGTGGGGGACAGCAAAAACGAAACAGTGGTGTTCTTGGAGTTATCTGCATAGTTGGTTTCCAGCGGATATTTATATGGGTTAAGCTCAAAGTGTAAGGTGAGAAAGCCCATTTCTGTCCACTTGCGTGGGATCTCAAACAAGAAGCTCTGCTCCAGGTCATTGCGGTTCGGATTGGCGCGCACAGTGATCGAAGTCCCGCTGGCATTGATCGGCACCAGAGGGTCGTCAGGCAGCCCGTTTGCAGACAGCAAGCCGGTCACGCCCGGCACGCTGCCACTGCTGGATTTCACATACACACGCACAAAGGTGCGCTTGTCCATCACCAATAAGACGCTGTTGCTCAAGCTCTGGATGCCCTGAGTGACTTCCATGCCGGTGATGCTCAGGTTGGCTGAGACAGCCACGCCGGCATTGTTCGGCAGGCGGGCAAGCGCATCGCCCCACTGCCAAAACAGGAACGTGCCATCCGTTTTCAGGTTGAAATCGTTGGTGCCGATGATCGGCGCATAACTGGTCAGCGAGCCGGACGGTGCGCCTCCCGCGCGTGGGATGCGGTACAAGGCATAGGTGTAGGAACACAGCAAATCGCACACCACGCCGGTGATGCTCTGGAAGAAATACAGGTTGTTCAGGTCAGTGACCATCGCCTCCACGGAGGCGGTGGTATCGCTGGCTGTGTAAATCGCCGCGCTGAGGGTGTCGTTGCTGTTGTCATAGATATAGATATTCCGGCTTTTGCCCACGTAAACTTTATAACTGTAAGTGCAGCCCTGCAGGATGGTGCAGAGGATAACGTGCTTTTCCGGGAAATAGCTGGTGACGCTGGTGGTGAGGTTCTTGGTGGTCACCGCACTCGGGTCAACCCGCACCAGGGTGGCGCCGTTAAGATAATACACGTATTTGGTGTCGGTCTGCAGCGATTTGGCGCCGGCAGCAACTGAAAACAGGACCACTCTCTGGTTGTTCGATTTGAGCACATAGCTCAACTGGTTGGCCGTCGAATCCAGGACGTAAATGCGGTCGCCCCCATCTGCGATCTCTCCGGGGCCTTTGACCAGGGCGTTCATTAGTGCTGGCGCATCGCCAGGATTGGCATCGGTAGAGAGTTTCTTCAAGCCGCCGGCTTCCAGCCAATACACAAAGCTGGCATCGGCCGCCAGCGGCGATAATATCTGCCCTTCGGCGCAGTTATGACCGGCAGCGAATAAATTCCGCACCGTGCTGCCGGTAACCGCTTTGCGGCTGACCGTTTCGGTGTATGCGGCTGTAGGGCTGTCGATTGGGTTCGGCAACGCCGGCCCGCAGCCTGGCACCAAATTGTTCCAGAACACCTTGGGCGCCGCCAGGGCATAGCTGTACACACCGCTGGGCACCATGCTGTACGGCGTTTCGTTGACGGCCTCTGCGCTGGCCTGCGCCGGCTGAGGGGCGGGCGCGCCGAAAATGGCCGCCGCTAAAACAAACAGCAAGAAAATTCTCAATAATTTACGCATATCATGCTCCTACAAATGGATAAATTGGGATTATTCTTCCCAATCATCTTATCAGCAGGCGCGAGGAAATATTTGACTTTTCTTGTCAAAACGGTGGAATTCTTGACAACTTTTCACCTAATCCGACAAGAACAAAAGCCAGCTTGTCGAAGAAAACCGAACCCAATTCCCCAGGTTACGTTGAATGGACCTGGCCGCGCCCATCCTGTTCGGCGTCCCACCATTTTGACAGGTGCAGCCCAGAGCGCAGCGGCTGATCGACATAATGTGAAACATCGTTGAACAACATCAAGCGGACGCGCACAGGGTCTTTGAAATCCAGCACGTTCAGGCAGGCTGGCGATTGGTCCAACCGGTCCCGGTAGCCGCGCCCATCAAAGCCCAGCAGACTGCTGATGATCAGGCGGATGGTCGCCTTGTGGGAGACCACCAGCACGTTTTGGCCGCTGTGCTGCAGGACAATTTCCCGAATGACCGGCAGGGCGCGGGCGATGACATTGACGCCCGCTTCGCCGCCCTGTGGAGCAAATGTGAAAGGATCTTCTTCCCAGGCGGCGTACTCTTCGGGGAACTGCCTCTCGACATCCGCCCTGCGCATGCCTTCCCATCGCCCGTGGTTGATTTCTCGCAGGCCGTCGCGCTGCACCGGGGGTAAGTTGTGAGGCTGGGCCAGGATAGCCGCCGTGTGGACGGTGCGCGCCATCGGACTGCAGTAGACGCAGGTGATTTCATCATCCGCCAGGCGGCGCGCTAACTGCTCGACCTGAAAAATGCCCTCTTGAGACAGTTCGACGTCCACTGCGCCCGCAAAGCGGTCTTCTGCGCTGAGCTGGGTGGCGCCATGCCGCACCAGGAACAGGCGTGTTGTTTTCAGTTTAGACATGGAGCCTCCTAGAACGGGGATGCAGTCGGTGCTCAAATTATACTATCAGGAATTTGGGATAGAAGCGCTGAAACGCACGAACCATCCAATAGTTTAGTATAATTTCCTCTATCTCTATCGGGAATTGTTGAACTTCATCCTGGAGCACAATGTTTACGAACCCCGCTACACTCCAAATCACGATCCTGCTCTTGCTGGCGATTATCGCAGGGCTGTTGTATGTCATTTTGCGACTGCGCCAGCAGCTTCACCAGGTGGCGCTGGGGCTGGCGGAAATTACCGAAGACGCGCTGAAAACCCTGTACCACCTGTCAGTGGAGCAGGGCGCCGTCCGTCCGATTGACCTGATCCGGGCTGCGGAGCTGCAGCCTGACCGCTTCCCGGCTATCCAGGCCGAATTGGGGCGGCGCGGCTGGGCCAGGGTCGAAAATGACCGGTTGAGTCTTCAGCCGGCCGGTGAAAAACGCGCCCTGGAGTTGATCCGGGCGCACCGCTTGTGGGAGCGCTACCTGGTCGATAAAGAGGGCCTGTCGCTGGCTGCAATTCACAATGAGGCCATGCGCCGAGAGCATGATTTCTCTAAAGAAGAAATCGATTTGCTGGACGCCCAGTTGGGCTACCCGACTGTTGACCCGCACGGCGATCCCATCCCCCGTCCAGACGGCAGCTTACAAAAGGATACCGGCAGTCAGCTCCTGGCGACCTGGCCAGTCGGGCGGTTGGGCAAGATCGTGCACGTCGAAGATGAGCCGCCTGCTTTGTTCAGCCAACTGGCCCTGCTTGGCCTGACGCCAGGCGCGCAGGTGGAGGTAGACGAGCGCACTCCTGGCCGCGTGCTGGTGTGGAGCGGCCGCCAGCGACTGGCGCTGGCGCCAGCCGCGGCGGCCCTGGTATCGGTGGTCGAAGCTCCGCGCCAGTCGATCCCACTCTCCGAGATGGAAATCGGCCAGGCCGCGCGCATTTCCTCCTTCGATGCTGCCGAGCTGAAAGGGAAACAATGGCAGGGGATTCATATAAATGTTGGCAGCGAAGTGGCCGCCCTGCGCGCCGATCCGCTCGGCGATCCAATGTATTACCGGGTGGACGGGCAAGAAGTCAGCCTGACGCGCATTCAAGCCAACCGCATCTCGCTGGACGCGACCAGCCTGCGCGAGTTTCCTCTGCCGCGCCGCCCCTGGCTGGCCGAAGAATGGGATCGCCTCAAAGAATTGTTCGTGCGCTACGGCAGTTGGACGGTGATCAAGCGTTCGCTGGTGTTCTTTGGCCCGGCGTTTGTGATCAGTGTGGGGTACATGGATCCCGGCAATTGGGGCACAGACATCGAAGGCGGCGCCCGCTTTGGTTACCGCCTGTTGTGGGTGATTTTGTTGGCCAATATCATGGCCATTCTCATGCAGACCCTGTCCTCTAAGCTGGGAATTGCCACGGGCAAATCCCTGCCGGAGGTCTGCCGCGAGCAGTACCCGCGCTGGGCCAGCGTGGCTCTGTGGGTTACCGCCGAACTGGCGGCCATGGCGACCGACCTGGCGGAATTCCTGGGCGGGGCAGTCGGGTTCTATTTGCTGTTTGGCATTCCCCTCTTCCCGGCAGCCTTGCTGACCGGCGGGATCATTTCCTTGATCCTGCTGTTAGAGCGCTACGGCTTTCGCAAAGTGGAGCTGGTCATCATCGGCATGATCTCGGTGATCGGCCTGGGATATATGCTCGAAATTATCCTGGTCAAACCCAACTGGGCTGAAATTGTCCACGGCTTGGTTGTTCCATCAATTCCGATCGGCGCCACGCTGGTGGCGGTGGGCATTATCGGCGCCACTGTCATGCCGCACAATCTGTACCTGCACAGCGCGTTGATCCAGACTCGCGTCCGCCCGAGCGACTCGCTGGCGCGCAAAAAAACCGTGTACCGCCTGGCGATCATCGATTCGTTCGTGGCGCTCAACGGTGCGTTCCTGGTGAACGCCGCCATCCTGATCATGTCGGCAGCAGCCTTTTCCGGCGACAAGCTGCCCGATTATTCGCTGGAAGCGGCGCACAAGACGCTCACTCCCCTGTTAGGTCCGCTGGCGGGCGCGGCATTCGCCATTGCGCTGTTAGCCTCCGGCCTGTCTTCATCGACCACCGCCACCATGGCCGGCCAGGTGATCATGGATGGATTTATCCATCACAAGATGAATGTCTGGGTGCGCCGGTTGGTGACAATGCTGCCCTCGCTGATCGTCATTTACTTAGGCATTGAGCCGATCAAGATCCTGGTCTGGTCACAGGTCAGCCTGTCGTTTCAACTGCCCTTTGCCATGATACCGCTGGTGCTGTTCACCAGCAACCCGCAAATCATGGGCGACTTCACCAACAACCGCCTGACCAAAGTATTGGCCTGGGTTTCGACTGCCGTGATCATTGGATTAAACGTGATCCTGGTGTACGAAAGCCTGGCCGGTGGAGGTTAGCTAACCGTTTTATTAAAAAGAGAGAGGGCTGCCCCGATGGCAGCCCTCTCTGTGTATATCAAGCCAACGTCAGGTCTAACGGCTGGCGGAAGATATGCGCCTGGCGGGCGCGGGTCAGCACCTGCTGAACCAGCTCCTGGGGAATGTCCACCAGCGAGTGGCTGTCCTCGATCAGGATCTTGCCGATGCGGTGACCGGGGATATCGGCCTGGGCGGCGATGGCGCCGACAATATCATTGGGGCGCACGCCGTGCTGGCGGCCGATTTTGATGCTCAGGCGCACCATGCCCGATTCATGTGATGAAGTCGATGTGGGCCGCCCAGCGTAGCGCTCACGGCGCTGAGAGCCGCCGCGCGCCTGGGAGCGGGTTGACTGAGGATCCTCGCGATAAGATCGGTTGGCAGTCCGGCTGGGGCGGGTTTCAACCACTTCGGCAACGGCCGCGATCGGGCGCTGTTTTTCTTCCGCCCGGGCCACTTTCAAGGCCGCCGCGGCAATCTCCAGCGGGTCGTGACCCTGTTGGACCAACTGTTCGAGCAGTTCCCGCTCGCGTCGGTAGCGGCCGCGCTGCAGCCAGACGGTTACCTGGCGCAGCAGCCGAGCTTCACGCCCCTGGATGATATCCTCTTCGGTGGGCAAAGCCACTCTGGCGATCGATTGGCGAGTGAACGATTCGATGGCGCGCAGATAGCGCTTTTCATATGGAGCGACCAGTGAAATGGCGATGCCGGTCTTGCCGGCTCGCCCGGTGCGGCCAATGCGGTGCACGTAAATCTCTGCCATCTCCGGCAGGTCATAATTGATGACATGTGAAATATCTTCGATATCCAGGCCGCGGGCCGCCACATCCGTGGCGACCAACACGTTGATTTTATTCTGGCGGAAGCGGTTTAGCGTGCGTTCGCGCGCTTCCTGGTTCAGATCGCCGTTCAAAGCTTCGGCAGGATAGCCGCGGGCGGTTAATTCGTTCGCCAGGTCGCCGGTGCCGGCGCGTGTGCGCACAAAAATCAGGGCGCTGGTGATCTCCTCCATCTCGAATAAGCGTGTCAGCGCCGCCGTTTTATCCTGCTGGTGCACCAGGTAATAGCGCTGTTCGATGGCCGCCACAGTCACCTGTTCGCGTTGAATGGTGACCGACTGCGGGCTGTGCATGTATTTGTCCGCCAGGCGGCGAATCTCGGCCGGCATGGTGGCGGAAAACAAAGCCGTTTGGCGGGAGGAGGGCGTTTCGATTAAGATCGATTCGACATCTTCGATAAAACCCATCGAGAGCATTTCATCCGCTTCGTCCAACACCAGGGTGCGCACCTGGCCGATATCCAACAGCTTCTTATTGATCAGGTCGAGCACACGGCCGGGCGTGCCAACGACGACATCGGCCCCGCGCTTCAATCCGCCGATTTGAATGTTGTACGATTGGCCGCCATAAATCGTGACGACGCGCACACCGAGGTGCTGGCCGTATTCAACCATCGCTTCGCCGACCTGGATGGCCAGCTCACGCGTGGGGGTCAAGATCAGGGCCTGCACCTGGCGCAAACCAGGCTGCAAATGCTGCAAAATAGGCAGTGCAAAAGCCGCCGTCTTACCGGTGCCGGTTTGGGCCTGGCCGATCACATCCTGGCCAGCGAGCATCAAGGGGATAATCCCCGTTTGAATGGGGGTGGGAGCGGTATAGCCAAGGTCGGCTACAGCCTGCACCAACGCCGGGTGCAGGTCTAAAGCAGTAAATTCGGTTGTCATCAAAAACTCCTACTAAAGTATTGAAACGTTTTGATGACCCCGAGTCCCTGCCCATCTATCACTGGCAGCGCTCCTTGCGGAGACAACAGCCTGGCAATAAAAAACCCGTCCAACTTGCGGCGGGCAATCATTCGGAATGATCAAAACAATTCCCAATTCGCAGGCTTCCTGCGGAAGCCAAGGGTTGAAGTATACCACCAAAACATTTTTTTGGTTAAAGTCAAGCAGTTTTGCTTGAAATTGATCAGGCAAAGCCGGCAGAGCCGGCACATTTGCCAGTTTAGGCTCAATAAAAAGAGTGGATCAATTCAGCAATTGCGTCTGCTTGCAGCAATGGGGCGCTGTGATTGCCCGGGATCAAACGCTCGAGCATCCCCAGCCGGCGCGGCGCAACAGCCAGGATATCCTGCTTTGCCCAGATGAAAAGCGACTCTTTACCGGCCAGCGTGAATGGGGTTCGACTGCTCGCCAGCAGATCGTACAAGCACTGTTTGGTCACCTGAATCGGCTGTGAGGCGATATTCTCAGCCCATAAATCAGCATAAGGATGCGGCCGGCCGTTAAAGCCCAGGGTCTGCACCAGGTGTTGAATGCGCCAGCCGCTGAGCAGCCAGTCTCCGAGGCGTGGCCAGCGCCTGTCCAAGTGCGCCAATAAGCCCAACCCCAATACCGAGGGCTGGTGAAGGATTGCAGGGCACAAAAAGATCGCTTTCGAAACAACCCCAAAGTTGCGGTTCAGGTATGCCCAGGCGCCCCAGGCACCGATCGAATACCCCAAAACCGCCCACTGATTGAAACCGAGCTGGCGGCGTAAATCTTCCACAGCCAGAGCGCAAGCCTGGAAATAATCCAGGCCTTCTGGAGGCAAGTCAGAATTGCCGTTTCCCGGCAGTTCTGGCATAATCAACGTATAATCAGATGCCAGCAGAGGCGCCAGGTTCTGCCAGATGGGAAAGGTCACCCCCCAACCATGGAACAGCACCAAAGGTTTCCCCTGGCCTTCAACCCGATAACTGATTGACGTCATTTATTCCTAGGAAATCCTTATCGAGAATTGAAACCGAAAATCCTGATCTTCACTTCCAAAACAGGCGGAGGGCATATCAGCCTGGCAGAGGCCCTGCGTGATGAGCTAAAAGAGCAGTATACCATCGAGATGCTCGACCCGCAGCCCGGAATTGTGCACTGGCACTACCGCCTGGTCAGCCGTCGGGCGCTTTGGCTGTGGGCCTGGGAATTTCAGCGCGTGGATACCCCTGCCCGCTCGCGCGCTGCCCATTGGCTTGCCTCTCGATTGATGTACCCATATGTGGCACGCGCTCTGCTCGAGCAGGCACCCGACCTGGTGCTTACCACCTACCCTTTCCTGACCAGCGAAGTAACCTATGCCATTAAGCGGTTGGGGCGACGCAGGCCCTTCGGCATGCTGTTGGCCGATCCCAACTCTGTGCATCATGCGTGGCTGACAGAAACACAAGCCAGCCTGGTGCTGGCAACCAGCCGTGAGAATTATGCCCAGGCTGCGGCGGCGGGGTTTACATCCGCCCAGCTCAAACTGGTCGGCTGGCCAGTGCGAGCGCAGTTTTCAAAGGGGTACGATGGTGACATGCGCCGCCAGATCCTGGCAGGCTTACAGTTGAATCCGGAGTCCTTGACTGTGTTCCTCCAGGGCGGCGGCGAAGGCGCGGCGCGCTTTGCCCAGACTGTGGACAACATCCACCATATCGAAGACTGCCAGCTCATCCTGGCAGCCGGCACAAACCAGGAGTTGATCCGGCGTTTCAGCGGCCTGCCGCGCCTGGGCGTACTGCCCTTTACGAAAGAAATCGCTCCCTATATGGCCGCGGCGGATGTGGTGATGGGCAAAGCCGGGCCAAATGTGCTCTTTGAGAGCATCGCGCTCGGGCGGCCTTTTATCGCCACCGCCTATATCCCAGGCCAGGAACAGGGCAACCTGGATTTCATCCGGCGTTATCACCTGGGATGGGTAGCCTTAGACAGCGCCAGCCAGCGGGAGTTAATTGGCCAGATGACGAAGGATCGTTTTGTGATAACCGACAAGCTACAAGGTGTGAAGGCGTATCGCGCCTGGAACCAGCAGGTCTTGCAGGGTATTCGCCCGGCGATCGCAGCTATGCTAAACCCCCAGCAGCCTGATTGAGCAGATTTGCCGGCTTCCCGGCCTGGCGGTCGAGCTGATTTTTACAGGGGGATGCCCAACACTGCGGAGAGCTCCTGCAGCAACGCTCTCTCGGCCTGGCTGACCGGTTGGGCGCCAATACCGAGCACGCCGCCTTCGCGTGCACTGCGAGCGACCTTCTCCGCGATATGCGCCAGCATTTGCTTGTATTCGCTGGCTTCTTCCGTGCTGGCTTTCTGTGCCAGGATTTCCGCTGCCTGGCGGCACAGCTCTACCGCGCGCTGCCCCGCCTGAATTGGAGTCATCTTGGTAGGCGTCTCGATTACCGGCTGAGCCTGGCTGGAAAACAGGCTCATATCATCCATCAAGTAGACAATCAGGTGGTTATTAGCAAAACGCACCATCACTTCTTGCGTGGCTGCAGCCAGCGCATTCAACTCTTTGATCGTGCCCAAAGTGCCGCTGGGCGAGGCCGCGGTTACAGCCGCCCCCACCCAAACTGGCGCTTGCCTCAAAACTTCCCACTCAGCCTGCGAAAACCGGTCAGCCATGGCATGCGGCGCACTGCGCACAGGGATCGCTGGTAGAGCCCTGGCCAAATCTCCCTCCAGGCCGGCCTCCTGGGCGGAGACACCCAGCGCAAAGGCAATTTTGCGCACTGCCTGTTGTTCAGCCTCGGTGATGGCGACACTATTGATCCCCAGGAAACCGCCTTCCTCGCGCGCTGCCCGCGCCACTTGCCAGCAGACCCAGATCAAGCCGTGGCGGTAATAAGCGCTTTCATCCTCAGCTGCTTTCAAATGCAGGGTTTGTACTGCCTCACGACAGCGATCCAGCACAAATTTTTGCGCCTGTTCGAAGGATTGAAAAGCCGGGGTATTGAACTGCGCCAGGTCGGGGGCAGTCCCTGAGGGGGCTGCTTCTGAGGGACCTGCCTGCCCACTGTTCTGTTGAGCACGGAAATCCTCTCGCAACGCATCTATCAACTCGAAATATGCGCCGTGGGTGAGCATTCGTTCCACAGCCTGCGAGAGAGCCGCTACTTCTCTGAGGACACCCAACGGCCCCTGTGGGCTGGCCAACATCACCAGCGCAGACGCCAGCAGGGGGGTTTCGCGCAGCGTACGCCACTCTTCAGGAGTAAATTGGTTCTTCGCTGTCATCCAGTCACCTCTCCAGAAATGTTACCATAAAATGAAGGGAAAATACTTGATCGACAGCCCTTCCCTGTTTCGCATCCTCCTCCCTGCCCAGCTCTTCGCGCACGGTCTGACATGCACCGGAGGATGCAACACCGAGACGAGGTGCAGCATTCACAAGATCAACGAAACATAATAAATAAAAGAAGGCCTCGCAGGTGGGGCCTTCTTTTCATGTTCACTCGCCGCGCAGCGCGGCCATGGCTTGTTCGGCAGTCATCTCGCCGGATTCAACTTTATCCAGGATTTCCTTACGGCTGAGAACTCCGGCTGGCACAGCTTCGACCACTACTGGCGGCGCTTGCAGGTAAAAATCTCCCGAAACACTGTTCATGCGCACCAATGCGCCGCCTTCCAGGACTTTCCAGGTCTTATGGCGCGCCGCACCCTGGCTGACAGCCGGCATGCTGACCAGCAAATCGCCGCTGACCGCGTGCATTTCGACCACGCAGCCCGCGGCAGCCGGGAGCTGCCAGTGCACATCGCCAGAAACCGAGCGAAAAGAATACGGACCTCCGCCCATCGGCATATCCAAATCGATCTGCCCGCTGACGGTGCTGGCTTCTATCTGATTGCACTGCGATTGGGTGAGCCGGACATCTCCCGAAACAGTGCTGAGGTGCAGTTTCTCACATATCAGCCCTAACCCCTCCACCCTGCCGCTGATTGTCGAGAGGCGCAGCGGGCCGGAGATTGAATCTATGTGAATATCGCCGCTGATTGCAGAAGTGTGAATTGCGCCTTGCAGGTTTTTCAGATCCTGTCCTGCAGAGATCGTCGAGATATCCAATTCCACCCCGGCAGGGACTTGAATTTCATAATATACCTTGCAGGGTTGGGATAGATCGAAAAAGCTGAGTGTAGGACGGTCAAAGCGTGTCTCAACCACCACCCGCCCACCGGTTTCCTGGCGCATTTCCACTGTGGTGCGCTCGGCGCTGCCGCTGCCTTCTTCGACAACGGCTTTGACAATAATTTGATCTGCAGGCTGCGGGTAAACATTGACCTGGCCGCGAATATTCGAAATCCTTAAGGAAGCCTTGCCGATTGTTGGAAAGGACTGCTCATAAATTTTTTCGGACATAGGTTCTCCTCAGTCAACAAAGACTTCGATATGCTCCCCATCTTCTTCATCCATCACATCGACAATTTTGCCTTCCAGCGTGCCGGAGCGCACCGCGTCGGCAATTTCCGAGAAGTTGATATCTGGAGCAAACTGAGTGGCGATATTCATGCCGGCATCCACCAGGCCGAGGGGCAAATTCACGTTTACTTTCACCCGGCCAGAGCTCATATCTGTGACACGCACCCTCAGCCAACCTTTGCCTCCACTGCGAGAACTGGCAACAGCCGGTCGGGCTTCTTTGCGGCTTTCACGCAGTGCAGCCAACAGACGCACACCTTCCTCGGCGCTTAGCTTTCCTTCTTCAACCATCTTTAAAATCCGCATTCGTTCATCCGATGAAACCATACAAACCTCCTTAACCTATATAAACCTCTACCCGCTCTCCATCCGCTGAATCGTTGACGTGGATATACAAGGGCGCTTCGGGAGAGGTCTTTTCTAATGACATAATCAAATTTGCCAGGCTCGCCTGATCCAATTCCGGGGTGCGAATATGAAATATGCGGACCGCCCAGGCCGCCAGGCGGAGGGGCAAGGGCATGCTGATGAAGATCCGTTGCGGCGTTTCACCCGGCTGCCGGTGGACGCGCACATGCAGCCAGCGGGCCCTGCGGCTTGACCAGGCCAACGCCATAATCGTCACCCCGAATAAAAAAGGGAACCAGGTGCAAGCAAACCAAAAACCAAAGCCGCCGCTGCGCCACGCCAAATACATGAGCGTTGCACCAATAACGGTCACTGCCACACCTGCCCATAATGGGAAACGCCACCAACTGCGAAATTCTCCGATTGCAGAATCCTGCTCAGCGGTTGGCGGCTTGTTACCTGGCAGGCTTTCGGCATATTCACCTGCCTGGCTGCCTGCAGATTGTTCTTCTTCGGGCAACTCAGGGGCAGCAGAGGATGCTGGCGGCAGGGTTTCCACTAGAACGGCGGCAGGTTGGACCGGCGCTGCCGGGATTTCACCTACCGGCAAATCAGTTTCAGGCATCCCCTCCACCAGTGCCTCCTCAACTGCCGATTCGGCCCCAGGGCTTGCTTCATCGAGGGCGGCAAGCAGGCTGATGGCTTGTTCAGCACTGATTTTGCCGCTTTCCAACATCCCTAAAATCAACTGCCGTTCATCTTGAGGAGCCATCAAATATCCTTTCCTTCTAAGGCTGCCAGGAGTTTTTCGGCCTGTTCGAGTGAAATTTTCTTTTCCTTCAACATACGCAAAACAACCAGACGCTCATCGTCACTGACCAGGTTCTCAACTTCAGGCGTAGACGGCGCCCTTGGCGCCGAAGGCGGGACAGGAGGCATGGGTGGGCGCGACGGCATAGGTGGTATGGGGGGTATGGGAGGCATGGGTGGGCGAGAAGACTCTGGCATGTTAAAACCAAAACTCCAACCCCGGCGCTCTCGGTTCTGGGCGCGCTGCTCTGCCTGGCGAGCGCGCTGCTCTGCCTGGCGGGCGCGCTGTTCCACCCGCTGCTGGACGGCTGCCATTTTTCGTTCCAGACGCTCCTGGGCCAGGCGCATCTTTTCTTGCGCGCGCTGCGCAGCGCGTTCGCTGGCCTCACGCGCCCGCTGCTGGACGCGCTCTGCTTGTTCTTGGGTTAGGCCGCTCATCGAGATGTGATCGGTCAGGTGTGACAGGTGGTTCTCCAACTGCCGCTCAAGCATTTCCATTTGCGCTTCGATCTGGCGAGTAACCTGGTCGGCGATGGCATCGGCTGAGTCTGCCGCAGCATTGGCTGCGCCTACCTCATCGAAATTCTCAAAATGAAAATCGAAGTCGAATTGGGGCTCTTCCGGATTAAGATTTACATTTCCATTGGCTTCCAACTCAATCCTGGCTTCGCCTTCACCCATCGTGAACGAATACGGCGCCCGCGGCGCCCCGCTCATGCCCGGCAGATTAGCGCTGATTTTTGCCGCTTTGCGAATTTCAACCTGTGCGCTGGCATCTTCAGAGATCATCCAGGTCAGGTTTCCGCCAGCTTTGAGCGCGTAACGCTGGTCGCCTTCCGGCTCGCAGCGCATGATGAGATTGCCGTTGGCGCTGGCTTCCACACCTCCGGTGACTTCATCGATCGTCAAGTTGCCGCCGACAAAACTGATCTTCAGATGGCCTTCGACGTTTCGAATGGTTGCATTGCTGTCAATCCGTTCGGCTTCCAAATCGCCTTCGATCGAGCGCGCTTCAAGGTTTCCGTAAACATTCTGAATCTTAACCGTCCCCAGGTTGCGCACCGACAGGTTGCCGTGGATTGTGCCCAGGCTGATCGCGCCTTCGATGCCTTTGATGGTCACATCGCCGTAAGATTGGCTGATTTCAAGGGTCGTGGACGGCGGGACACGCACCACGCAGTTGGACAGGCAGCGAATATTAATCTCTGAGCCGTTCTGCTCCACTTTCAGATCATCAGGGGAATCTGGTTTGACCAGCACATGGTCGTCATCATCTCCCCTAAGTTTCAATTCGCCGTGAACTTCCAGGGTAACATGCGGTCTATCGCTTACTTCATAAATGAATTTGTCCATGATTACACTTCACTTTCTGCCAGTAAACGCATAGCTTCTTCGGCGCTGATACTCCCCGAGTCGAGCTGCTCCAGGATAGTCAGGCGGCGCTCTTCGGTAATGCCTGAGGCAGCTTCTTCGTTTTTATCCGGCTCATAACCCAGGTCGCGTATGACCTCATCCAGCCGGTTGCGAATGGTAGGATAGGAAAGGCCTAAAATGGCCTCCATATTCTTTATTTTGCCTTCACAACGCACGAATGTTTCGATAAAAGCCAACTGCTCGGGCTGCAAACGGGCTACAAAGCGTTCAACAAACCCTTGTTGGTCGGTGGAAAGCGGGGAAGCCCCGCTGGTCATAAACCGGCCTTCGATTTGAGTATCACATTCACGGCAGGTCAGGTGGGTTACCACCAGCTCGCCATGACAAAATGGACAAACTGCAGGCAATGCATTCATAGCAACACCTTCCTTGAGATAGATTTGACCGACCAGCTTTCTGGTTACTTATATATTATCATTATTTTTTATATTGTCAATAGAAGATTGAATAAAATTAAAGTTAATATCAATAAATTTGAAATAATATTTTACTTTTTGATCAAAAAGGTATAGCCAATTGTAACTGCTCTATCTTTTTGATTAACTCCGGGCTGCCAGGGCCAGGAAAACATCCTCCAGGGTCGGCTCCACTCTTTCAATGCGCGTTGCCAGTCCACCGGCTGCTGCAATGGCTCCTGCCAGGTCCTGGTCACTGGATTGAAACGGCGTGATGGCGCGCAAATGATCGCCGGTCAGGCCGGCGCGCAATACACACGAACACTTTTCCAGGGCAGATAGGGAGAGTAGAAGGGGTTGGGCATAAACATCCCAGGCCTGCCCCGGCAGCGCGTTCTCTTTGAGAGCCGTTGGTTTGTCCAGGGCTAACAGCTTACCATCCCGCATGATGCCGACGCGGCCGCAATACTCGGCTTCATCCATGTAATGGGTGGTCACCAGCACCGTCACCCCGGTTTCAACGACCCGGTATATCAAGTCCCAAAAAGCGCGCCGGGCAGTCGGATCCACACCGCTGGTGGGCTCATCCAGGAACAACAGCCTGGGGTGGTGCACAATGGCCGTAGCCAGCGCGACTCGCTGGCGCCATCCTGTGGAGATCTGCCCGACCCGCTGGCGCTCTTGACCTGTCAGATCGACCAATGTCAGCACGTCCGCCAGCCGGTTAGGATCCTTCACGCCGTACACGCCTGCATAAAATTGTAAGTTTTCGAGCACCGTCAATTCATTATAAAGAGCAAATTTTTGTGACATGTAACCGGATTGGGCGCGCACCTGCTCCGATTGGCGGTAACAGTCAAAATCAAACACCCGGGCGCTGCCCGACGTGGGATGGAGCAAACCAAGCAGCATCCGAATCGTGGTCGTTTTTCCTGAGCCGTTCGGCCCCAGGTAACCGACCACTTCGCCGCGCTGAACTTCAAATGATACTTTATCCACCGCCACAAAATCGCCGAAGCGCTTGGTGAGATCGTGCACTTCAATAACACTGGTCATGCTTCTGTTTCCATCAGGCTGATAAACACATCTTCCAGTTGAGGCGGCACCACCCGCACCAGGGTTGCCTGGCCGCCGCGGTCTGGGATCGAGCTCGCCAGGCGGCGCATGGCTGCTTCCACCTGATCTGACTGGCAGCGCAGGTGCAAACGATCGCCGAACATTTGGGCATTTTCCACCCCTGGATCGTCCCTGGCAATAGCCCGCAGCAGCGGTAGTGGGGAACCGCGCACCTCGATGATCCTCCCTTCCAACAGGCTGCGCAGGGCTTCTGGCGTGTCCTCGACCAACAATTTGCCCTGGCGCAAAAAACCTACTCGATGACAGCGGGCGGCTTCATCCATGTACGGCGTGCTGACCAACACAGCGATTTTCTCCTCCTGCGCCAGGCGGATGATCAACTGCCAGAAATCCTGGCGCGTCACCGGATCCACACCGGTGGTCGGTTCATCAAGTAATAAGACGTGCGGGCGGTGCACCAGTGCGACCGCCAAACCCAGCTTTTGTTTCATCCCACCGGATAAAAACCCTGCCCGTCGGTTGATAAAACTGTCTAACCCCACAAAAGCCAGTATTTCCATGCAGCGTGGCTGCCAATCACGCGCTGGCAGGCCGCGCACTTCGGCGAAGAAGCGCAGGTTTTCCAGAACTGTCAAATCCTCGTAAAGCGAGAAACGCTGCGGCAGGTAACCGATCTGAGCGCGGGCAGCCTCCAGCTGTTTGTCAAGGTGGTAGCCAGCGATTTCAATGGAAGGCTTCGCATCCGGATGGCCGTGGCTGGGAGACAGCGCGCCACACAGCAGGCGAATGGCAGTCGTTTTGCCGGCGCCATCCGGGCCAACCAGGCCGTAGATTTCGCCGTCGGCGATGAATAGATTCAGATCATCAACGGCAAGGCGATCGCCAAATGCTTTTCTAAGATGCCGGGCTTCAATCATCTGCTACCTTCTTCAGGAATTTACGGCTTCTGACCAAAATTGACATCCGCAGGCATGCCAGGCTTCAGCTTGTTCTCGGGGTTCTCGACTGCCAGCTTGACGGCAAAGACGGTGGTGCGCCGGCCCTCGCCAGTCTGCACATTGCGCGGCGTGAACTCTGCCTGGTCGGCAATGTGGATCACTGTGGCGGAAAAGTTCTGGCCTGGGAACGAGTCAACGGTCAGCGCAGCAGTCTGGCCGAGTTGGATCTGGCCATAGCGGTCTTCGGGCACAAAGACGGTAATCGACAGGTCATTGACCTGCGCCAGGATCAGCAAAGTGGCCCCGGGAGAGACTACCTCGCCGGGCTGGACCGTGCGCGCCAAGACAACGCCATCGATCGGGGCGGTGATAGTCAACTTGGCGATCTGCACATCCAAAACAGCCAGCGCAGCCTGGGCGTTTTCCACTTGAGCGGAGGCGGCCTGGGCCTGCGCGGCCGCAGCCTGGGCCTGGTTCTGGGAGGCGCTGACCTGGGCGGCAGCCGAGCGCGCCTGCGCATCGGCTGCATCCACCTGCTCTGGCCGCGCGCCGGCCCTGGCCAGGTCAAACTGCGCCTGGGCGTTGTTCAAGGTTGCCTTGGCCTGGTCGAGCTGTGCTTTCAGCGCTTTGCCCTGGGTCGTGTCTTGCACCGCGCTCGAAAGAGCATCATAACTGTCTTGCGCAGCGTCAACAGCCAGTTGAGCCTTATCCACCACGGTTTGAGCAACTTTTAGCTGTTCTGACGAAGGTCCGGCTTTTAGCAAGTCCAGGTTGGCCTGCGCGGCATCCGCGACCGCCTTGACTGCCTGCAGAGCAGCTTGAGCGGCGGCAGCCGCCGCTTCGGCAGCCTGGCGGTTGGCTTCGGCGACGTGCACAGCCGCCACAGCCTGGCCTCGCTGGGCAGTGAGCAGTGAGCTGTCTTGCTTGATGAGGATGTCGCCGGATTTCACCATCTGGCCCTCATCGAAGGCGACCTGGCTAACTTTTCCAGCCAGTTCTGCGCTGATGTGGACCTGGGTGGCTTCGATGGTGCCGGAGGCGCTCAGAGAGCTTGTTTCGGCCGCTGAGCCCTGGCTAAAGTACCAAATCGCTGCCAGGAGCGCCAGAATGATGATGACGGGGGCAATTTTACGCGGGTTGGGATGCATAGGACCTCCAAAAATGATCGACTGATGAGGGCTAATCGAGGCGCTTGCGGAAACGAAGTGCAGCAATGGTGATCAAAGCAAGACCGAAAATTGCCAGCGCGATGATATCTTGCTGCAAAGCCTGGATGTTGGTGCCTTTCAACATTAAGGACCGGATGATGGTCAGGTAATAGCGCAGCGGCATTAAGTAAGAGAAGTAACGCAGCACAGCCGGCATGGCGTCCAAGGGGAAAAAGAAGCCAGAGAGAAAGATGCCAGGCAACATAGTCATCCAGACCGTCAACATAGCCTCCTGCTGCGTATTGGCAAAGGTGGAAGCCAGCAAACCGATGCCCAGGCTGGTGAGCAAGAACAAGCCCGAAAGCGCAAGGATCAGCCACAACTCGCCGCGGATGGGCACTTTGAACCACCAGTGACCGGCAAAAAGCACCTCTAACGTATTGAAGAACGCCAGAATCACGTATGGCACAATCTTCCCGACCACCAGCTCCCATGAGCGAATAGGGGTGACGATGAGCTGCTCGATCGTTCCGCGTTCACGCTCGCGCACCACAGCAGTGGCTGTCAGGATCGATGTCAGGGCAAATAAAATCATGCCGATCACACCCGGGATCATAAAATAGTTGCTGACCAGGTCAGGGTTATACCAGACCTGTGTGCGCGCCTCGAGAGGTGGAGTCAGGCTGGTAACCTGGCTGCGCCGCGCCAGACGCTCAGCCATCAATTGCGTGGAATACTTCTGGGCGATAAATTGAGCGGCGGATAGGGCAGTCGAAGCGACTGTCGGATCGGAGCCATCCAATACAATCGCGATTTGGGCGACGCCCTGCCCGGCGACCTGCCGCGAGTAATCGGGCGGGATAATTAAACCGGCGCGCGCCTGACCTGAATCCACCAGGCTGCGCAACTGCGCTTCAGAGTCGATATCATAAGCGATGCGAAAATAATCGGCTGCCCGGTAGGCGTCCAACAGCTGCCGGGCAGCCGGGCCGCGATCTTGATCCAAAACGGCTAACGGGACATTGCGCACATCGTTATTCGCCGCATAACCCAGCAGGAAAAGCTGCACAAGGGGGATCACCAACACCAGCACCAGCGTGCGTGGGTCGCGCAATATCTGCAAAAATTCCTTACGGATGAGTGAGGTCAGGCGAGAGTTTATCATGTTGGTTGCCTCTGGTTAAAATACCATGGAGATAAATATCGACGAACATATCGACCACGTTGTCTGGCATACCCGGTATTGGGAAATTTTGAAGCGCCATATCCGTCAGAACGTAAGACATCAGCAAACCTAAGAATGCGCGCATGCGCACTGGCGCGGGTATCGGATGCAGTTCCCCGGGCCAATCCTCAAAGCGTTGTGCCAGGGCTACAATCCTGGGCACAAAGTCGGCTACCAGGCTTTCAATATGGGCGGCTTTCAGCTCCACCATTTCAATAAAAATCAGGCTAAAAAATTCCTTGCGTTCATTCAGGTGCTCGATGAACTGGTGAGCGGCCTGGCGCACAAAATCCTCCGCGCAGGCTGCCTGCAGATCTTCAATCGCTGGCAGCAACCTGGTGAGAGGGTGGTATTCGTATAGCACTTCAACAAAAAGGCTCTCTTTGCTGGCGAAATGATTGTATATTCCCCCCAGGGCAATGCCAGCCGCCTCGGCGACCTGGCGCATGGACGTGCCGTGGTAACCCTGGTTGATAAACAAACGATAGGCTACCCGAGTGATTTCGGCGCGGGTTTGGTCAGCGTGTGAACGGGAAAGATCGGCCATAGCACTCCTGAACGAACGTTCGTTCACTACAATACACCCGATTGCCCCACGTGTCAATGCACAGATCAGTCTTTTTTACTCCGCCAAGGCCCTGTCTGTCCTGGCCGCCATGATGAAATCATTGCGGTGCAGACCGCCAATGATGTGCGTCCACCAGGAGACACGGACTCGCCCCCACTCGGTCAGGATTGCCGGGTGGTGACCAGCCTGCTCGGCCAATTTGCCAACCCGGATAGTGAAAGACAGGGCCTGGGCAAAATTGCTAAAAACAAAAACCCGCTCCAGGCGGGCTATTCCATCCTCTTCCACAACTTGCCAGTCTGGCAGGCGCGCCAGCAGGCTGGCTATTTCCTCAGGCGCAGCCGGCGGCGTTCCTTTGCGGCAGGCTGTGCAGTGCTGGCCAGCCAGGCTCGCCGTATCTGCGATGTTATTTTCCATCTCCCAGCGCGGCGATCTCACGTAACAGGCCGAAAAGCAAGAATCCCAGCTTGACGCCTTCGCGCGCTTTGATCTCAGGGGCGGTATTGTCACGCTCAGCGCGCTGGATCAGCAGGTAAGCGGCGATCAAACCCGCTGCCAGGCCGACCGCTCCGCCGACCAACAACACTTTCGGTTTCCAATCTTCCCCGTTACGCATGATTTCAGTGTTCATTACCACAGCCTCTTAAGAAGATTTTGAACGGCGGCCCAAGGTGACCACCTGGCGCCGCAGTTCACGCGCCGCGGCAGACGCGCCGCCCGCCTGGATGAACGGCTTGACTGCCCGGTCGCATACCTGGCGCACCCTCACGTGCAAGCGCAAGAAAAAATCCTGCACCAGGCGGGCGTAAGGCGGCAGTACCTGGATTAACTTAAATATACCAAACGCCAGGCCGCCCACCAGTACCAGCATGACCAACGAGCCAATGACAATCGGCGGCGAGAGCCAGATCAGCGAGACATCCGCCCATCGGCTCACTTCCGGATTGCCAACGGCCGCCGACCAGACTACCAGCGCTGTCATCCCAACACAAACCAGGGTACAAAGCACCAGGGGGACGGTAATTTGCCAGAACACTTCACGCTTATGAGCGGCATGTGTCAATGGATTGCGCGGCGGTGGGATAAATTTGCGGGGCGACTGGGTCATAATTCTATTCTAACACAAATGGGTATAATAGCTTTATGCGCCTGCCGACCACAATAAAAATTTTCCTGATCATGGTGTACGAAATCCTGGTGGTTGCCAGCCTCGTGATTGCGGTGCGCTGGCTCTCGGACAACCACCCTGCCCCGCTCCTGCGCGGCGCGGCTTTTCTGTTGGGCATGAGCCTGTTCATGCCGCCGCTCATGCTCTCAATTTACCTGCCATACCGCCGGCCGGGCTGGCTGTCTGCTGTGCAAAATCAGGGCTTACCGGCCCGCGGCGTGGTCCTGGTGAACACCCAACGCGGCGATTACTGGCGCCCTCAAGATTTCAGACGGTACGTTCGGTTAACGGTGCGCGTCGAACTGGAAGGAAAGCCTGCTTACCAGGCCAGCCTGACCTGCCGCCTGGACCAGGCGCAGGGCCTGCAGCCTGGCGCGGCAGTCTTGTTACGCTGTGATCCAACCAATCCCCAGCAGGTTGCTTTGTCAGAAAACCAATAGTGCGCTGTTTTAGCCACGCAGCGCCAGGCGTATCGCATCTGACAGGCTGGGATGCTCCAGCCCGCGCCCAATCTCCCAGGTTTCTGAATGGCTTACCTGTCTGCCCGGAGGAACGCTTTCTAGGGGGCCTAACGATTCCAACTCAAGAAATTGGTGATTGCAGTACATCTCAGCGTTGCAATTGAAATCCGGATGCACTTTGCCAGCATTGACCGTAAAAGTCTTGCGGAATAGAATACCGCTGCGGTAATAGCCCAACCAACCGTGCGTGTTGAAATAGCCAATTTTAAACGGCCTGGCAGGCGGAGTTGTTTCAAAAACAATACAACTGGCGTGCATTTGCAGCCGGCTGTCATCCAGGCGGGTGTAGGGCCACAGCGAAATGGAACAGTTGGGCAGCAGCCCAGCCGGGTCAGCGTTGCCCTCTGGCAGGGGCAGAACAGCCAACCCACCCAGGGCCAGTTGAGTGATCGCCCATGGCGCAAACTGCACTGGCCAGACGTTATGGTTGACCAGGGTGTGCTCCAACGTCAGCGCCGGGCGGTCCGGCGCGAGGCGCACGCTGATGGATTTGCCGATCCCTGTGTGTGGTTCCTTCTCGACCCACAGGCGCACGCCATCGGTTAACTGCTCGACCTGCACACCGCTGTCATCGGGTTCGTAGGTGCGCGGCGTCGCCTCGGGGGAATGCCACAGGCGGTGACCGCCAAGCATCAGATAGCGGCCCCACTCCGTTGGAATTTGCACCCCCGGCAGTTCAGCCAACAAATTCACGTTCGAGCCAGCCAGGAAGAGGCGCACCAGGCGTGGTCCGGCGTTGGTGAGATATTCCAGGCGTAAGAAGCCATTGTCAATGGTTTGCGATTCATATTCGTAATAAACGCTCAAGCCGCGACTCCTTGGAAAATCGGTGACCATATGGGTCAATGAATGGATTCAATTATATAACGTTACCTCCGACTCCTGAGTGTAATTCGATGATTAAATTGCCCAAATGCTGAAATTAATGTATGATTACTGGTGACAATCAAATATACCAACCAAAAAAATTGGATAAGCACATGCAATATCGCGAATTTGGAAGAACCGGCTGGAAAGTATCCGGCATCAGTTTTGGCGCCTGGGCCATTGGAGGCACCTGGGGACCGGTGGAAGACGCCACATCGCTGCAGGCATTGAACCGCGCTCTAGACCTGGGAGTCAACTTCTTTGACACCGCCGATGTGTATGGCGACGGGCGCAGTGAGCGCCTGTTGGCCAAATTACGCAAAGCCCGCAAAGACACTCCCTTTTACATCGTCACCAAAGCCGGCAGGCGCCTTAATCCCCACACCGCTGATGGCTACAACCGCCAGAACCTGACTGCTTTTATCCACCGCAGCCTGAAAAACCTGGACACCGACTGTCTGGATCTGGTTCAACTGCACTGCCCGCCGACCGAGGTCTATTACCGGCCCGAGGTATTCGGTGTGCTGGATGACCTGAAACAGCAGGGCAAAATCCAGAATTACGGCATCTCAGTCGAAAAAGTCGAAGAAGCGCTCAAAGGGATCGAATATCCTGGTGTGCAGTCGGTGCAGATCATCTTCAATATTTTCCGCCAGCGCCCGGCTGAGCTGTTTTTCCGCGAGGCTGAGCGCCGTAAAGTGGGCATCTTGGCGCGCGTTCCGCTGGCCTCAGGCCTATTGACCGGCAAGTTCAGCCAGGCCTCCACTTTTGCCGCAGATGACCACCGCCGCTTCAACCGGCAGGGAGAAGCTTTCGACCGCGGCGAAACCTTCTCTGGCGTGGACTATGAGACGGGTTTGCAAACCGTAGCGGAGCTGCGCAACCTGGTTCCCAGCGGCGTGAGCCTGGCGCAGTTTGCGCTGCGCTGGATTTTGATGTTCCCCGCGGTCAGTTGCGCCATCCCTGGCGGCAAAACACCTCAGCAAGTCGAGGAAAATGTACGCGCTGCCGATTTGCCGGCGATTACCCCAGAGACGATGCACAAGGTGGCCGCGCTGTACGAGGAGCGCATCCGCCCCCTGGTGCACCACTATTGGTAAAGCGGGATGCTGGCGCGCGTCTATTCCTGTGCAGTCATCGGGCTGGAAGGCGTGGTGGTATGCGTCGAAGTGGATACCGCTGACGGATTGCCTGGAGTGTCTATTGTCGGCCTGCCGGACGCCGCTGTGCAGGAAAGCCGCGAGCGGGTGCAGGCAGCCATAAAAAACACCGGCCTGCCGTTCCCGCGCAAACGTATCATCGTCAACCTGGCGCCGGCTTCTGTGCGCAAAGAAGGCCCGGCTTACGACCTGCCCATCGCTTTGGGTGTGTTGATCATGCTGGGGCTGCTGCCGCCCGAGGCTGCCGAAGGCGCCCTGGTGGTCGGCGAGCTTTCGCTGGACGGCAGTGTGCGCCATGCCCGGGGTGTGCTGCCCATGGCCGCTGTGGCACGCGCCGAGGGCTTTAAACGCCTTTTTGTACCCTCCAGCGATGCCGCCGAAGCCGCCCTCGTTCCTGGCTTAGAAATTGTGCCGATTGCTTCGCTGCTCGACCTGTTCAACCACCTGAACGGCTCACAGCCTATCCTGGCCCGAGAGCTGATCACCGCCGAGCAACTGCCCGCCCTGCCAACCACCGACTTTCAAGAGATCAAGGGGCAGGAACATGTCAAGCGCGCCCTGGAGGTGGCGGCCTCTGGAGGGCACAATGTCCTGATGATCGGGCCACCTGGCTCGGGCAAGACTTTGCTGGCGCGCTCGCTGCCCGGCATCCTGCCCACTATGAGCATCGAAGAAGCGCTGGATGTGACCCGCATTTACTCGGTTGCCGACCAGCTCCCGTCGAATACACCGCTCGTGCGCACACGCCCGTTCCGCTCACCGCATCACACCATCAGCCACGCCGGGTTGGTGGGCGGCGGCAACTGGCCTCATCCAGGGGAAATCTCGTTGGCGCACCGCGGCGTGCTTTTCTTAGACGAACTCCCCGAGTTTGGGCCGCGCGTCCTGGAAGTAATGCGCCAGCCGGTCGAGGATAAAATCGTCACCATCTCGCGTGCCCAGGGTTCGCTGACATTTCCCGCCAATTTCATGCTGGTTGCCGCCATGAACCCCTGCCCGTGCGGCTATTACGGCGATCTGTTAAAAGCCTGCACTTGCTCGGCGGGCATGGTCACCAAGTACCAGAAACGGATTTCTGGCCCCCTGCTCGACCGCATCGACATCCATATCGAAGTGCCGCGCGTCGATTACGAAAAACTCAGCGAGCGCCGCCTGGGTGAAACCTCAGCCGCCATCCGCCAGCGAGTGGAAAGAGCCCGCCAGACCCAGCGCCAGCGCTTTGCGGGAGAGAAACCTGGCGAGGGAGAAGTCTCCCCCGTGACCTGCAACGCCGATATGCGCCCCGGCGAAGTGCGTAAATACTGCGAGCTGGATGATACCGGGCGCAGTTTGATGAAGACAGCCATGAACCAGCTCCAGTTATCGGCGCGCGCTTACCATCGGGTGCTCAAGCTGGCGCGCACCATCGCCGACCTGGCGGGGAGCAGCGTGATCGGCCCGTCGCATCTGGCGGAGGCGCTGCAGTACCGGCCGAAGTTGATGTTGGGGTAAGTAAGAATCTTAATCTTAATGTAGACCATAAGATTAATCAGGATGGGATTGATTTTATTAGAAATATGATGTAAACAGTTTTACAGAATAATCTGTGGCAATATTTCCCGGCATTGAGCTGCACAGATAATTCTATCGCTCCGGCATACGCGGCTTCCACCGCCGCGCGATCTTATTACCTGGTAGAATCCCTGCCCGGTTGTCCCGGAACCAACAAGATTAAGCGATCAGGATGGCAGCAGCGAGAGATGCGCCCCCTGCCAGCGCCAGCCACCAATCCAGGCTTCCAATCCGAACCGTAACTTTGCGGCACAATTCCGGGCGGAAGGCGCGCACTTCAGCGGCCAGGACAATTTCATCCGCATGGCGCAGCGTATTCGCCAGGATGGTCAACAGCAGCAGTTGCAGACCGCGCCAGGCCTGGGCGCGCAGGCCGCCGCGCATCCGCAGGCTGTGCCAGGCCTGCGCGCCAGAGCGGCGTAAATCGGGCAGCAGGTTGGCTGCCACGCCAATCGAAAAACCGAGCCCGTGAAAACCGGTGCGCTCCAGTAAGCCGGCAACTTCGATGATATTGACAAATCCTGCCAGACCATCGGCTGCCAATAGGATCACTATGGCGCGGATGGTCATCTGAACACCGCTCAACACCGCGGCAGATGAGATGCTGAATCCCGCCAGCGCCCAATTTGCCCCTCCAGCCGGGACCCCAAAAAATATATTCATCAAAAAGAGACTGATTAACACCACAATCCAGCGCAGCTTCAGCAAGCGCCGGATGGCGGCCGGGTAGCAGCCGCCCAACACAATCACAACGATGGCCGCCGCGAAGATTCCCCGGCTGGCCGGCAGGAGCATCACAACGCCAACGGCCCATAAGAATATGGACAGGTGACCCAGACTCCCTACCAGGAGTCTGGGTTGTGGATTGACAATCAGGGCAGCTTCAGCCTGCTTCAGCATTATGGCATTGCGACAATCTGAGTTAACTTGCGCGGGTTCAGCTTGCCTGACTCGTTGGGGAGCACCATCGAGAAAGGCGCTTCATCTTCAGTCAGTGCAGAGCCATCAGCCCGTGCGTAAGCCACCATGGTGTCTTCACGGTTGAAAAGAGCCGCATCGTAATTGGCAGTAAAGCCATCTGTGGCTACTGCTTTGACCGCAGCCAGGCCGGCCGGGTCGATGCCTGCATCTTTGAGCAGCACAGTCAGCGTGACGCCAACATACGCCACACCCTTGAATGTGCCCTGAACCTTTCCCAGCGCTTTCAAGTCATCGGCTGAGTACGACTTTTCGATATTACCATTGGAAACTTTCAAAACCGCGCCGGCCGGTTTTTGCGCCTGCGGTGCACAGGCGGTCATAACCAGAATACAGACCAATGCAAGCAGTACAAAGCGTTTCATGAACAATCTCCTAAAGAAAAGTTATAATCCAACCGGCTCGGACAACGTCCAACCCAGTCGAATTTGTAAAATATTGCCCAGTTTCCATGCCATCCAACCGCCAAGGCCTCCGATCATGAGGTGCAGCGCCACCACTGCCAAAACAATCCCCAGAGCGGCCTGGCTGGGCAAGCCGAAGAGGCGGCCGCCGGTGTCGAGCAAATCCAACCAGACGACCAACAGATTGCGTCCGAACAGTAGGATGCCTGTCACAAACGGTTGGATCACCGTCCATAGCGCGGCTCCGGCGCAAGCAAAGACAAAAGGCAGCAACGCCGGCCTGGGGAAAAGATCTAGGATAAGCTCAGCGATGACAGCTTCACTGAGAATGCCTACCATTGGCCCGATCAAAACATTGCCTATGCTGAATAATTTCAACACCATAGCGATCACGCCGATAAAAATCGTCGTGCCCCGCTTTGGAACAAATAGTCTGCCGATTGCGACAATCATCACGCCAAGCACAGACAGCATCGTACCCGCCAGGGGGAAATGGATCGCATGGAACACAGAGCCCAAGCTGATTTCAACCAATCCCCATAACGCCCCAAATACAGCCATAATCACCAGTTCACGGGTTGAAAATCTCATTCTAACTCCTCTCAGTTAAACACCTGCCGGCTTGGCGAATCTGGAAACCAACCTGCGCCTAAAATTAGAATCCGGCATAATCTGGTTCGCTCGCCGCACTTTGCCTTTCGATACCGGGCTTATTTTTCCATCCAACACGATCCGGCCGGCCTCGATCAAAATAACCCGCCGCGCAAAGTGATGAACCAGTTTGTAGTCATGGGTGATGAGCAGAATTGCAGCGCCTTGCCGGTTCAGGCGCTCCAGGCACTCCATTAATTGTGTCAGATGGCGCCAATCCTGGCCAAGGGTGGGCTCATCCAAAATGACCAGCCTGGGACGCAGCGCGATACACGCAGCCAGGGCAGTCCGCTGCTGTTGGCCAATCGACAGCGAGAACGGGCGCCGCGCGCTCAGGTGAAGCAGATCGGCATTTTCCAGAGTCTGGTGGTGAACCGCCGCATCAAAAAGACGATAATTTCGCGGGCCAAATGCAACTTCTTCCGCGACCGAATCGGTGAAGAGCTGATCAGCCGGGTTTTGGAAAAGCAGGGCAATATCGAGCCCGGGGCGCGGGCGAGCAGTCCCCGCCAGGCGCACTTTGCCGGAGACCGGCTTGAGCAATCCTGCTGCCACCAGGGCCAAGGTGGATTTACCCGCGCCGTTGTCGCCAACCAGGGCGCTGAATTCGCCGGGATAAATATTCAAGTTCACACCGCGGATCACGGCCTGCCCGTCATAGCCAGCGGTGACATCCGTAAGCTGGAGGAGGGGCGGCTGCCCAGCCGGTTGGGGCTCCTCCGGAATCAGTAAGCCAGACCAATCTGTCAGGGCTTCCACTGTCGGCCGCCGCAGGCCGTAGGTATGGAGCAAGGCTTGATTGCCCAGCTTTTCATCAAAATTTCCATAGGCCGCCAGGCGGCCTGCGTCCAAAACCAGAACCTTGTCGGCGATGCGCCGGACTTCTGCCAGACGGTGTTCAATGATCACAATCGTCAGGCCAGTTTGGCGCTGCAGTTTCGACAGCGCGGAAATGACGTTTTGCGTCCCAGGGACATCCAGGGAGGCCGTAGGCTCATCGAGCACCAGTACGGCAGGCCGCATGGCCAGCGCGGCGGCGATCGCCACGCGTTGGATTTGCCCTCCCGAGAGGTTGGCGGGCCTTTGAGCGCGCAGGGCAGCCAGCCCCACCGCATCCAGCGCCCATTGGACGCGCTCGGCCACTTTTTCTGGGCTCAAACCAAGATTGCGCGGCCCAAAAGCAATTTCATCGTCCACCCGCAAATGGAAAAGATGCGTCCGCGGGTTTTGAAACACAATCCCCACTGACTGCGCCGTGAGCGCCGGCGAGTTGTGGAGCACATCCATGCCTGCAACCTGCACCGAACCCTCCACCCGGGCCGGCTGAGTGTTAGGGATAATTCCGGCCAAAACTCGCGCCAGTGTGGATTTGCCACAGCCGGATAAGCCGGTGACCACCAGGCATTCGCCAGGCTCCACATCGAATGAAACATCTTGCAGGGCTGTATTCGCTCCGTAGGCAACGGTCAAGCCGGACACGTGTATCATGTCCTTGTCTCCGCACAGAGGTCTATGGTTTGGGCCCACGGCCAACGCTGGCGCGCTTTCGAAAGCAGCGATGGGCGAACCACGACCAGGCCGGGAGCCTTTTGCCAGGCATCGATCAACGCCAGGCCAGAGACCAGCCCCGCGCCGCGCTCAAACTCTAACAGGCCGGCTTCATCGAGGATCACAAAGTCGCACGCCTCAAGCCGCTCGAGAATTGAATTCCCCCAGGAAATAGTATCTGCGACCATCTGCCAGCTTGCGGTGCATAGGCTGCCGCATGCGCCTGGGTTAGGAAATGCCAAGCGGCGTTTCTCACCGCTGGTCACGTCCAGCAAATCGATCCCCACCTTTCGGCTTCCTTCAAAGACTGATGGTGAAACCAGGCCGCCAGGCCGCAGGCCATGGCGCACGGCCATGTCCACCAATTCCAGGCACCAGCGGGTTTTTCCGGAACCGCTCTCCCCTGTAAGCAGCGCCAGGCCGGTTTGTTTTTGAGCGCACGAAAGAAAACTCGCCAAGAAGTCCCCTGGCGAGTGTAAATTAAATTGCAACGACAATTTCTCCTTTCCAATTTCATCCCGAAAAGCCGGGATTGCGGGAGGCCGCCTTGTTTCCGCAGCGACCCTATGCCTGATTGGTCATGGCCTTGGGCGGTAGGTCAACCAGGTCGGAGGATTTCGATCTCTCAGATGTTACCGTCACGCGCAATCACCTGAATAAGTTGTTCTGATTATAGCGATCCGGCCGCGCCCTTACAACACCCGTAAGTGGCATTTTCTCATCTCATCCTTCTGGGTGAGGCGGAGGCCGGGCAGCTTATTTTCGCAGTTCTTCGTTGACCTTCTTGATTTCGTCCAGCACGTCCAGCTCCGATTTAAGTTCATCGGTGAGGGACGAGAAATATGCTTTCAGGTTCCGGATCAGTTTGCCAGCTTCACGCGCTGTGCGCACCATTCGCTCTGGACCCAGCACAATCACCGCCAGCAGAAAAATGACGAACAGTTCATTCATCCCAATGCCAAATATCCGGTCCATCTCAACTCCTTCCGGCCAGCCAGGCCAGGATGATGCTGATCACATACAAGACCATCAACGGCAGCATCACCAACCCCATATTGATCGGGTCAACGGTAGGCGTAACTGCCGCGGCGACAATCGCCATCACAACGATGGCATAGCGCCAGCCGTTTGCCAGCTGCCTGGCAGTCACGAATTTCAGCTTGGCCAGGAACATCACCGCCAATGGCAACTCAAAGCATATCCCAATCCAGAACATCAGGTTGGTAACAAACTCGAAATAATTCAACGGACGGACCTGGGTGCGGATTTCGAGGAAGTTCACCAGGAAGGGGATCGCCACTGGGATCATCACAAACCAGGTAAAGGCGACCCCGCTGGCGAACAACAGGCTGGCAAAAGGGACCCCAATCAGCAGCCAGAGCTTTTCATTCTGCTTGAGCCCCGGCAGCATGAACGCCATGACCTGGTAAACAATAAATGGCATTCCAAGCACGAAACCGCCTAACAAGGCCACACGCATGAAAATGGCCATGTTTTCGGTGACTTCAATCGAAACTAACCCCGCTCGTCCACCCAGGGGGGAGGCCAGGTAATCGATCAGGTTCTGGGCGAAAGCGAAACACAGCCCGGTGGCGATTACGACAGCTGCAAAAGCCTTAAAAAGACGTTTCCGCAGCTCATCCAGGTGCTGCAGTAAGGGCTGCGAGCTTTCCAAATGGATGGAGGCCTTGCGGTGTGCTCGTCCCAGGGCGACCATCTTGTCTCGCCACGAGGGGGTGCGAGACCGGGAAGGTGTTTGGTTCGCTTCCACAGGCGCCAGGCTATTCCTTTTCACCGTCGCCGGCCTGGTCTTCTTTCTCTTTGCCGCCAGTTAACCCAGAGCGGAACTCATGGATGCCCTTGCCAAGCTCACCGGCAATTTTGCCAACCCGCCCAACCCCAAAGAGCAGGACGACAATGATTAAGATGATGATCAATTCAGGTGCGCCAAATGGTAACATGTTGTACTCCTTTTAAATATCTTTCGTCAGGCGGAACGTGTCCGGCGTGGTCAAATCGACCTTCAATTCGCGAACCACAACTTCATCACTGCGGTTCTCGATCACACTCGTGCATAGGCCAACCTGGATATCCAACTTTTTGAGCGCTCGAATCTGGCTGACCGGGAATTCGAGATAATTGTGCTCTAGGTTCAACTCATATTGATCGAAACCATGCTTGGCGAAGAAATGCAGCACCCGAGCCACATCTTCGCCGAAGACCTTGGCGCTTTTAAGATAATAATCGCGCTGCGAGAAAAATTTGATCTTCGATCCAGAATGACCACTGTTCTGTTGGTAGATTTGCCCGGTGTGTTTGTTTTCTAACGAACAGTAATGGACTCCCAATCTAAGCCCGGCGTCCAAGGCAAATTCGATTAGATTCAGGCATTCCAATTCACTACCCGCAATCGGCAGGCCGCCGGCATACCAGTAATCATAAATCACCCGGAAAGGCCGGCCTTTGACCCGCAGCCCTTTCTCTTTAAAGATTTCGGCGTTGTTTAGCGGATAACACAGCTCCAAGAGATTGATTGAGCACACGCCCAACCGGTCGAGATTGACCAGGACGTCTTTCATCACCTCGAAGGTGCCTGGCAGGACGGGCATTTCCACCATCACATGTGGAATATACTCTTTCGCCAGGGTGATCCGGTCGAAGACGTAGTTATTTCCCCGTTCCAAATCTCGCATCCGAATGCTGAATCGGATTTCATCCAGTTGGGTTTCCTTGAGGGCGGCCAGGATTTCACGATCGACATAATCTCCGCTGGTATATAAGCGCGTATAGACCCCCGGGAAATTCTTTTTCGCTGTCGTAAAAAAGCGAATGGCTTCGGGCTTATGCAGCAGCGGTTCTCCACCAGTTAAGGCCAGGTGGTTGGCCTGCTGGCCGCGCTTGTGAGCCGCGTTTAGCTCGGCGACGTTGTCGTTGAGGTGCTCGCGGTAATATGCATAATTATCCTGATTTGGGTTGAAGCAGTAAAAGCAGTCTCGGTTGCATTTCAAGGATGTAAAGAATGTGGCGCTGCCCACGCCGGTCTGGCAGGCAACGCAGGCTGGGGAAATCTGGTTGATAAAAATGCTTTTCCCGTCATTACGCACCACAGCGCCCTTCTTTTGCAGCCGGTCGATCTGGGCGGCGGCCTGTTCCGAGTAATCCTGTGGGTCGATCTCGATCCCTGTTTGGACAACCCGCTCCATAAACTGCTGGAAAATGCGGGTATAAATCTGCGCATAAGAACGCATCACGGGATTCTTAATCAAATTTAGCGTGTCTTCGGTGATAGGAACGATCATGGCTGCCTTTTCGATGAGGGCGCAACAGGATATTTATTAATTGCAGGCGGAATCCTGGAGCCGAAAGGATGCTTGCGCCGGTAATTACACGCCGGGCACACATACACACCAGGAGCCGCCGCATAAACTGTTTTGCAAACTTCGCAGTGGGCCAGTGCGCCTTCTCTGAGCACCACAGCAGTTTCCGAACCAAACACCTGCCGGAATGTGGGATCCGGCCGGATCGCAATCGCATCCGGTGCGCAGCCGTGGGCGCACCGGTCACAAGCGATGCAGGATTGCGGCGTAAATGCCAACCGGAAAGCAGTTTCTTCCGGGTCAGTGGTGTAGCTCAAAGCTCCGGTCGGGCAGGCCCGCCCGCATACGCCGCACGCTGTGCAAGAATCCGAGATCGATAACCAGGCATATTCCTTCTGGGCCAAAACAGGGTCGGCTGCCGCCTGCGCGGCTGACAGGTGCTCCACCGCCCGGATGACCCGCCGGCGGTCCCGCCCGGCCTGCTGGCTGCCGCCAGCATGGGCGGGTTCCAGCGCCCGGCCAAGCGAGGCCTGCCCCTGCCTGGAAGCCAGCCGGAAGAGGTCGCGCCTTGAGAGCGGTGGATTGTGGGCATCCCAAATGGGGCGTGTCTGTGGATTATCCAGGCGCGCAACAGTTACCAGCAGGTCGGATTTTCCCCAGGCGCTCAACAATGTTTTCGCTGCCGCGATTTGTTCTGCGAGTCTGGGGTTAACCTTTCCCCACCGGCAGTTCGCGCAGGCGTCTGTGCGAATATACACAGCCTCCAGCCCCATCGCTGCCAGGGTCATCAGCGCCCCGGTCCCCAGCCCTGCCAGGCAGCCTCGCACCTGGATGGCAGTACTATCAGCGCTGCAGCCTCTTTCGCCATCCGGATTCAAACTGCAAATCAACTCTATGGAAGGTTGCTCCAGTCTCGGCACGCAGGCCAGCAGTTCCCGGACGGCGTCATCCGCCGCATAGGCGCCGACCGGGCAGTGTGGAATGCACGCCAGGCAGCCAGCGCATTTCTCCGGATCAAAGGCAGGCGGTTTTCCCGGTTGGATGGCTGCCGTGGGGCATACTTCAAAACAAGCCTCGCAGGAGCAGAATTGATCTTGTGTATGCAGGCAGCACTGAAGATTAAAAACCAGAGCTGAGCGGTCGATCGCGGAAAGCCGTTCAGCAGCTGAAACCAGGTTCACACCTGGGTTCCTTCCGGCAGCCTGGCGTCTACGATGGCGGCGGTTTCGAGCAAAGCGCCTGAAACCAGGTGGCCGATACCCTGGTAAAAATTTGTTTTGGCGTGTTTTTCCACCAGTTCAGCCCAACGAAAAGCCCACTTTAATAAATGTTCAGATAAGAAATAACGCTGCGCCTCCAATGTATGCTGGAAGGCGGCTTCATCATTTTGTTCGAGCGCTTCAAAGCCTAAATGGGCCAGATGAGAGACAAAGGCCAGCTCCAGGCCGATATGATCATCCGGTTCCTGGTGCAGTTTTTCTGATTCAAGCTGGAAACTTCTATACCAATTCCGGACCTGTAAAGTCTCCTCCTGGAAAACCATGCGCTTTTCGCTGAAGTAAACCGATTCCCACACCGGCACCAGCACCTTTTGAATGCCGACAAACATTCGAGTGTAATCTGTACGCAGGCTCAGGAAAGCTTCGTCTGAAATACCGCCCTGGTTTTCAGCCTTCCAGGCCTGTAAATATTCCAACCCACGTTGCACTTCAACTTGCGATCCGCCAAAAGGCGATTCGGCAAATACATCTTCCGCGATTAAAGATTGCAGCCAGGTTTTATCAAGCTCGGTGTACAGGATCTTCCCAAGCAAACCCAACAAGAGATGCTCCCCCATCAATTCGCTTTTCCAATCAGTTTGTGCTGTGGTCTGATTCATGTTCAATTTCTCTTTTCATTTTGTGGATCAAATTCCGCCTGGCGCACCGGTGGAGAGACTCAGCTTCGCTAAAATTATACAGGAACCGGGCTGTTCACATAAGTGACGAATGTAACCAATCAGGCGAGATTAATTTTCATCTGGACGGCCAGCGGGCAAAACCTTTACCGGGGAGGCGGTAACACCACCTCCCCGGAATTGTAGGTCTATGGTTTCAAGCGCAGCCCAGCATTACAGCGAGAGCGTAATGCCTACCTGGCTTGAGTAGAACAGGTAACGTCCCAAAATTTCTGCGACGAAGACCAGGAAGAAAGCTGCATAGGCCATATAGCCAAGAACTTTCTCTTTTCCTTCGGTCTGGGCATTCTGGTAGAGGAAGAAGCCAAACACACCGGCGCCAAGGAAAGCCACGATGATGCGGATCAGGAAGGTCAAGCCCAATGGGCCGGCGAGCAGCTTTGCGCTCTCAACCGCCTGCGGCGATCCGGTTGCCAGGGAAAGCAGGTACACCGGAATGACCACGAATTCGATGCCCAGCAAGATGACCGAGACCAGGGCGATCCACCGGAGGGTGCTGCGCAGTAGGTCGCACTGCATTCCTGCGCAATCCGGATCCTGGCGCTTGACAATGCTGTAGTTGGCGACAAAGGCGGCGCCCATGGCGAGTGAACCCAGCATCAAGGTGGTGGTGAAGAAGGAGATCGGAGTTGCCAGGTTGTTCCAGCCGTGTTGCGTTGGCAGCATATAGATCATCGACATGCTGTAGACGAATACGACGCCGACTGCAGCCGTGATGTAGGCGATGATGGTGCGCACGATGGGGGTTCCCCATTTGAACCACTGCATGGCAGCAAAGATAACGCCGAGGGTGGCAAAGAGCACGCCGCACAGGATTTCCCGGCTCAGCCAGGAGGTGGCATAGTTAGTGACAGCGCGCGGCGCACCCAACGGATTGCCCAGGTGCAGTAGAGAAGCCAGCAAGCCAAGGCCCAGAACGACGATGATCGCAATTAACGAGCGGTCACCCATCCGGTCGGCTTCTCCACGGCCCGCCTTGCGAGTCACGAAGAAATTTACCACGCCCAACACCAGGAATGCGCCAACGGCCATTTGCGCCAAGATAGTAAAGGTAATCAGAGCAAATTCTCGCAGCATTTTACACCTCCTCCAACTTGATAATCTCTCCGGTTCCTTCACCGCTTGGTTGAGAATTCTTGTGAGGGGTTATCACAATTGCCGGCTGGGTAATATTTGCAGACGGGAGCGGCTCAATTGCATTGACGTCTCCATACTTGTCTTGCAGATCACCCAATTCGCCAAAGCCTAAGGCGCGCATCGGGCAGGAATCAACGCAAACCGGGTTTAGGCCCTGCGCTTGCAGATCCTGGCAGAAGTCGCATTTGGTCATCACACCTCGCTCTTCGTTGAATTGAGGTGCGCCGTAAGGACAGGCCCATTCACAATAGCGGCAGCCGATGCAGACGTTGGCATCGATTAAAACAATCCCATCCTCGCGTTTGGTGATCGCCTTTGCCGGGCAAACACTCACACAGAGCGGGTTGATACAATGCATACAGGCAGTTGACGTGGAATAAACGAAGACGTTATTCGGGATCATGATATCCGGATGGGCGGGATCTGGAATCCAGCCGCCGCCGCCGTAATCAAACACCTTGCGCCAGTTGATGCCCACGGGTAAACTGCTGCGGTCTTTGCAAGCGATTGCGCAGGCTTTACAGCCGGTGCAAGAACTCGCATCAAAATAGAAAGCCATTTGTTTAGCCATTGCTACCCTTCCTTAATGGGTATTCGTTGAGGCCACTGCGAATCTGGTATCAGCCGCTGGCCGTCCCATTTTTCAACCTGGACCATCTGAGAATTGTAGCCAAAGTTGGACTCGCCGATCAGCACCCCAGCTTCCAGGTAGTTGTCAGAGCCAGCCTTGTCAAGACCCAGGGTATCGTCAAATTCCGTCCAGGCGCCGTGCGGGAGGGAGGTGACGCCGGGCATAATCCGGTCGGTGACCAGAACGTGCCGGATGGCGCTGCCTTCCGAACTGGTGATCTTTACCACATCGCTGTTCTTAATCCCACGGGCTTCGGCGTCGATCGGGTTCATGAAGAATTCCTGCGGGAAGGCTTCGCGCAGCTGCAGAACATTGTCGAATTCGGTGTGGCTGCGGCGCCAATAGTGCTTGTTGTACATCTGGAGCGGGTAAGGCCCTTTGATTTTGTTCTTCCAATCGCTGAAAGTGGCTTCATAACCGCGCGGGGCGGGAATGTATTCAGGGATCGGGCGGATTGAGCTGTAACCCAGAGCCAAAATATCGGCTGCCAGCACACGGCAGTGCAGTTCGATCTTGCCGCTTTCGGTCTTGATCGGATTCTTCTCGGGGTCTTCGCGGAAGCTCTTGAAGGAAATATTGGTATAGTTATCTCCTTCTTTTCGTGGGACCTGGTAGCTGCCTTTGGCCTTAAACTCCATGATCGGGATTCGGCCGGTCTGAGGCTTGCCTTCCACGCCCAGTGCTGCAATATCCGCTTCGGTGATCGTGACCAGCGTTTCTTTGGTCTTGCCATCTTCCGCTACAACGGTCGCGCCGGCAATCTTGTTGAAGGCCTGCTGCTTGTCAGAGATCTCGACCTGAGATTGATCATAAACACCCAGGCGTAAGCCCAGCTGACGATCGATCCAGGAGTCATCCTTGGCTTCAAACAAGGGATCAATAACCCGGTCTGCCCAGAACAGCGCTTCACGGTTCGGACTGGTGATGTAGTTGTCGCGCTCCCAGCGGGTTGTCACGGGCAAGACCACATCTGCATAGCGGCAGCCGGTGGCCATCACGAAGTCAGTCGCAAGCACAAACTCAACCTTGCGGACGGCCTCGATACCCTTGGCCTGGCCGACTTCGGTCTGCAGGCGAGAGCCCTTGGTGAAATAGATCATCTGGATATTGAGGGCGGTCTTCTTGTTGAGACCCGAAGTGTACTCTCCGGTCAGCACCGCATTCCAAACTTCATTGCCGTTGACCCTGAGTTTCACCGGGTTGGCCGGGGCTTCGAGCACGGTGCCTGCCTGACCTGCAGAGACCAGGGATGGGCCGATGTTTCCAGCGGCTGAGTGCCGGGTTTGGCCGGTGCCGCCGCCGCTCACGCCGATGCAACCGATCATCGATGCAATGGCGAAGAAAGCCTGGCCGAACGTTTGCGCGCCGTTAATGCGGGCCGAGGCGTCGCTTTCCATGAAAGCGACCGGCTTGGTCTGGGCGACTTCGTAGGCAAACGAGCGGATTTTCTCAGGTGGAACGCCGCAAATTTCGGAGGCCCATTCGGGGGTCTTCGGTGGGTAATTCTTGTGGCCTTCGGTGGCCAGTTGGCCACGTTGGTCGAGGCCCAGGACGTAGTCTTTGTAGTTGTCTTCTGGGTCGGCGCCTTCTGGCAGGCTGGTTTGGTCAAAGCCAATCGTACAGCGCTTAACAAAGTCCCAATCGATCAATGGGTTTGTATCCGGGTTATCTTCGCTGATCAAAACGTAACCCATCGCCAAAAGCATGGCAGTATCTGTGCCCGGGCGAATGGGAATCCACTCATTGGCCAATACCTGGGCAGAGCTGTTGTAATAAGGATCGATGAAAATGAACTTCGCGCCGGCTTTTTTGGCCTGCAGATAGTTGTAGCAGGGGTTACCGCCGCTCGAAATAATCGGATCGGTGCTCCACATGACGATCAGTTTCGATTTGCGCAGTTCCAAGCGATCGTTGCCATAGGAAGAGTAGCTGCCCACCACGCGCGGCCCGGTATAAGACCAGGTGCCAGAGGAGCTTGAGCCCCAGGAGTTGACATAGCCGCCGGCGGCTGCAATGGCATTTGTCCCGTACAAAAACGATTCGGAGCCATATTTGTCTTTGATGCGCGTGACCTCAGATGCAACCAGGTCAAGCGCCTCATCCCAACTGATGCGCACCCATTCGTCACGGCCGCGCAGAGATTTGTCGCCGCCGCCTGGCGCCCAATGGGCTCGTTTCATCGGATATTTAATCCGGTCAGCCCCGAAGGTGCGCTGGCGTTGACTGCGCCCACGGGCACAGCCGCGCTGCTGCGGGAAATCGGGGCTGTCGGGATGAGTATCATCTGTTTTCTGCCGGGTGACGATGCCGTCTACCACATAGGCCACATTCAAACAGCGACCTCCACAGTTGCCCCAGCATGCTCCGGGGACCCACTTACCCTCACTGGCTGCTTTTACAGCAGCGGTTTCAACGGCCTTCAGGCCGTAACCCATCCCCCCGGCCAGAGCGGCTGTTCCTCCCAGGGCTGCACTCCACTTGAGGAAGCTGCGCCGGGTGAGCACCATTTCGGTCAGGGCTTTGGTGAGGAAATTCTTTTCTGTCATAACTTTCCTCCAGAATGTTCAAAAAAAGGATTAATACGCTCTCTCAGAGCTTAGCCTTACGGCTGCGGGCTGATGCACAGACTGGGATTGTTTATTGGCAATATGGTGCTCCTTGTTGGAATGAAAATCGGTTGGAACAGGGTATGATTTCACTTCTAAGAATATCCCCGCCCCTTCTATTTTTCATCCCCACACGGAGTACTTCTGCATCACCCTAATGGGTGATATCAAAACCAGGTGTGCAGTAAGTTTACTTTTCTCTGGAATTGACCAGGCCATGGCTGAGAGCGTAGGTGGCAGCTTGTGTTCGATTTTCTAACTGCAGTTTATCCAAAATATTTTTCAAATGGCTCTTGACCGTGTTGACCGAAATCGAGAGACTTTCAGCAATTTCAGAATTGCTGGCTCCGCTCGCCACCAGGCGCAATACCAATAATTCGCGTTCCGTCAGGGAGGACTCCCCTTTTTCCTTATTTACCAGGCGGTTCGCTACCCCTTTCAGCAGACGGGCAGCCATGGCTGGCGTCATGGCTGCTTCGCCCTGCATAACACCTTCCAACATACTGAACAGCTCCTCCGCGTCCAGGCTTTTCAATAAATAACCGGCCACGCCCAATTTGACCGCTTCATATAAATGCCCATCTTTTTCAGATGAGGTTAAGATGACAATTGCAATTTCTGGGAAATTCTCATGGATCACCCGGGTGGCCTGCAAGCCATCTACTTGCGGCATATAAATATCCATCAAGATCACGTTTGGTTTTAACTGCTCGGCCATTTGAATGGCTTCTACACCGGTCTTGGCCTCACCAACCACTTCGACCAGGTCCTGGCGGGTTTTCATCAAACTGATCAGCCCTTGGCGAAAAAGCTTATGGTCATCGGCAATCAGCACTTTAATTTTGGTTTCCATTTGAATTAAATTCCTATTCTCACATGAATCGCGTAAAACAAGAAACGTCCCAAGATCTCAGCCACCATCACCAATAAACAGGCAATAAAACTGTTCAATAAAAGACCGTCGGGCACAAATTTATTTTGATTAACTTTCATTGCCGTGACACCCAGCCATCCAACCCCGATGAATGATAGGATCAGGCGCATGATTAACAGCGGTTGGTAAATATTTAAAAGCAGATTCAGGCTTGCCTGGGCAGCGCTTGTGCCGGTGAGCAGATCGGCAATTTGGAAATAGTTGATCATCGCCATAAGGATGCACAGCGGGATAGCGGCGATCGCCAGCCGGCCAAGGGATAGCTCCAGCAGCTCTGCATGCACCGCCTGAGTTTCCCGGGCCTGTGATTTCTGGAATATTAAATCCATCATGAAGATCACCGGGATGGTTAAAACCCCCAGCAGGCAGGTCGTAACCAAAAACGAGAAGGAGGTAAAATTCGAATTCCAGTACGGCTGAGATGGCAAGACGTATATTTTCGCCATACAGTACTCGGTGACCACACCGGCAGCAATCGCCACCCAGCCCAATACGGTGACCAGGTTCTGCCCACCCTGGACAAACCACAGCGTGAACACCAGCAGACCCGCGCTGAGGATATAAAGCAGGTTGGCGAGGAGCTCACGGCTCAACCAGGAGGAGCTCAAATTGCGCAGGGCCAGGAAGGATAGATAAGGCCGGCTGAGGTGAAAATGGGCAAAGATGATCGCTACGATCATGGTGAGCAGTAAGATCAGGACGGTGATCCGGATGGATTGGTCAATTTTTGCCAGGCCCAATTTCGCGGCGGTCAACATTCGGATCACCCAGATGACAAACAATGCCCCAACAGACAATTGAGTCAAGATGGTATAAACCGGCAGAGTCCATTCGCGAATGTTCATTTGTGTTTGTTGTTTTCAAGGATGGAAGTATTGCGCGTCGTTGAAAGCAGCGCCTGGTCTTTTTTCATTTTGCCTTGTTTAAGCAAGGGCAGTACGCAGGTGATGGTTGTTCCAGCGCCGACTACAGAGTGGATATCCAGGTTCCCGCCCGCACTGCAGGCCCTCTCCTGCATCGTTTTCAGACCATAGTGGTATTTTGCATCATGGTTAGAGATGCCAACGCCGTTGTCAGCAATTTCCACAGAAACCGCTTCAGTTTCTTGCCAGCGCTTTTTTGTGATCGCCACGCTCACCCGGCTGGCATGGGCATGTTTCCGGACGTTGGCCAGCGCCTCCTGCAGGATGCAAACGAGCTGCACCTCAGCGATCGAAGAGATGTCCAGGCCGTTTTGGGCTTCATTTGTGAAGCTGGTCTCAATCCCGGTTTGGATGCCGAATTCGTCCAGGTATTCGCCGATTGCAGACACCAAACCTTTTTCATTGGCCAGGGTGGTGCGTAAACTGAGGATATTTTCGCGCACATCGGCGTTGGCAGTTTTCACAGCCTTGCGCATTTGCTCCAATTCAATCACCACTTCATTCTGTTTCCCTTGTTTTAGCAGAGCGTCCAGTGTCTGGACCTGCAGATTTAAGTACCCTAAGATCTGCGCCAGGCCGTCGTGCATTTCACGCGCCATCCGGGAGCGTTCTTCGGTGATGGAAAGTGACTGCACCTGGGAGGTCATGATCGAATGCTGGATTGCAATGACGACCTGGTCTGCCATGCACTCCAGCCAGATCATATCGGTGTCTGTATAGGGTATTTGCCCCGACCTGGCCGCCCACAAAGCGCCAATCGGCCGCCCATCAAGCTCCAAGCATACAATTCCCACTTCATTGGCCGGCTTGTTCAAAAAATAGATGATTTGGGCCAGTGGGCCGGCAAAAATGTTACCGGAGGTGCACTCCGACAAGCCGTTTTTCATCGCGTCCAAAATCAGGGGTGACCTGACCTCGACTTTGGACTCGACCAGTTCCGTCTCCTGTTCAACGGAATAGCATTTCAATTCAAGATTGACCCGCTCCTCATCCAGTAGAGCGAGACCGACAAAATCTGAAGTGAGCAGCGCTCTGGCATTACTGATAATAAACAACAAAATGGCGTCCAGGCTGTCCAACTCGATGATTTTACGGTTGATGCTGAATAACACCTCGGTCCATTTTTCAGCCGCTTGCCGGGCAGAGACCTGAACATCAAACGCCGCTGCCTGGGCCCGGTCACGTTCGTTCTGCAAAGAGGAAAGCTGCATCTTCCGCCTGGCCTCAAAAACGCCAAGGCTGCGGACAATAAAAAAGGTGACGGCAAAGGAAGACAGCATACGCCAAAATTGTATCGGCAGTCCGGTTATCTCCAAAATATACTGGTAATCGAGCCAGGAGGCAAAACCCGAGAATGTCGAAAGGCTAGCGGTTTCGGCGCTGAAGGCATTATGGATTACCCGGTTGTAGTTGTAATAGCTGCCGGGGCCGTATGGCGTTGCCGGCACCACCAGGCCGACGATAAAAGCTTCAAAAAGGAATGCCCATCCGGCTCCCAGCATCAAATTGGCTACATCATTCACCCCGTTCTTGCGCTGCATACGCCACTGGCGTATGAATCCAATCCCGGCCAGAATGCTCCCTGGCAGGTAAAGCAAATAGCGAGACCATATATCGATCGGAAAGGCTACCGGCGATGGGGTGACAAATGTGGTGGCAGCATAGGTGATGACATAGGCAAGTGGAACGATCAATACACCGGGAATGAAGATCGTCCAGGGCGGCAGCGGGATTTCTTTCAGAATGCCCCAACCGTATTTCAATAACAAAAGACCGGTGAGCGGCTGGGTGATCATTCTTAAAATTTCCAGAACAGGAAGGAGGTACGCTTCGGTCCCGCCGCTTTCCAGGAACATATCGATCCAGTTGGTTAGAGCGCACATAAAACCAAAAGCAGCCAGCCATTTAAGGTGCTTGCCCAAAGGTAAGTCGCTTTCCTGGTGAAGCTGCAAATAAGCAGCTAATCCCAGCCCTCCAAAAGCGAGCCCATTAAAGAAGAAAATAAGCATCATTGTGGAAGCTCGATCCGGAATGCCGTTCCATTAATCCAATGCTGAATAAATCAGACAGATTTGTCCTATTTGCATCATACTCTTGTCGCCGCAGAATTTCAAATGATATTCGTCCTAAGAAAACAGACGGTTGTAATACAAAATTACAACCGTCTGAATTTTGCCTGGAAAGCAGGCTCAACGCGGCCAGAAAGGCCTTTGCTTGACCGAAACACACCACCCAGGCTGATTTTGCAGTGTCCAAGAGCGGCAGCCCGGCAGGATTCAGATTGGTCTCACGGATTGCCCCTTACAGGCGAATAGGGAGCGCTCAACCCACAGACAATCAGGTTGTCAAACCAAATTTCTGCCTGGGTGGCCGGGTTGATCTGGAAACCAAATTTACCTTTTTCAATCGGATTGTCATGATTGGCGCTCATTGCCATTTTCCCATCCAACCAAACCGAGATCGCTCCTTTGTAATCCGCGATGGCGAAATTGTGCCAGGAGTCCGGTTCAAGGCCAGGCGCTTCCGATTCTGCCAGCACGCCACTTTCACCCGGACGGGAAAAATTCAACTCGAATTTATTCCCGGGTTGAAAGACGATGTAATCACGCGACAGGCCCGCGCTTGAGCCTTCGGTAACTTCTGAATAATGCCAGTTAATGTCGACATTGATTGGCCCAGACGCCTTCAACGCGAATTGCCAGACTGCATTACCGAATTCAGCATTGACCATGGTTTTAGCGTTGCCGCCTGGCGAATTTACATTCAAAACGATGCCGCGCTCAGGCAAATTGACCAATTTCCATTTTGGTTTCACCAAATCCTCGAAATCCTGCGCCTGACCATCTTCAAAATCTTCCACATAGACCATTTTCTCGCCTGGAAGGCAGGCTTTGGCGGGATCTACCTGGAAAGGATCCGTATCCATTACAACCACCAGCTCATTCGACCCCTGCCCCAGGTTGAGGGCCTGATGAGCAGTTTTGTATCCCTGGGCGAATATACTGATTGTACCGCTGGCACCGGTGAGATCGCTCCAGGCAGCCTGGCCGGCGCTGTCAGTTCTCTTGGATAGATCATTCCCGGACACATTGACGACAGCGTTCGCCCAAGTGATCGGTTGTCCATCCTGGTTAGTGACCTTCACTTTAACCCCATAGGCTGCCAGAGCCGAACCGGCTGGATTAGATGTTCCGCCCGCATTCGAGGCCGGAGTCGCTTCCGGCGCGTAGCTGCTGCAAGCTGATGCTGCCAAAATGATTAAAATCAGAATCGATGGTAAGAATTTCTTTTTCATTTTGCTCCTTTTACGAAAAGCTTTCGTCCGAAATCCAAACAGCCCGCAGCGAAATAGGTTTTCTTCCCCTTTTGGGCTCATCTGGCTTTTCTAAAGCCGCCATTAAAATAATATATTGGAATCGGGTAGTTTGTACTACCCCCAAAAGGTTAGTTTACCATACCCGGATGGGTGATATTTTTAAAAGACCTCAACGAAAACTGTTGTAAAACCAACGATTGATTCTGTGAATGAGAAATTTCAGGGAAATCAGATCAGAATGATTGCCTGCACCTGCTCGGCGGGCATGGTCACCAAGTACCAGAAACGGATTTCTGGCCCCCTGCTCGACCGCATCGACATCCACATCGAAGTGCCGCGCGTCGATTACGAAAAACTCAGCGAGCGCCGCCTGGGTGAAACCTGAGCCGCCATCCGCCAGTGAGTGGAAAGAGCCCGCCAGACCCAGCGCCAGCGCTTTGCGGGAGAGAAACCTGGCGAGGGAGAAGCCTCCCCCGTGATCTGCAACGCTGATATGCGCTCCGGCGAAGTGCGCAAATACTGCGAGCTTGACGACACCGGGCGCAGTTTGATGAAGACAGCCATGAACCAGCTCCAGCTATCGGCGCGCCCTTACCATCGGGTGCTCAAGCTGGCGCGCACCATCGCCGACCTGGCGGGGAGCAGCGTGATCGGCCCGTCGCACCTGGCGGAGGGGCTGCAGTACCGGCCCAGGATGAGCGAAGGATAAGGAAATAACCCATACCGAAATCGACGGAGTGGATTTCCATAATAAGTTACACCCTATGTACAAATAACTGAAATCCGATTCCGTCCAGCTTCTTTTGCACGATATAGAGCTTGATCAGCCAAGGCCACTATCTGATCTGGAGACACCATATTGGTTGGGTATACAGTTGCTGCACCCAGGCTGACCGTCACATAATCTGAGATGTCAGATCCGGCGTGCGGAATAGCCAATGCCTCAACGGCCTGTTGGATGCGCTCCGCCAAAGTTGCAGCCCCGATTTGGTCCGTTTCAGTCAGGATGATGACAAACTCTTCACCACCAAAACGTGCCGTTATATCCGTCGAACGTCCAGCTATTGTTTTAATCGTAGTTCCAAGCCGCCTCAAACAATCATCACCTGCCAAATGGCCATAGCAGTCGTTGAATTTTTTAAAACGATCTACATCTAGCATTATTAAGGATAAAGGAAGTCCCGATCGTTTTAACCTGGAGAATTCTGCATTGAGAATCTCATCAAAATATCTACGATTCGCCAGGCCGGTCAGGCTGTCGGTATTCGCATTGGTTTGGGCAATTTTCTTCTCAATCTCAAGCTGCTGAAGCAGTTCTTGAATATGCTGCTCCGCTTGCTTTCGTTCGGTAATGTTGCGAACCATAAACACCATTCTGGCGGGCTGCCCATTTACGCCATAAATCAACCCGCTGTTGACTTCGATATTAAATATGCTCTGATCTCGACGGATGCCATGATATTCACTCGGCCCCAAATAATGACCTTTGACCAAGTTGACGATGTTAGCCCTTGCTCTCTCTCGTTCCTCGGGCAGGATGAAATCGAGCAGTTGCGAACCAACGAAATGATCATATTCTGGTTCATAACCAAACATCTTTTTGGCTGCAGGAGAAACGACCTGGATACATCCCTTCAAATCTGTGATGGTTATATCATCTGGAGATGCGTTCAGTATGGTGCGGTACAACTCTTCGCTCTCGCGCAGCGCATCCGAATCCTGCTTACTTTTGGTAATGTCATGAACGACGCTGACGATATGGAGTATTGCCTGGATGACAATTATTCTGGCTGAGATTGCACCGGTTAGCAGACTTCCATCTTTACGTTGGAAAACATACTCTCTGCTTTCACAAATTCCCTTAGTCTTCAACTCACATACAAAACTTTCTCTATCTTCTATCTTATGCCATAAATTCAGGAAGGTGGTGCTATTTCCAATTACTTCAGCCCGAGTATAGCCGCTCATTTCTAAGAAACCTGCATTGACATCGATAATCGATCCATCACTCAGGCGTGAGATCACTGCCGCATCGGGGCTTGTGTTGAAGACCAATTGTAATTTATCTTTTTCGGCGCGATTTTCCGCATTGAGTCGTTGATTCAGCATAATGATAAAACCAAAGGTCCACAACAGGCTGGATACAATTGGAACAACAAATGAAAGTGCTAAAATCACCTGTTGGTCAGAATAGGCCTGAATCGGCGGTGAAATCAGCACTGCCACAAGACGAACTAAAGAAAAACATCCATAAATAAAAAATACCAATGCCGTGAAGTTCGCTGAACCAGAGATATATTTATCATCATTGATAAAAAGCCTGAAAGCGGTCATAAAGCTTATGATTGCCATCACAGTAACTAAAACAAGAGTGCGCCCAGAAATACTGTTGTTGAAAAACATATAAAAATAATAAAGAATTAGGAAAACAGCGTATAGTAGCATGAGCGGCAATCGGCTCTCTCTTCTATCGAGGAATCGAAGCACACCGAAATAGAGAAGAATTTGCCCAAGAACATTCAATGGGTTACCTATTCGGGCTAGAATTTCTAACTGTTTTATGGTTACCATGGGTAGAAAAATGACGCCTAATGCCAATAAAGTGGACCCGATCAGCCACCATCGAACCCCTCGGTCAACCCGATTCACAAGAAACTGAATCAAAAGAGCAAGTGACTGACCAAGGAATGTCAGGCACGAGATAATCGCAAGTGTTTGAATATCAAGATTCATGCGTGATAATTGTATAAGAGGACAAGCTGCGATTCTATAAAACTCATGTAAATTACGGTTAGCCTGGGATTAACAAATATGCATGAGAGACACATTTAATTGTGTGTATCCCAGCCCTATGCCGCTATAACAGCAGTCTCATCAGGCCCAGCACCTGCTTGAGTGCTGACTTGCTCGGCAGGCATGATCACCAGACAGAAACTCGTCTCTGTCCCGCTACTCGACCGTATTGACACCAACAATAGATGAGGCGCGTCGATTACCAAAAGCTCAGCAAACGTCGCCTGGGCGAAACCGGAGAAATAATTCAATGGACAATTTCAGCTATCTGTCCGGCAATTGGGTCTGTGACGCTTTTGAGACTCTATCTCGCTATACTATAAGTAAGTAACCATCTCATACGATTGAACGGCTGTGAAACAAAAAGCAATCGCCCTGATACAACCGCTCTGTCACCTGCTGATAAAGAGGATAATATAATGAATATCACTAAGAATCTCGGAATGCTTTTGCTGGCCGCCTGGCTTATTGCCTGGGGCCTGTTTTCACTGATCCCGGCCTTGAGTGGCCTGGGCATCGTCCTGGCTATTCTGGCGATTGCTGCCGGCGTTCTCATTCTGCTCAATCGTTAGGTTCACCTAAAAAGAGAAAACCCTTTGTTAGAAACCATCATCATCATCCTGATCATTTTATGGCTGCTCGGCGCATTTGGCGGTAAGTTAAGCTCGAGAATTCCGAATACTGGCGGTTGGGTACATACCCTGATCGTGATCGCCGTTATCCTGATTATCTTACGCCTGCTGCATGTGTTCTAAGACCGACACAGTTAGCCGGCGCCTGTTGGGCTGCAAACTGAGTTGAGACGATTTACGTTGAATACGCATCGTTTGACAATCATGCTGGCATTAATTCCATTAATGGCCTTGACTTTAATGGCTTGTGTGCCGCTTCTGCGGGACCTACCTATCCCAACGTATTCCCCTGCGCCTTTGTTCACGCCTGCGCCGTCGTTTGATACCAATCATGATGCTGCGTATGCAGCCGCTCAATCGACACTGGTTGCCGGCCAGAACCAGATCGCAAATCTCGCTCATCAGGCTACTATGGTCAGCCTGGATATGGAACAGGCAGTACATGCCGCCGCTCAGACCACATCGGATTATAACCAGCGCCGGTTATTGGAGCTGTCCATCCAGGGCACCGAAGTCAGCCAGAACGTGGCTCAAGCGGAAGCCACGCAGAGGTTCTTTGCAGACCAAACCCAGGCGATCTGGGATGCAACCGCCAGCGCTCAGAGCAAGGCTGCGACGGCAACTTATGATGCCTACAACCTGCTTGTCACGCAGACCGCCCAGTCCCAGGCCCTGCTGGATGTCCAGTCCACACAGGTGGCCCAGTCGAGTGCAGACCAACGGGTCTATGAATTAACAGCCACCCCTTGGGCAGCAGCCCAGGCGAAGATTGTGCAAAATCAAAATGAATCTGCACGCCAATCCTGGTGGGAAGATTTTATTCTCAACCCGCTCAAACTGATTTTGTTCACCATGATCATTCTGCTGATCATCGCAGGTGGGGTGATCGCCTACTGGCGCTTGATGCCTTTGCTAGAACTGCGTATGCGCACCCTGGCGCTCACCAATGACAATCCCGTGGTTCTATTAGATGCAACCAGCACAAACTCAACCCCTCATCCCGCTCAGTATCAACTACCAGGCGAGATAAATCCCTTGGTGGAAATCGTCGGCCCAACAGAACCATCCATCATCAACTGGGTCACAGAAGCCGAGCAGAAATTACGCTCTATTGGAAGCACACCACCATGAGCGCCCACCGTTACCTTCCAGCCGCCCATAATGTTGCCCTGGCTATTCCCGGCATCCTGGCCGAACTCGGCTTGAAACCATTCATCAGCCGTTTTGTTCTGACCGAAACCAAACAGGGCCATGCCTGGCTGTTTGTTGTCCTGGAGGTCGGCCAACTAGGGCACCCCGAAGATTATTCGGCTCCCCACGTATTGGATTACCTTTCTACAGCTCTAAAGGGGTTACCCGTTGTGATCAGCAACTCCTACGGAATGCGGTATGCCGTGTTGCTCGCATCGCCGGAATGGTTCCACCGGTAGCCCACCGATTGCCCTTTTCACACCGCATCTTCGCTACCGGCGGATCATCAAACGGTGATGAGGCTTTGGCAGAAGAAAAGGCCAGCGCGCACGGCAACCCAAAGCGCTGGCACAATTGACATCAGCTTTTGCGGTACATCCAACAAAATATAGCTACCATCGACTTTCGGAGAAGTTGCAAATAATTAATGAATAAAGAAAGGATCCTGGGATGAACAAAGATATTTTCGAAGTCAAGTGGAAAGAAATGCGCGGTCAGCTTAAGAGGGGGTGGGGCAAGCTCACCAACGACGAACTGAACAAGCTGGCGGCAGTGCCCACCAAATCGTCGGCCTGCTGCAGCAAAATATGGCTACACCGGTGATTAAGCAGAAGCGGAATTCAACCGGCACATCAACGAAACCAAGGTTTAGGCAAAGACAGTTAAAGCGTGAATTGAAATTGAGCTACGCAGGCGCCGTCTTGTAACTCAATAAGTGAAAATCGACTGCGAGAATTGTGTGAAAATCCATCCAGTTTTGCAACCCTATGAATGGACATTCCGGCGCATAGCTTGGGCGACCATCGTCCTTGCTTTCGTTGCCCTGAGCTTTTGGCTACTTTATCGTTTTTACCAGGTCTTTTTCATTTTATTTGTTGCGATTGTGCTAGGCACGGTCCTTCGTCCAGTTGTAAACTGGCTGCACTTGCGCGGCCTCCCACGCGTCGTGGGGATATTGCTTATCTACCTCGCCTTGCTGATTCTGCTGATTAGTTTTGTGCTGGTGTTATTCCCACTGCTTGCCGATGAGGGAATCACGATAAGCGCCGCTGTACCTGGTTATTACCAGGGCCTGCGCAATTGGGTGGCGCAGGATGCCAATCAATTGATCACCCGTTTAGGCGAGTTCTTGCCTGCGGTACTGCCGGGATTCACCCCGGTCCAACAAACCGGAACCCAGGTGCTGGCTTCTGCCGGACAGGCGTTGGGTTACCTGGCGTTGGCGGCTCAAGCCGTCTTTATGGCTCTAGTCATTCTGATCTTAGCTTTCCATTGGACGCTGGATGGGCCGCGCATCATCCAGCTCCTGTTGCCGCTGATTCCAAAGGAACAGCGCCAAAATATTGGAGAACTGATTGCGGCTATGGAAAGAAAAGTTGTTTTTTATGTTGCAGGGCAGGGTGTTTTGTGCCTGACGATTGGCCTGATGGCACTGCTGGGCTATCTTCTGATCGGCTTGCCCAACGCCCTGGTGCTGGCGTTGATCGCCGGAGTGCTGGAGGCCGTGCCAATGATTGGCCCGCTGTTAGGCGCGATTCCTGCGGCGGCCATTGCCCTATCCATCTCACCTGCCAAATTGGTCTGGGTGATCGTCGCTACACTGGTGATCCAGCAGTTGGAAAACAGCCTGCTGGTGCCGCGCGTGATGCACAAAGCTGTGGGAGTCAATCCGTTTGTTTCTCTTCTAGCGATTTTCGCCTTCAGTTCTTTGTTCGGCATTGCCGGCGCCCTGATGGCGATTCCCATGGCTGCCATTTTGCAGATCTTACTCGACCGTTTTGTCTTTCATCCTATGGCATTGGAACCGGAGGTCTCGGGCGGGCGTGATCTTGCCAGCCGGCTGCGCTATGAGGCCCAGGAATTGGCTCAAGACCTGCGCAAGCAGGCACGGCTCACAAAATGGGGCTCGGATCGCAAGGTCAAACAAATTGACAAGATGATGGATGAAATTGAGACCATTGCAAACGATCTAGATTCTCTGCTGGCCCAGGTTACCCCTCCAGGTGCGCCATGACAAAACAATTGCTGAGATTCGGTACGGCGGTGATGAGCACACTGCTGGCGATGGTGGTGCTGTGGCAGTTCCGGATTGTGCTCATCTACGTCCTGCTCTCGCTGATGCTGGCTGCCGCGCTACGCCCATTTGCACAACGCCTGACTGGGCAAGGCTGGCAGATGCGCATCGCCTGGATACTATTTTACCTGACGGTGCTTGGCAGTTCGGTTTTCTTGCTTTTCCTGAACGGCGAGCGCGCCGTGCATGAGATTCAACAATTGGCCGCCGCCCTGTCAACCCAGAATAAGTGGATTCTGCCAGGTTGGTTGGAGGGCAGCACCTTTCAGGTATTACTGATTGAACGACTGCCGACGCCGAGTCAGCTCTTTGAAGCCGTGACCGGTGAGCAGGGTCAATTTGTACTGCCAGTCCTGTTCGACTTCACTCAGGGGATTGGCGGTGTCTTCAGCGGTGTATTTATTATTTTTTTCTTGAGCATTTATTGGAGCCTCAACCAAGCTCATTTTGAACGGTTGTGGCTTTCACTGCTATCATCCGATCAACGTAAACAGGCGCGTGGGATCTGGCGAACGGTTGAGCCTGACATCGGCGCTTACATTCGGGGCGAAATAATTTACAGCCTGCTGGCCGGACTGCTGCTAGGGTTAGGCTACTGGCTGCTCGGCTCCCCCTATCCGGCGTTCCTGGCGTTGGCAGGCGCGCTGGCCTGCCTGATTCCTGTGGTTGGAGCGCCTTTGGCTATGATTCCAGCGCTCGTGGTCGGGCTTCTGACCAGTGTACAGCTTAGTTTGTGGACTGTCCTCTTTACATTGGCCGTTTTGACTGGTCTGAGCGTATGGGTTAAGCCGCGCCTTCTCAAGCGCCATTGGAGTAACCCGATCCTGACAGTACTGTTGCTGATTGCGCTGGCAGATGCTTTTGGCGTGGTAGGTATCATTGTCGCGCCGCCGATCTCAGTTGTCTGCCAGATCTTGTGGAGCCGCCTGGTGAGTCGCCGCTCAGCCTCTGGGGCTGCAGCTCAGATTTCCGATCTCAAAGAGCGCCAGGCCAAGCTCTGGGATACTATTTACGCCATGGAAGAGGCGCCAATTGCATTGGTGACCAGCAGTATGGAGCGGCTGGCTGGTCTGATTGAGAAAGCTGAACCTGTACTGCAAGCCAGTCTTACTGCGAATCTTGTTGAATCAATTGAAACTCCCCAACCCATGATTGCTGGAAAGTAATGAACCCCGTATGTCTGAACAACAATCCAAGCAATCCAGCTGTACAAATCATCGCCGTATACGGACCAAGCTGATCTTTAATCCCGACTCTGGCTCAACCGGCGAGTCGCCAGTGCAATTGATGGATGTGATCAGCGCCGTGCAGACGTGGAAATTCGGTCCTGAAACTTACCTGGTCGAACCGAGCAGTGACTTGCCGACGATGGTAAAGAAAGCGCTCACAGATGGCATCCACTTGTTCGTTGTCTGCGGAGGCGATGGCACCATTGAAGCCATCGCCGGGCTGCTGGCAGGTACAACCGCCACAATGGGCATCATACCCATCGGGACGCGCAACAGTGTCGCTCTCAACCTGGGTGTTCTGGCGGATATCCACGGGGCTATCGCCCTTCTGCGCACAGGTCGGCGGATCAAAGTAGATTTTGGGCTGGCTGTTTGCAATGGAAATCAACAGCTCTTTTTGGAAATCAGTTCGGTCGGATTATTATCTGCGCTATTCGAATCCATGGATGATATACAGCACGGCAATCTGGCATGCATCGGCGATTTTCTCGCAGCGCTGGTGGCTTCCCCGCCCGGCGAAATGCACCTGGTTCTGGATGGCAAGCAAAAGATTGACGCGACTTGTCAAATGGTGCTTATCTCCAATATGCCATATATGGGCCCACATATCCACGTGGGTCCCCCCAATGCGGTCAACGATGGTTTGTTGAACGTGCTGCTCTTTGCCAACCTGTCAAAAATCGATTTGATGGGCTAAGCCGTCCAGGTAGCCAGAACCGGAATTGGGCCGGAAGATGTGCGCATCCAATACTTCCAGGTCCGCAAGCTGAATGTGGTTACCAACCCAGAGATGGCGGTCTTGGCAGATGGGCTGTCGTTAGGTAAAGGACCGTTGAGTGTGAGTGTGCGGCGGCGCTGTTTAGCAGTTATGGCGGCCCAACCAGCGCAAGAACTGCAACCTGCCCAGGAACTTTTTGGATGAGCAACCCCACCTTGAATCTGCCCGGCGAGAATGTTGTCTCAGAAGAGGTCGCACCTGGCGTGTGGGGGCGCCTGATCCGCGCGTTGAGTAAAGTTCACCCGGCGGTCCGGCTAATACTGCTAGTTGCCGGCCTGACCGGGTTTCTACTTTTGGCTGCCGACTCCGTTGCGTGATGTGATCCGGCGAAACCCGATGATGAGCGGTATACGGCTGCCATATTGTTAGCCTTCAGTATCGTGGCCCTTTTCCTGGTAAGGTTGGCTGGTCAGCGCCTGGCGGGCAATTTTGTCATACCACGCTGGGGTGGTGGTGGGAATTACCCGCGCAACGTGTTGGCGGGCGCTATCTTGGAATTATTTGGGCAATACCGCCAGGGTTGGTTTTGTAGGGCGCTATTGAGACACTCGACCTGTATATCATAAATACATTCATCAGCCGTTGAATCGACGCCTGACGGCACATGCAGGAAGGTTTGCAGGAATTTCGCAACTTTTATTGATTGTATCTACCTGAATTGTGATGAATAGATGAAATCAGGGCATTCTCAGCGGGCCTGAGTGCTCCCCCTCACGATCAATTCCGGTTTAAGCATGATTTGATGCGGTTGGACCATTTTGTCGTTCTGCAATTTATCATCGACGATACGGATCAACTCCTGAACTGCCAACCTTCCTAGTTCATCCTGGTTTTGATAAACGGTTGACAAGGAAGGGGAATAAAATTCGGATTCGGGAATCCCGTCGAACCCAACCACAGCCAAATCATCCGGAATTTTGATACCTCGTTCGATGGCGCTTTGCAACACGCTCAGCGCCATCTGATCATTGCCGACAAAGACAGCATCCATTTCAGGAAAATTGGTCAGCAGTTCTCCAATGGCAAATTTTCCACTTTTGGATGACCAGTTTCCTTCGGCCCACATTCGTTTCTCGCAAGGGAGGCCGGCGCTTGCCATGGCGTCTTCCCAGGCTTTCTTTCGCTGGCAGGCCTCCCACCAGTCCAGAGGTCCCGAAATATGTCCAATATTCCTTCTCCGCAGGCTGATCAAGTGTTCCGTGGCCAGTTTGCCGCCCAGGTAATTGTCAATGGCAACAATAGAGATATCCTCCCGTTTTTGCATGGTTAAGAAAATAATCGGGATGTTGATCTCAGAAAGCAAGTCACCCAGCCATTTTCGATTGTCTCCGATTTCCGGAGCGGCCCAGATAATCCCTTCAGCATGATATGCTTTAATACGTTGAATCAGCGGATAGACATTATTAGCTCCGAAACTCGACAGCTCTTTCAGCAATAAGCTATAGCCCAATTCTTCAGCGCCCTGGGTTATTCCACTCAAAGTTCGGGAAGGGCCGTAAAATTTCAATCCGGCCGTCACCACGCCAATGGTATAACTTTTTTTTGAGCTCAGGCTGCGAGCAATGGCGCTGGGGTGGTAATCCAGCTTTTTGATGAGGTCTTCAATCTGTTTCCTTGTTTCACGTGACACATCCGGACGATGATTGAGCACTCGCGAAACCGTTTGCCTGGAAACTCCTGCCCTTTTTGCAACTTCATCAATCGTAATTTTTTTCTTGTCAATCATGTCAAGATTTTTATGAATGTAAAAAAGATGCCGTGACCGGTTCCGTGACCGTTCACATACATAGTAGCAAAATCACCCCCCCATGTCAATAGATATCTATCGGTAATTTCACAGCAGATCATCGTTTCGTTTGCCTTGCCGATTTTATCAGACTTTTGGTATCCATTATAGTAAATATTATAGACACACTGACCAAACATGGCGGCGCAAGAGATGTGGGTGACTGTCGTGTCTCAAATATATCTGAGATGAGTCACACAGTCTGGGAGATCCTACAAAAGCAAAACCTCTTGAAAGTGAGTTATTAATATGCTATACTGTTACCGATAACGTGAGCGGTCACTATGACGGCAAGATCCAGAGTTACCATTAAAGACGTGGCAAAAACAGCTGGTGTCTCTACACAAACGGTATCCCGCGTCTTAAATAATCGCCTAGATGTATCCCCACAGACGAGGGCTCGCGTGCAGCAGGTGATTACCAGGTTAGCATACTCTCCTAATATTTTCGCTAGAAACCTGAGCCGAGGGCACAGCAATACGCTTGGGGTAATTGGATACGGCCTGATTTATTTCGGCACTTCCAGCGTGCTGGCGGGTATCGAAAGTAAGGCGAATGAACTGGGTTTCTCCCTCACGCTAAGCTTAATGAATGGTGTTGAATCCTCCAAAGTGGACCGAATTCTTTACGATTTTATTTCGCGCCGGGTAGACGGAATTATCTGGGCAGTGCCCAGCGACATTGACGCCTTTGGCTTTTTGGCTGATAAGTTTGCCAAAGTGGATATCCCGATCATATACATTAACAAAGGGACGAACGATTCAGATTATGTGACCGCAGTGGATAATCGACTGGGCGGCCAACTGGCGACGGAGCATTTATTACAGCAAGGCTATCACTGCATTGGGATCATTACTGGACCGCATCGTTGGTGGGAATCACAGGAGCGCCTGAATGGTTGGCAGGAAGCTGTAAAAGCCGGGGGGTGCTCGGATAAGTGCAGTTTGATGGTCGAAGGAGACTGGAATGCCCCCAGTGGGGATATCGGTTTTCGCACTTTAGTTAATCAGAATCCCAAACTGGATGCGATTTTCGCGTCTAACGATCAAATGGCGTTGGGAGCGCTGCAGGCAGCACGAAACCTCGGAATCCACATTCCCGATGACATAGGCATCGTGGGGTTTGATGATATCCCTGAAGCAGCTTATTTTTACCCTCCGTTGACTACGGTCCGTCAGGATACACGAGTATTGGGAGCTATGGCTGTTGACCGTATCAATGAGTTAATTCAGGCTCGCGATGAAGGAATATTGCCCAACCCGGGTTTGTCAATGTTGGAACCCCATCTGGTTGTCCGCAAGAGTTCTGTAAAAGCATGAGTACGCAGAATGACCTCGTTGTGAGGAGGTGCAAATGGATTGAAGTTGATCTATGGATAAATACTTTTTAAGAAACCGACCAAACAAACAAATCAAGGAAAAGGAAGATGAAAAAAGTATATTGGCTTTTTGCTGCTTTGTTAGTCTTGAGCATGGTTCTGGCGGCTTGCAGTCCAACTGCAACGACCCAGGCTCCCGCTACATCAGCTCCTGTCGCTTCGGCCCCCGCCACCACTGAAGGTCCAGCTCCCGCTGCCGGAACCAATTGGTGTTCTGGCACAAAAATTGTTTTCTTCCCTGGCGGAACCCCCGGTGGCGGTTTTGAGCAAGTTGTCTACAACGGTGCTGTCCAAGCTGCAAAAGATACCGGCGCAGATGTGCAATACGTTTGGTCCGACTGGGATCCCGCCAAAATGACCAGCCAGTTCACCCAGGCTGCGGCCACCAAACCCGATGGCATCGCCATTATGGGCCATCCGGGCGATACGGCTTTTGATCCTCTGATTGATCAAGCAGAGAGCGAGGGCATCATCGTAACCAGTATGAACACCCAACTGCCAGATGCACAGGCGAAATATGCTTCTAATGGTTTCGGTTATGCTGGCGCCATTCTCTATCAGGCTGGCTATTCCCTCGGTCAGGAAGCAGTCAAACGCTCTGGAGCGAAAGCTGGAGATAAGGCTTTCCTGTGGGGCTTGCTGTCTCAGGCCGGTCGCGGCGAGCGCACCAAGGGCGTGAAAGATGCCCTCGAAAAGGCTGGTTTGACCGTGATTTACCAGGAGATTGATGACGCCACCAACAAAGATGCCGCCAACGGCGTGCCGATTTTCACTGGAATCTTCTCCAAGAACCCGGATATCAAGTTGGTCGTTACCGATCATGGCAACCTGACAGGCACCATCCAGACCTTCCTGCAGGCCGCCGGCAAAAAAGCAGGCGAGGTTTATGCTGCCGGATTCGATATGTCTGGTAATGCCGTTACTGCCATCAAGGGCGGCTGGCTCCAATTGGTGATCGACCAGCAGCAGTGGCTGCAAGGCTACTTTGGCGTTCTGCAGATCTGCCTCACCAAGAATTATGGTTTCGCGGGCTTGCAGATTGATACAGGCGCTGGTTTTGCCGACAAGAACAACATTGATCAATTGGCTGCTCTGGTGACTAAGCAGATTCGTTAAACAAAACTTTCTGATCCGTTGACGGTTTACTTTCATAGCTGATCGCCAATGGGATGATTTGCAAGGGCCAGGTGGTCCTGGTGAAGCCCGCCATCTGACCCTTGCTTTATCATCTGCGGATAACCCTTAAAACGGAGATAATCGTATGGAAGAATATCGCCTTGAACTCAGGAATGTTTCCAAATCATTTGGAGAAGTTCAATCACTTCAGAATATTGACTTTAAGCTCGGACGAAATGAGATTGTCGGTTTGTTGGGTGATAACGGAGCGGGGAAATCCACGCTGATTAAGATTATTACCGGTTATCACCAGCCCACATCAGGCGAGATTTTCTTCAATGGCCAAAAAGTGGATCACCTTACCGTTCCAAAAGCCAGAGAACTAGGTGTAGAAACTGTTTATCAGGAACGGGCTTTGGCTGAATTACAAACCCTATGGCGCAATATCTTTCTGGGCCGTGAACTTTGCAACTCCTTCGGCTTTCTCGATATTCAGCGGATGAGAGATGAAACACATCGACTGATGACTCAATCCATGGGCTTTACCTCCCATGCCGTCAGCCCGGATTCAAAAGTAGGTAAGTATTCTGGAGGCGAGAAACAGGGTGTGGCAATCGTACGTGCGCTCTTCTTCAATGCCGATATTGTCATTCTGGATGAGCCCACGATGGGGCTCTCGCTCAAGGAAACCGCCAAGCTGGTCAGTTTTGTGAACAGCATTAAAGAAGCCGGTAAATCCGCCATTTTTATTGACCACAATATCCTGCATGTCTACAATGTTGCCGACCGGGTGGTGGTGCTCGATCGCGGCAAGGTTGCCGGCGAATTTATGACCCAACACATTGGGCTGACCGAGCTGATGGACAAAATGGTTCGGGTGGCAGAAACCGGCAGTCTCAATTAGAGCACCTACAAGGATAGGAAAATGACTACTCCTCCCAAAGAAACCACATCCCCTGTCACACCGCATTACCAGGTTCCATTCAGTATTCGGAGATTTGCCCGGTCGAATAGCGCTCAGCTCGGAATTTTGGGCGTTTTCCTGTTGCTTTGGCTGATATTTATTATTTCGGCTCCTGAAACGTTTTTGTCTCCACGAATTTACTTTGCTTTCATGTCCTCCATCCCCTTCTTTGCCATCATGGCCATTCCCCTGACCATTGTGGTGGTTGCCAAGGAAATCGATCTCTCGTTTCCATCCATCATGGCCATGGGGATGGTGGCTTTTAGTTATACTTACGGGGCTACGTCATTTTTCCATAATGACAATATCCAGGTATTCCTGGGGATTGTTGCCGCCTTGCTGACGGGCACTGTTATTGGTTGGCTTAATGGGTTCATTATTGTAAAATTCGCCATTCCCTCGCTTGTCGTCACCATCGGCACCCAATTCTTGTGGCGTGGTGCCGACCTGGTGCTCACCCAGGGGGCAAATTTCTCGCTAACCTATATTAATGACACTATCTTTTACCAGTTACTTGTCGGTAAAATCGGTGGATATCTGCCTATGCAGATGGTCTGGTTTATTTTGATCACCATTCTGGGTTGGGTGTTTTTGAACCGGCATATATTCGGCGCACACATCTATCTGATTGGCGATAACATCAACAGCGCCGAATTGATGGGCATCAACACAAACCGCAGGCGTATCCAGGCTTTCATGCTGGTTGGTCTGGTCGCCGCTTTTGCTGGCGTGATTGCCAGCTTCTACGTTTCCTATTTTTGGCCCAGCCTTGGGGATGGATATTTACTGAACACCCTGGCTTCGGTTTTCCTGGGAGGCACATCAGTCTTCGGCGGAACCGGTACAATTCTGGGAACGTTCCTGGGAGCCTTTATCATTGGCGCGATCGAAGCCGCCACAGTGGCTATTGGTTTAACAGGATTTTGGACCCAGTTTATTTACGGTCTGATCATCGTATTGTCGGTGATTATGCACACGTATTTGCGCAAGCGCGGGGAGTGAGAGGGCTCACTTCCTCCTCTGTACCATTTTTGAAGTGATTTTTTACCAAACAATATGAAGCCTCGTGAAAGGGTGATGCAAACCCTCAATCATAAAGAACCTGATCGCATCCCCATTGACTTAGGAGCGACGATCGTTTCTTCAATAGCAATTCAAAGTTATCATGAACTCCTGAAGCACCTGCACTTGCCGGCCGAGGAGATTAAGATTCTGGATTATGTCCAGCAGTTGCCGTATGTCAGTGAAGCCTTGATGCAGCGCTTCGACGTGGACTTTCGGATGGTGCAGCTCCCGGCCGCGACCATCAGCGGGGTGGAAATTTTCCAAGAAGGAGATTATTATGCCTTCCTCGACCGCTGGGGATCAAAGCTGCACATGCCCAGGAAGGGAGGCTTCTATTTCAATTGGGTGGATTTCCCAATAAAGGATGCGACCATGGAAGCATTAGATGCTTATCATTGGCCACAGCCGGACCCGCAGGAAGTCAACGTCAAACTGGGACAATTGGCGAAACAGCTTTATGAAAACAGCGATTATGCTTTGGTCGGGAGCGCCGTGATTGGGGGTGGCATTTTTGAGCAGCCTGCGCGGGTGATGGGTATGCAGAATTTTCTGATGTCCTTGTTGAGCGAACCGGCTTTTGCCAATCGCTTGATGGAAACAATCACAGACATTTACATCGAGTCATGTAATCGCTACCTGGATTATGTCGGCCCGTATATACAGGTTTTCACTTATTGGGATGATATTGCCGGACAAAACGGTTGGATGATCCGGCCGGAATTGTATCGAAAGATCATCAAGCCAAAACAAAAGCGTTTGGTGGAAGCGATCAAGAAGAAAACCGATGCCAAATTGTTTTATCATAGTTGCGGTGCGACGCGCAATTTGATTCCTGATTTGATCGAGATAGGATTTGACATTCTTAATCCGGTTCAGGTCTCAGCCAAAGGAATGGATACGAAGGCATTGAAGTCGGATTTCGGACGTGATATCGTCTTCTGGGGCGGGGGCGTCGATACACAGCATGTGTTACCGTTTGGTAACCCGCAGGAAGTTGCTGATGAGGTGAAGCGCCGCATTGATGATCTCGCTCCGGGAGGCGGTTTTGTGTTTGCTGCAGTCCACAACATTCAAGCGCTTGTCCCGCCCCTAAATATTGTGACTGCATTCGACACAGCCATAGATTATGGCAGATATGGAGGTTGAGTCTTGACTGGCGGCTGCGGGTTTTTTGAAATAATATTGAGAAGCCTCCATGAATCATCGTGAGCGCGTCCGCGCCGCCCTGAATCATCAGGAGCCGGATCGCTGCCCGCTGCAGATCAGCTTCACGCCAGAATTCGCTGAGCGGCTTAAAGCTGATATGCAGCTCAAAGGTCAGGGATTGCACAATCCGCACGGCGGCGGGAACACCTATGATTTGGAACGTGCTCTCGATGAGGATATGTTATTGACATCGGTCGGGTGGGTGAATGGCTATTATCAAAACGGTTATCAAGATGTGGATAGTTACGGCGATGAATGGGGAGTGACCTGGAAGACCATCGAATACCAGACGCGTTTCGGCGCCGGAAAATACACAGAACCATATGGACATCCCCTGATGGACGATCCTGCTTTAGCTGCTTATTCATCTCCAGATCCGCATCGACCTGAACTCTACACAGATGCCGAACAAACGATCCGCAATTTTCGGGATGAATACTGGATCGTGGGCGTAACGCCCACCACTATCTTCGAATGCGCCTGGGCTCTGCGTGGGTATGAACAACTGATGATTGATATGGCAACCGATCCCGGCAGGGCGAACTACGTGTTGGATTTCCCTTTTTATTATCATAAGGCGGTCACACAGGAATTAGTCCGCTTGGGCGTTGACATGATCTGGCTGGGCGATGATGTCGGCGGGCAGGCGTCCATGTTGATGTCCCCCAAAATGTGGCGCACTTATCTAAAACCGCGTATGGCGGAATTAATTGCCGCCTTGCGTGCCATCAATCCACAGATTGTTATTGCCTATCACACTGATGGATATGTTTATCCTATCATCCCGGAACTGATCGAGATCGGCATTGATGTTCTGAATCCCATCCAGCCCAGGGCAATGGACCCGCTAAAATTAAAAACCGATTTCGGCGGGCGGCTGTGTTTTTGGGGTTCAATGGATATCCAACAGACGCTTCCGTACGGCACGCCAGAAGATGTAAAAAACGAAGTCTTGACGCGGTTGAAAACAATTGGGAAAGACGGCGGATTGATTATAGGTCCTACACATAACCTGCAGTTGGATACACCGCTGGAGAATTTCTGGTCGATGCTCGAAGCAATGCGAAACACGACTTATCGTTCTTTGAAATAGATTGTGTTTTACCATAGCCGACTCTGCAATATTTCACTTTCTTCAACCCGTTGGCTCCACATTTTTTAGCTGATATTCCTCAACTCTCCATAACAGGATAACGTTCAGAAGGTTCGTTGGCGCCCAGCTCTGTCATCAATTGCAGATCGACAGTTCGATCGGTTTGACATTGATCAATGGTCGCCAACACCCTGAACAGTATCCCAATTTGATCGTTTGCGTCTGGTTATGGAGATGTTATTTTGCGAACTGGCGCCCGAATTTCAAGGCGACATTCTCCAGCGGTGTCTGTTTAACACTGGCGGCTGATAGGAGGGGCAGGTGAGTATCTGGGCAATCAACTTCATCAAGGAGATGGTGTGATTGTCCATCCGGTATCTTTTATATGGATCACCGTGCTGTTCCCCGGCCAATAAAGATGTGTATAATAGCTTGCGCCTCTCAATGTGGAGGGATTCCGTCCTGTGGTGACGATAATATGATCAGCCGTGTAGTGAGCAAAATAAGTCTCGCGGGAAGCCGGCAATCGTCCCAAAGTAGGATCCATTGCCGCCCAGCCAATCCCGGGCAGGTAAACATCCAGCCAGGCGTGTTCTGTTTGAGCAATCCCGGGATTTGGATCTTTGAGATATAACAAGCCTTCATAATAGCGCGCCGGGATTCCGGCCGCGCGGCTCAAGGCGATGACCAGGTCGGAATATTCCGTGCAGTCCGACCCCATGTAGCCCAACGTGGCTTGCGCGCCCCAATCGTTTTGGTTATAGGTGTAAATCAATTTATCCCCAGCATAGTTGTAAAAGGCTCGAACCTGTTCGCAGTCCGTCTTTGTTTTACCGGATAAGCCGGCTGAAAGCGACTGGATCTGGGGATTGGCTGACTCAATATGAAGTTCAGGCTGGGTGAATTGCTTCGGTAGATCGCCTTCGCAGTTAGCCAAATCGTAGGTCAGCTCGTTGACAACAACTTCATAATCAATATCTACTGAAATGGTTGTGCCAGCAGGTTGATTCGAAAAATCAAATTCTGCATATTGGTTTTCGTATTCATCGGTCACCAGCGTGTAGGCGCCCGGTGAAATGCGGCGTGAGAGAACTTTTTGGTAAGGAGGCAGGTCGCGAATCAGCGCCACCCAGAGGTTTTGTTTATCTGGACTGCGGTCACCTTCATTGGTCAAAGCTAGATGCTGGCGGATGGTATACTGCTGAGAACCAGTGGCATTTGTTTTGGAAACCGGCGCAGCGGAAGGAGGTGCAATCGGCTTCGTTGACGTACACGCTGTAACCACCAGGAGCACCGCCAGAAATACCAAGGATTTCATGACCGGATTATATTCGAAGCATCCAAAAAAGTGCAGTTTTGGCTGCCCGGTCTGCAGGTCGGCGCACGAATTTACTGCTTGTTCCGGGGCGGCGCCAATCTGTCGGCAGCGCAGCAAAAGGTCAGTCAGCAGGTTGAGGGTCAGACACAATTAGAAATTAATCCGATCTTTGTCAAAGCTCCTGGTTGGCTTTCGCTTTCTCAGTCATCGTTACCAGCAGTTTACCCATGCTCACCCGGCAGTGATAGGTGATCCACAGTTGCACCGCATTGAAGAAATCGGGCGACAGCATTGGAGCCGTCTTGCCGACTTGCTTTGCCAGCCCCCGTCCGACGACCGTTGGATCAGCCATCATTTCCAGGGGCACCCCCAACCCAGAAGCAGACTTTGTGCGCGTCAATGGCGGGTGGATCACGTTGAAAACGATTCCCAGGGATGCGTATTCAAGGGCGAGCGTTCTGGTCAACGATTCGATGGCGCCTTTGGTGGACGTGTATCCGGTCATGTTCGGCATGCCTGTAAATCCCACGCCTGAACTTAGGTTATGGACGACGCCGCTCATCTGCTCTCTCATGGCAGGCAGCACCGCGCGGATCATGTTGAGGTAGCCAAAGTAATTGACTTCGAACTCGCGGCGCATATCATCCATGGAGCGTTTTTCAAACGGAATGAACAAGGCAAGACAGGCGTTGTTAATGAGAATGTCAATGCGCTCCCATTTTTGGAGAATTTCATCCACTGCCGCTTGAACCTGGCTGGGTTGAGTCACATCGCCGTTGAAAAGGAGCAGGTTAGGGCTGGCGTGCGTTAAGAGATGGTCGGTTTCCAAATCTATGACAGCGACGCGATCACCCAGATCAAGAAGAGATAGAGCCAGCGCCAATCCGATGCCGTTGTTTGCGCCTGTGATGAGGACCGTTCTTTGCATAGCTTTCTTCCCGTACAATTCAAGCAGAAATCCGAACAGATTTGACAGCAAGAACTGCGCCCACCAATAGAACGACAAACATGCCAACCAACGCCCATTGGCCTTGCTCAGCAAAATAACCAGGGCTGGCAATTTCGCTGTATATAACCATCCCCAGGCCAAGTATCAAAATCTTTTTGCCCCAATCAGTCGATTTCATCATACCGATGCCGCCAGCAATCAACATCAAGGCGGTGAAAAACTCCGCCGCAAGATGGAAGCCGATTGCCCAGGGTGTGGTTCTAAATTCAGGCACACCGCCCGTTGTGATCGAGACAGCCCACTGTGCGATTATCAGAACCCCAACAAAGATGCCATACCCAGCAGAATATTTCATGCTTTTCTCCTCGAGTCAAAAATCACCCTTATTCTATTTTCACAAGAGGAAAAGCTCACCTGCCGAGGGGTGAGTTTAACACTATCTGAGTGGATAGGAATTTCATTCGAATAGAACAGTGCTGGATGGACAGTAATGCACCGCAAATCCTCATCTGTATAGGGATTATCCTGGCAAAATAAAATAGCTGATTGGTTGGGTAATAACCAGCAAGCTGCACAGTTGTATAGAATTTAAACACGAGCGGAAAGTTTGAATATCGGCCTTTAAGCGCAAAAAGGGCTGACCATCATTTTGATCAGCCCTCTTTTGGGTGATTACCTGTCACTTACTCTGTTTCCGAGAGGAGATAACCATTCCCACTGCCAGGATAATGCCCAGGGACATCATCAAAGCGCCGGAGAATGCCAGGGGTGATTTGACGGTCAGGGACATCAATTTCACCGCATTGGGTCCCAACCAGGGATCAAAGTTGACTGTCTTATCTCCTGCTACATCCGTGAAGCGAGCCTGGATGGGGCCTTTCCAATCGGTCGCCACAGAACTGGACAGGAAACCTTCTGCATAGAAGCATAACCCACCATCCGGAATCGGGGCGTCAATCACGCCATCGCAGTCCAGGTCCAGGTTGATTTCTACCGTGGTGACGATCTCATTCTGGCAGTTTCCCGTGGTGCACGGAGTGACAGTATCCTGCGATAGAACTTTCAGATGGTCAGGCGTGAGCGGTTCCCAGGTGGTCACCGCGGTCGGGGGCTGCATGTAAAGATCGCCGTTAGCAAACAGGCCGTCGCTATCCCGGTCGCACTTGACGATGCGCCAGTCACGGGATTGGGTAAAAGCGACTGCCCCGGCTGGAGCATTGTCCTCATGGAACAAGCCCAAATACGCCAGGCCTGCGTACTGCGTTGTCTTTTTTGCGCCAGCGGAGCAGGAGGATGGTGCGTAAGGATTGGTGTCGAAATCCAGGTGATGCAGGAACGGCACCCACACGCCAGTTGGGGTTTGGTTGACGTTCGCCAGCACCATGCTGTTTTGATATTTGTACTGCTTCGAATCCCAGGCCAGGAATACCGAAGTGTCCTTTTCTTGGGCCTGTGCCAGCTCTGCGCTCCACAACAGTAAACCGGCCAGGATAAGCGCCAAAATGAGACTGAGTCGAACCTGCTTTTTTCCGAACAAATTACGAATATTCATTACAACCTCCATAGATTGGATAAAAATGGTTTGGATAAATCGAATCGATATTTATTTTTCTAAGGAGATACCAATAACCTGACAAACCTTACAACCGCCCAACAGTAAACCTTACAAAATTGTAAGTTATAGTCATTATACACGGAATCTGCATTAAAAACATTAAAAAAGTCATTATTGCTCGTGTTGTCTTATGAATTTTATGAAAACCGAATTTATGCGCCAGAATCTGAAAAACCTGGAATTTCTTTCAATTGGCCTGAAGGCAAACCTGAAATGGAAAAAGCTTTGACCCGCAAAATAAGCTCTCTTCGCAGCCATCATTCGCTTGTATAATTAGCTTACAACATCCTTTGTTTGGAGCAAGCCATGACTCAGAAACAACTCGGCTTTGTAGAACTCGAATGGACTTGTCAACGGTGCGGCACAAAAAATCCCGGCCTGCAAAAAACCTGCACCAATTGCGGCGCTCCGATGCCGGCAGAAACAGAGTTTGAGCTGGGCCAAAACCAAAAACTGATCGAAGATCAGAAGAAATTGGAAGCCGCCCAAAAAGGGCCTGATATTCACTGCCCATACTGTGGGGCACGCAACCCTGCCGGGGCGACTGCATGCGCCCAATGCGGCGGAGATTTAAAAAGTGGCACAGCGCGCCAGGCAGGTCAGGTGATGGGCGCACATCAGGTGGCTCCCATCCCGGATATCACCTGTCCCTTCTGCAAGGCTACCATCAAAGCCGACGCCCAACGCTGCCCGAACTGCGGCGGAGATCTGACCCACCCAGCCGCCGCGCTACCGCAAGCTGCTGAGCCGGCTAAGAAGAGACCAATTTGGCTCTATATCGCCGCAGCGCTGCTGGTTGTGGTGTGCTGTGGAGCGATTGGCATGTTTGGATTGTTGAGTCTGCGCACCAGCGATGTGCGTGGGCAGGTGCAGTCGGTCGCCTGGCAGCGCAGCATCGAAATCATGGAGCAAAGGCCAGCAGAGAAAAGCGATTGGCAAGATCAAATACCAGCAGGGGCAAAAACCGTCTCCTGCTCAGAGAAACTTCGCGAAACTAGTAAGAATCCCGCCCCAAATTCTAAAGAAGTATGCGGAACGCCGTACACGATCAACCAGGGCAACGGCGCAGGCCAGGTGGTGCAAGATTGTGAATACCAGATTTACGATCAGTACTGCAACTACACCGTTCTCGAATGGCAAGTGGTGGATAAAGCCGTTGCACAGGGCAGCGATTTGCGACCTGCCTGGCCTACCTTATCACTGGGCAGCGGTCAAAAAGAGGGCAGCCGGAGCGAGGCTTACAAAGTAGAATTTTCAGCCAATGGACAGATATATTCATACCAGCCGGCTGACCTGAACGAATTTAGCCGGTTCGTCCCGGGCAGCACCTGGACGCTGAAAGTGAACACGTTCGGTGCGGTGAATTCGGTCTCTCCCTAACTCACCCCGGCACAAAAAACAGGAGCATGTGAAGAGACACCTGCTCCTGTTTTTTTTAAAGGTATAATCGCCCGCATGTCAAGTCTGGTTGAACCATCATCCACACCCTTGCAGAAATTTTGGCAGGGTGTGCGGGCTGAATTTCCTTTGCTGGTCGGTGTATTTCCCTTTGGGATGATCTACGGTTTGCTGGCGATCAATGCCGGCCTGGATAAAGCTTCAGCCCAGGCCATGTCTGCAATAGTCTTTGGGGGATCATCACAAATCGTCACCACGCAGTTGATCCACAGCGGCGCACCCGGATTGGTAATTGTTCTGACCATTTTCGTGATAAACCTGCGCCACGCATTGTACAGCGCATCGATTGCTCCTTACATTGAACACCTGCCGCGCCGCTGGAAAACTTTGCTGGCTTATTTGCTGACAGATGAGGCCTACGCAATTACCATCATCGAGTATCAGAAAAAGGGGCTGACGCCTCTGGGACATTGGTTTTTCCTGGGAGCCGGGGTGGCTCTTTGGACAACCTGGCAGTTCAGCAGCGCAGTGGGTATTTTCCTGGGAGCATCGATCCCATCCAGTTGGTCTCTCGATTTCACTCTGGCATTAACCTTCATTGCCATCATGGTTCCCTTGCTGAAGGATCGCCCCAGCCTGGCCGCCGCGCTGACGGCTGGCATCACTGCTTTGCTGGCTTATAACCTGCCCTTCAAGCTTGGCCTCATCTTGGCTGCCCTGGTGGGTATCCTGACCGGCCTGTGGCTGGAGCGGCGCACATGAATATCTGGCTGGTGTTCGTGTTGGGCGGCCTGGTAACCTTCGGCATTCGCCTGTCCTTCATCTACCTCTTCAGCCATTCGGGGCTGCCGGCTGGTTTGCGCAGCGCCTTGAGATATGTCCCAATTGCTGTGCTTTCAGCAATCATCCTGCCTGAGCTGTTCTACACAGGCGGTCGACTCAATATCAGCCTGGAGAATCCACGTTTGCTGGCAGGCATCGTCGCCGTTCTGATAGCGTGGCGGACGCGCAGCGCCTTAATTACCATCCTGTTGGGGATGGCCGCTCTGTTCATCTTCCAATGGCTGCTGCACTGAATCCAGGCTATTTCTGCTGATTGCGCAGGGCACGTTCGTACGCAGTTTCGTAGCCCGCCGCGCTGCGCTCCCAGGAGTAATCTTGCGCCATGGCAGTCTGGATCATACGCTGCAGATGCGGTTTGCGGTCAAAATAGGTGCTGACCGCCCATCCAATGGTATCTGCCAGAGCGCCCGGCGTCGGTAAGATGAATTTAAAGCCTGTGCCTTCACCAGTTGCTTCATTGTATTGCTGCACTGTGTCTTCAAGGCCGCCGGTAGCCCGCACCACAGGCAGAGTGCCATACTTAAGAGAATAAATCTGGTTTAATCCACAAGGTTCATAGATTGAAGGCATGATAAAGAAGTCGCTGCCGGCCTCGATCAGGTGAGCCAGGTCTTCGTTGTATCCAATGAACGATCCTACCCGGCCCGGGTAACGCGACGGCAGGCGGCTGAAGTAAGTTTGCAGGTCGGGGTCGCCGGAGCCCAGGATGACAAACTGTGCTACCATACTGTTCAAAATTCCTTCCACGCCATTCGCCAACAGATCCAATCCTTTTTGCGCTGCCAGCCGGCTGACCACGCCGAAAACAGGTACATTGGGGTCTTCAACCAAACCAAACCGGCGCTGCAGCTCCTCTTTACACACGCCTTTCCCGCTCAGATCATGAGAAGTATAGTTAGCCGGCAAACGCTGATCCACCGCCGGGTTCCAAACAGCATAATCCACTCCGTTCAAGATGCCGATATAATCATCGCCCCGGTCTGTCAGGTACATCGCCAGTCCATAGCCGGTTTCTGGGGTGCGCGTTTCGTTGGCATATGTCGGGCTGACAGTATTCACCATATCGGCGTATTGGATGCCGCCTTTTAAGAAATTGATGCGGCCGTGGTCTTCAAACTTATTAGCGGTGAAATTCCCCCATTGCAAACCCAGGTATTCGTAATGGCTGGCGCTGTACACCCCTTGATAAGCCAGGTTGTGAATGGTGAGCAAACTGGCTGCCCGACCCAGGATTTGATCATTCCAATGCCAGATTTTCAGGTATGCCGGGCCCAGCGCCGACTGCCAATCGTGGACATGCACGATATCTGGTGCAAAGGAGGTATCACGGCACAACTGCAGGGCAGCGCGGGTCAAAAAGCCAAAGCGCCGGGGGTTGTCCTGGTAATCATTGTAGCTGGCATCATGATACAACCCGGGGCGGTCGAAATATTTATTCGACTCGATAAAATACACCGGCACGCCTTCGTTATCTGCGAAGTGCACCGTACACCATTCCTGGCCGTTCCCCATCCATACACCCATGGTGCCTAAGAAAGGCTGCAGACGGTACTTGTTGTAATCGATCAGGCTGTACTTGGGAATAATCACGCGCACATCATGGCCGCGCTGGCGTAAGATTTTGGGAAGCGCGCCGACAACGTCTGCCAGGCCGCCCGTCTTGGCGTACGGGGCGCATTCAGAGCTGATCATCACGATCCGTAATTTAGAATCCTTCATCGACTCATCTCCTCGGCTAGCATCAAATCTGAGTTTGCTTCGCCAGAACAACACCATCAAGATTGATTACGCAAAAGCATTGAAATCGGCGAATATATCTTTTATGATTATACCGAAGATCAACAGTGATGGCGAAGAATGGAAGTCTTCACTAGCGGCAAGATTGGAAGTGGGCAGAAGCCCGGGCGGCTGATGTATAATCAGGTGAAATATGTCTTAATTTCTACCTAAAGGGATAAAATGCGCCTCCAAAATAATCCCCGCAACCCGATGTCGATACCCTGCCCCCGCTGCAAACAACTGATCAGTGCGAACAGCGCCAGTTGTATTCACTGTGGTTTGAGGCAGCCCTCTTTTTATTACAATTTTCCGGTGCTGGACTCCTTGCTGCGAGAACGGGTGCAGTTCACCAACGGAATTATTGCCATTTGCTTCGCCATGTTTATTGCCTCGATTGCGATGACAATTGCCGCCAATATCGCCAGCGGCGCTCAATCCCCATTGGGAGGAGACGGTGGCTTGCTCGGAATGCTGAATTTTGCTCCCAGCCACGACGTCTTACTGCGCCTGGCCACCAGCGGAACGATATCGTGGGGCGCGGGAAAATGGTGGGGCTTATTGACCGCTACCTATTTACATGCCGATGTTTTGCATATTCTGTTCAATATGCTGGCGCTCCGTTCTTTGGGGCCGTTGGTGGAATATGAATTCGGTGGGTCGCGTTTTATTATTATCTATACCCTGACCGGTTTAGCCGGCTCTTTGGTCACTTTGTTCGTCGGCATACCCAGCTCTGTCGGCGCCTCAGGGGCGGTATTCGGATTGATCGGCGCCCTTTTATATTACGGCTGGCGGCGAGGCGGGGTTTGGGGAAGGAATATATTCCGCAATATGCTCTTTTGGAGTCTCATCAACATTGGCCTTGGATTCATAAATCCTTATATCAACAACTATGCGCATATCGCCGGGGCAGTGTCTGGGTTTTTACTGGCTGTCGTTTTGAGCTTCAATGAACGCCAAAAAGCTACATTGACCCACCACATCCTGGCTCTACTGACCTTAGCCCTGGTAGCGGCCTGCTTTATCAGCATGTTCGCCAATGTGATCGCGGCAGCGATTTAACGGTTTCTTTTCTTAGAGCATCCATCTCAAGGCTTAGCGGTAATGCGCTGCATTTCGCGCAAGACCAGCGCCGTACGCTCGTCGCGCAGCACAGGCAGGCGGGCGCGTGTGCGGTGCAGTTGGTTCAAATCGATTTCCGCCATCACCACCGTCTCCTGGTGATAAGGCGCTTTGATGACCAACTCGCCGTTGGGGTCAAAAATCGTCGAGCCGCCCCAGAAATTCAATCCATCTTCAAAACCGGTGCGGTTGGCATGCGCCACGAAGGCGGTGAACAGGCTGGCATAGGCGCGGTTGATATGCTCCACCCAACGGGCAGACTCCAGCGCAGGATCAGCCGTCAGCCCACGGCCAGGAGAGGCAGAGGCGAGTAAAAACAGGTCTGCGCCATCCAACCAGAGCAAGTAAGGCGGTGAAGCATGCCAAAAATCTTCACAAATTAACAATCCCACCCGCCCAAAGCGTGTGTCGAAGGCGCGCACGGCATCACCCCAGGCAAAGAATCTTCCTTCATCAAACAAGCCGTAGGTTGGTAGGTACACTTTATGGTGAACATGACGCACTTCACCCCGGGAAAGATAGGCTGAGGCAATATAAAAACGGTGGCGGCTGTCTTCATCCACAAAACCGCAGACGATATCCAGGTCGCGGCTGGTCGCTAACAATGTCTTAAAAACCGGGTCGTCTGCTGTGGGGCGGTGAGCCACCGTGCTGGCCAAATCTTGCAGTACATAACCGGTGAGGGAAAGCTCTGGAAAAAGGATCAAATCCGCGCCTGAGCTGCGCGCTTCCTTGATCATCACCAGGTGTTTTTCCAGGTTATTTTCCACATTCCCGAGTTGGGTGGTTAACTGGGCCAGGGCCAGGTTAAGTTTCATGTTCGTCAATCCTCTAAAATCAAAGCTTGTTTCTAACAGATTTTACCGCGCTTCACCTCGCACCGGCCATTGGTTTCAGGTTCTGGCAACCTCTCGCCATTAATATGCGTAGAATATATTAGATGTATAATCATCTAAGGAGAAACTATGGAGATCCTGTTAAACCCAAATGTGGCTTACCTGGTATTGGTAGGCGCCTGGATGCTGATTCTCCTGGCAGTGATCACCCCCGGCACAGGGCTTTTGGAAGTTGGAGCGCTCATTTTATCCATCTTATCCGGTTGGTTGATTTTACAAATACCTATTAACTTATGGGCAGTGGTCATATTGGCAGCCGGCCTGGTCTTATTCATCATGGCACTGCGCTACCCTCGCCAACCACTTTACCTGGGCGGCGCCATCCTCCTGTTTGTGTTGGGATCCAGTTATATTTTTAGCACCGAACAATGGTGGCTGCCGGCAGTGAACCCCGGGTTGGCTTTGTTAACCTCAATCCTTTCTGGCGGATTCGTGTGGATTGCGACTCGCAAATCCCTGGAAGCGCGCCGTTTAATGCCGCGCCATAATTTGGAGCGCCTCATCGGGTTGGTTGGCGAAGCCAAGAGTTCGATTACGGATGCCGGCTCCGTGCAGGTAGATGGCGAGCTCTGGTCTGCGCGCTGTGTGCAGCGGAATGCCGCGCCGATCAACGCGGGGGAGCGCGTGCGCGTCGTTGGGCGTGAAGGTCTTGTTCTCATCGTTGAACCGGTCTAAATATAGAAAAGGAGAAAATTATGCCCGGAGGTTCCACTTTTGTCTTTGTTATATGTACAATTGGCGTTCTGCTGGCTGTAGCTGGGGCAGTATTGGCAAACGCCATCCGCATCATGCCGGAATACCGCAGGTTGATCGTCTTTCGCCTGGGCCGCTGCGTGGGCGCAAAAGGCCCTGGCCTGGTCCTGCTTGTTCCAATTGTTGATACGGCAGTGACAGTGGATCTGCGCGAGCAGGTGCGCGAAATTCCTCACCAGAACTGCATCACCCTGGATAACGTGACCATCGCCGTAGATTTCATCTGGTATTACAAGGTAGTTGATCCCACCGAATCTGTTTTGAAAGTCGGCAATCTCGAAGCTGCCTCGCAGGGCATGGCTACGACCACATTGCGCGCCGTGATCGGTGGTATTGCGCTGGACGATGTATTGTCCAAACGAGAGGATATCAACAACCAGCTGCGGGCTCGCCTGGATGAAGTCACCGAACGCTGGGGTGTCAAAGTGACCAACGTGGAAATCCGCGAGATTAACCCACCGCGTGAGATCCAGGAAGCCATGGCCCGCCAGATGACCGCCGAACGCATCCGCCGCGCAGTGGTTACCGAGTCTACCGGTCAGCGCGAAGCCGCCATCAACGTGGCTGACGGCGAGAAAACCGCCGCCATTTTACGCGCTGAGGGTGAGAAACAATCTGCCATTCTGCGCGCCGAGGGAGAAAAACAATCGCAACTCCTGCGCGCCGAGGGTTTCTCGTCGGCATTGTCCGCAATTTACACAATAGCCCAAACGATTGACCAGAAGACGATGACCCTGCAGTATTTTGAAACGCTCAAATCAATGGGCGCCGGGGCCTCAACCAAGTATATCTTCCCAATGGAATTCACCAGCCTGCTGGGTAATTTCTTGAAAAGTGATAAATAACCAGAAAGAAAGGATGATATTTGCCACGGGCGAGCACTCGCCCGTGGCAAAATTTTTCTCTGAATTGGTATGGAATACGTCATCGAAGCTGCTAACTGGCGGGATTTGAACGCACTGCGCCAACTTGAACAAGTTTGTTTTCCACAAGATGCCTGGCCGATCTGGGATCTGGTGGCTGTGCTGACTTTACCCACTGTAGTGCACCTGAAAGCGGTGCAAAACGGAAAAATGATCGGCTTTATCGCCGGGGATATCCGGCGCAACGAAAACATCTCATGGATAGCGACTGTTGGCGTGCTGCCCGATTATCGCCAGCAAGGCATCGGAAAGGCGCTCATGGAGGCCTGTGAAGCGCGCCTGCCCACACCAACTGTGCGCCTGTGTGTGCGCATCTCAAACAGCGGAGCCATCCGCCTTTATCAACGCCTGGGGTATAGCCGGGTGGGCATCTGGTCAAAATATTACCAAGATGGCGAGGATGCCCTGGTGATGGAGAAGAGCCTTCTCAAAAGTGGACTATAATATTGATATGCAGTCTGATATCACGCCGAAATCGCCGCCCACTTTGCTGCCTGCTGCCTTGATTACCACCTCCGGTGGGCTGGCGCACCTTGTTAACCTTCTCTCCAAAGAAACCATAATTGCCGTTGACACTGAATCAAACGGTTTGCATGCCTACCGCGAACAAGTTTGCCTGATCCAGTTCTCCACGGAAAACGCAGATTACCTTGTCGATCCCCTATCCCTGCCCGATATTGCCCCATTGGGCAGGATTTTTGCTAACCCGGAAATTGAAAAAGTTTTTCATGCGGCGGATTACGATTTGGTCTGTCTAAAGCGCGATTTTGGATTTCGCATTAACAATCTTTTCGACACCATGCTCGCCGCTCGCATTCTGGGGAAAACCACCCTGGGGTTGGGAGCCTTGTTGGAAGCTGAATTCGGTGTCATATTGGACAAACATTTACAGCGCGCGGACTGGGGAAAACGGCCGTTGACTCCGGAGATGCTCACTTACGCCCGTTTCGACACACATTACTTGATTGCCCTGCGCCGCGAACTCTTTCCACAACTCGTTGACAGCGGCCGCTGGGAACTGGCGCGCGAGGATTTCAGCCGCTTGTGCGGCATCGAACCCAACAACAATCACCTGGATGAGACAGACAGCTTACCGCACATCCCTGGCGCTCATGAGCTGACGCCCCAGCAGTACACAGTGCTATTGGAATTGTGCAATTACCGCGACCATATTGCCCGCTCAATCAATCGGCCCATCTTCAAGGTTTTTAACGCCGAAACTCTGTTGGCCATTGCGCGCTACTGCCCTGGTAATCCCCAGGAATTGAGCAAGCTGCACGGTATGACCCCGCGCGCCATCGAACGACACGGCAAGCAGTTGTTATCTGCTGTGCGGCGCGGCCTGGAGAAAGAACCGCAAGAAATGCCCCGGCCACAGCGGCCAAACGATGCTTATTTGAACCGCTTAGACCGCTTGCGTAAATGGCGTAAAGCAGTGGGTGCGAAATGGGACGTTGACTCCGATATCATCCTACCCAAGGACCTTATGATCAATATTGCTGAAAGCGCGCCGCACACTCTGGAAGAGCTGCAACCGATGATGGTTGAAGCTCCCTGGCGGTACGGTCAGTTCGGCAGCCAGTTGTTAGAGGCACTTTGGCCTCCACCGAGGAAAAGCAAATGAAAATCCACTTCCATGGCGCAGCCCAAACCGTAACCGGATCAATGTACCTGATCGAAGCGAATGGATCCAAGCTGCTCCTGGAGTGCGGCCTGTTTCAAGGCCAGCGCAAAGAAAGTTACGAGCGTAACCGCAATTTCCCCTTTGACCCGAAAACCATTGAAACCGTCGTGTTATCGCACGCCCACATCGATCACAGCGGCAACCTGCCGAACCTGATCAAAAAAGGCTTTGAGGGACCAATTTTCGCAACACGAGCAACCAATGAATTGGTGGATGTCATGCTGCGCGATTCGGGGCATATCCAGGAATCCCAGGCCGAAAACATCAACTTCCATCGCAACAAACGCAATGAGCCGCCTGTCGAGCCGCTCTATACAGAAGCGGATGCCGTGCGTGTCAAGCAGTATCTACGGAATTTAGATTATGAAGAACGCGAAGAAGTCATTCCTGGGGTGAGGGTGCGCATGGTAGACGCCGGGCATATTTTGGGATCGGCATCGATCGACCTGGAAATCGAGGAAAAAGGCCAGAAAACCAGGGTGTGGTTTTCTGGCGACATCGGCCGCCGGAACCTACCGATCATTCGCGATCCGGTGCTGCCTGAAGATGCTGATTACCTGATTATGGAATGCACGTATGGAGACAAGCCTCACCGCGATCCTGAGGAGGCTTACCAGGAAATGCGCCGGGTAGTCGGGCAAACCCTGAACCGCAGCGGCAAGGTCGTCATCCCGGCGTTCGCGGTTGGTCGCACACAGGAGTTGGTGTACAACTTTCACCGTATGTACGATGAGGGTGACCTGCCCGATGTGCCGATTTATGTTGACAGCCCGCTGGCGATCAATGCCTCCAAAATCTTCAAACTTCATGCGGAATGTTTCGACCAGGATACCCTCGAGGCGCTGCGCCGCGGTCACCCGGCCCTGGATTTTAAATTATTGACCTATGTCAGCGATCTCGAAGAATCAAAAAAGCTGAATACACGCAAAGACCCGATGATTATCATCTCCGCCTCGGGCATGGCAGAGACCGGAAGGATCGTATACCACATCCGCTACGCCATCGAAGACAGGCGCAATACCATCTTGATCGTCTCCTGGCAGGCCCCGGATACCCTGGGCCGCCGTCTCGCTGAACGGCAGAAAGAGCTGCACATGTTGGGTGAGACCTTCCATCGCAAAGCCGATGTAGAGACCATCGGCGGCCTTTCGGCGCATGCGGGGCAGGATGCATTGGTGGAATACGCGCTTTGCTTGAAAAAACGCGCCAAGACAGTTTTCCTGGTTCACGGTGAGCAAACCTCAGCAGATGCCCTGACCGAACAGCTAAAACAGCGCGGGATGAGCAAAATCTATTACCCGGCGCGCGGCAGCGCTGAGATCATCTAGTATTTAAGAAGGGGGTTATCAACTAATCGATCCTCAGCACTTTGGCGCCGCGGATTTTTCTCGATTTCAATTCAACCAGGGCAGTGTTCGCCTCGTGCAGTGGGAATTCTTCGACCTCGGGCTGCAGGCCGATCTCAACAGACAGCGCCAGAAACTCACGGACATCTTGCCGGGAGACATTGGCGACGCTCTTGATTTCCTTTTCCTGCCAAAGGTGAGTGGGATAATCCAGGCGTAGTAATTCTTCTTTATCCAACTCTTCTTTGCGGATAGCATTGATCACCAATCTGCCTCCAGGCTCCAGGTTTTTCAAGCTTGCGATAACCGGTTTCCACGCCGGCGTGGTATCGATGATGCAGTCCATCCTGGCAGGAGAGTCCTGGCCAATATTGCCTGCCCAGGTTGCTCCCAATTCCCTGGCAAAAGCCTGCTCCTGTTGGCTTCTTGAAAAGACATACACCTGGGCCTGGGGATAACGCCGCCTGGCCATTTTCAGAACAAGGTGAGCAGAGGCGCCAAAGCCGGTCAGGCCCAGTTTTTGCCCATCGCTCAGACCTGCCAGGCGCAGTGAGCGGTAGCCGATTGCCCCGGCGCACAGCAGCGGCGCGGCCTGGGCATCGCTGAATGCCTCGGGGATAAGGTAGGCAAACCCTTCCGGCACGCTCATATACTCGGCATATCCGCCGTTTGCATCACGGCCGGTGGCCTTGAAGCTCAGACAGAGATTCTCATTCCCAGCCAGGCAAAACTTGCACGCGCCACAAGCCGAATAAATCCAGGCGACGCCCACCCGGTCACCGATCTTAAAATTGCGAGCCTGGCTGCCAAGAGCAGCCACCCTGCCGACCACCTGGTGACCGGGCACAACCGGCAGTTGGGGCGGTGGCATCCGGCCTTCAATCTCATCTAACTCGGTGTGGCAAACGGCGCACGTGGATACTTTGATGAGGATCTCACCCGGCTTTGTGACCGGATGCGGCAGATCCGCCAGGGTGAGCGGCCTGGGATTCTCGTGCAGGCTGCAAAGATTGGTTAAAATCATCGCTTTCATCGCAACTCATTTTCTACGCACGATAGTTACTTTTATAAATAAAATGTTGCTCTTATTATAATCAGCCCGCCAATAAGGGAGCGGTATAATTAAACAAATTTATTAGTAAAAATTGATTCACCCATCGAAAGGATCGATTATGGAATACAGGCTTTTTGGCCGCACCGGTGTGAAAGTATCACCGCTTTGCCTGGGGGCGATGAATTTTGGTGGAGCTGCAAATGAAAGCGATTCATTGCGCATCATCCAAGCTGCGCTGGACGCTGGGATCAATTTCATCGATACAGCCAATGTGTATAATGCCGGCCAGAGCGAAGTGGTGGTCGGCAAGGCGCTGGCAGGCCGCCGGGAGAATGTGTTCCTGGCGACCAAAGTGCACGGCAAAATGGGAGATGACGTCAATGCTGGCGGCAACTCCCGCCGCCATATCATCGCGGCCTGTGAAGACTCCCTGCGCCGCTTGAATACCGATTATATCGACCTATACCAGGTTCACCGCCCGGCTAATGAAGTTCCTGTCGATGAGACACTGCGTGCGCTCAACGATCTGGTCAGCGCGGGGAAAGTTCGCTATATCGGCTGCTCCACGCACCCAGCCTGGATGGTGATGGAAGCGCTGGCAGTCAGTGAGCGCTATCACCTGGCTCGTTATGTCAGTGAGCAGCCGCCCTACAACTTGCTAGACCGGCGAATTGAAAATGAGTTGGTGCCCCTGGCTCTGCGTTACCAACTGGCGATCATCCCCTGGGCGCCCATGGCGCAGGGTGTGCTCGCCGGGCGTTATGCCAGCACGGCGAATCTGCCCGCCGATTCACGCGCCGCTCGCCAACCGGGCAGCATTTACGCCGAACGTGTTTCCGCGGCCGGCGTGGCCGCCGGACAGCGCTTTAGCGCGCTTGCCAGCCAGTTTGGAAAGACTCCGGGGCAGTTAGCCCTGGTGTGGTGCAAAGACCAGCCAGGAATCACAGCTCCGATCGTCGGGCCGCGCACGATCGAGCAGTTGAATGACCTGCTGCCAGTTTTGGAGATGAGTCTGAGCGCCGAAGAAAGGCAGGCCTGCGATGAAATCAATCCACCTGGTGGGGTGATCGCCAATTTCCACAACACCGCCGCCTGGATGAAGACTCCGATTCGATAACTTTCCTACGGAAAGAGATCAAAAAGGATGATCAATATCCATGGCACACTTGAATGGAGCGCTACCCATCCTGGGGCAATCATTGGTCTCCTGGAGATGGACGGCATCGACAATTCACTTGCCAGCGCCCACCTCAATCAATGCAAGCGAGATGTGGAAGCGCGCCTGCGGATGAAGTATGCCGGCTTCACCCGCCAGGATTTTCTTGCATTGCCAATTATGAAAACCTACGATCAATATTACAACCACTTTGACAAAACCTATCACGTTTTGCTTCAGGTTGAATCGATCGTCATAAAGAACAAGAACCTACCCGATGTGTCACCGCTGGTTGATTCTGTTTTCACCGCCGAGGTAGAAACACTTGTGCTGACTGCCGGGCATGATATCGACAACCTGGTTGAGCCTGTTATGATCGATGTTTCTCACTATGGCGATGAGATCACTCAATTGAACGGCCAAATCAAAACGATCCGGCCTGGCGACATGGTGATGCGCGATCGGGAGGGACTGGCATGCTCGATCTTGTATGGACAGGATAACCGTTCTCCGATCACCCCACAAACCAGGCATGTTTTATACGTAGCTTATGCACCCCCGGGCGTTCCAGTTGGGCATATCGAGACTCATCTGCAGCAGGTCGAGCAGTACGTGCGTCTGTTTGCTCCCCTGGCAGGCCTGGAGCAGCGCCGGTTATTAACCACGTAAGCTAATTATTTAACGCCTTGAGAAAAGCGATCACAATGCTGGTTTCTGCATTCGCACTGACCTATGTGCGTTATTTTTAGTTCTATCCTTACTGACGCTTGTTCAATATGCTAACATTCGACGACGTAAATCTGGTTTAGAGTCTTAGGAACACACATGACCAACTTTTTAGCAGTAATCCCCGCGTACAACGAATCAGAGCATATCACCCAGGTGGTGGAGAGCGCGCGCCGTTTCGTGCCTGTGCTGGTGGTTGATGATGGCTCTGCGGACGATACGGTGGCGCTGGCAGAAGCTGCCGGGGCTGAAGTGGTGCGCCAGGTTCCTAACCAGGGAAAAGGAGCCGCCCTGCGCGCCGGCTTCCGCTGGGCTCTCGACCTGGGCTATGAAGCCGTCATTACGCTGGACGGGGATGGCCAACATGATCCGGTAGAAATTCAAAAGTTTGTAGACGCCTACCTGGCCAGACCAGCCGACCTGATTATAGGCAAGCGCAATTTTCACGAAATGCCCCTCGTGCGACGGTTAGCGAATACAACCGGGGGTTGGTTATTTGCCTGGGCGGTGGGGCAGCCCATTCCCGATAACCAATCAGGCTATCGCCTGCTCGGCCGCCGCTTGATGACGGCTCTGCTGAGCAGCAGTGAACGCGGTTTTGAGTTCGAAGTTGAAATGATCGCCAGCTGCCTGAAGAAAGGATATGATCTCCAATGGGTGCCCATCCGCACGATTTATGCCGGTGAAAAAAGTCATATCCACCCATTGGCGCATCTCACGAATTACTTCCGCATAATATCTGTCGTCCGGCAGAAGATGAGAGAATAATTTCGCTAATTGATTGCGTTGGGCGTATAAGGCTGATATAATAGCGTTCGCTCCGGGAGAGGTGCCAGAGCGGTTTAATGGGACGGTCTCGAAAACCGTTGTGGGGCTTGTCTCCACCGAGAGTTCGAATCTCTCCCTCTCCGCAGATCAATAAATCCTCACACCAGGATTGCTGGAAATATCGCCGATCTCAATCGTTGGTGGTATGGTTCGATTAGACCGAGGATAATCGACAAAGATCGCTCAGCGGCTGCTGGGCGATCTTCTTTTTTGCATTCTCTCCTGGTTGGATGTCAAGGATTAACAAGCAGAATGCCGAACCCCGCTGGGCAGATTCGAATACGATGATGATATGAAAAGAGATGATTATCAATCATGCCAGTAGCGACCTCCAGGCATTGGTGCGTGCCGGCTTAATCCATTACCTATTTGAGGCGATCTATCCCTTCCTGGATGGGAATGGGCGGGTAGGGCGCGGCGAAACAGGTGGTAATTGACGCATAACAGCCACCGGGTGAAGCATTGGTCTGTCTCAACCAGCCTGCCGTCCTCTTGCGGCACACCCAGAGCTTCCAAAAGGACGCCTTGCGAATACAACACGCGGGTGATGTAGTGGTCGGAGATGATCAGCAAGTCGGCCGGCAAGCCAAAGGAAGCATACGGGTCGCAGGCCAGGTCGCGCACCTCCGGGTCAGGTTTTGACTACTTCGATCATCCCGCTCTTTGCTGAGGCTTTGAGAGCCTGGATGATCTGCAAGCCCGCCACCAGCACATCTGGATCGGGCGCTAATGGCACAGGCTCTCCATGGATGGCCTGGTAAAATGCGGCCCATTGGTAACTGCCGCTGATACCCTCGATTTCGACCTGGCGGGTAATGTCTTTTCCGTTTGGGCCAGAGGCGTTCAAAGCCAGGCGCGCCACCTGGCTGTCGGCCCTGTTCGGGCTGCTGAACCCCACATTGCGGTAGATGGTGCCGTGTTCGTAATTCAAAGTCAGGTGGTGCTCATCGGGCCGGTTATCGCCCACGCACAGTGAGGTGAAAAGGCTGCCCAGGGCGCCGTTTTGAAAGCGCAGGCCGGCCAGGGCGGTGTCTGGTGTGGGCCTGCCCGTGCACACCCGGGCCTGCAGCGCCTGCACCTCGCTCACCTTGCCCCACAGGCACAGCAGGTCGTTGATCAGGTAAATGCCAATCCGGTACATCGGCGCCAGCGGGCACAGTTCGGGATCATCGTACCACGATCCATCAGCCTTCTCGTTGAGCCCCCCGCCGTGCCAGGCTTCGCCCCGGCAGCCCACCGGCCGGCCCAATCGAAATTCCTTGGCCCAGGCCTGGATTTGAGCCAGGTCTGGGGGCATAAGCGGGGAAGGTGAATTGAGATGGATGACGCGCCGATATTTCCGGGCTTCCTCCAGCACTTCCCGGGCCGCCAAAGGATCTATTTCAAACGGCTTGGTGGTTATGATGTCTTTACCGGCCTGCATTATGGTTTTCAGCAGCAGGGCGCGGCGGATGGGCGGGGTAAACAGCCCTATTGCTGGGATATCGGCCCTTGCCAGCAGCTCGTCCAGGTGGGTATAGGCGGGGACGTGATAGCGCTTTCCGCCCTCTTCTGCGCGCTGCGGGTTTTGATCGCACACTGCCGCCAGCTCGAAGTATGGGCTGCCAGGTCCGTGGATAATCTGTTCGGCCAGGTAATGACCAAAATTGAGACCAACAAAAGCAATGCGTATTCGTTCAGGCATGATTGGCTCCCTGATCGCCGCCAAGTTGAGTTTTGAGCCAGGAAAAGGCGGCTGCTTGCATTTCCAGGTCAAATTTGTGCGGCCCAGGGTAAAACTGCCCGGTGTAAGCCTGGGGGTATCCGCTCGCTTGATAATGGAGGGCCAGCCGTTCATGGGCATCTTGCATCCCTTTCACGGTGAACAGAGCATCATCCACATCATATTGCACCAAGAGCGGCGCTGGGGCGCGGCAGGCGACCAGGTCGGGCCAATCTCCAAAGCGCGCCCAGGCAAAGGGAAAGAGCATCCAGGTATGGATGCTGATGTTGTGATCGAGCAGTCCTGCGTAGGTGCTCATTAAGCCTACGATCACGGCCGCTTTCAGGTTATCGGCGGTTGCCATCAGCAGGCCGGCCCTGTTGCCCCCGCCGGAAAGGCCCATGCAGCCAACCCGTTCTGGCAAGACCTCCGGGCGCGAACACAGGTAATTCAACGCAATGCGATCTTCGTGGCTGACCACGCCGGGCATGCTCCCACCCAGCACATTGAGGTATTTCGAGATTACATGCTCGTGTAGTGCGGCCAGGTAGTTGTATTCGGCTATTTCGTGAGGAATGAGACCATCTGACGATGCCCACATCAATTCGTTCGCCGGCACAGAGGGGTTAAAGAGACCCTCTTTCATCTCGGGCAGTGGAAAGCGCCGGCTGCCCCATAAAAAGGTATCGTGTACCAGCACAACCAGCCCCTGCCGGGCGAGAGCATTCACCCAGGCCTGCCCGCCATAAGAATTTTGGCGGTATTTCAGCAGCATGTCTTCGGCAGGTTCGGGGCCTTCACTGATTTTTTCCTTGCCATAAAACTTGAAGCCCCCGTGATCGTGCAGGGCTAGCACGGCGGGCAGCGGCTGTGTCGCATTTACCGGCTTGAAAAGCCAGGCAGAGGTGCGCGGTCCATACCCCACCGACCAGGTAATTTCCTCGCCATATAAACCATCTTGCTCCCACTGCCTCTCGATACGCACATCCTGAGGCGTTTCCGGCAGATCGCACCAACCCAATACCTGGCAGACTTTCTGGCGGGTCTCTATGCCTGGAGATGCAATTGGATAAAGTGGCTGCTGGCGTATGGCCTCTTGCACCAGGTCGCTGTAGATCCCGAGATGTCGGTAATGCATACTGGTTTCCTTTATTATTGAAATTTTCCTCGCCCCTCGATGGGCCAGACCGTCTCAACTTTGTCATCACGCATGACATAATATTGATCGTGAAGATTGACGGTAGTGCACACATGGCTCGGCACCAGCTCAACCCGGTCGCCAACTTTCAGCGCAGGCGCCTGGAGATCGACTTCCAGCAGGCCGTGCTCTTCATGCAAGGCCCGTAATGCCACAAAGCCAGGTGAAATCACTTTGGGCAGCCCATTGTCCAACGAGATAGCCTTCATCCCTGCATCAATGACTGCGCGCTGCGGGGTGGGTGTGCTGATCACGGTCGAAAGCAGGCTGATCGACTGTCTGAAAGGCAGGCCCATTTCCTGGTACTTGCTGTCCATGAAAAGGTATGAACCGGCTTCGATCTCCGTTATTCCTGGAAAAACACCGCTGATATTGAAGGTACCCGTGCCGCCTGCGCTGACGATACCCACAGCCAATCCAGCCTGCCGGATCAGATCGGCTGTGGATGTCAGTTCATGCATGGCGCTCTCTGTCTTATGGCAGCGCTGTTCAATATCGGTGATAAATTGAGTATGGCCTTCATAACCAAACAGGCCAGCAAAGTGCAGCCCCGGCAGTTCAGCGGTGAGCCGCGCCAGGTCCAACGCCGCCACACCAGGCGCCACACCGCAGCGGTTCAGGCCCACATTCACCTCTACCAACACATGAATAACGCTCCCGGCAGCCTGCGCTGCTTTGGCCAATCCGCACAAATTGCCAGGATCGTCGGCGGCGACGATCAACTCGGTCTGCCTGGCCAGCGCCGCTAATCGGTTTATTTTGGATGGATCGACGATTTCATTGGCAATAAAGATACTGCTGATTCCGGCAGAGACCAGGATTTCAGCTTCTCCCAATTTGGCGCACGTCATGCCAATGGCGCCGGCAGCGATTTGTTTTTGCGCCAACGGTAGACATTTATGAGTTTTGAAATGGGGCCGCAAATGTGCGGTGGTATGTTGAAAGAAATTCGCCATCTGAGCAATGTTATCATCGACTTTTTCTATATCGATCAACAACGCCGGGGTAGGGATTGCCGATTTATCCATGCTTTCTCCGCTGAAGAAAATCCTGTTGGTGATTGAGCCGGTGAGTTCCAGGATCATATTCAACCCACCAGTTTACGATGGCTTTTGCTGTGATTTTGTCCAGGCAAACATATCGTTCAGCAGCACTTATTCGTGTGCTGCATGGCCATTACCGCCCCGCTGCCCAAAGGTTCAAGTTGGCGTTGGGCTGTGTAGGTTAAACATAATGGTATCACAGGCAAGAAATCTATTGAACACGAAAGGTGCGCGCGCCAAATACGGTCGCTTCACGCACACCCTCATTCATTCAGCGATTTATTTACGACCTGTTGATGAAGTTGTCTCCCCTCTCCGCCGTGCGTCCCGCTTTGCCAAGGGATGCAGTCTGTTATTCCAGCCGTTCCTCGATTCCCTTTAAGAGTGGTTCCAGCACGGCGAGCGTATCATCCGGCGAAGCGCCTTTGTAGATAAACGCCGCCCCAGCATCCAAGGCCTGCTGCCGGTCCTCGGCATTCACGCTGAGCAAGACAATTTTGATAATGGGATATGCCTTGCGCAGCAGCCGGCAGGTTTCAGGGGCAGGCGCGCCGTAGAGTCTCCAGTCGAGCATCAAAACATCCGGCGGATTGTCGGCGAGGGCGCGGATCAAGGCATCGGTGTCGCCAACTTCTCCAATGTTGTACATACCCAACTTGTGAGAAAGTATGATAGAGAGTGCGCTGCGGGAACTTGGGGTAGGATCAGCGATCAAAATGCGAGTCATTTTTTCCTCGCCTTTAGTGTACGCCAGGCCTCCGATAACCACCCCCATCGCTGGATGGGTTTTCAACTAGCCAGATGGATGGTTGAGGTAGGATGCGCCAGTATCCACCTTCATTAGTCTGATTCTTCAGAACATGATACCGAAACCAGTTGAAGAACCAGGCTGCCAAGGCGCGAAATTACCCCATAAACGGCTGCCATATCTGGCAGAGTTCCATACAGAATCGTCTCATCTGTCAAGCTATCTCGGACCTGCATTTCACCAAACCAATCCGACCAGTTTGTATTGATCTTGCCTTTGACATGAATTTCTGTATGGTACATAAGGAAAATCCTTTCCTCTTCAATGGATAAAAATTTTCGGAATGGGTTGAGGCAAAAGGCTGAATGCTATTTACCGCTCTTCCCGGGGAAGGCGCTAAGCGACGGCCGGCGCTAATCCAGCAGAAAAGGTCTTCAGGCCCGCGTAAGCTGATCGGATGGCGCGCCCCAGTTCAGAGGCGGTAACATTTTTCTCCAGGAAACCGATCGCCCCAGCCTGGAGAGCACCTTGAACCATGTTTAATTCAGAGAAGCTTGTCAGGGCAATGATTTTGACCTGGGGATTCTTTTTGTGAATTTCCCGCGTCGCAGCAACTCCATCCATACCAGGCATTAACAGATCCATCAAGATCACATCCGGCTTATGAAGGTCAGCCATTTTAACTGCTTCTGCCCCATCAGTAGCCTCCCCGACGGATTCGAGATCTCTGTTTACCATCATGAATGTCCTCAACCCGCTGAGAATGACGTCATGATCATCGACCAAAAGAATACGAATGCCATTCATACTTCACCTTGTTGCCACTTGGAACTCAACTCAAGCCAATCGTTCGTTTATCTTTATGCTAACTTTACCAAAACCTCCGCTTCACTGCATCCTCCAACAGGATTAATCAAAGGATTAAAAAAAGCCCGGCTTGCCTGGTACGCCGGGCTTCTGTAAACGAAGTAGTAGTACTCAGATCAAACTATTTTCTGTTCAATCGCCAATTTGACTGCCTCGATGCGGCTGTTTACACCCAGCTTTTGATAGATATTGGAAATGTGAAACTTGACTGTCCCCAGGCTGACCACCAGTTCCTGGGCAATCTCATTATTATTCATCCCGGCAACCATACAGCGCAGCACGTCTCGTTCACGTTCGGTTAATTCATTCCCCGGCATATGCGTTTGGGTAGCAGACTTCGCCAATTCCTGTGCCGCTTCCGGGGAGAGGGTCATGCGCCCGGCATGCGCAAAGCGGATCGCGTTGGCCAGCTCGGCAGCGGAGACATTTTTCTGCAAATAACTGGCCGCGCCAGCCTGCAGCGCCCCCTGGATCATGCTCAATTCAGCAAAACTGGTCAGCGCAATTATTTTTATCTGCGGAAATTTTTGATGGATTTCACGGGTAGCAGTGATGCCATCTTTGACAGGCATCATTAAATCCATCAAAATCACATCCGGCCGGTGTAAACTTGCCAGTTCCACGGCTGCCTGGCCGTCAGAGGCCTCAGCCACCAATTCCATATCCCTGTTGACGAGCAAGAACTTACTCAAACCACTGCGAACAACAGCATGATCATCCACCAACATAATGCGGATCGTTTCCATGATTAGCCTCGTGTAGAAAACAGGTCAGGTTTGGCTCAGCTCATTTTCATCCCAATCCACGCTCACTTTGGTGCCCTGGCCAGGCTGGCTGGCAATATTCAAGTAAGCGTGGATCGACTCGGCGCGTTCGCGCATGATGCGCATACCCAGGCTGGTCGGCTTGATGGCTGCCGGATCGAAGCCAACGCCATTATCTTCGATCTCCATGTGAACTTTGCAGCATTCCAGGCGGACCTGGATTCTCACCTGGGTGGCACGCGCATATTTCACCGCATTATTGAGGCTTTCCTGCGCAATGCGGTAAAAAACGATTTTAATCTCTGCAGGCAGCTCATATTCGCCGTCGACGGTCACCTCGACAGGCAGCCGGGCGCGCCCAATGACTGCATCACTGAGCTGTTTCAACAGATCAGGAAAACGCGCCTGTGTGAGCGCCACCGGGCGCAGCTCAAGCAGCAGCGTGCGCATCTCGGCCAGGGCGCCGCGGGTAAGCTGGCGCAGCTCTTCGGTGGATTTGCGCGCCTCACCCGGATCGATTTGCCACAATTCAGGAAGGACTTCGGCGATCAGGCTGGCTGAAAAGAGCGTTTGCGTCACTGCGTCGTGCAAATCGCGCGCCAGGCGGGTGCGCTCAGCCAGGATCGCCTCTTCAGCCGCCTTTGCAGCCAGCGCCTCCTCCGCCTTTTGACGCTGATCGATCTCAGCTACCAGGCGCAGGTTGGCTTCTTTCAATTCACTGGTGCGCTCTTCGACGCGCTGCTCGAGGGTGCGTCGGTATTCGATTTCCTGGGCAGCCAATTTTTCCGAGGCGTGCATTTGCTCATCGATATCTGCGATCATCACCACAATATACGCTGGTTTCCCGTCCGGGGCTCGCACCGATGAAATCCTCTGCCTGACCCAATACACTTCACCATTCTTACGTATGAAACGGCTTTCGATTTGAAACGCATCTCGTCTACCTTCAACCAATTCGCGCATCGGTTCGATCGCTGCTGGACGATCGTCTGGATGGCTGAGATCCAGGCCGGTCATATTCAAGAGCTCTTGCTCTGAATACCCCGTCATTTTCAGAATCGCCGGGTTAACCGCCAGTGGACGGCTGTCCAACCCGACCAGGGCAATTCCCAACGCGGTATTTTCGAATATCGTACGGAAGCGCATCTCGGACTGCTGCAGCTCGGCAGAGGCTTTCTTTTGCGCATCGATATCGATCAACATGCCGACAATATAAAGCGGCAGACCATCTGCGCCGTGCACGACAGACATGGTCACATGCGCCCAAAACACCTCACCATTCTTGCGCATATAACGCCGCTCACCCCAAAACGACTCGGATTTTCCCGATATAAGATTGGTGAACTGCTGGGTCGAAGCGTCATAATCTCCAGGATAGGTGACGACAACCGGCGTTTTTCCGATCAGCTCTTCTCGCGGCATGCCAAACATGCGGCAGAGCGCCGGGTTGGCATCGATCAGCTTGCGGTCAAGGGTCATCATTCCAATCCCTACCGCGGCTGTATCGAACATGACGCGGAAGCGAGCTTCGGACTGTTCGAAACGTTCCTTATCCTGGTTAGCAAAATCGATTTCTTGCCTCACCTTGCTGTCCATAACCGCTTTTTTCATATAATTGGATTCTACCGTAATTTGAAACTACCAGTTGAAGTTTTCCGAACATAAGGCCAATATTCAGGCGCGTCTGGGTAATTCATCCTTGTCCATCAAAACACTATTTTCCAAATCATATATAATGAATATACTGTTTTTCCAGAATTCTGTTGTCAAAATTCATCCATGACTTACCAGGTCTTATCCACCAAGCTGTACACCCCGCCGATCCAGCCAACGCTTGTCGAGCGCCTGGAGTTAATTCAGCGCCTGGAAAACGGTTACCGGAGCGGTAAACGCGTCACCCTGGTTTCAGCCCCGGCGGGTTTTGGGAAAACCACCGTCATCCGTGAATGGTTGGCGGCCAAAAAAACGATTAAATCATATGGCTGGGTTTCATTGGATGACGGTGACAATGACCCGGTGCGTTTCCTGATCTATTTGACCTCTGCCATCCAAAAAGTCAACGCACAAATTGGCCAGTCTGTCCTGGCTTCTTTGCAATCCTCGCAGCTCCGTCCATTGGTTGGGTTGGTCGAATCCCTGATCAACGAAATCTCATTTGAGACTGAAACCTTTTGGATCGTCCTGGATGATTATCATCTGATCAAAAATGCGGAAGTCCATGCTTTGATACAGCTTTTGTTGAAACAACAGCCGGATCCACTGCATTTGGTGATCATCACACGCGAAGATCCGCCTCTTCCCTTACCCAGGATGCGCGTCGAAGGCAGGCTCACAGAGATCCGCGAACGCGATCTCCGCTTCACATTGGCAGAGGCGCAAGCTTTCCTGGTGAATACGATGGGATTGGCATTGTCAGCGGATGATGTTGGCAAACTGGAAGAACGCACCGAAGGCTGGGCAGCCGGGATGCAGCTGGCGGCTTTGGCTCTGGACGAATTACCCAATGAAAGCGAGCGGCATGCGTTCATCGATGCATTTACTGGAAACAACCGCCTGATTTTCGATTACCTGATCAGTGAAGTGCTGCAACGTCAGGGCGAGACAACCCGCCTTTTTCTGCTGCGCACCTCAATCCTGGAGCGCTTTTGTGCTGACCTGTGTGATCGAGTTGTGTTTGATGGAGAAACCGGCAGCAGCCAGCCGATCCTGGAGGGTCTTGAAAAGTCGAACATGTTCCTGGTGCCATTGGACAACCAACGCACCTGGTATCGCTACCACCATCTTTTCAGCGAAATGCTGCATCATTCCCTCCAGCATGCTTCCCCCAGCCAAATCCCAACGTTGCATCAAAAAGCCAGCCAATGGTTCGAAGAGAACGGCTTTATTCCCGAAGCAGTCAAACATGCCCTGACGGGCAAAGACTGGGGGTATGTCAACGGTCTTTTGGACCGCTATGCCTTGCCGATCATATTCCCCGGTTACGGCAGGTTGGTGATCGACTGGTGCCGCCAGATTCCCAGGTCATACCTGGAAAATGCGCCAGACATCTGCATCCATTATGCCTGGGCGCTGGTGCTGACCTTCCGGGATGATTACATGGAGATGGTGGAAGAATATTTACAACTGGCTGAAAGGGCCCTTCAAAGGAATGACCTGCCGTCTTTCGCGCCCGTGGGTGAGGGCCGCGCCAGCGTGCCGTTCCGAGATTGGGTTGTCGGCCATATCTGTGTGATTCGCAGCCAGGTTATGCTGGGTCATCTGTTCAAAAACATTGATCCACAAGAATTGATCTCTCTCAGCCAGAAAGGCCTGGAGGAGCTGCCAGAGACAGAATTGACGACTCGCTCCATCTGCCGGATCAATCTTGGCCACGCTCAAACGATGCAAAATAATCCAATCCAGGCCGTTCAGGCGTTTGTAGACGCCTTGCCTTCCATGCTGGAAGGCAGAAATTTCCTGGGAGCGGTGGCAGCCACTTTTTACATGTCCCGGATAGCATTCTACATGCAAGATGTCGACCGCGGCGAAGAGGTCTGCCAGCATTGGAGAAAAATCTTTGCGGAAATGGCCGATCCGTCCAGCCACGGCAGCCAACCAGTGGCTGAAATCCCGGCTGCGCGCGGCCTGGATATTGTCCAGGGAATGATTCTTCTTGAGCGAAACAAGGTTGACGATGCTGAACGCCTTTTCGTTCAATCGTTGGATATGTTGGGCTGGGGCTCATGGATGGAACTGCACGGTTTCATCGAATTGGCATGGCTGCGCTTCCGGCGCGGGAATACCGCCGGGGCGCAGGAGACACTGCATCGTATGACTCGGCTTGGCCCTCAGCATGTCGCATGCGCTGAGGCGCTGCAGATGATCTTTGATTTGAAAAAAGCTCCTGATGATCCACAGCTTCGTTCCAATGCAGAAGCCTGGGCCAAAGCTCATTTCCCTGATCCCGGCATCCCCCTCTCCCTTGGGATCGGGCCTTACCACCGCGATACCGAATATATCTGCAATTTAACCTGGTCGCGCGTGCAATTTGCACTCGGGCATTTCAAAGAGGCTGCGCTCTTTGTGCGCCCTGCCCTGGAACTTGCCCGGGAACGTGGGCTGCTATTCCGGATAGCTGAACTATCCATTTTGCAGGCCCTGATCGATGACCGGATTGGCAGCCTTACGGCTGCCCTGAGTGCATTGGAAGCAGCGCTCGAGATTTCAGAAAAGTGTGGCTATACCCGGTTTTTTGACGATGGCCCAGCCCTTGATCGTCTCCTGAGACAGACGGTCGAAAAGAATATTCACGCCCAATTCGCCAGGCAGCTCTTGAAATCGTTCAACCGCCAGTCAGTTGTCGAGAAAACAGCGCCACCAGCCCATCCAACGCAAAGGGCGGGATCTGAACTGGTGGCGCTGTTAAGTGAGCGCGAACTGGAAGTCTTGAAGTTGCTGGCGGAAAGCCTAGCGCCCGCCGATGTTGCCAGAAGGCTCTTTCTTTCCCCTTATACTCTCAAAGCTCATACGCAAAATATTTATTCCAAGCTGGATGTGCACAGCCGGATTGAAGCGGTTAACAAAGCCCGTGAAATGGGATTGATTTAATCTCTCACCAGCGCTTAGAAATGATCCCTAAAAGAAAAGACTGAAAGGGCAATTTTGCTTGGCTGGGGTGATTGACAAACCGCCAGGCTGTCCACTCAGACAGGTCAAAACCATCCAGTCAACTGCTCGAAATCCTGGCTAGTGGATAGTGATTCTCATCAGGATAGGGAATAGACTCCAATTGAACAATAATATTTGTTCAATATTTCTCATGGGTGAAACACACCCTCACCAGGAGTCGACCTATGTCCACCAACAAGCAATTCACCTTCCAGATTGTAATAATCTTGGCCTACCTGCTGCTCACTGCCTGTTCGCCAGCAACGATTGTCCCCACCCAGCCTTTTCCGACCGCAACCTCAGCACCGACCGCTGTCCCCACTGCGACAACGACTCCGGTAAACACCGCAGTCCCTACCACGAGCGCCCCACTCCAGCTTTCTTTGAATACCGGCAGCCTGGCCTCGGCGTACACAACCGAGACGGTCGCAGCCGTTTCAGCCAATGAAAATGCTGCCTATTGGGAAGTGCTGCCCGAATACAACCGATTTACTTTACAAGATTATCCGGTCTCTTCGAACTTTGTACAACCCCAAATTTTTATCTACCCACTGGGCGAACTCGGCCGGGTCAACGCCGGCGCGGGGAAGGTTGTGACTGACCTGCAAACTCTGCTGGAAGTGCCGCAGGAGATTACAACGATGCCCTATCTTCCGCTCACTGGCGATATGCAAATGATGCATGCGCACATCCAATACCTGGATTTTATGAATGGCAAGGGCCTGCGCTACCTGACCCAGTACGGCAACGGCATATCGCCAATCAACAATGCGAGCTTGATTTATACCTATCAGGGCATCACCAACGATGGAAGATTCTATGTGGCTGTGGTGCTGCCCGTCCATCATCCCAGCCTGCCTGCGGATGCTCAAATTACCGGAAATGAGCCGCCCGATTTCCTGAGCAACTACCCTGGCTACCGGGCAAGCGTCGGTAAAGCTCTCAATGCTCAAGCCGCGAGCACTTTTGCACCCGACCTTACTCAATTGGATGCCATGATGAGCTCGATTGAGGTCAAGTAATTGTTGAGTCCGAAGTCTTTTCATCATTGATTGAAATAAGAACCGAGCGAGAGAAAACCAGGAGAGCGAGATGATCCAAACAATTAACCAACAAAAAATTCCCTCGAATGGGAACAACCGCTTGATCAAGCTGGAACAGGTAGTGAAAGTGTTCCAATCTGCGGCTGGCGAGTACCGGGCGCTGAAGGGCATCGACATCGAAATCAACCGCGGCGAATTTGTCGCCATCATTGGTCGTTCGGGAAGCGGAAAATCCACTTTGATCAATATGATCACCGGCATCGATCGCCCCACCTCAGGAGAAGTATTGGTTGGCAGTACTGCTGTCCACAATTTGAACGAGAACCAGATGGCGCGCTGGCGGGGGCGCAACCTGGGGATTGTTTTCCAATTTTTCCAACTGCTGCCCAACCTGTCCGTCTTGGACAATGTGCGCCTGCCGATGGATCTCTGCCGCGCCTTCCCAAGCCGCGAACGCCGAAACCGGGCGATGAAACTGCTTGAACTGGTAGATATGAACGACCATGCCCATAAGCTGCCATCTTCTCTTTCTGGAGGGCAGCAGCAGCGTGTGGCAATCGCCCGCGCCCTGGCAAACGATCCGCCTGTTCTCATCGCCGACGAACCAACCGGTAACCTCGATTCGAAAACCGCCGACTCTGTTTTCAAGCTGTTTGAGCGCCTGACATCCGAAGGCAAGACTATTGTCATGGTTACACATGACAGCAGCCTGGCCCGCCGAGTGGGGCGCACCATCTTGATTGCAGACGGCGAAGTGGTGAACGAATACGTTGTCCGGGCGCTGCCCATCCTCTCTCCGTCGCTCATGCTTGAGGTGAGTCACAAGGCCAGGCCAGTTTATTTTGCGCCAGGAGAGACCATCATTCGAAAAGATTCACCATCACAAATGTTTTATATTATTACCTCCGGAACGGCAGAAGTTACTCTGAGCCGCCCGAACGGCACCGATGTGGTGGCAAACCGCATGGTCCCTGGACAGTACTTTGGTGAGATTTCTTTGTTCACCAGCCGCAAGACGGTGGCTGCCGTGCGCGCCATTCCGGAAGCTCCCCTCGAAGCACTCGCCGTCGATCAGTCTATGTTCCGGAGACTCCTGGACGAATCACCCGATTTTCGTACGGTCATACAGAGTGTGGTCACGACACGGCTTGAACAAAATCGGTCACTCATCGGAGAAAGGGTCTAAAAATGATTCCTGCCACCTTACAAAAAGTCCTTGCTGATCTGTGGGGCAACAAGGTGCGCTCCTTTCTGGTTGCGCTCTCGATTGCCGTGGGCGCTTTTGCTGTCGGGATGATCATTTCAAGCATGGTGATCGTGCGGCACGATATGGTGGCAGATTACCTTGCCATCAACCCACACACTGCCCGTCTGTATACGCAGGATTTTGACGCCTCCATATTGAACAAACTGAGCGGCTTGCCAGAATTAGAAGCAGTAGGCGCCAGTTACAACATCTGGCTCAAGATCGCAGCCAAAACCGGCAAGCTGAGCCAGATCAATCTAAACAGCCTCACATCGCTGGGTGCTTTGCAAGTGGACAAGCTTATTCTTGAATCGGGTTCGCCAACCCTGGCGGATGGAGAGATTTATTTAGAGCGACAGGGTGCTGCGGGATTAGGGTGGAATGTGGGCGATACGGTAAAACTTTCACTTGCCGATGGCACAACTTATGATCTCAAAGTAGCGGGCACCGTCCATGATGTGCTCGCGAATCCATATAATTTCAACGGCTCAACCAGCGGTTTCGTCACTCCTCATACAATGGCCGATCTCGGCGGCTCGGATCAAAATAACTTTATCAACCTGATAACAACCGGTTCGCATACCGATGCCGCCTATGTACGTCAGATGGCGGAAAAAGCAGCCGAAGTCGTAACTGCCAACGGCGTCACGGTCAATAACGTCAATGTGAATCGGCCAGGCCAACCGCCAGCGCAGGCTACCCTGGATACGGTCATGGCATTGCTCGGAGCGCTGAGTGTATTGGTGGTTTGCCTGAGCACATTTCTCGTCACCAACACAATTTCGGCATTGATAGGACAGCAAATCCGCCAGATAGGCGTGATCAAAGCCCTGGGTGCAACGTTATTGCAGGTAATTGCGATTTATGTTGGCCTTGTGCTGGCGTTTGGGATGCTGGCGCTGCTGATAGCCATCCCGTTGGGCGCGCTGGCGTCTTTTGTCATGACTCGCTGGCTGATCGGCATGCTGAACGCCAATCCCTCGCCATTTACTGTTCCGCCGGAGGCTCTGCTGGCTCAGGTGTTCATCGGCCTGGTGGTGCCATTGCTGGGCGCGCTCATCCCGATCATCGGCGGCGCACGCCGCACGATCCGCCAGGCCATCACCAGCTACGGCCTCGGGGACAGCATAAAGCCTGGACTGCTCGATCGCTTGCTGGAAGCTCTGCCCTGGCTGCCGCGTCCGTTGATCCTCTCACTGCGTAACACCTTCCGCCGCAAGGCGCGCCTGGCGCTGACGCTGGCTACGCTAGTCTTGGGCGGCGGCATCTTCATCGCTATGCTGGGCATACGCGAGTCAATGTACGCGGAAATTGAGCAGACTTATCGGTATTTTCAAACTGACGTGAATGCCGTTTTTACACGGAATTATCCGGCGGTGGATTTGGAAACAGCCGTGAAAGATATTCCCGGTGTGACCGCCTCCGAGGCCTGGACATCCCTGGCAGCCAATATAATGCGTCCCGATGGCAAGACAAGCGACCTGGTGGCGTTGTATGTGCCGCCGGATCACACCCAGTTATTGCGAGCTGTGATGATCGAAGGCCGTTGGCTGCAGCCGGGCGAAAGGAATGCCATCGTCGTGTCCAACCACTTTATGAAACTTCGCCCCGATGTGAGACTGGGCGACACGCTCCATCTGCGTTGGAATAATCGAGACACTCCTTTCTCTGTGGTCGGCTTCTTCCGCATGTCTGGCACCTATCCTGCGCCTTTCACGTATATCACATCCTCCGGACTGGAAGCCATTGGCGCAGATTCATCTCGCGCCAACCAGCTTAAGATCGTGACCGATCTGCACACCGCGGCGCGCCAGGAAGAAGTGTTGAAAGCCGCTGAGAAACGTTTCAATGAACTGGATTACAGCGCGACCTTGCAGACCGGAAATGAACTGATCACTCAACAGCGGGCCGTGATCAATATCCTGATCTCCGTGTTGATGGTGATGGGCGTCTTGATCGCTGTCGTGGGCGGCCTGGGTCTGATGGGAACGATGGGTATGAATGTGCTCGAAAGGACGCGCGAGATCGGTGTGCTGCGCTCGATTGGTGCAGAGAACGGTGTGATCTTCCAATTGATCCTGGTTGAAGGCATGTTGATTGGCCTGATCAGTTGGGGTTTGAGCGCATTGGTGGCCGTGCCGATTACCCAGTTCCTGGACAACAGCCTCGGCCAGGCGTTGATGACTGTCCCCATCATGTATATTTTCTCGATTCAAGGCCTGTTTATCTGGCTGGGAATCATCCTGGTGCTATCCACCCTGGCCTGCCTGGTGCCTGCCCGCGGCGCAGTCCGCTTAACAGTGCGAGACGTACTGGCGTATGAGTAGATGTTTGCCGGCAATTCCTGCATGTACAGCCGTTCGAACCAAGTGCCTGGCTTTAAATAAGGAAAGGAGAAAGCGTCGAGATGAAAAAAGTTCTTAAATGGGCCGTGCTTTTCCTGATGCTCGCCGGCTGCATCCTGGCGGTCTTTGCCTACAACTGGATTCGCCAATACCAGGCGCTGGCAGATGAAGAGCCAGCGGTCTCACTTTCGCCTGCTCTCGCCGATCTGACCTACTGCACTATGAGAGGCGTGCCTCTCAAAATGGATTTGTATTTTCCGGAAAATATTAACGCCCCCTGGCAAGTGTTGGTGTATGTTCACGGCGGAAGTTTTACCGGCGGCGACAAACGCACGGGCAGCGGAACCATTGACATCCCCGCCATGGCTGAGCGCGGCTATGCGGTCGCCGCTATCAATTACCGCTTGATGCCTGACAACCCCTTCCCGGCGGAGATTGAGGATGCGAAATGCGCCATCCGCTTTTTACGCGCCCACTCTGGCGCGTATGAACTGAAAACCGAGAAGATGGGCATCTGGGGCGGCAGCGCCGGGGGGCATCTGGCCTCGCTGGTTGGACTGACCAACGACGACCCGGCTTTTTCAGCAGGCGAGTATCCTGAGCAGTCCAGCAAGGTGGATGCGGTGGTAGAGATGTTCGGCCCCACAGACCTGACTGCCAGTTTCAACTGGCTGCAACGCCTTCTCCTCCAGCGCGCCTTTGGCACCGATAATCCCACCTCAACCGCGCTTGCTCAAGCCAGCCCTATCCGGTATATCACCAACCAGGCGCCGCCGTTTCTGATCTTTCACGGAGAGCAGGACGATGCCGTGCCATTAGAGCAAGCCCAAGTTTTTCATCAAAAATTAATCGAGACGGGTGTGAATTCCACGTTGGTGATCGTGAAGAATGCCAATCACAATTTCAAGCCCACCGGCGGGGCCATCGAACCCACGCGCCATGAAATTTCCACCAGCATGGCTGATTTTTTTGATCTCTGGCTGAAATGAGAAGCTGTCAAGAGCTCGTCCTATCCCTTCGGACAGTTGAAAACTCCCCTCTTGATAGGGGAGTTTTCAATGACCGAAACTTATACTGATGATAAATGGAAAGCCCAATCCTGGAGGTGCCCATGAGCATCATCATTAAAGCATTTGTGAAGAGTCTGGTGCAAAAAAAGGCACGGACTCTGTTGATTTTATTCTCCATTTCTGTTTCGGCCGCAATGATCTTTGCCAATGAGAGCTTCGCCCGCACAGTAACCCAACGGCTGTTGGAAGCCGGCATTCGCTGGACGGGAATGGCCGATCTGCGCATCCAAAGCAAAGCCAGCGTGGGATCCAAAGAATGGTTAGACCCGGCTCATCTTCCGGCGGCTGGCAGCGTATATGAATATGTCCACCAGGTTATTATGGAGAAAGCACTCTATATACCTGCTGCAGACAAGATGCATTATTTCAACCTGCTCGGCGTTGAAATTGAAGAATACAACCTGCAAAACCCGGTGAGTCTGAGTGCAGGGGATTTTCAAAATTGGGATGGATTCAAAGTGATCATCGGCCGCACATTTGCTGATATTTACCATTTAAGTGTGAACGATGTGATGCGTTTGGAGTTGAACAATACCGCCTATGAATTTAAGATCGCCGGCATCAGCGACCCGAAAGGCCTGTTCCTGCGCGAGCTGGCGGATGGCGGGTTCATCCTGGCGCCTCGCAAGACATTGGCAGCCATTTTTGGCGGCGAAAGCAACCTGGTCTTTTTGAAATTGAAAGACCGCTCTCAGCTCGAGTCTGTCAAAGCCCAACTGACTCAGCAGTTTACAGATTACCAGGTTGAATACGGCATTAACGAAACCGTGATCGCCTCCGAAACTCAGAATTACGTCATGCCGTTTCGTATGGCGTCTATCGTGGTAGTGTTTATGTGCGTTTTCATCATTTTCACCGCCTTCAACCTGATCACCCTGGAGAGGATCCCAATTGTGGGAACCCTGCGCAGTATTGGTTCAACCCGCAAAGCGATCAACGCCATTTTAATTGCTGAAAGTGCTGTGCTGGGAGCGGTTGGCGGTCTGGCAGGATGTGTCCTGGGGATAGGGGTGCTGCAATACATTAAATACCGCTACTTCACCGGCGAAGATGCCGTGGCGAACTCGACGGTGCTTTTTGGCGTACAAGAAGTGCTCGTGGCAGTGGGCGCGGCGGTGGTCATCACAGCGCTGAGTGCGGTGCTTCCCATCCTGAGTTTGACCCGCACTCCGATCAAGAATATCATCCTTAACGATTTGGCCAAGAACCGCAGCAAGCCTTCTCGTTGGTGGGTGGCCGGCGTGGCTCTGCTGGCTGCCTGCCTGCTCGTCCCTCCGTTCCTCGGCAGCAGCTTCTCCAGTATGATTATTGCCGGTCTGCTCGCCACTGGCGCCTTGCTCGGATTGGTGCCGCTCGTGCCGTTCCTGACCTATCATCTTTCCAGGCTGGTTGCGTCAATCCCCTTCCTCAGCCAGGAGGTCATCCTGGGAGTGAGAAATGTGCGCGACAACAAAAGCCTGATGAACAACATCCAGTTATTCTCGGCCGCCATCGCCATTGTGGCTTTCATGGCTTCCATGTTCAATACCATGGTCAGTGACCTGGTCAAGTCGTACGAGCGCAATATGAACTATGACCTGACCCTGGTGGTGCGTCATTCTGACCCCAAGACCCTGGCGTCGCTGGCTAACACGGAAGGGATCGCCTCTTACAAAGGCGTTTACTTGAAATCTGCTGAAATTTTGAATTACCAGAGCTTTTTCAACATGCTGCATGGCATCGACGGCCCGGATTTCTTCCAGTACGTGGATGTAGGAGGTCTGGAAGATAACCGCTCGGCACTGCAAAATCTGAATAACGGCAAGAATATCGTTACCACCAACGTAATGAAAGGGAAATTAGGGCTGAAACTGGGCGACACGCTCCTTCTGCGTTTTGGAGGCAAGGAGATTCCCTACACCATCACCGGTTTTGTCGAAACCAATTTGGGAGTAGGTCATTCGGCTTTCATTTCTGCCGAGAACTTCCGATCTGACATGGGCGTGGCGGACTACGATTGGATCTATATCAAAACAAACGCCCCTTCCGAGGCTGTCAAGAGCAACCTGGTCAGAAGCCTGGGCAAAGAAGTGATCTCACTGCAAACGGAAGCCGACTGGCTGGCAGCCAACGCAGACAAAGTGGCATCAGTATTCAACGCCATCAGCAGTTACAGTTACCTGGCGCTCCTGGTTGGAATTATTGGCGTCGTCAACAACCTGGTGGCAAGCTTCATCGAACGCAAGCGCAGTTTTGCCATGCTGCGCTGCGTAGGGATGAGCAAGAAGAGCCTGAACCGCATGCTGATCACTGAAGCGGTGGCCATGGGCGTGTTCGGAGTTGTGTTTGGGCTGTTGTGCGCCATGGTGATGTCCGTCGCCATACCTGCCGCGGTCAGCGTTTTGTGGGGCAAGGTGACTGTCCAAATCGCTGTGCAGGAAATGGCCTTGATGGGCGTGGTGGGCGTCCTGGCCATGCTGGGCATCTCGGTTGTGCCGGTGACGAGCAGCGACAAGCTCAGCCTGATTCAAACCATCAAGTATGAATAAGAAAGGAAACATGCGATGAAAAAAGCCATCGAAGTAAAAAATGTGTACAAATCCTTCCAACTGGCCGATGAAGCGGTGGAAGTGCTGAAAAACGTAAACCTGGAAGTCGAGCAAGGCGATTTCATCTCCATCATGGGACCGTCTGGCTCCGGGAAAAGCACACTGCTGTACCTGATGGGCGGGCTGGATAAAGTGACGCAAGGCTCGATCCGCGTCAACGGCATCGAAATGCAGGGGCTGGACGACGAAGCAGAGAGCCGCATGCGCCGCAAGGATATCGGCTTTGTTTTTCAAGCTTACAACCTGATTGATAACCTGACGCTGGAAGAAAACATCCTGCTGCCTGCTCTATTGGAAGGCAAGAAGAAAAAGGATGCCGTCAAAAAGGCCGAGGAACTGATGGCTACGGTAGGGATTATTAAGCGCCGCAATCATACCCCTAAGGAGCTTTCGGGTGGGGAGCAGCAGCGCACTGCCATCGCCCGCGCCTTGATCAATGAGCCCAGCATTTTGTTTGCTGACGAACCGATAGGCAACCTGGACAGCAAGACGGGCAATGAGATCCTCGAGCTGCTGCGCCAAATCAATCGCCAAAATGGGATCACGATCTTGATGGTCACGCACTCAGAAGAGTCAACCCGCTATGGCAAGCGCGTCATCCGCTTGAAGGATGGCGAGGTGGTCGTAGCTTCGCCTGTGGCGGTATGAGATGCACCGCTCGATCCTGGTCTGCACGGCTGGCATTGGTTTTCTTTTGCTGATTTTGTTCGGCGTCGCTCCGCTCTTTTTGCCAAAATCTGAGCCTTCATCCCTGCCTGCGGAGCAGTTTTCGGCGGAGCGCGCTATACGGCATGTGGAAAGGTTGGCGCAGAGGCCGCGCCTGGTGGGGACCGCCGGGATGGAAGAAGCGTCTTCTTACGTGAGCGCCATCCTGCAGGGGTGCGGGCTGATCCCCGAATTCCAAGTGGATTCATCTCCCAAAGGCATCCTTCGCAATGTAATCGCCCGGCTCCCAGGCAGGCATCCTTCGGGAGCGCTGTTAATCTTGACGCATGTAGACTCAATCTCCTACGGCGCGGGTGATAACGCCAGCGGCGCAGGCGTGCTGCTCGAAGCAGCCTGCGCTCTGAAAGCAGGGAAACAGCTCCAGAATGATATTATCTTGCTTTTTGAAGATGGCGAAGAATTTGGCTACCTGGGCGGCTACGCCTTCGCGTTAAACGATGCACCGGCTAACCCCATCCGCCGTGTCATCGGTCTGGATACCGCCGCCTGGGGGCCAGTTGTCCTGCTTCAGACCACTCCTGAGAATGCCAGCCTGGTGCAAGCGTATGCCAGCTCAGTGAAAAACCCAACCGCCTATGGTTTCTTCGCCGATGCGGATTGGAACATTTCCGGCGACACTTCCGAAATCCAGCCGTTTTTTGAGCGAGGCATCCCCGGTCTGGAATTGGAAGACCCGAGAGCTTTCAGTGGGAAGCACTCAGAGACTGATACGCTGAACAGTGTTTTGCCTGGCAGTCTCCAACAGATGGGCGACCAGGTGCTGGCGCTGGCCAGGTTCCTCGGCGATTCTGACCTGGCAAGCCGCTCTAACGGTCGGCTCAGCTTCTTCTCGCTGTGGAGGATAGGGCTGGTCTACTACCCGGCAGGCTGGAACCTGGCGCTCGCCGCCCTCTCATTCATCGCTGTGGCGTTTCTGATCGGGAAGGGGCTGCGGCGGAAAGACCTGGCCGGTCATGCTCTGATCCTGGCAGCCATCATCTTATTCCTGGCGCTTATCTTAGCCGCCCTGGCCGGCGCGGTTGGAGGCGCTGTTTTCGGCGCGCTCTTTCCCAATCCGAATCCCCGCGCTGGCAGCTACCTGGTGCCTGCCAGCCTGCCATTTTTTGCTGCGGCGACAGCCTGTATTGGGATTGCACTCCTTTTCCTGCGTTCAAAGCTGATCAGAGCGTTTGGCGACCAGGCTGTCAGGCTGGGCGGCCTGCTCTCCTGGGCTTTCTTTGCATTGATTTCAGCCGTTTGGCTGCCGGTGGGGAGTTACTTGTTCACACTGCCCTTCGCGGCAGGCGTGCTGGTATCCTTTTTCCCGCCGCGCTGGCAGTATGCCAGGCTGCTCCCGTTTGCGGTCGGGACAATCCTACTTGCCCCCAACCTGGCCTTGGCCTTCATCAGCACCGGGTTGCAAACGCTGCCGCTTGTCACTCTCCTGGTCGCGGCAGACAGTATATTATGGCCTTCTTGATTGGCGAAGGTTTTGCCAAGAAAGTTTGAACGTGTTGAATATAGCCAGAATGAATCGGAACTGCAGAACCTATCCAACCGGATAGTCTAAGACTCACCGCTGGACAGAGGAATTTTTCTTTTCTGCAGGCTACCATTAAGAAGAGCGAACGAAATCGCCCGCCTCGCCCAGACTCTCACTCAAAGAAGGACTTCACGATGAAAAACCAACTTGCTCCCTGGCTCATGCTTTTTTCCCGTTCTGCATTCTTTATGTTTTTTCAGGGCTTGATTGCACTGCTGCTGTTGATTACGGGCGCATCCTCGGCCTGGAATGAATCCACCCGTTGGTGGACCTTCATCGTGACCCTCGCCAACCTGGCCTCTTTATACGTACTGGTGCGCCTGTACAAGGGCGAAGGCCGCAATTTCTTTGAAACACTGCGCTTCTCACGCTCCACCTGGAAGACCGACGTTTTGTGGCTGGTAGGATTCAGCGTTATCGGCCTGCCCGTGGCTGCATGGCCGCGCGAACCGCTGGCTGCTGCGATCTTCGGCGACTCAATGGTTGCCACCAGGATGCTGTTCCAACCGCTTCCGACCTGGGCATTTGTGTTCAGTTTTCTTTTCCCGCTCACCATCTGGTTTTCCGAACTGCCCACTTATTTCGGTTACTGCATGCCGCGCCTTGAGACGCTGCTCAAGAATGGTTGGATTGCCTGGATCCTGGCTTCACTGGCGCTCGCCGCACAGCATATGTTCCTGCCTCTTATCCTCAACAATGGATATCTCCTGTGGCGCTTCGGGATGTTCCTGCCCTTCGCCCTGGTCAGTGGGCTGGCGATTAAATTCCGCCCGTCTCTTATGCCCTACTTCGTAACGGTGCATGCTCTGATGGATATCACCACAGTGTTGGTTTACATCATGCTCTAAAAAATTTGGAGGTTGCCATGTCTGCTCCCGCTATTTTCGCATCGCCCGACGGCAAAGTCGAAATCATGCAAGCGTATCAGGCAATCATGGATGTATGGACCCAGCCTTATCAAGAGTTGAATATTCCTACCAGTTTTGGCGAAACACATATCATCGCCAATGGCCCCGAAAACGCCCATCCTGTTGTTCTGCTGCATGCCTTGAGCGCCACGGCTGCTTCGTGGTATCGAACCATCGAAGCATTGAGCCAGAATTATCGCGTTTACGCTGTAGATATCCTGGGTGAGGGGAACAAAAGTGTGCCGCTCATGCCGTTCAAGTCGGTGGATGATTTCCTGCATTGGTTCATTGAAGTCATTGATGCACTGCAGATCAAAACCCTATATATCGCGGGAAATTCCTACGGTGGATTTACCGGTGCTTATTATGCGATGAAGCTGCCAGAGCGGGTTCTCAAATTGGCGATGATTGGGCCTGCCGCCACAATCTCCCCCATGCGGCCATTTTACGTACATATGTTTATCCCCAAGGCTGTCTACAGTTTCTTCCCCCAATTGCCCGGCATGCCAAAATCGATGCGCAGCAGTGTGGATTGGATGTACGCAGGATTGCCCGTTGACCGGCTCTGGGATCCGGTGTTCTATAAATCGTTGATGTATGGCGGCTTGATCAACCAGGTCTTCCCGCGCGTGTACACCCAGGAAGAATTTTCACAAATAAAGGCCAGAACCCTGCTCATCGTGGGTGAGCAGGAGAGGATCTACAATAACCTGCAGTCGGCTGTTGAAGCGGCGCGCACCTTGATTCCCGGCTTGCAGGTTGAAATCATCCCCAACGCGCACCATGTCGCCGCAATTGCCAATCCGGAGAACGTCAATCAAGCCTTGCTGCGATTTTTCGCGGATGCTTAGGTTAACATTCAAGACACACCTTATTTCAAAAGAGCCGATTCTCCAAATGCCGCACCGATCCCGGTGCGGCATTTTGTGTGCGTTCAGAGTCAACGATGGGAAATAATTCCCACAGTCCGCCCGATCATATATGATATAATTTATCTAATAAGTCTAGATTTCAGCACTGAAAAAGCGGGAATTTCTCAATTTTTCATCCTGAAATCTTTACCTCCTCTCTCCAATCACGACTTTAAAAATTAAAAAAACCGGTGCATGGTTTGCGCGGTTTCAACGACAGAAATAGGTTTATTCGTTCAGGAGGCTTACGCATGTCTGAAATGATCATTCCCGGCACTTATATTACCGTACGAGCTGAAGGGTTGATTTCAGCCGGGCGGGTAGCCACGGGCATTGTTGGCATTGTCGGTACCGCAGCCCGCGGCCCGGTTGGCGAGCCGCAGACCTTAAGTGACTTCGCCTCCGCACGCGAACTTTTCGGCTTGCCTGATGATTTCAAACGGCCGGATGATGGCTCTCACCCGCTCACCCTGGTGCGCGCCCTGGAGCAAATATACCAAAACGGCGCATCGGTAGTGGTTGCTGTCCGTGTGGCGGGTTCCAGCAGTTCAAACGCCAGCTATGCAGTGCTGGATAGCAACGGGCTGACCATCGCCACGTTGGAGGCCAAAACCCCAGGTTCGTGGGGCAATTCAATCAAGATAGACCTGGAGCCAGCCGACACAAACTGCCGCATTGTCGACGAAACCCATACCAGCGGCTTCACCGGCCTGACATATGCTCGCGTCGTCCCCTCGGCTGAAAACCGGCTGCGCGTCTTCCGCGGCATCACCCAGCGCTTTGAAACCCTGGACATTGTTTACAACCTGATCATCAGCGATGAAGAAGTGGTGCGCCTGCCCACGCCTCCCAACTATACCCTGGCGCACACCCCGGTTGTCCATGTGAACGCGGTCAACAAGATTCGTGTGCTGCGCAGCGATGGCACAACAGCCATCGAATACGGCACCGGCAGCATCTTGTACGACTCCGGCGCCGCTCCAGGTCCCACAGAGGTAAACATCACCACCAGCAGCGGCGTGCTCACCTTTGGCGCTGCGCCTGCCAGCGACCAGACAGTCATCGCCACCTACGCATCCGGTCACACTGCCCCAACTGCCGGGCAGGTGTTGGTCACCACCTGGGATGGCCACCTGGATTACGGCCCCAATACCGCCCCTGTTCAGCTCAACGGCGACAGCCTGGTAGCTTCTTACCTGGTCGATCAGCAAGACTGCGCCTTGGTGACATTAACATACGAAACAACCAAAGAAACGTTCACCATCGTGGATGGCAACCTGCTGGCATCCCTGATCAACGCCACTTCCTCTCTGGCGGACGCGGTCCCCAGCGGCCCTAATGGGGCAAACAAGCCCAAAACCGGCGCCACAGCCTACTTCGGCACCGGCAGCAACACCCCCGGCAGCAACGGCGCCGAAGCCGGCATAAATGAATATTCTGTCGGCCTTGAATCCCTTTCGAATATGCTCATCAACATCGTCGTGCTGGCCGGGCAAGATTCAACCGCCATGGGGCCGGTGCTTGAAGCGCATTTGCGTGCCACCGAAGGCGCCGATCTGGAGCGCATTGGCGTCATCGGTGCTCCAGGCTCCACCCTGGCAGAGCACTTGGGTCACACTATGGCCAGCGATCGAATCATTCTGGTTGCCCCTGGCTTGAAGGCTTCGGATGGCACCCTGCTGCCCACCGGTTACACCGCCGCAGCGGTTGCCGGGCTGATTTCCTCTCTGCCGGTTATGACCAGCCTGACGAATAAGACCCTGGTCATCCCCGGCCTGGCAGCCAGTTTCAACCGCGGCCAGCAAATCCAATTGATCAAGCGCGATGTGCTCACGGTTATTCCAAAAGATGGCATGCGTGTGCTCAAAGGCATGACCACCGAGGGCGAAGGACAGCCCTTCTCCGCGATTCCTACCCGCCGGATTGTGGATTACGCCAAGTACGGTGTCCGCTCCGCCTCCAACCCCTACATTGGCCGTCTGAATAATTCCCGCGTGCGCGCGGCCCTGCAAGCTACTCTGGAGGGTTTTCTAACCGGGATGGTTGAAGATGAAGCGCTGACCGGTTTTGACCTCTCCGTCTCAGCAACCCGCGCTCAGGAAATTGCAGGTGAGGTAAGTGTTGTGATGACTCTCCAGCCGACCTTCAGCATCGACTACATTCGTGTGGTCATGAATTTGAAGTAGTTCTTTTCGAAGCAAAAAAGGAAGGACAGAGATGCCGAACGATGTGTTTCGAGCTAATGACGCCGTGCTTGTGCTAGGCGTCGATGATACCAGTTCCCCCGAGGGAAAAGCCGCTGACGCGCTCGTCTCCCAATATGATCTGAGCAACGTGGTTGGGCGCTTGCGCGATGTCAGCCTTGCGATTGCAACCGATCTGCAGCCTTTTTATGAAATTGGGCGCCGCTATCCCACGCACCTACGTCCTGGGATCGTGCATGTTTCTGGCACAGCGGACCGGGCGCATGTCAACGGAGCCCTGCTGCGCCTGCTGATGGGCGATGGAGCAGTCAGCCCGCCCAGCGCCCCGAACTTCGTGCAGCCATCATTTAACATCATCGCCACCCTCACCAATCCAGCCCTGCCCGACCAGTTTACCAAGGTAACAATTTTTGGCGTGAAGTTCGAAGCCTGGAGCTACCATATCCCGATGGAAGATTTCGTCATGGAATCGGTCAAATTCCAGGCAATGCGCCTGGCTTTTGAAGAAGCTTGAGTCAGGAGAAATAAGTGGAATCTGGCGCTCTTGGCCCGACTAAGCTTCTGCAGGCAGAGGATTTGTTAGCTGGCAGCAAAGCAATTTTTGATATCGAAATCCCGCCAGCTGTACTCTCTCCATCTTCCAACCCTTCCCCCGCTCCTGACCACAAAGCGCCGGAGAAGTTGGGGTCTGCATGGAATGGGGTCAGGGTTGGCTGTGTGCGCTTGCGCCCACTCAACGTGGCGACGCTTTCGCTGATCTCCCGCGCCTCGCGCGAGAACCCTGAGCTGGTGCCTCTTTTGATGGTCAAAGAAGCCCTGGTTGAGCCTGCCTTGAGCCTGGAGCAAGTGCGCCAACTGCACCTGGGGCTGGTTTATTATCTTGTTGCCCAGGTCAACCAGATTTCCGGTTTGAGCGCTGAGGGCGAAATCCTAAGTCAGCAAGCTGCCAGCTCCCCCTTGGGGCAAACCCATTTGCTGCTCGCCCAGCATTTCGGCTGGACTCCGGAGCAGGTCAGCCAGCTCACGCCTGGACAGGTGGCCGTGTACCTGGCCGGCATTGAGCGCCTGCTCAATTTGCGCCCTAATCCGTCCAACGGCGAGGAGGTACGCAGGTGAGCGCCATCGCGATTCTCCCCGACCCCACTGCTGCTTTACAGCGAATGGGCGGGCGCATGCTGCGCCTGCAGGTAAGCCTCTTCCAGCCGGCCTGGCTGACCGCTTGGGATAATTCCTCGAATCTGGCAACCGAACTTTTCAATGATCCTCTGCAACATCTACAGGAAGAGTTGGCTTCCCAAGTCCGGCAGGTGAACCGGTCTGCCTCTGCTATTCAAGAAACAGCGCCTTTACGCAGTGCAGCATCCCTTTCATCTACAAATTATCTAGTCGGCCTGGTGGACCGTCCTCGCTCTGGCTCATCGGATTCCGGCTTATCAGACCAGCCGCTCCCTGGACAGGTCAAACGGCTGCTCTTCGATCCGACCAGGCAGCGTCAACTTCAACCTGGCAAGGCGCCTGGCACGCTGAATCCAGAGATGTTTCTTGCAGCGGATACAAGCTGGCAGGCGGAAGCCAATGGTTTAGTCGACAGCTCATCTAAACTGCCTGTAAGACGACTGGATACATCTCCCGCCGTCAGCCTGGGGAGCGTTACTGCTCGCGATGGCTTCATTACGCCTGTCCCGGCCAATCCGGCAGCTCAACGCTTGTCCGTTTCTGGTAAGACCGGCCAACCGCAGAAAGCCGTAACCATTACAGCAGAACGCTGGCCTGAAGGCTCCACTCTTCTGCCTGGTTCGCGGCCCGCCCCGGATGCTCGTGAATCGGCGGCTGAGGACTCTGCCGCCGTTGCGAACGAGTCAACTCGTATTACACACTTATCAACCGATCCTGCCCGTCTGGTGGCCGTGCTTAACCGCCACCTCACTCCCCAAACGCCTGAAAATATGGACTTACCTCCTCGTTGGGCCCAGGAAAATTCACCGGAGGTCTCCTCCCCCAGGTCAGCGCCAGCCGCATCGAACACCAACCAGCCACAGTCCTTGCATGATTCCCACTCGCCAGATTTCGAGGAGGAACCGCTAGAGGCGCAGGTGGAGCGTCTGGCTGGCGAGCAGTTAGCTCGTTGGATGGAAGATCTGGAACTGGCATATTTGCGCATGTACGGCGCTTCAGGAAAATGATCCATGACCATTGAGTTGGGCGACCTCTCCCTGGATCATCTGACCCATATTCAGGTGCACGAACAGGCGCGCATCGCCCGCCACCCGGTGCCGGGGATGAGCGGCGATCTTTCCCAGGCTCTTGGACGCCCTTCGGTAGAGATTATCTTCCAGGGCATTTTCTACGGCGAAAACGCGCTGGATAACCTGGGCAAGCTGCGCAGCGCCTATCTCGATAGCAGTCCGTTGGATTTCTTCACAGAGACGGTTGGCGAGGGCTACTTCACGCAGGTGTTGATCACTCGCCTGGATGTGGCTCAGCGCGCTGGCCGGCTGGACGAGTTTGATTACCACTGTCACGTGGTTGAATATGTCGAGCCGCCTGAGCCTGTCCTGGCCGCGCCTCCCGGACTGGGCGATCTGGATCTTGGCTTGCTGGATGAAGCTACAGCTTTCATCGACGATGTCCAAAACGCCCTCGAACAGGTCTCGAGCTTGACTGATCTACTGGCAGGCGCCCAGGATTTCGGCAATCCCACCTCACGCTTGCCTGGGATGCTCGATCAATTCACTTCTCTCACTGGCCCTGGCGCAGGGACATTGAACAATCTGCTTTCGCTCTTCTCATAAACGATGACCGGAATCAGCGCTAGCATTCCCGATATTACTCCCCTGCTTAACCAGAGCGGAAGCCTGCAAGGCAATTTGTCTGGCCTGCTTAACCAACTCGGCGGGCTCGATCCGCGAAATTCCAGCTCTCCGTTGGCATCAATCAATACCGTGTTTAATGATCTCCAATCACACGCCAACATCGATATTGGCCCGCTGGCGAACGGGCTGCCCAATGCTCTACACGCCGTTCAGAACGCACTGCCCGAAAATGTGCTCTCTTCGCTGGAAAACTTCGACCAGGCCTACCAGGGTATCCGCAATCAACTGCAGGGCAGCCCATTAGCGCAGGCAGTAGCCTCGGGCAGCTCACTGCAAGACGTTGGTCTGGCGGTGATCGCCGAAGCGCGTTCGCTGTTCGACCAGCGCCTGTCCAGCCTGACGGGCGGGATGGTTGACTCGGACTCCCTGACCGCACTGCAGGCGTATCTCACCTCTTTGCAGCAGTTCGGCGCCGATTTTCCCGCTCACCAGGCCGAATTTTTGCCCTTCCTCACCCAGCATCTGTTGGGTGTCGCTCCGGATGTGCTGGCCGCTCCCCTGGCGCACGTGCAGTCTTCCCTGGCCGTGCTGGCGCCCCTGCAGGCCAATGCCCTGGCAGCCTCTTTGCACCCGCAAATGCAGGCGGTAATGAGCGCTTTCTCAAGCCTGCAAAGTACGGCTCTGTCGATGGATCCGGCGGACGCCGCCGGTTATGTCACTTTGCAGGCCCAATTGGACGCTCTGCAAAGCGCGAACAACCTGGTTTTCAATGCGCTGGATGGTTTTTATCAGCAGCTCAGCGGCCTGATCGCCGCACATGCCTGGGACAGCATCTTTTCGGGTTATGTCAGCCTGCTGCAGGCGATCAGCTTCGACGAAGTGTTCAGCGTGGATGACCTGATCAACACGCTCGTCTCCTTGCTGGAAGAACAGCTTTCGCACATCCAGACAGCCTTTTCAGCCGATGATTTGCGCCTGCGCCTGGAGGCTTTGAACCAGTCGGTGCACGATGCCATCTTCAGCTCACCATTGGGGCAGATTCGCAGCACGATCCAGGGTTTTTTGGACCAGATTCGCCAGGCGATTGAGGGCATCCCTACCGAGTTCATCCAGGAAACGGTGGATGGGCTGTTCGCACGTATCCAATCCGAATTAGAAGGCCTGGGCATCACCCAGGTGCGAGACCAGATCGCCCAGGCCTTCCAGGAGTTGGAGACGTTCATCAACAGCAATATCAATGATGCCTTATCGACCAATGTGCAAGATGCCCTGGCGCCCCTGGTGCAGCAAGTGCAGAACCTGCCGATTGCCGATTTGATCAACCAGCTCACATCCACGATTGCCGAGCTGCAGGGCGTCATCGACCAGCTCGAAACGGCAGTCAATGACCAATTGGCTGATTTGAACAGCTTGTTAGACTCATTAAATGGCCTGTCCTTCACGCCGGTCAGCGATGAAGTGATTGCTGAGATCGATGAATTGAAATCTCGCCTGGAACAGATCAATCCCGATGCGCTGTCGGACGCCGAAAAGTTGGCCATCTCCGCCGGCCTGGCAGTGCTCCAGGCGATTGACCTGGAAGGCACGGTGATCAATGGCATGAAGACGGGTTATCACGCCGCCGAACATGAGATCAAAGGTTTGCTCGACCAGCTCAATGCTGCCCTGGAGCAGATCAGCGGCAAATTCACTGTTTTCAGTCCTCAGCAGCTGCTCAGCCCGGTGAACGACCTGCTCGACCAGGCTTCGAATTTGGTCGCCAGCTTGAACGGCGAACACCTGCTGGGTTTCCTGTATGACCTGGTCGACCAGCTCAAGCAAGCTATGCAGGCCCTCGACCCGGGACGCATCCTCGACCCGCTTCAGCCGCTGTATGCGGAAATCACCGCTGCTGTTAATCGGCTGCGGCCCGACCAGTGGGTGGCGCCCCTAGAAGCGCTCTACGCAGAAGTGGATCATCTGATTGATTTGATCGATGTCACCCCTCTGTTGGACGAACTGAACAACCTGGAAACGCAGTTGTTCGCCAGCGTGCGCACCACTATTCTGAACGCCCTGGAAGGTCTCAACCTGCCTGAACCGTTGGGCAGTTTCTACAACCAACTCAAACCGGTGTTTGAGTTGGTTACCGAAGCCGTTTTTGGCGATCCGAACACGCAGTTAAGCCAGCTCAGCCTCGAAATCCGCAATCGGGTGGATTTAACAAGCTTGTTTGCGCCGTTGGACGCGGCTTTTATGCAGTTGGTGGGATTGCTAGAGAAGATACCGGCGAACGATTTGACCACAGTCATGGAGACAATCCGCCAGACCATCGGCATCGGTTTGCAGACGCTCGACCCGCAGGCTGTTCTGAACGGGCTGCGCTCAGGTTACAGCGCCTTGCTTGAGCTTGCTCCAACCAGCCTGGTGAGTGTATCGAAGAACTTGCCTGCTCTCAAGCTGGCCTTTAACACGCACGTCAGCACAGCCCCAGCCGAACGCCAGGGGGATGTGCAGGCTGTTTCTGCCAAATTTGACCTTTTGATCAATGCCACTTCGCCTGGCGTCAGCGGCGGCCAAATAGCCCAGCTCGTGCAAGATCACGCCAACTGCCTGGCGGCGCTGCGCGGGCGGATAAATGCCCTCGACAGCTCCAGCGCTCAGGAGAGCTATGCTCGCCTGAAGCGCGGGCTGGATAAACTTCTGCCCGATTTCCTGCGCCAGCCCCAATCCCTGACATATGACGCCATTTTGGGCGGGATCAACGCCATGCGCCCATCTTCCAAAGCGCAGTTGGTGGAAAATGCCCTGGCGCGCTTCCTTCAACACGTCCAGCCTTTTGCCGATGCTCTGGAGCCAGCCATTAACACATTCTTTGGCACCCTGCGTGAGCTGATGCGCCTGATCAACCCTCTCGATGTGCGAGATGCGGTTGCGGCGATTTACACAGAAGTCAAGAACAAGCTGCATGTCATCGACCCGGCTTCTTTGCGCCAGCACTTCGAAGATCTGCTGGCAGCCCTGACAGCGCCTCTGCAAGCGGTGGACCCTGCCCAGCTCAAAGCGCAGTTGAATGCTGTTTTCAACTCTGCCGTCAGTGCCCTGACTGGCAAAGTCAGTGGTATTCTGGATGATCTGGTAGCGGCGGTGGATGCCATGCTGGGCAATATTGTCGCCGCCTTTCAAAATTTGATCACCCAGGTGCGCGCCGCGATTGACGATTTGTTAGCCGGTTTGCAGGGCGTGCTCGACCGGCTGGAAGCCCTTGTGTTCGTCGAGATTTTAACCCGCTTGGGACAGGCCATTGATAACCTGGGAATGAGTTTTGACGGTGAGTTGGACCGGGTGCGCAATGCCTTTGACGATATGCTGGCGGCGATTCCTCAATTGGGCGGCGTCAGCCTGAGCGCCGGGATTTCGATATAGGAGCCTATGTGTACCTGCGCGTGAAACCATCCAACAGCCAACCGGAGCTTCCCGGTATTCATGGCCACAGCTTGGACCTACCGGCGCAGGTTCGTGGGTCTTGGCCTTCGGATGCAGAGCGACTGGAAGCGCAAAAGCGGTTGGAAGCCTGGCTTGAGCAGGAGCGCAGCCGCCGGACGCTGAGCGGGTCAGACGGACGCATCGACGTGGTGCAGGAGAATCTGGACGGATTTCCATCTTGCCAGTATCGCTACAACCAGCAGGGAGACCTGGTCGAAATTATTGAGGCCGATGGCCGCCGGACAGGTTACGAATATGATGATCAGCGCCGGCTGGTCTGCGTTCGATTCTGTGATGGCGGGGCGGCTTTTTACCGCTACTGCGGCAGTCGGTTGGTGGAAGTGGAAGATCGAGGCCAGGTGCGGCGCTTTACTTTCTCCGCTGAAGGCCTGCTCGACAGGATGGAATTTCTGGACTCGTCTGCCTTTTTCCGCTACAACGTTCCCCACAGTGCTGCATCGAGTGAAGGCTCTCAACCCGACCAGCCTGCCCGCTTGATCGAAGCGCGTCATGTCAGCGATGGGCGCCAGGATGTGATTTGCCGCTGGGAATACGATTCCGCCGGGCGTGTGGCTGCCCTCAGCCAGGAGATTGGCGGCGCTGTACTGGCCGCCTCTTTGACGTATGATGCCCAGGGGCGCCTGGTAGCCCTGCGTCTCCCCGGATTGAACCAGGCCCTGCGGTATACATGGGATGAGCGCGGCCGGCCTGCCACCATTGCCCTGGGCGACCTGGAATTGGGCAGCTATCGTTTTGACGATGAGCACAAGCAGACCACCTTGTCGTATGCCAACGGCCTGGTCAACCAGTCGCAGGCCAATTTGCACGATGGGCGCCCGAAAAGCCTGGCGATCACCCGTGCAGGCGAGGTGGTCCTCCAGCGGAAATTTATGTATGGATTGGGTGGGGAGGTGCTCTCGGATGGTCGTTGGGATTACAGCTATGATATCTTGGGACGCCTGATCGCCGCCGCGGCGCTCGGGCAGGCTGAAAAATGGGAATATCAGTATGACGCCCTCGACAACCGCACAGCCGGCCCGCGCCAGCCTGGCAGATCGACATGCTACATCCATTATGATGCCCAGGGATGCCTGCTGGAGACCGGCGATCCGCAAGCCGCTGTTCTTTTCAGACACGATCGCTGGGGAAGGCTGGCCGGGCAGACGGATGCTGCCGCCGGCAGGGAGTGGAGCTACCGCTACGATGGCGCCGGACGCCTGTCCGAAGCTTTCCAGAACGGGCACCGCTGTGCTCGTTTCACTTATGATTTCAAAGGCCGCCTGGCGCTGGCGGATTATGCTGACTATTCGGAGCGCTATTTTTACGGTCCTGCCGACGAGCTTTTGGCTGTCACGGATCTCTCCGGACAACCCCAGTATCTCTTCGTGCGCACTCCCCTGGGTGTGCTGGCTGAACTGCACTTCACATCTTCTGAGGATGGCGCAGTTCCTCGGGTATATTTCCGCCACGATGATCCGCAGGGAAGCGCCTTGCTGCTGAGCGATATGGCTGGCTCAATTGTGAAACGCTTCGATTATTGCCCCTTCGGAGCGCCGTCGGGTGAGCTGATGCAGGAGTTCGTCCCCTTCTTCCAGGGCCGGCGGTACTGCGCCACCCTCGGTCTGTATTACTTCGGCGCCCGCTGGTACGATCCCACCTTGGGCCGCTTCCTGACGCCAGACAGCTACACCGGCGCTCCAGATGATGAGCGGCTGGTCAATCCTTATATTTCCTCCAGCCGCCAGGTGACCCAGCGATTAAGTGTGCTCAACGAATGGCTTAAGCAGCCGCGCCTGCGCAACCGCTATGTCTTTTGCGCCAACGATCCCGCCGGTCGGGTCGACCCCAACGGTCATTGGTCTTTCGGCGGAGTGCTGCTCAGCCTGCTGGGCGCCATCTGGACTCTGCCCAACACCCTGTTTGGCCTGCTGATCGAGGTCACCTGTTTGATCGGCGAAGTGGTGCGCTGGTTGGTGTGGCTGGTCAGTTTTGGCAATGCCAGTTGGGAAACCCCCGGTTTCGACGCCGCCGCTTCAGGCAGGTTGAATGCCTTCGCCCTGGTATTTTCCGGCGGCTGGCTGGGCTCGTTTTCCAGCCTGCTCGGCATCACGTTCGGCAATGTCTTCTTTGTCTATAAACAATGGGAGACTTCATCCCATATTACCAGCATGTCTGACCCGGTTTTTCCCACGGCTTACGGCGGTTCGGTTTCCATCCCACGCAGCCAGGCTCTCTATGAACATGAGTTGCGTCACACAAACCAATATGGCTGGTTTGGACCTTTCTTCCACCTGGGCCTGCCATTATTTGGTTTTTACGAATGGGATGTGATCATCAACGGCTACCGCAACGCCTGGAGTGAACGCGATGCACGTGAGCACGCCGAAGAAGATCCGGCCCACCCCACGCCGCGGCCCGCGCCAGGGACGCCATGAGGAATCCATGACGCTGAAACCCACCTTTAAACTGACCCTGGGTGACCGGGTCAGTACCAGCGACCAGGCTGCCTTCGGGCCGCGCAGTTTCGTGGTCGAGCGCGATATGGATATCGCCGCCGACAGCCTGCGCATCGATCTGTTCCAACGTCCTGATGCTTCCGGCGCCACCGTAGATCTGGATCCGGCTAGCGCGGCAGCCGATGTGATTTTGGAGCTCGGCCATGATGGAGAAAACGAGCAGGTATTCAGCGGCAAACTGGTCGAGCTGCGCCCGACGCTGAACGGGGCGGTGATTTTCGCCCTGGGGAAAATGAACGATTTGCTCAACCTGCACGCCGCAACTGCTTATGAAAGCCAGACTGCCGGCGGCATTGTGCGCGACCTGGTAAGTCAGGCAGGGTTGGAAACCGGGACGATCGATGACGGTCCCACGCTACCGAGCTTTGCTGTAGACCAGCGCCTGAGTGCTTTTTCACATGTAAAAGGCCTGGCGGATCGCCTGGGATACGAACTGTACACGGACCGCCAGGGCAAGGTGTATTTCCACGCCCTGGGCAGCGCGGCTTCATTGGATTCGGCCGGCGGTGGGCTGCTGGGCGCTGCTGCCGCCGCCGCTTCATCCCTGTTAGGATTGGGGGGCGGCGGCGAGGGGTACCAGTTCGGCCAGCACCTGATCCAGGCTGGCGCCGGTCGGCGCCAGCCAAGCTGGGGCAGCGTCGAAGTGGGCGGCGAGAGCCCCATGTCCAGCCAGGGAGCCAGCGCATCGCACTGGCTGACAGTGAACGACAGCGATTTTCGCGGCAGCGCCGGCTCCGGCAGTCCGAAGCTGCTGGTGTTCGATGCCGCCGCCCGCAGCAAAGATTTGGCCGACCGTTTTGCTGCCGGCCGCCTGGCCGTGGCCGAGCGCACCGCTCACCAGGTGAGTTTTACCATCCTGGGACGCGGCTCGATAGAATTGGGAGATGATCTGAGCCTCAGTGCTGTGCCCGACGCCCTGATCAATGGCCAGGGGTACGTGCGCGCCATTCGACACCGCTTTAGCGCCAGCGGCCTGCCCCCATCGTTCAGGCTAATGAAGAGCTGGCGCTCCAGCCCGGCCGATGAAGATCGGTGGGGAGCCGGTTTCGTAACCGACCTGCGCGTCTCGCTCAACCTGGAGGACGCATGAGCGCTGCCTTGAACCCAACGCACAGCGCCGGCGAACTGCTCAGTATGGTGCAGCGCGTGGTGCAGCAAGAGCTGCTGCGCCAACGCTCTGCTATGCTGGGTGTGATCACCGAGGTGTTTGCCCACGAGTCGGACGACGATGACAATAATTACGAGGCCAGCGTGCGCTTGAAACACGCTGACCTGGAACTGCGCCGCGTGCCGCTGGCGGTGGCGCATATTGGCGTGGCGGCGCCGCCGCGCGTGGGCGACCTGGCATTGGTGCAGTTTATCGACGGCGATTTAAACCAGGCAGTCATCACTGGGCGTTTTTACCACGCCGATGATCGCCCCCCTTTGCACCAGGCGGATGATGTGCTCTTCGAGCAGCGCGTCCCAGATGGCACACTCAACCATTTACGCTTCACTCCAGACGGCACGATCTATCTGCAGCGAGATGTGACCAAACCGGAGGATAACTCGGAATTCAAAGCCGGCATCAAGATAGACTCAGACGGCAATATCCAGCTCCAGGCCGGAGAAAAGATCGTCATAACGCTGACCAAAGATGATCAAATTGAAATCAAGGCCGATGGAAAGGCGGTCAAAATAAACTGCGATACCCTGACAGTTGATGGCAAACTGCATGTCACCGGCGATACCAGTGTGGATACCAAAGTCGAAGTGGGCTCTGGCCCCAAAACCACGATTACTGGCGGAACCATCCAGGGAGGATGAGGGAATACAACGATGGCAGACCTGACATTGAAAGGCAACCTGAACCTGGTAGGCAATCTGAAGCTGAACCCTGATGGCGGCAAAGTGTTGATCGGCGATGCCGGTCTCGAAGCGCTGGTGGAAGCATCCAGCCCGCCGCCGCCTGCCGCGCCGCCGCACAGCAATGCGGGTATTCCAGTTATCCTGCCGCCCCCACCCGCCGCGCCGGTGGACCCTGGCCCAAATGTCTGGGTTGTCAACAGCTTCAACAAGACGGTGGTGGCAGGCACGCCAGCCAAAGCCATCGTTGCTCTGGGAATGGTTATGCAGGGCAATATACCCACCTGGCCTGGGATGATGTTGCCCGGGCAGAACAGCACCGTGATGGCAAACTTTATCCCGGTCAATGTGAAAGGCGACCAGGCAATCATTTTTCCCACCGGCGCTCCAGCGGTATTGAGCGCCAATAGCGGGCAAACATAGGAGCAGGCATGGCTACAGTCGAGCTCCATATCACCAATCCTAGCCATAACTCGGTGCTGAGTGGACCAGCCCAGGCCAGCCTGACCTTGAGTGGAACCACCACTCACCCAAACCCGACTGCCTTGTTCTACAAATGGTATTCAAGCCTGTACAACCCGGCTGGCATTGCCAGCGCGGCGGATGCGCCGAAAGCCGCGCTGAACTTTCCGAACCACGGCGTTTCAGCTCTCAATTTCTCTGCCAGCCTGGCGGTTGGCACGCATGTACTTACCCTGACCGCCAAAGATGTGGAAGGCGAGGCTCTGGCCGATGCACAGAGTGTGACCCTGGCAGGCATGGCTGGCGGTCCGGCGGTGCCGGGAGCGGCGGAACCCTGCCTGGTGCATGTCTGCCTGGCAAAATTGCTTACGCCCTCCCCGGTTGGACCGCCGCCAGATCTTAGCAAAGGCGGCGATACTATCGAGGTCGAGGCGCCGCTCAAGTGGGACAAAACCGATTACCAGCAGGCCAACCGCCTACGTTTCATCTTTCGCTTTGATCCACCCGGCGGAGGCATCCCTGTTGCGGCCATTCCTGCCCTGGGATCAACCGACCAGCAGATAGCTCAATTCCAGAGTTCGTTGGTGTTCAGCCAGCCGGATGGCAGTCACCCGGTCACATATCTGCGATATTCCGGCGCTCTGCCGGCAGCCCTGGTGGTTGGCAGCCAATACCGCCTGGTGGCGCGCGTTGAGGACTCTTTCCCACCGCATGATGGGCACGAGACTTTCCGAATTGTGAGGATCATCAATTGAAATGGTAAGTACCCGCCAGGCACTTTTTGGGAACGATATTCAATTATCAGAGCGCGCCGAAGGCATGGATCTGCTGCCGGCTTCCAATGGCGATCTATCCGTAGCGATAGGCAATGACAACATTGTCCAGGCCCTGATTCTGCGCCTGCGCATCCGCAAAGGGGAGCTGGCGCTGTTGGGGTGGCCAAACGTCGGCAGCCGGCTTCACGAGCTGATTGGCGAACCGAACAACACCCGCACGCATGTGAAGCTGATGGCGTTTGCCCGTCAGGCGATTGAGCAAGACGCCCGCGTGGAGAAAGTGGAAACCATCCAGGCACAAGTGCTGCCGGGCGAGCGTTCCATCGTCCGCCTGACCATGGATGTGCTGCTCATCAGTCAACCCAACCCGCTCAACCTGGTAGTGGATATCAATTTAGGAGGGTAAACTGATTGTTATGATCGATCTCGGCAATCCTTTCTCTCGACCTTTTCAAGATTTGATCGACTCTCTGGAGGAGAGCATCCGTTTAGGCGTTGAACAGCCGGCGACGGACCGCTTTATCTTCCACAGCAGCATCACATCTTACGAGCTCACCTTGCAGGCGAACGCTATCACACGTGTTACCGGTTTGATGGGTGGCAGTGTCTTCACCGTCTTCACTCCAGGCGTCCACTTCCGCTTGAGCAACAACCGCCTGATCTGGCTGAGCACAGCGGAGAAACCCCTGGACGGCGGTCGTCTGGAGGTGGAATACACCTACCGCGAGCGGCCGTCTGGACTGACCGATTTTAACCCTGCCAGCGTTACCGGCACGTTGTTGCGCGCTGTAGCCAGGGAACTAAAATTGCTGTATGAACAAATGGACCAGGCATACCAGCGAGCTTTTATCGATTATGCCAGCGGCGCCGCGCTGGATAACGTGGTGGCTCTGTTAGGTTTGGAGCGCAATCCAGCAATCCCCGCCAAAGGCGCAGTGACCTTCTTCCGCAAGAAAGCTGCCGACAAACCTTATCCCATCCCGCTGGGGACGCGCGTCGCCGATGAAAGCGGCAGAACCTTCACCACCACGGCCGCCGGGACGATCAGCGATGTCTTCATAGAGCAACTGATTACACCGGCGGGAAATATCGCCACTGTGAGCAACCGCATCGCCAGCCTGACCGGCGTCTGGCCGGTGGCGGCCAATCCGGATAGCGCCCCGGCCCTCCCTACAGTAACCAGTGATCCTAAGCTGCCCTTCGGAGCCTCTGAGACAGACATAACCATGGATGTCAGCGGCGGCCCAATTCCCGCCGGCCAACTGCGAGTGCGCTATGTGGCCAAAAGCGTTACCCTGCCGGCAGCCGCCGACCAGCCCGGCCCGGACGGCAACGTGAACGCTGGCACGATCACAATCATGCCCACCCCACCCACCGGCATCCAGGGCGTGGTCAATGCGGAACCGGTTGGCGGTGGCAAGGAAGCGGAGTCAGACGATCAACTGCGAGAGCGCGCCCGGCATCACCTGGAAAGACTGGGCAATGCCACCCTCAATGCCATTAAATTTGCTGTCCTGGAAGTTGATGGCGTGGAAGGCGTGGAGGTCACAGATCACACGCTGGACAGCTCGATTCCCCTCGGCGAGGTGCACGTCAGCTTTTCTGGGGGCGAATTGGATCAAGTTCAGCAAGTGGTGGAAGATACGCGCGCTGCTGGCGTGATGGCTGTGTTGACATCCATCCAAGAAGTGCTTATTTCGGGCGTGATCTACGTACTGCCAGATGTGTCTGTCCCGGCTGCCGCCGTAGAAAATTATTTGAGCGCAGTCGTAGAAGCCATCAAAGCCTTGGAAATCGGCAAGCCGCTCTCGATCAAAAAGCTCACCTCGTTGGTTTTCTCGGTCAGTGGGCTGGCCGACGTGGGAGAAGCGCAGTTGCTCACCGGCAGCACACCCCTGACCGATCCGTTTGTCGTCCAGCGCACTCAACTGATCCGTCCAGATGAAGCCGCCTTGGAGGTCAAGCTGCTTTCTGGGCTGAGCGTCTCGGCTGTGAGCCGAGTTGGCGCCAACAACACTCTCGATGTCCAGGTGCTCACCGCCGGTGGACCAACTCAGTTTAACCATTTCCCCCTCGACCTTACGCTCACCTTCCGCGCCCGGCTGAAAACAACTCCCGACCAACTGCCGGCTTTTATTGGCAATATCCGCCGCAGTGTGACCTTTGCCAGTAGCGCGACCGCTCAGGTGACTTTTACTGATGGCGATATTCCTGGCTACGATCCATTAACACACAACACGCATGTCGAGGTTGGCGTATCAGCCACGGCGTATCCTGGGTTGGCGGCTTTTGATTCAGCCGTGGATTTGGTGTAATACAGTATGGGAACCACAAACTATGGCTTATAAGACTGACCGCCTGGTAGCCCTGTTCCCTGAGGTGTATGCCGCCCGGGACCGTGAGTCGCTGCTTTTCAAGCTGTTGGACTCGGTTGGCGCAGAGCTGATGAATGTGGATGCAGCGGTCAAGAATCTGCTCAAATCGCATTGGGTAGATTATGCCACTGGATCAGGCCTGGACGGGTTAGGAGCCATCTTCGGCGTTGAGCGCCGCCGATTGGTTGACGGCAGCCTGGAGCCAGACCTGGCATTTCGCCTGCGGTTGAAGTCGGTCGTGCCGCTCTTCACCGGCGGAGGTACGCGCCGCGCCGTGTTGGGGGCAGTTCGCTCTGCCCTGGGACTGCCTTTTGACCTGAACCAACTTCACCTGCCGGCTGGTTTTGAAGCCATGCGTCAGGATTTGGAAAACCTGGTGCGCATGAACGAGTTCTCGCCGCATCCAGAGCGCTTACTGGAAGAGATAACCAACCCTGTTGAGGCAGGTCAACTATTCCTGGATGCGCCCATCACATCGGTGTACCCTGAGCCGCCTCTGCTGGAATGGACATTCACCAAAGGCGCTGGGCGCCGCCTGCGTTTTGAGCTGTGCGACCTGAGTCATACGCCGACAGGCCAGGGCTTCCTTGCCGAAGACGGCCTGGTAGCTTCCGAAGGTGAAACCCTGCGTGTGACTGGTCTGCCCGGCGGCGGCATCAGCGCTTTTATCGGCGTGACGGATGTCAGCTCCCGTTTGCACGGGTTGGGCGGGGGACCAGCGCTCTTCCCCGACCTGCCCAAAGAAGGCTGTGCATTACATTTTCAAGCGGCAGGCGCTTTGTTTGATTCGGCTGTGTTCGATGCAACAGACACCTTTAACCCGCCTCTTTTCCGGGTGGAGCTCACCTGGACCAGCCACCAACCGCTGACATTTGATGTCTTGGTGCCGTTCTTCTTACACCAGGCAGTCGCTGACCTGGTGCAGTTGTACAAATTTCCCGGCCAAATCTTCGTTTACGAGGGCCTGGATTTGGCAACCATCCAGCAGGTTATTGACCAATCACGCGCGGCAGGCGTGCGCGGCAACATCCAGTTTTCTTTAAATTTTATCGACGACCATCTGCTGATGGAGCAGTTCCAGCGCGCTGGCGATCACCAGCTAATAGAAGACTCGGCTGTGAGCGAAATTTTTTCCGTTCGCAGCGCCGCAAACCTGCAGGAAGACCAACAGTTATCCGAACATTTCGCGGTGGGCGGTGTCTTTGATTTTTCCACTTTTGATGGTCCGTATGGATTCGGCTAGGAAGCATTATGAAATTCTTTCCTGCCTTTATCGCCGGCTGGGCCAGCCTGGTCCACGAGGATTATTTTACGATGGAGGATTGTTATGATCGAAAAAATTGAAATGCGCGGCCGCCTGTCCCTGATTATGACCGACCGCCAGGGCCGGCAAATCAGCCGCCAGGCGTATGATAATCATATCGTCAGCAGCGGGCGCAGCCTGGTGGCTGAGATGTTCAGCGGCCAATTTGGCGGCCCGCCGCCCACCGCGGTCAGCCATATGGCAGTGGGCACCGGTTCAACCGCCGCCTCCGACGGCGATACGGCCCTCGAATCCCAGCGCGGCGACCGCAATGCCATCACCAGCGCAACCCTGGCGACTTTTGATGACAGCGGCGTTCAGCGGGTGCGCGTTTCGCTCCAGACCGTGTTCGATTTTGACCAGGTCAACGATGCCACGATACCGCTGCGCGAGGCCGGCATCTTCACCGCCCTGACCGGTGGAGTGATGTACAACCGGGTGGTCTTCGAACCGGTCACCAAGACCAATGCCTTTAAACTTACCCTGCTCTGGGATGTTATTTTTTAGATACCAAAGGAGTCGATTATGCCAATTACCCCAACTCCCCCTTACCCGAAATCATCCGGCGACGCCATCCGGTCGGCCGATTGGAACCAGGCCGTCGATGAGGTTATCCGCCTGGATAACGCCAAAGTTGACCGCGCCGGCGATACGATCACCGGCAGCCTGGCGGTCAACGCTGACTTTTCCTCCGGCGGCAACGCGACCGTCACGGGAACCCTGACAGTCACAGGCAATGTGGGCATCGGTGCGGCCGCGGATGCCTCATTGCACGTCGGAAATTTCATTTCAGTGGGTCCGTTCGTGGCTACCCAGGGTGTAGGCGGCATCGACTTGACCGGCCCCGGCAGTGAACTCGGCCTGGTGCGTCGCTCCTTGAATGCCTGGCCAAACGCCCCGGCGGCCGGCGACCGTTTTGTCTGGTATAACCCGGATGGATCTGCCCGCCTGTGGGATGATGTTAACGGGGATTTGATGGTGATGAATTCCAACGGCAATTTGAGCCTGACACGCGGCAGCCTGACCCTCCCCAAAAGCGCGGCGGGCACATCGCAGATCGGCAATCTTACCTTTGATAATGAAGGCACCTTCAAAAATAACATCAAAGTGCTCATGGGGTCATCGGGTTTGATTATCGGGCCTGGCCTGGAATACGAGTTTCATATCGGCCATTCGTTCTTTGGATTCATTATCAATGGCGGCAGTTTTAACAACTTCATCAGCCGGTTCAGCGTCAACCAAAACGGCGATGTTAATATCCCCGGACATCTGACTGTCGGCGGCGGTAAGACTGGCTATATCGTTGATAATTTCATCAATAACACCATGGACGAGATGGAGGAAGGGGATGTGATTGTCATTTCCGATAGTCTGCCTGTTTCCATTCGGCCTACCGGCCAGGGTAACAACATTCCTGTATTTGAAGCCATGCTTTGCAATCAGGCATATGACAACAAAGTGTGCGGCATTGTCTCACGTGCCCTGGTGGAAGGCGAGCTGCCTTACATCGAACCCAAGATTGATATGGAAGAGCAGAAAAAGTTATTCGCTGCTTACCAGGCCGAGCAGAAAAAAATAGCAAAAGCCAGCAAAACTGATAAATCTGAAAAGGCCCCGCTGGCTGTTTCCACTGGAGCAGCTGCCGAAGCACCATTGCCGCCGAAGGGCCAGCCTATTGAACAACCTCCGCATCCCTTGAAAGAATATGCTGCGCCGCTAGAAAACCTGGATCGCAGTAAGGTAAGCAGTCACCGAATTGGCCAGATGGTCACCTTGGGATGCTATGCGCACTGCAAAGTCGATGCCGATATCGCTCCGATCAGCGCTGGCGACCTGCTGACCACCAGCCCGACCAAAGGCCATGCCCAGAAAGTGCTCGATCGCAGTCTGGCGATGGGCACCATCATAGGGAAAGCGCTAGAGCCATTAGCGAAAGGCAAAGGCGTGATTTCGATTTTTGTCATGATGCAGTAAGGCAATTAAGCTCGCTTTCTAGACTCAATAGGAGATATACGATGCGTGAAAGATTAGAAAAACGATTGCAAGAGTTGCGGGCCGAGTTCGAATCAGGCCAACGCATGCTGGCAGATCTTGAACAGCAGCGCCTCAACCTGGAAAAGACCATGCTGCGCATCAGCGGCGCCATCCAGGTGCTAGAGGAAGAGTTGGGTCGTGAAACTGAGGCCGGACGGGCAGCGGATGACAAAATATCTGCCGGATTGAATGGGCATCACTCGGCGATGCAGGCTCAGAACTGATAAACCTGTATGATTGGAAACCTGGACGAAGCCCTGCGCACGCTGCTGGTCTCCTCCTTGCCTGCATTGCTTGGTGGAAACGCGCCGCCTGTAACGCTGGGCATCGTTGAAGATATTTTCTTGCTGGATTCTGCTTCGGCTGAAGCTCCCACCAGCGAGGCGCGCCCTGACGATCAGGTGGATAATTTTCCGTTCAACCCGATCAATCCACCTCCCAATTTCACCTTGAGCAAGCCGCCTTACCCCGGGCCGCGGCGCGTGCGCCTGACCACTTCGGATGGCGATCGCATCTCCTTGCAATCGACTGAGATCCTCTGGGACGCAGTCGATTCGCAAAAGTTCAGCCTGGCGCTGAGGCCGATACATGACATGAGCCACGTGACCGGCATCCAGGTGTTATACAGCGTCACAGCGGTTTTTACCACACTCAAAGCCAACCAGAATTTTCTGATTAACTTGCAGTCAGCTAACGCTGCCCAGCTTGAACAGGCAGAGGCCCTGTCACTGGGAGTCATTGAGCTCAACCACCAGGATCTAATCGATGGAGCCGCAACCACTTATGACAGCGGCGGTTACAGCGCGGCCGTGACCGTGAAGAGTTTTAAACTGCTTCAGGGCATTACACCGGCCTCCGGTCAGCGCCAGTTTACCTTCACGGCAGAGGTAGAGTTGAAAGCCCGCCGCGCCCTGGAGGCTGGTGAAGGCGCTCCTATCACCCACATTCGCACCCCAGGCCGCCCGCTGGATCCCAACCGCCCGGTCGATATCTCGATTGATGTAGAAGCCTAGGCCAACGCGCCAGTGGATCACTGCGATCCCAGTTCGCCGCGACCGACTGACCAACAGGATATTTTATGACAGATAGCAAAGCCCTGCTGAACTTCGACCCACTGCGTTTTCAAGAGCAGCATGATTTCGTAGCTGCCCGGACGACAATTCTGTATGAACCGGCTGGAGGAGCCTGGGCAGTAATTTCCGATGACCTGGCAGCGCGTTTCGCCAGCCAGGGCATCATAGTGCAGTTTTTTCCTGAGGACGATCTTTTATCGCTGCCGGCGGTTGTCTTCGACCCCCTCGCCGCGCAGGTTCAACTTCCGAACGGACTAACTGCACCGGCGCCTGCCGGAGATTCCAGCGTGTATACGCTGGTGCAGTTCATCGCTCCTATAGAGAATGATTGGCTGGCCCAGGTGGAAGAGCTGGGGGGTATTTACGTGCAAAACAATCCATACAACGCGGCCATCTTCCGACTGACTACTGACCAGGCAGATCAGGTGCGCGCGCTGCCGGTAGTGCGCTGGGTGGGCATTTTTCACCCGGCCTACGCCGTCAGTTATGTTTTGGCTGGGCGCCAGGAGCCATTCGGCGCAGTTGATCTGGCCAGCCTGGCGCTCGACCCCGCCGCACTGGCGCCGGAGGAAACTGGCACCTTGGAAGTTTCTTTTTTTGGAGATGTTGTGTGCGCCGATCAGCGATCGTCGGTTGACGCGCTGGGTGTGCAAGTGCTCTTCGACACCGGCTATCACTTTGTGGTAAACGCCAGCGCCGACCAGGCCCTGGCATTGGCCCGCCTGGAAGGCGTATGTGCGGTAGAACGGCATTTTCCTGCCGCCCTGGGCAACCAGCGAGCTGGCCTGATCACGCAGGTCAATCAGGTGCGTGATTTTCGCAACACCAATTTTGTCACCAACCTGGATGGCAGTGGCGAAATTGTTGGCGTTATCGATATCGGCTTTGACGGTGGGGTGGGCAACCCGTTCCATCCTGACCTGGCCGGGCGAATGAACCTGCTCAGCCTGCACGTGGCTGCAGCAGGGTTAAATGCTGCCAATACGCAGGATTTATTCGTGGTGGTGGTCGGCGGCGTGCCGCAAAACATCATTCACGGCACGCATGTCTCTGGCACGATTGCGGGGAATGGGGCGAATACGGCGGCATTCGGCGCCGGCGGGGCGCCTGCCAACGCCAGCAACGTGCGCGGCGTGGCGCCAAATGCACAGATCGTGATGCATTCGGCGTTAAATCCCGCCCTGGGAATCGTCGATTTCCGGCCGTTCCTGGGAGGCTTCTTTGGGGCCCACAACCTGGGGGCTCGCATCCATTCGAATTCCTGGGGGCGCATCGGCCTGCCCAACAACCAGGCATTGCCAACCAACAACAATTACAACAATGCAATCTCGCTGGTGATCGACCGCTTTGCCTATGTCAATCCGGAAGATTTGATCGTCTTCCTGACCCATAACCAGGAGCGGGATGCCGACAACGATGGCATCATGGATCAAAACCATTTGCCCTTCGAATCGGTCGCCAAGAACATCCTGGCGGTGGGTGCCTGCGAAAATGAGACCAACCTGGAGGGTTTGCCCAATACCTGGAATGCCACCTTCCCGGGGCGTTTTGCTGCCGTGGCTGGTTCGGGAGCGCCCCCAGTCGCAGGTAACTTCCCAATTTCGGACAGCGCCAACGATTTGGCGATGTTCAGCGACCGCGGCCGGGTCAACGTGCCAGGCGCGGCTGCCGCCCGTCGGCGGGTACGCCCAGACCTGGTGGCCCCCGGTACAAACATCCTTTCCACCGGCCCTACGGCTGTACTGCCCCTGGCAGCCGGAAGCCCTGGGCGTCCGAACACGGCTCCGGCAGCATTTTATTATCTCGATTCAGGCACCAGCATGGCTACACCGCATGTGGCAGGGGCGGCTGCTTTGACGCGCCAATTCTACCGGCAGGTGTACGCCCAACTGCGCCGTCCTGTACTGGTTGAGCAAATAACTGGCTTTGTAAACCGCCCATCCACTGCCCCGCACGCCGTGGGCAGTGTAATTGCCTGGGTGCGTCCGGCCGGAGGAGGCAATGATATCGCCGCAGCCCGTTATAGCCGGACGCTGGATATCCAGGGCGCAGCCGTGGTTTTACAGAGCAATGCCGGCCCGAGTCCTGTTCCTCTGGTAGTCCGCCATGGGGTAAATACCCTACTTTTGCACCGCGCCGCCGATAATACACTGCGCCTCTCTTGCTACGACCCTAACCTGGCAATCATCAATGCCTTTGGCACAAACGGCATTGTAACCCTGGCGCCGGCTTCTCGCCCGGAAGACGACCGCCGCCCCTGCATGTTTATCCACCAGGATGAAGTGGCCGTGGCCTGGGTGCAGAACGGCGGTACGACCCTACTCTTCCAGCGCTTCAATGCGCTCACTGGAGCGAAAATCGATGCCAATCCGATTCTGTTAGGTGACGCTTCCAGCACTTCCGAGTTTCCCTATATTACTCACAATGGCAGTGAGTACGCCCTGGTCTGGATTCACCAGCAGGGCGGTGAGTTTCGCCTGCTCTTCCGCCGCGTCGCTGCCAATGGCAGTCTGCCGGATGCCATTCCGGTGGTGGTGCATCACCAGGTTCAGGCGCTGGCCGAACCGCATATTCGCTGGAATTCCAGCCCATTGACCAATTTTTTTGTGCTCGTGTGGGTTGACTCGCGCACACAGCCAAGCGGATCCCTTTTTAGCCATTTATTGATGTCCAACGGGGCAGATTTCTTCCTTCCCAGCGAGATCATAACCCTGCCGGCTGGCAGCCAGCTTCGCCGGCCTTCTTTGCTGCGCCGCAATGACCAGGGGTTCGTCTTGATGTGGGAAGACAACACGCAGCCAGGAACCGGCGGGGGAGGGCGTTTTGATGTTTACCTGGGGTTCCTGAACGAAATCGGCCTGGTTGATCCCACCATTCCCATTCGCGGGCCTAACCTCCCTGGTATGCGCATTTCCGATACCCCCAACGACACCGCCGGTTACACCTGCCTGGTGGACGGCCAGGCAATTACTCCGGTTTGGTACAGCAACGATGAGATCAATTCGGATTTGCTGGGAGTCTATTCGATGGTTGTGTCCAATGCAGGCGCGTTTGGCGCACAGGTTGATCCAAACACGCCTTTGATACAAAACGGCCGTTACGTGAACCACCAACTGCACGAACACGATGCTCTCGATCTGAACCGTACGGCCATCACCTGGGCCGGCGGCGATTATTTCTTGGTGCGTGTGGAACCGTTTGGCCCAGGTTCTCAGTTAAAGTTGGTGCGCACCAACAGCGACGGCCTGCCAGATGCAGCATTTGGACCGGAAGGCGCGCGCACCATCGATTCGGATTTCGGCTTTGATCACCTTGTGATGTATTGGGCTCCAGGGATGCTTCTGGTCGCTGACACCTTTACCATATTCAATACTTTGCTGCGTTTCGATGACGCCGGGAATCCTGTCAACACTTTTGGAGATCAGGGGCGCGTGGTCATCACCGAGATCACCTCGGCCCCAGTGTCGCTGGGCGTCGGCCATCGCGGCACAGGCGCCAACCTGCGCATTATCTATGCCTGGGGCACGCCCAATGTTCCCAATCATATCTTACGGTACACTGTGTTGAACGGCTCTGGAGCCCCGGTGGTGGCTGCTCGCAACCTGGGCGTTACTGCCGGAATTCGCGCTGAAGGCACATCCGCCCACGGTTGGTTCCACTTTGTCGAATCGGATGCGCCAGCGCATTCGATCGCCGCCTGGCATATCACCGATCCGGCTGCGGGCACTTTGGCAGTCTTCATGAACCGCTTTGATATCCTCGGGAATCGCCAGCATGCTGCCGATGTGCGACTGACAGCCATGGTAGGCGATTCGTTCAATGCGGTGATCGCCCCCCGCCCGGTAGTTTTTCAGCCAGTGGTGCCTGTTTCGGCAGCAGATGCGCTCAACTGCCGCCGGCGCGAATACGGCGTTGTCTGGCAGTTTCGACCGAACAATGCTGCGCCCTGGGAGCTGCGATTTACCTCCCTTGACCGTCAGGGTGTGGTGCAAGGCCCGAACGATGTACAGGTTATTTCTGGAGCGAACCACGCAACCGATCCCCAATTGGTTTGGGGCCGAGAAAGCTACGGCCTGGTCTGGCTAGAACAGGCGCCGGCCGGCGGTAACCATACCCTGTTCTTCGCGGTGCTGGATGTTTCAGGCAATCTGGTTGACCTGCGCCTGGCAGGGGCGGCCGCAGCTTTACCGGCAGCCCGTCATCAGGTAAGCGCCACGAGTGTTGATGTGAAAGATTTCAACCTGACCTGGAATGGGCGCTGTTTTCATATTACCTGGACAGAAGCCCAGGATGGAAAACTGCGCCACATGCAGGCCGCTCTGACCGCGCCCAGCCTGCAAGGCCAGCCAGATACCTACAGCCTGCCTTTCAGCCACGCCAGTTCAGCCCTGGTGCGCGCTACGCTGATCAACGGCGCCACCAATTTTCGAGGCACCAACCTGCCGAATGTCGGCCCTAACCCCAATGATGGGTACGGCTGGGGCCGACTGAACGTGCGCCAGGCCCTGGCCCCTCTGCCCCCAGTCACTTATTATGTCCGAGATGACGGCGCTGTGGCGCAAGGCGGCACGGTGCGTTACCGTTTTCATGTGCCAGCCGGCACCCTCCTGCTGCGCCTGACCCTGTGTTGGACGGATCCGCCGCGCGTTACGCTGGTAAATGTCCTAAATTTGCGCATGACAGCTCCTAACGGAAATGTCTATGTTGGCAACCGCTGGGGAGCGGCCGGGACGCCAGCCGCTCCCTTCAGCGACCCTTTGCCCAACCCGGCGCCGGCAGCGCCCTTCGAAACAACCCACAATACGCAGCAAATCGTACTTTCGACCGCCGCCAACATTCCGGCAGGAGATTATATTGTCGAAGTGATCGGCGGCTCGGTGCCGGTCTCCGATTTCCAACAGCATCCCGGCCAGCATTTTGCGCTGGTATTTGTCGGCAGCGGCGCAGAATCAGTGTACGGCGGCCCGCCAGGAGGCCCTCTACCAGTTTATTAGGTGCGGTTAAACTGACCCGCCGACAGCGATCAACGCTCTGTTCGCATTCGCAAATGCAGTCCGAGGATATCGCCCCTGGGCAGTGGAAAAGCGCGCCCGATTGCCGCGCAGCCGCCCTGACACAGCTTTTTCGTCCAAGAGCGAAAAAAAAGAATGGCAGATGCTGGAAGGGCAACAGATTTTCAGATCCAATTTTTATCTGATAAGGAGTGACAAAGTGGAGATTAATGGAAAAGTCATTATCGTCACAGGTTCATCCGCCGGCATTGGCCTGGCGGCAGCTCGCTTGCTCTGCAAAAATGGCGCTAAGATTGCCCTGGTAGCCCGTTCAGCAGACCAATTGGAACAGGTTTCGCAAGAACTGCCGGATTCTTTTGCAGTGGCGGCCGATTTAAGCATGGTTGATTGCGTGCCGCAGGTCATTACTCGCATACATGGCCATTATGGGCACATTGACGCCCTGGTGAATAATGCCGGGCGCGCTATGCACATTTCGATTGAAAAAGGCGATGTGCAGCTTTATCGCCAACTGCTCGACTTAAATGTTGTCAGCATTTTATATGCCATGCAGTGCGTGATTCCCATCATGCGCCAGCAGGGCGGGGGAGTCATTCTCAACGTTAGTTCAGGGCTCAGCAAACGCATTGCACCTGGGGTTGGCTTGTATGCCTCCACAAAGTATGCCCTCAATGCCATCACTTTAACCGCCAGATTGGAGCTGGCAAAAGACAACATTCGGGTTGGGCTGATGATCCCGGGGCGAACCTACGGGACGCAGTTCGCCCACAAAGCTGTCAGCCTGCATGAAGGTCCTGAGGCCTGGCAAGCCTCGGCAGCGACCCACGGCGATTCACCCGAGCATGTTGCCCAAAAAATCATGGAGGCTTTGCAAACAGAAGCCGCTGAAACATACGCTGACAGCGTCCGGCCGGCCAGTTGACAACGGTCTGTTAGTAGATGACCACCAGGAGACGAAATTCGCCCTTGACAAAACTAATTATATTAGTTAAAATACTAATATAATTAGCACAAAGGAGTGAATTGAAATGGCAACAAAATACTTATTGGTTCCAGAAGGAAAGATAGCTTACGATGACGCCGGCAGCGGGCCGCTCGTAATATGTGTACCCTCCATGGGCGATCTGCGCCAGGAATTCCGTTTCCTGGCGCCCGAGCTGGTCACAACCGGTTTCCGGGTGATTACCATGGATGTTCGCGGTCATGGAGAGAGCAGCACAAGCTGGCCGGATTTCTCTGTGGCCGGAGTTGGCAGCGATATTCTTTCGCTGGCGCGCCACCTGGATTGCGGACCGGCGGTGATCATTGGCGACTCGATGGCTGGCGGCGCCGCGGTTTGGGCAGCGGCCGAATCACCCGCATTGATCGGCGGCCTGGTGCTCGTTGACCCATTCGTACGCGGCGAAAAACAATTCCTCTTGTCCACCCTTTTCTCGGTCCTGTTCAGCCGCCCGTGGGGGGCCAGTATGTGGGTGAAATATTATGCCTCCCTCTATCCTACCCACAAGCCGGCTGACCTTCCCGCATATCTCACGGCACTAAAAAACAATTTGAGTCAGCCCGGCCGCCTGGAAGCGCTGCAGCACATGTTGGCTGCCTCCAAGCGCGCTTCCGAAGAGCGGCTGCTGCGCGTGACACAGCCCGCCCTGGTTTTGATGGGCAGTGAAGATCCCGATTTCAAAAACCCTGAGGCCGAGGCCGCCTGGGTTGCCGGTCAAATAAACGCTTCTTATCGGATGATCTCCGGCGCCGGGCATTACCCGCATGCTGAAATGCCAGGCAACACGGCGCCACTTATCATCAGTTTTTTGCAAAAAATCAACCAGGAAATGGAATATCAGAATGCCGCGTAGACCCGGCTTGGATAAAGCAGCGGTGGTCAAAGCGGCAGCCGACCTGGTGAACGCTGAAGGCCCTCAGGCTCTCGGGTTGGGACGCCTTGCAGAAATTTTAGGCGTCCAGCCTCCATCGCTCTACAACCATATTCACGGCCTGCCCGGATTAATCAAGGAGCTGGCGTTATTGAGCACGCAGCAATTGGGGGACAACCTGGCGAACGCGGCGATCGGCAAAGCAGGCGATCAGGCAATCTTTGCCATCGCCCAGGCGTATCGCCAATATGTGAAAGATAATCCCGGGCTGTACACATTCAGTTTGCGCTCTTCGGCCCTAACCCAACCATCGAACGAAGCGCTTAACGCCGCCCAGGATCGTGTGGTCCGGGTCAGCCTGGCCGTGCTGGCTTCCTTGGGCTTGCAAGGTGAAGAAGCCTTGCATGCTTTGCGCGGTTTGCGCAGCCTGGTGCATGGTTTTTCGACGCTCGAAGCGGCTGGAGGATTCGGGCTGCCTCTGGACTGCGATGAAAGCTTCCAGCGCTTGATCAAGCTGTTTGTCCAGGGCCTGCACACCTCCGGCTAAACCGCCGGTTTGCTTGCGATGGGTGATCCACAGTAAGTGCATTGCGCAGTTTGTGCGCCCTGCCAAACCACCTGGGCTGGGTTTACCGGCGCGCCGCAGCTCGGGCAGGAAGCAGGCAGCCAACCCGTGTAGCGGATACTGCCGTTGGTTGCATCTTTTACCAGCTCCGGAACCTGATTCAGAGTTTCAACGGCTGCTGGTTCCGGCTGCTCGAGAGGCGAACTGAAAGGATCGGTTGGCTCTGTCGGGTAAGGCTTGATATCTTCGATCACAGCCTGGTCCCGGTTGCCCCAATCCGCGGATACGAGTGAATTAACCACCATGCTCACGCCGATCAATATGATGATTCCGGGCCACCAATAGCCGGTATAGAATAATATTCCCAGGCCAATCAGCCAGATAGCCGTGCCGATCGTGTGATTCGGCCGGTCGATTCTTGAACGATTGCGATACATCTCAGGCATAACAGACTCCTCGTGTAGTATACGCAGGAGCGGCTGAAAAATCTCGCCTTTTTCGCTCGTTTTTTAGAAGATGGTCATACGGATTGTTCTACCAGGCGCCTCGACTGGATCGTAATCAAAAATGCGGCTGTCAAGCAGATCAAATAAAACACACCGAATATCGTCAGAAACCCTTTGGTCATGATATAAGCCAATGGAGTGAAGATCGCAAACAAGACCAGCATGGCGATCATCCAATAGCGCAGGTATGCCTGGTTCTTCGTTTCTGCATTTTGGCTGCGGCTAATCTGCCACAGCCAACCGAAGAAGAGAGCAAAGAATAAGAACTCCGCTGGGTCCATCAGCCTGGCAAACCACTCTGGGGGTTTTATCGTTTCCCAAAAGTTCACCCAGCCTCCCAAAGGCCAGAGCAGTTCTACCCCGTTGAACCACAACACCAGATCGAGTGCTATATGCAGACCGATTCCAACCCCCAACCCAAGCCCCAGGTTCGCCCAACGCGGCTGCTTGAAAATCCAGGACAGCACATAAAGACCACAATCGCAGCCAGGATGGTAAACAAGCTGTGTGTGAACGTGCGGTGCAGCCCTTGGGAATTGACTTTCGCTATCGTTGCCTCTGCTATGGCATAATTATCCAGGTCGGGAAAAAGGCTGCCCAAAAGAATACCCAGGACGAGCCATTCGCGCGCCGGCGAGAATTTTCGCACGACAGCCCCAACCAAAGCATGCATACCAGCTTGAGCCATACATAACCTCCTGTTTTTTTTAGAAACTGACCGGGAAAATATGCTATCGGTGTAGCAAAATTTTCTGCATTCGATACACTTATTTGATATGATAATCCACAAGGACAAATTCATGAAAATAAACCGTGGGATCGTCATCAGCCTTATTCTCCTGGCAGGCATCACCATTCTGGCATACCTCTGGGCCACCAGCCTGATGAATTCATTGTATGCCTTTCGTTCACCGCTGGCCGATATAACCGTCAAAGCAGGCCAGCCAATCGGCGCTCCACTTGCGCGCCGGGTGGTTTCCATTATGATCGATGGCTTACGCGTGGACACGGCTGCCAACCCGGCAGTCATGCCCTTTCTCAACAATTTGCGAACCCGAGGCGCTTCAGCTGCCATGCACTCCGGCCTGCCGTCTTACTCCGTCCCGGGCTGGAGCGTGCTGGCAATTGGCGCCTGGCCCGATCTTTCCGATGCACCTGCCATGAATCCGACCTCGGCGGAAGGATCGTATTTCTGGACACAGGATAATATATACGCAGATATCCGTCATGCCGGCCTGCACAGCGCTGTGGCAGCCAATGATTATTTCGAATACTTGATCCCCCCGGCTGCCATCGACGCCGCTGGCTGGACGCATGAAGAAAACCCGGCGGCTGACCAGCAAAACATCGACACCGCCGTCAAATTCATCCAATCGGGCCAATATCAGTACATCTTCACCTACATGGTACAGGTAGATCATGCCGGCCACTACGAAGGCGGGCCGCTCGACCCGCGCTGGAACCAGGCTGCAGCGCGCTGCGACCGTCTGTTGCAGCAAATCGTCGCTGCACTTGACCTGGATCAGGACACTGTGTTGATCTACAGCGATCATGGTCATTTGGATCGCGGAGGTCACGGCGGTCAGGAATCAGTCGTTTTAATGGAGCCTTTTCTCATAGTTGGCGCCAATGTCAGGCCCGGCGTATATCCCGATATGCTGCAGGTCGATGTGGCTCCTACCACAGCCGCTCTGTTAGGAGTTTCCATTCCCGCCATCGCCCAGGGTCATGTCTTGACCGATATGCTGAATTTAACTCCAGCTCAGCAAACGGCCGTTCGCCGGGCGTCTGGCGCGCAACAAACCGGCCTTTACCAGGCGTATGCTGGGGTGATGGGAGTGCCTGCCAACCAGATTACCATATCGGCCGGCCAGGAACCTGTTGCCATTTATCAGGAGGCCATGCTGGCAATAAAAAACGGCCGCTTGAACCGCGACCGTCTTCTTCGTTTTCTGTGGGTGATTCCCCTGGCTGTTTTGCCGGGCTTATTGTTATATCGCAACCGCACACGCAGTTTGGTGTGGATACTTGCCGGCGCCGGGCTTTACCTGGCCCTATTCCACCTTCTGTATGCCTGGCTGGGAGGCGGCACATACTCAATGTCCTCTGTGTTGAGCGCTGCCAGCCTCATACTCATCACAGCCTTACAAACGAGCCTGGCGTTCGCCATTGCCTGGTTGGTTGTTTTCCTGGGCTTACGCCTCTACTCCCTCCCGCGCAGCCAGGCGGTTCACTTGCACCTGGTATTTGCTTTTACCACTTTGTACATCATCGCGCTGCCGATCCTGTGGAGCGCAGGTTATAACGGCCTGTTAGTCGGCTGGACATTACCAGAGATGGCCAGTATGTTCCTGGGATTTCTTTCGATTCTCCAGGCGCTGTTCGTTGCCGCCCTAAGCCTGGTGCTGGTGGGAGTGAGCAGTCTTTATAGCCGTTAGTTCGTGCTGTCCAAAATTTGTTTCAGCTCAGCCAGGCGCTGCCTGGCATCGATCCAATCACCAGCAGCTACCAGGCAGTCCACTTCCTGCAGCTTAAACCGCGCTTTTTCTAAAGTAAGATTTGATCCATTCGTCTGCTGATCGGCTTCATCACAGCCGTTGAGCAGTTGCATTCGAAAATGGTTCAAGGAGGCCGGGAGCATCACAATTTGGACCGCCGTCTGGCGGCACAGGTTCAAAATCCGTTGTTGATCGACTGGAGCAATATCCTCAACGGTGTAAAGTACCACCCCTATATCGAGCTTACGGACCAGTTCTACAATTTGTCTCGTCGTACCGATAACCCGATAACCTTCAATCATGTGGTTCAGTTTCTTAGGATCATCATCGACAGCGCCAACAATCGAATAAGCATTGCTCCATTCATTGCGATTCAAAAGCCAAACCGCGAGTGAGAAATTTGCTCCAGCGCCCACTACGAGGACACGCTCTCCCAGACTGATCGCTGTGCCGCGCAAAGCCATCCACAAGTTAGCTACTCCGGTTAATAACCGCTCTCGATACCGAAGAATTGAGAAACCCACAAAAGAGATCATGCCTCCGATAACCAACAATATGTCGGGGATCCGATTCTCCAAGAATTTATCGTTTGCAACAGCCAGGATTAATCCTGTAATGGATGAAGAAACAGCCAATAACAAAATGTATTGCCAAGGAGCCCGCCGCCATTCTACTCTGTTCAATTTCAGAAAGAAATTCACCAAACTAAACAATAAGGCGGCCAATACTGTAAAAAGCACGCCAGGCCCGAGCAAGATATTAATTGGTCGATCGAGGCGTATAACCGCGCCGGCAATATTCAAGGAAATAAATGCGACAATCGCATCCATGATCAGCCAATGAATAAAATGCGTATATAACCGTGCGAATGGGCCAAAGATTAATTGGTTTTGATTTATTGATGCCGAACGCAGACCGGGCAAGAGAGCTAAGGCAGTCCAGAAAATCACATCGATATCCGTCAGGATTGTGCGGTTGCGAATGTAAAGCAAATCAAGGCGCAACTTAGATGGAAGCATCTGGAACAAGTAGTTCTTCATCAGTTGAGTCGGATTCAACTGGTCTTCTTCATTGCGATACAAAACACTGGAAGGGCTGGTGAGGCCGGGCCGAATTGAAAGAAATTCATCTCTAATGGCTGCAGGCCAGGAGGCGACAATATCTACATCTTCTGGGCGAGGGCCGACCATACTCATCTCACCAATCAAGATATTCCACAGTTGGGGCAGCTCGTTCAGCTTGGTTTGGCGCAGCCAACGACCATAGGGCGTGATTCGCCCATCCCCCCGCGCAGTGACCTTCGGGCCTTTATAACAGTCTGGCCGTTCATACATGGTTCGAAATTTCAAAATATAGAATGGTCTTCCTTTCCAGCCGGCGCGCAAGCCCCGGTAGAAAAGAGGTCCGGGCGAATCTCGGTGAATTAACCAGGCAATTACCAGAAAAATGGGAAACAGAACGATGATTGACACTAGAGAGACACAAATATCAAATACGCGTTTCAAGACCAGGTCTAGTTTTTGCCCAAATGTATGTGGTTTTCTCCTGGGTTGAGTAACAACCTTCGATAATGGGTGCGGAGATCCGTTATTAACTTCACTGGTGGTGCTTCTCGAAAAATACATAGCCATCCCTCCTGAATAAAACGAACTTATGAATAAAGTAAAAACCAACATCGGCGTGGAGGCAAATCGTCTCCATTTACCCCCTATGTTAAACAGGGCTCAATTATGAAAGCGAAGCCAAAATTGCCTGGTAATTCAACGCAGCTCGCTGCGGATCACAATTCTCTTCCACCCATTTTCTTCCATTCTGACCTAACCTGTAGCACAATTCTGAATCATGATAAAGTTGTAAAACCGCCTTCAAAAAATCTTCCAGGCGACCCGGCTCGATACACAAGCCAGAATTTGATTCTGCAATGATCTTCCAGGTATCGCTCGATGGAGGAATAACTCCCAGCACTGGGCGACCACTCGCCATAATCGAAGCCATTTTAGCAGGAAGAGATTCATTGACCACTTCTGATCTAAGCATGACCAGAGATGCATTGGCGCTGGCGTAGAGCAAAGGCACCTGGTCGAAAGGCAAAAAACTACCGAACTCGACATTTCTTAACTGCAAACGACTGGCTTGTTCCTCCAGCTTCTGCTTGGCTAGGCCCTCCCCGATAATCACAAAAAGAATATTCTCTGGCAGTCGTTTTAATTTTGCCAATTCCAATAATTCCTCTAAATTTTGCGACAGCCCAATGTTGCCCGAATAAAGGACAACAAATTTTTCCTCCCAATTTCTTGCTCTCCTCAGCGAATCTTCAAAAGGTAAGGGTTTTATAAATGCACTATCCACCCAATTAAAAATGATATGAAGTTTCTCTTCCTTTACACCTTTGGCTAACAAATTGTTCTTAAAACCGGGGGAAATGACCGTGATTGCTCCAGATTTTGCATAAAGAAAATTTTCCAAAGCCTGTGAAAATCTGATCATCCATCTGGATTTAAAATATCCCAATTTTATGCCAATATCCGGATAAATGTCTTGTACATTATAGACTATTCTGGCCCGCCAAAATAAACTTACCAGGTAGGCTGCGATGCCATTGGACGGGGGTGGTGTGTAGACTATGATGCGATCGGTCGGCCCGCTCAAAATACCGGCAAGTAATGCGCAGAGCATAAAGCTCAGATAATTCAAAAAACGGAAGAAAACCCTTTGATTTGGCGGAACAAAAACCCAGGTGCGGATTATCCGGCAGTTGTCGTAAGGATGTTCTACTTCAAATAGCTTCCAGCGATACGTTTCAGGCAGTCGGGTGAGTTTGTAATGCGGAAATGAGCACACAACGGTCAATTCATGCCCAAGCTTCGCCAGCTCTTGCGTCAATTTTGACATCAAGGGCGCATCTGAAGGAACATCCGGAGTGTAATACATTGAAAACAGCAGGATTTTCATTCGGTTCCAGAGCTAATTCACAATTCTGTTTCATTGGCTGTATTGGTTTGCTCACAAGGCTTTTTGCGACGGTTCGAAAGCAGGCCTTTTATCCGCACTTGAACATCTTCTGGCAGCATCTGACGCGCCTTTTTGCGAGCAGCCCCATCAAAGTTAACCAGCCTTATCCAAAGATTGCCCAAGAATTTTCGGCTGAAAAGTAATTCATCCTCCTTTCGGACTAGGTCCGTCCACATAAACTTATATTCTTCATCACCTGACAACCAATCAAGTTCTTTTGCGTTTTCCTGGATCGAAGCTTGAAGCACATGAGCAACGAGCAGCCGCCCAGGACTATATTTGCCCCATTCCGAATCAAATGCCATCTGATAGGCGTAAATTCGATCCTGGTATCGATACGCATAAAAAACAGCAATTACTCGCTGGGCAACGAGAAGAGCATAAAGGCGCAGCCAACCTGCTTGGTGAGCGTTCAGCGCAATATTTTGGTGAAAATTGATATAAGTTGAATAATCAAAACCCGTCATTTCACCCTTGGAATGCCACCGGTTTCTGCTAAATTCACCAAGTTTCTCCAGGGATGCCCGGATTGCCTGGGGTTCGTTTATTTGAGAGAAACTCACTTCTCCCGGATGATCAGCCTCCAACCGGGATCGAAAATATTTCAAATTTCTCCGTAATTTCTTACTGCGCGTTTGCAAATAGTCTTCCCAGTTCCCACTAAAGGATATATAGGGAGATGTTATTTGTTCTCCTTCTCGTGGTCGCCCCCCCGCCTTGGTCAGAAAATTATTGATCGGTGAATCTTGAGAAACGGATGCGAATCGCAAGATATCCCAATGCTTGGATTGGCTTAATACATAATCAAAGAAGGTACAAAATACCCTTTCCAGCTCTGATGCTGGAGCAATAATATTCAAGTGTGCAGGTTGAACAACATCAAATCCGATAAATCCGATTGCCCGCAGGCTCAAAAAACCGTATCGCGTATTTTCTCTAACCCAGGGAGCTATTCCTTTTAAATTCCCCAGCTTATCCCGAGCGGTGAGGAGCCAGAGTTGGCGATCGTGGCCAAAATGCTCCCACCAGGTCTTTACCCACAACCAGGTCAAGAAAATTGGCGTACCTGCAATGGTGTCCGCTAAGCGATTCCATTCTTCTTTTAGCGCTTCAAGGTCAGCGCTTGAATCCATTCGCTCAACTATGTATGAAGAAGATTTAACTAAATCCATCACAAACTCAATCTGCAGTATTTGTTAAACTTTGAAACATGCAATACAAATGATAGATACCCGTTAAGGAAGCCTGATACTCATGAATTGAAAAGTTCGGGTTCGAACCTATACGTTTCAAGCGAAAAAGATCGATGTGCGGGAAAATATTTAATCCCGCGATTGAAGTAATCGCTAATTTGAATCCTTCGCTGTGATATACGGGCAGAAGATCTTCTCGAATGTCTTGGGAAAGGCCGTTGGGAAATGAAAATACAGGCCAAGTTACCCCAATCTCTTGAAAGATATCCTGCTGACTCGCCTGGATTTCGAATTGAGCAACATCCCTTGGAACGCGAGATAAAATCGAATGGTTGCGAGTGTGAGCAGCCAGGAAACAACCTTGCTGATGCAACAATCGTGCATCATCCCAACTGAGCATCAAACCGGAGGTGACGGGGACAACTTCCAGGCGATCCAAAACTAAATCCACCAGAGAGTTGGCTGTTTCGTGATCCATAGGTTTGATCATCTTCTTAATTCGGGTAAAAGTCTCGAGCCTCTCGTATTGATTCTCGAACTGAAATTCTCCTAATTTTGAGACACTCAACTTCGTGCATCTTGTTTGGTGGAAACCCTGGTAAAGTCGATCCCACCAGAACAAACGATTGGTCGGCGAAAGATATCCTGTGGCGAGGAACAAAACCGTAGGAATTTTGTATCGATAGAGGATAGGCCATGCCACATCGAGGAAATTTCTGTAACCATCATCAAAGGTTACCATAGCTGCCTGGGGAGGCAGAGGCTTATTGTCTTCAACACAATTAAGGAGATCATGAAGAGAGAGCATTTGATAGTTCTCAGATAAAAACTTCATCTGTTGATCGAATTTTTCAGATGAAGCGCTTAGATTGCCTGGGTCTAACAACCCATTTTCATCTGCCGGACTGCCGATGCGATGATATGCGAGAATGCGCAGTATATTTCCGCAATGCCTCTCTAGCGATCTAATAAAAGAAACCAATTTTGAGTGAGATGCAATTTGACGAACGACCCTCATCTCTCATCCTATTCTTGTAAATGTCCTGACCATTGATCATGCAAAACGCCCCACACTTCACGATCACCTTTATTCGAATGGTGAGTTATTGGTAAATTTGCCATCAAATCGACTTTTCGCGGGGCGTTCAGCTTCTCTTGTAATAAGAAGTGGAGCTATCAATAAAACCAACATGATATAACAAGAATATTCCACTTCCATCCCCCCACCTTTAATCCAAGACACTGTATAACCCAGGAAAGCCGCTGCAATTAATGGATAATACTGTCTCAAGGTATCGTTGTAATTTTTTAGATAGCTATATCGATACATTTTAATAAATGACCACATCGCTGACAGGAGCATTCCCAAATACAGCAGGAAACCTGGCAGGCCCATCTCTGCAAAAACTGTAAGTAGAGGATTATGCAGGGACTCCCCTTCTCCAGAAGGGGTGTACTTAAAACCCAGATTTTTGAGATAAGGTATCACTTCGTAATCGCTGTTTCCCACACCAACTCCAATCAAGGGATGGTCTCCGATCAGTTGAACCCCGGCCGGCCAGATGTATTCCCGACCAGTTAACAGAGACTCATTCGTGCTGCCAAGAAATCGATTGATGGTGATATTCAATACGAAAGGCGCCAAAATAACTGCAATGAGTAAAATCGATACGCCAATGGTTCCCCAAATCCGGCTCGACTTCCAGGCCAGGAAAGCCAACATCATGATGCCTAAAGATAGGGCACTTCCTCGGGATCCGCTCATCCCTATCAAAGCGATGGACAGTATCATATAAATTGTGGCGATAATTCTTCTAAAAATTCTTTGTTCTTGGTTAGCTCTGGATGCCCACCATAATACCGGCGGTGTAAACATGATAAGGTAAACACCCATCGTATTTTCGTTCATCTCAAGGATTTGCAAACGGGTACCCGATACATAGCCTCCGATAATCACTTGCACAATGCTAATTGTAATAAGCAAACCTCCACTCACAGCCAGGATATTCATCAAGCCGATAAGATCATCTAAACTCTTGAGCGTGTTTACAATCACCACCATAAACAGAACAAATCGCATGATATACATTTGAAACGCCGTCAACCCGGTATCCAGAGAAGACGCCCAATATAATGAACACCCGCACCACAATATAAAAATCAGCATAATTATTGAACTCACGGGTAAATGAATACGGCGCTTTTGAATAAATACAGTGAGAGCCCAAACAAATAAGGCGACTAAGGTTGCCGCGCGGTTTAGCAGAGAATTTATATCGACTGGTATAAAGCTTCTCGGGAGCAGAATAACAATTAGAGCAGCATACACAGCCCACATCGGTCTATTGAATAAAATTAATAAACCAGTTATCGCGAGAATGCATCCCAAGAGATAAACGAATGCATATTTATTTGATAGTGCAACCGGTGGAGCTCCGATTATTAGAATCAATCCAATTGCAAGAACGATCAAGATCGCTATAAGCGCCGTTATAACGATCAACGTGGAATTTGAGCTGAGATTTTTAATCTTCATAAATTTGGCATCAATTCAATCATTACTTCCATGAAGTAATTAGACTAGATCTAAATAGCAATCACTAATTTTAGTTTGCCAATCCTTGAAGGTGAAATTTTTAACGACGAATTCTCTTGCATTGCTGGCGAGTTTTTTAGCGTAGTTGGGGTTATCTAATACGAAAAAGATGGCCTGCTCGAAAGAATCAATATCATCAATAGGGAAAAAGAGGCCATTTATCTTATCTTCTATTGCCTCCTCAAGTTGTGGCAATGATGTAACAATTATAGGCAATTGGGAAGCAGCAGCCTCTAACACAACGTTCGGTAATCCTTCATGGCGAGTTGGTAAGACAAATAAATCTGCTGATTTGTAATATTTGGAAAGCTCAATTTTGTCATTTATCAATCCAGCGAATTTCACTCTTGCCATTAATGAGTTGGATTTTATTAAGGAATATAGATCTTGAATGTATTTGTCATCTAGTGATGAATTCTCCTCAACCGTATTTGGTCCTACCAACAATAAAAAGAGATCGGGTTGTTTTTTAGCCATGCGTACAAATGTTTTGATCAAGATGTCAACGCCTTTGCGATATTTTATGCTCCCTACAAATAAACAGACATGCGCATCCAGAGGGATCCCGAGTTGCGTGCGTAGTTCTTTTTTCTCTCTTTCATTCACCACAGGAGAAAAGACACAAGAATCGACCGGATTATGAATAGTTACTGCTGAAATGTTGTTATTCAGAAAATCCTTCGTGAGCGGGTTTGAAATCGCAATTACCATAGAAAATTGACGCATACACCACAACATGATACTGCCGAACCAGTCGTTTGGAACAGCGCTTGGATTATCTGCACCCTCCAAAACACTATCCAAAACCGCCGGTTTCCGTAATAATTTTGCCCAAGGCCCGACCAACAATCCTCCCCACAAAGTGGTGTGGACATGCAGCAGATCATATTCATTTCTGTGTATATATAAAAGCCAAATAAGACTCAATGCCCAAATAAATCGATGAATTCTTCTAATTTGAATTTTCCTTTTCCCTTTGTGCTCTCCGGCGGCAAGCTCGTTTGAGGAGGGCGTCTCATCAATGATATTCAAATAGTCACCTAATGACGAATGGTGAATCCTTTCTTCATTCCAATTCTTGAATGCGTAAGTCCAGTAAATATAATGTCCTGAAAATTTATTACGATATCCGGGAAACCAGATATGCAGCACATTGATCGTCATGTTCGGTTCAGACTCCCGTAATCTAATAAGGACCGTTTAGCGTGGCTATTTTCAGATAGAATATCAGAATACAACCTGATCAACCGGTCGGTATATTCGGTATTACTATATTTCTCAAGAGCGTATTCTCTACTGCGTAAACCCATTTGTTGGCATAACTGACCATCCAAGACCAGGCGAGCAAGTTTTTCAGAGAGGCCTTCTACATCGCCAGGGTTGAGAAGATACCCATTTTCGCCATCGTTCACCAACTCTGGGATCCCGCCCACATTCGTTGAAATAATGGGCAGGCCGGCAGCCATACCTTCTATAACAGCCATTGGCATACCTTCATTATAGGATGGGAGGGCGAGAAGCGTGGCCTGCTGAAGCAGTGCAATCTTTTTCTCCCCTTCAATAGGGCCTAATAAATGACAGGATTCCCGAAAAGAGAATTTTTCAACGGCATTTTTTATCTTGTCAGAGGCAAACCGATCATCGTCGCTGCCTGCCAACCAAAGTGAAAGCTCAACGCCTTTCTGATTCAGTTTGATCCATGCGTCAACCAAGTCAAAGGTCCCTTTTCTTTGCCCCAGGCTCCCTAAAAACAGGACTGAGTTTTTTTTTCTTCCCCCGTTTGATGGAGGTTGAATAGCTGTCGTATCGACACAATTGGGCATGACGAGAATATTGCCAGGAGTTATACCTTTGATAGCCTTCGCCCACGATTCCGATAAAGCAATGATACAATCCGCCATCCCGAATACGAACTTGGTGTAGGTTCTTTCGATCCAATTCCTCTTTGCGTATAATTCGCCAAAACTGGCAGCGTGTACATGAACGAGGACTTTGGCGTGAAATAATTTCCCCCCAAATATATAAAAAGTATCTTTTAACCAGGCCAAGCCTTCTGAAGTATGTAAATGAATAATCGTCGGTCGGTAGCGATAAATCACGCGGAGGAAAGACAAAAACTGCTCAAACGCCAGGAGGATATTTTGAATTGACCACTTACCAGTTTCAAAAGAGGGACGAGATTTCTTGCTGGTGCCAAAATACAACAAATCCGTCATACTTTCCAGCTTTGGAAGAATGCAATCCACCAAAGCCGAAATACCCCCCGGAGGGCATTCGCCTGGACCAATCATAAGAATCTTCAACTTTTTTGGGTTCATGTTGGCAGGTAAGTCACTCAAATGAAAAATTCCGACATTGAGTATTTGTAATGAGAGGAGAGAAGGATAGGAAAATTAAGCAAATCGAATTTAAAACAGGTTTATTCAAACAAAATCCGTGTATATTGATTGATGATCGTTTCACTCTTAAAACGCTGCCAGCTTTCGGTTGGTGGCTTAGAGAAATCACCTTTAATCGCAGCGAGAATGCCACTGCTCATCGCTTGCACATCATCTACACCTACCAGTTTTCCATATTTACCATCGCTGAGTATTTCGCGTGCGCCATGCGGACAATCTGTCGATACGATGCGTGCACCACAGTACATCGCCTCAATCAAAACCCCGGGGAGGCCTTCCCAACGGGAAGAAAGAACAAATACCTGCGCATGAGCCATCCATGGGTATGGGTTTTCGACAAATCCAGGTAAGTGAACATGATCGAGAACTCCCAACTGCCTCGCAAGCTCAGTCAATGATTCTTTCTGTGGTCCATCACCCAGAATAACCAGTTTGGCGGGTGTTTCTTTCACAACTGCAGCAAATGCCTTAATTAAAGTGTCGAAGCCTTTTTCGGTTGCCAGCCGTCCCACAGATAATACGATTGGTAAATCCTTATCCGACGTCCCCGAAGATAGCCAGGGTTCTTGAACCTTTATACACATCTCGGGTGTGATAATAGGGTTATAAATCACCTGTATTTTTTCCCTCGGAATTCCAATGACATCAACCAGATCATTGGCTACCCCTTGCGATACTGCAACGACACGATAGGCCCAAGGATAAAATACGCGCGCCAGGTTGGGCATAAATCGATTGCGCAGATCACCTCGATAGTGTTTTGATTCCTGTGATAAGGTGCTTCGTTCGCTGACAATGATTCGCGCGGAAACTCTTGCCAGGCGCCAACCCCAAAGCGCAATGATATTGCCGTGCAAAACGGATAACAAACTGAAAGGTTTCTCTGTCTTTAGATATTTGATCAAGCCAGGTAGCGCAGCAGACGCTCTGCGGGAATGCAAATTGACTAGGCGAACAGTTGGAGGCACTTCTTTCAGGAGGGGACCTTCTGCGATCCCCAAAACAAGGTCTACAGGATTCTGCCTCTGCGCCAGGCCGCTGGCGAGTTTTAAGATTGACCTCTGTGCGCCTCCAAAAGCCAAATCTGGGACAAAAATCGCTAATTTCTTGTTTGAAACGGCATCCATATTAAAAGAAACTTTTCGTCATCTTCTTGATGCGTATATTGTTGTCCGAATAATGGATAGTATTATCAACGATGTTGAAATTTGTTGTAGGATTTCAGAAACAAACGTTTTAAATTTTTAATAATCGTAATTGTGGTTGGACCGGCCAGGCAAACTAAGAATAGAGGGAAATTTTTGTATGACGAATCATATTTCCAGGCATTCATGTACGTGTTCCACACCTGCTGCCTTTGCCCGGCGTTTCCATAGTAATACATCAAATCGATATATGCTTGATGGATTGCATGGTCGACATATTTTCTTAAATCGGGGCGGTTGATGGATTCGCAAGTTTGACGATTAAAACCGAGGGCTTTGATATACCATTGGCTGGCCCGAATCGTATCAGCGGTATGACTATCTGGATAAACATGCCGAAATATGAGCGGGTAGTCAAAATAAGCGAACTTTGCACCCAATGCAGCCGAGCGAAAACCATATTCGTGATCCACCATTGATCTCAGTTCGATTCTATACTCTCCGACCCGTTGAAAAATCTCCGCCCGGTAAACCATCGTTGGCACCGCCAGGAAATCCTTAATCGTCATCCCGACAGCGACGCCGTCGAGCACCCTATAAAAATGATCATCCAGGCGCTCAATCTTCAGTTTCTTTATCCCCTCTGCGCAGTTAGCAAATCCAGCATATTCGCGGTGTGTAACATGGTTAATATTCAAATAATCGCCAAAAACAACATCAATGTCAGGGTGCGCCTCCATCACTTCGATTTGTTTTCTCAGTTTCCCCGATATCCATAAATCATCCGAATCAGCCAATGCAATATACTTGCCTTTCGCCATGTTGATGCCTGCCTGGCGCGCATTGCCGAGGCCTTTGTTCTCTGGTAATTTTAAATATCTCACACGGGCATCACTTTGCTGAATATTTCGAATGAGGGTTTCAGTCCCATCCGTCGAATCATCCACAATCAAAAGCTCGAAGGCGGTGAAATCCTGATCGAGTATGGAAGCGAGTACATTCGGCAGGATATCCACCCGGTTATAGGTTGGCATAACAACAGAGACGAGCGGTGCATCCATGTTAGCTTCGATGTTTGGCTGCAAAACCGCTCACTGCCGCTGCCAGGCGCCGGGCAGAATTTCCATCTACCACACCACATTCCTGTTGGACCATATTTTGGCGCGCTGCCAGATCTCGGTTGGGAAATTGAATCGCATCGATCATTAAATTCATCATTTCCTCCCAGTTGTGTGCGAGCCGCAGACCTCCCGATTCCACCAACGGACGGTAATGGTCCGCCTGGTATTCCTCATACAGGATTTCACGCGGCGCATTGGGTTCATTTTCAAAATCAATACCGATCACAGGACGGTTTAGTATGGCAGCATCCAATGAAATCGTTGAGGCAATATTGATACAGGCGGAAGAATGTGCAAGGGAACTTGTCAGTCGCGCAAGATCATCTGTTGTTGGATATGTCCAACCTGTCTCATCAGGGGTCGAATCCCATGCATTCGAAAAAATGATGCGCTGATCGTTATTGGTTTCTTTTCGCCAACGTTCCCAATCATCCTTTGGATGAGTCCGAACAACCAACCAATAATCACGGAGTATCTCGTTTTGCCGCATTTTCTCGGACAACATTTTAACCAATTGGGGCTCTTTTGGAGTCAGTGAAAAGGGGCTGGCTCCATATAAGAAGTATTTCGAATTGACCGGTAATCCTAATCGAGAAAGCGTAAAATCTCTTTCCCACACAAATTCTGGTTTGCGGTGGAAATCAAATTGTGGTGTGCCCGTAACCTCAACTTGCTCTGGTCTTACTTGGGGATAAAAGTGGAGCAATTGATCTTTCATTCCTCGATTCCAGACCAGGTAATAGTCGTAAATCAAATGAGCAGACTTGCTGGTTAAATTATCGAAGCTGAGAATTGCGTTAATGATCGGAATTCCCAACTCTTTGGCCGCTAAAACGTAAGCCCGTTCATAGACATCTTCTACATTTACGGTTGTAAACAGGACAGCCGGGTTGATTTCTTTTAATTGTTTCTTGATTGGGAAAATATCATATTCTTTTCGGTACAATTTATCATACAAACCATACAGACTAAAAAAAATCGGCGCTGGCTGGGCAAGGAATCCGAAAAATTCTACGATCACCTGGCGTAATCTCATCGGTGCAGAATAGTTTCGGCTAAACCATTTCATATAGATCGCATAGCTTCCAATCTTATTGCGGCGGCTGAATGCACTCTGGATGATTTCTCTCAACAGTCTGAATCCTTTGAAACGACTTTTTACCGGCGGGATAATGAGAGATTGACAATTCACGCCTCGAAACAGATCGCTCAGAACCGGATTTGGCTCGTTGGTCGGATCAAAGTTGGGCAGTAATAAAAAAATATCTAGATTCTTTAGATAATCCAAAAAACCGCTGTGCACTAAATTGCGAATAGACCATACCATCGGCATCAGAATAGCCAATTTTCCCTGGTCGGCTTTTATTACCATCTGCTTGGAACTCCCAAAAGTGAATTTAAACTCGATCTGAATTCTCAGTTAATATATTAAAAGTTAAACGATAAATATATTCCAATCCTTGTCGAACCCGCCACCTTCTCCAAAACCATTGAGAAAAACCAGATTTCTTGATTCTTTCAATACGCTTTTGATTTTTATTCAGATCGGTGGCTTTTCCAACCAGGTTTTCATACTCCGAAATTAACCAAGGTTCAGAAATTAAATTGCCCAGATGGTAAACCATCGGTTTGGGCACGCTCAAGCGCAGTAAGTTTGAATTGTCCAATAAATCATCTAGGGTTTTGGTTTCTTCACTGTGCAAAGCCATTTCAAAACGTCGGTACGGAATTAAATCCACGACCCTGCGCGATATTAAAAACTGCATATGACAGGCGCCAATAAAAGCTTCTGTTTTATCTCGAGTGATTTTCCAATCTTCATTATGGATCCAATTCTCGATGTAATGCTCATCACCTACACTGCGTAAAAATTCGCGCGTCCACAATTCAGGTATTAAATCCCCTTTTTCAATCTGTATAAATTCCTGGTTCGCCTCAGCCCAGCGACGTGTTGTTTCTGTATGATAATTGGCCAGGTTACGCAGTGGGATTCCGCCAATCATCCCGGCTTCAGGAAATGCATCCAATAATTCCAGGTGAGCGCTCATCCAACCGGGTTGATAGTAGATATCGCCATCTGAATAAAAGATGAAATCTCCCGGTGCTGAGCGTAAAATCTGAAACAAAGCATTACCTTTTCCGATATTGCGAGAATTCAGGATTAAATAATCGATCCGTCCAGCTTCCATTTCGGCGCATAAATAATCTCGTACTTCTGCGCATGAACCGTTATCAACCACCAATAAATCGAATGGCCTGTCCGCATGCTGGCGGATACTCTCCAGGCAAAGTTTAAGTGCATCTAACTGGCCAGCAAAATAGCCAGTCTGCTCAGGAATATAGTTAAGCACACCAATAGTGATCGATGCAGGAGGTGTGATTTTCGTCTGGTTGGTTTTATAAGGATTTTGTCCGAATCTCATGGCGCAATCCTCTCTTTGGGTCGGGCTTCACTCGATTTTCCCAGCCAATAGTCAATACTGGGCGCAAAAGATTTCCAAAATAATGGTTCCAGTAACATTTGCGGGTAGGCCAAAGGCAAAAGTGCTAATTGCAGTCGCTGCTGCACAAAAGAAAATTTCTTTGGGAATTTCCTGTTCAAGCGAGATCGATACCTGGCATCGATGATCATCTGCTCTAGAATTAATTCTTGATCTTCCTTCTTGAGCTGGGCCTTACTCCATTTCCAAAGTGTATTCCAGAATTTAAGCCGCATTTCATAGATAAGATTATTGGAGCGTTGAGCTGAAATTCGATTATGGTTATGCACTCGCCAGCAGGCTACCGGCTCTTCCAACCGACCTGGAGCCAGTTTAGCCTTGGCTGCAAGTTTGATAAAAAACACCTCATCCATGTGTAATCTTAAGGTTTGATCAAAAAACCCCACTTTTTCAAACACGCTTCGTTTTACAACTAAGCCGTCAATTACAAAAGAACCCGCGTCTCCTTTGACCAAAACAGAAAATAAATCTTCGGGAGAAACATAACGGGACATCGTATGAAGAACCGAAGAGGAGCGTTTGGCAGCCAACCATCGCTGTAGAGCGGCTTCATTTTCCACATGCATCCCAATCGCCTCGTACACCCCCTCTAATTCTGGGTCGTTGGAAAACATCTGCTCAGCTTTGTCGAATCTGTTTGGCAGGAAAAAATCATCCGCATCTAAAAATGAGACGTATTCGCAAGAACTTTTTTGCACCGCCAGGCTGCGTGAAGCGCTGCATCCATGGTTTTTTCCATCTGGATGGCGATATAGATGAATTCTTGGATCCTGAGCGGCTAAAGATTGGCAAATTTGCCAGCTCGAATCGGTCGATAAATCTTCAACCAAAATCACTTCGGCAGTTTGTGGTTGATCGAGCGCTGATTGAACAGCTTGCGGCAAAAATTCAGCCGCATTATAAACGGGTATTGTTACACTCACTTTGATCAAGAGTCAAGTCCCTTTTCTCAGTCTGAATACGTGCATTTGGAGCGATAGATTGAACTATTGGTAAACAATTCGCCATTCACCCCGGCAAAATATCCTACCTCTGGATGTTAAGAGCTCTCGTTGAATGTTGGCATTTTTTAATATTTCGATTTGAAAACACTTTTCAACTTTATCAACCCTGTTATTGTGAAGTCCGGTCCACAAATTAATATAGTATTGATCAGGGAATAAGTTTAATGGAGGCAGACCGATTTGAATAACTGCGCTTTTTTTGCCCTGCCCATTGGTTATAATCTCTGCATTTTCATATTCACTCAAAAAGTGAAATAATGGGTAATCATTTCTATCCAGGATTTCGACTGCAAAATCCAAATTCAAGCTTAATGGATTTTCTATTCCAAATTCGATTTGAATTCGGTCATCCATGTCAAAATCATATGAGTTATCTCCGCTGCTATTTTTGATTTCTGCCCAAGCAATTTTGGCTTCACCTGAGCCTGAATGGTTCATCTTCGTGCAATCCATTCTTAATGATTTTGCGCCATTAAGAAATTGGCCTTCGTGACTTAAATAGACCTTTATGATGTCGTCTGTAAATCCAAAAGCGCTGATCTTACCTTCCGCCAGGCAGAGTGCTTCAGGACAAAGACTGCGAATAGCCCCCATATTGTGGCTGACGAAAAGCACTGTTCGTCCCTGCTTTGACACATCTTGCATTTTACCAAGGCATTTTTTTTGGAAGTCAATGTCTCCCACAGCAAGAACTTCATCAACAATCAAGATTTCAGGCTCCAGGTGTGCTGCAACCGCGAATGCCAGGCGAACATACATGCCGCTTGAATATCGCTTGACGGGGGTATCCACAAATTTTTCGACTTCGGCAAAAGCAACAATTGCATCAAAATTACGCTGCACTTCAGATTTAGACATCCCCAATATGGCGCCATTTAGAAATATATTTTCTCGCCCGGTCAAATCAGGGTGAAAACCTGTGCCTACCTCCAGCAAGCTGGCAATTCGCCCTTTTACCTTAACTTTCCCATGAGTGGGGGCTGTAACTCGCGAAAGGATTTTTAGAAGAGTGCTCTTTCCAGCTCCATTGCGCCCAATAATTCCAAGCACCTGGCCCTGTTTTACAGAAAAGCTAACGTCTCTAAGCGCCCAGATGATTTCCCCATCTCGATTTCCATGATCAATCTGTCCGACCTTAAGAAGTGGGTTTGGCTTGCCTTGCATCTTGGCCCACCATGCTTGAAGATCATAAGTGAGCGTTCCGCTGCCAATCTGGCCTAAACGGTAGGCTTTGCTAAGATTTTCAATTTGGATAATGCAATCACTCATACTGTATCCATAAAGGTGGCTTCAACTCGGTTGAACATGATCGCACCGATCCCGACGATGACGACCATAAATCCAAAACTATATACCAGCCCAGAGATGTTGAATGAGCCTGCCCCAAGAAATGCATACCGGAATGTTTCTACAATTGAAGTCATTGGATTGAGCTGAATTGCCCATTGGAATTGTGGTGGTATTGACGAAACTGGATAAATCACCGGAGTAGCGTACATGAGGAGTTGTACACCAAATTGCACTAAGAATCTTAGGTCACGGTATTTCGTTGTAAGCGAGGAAATCAAAATTCCAAAACCCAGCCCCAATCCGGCCATCATCAGTATTAAGATTGGAAAAATCAAGATAAATACATTCACCTGGATGGCAACACCGTTGAATGCATAATAAACTACAAAAGACATAAAAAAAACAAATTGAATGGCAAACGCAATCAAATTTGAGAATAAGATAGATACTGGTACAGCCAGGCGAGGAAAGTACACTTTGCCAAAGAGTTGCGAATTATTGACAAATGTGTTTGACGTTTTGACCAAACATTCGGAAAAATAGGTCCAGAGAATCGAGCCAGACATATAGAATAAGAATTGGGGCAAACCATCGGTCGGAAGCTTGGCGATATTTCCAAAGATGACAGTGAATGTGATTGTGGTAAGCAGAGGCTGGATTAAATACCAAATTGGTCCAAGGATCGTTTGTTTATATACAGATATGAAATCACGTTTCACAAAAAGTGATACAAGATCTCGGTAGCGCCAAAGCTCTATCAAATGCAAATTAAATACATTTCTTTGGGGTTGAATGATTAGATCCCAATCTTCAGCCATGGTTATCTCTCAAAGTTATCAGAATCATCGCCAAGTTTTATACTTCCTACAACAATCTATCAATTTTGAAAAGAGTCAGGGAAAGATTGCATGGTAACATGATGAAAATCATAAATATCGAAGAAACGGCAAATCTGTTGCACGGTAATAATGGCAAAAAGAGCGAATCCTTCGCTGTGCGGCAGCCGGACCTCCTCTAAAAGTTTTAGCATAGATGTCCCTGGTGGTTTTGGCTGCCAGGGATTGCTTTTGTTAAAAACATTTGAAGGATAATCTAATATATGGTGAATTCGTCAAAAAATATCAAGCGGTATAATGGGTGGACTGCACTTAAGATTTTCCTCACACTTGCTTTGGCCTTATCTGGCTGCCTGCAGCAACCCACTTCGGTCTCAGCACAAAACACCAATGTCGCGATTAATCATACTCCCACAAATCCGTCGACTCTAGAAAACCATTCACTATCGACAGAAGTTGTTCCAATTACGCCCACAATAAGTCCTACTGATATATCGACTGCTCCGGCTTATTATGTTGGCCCCAATGGGTTGGATACCAATCCAGGCACGCTCAATTCTCCTTGGAAAACTTTGACATATGCCGTTAGCCAACTTCATGCCGGCGACACCCTTTATATGATGGGCGGAACTTATCGGGAGCATTTTTATGTCGACGTCAACGGGCTTCAGAACCAACCAATCGTGATCAGCAATTACAACAACGAAGAAGTGATATTTGATGGAACGAACATAAACTTAACAGATGGATCCCCTCTTTTTGGAATTAATGGCAGTTGGATCAATGTCAGCAATTTAACCGTTCAATATTCAAAAGGAGCTGGGATAACTGTTCGTGGAGCTCACGTTACACTCGATAATATTTTTGCTCATCACAATTGGGGGAGCGGCGTTCTATTGAGCGGCAATTATGATGTAATCCAGAACAGTCGCATCTGGTATAACTCTGTGATGAACGAAAATGGAACCCTGCCAACTGCCTGGGCCAGTGGGGTAAGTTGCGCTCGGTATCCAGATTACTGCACGATTCGGAAAACCACCGTTTGGAACAATTGGGGGGAAGGCATTTCCTCATTCGAGGCCCTCCACACAACGATCGAAGACAATATTTCTTATAACAACCAGATTAATATTTATGTTTCTGATACAAAATATTCGATCACACAAAGAAATTTGTTGTACTGCACACGGGGCAATCCAATTGATGTTTACACGAGGCAAATTGGTATTTATGTGGGCGATGAAAAGGGAGTTCCAATCCCGTTGGGTGAAGCTGGTCAACGTTTTCCTTCCTCAAACAACACTTTCTTGAATAATTTGATTTTAAGGTGTGGAGATAATATTGCTTTTGTGCCAAACGTGAGTTCGGATAATTTGTTCGCCTATAATACTTTCGTGAATTCTGGTGGATCACACGAAAATATCAATGTGAAAATTTACTCCGGTTCGGGAACAAATATTCGCTTCATTAATAACCTGATACTTCAAGAGGATGATAATCTGATCGGCGTGAATGATGGGTCGGGGGTAATTTTTGAAAATAACTTATGGTCAAAAACGCCGCCATCAGATATGGTAGGAGCCGGTATGATCATTGGCGATCCCAAACTTGCAAAAACCGGGAACCTCGCTCCCGGAGAACTCACCGCAGCCTATTTCCGTCTTTTACCAACTTCAGCAGCGATTGATCGAGGAATCCAACTATCCGATACATCCACCGACTACTTCCTCGATATTCGAGGCAAATTACCCGATATCGGCGCAGATGAGAGCAACCCAGTTACACTGCTTCCCAGGCTCTTCTTGCCTTCAATAAGACATTGATGACAACCTGAAGCTTTGATCATTAGTTCAATTGATTGTCGCTTTCTTATCCTCGGCGAAAGGGAGATTTTTCTTGCTAAATCGATTACGTTTGTTTTCCTGTTTCTTTTGATGTTCACCGAAGTAGTAGTTACGGAAATAATAGCGATAACGAGCATCCTTAAAATTAACATCGTTAATCACAAAACCTAAGAGTTTCTTCCCCTGACGGTCTAAGGCTTCAGCCATCCGCCGAACTGCATTGAGTTTTGTGCGTCCAGCACGAACCACGATCAAAATCCCGTCCACCAATGGAGCTAGCACAGCCGCATCAGTTACCGTCAGGAAAGCTGGGCTGTCGATCAGGACAATATCATTCTGCATTTCTAGTACAGCGATGATTTGTGCCGTGCGTTTGGAAGCTAACATCTCAGCAGGATCACGTGGCACGGGCCCGGCCGTCAGTAAACTGAGATCTTTTTGAACGGCCTGTTGAAGAATTCCATCCAGGTTCAGATCAGTCTGGTCATAACAATTCGAGAGACCGGTGCGATTGTGGCCATTAATCGATTGGTGGAGGCGCGGCCAGCGCATATCAGCATCCACCAGCGCTGTGCGCATGCCTTGGCGGGAAAAGGCAACCGCCAGGTTTGCAGTTACTGTCGTTTTGCCCGTTGTCGGAGTCGGGCTGGTTACTAAAATTGTATGTTTCGGGCGGTTGGCATATTGCACATTCGTCCGCAGGATACGATAGGCTTCTGCAACGGTTGACTGAGGATCGTCACGCACAATAAGAGTCGATTCGGCTGTTTTGTAATGTGAAATCACGCCCAGAATAGGGAGGTTCAACAGGTTAACGAGGCTTTCCGGGTCGCGTACACTGTCATCCAGCAAATTAACAACTGTTAACACACCAGCAGTAAGAAGCATACCAATCAATGCTGCCAGAACAATGTATTGAGGCTCAACCGGGTTTACCGGCGTATTGGCCACAACTGCAGGATCGACCTGAACAACAATCGTGACGGCCTGAGCTTCAGCCATACGCAATTGCTCGAAGCTTGAAACCAGGGTTGCATAGATTTGTCGATATTGTGTCTGGCGAGTAGTTAGACGATCTTTCTCTTCCTGATCGACAGCCGAAATTAACTGAGTCGCAACTTCTTGCAGCTGAGTCTCCATTTCGGTCAATTGTTTGCTGAGATTATCTTTCGATTGTGCGAACCGCAGATCCTGCAAATTCTGAATGCGTTCAGCAAACACTGTTCCCAACATGTTGGCGATATTGGCCGCCCTGGCCGGGTCCGTATCTTTTACTGTCACACGAATTAACTGAGTTTCCTGAATCAGATTGATACTGATTTGAGATTTTAATTTCAACGGACTGATCTGGATTTTAAGCCGGTCAACAACGTCTTGTAGAACAGGCAGATTAGTGAGCATCTGGCTGTAGGTCTGGGCCATATAACCACTAGGAACGATTGACGATTGGCTTGTGTCAATCATACGCGAAGCTGGTGGTTCACTGACCAACAGCAATGTGGAAGCGCTGTAAATTGAGGTCGTTTGAGTAGATATGTAATACGTTGCCAATCCAACGATAAAACCGATACCCACAATCAGCCATATCCAGTGCCAATACAGCAAGAAATACTCGCGAATATCAATCGATAATCCAAGTTGTTGCGCGCCTTTTGATTCATCGGTCATAGATAAGTCCCTTTGCACTTAAAGCAATTCCCCTGAACACCACACCCGGGGATAGGGTTCCACAATGATCCGCACGAATACCAATAAATTGTTACTTAGAAGTATACCCCACAACAGGGAGAGCACCAATAAACCCACTTAACTCTCAGCTCTAACGACTCTTTTACAAGCTCCGCCCTTTCGACATAAGTCGAATAATCGCCGCTATATGTTTAACGCATCGAAAAGGGAAAAGTGTCTATGGAACATGTGGATTTTTCCGATAATTCGAGCTGCTAAATGAGAGCTAAGAGATCTCTCATAATTTTAATATTATTACATTCGATGAGAATTGTCAACTCAAAACAAGGTTATTTTAAGGTTTCACCGAAAAGACTCATCTTCGATTGAACGACTGCACTCGCATCTCGTCATGAACGAGTTATTGGACAAGCAAGTATGATTTCCCCTATTCTAGCTTGGTTTCTTGGTAACTTTTCCACACTTAAACAAAACGCTTATAATAGGTAGAATCAATTCAACAGCGTGGGACGATTTATGATAAAAAAAATGATTACCACCTTCCGGAACCGGGATGACTTGATCTTCTTGGCAGTTGGCCTGGCAGCGGCATTCGTCTTGCGCCTTCTGCTGCGCGGCTTTGTAACCGGCGATGCAGTCACAGGTTTCATTCCCTGGTATGAATATATCGAAAGCCAGGGTGGCATTCCGGCCCTGGGACATGCATTCTCTGGATATCCTCCGCTTTACCTGTATATGCTCACCACCGCTTACTACCTGAACCATTATGTGCTTCACCTGAGCAATTTGGTGGCGATCAAACTGGTTGCGATCCCGTTTGACTTTTTCGCAGCTTATTGGTTCGGCAAAATCGTTCATCTCAAGTACCCCAATAAAACAGTCGCTGTGCTTTCGATGGTATTGTTCTTATTGCTGCCCACAGTCTTCATCAATTCAGCTATGTGGGGGCAAATTGACGGGATATTTACCTCCTTCATGCTCGCAGCGTTCTATTTTTTACTTCGCAAAAAAGAGTTCTGGGCGATGACGATGTTCGGCCTGGCATTATCCATCAAATTCCAGGCAATTTTTATAGCTCCGTTTTTGTTGATCTTGATTTTAAGGCGCAACCTGTCTTTGCGCTCACTGTTTATCCCCATTTTCATCTACATTCTCACACTTCTGCCTGCCTGGGCTCTTGGCCGGCCTATCGATGAACTGCTCCTGTTATATTACAACCAGGTTGGCGCCTTTTCGGATCTCTCTTTGAATGCGCCTACGTTTTACGCTTTGGTTGACCCAACAGTAAATTATTTATTCAACTCCGCCGGCGTCCTGGTAGCTTTTATGCTGGTTTTGGCTGTGGTTTACGCGCTTTATAAACTCAATCCACCTCTCGATGATGGTTTATTGATCAATCTGGCAGCGGTTTGCCTGTTGTTCGTGCCTTATATCCTTCCGAAAATGCATGAGCGCTATTTTTACCCGGCTGAAGTCTTTTTCTTGTTGGCGGCTTTTTATCGGCCGCGCCTGGCGTTTGTTCCGGTGATACTGCAAATCGCTGCCCTGGCGACGTATAACAACTATTTATTCGGCCGCACCTTCCTTTCCTTATCGACTGACAGTCTGCTTATGCTGGCTGTGCTGGTCTATTGCATGTACGACCTGGCTCAGCAGGTGATGCTGCGGCGGAGAAATGGCACATTACCAGCTTTTCAGTGAACAGTTTTATAATACAAATTGGAGAAGAAACCCGGGTATGGATTATTTTGAATGAATGATCCGATCAGGCTTTTACTGGTCGAAGACGATGAAGATGATGCCTTCTTCCTGATTCGCGAGTTGCGCCGCTCAGGTATGGATCTTGAATATGAGCAGGTATTAACTGCGCCAGCTTTTGAGCAGGCATTAAAAAGCAAAACCTGGGATGCCATTGTATCGGATTACAACTTACCCAGTTTTAGCGCTCCAAAAGCGCTCGAAATTCTCAAAAAAACCGGTTTGGATGTACCTTTTGTTGTTGTCTCCGGGGCAATTGGGGAAGAGACCGCGGTCGATCTTATGCGAGCCGGCGCTCACGATTATTTCGTCAAAGGAAAATTGAACCGCCTGGCCGAGGCGCTGCGGCGAGAAATTCGTGACACCAAAGTGCGGCAGCATCAACGCCATGCTGAGCAGGCCTTGCGCGAAAGCGAAGAACAACTCCGCCTCCTTTTCGAACGCTCCCGGGACGCCATATTTATTATTGACCGTAAAACTGGCCAATATTTAGATGCCAACCAGTCAGCCGAAAGTCTGACCGGTCGTTCTATCGAGGCTTTAAGAAGCCTGACAGTCCAAAGCGTAACTCCAGAAAGCGCCGCGGAATGGCTGCGAATTGCAGAATACTGTGACAAGCCAACCGCCCTGGGCAATGTCAATTATTTACAACCCGACGATAATATACGCACAGCATCCATGACGATGTTACCTATAAATGCAGAACGCATTTTTGGAATCGCCCACGACATCACAGAGCAACTACAAAATGAAACTGCCTTGAAGAATCGTGCGCAAGAATTGGAAGCCCTGTACCATACGTCCCTTAAGATCAACGCCCAGGCCGATTTATTCTCGCTTTTACAAACCATTGTCGAACAGGCGACTAACCTGGTGAATGCATCCATGGGTGGGTTGTATCTCCTTCGAAACGATGAGAAATCGTTGGAGCTGGTTGTAGCTCATAATTTACCCGGCGAAATGTTAGGGGCCAGGCTCAAACTCGGGGAAGGTTTGTCTGGGCGGGTAGCTCAATCTGGCGAAGTCATGATGGTGTCAGATTATAAAACCTGGAATGGACAAGCTGACATCTACAAGGACTCTCCGTTTCGCCGTGTATTGGGGGCGCCGCTCAAGGTGAAAGAGAATGTTATCGGCGTCATTAACGTAACAGATGATGCGAAAACGGGATCCTATACACCAGATCAAGTACGCCTGGTCAGCCTATTTGCCGATCAGGCTGCCATTGCTGTTGAAAATGCCCGCCTGTTAGACAACCTCCAACACGAATTAAACGAACGCAAACAAGCTGAACAGTCATTGCGTTCGACGCAGACTTTTTTGGATAATGTTCTCAGGGCTGTGCCGCTGGGTATCGGTGTTTACAATATTAAAACCCGGCAGATGGAATTTGATAACGAGTTGAACTCCGTGTACAGCGGATCGAACCGCGCGAAGTTCAACAACCTGAGCGACCTGGAACTTTGGGCGATGGTTCATCCTGACGACCGGCAGCGGCGAGTCGATTTTATGCAGCAGCTCAAATCCTTGCAAGATGGCGAGGTAAGAGAAATCGAAATTCGGCGCAAAAATGTGAATGAGGATTGGAGATGGTATCTCCACCGATATTATGTATTCGAAAGAGATCAAACTGGCGAAATTCAAAAACTGCTGACGGTGATCGAAGATGTCACTGAGCGCAAATTTGCCGAACAAGCTCTGCAGCACCAATTGAAAGAACTCATCTCTTTACACGAAATTGCTCGAGCTGGCATTCAAGCCGATTCAATCGACGGTCTGATTTCATTTATCACCACTGAGATTAGTGCTTCTTTTTATCCGGAGAATTTTGGTTTTCTAATTCTTGATGAAACTCTAGAATTCCTGACTCCTCATCCCAGCTACCGAGGGATTGATGTCGCCATTCCTCGCAAGGTCGGTGTGGACGACTGCCTGTCTGGAGAGGTGGTGTTAACTGGGAAACCGATTCGCCTTGGAAACGTCAAAACTAATCCCAAATACTATGAAGTGACCCACAGCATTCAATCTGAATTATGTGTGCCGATAAAGGTCGGTGAAAAAATACTGGGCGTGATCAACACGGAAAGCAGCCTGGAAAATCACTTCACAGAAAACGATGAACGGCTGTTGACCACCATCGCGGGACAAACAGGCATCGCCATTGAGAGGATTCGCCTGTTCGAGTCCGAACGGAAACGCCGCCAAGAGGCAGAGACTTTGCGCCAGGCTACTGCGGCATTATCCACCTCCTTAGACCTTGATCAAGTTTTGGAATCGATGCTCAAATCGCTAAAGCAGGTGGTTCCCTACGACAGCGCGGCGGTATTCTTGCGAGAAGGAGAATTCCTGTATATTCGCGTGGTGGAGGGTATCGAGGAAGCAGAAGAATTACTCTCACAATCCTTCCCTGCGGACGATGCGCTATTCCAGGAAATGGCTTTGAGCAGCAAACCTGTCATCCTGGCTGATGCACAAAAAGATCCTCGGTTCAAAATGTGGGGCAATACATCGTACACGCGCGGCTGGTTGAGCGTTCCTCTGATTTGGCGAGAAAACATCATCGGCTTTATCACCCTGGACAGTCGGGTTCCGGCGGCTTACTCTCAAGAAGAAGCGGCTCTGGCTCAAGCCTTTGCTCACCAGGCAGCCGCGGCAATTGAAAATGCCCGCCTGTTTGAAGGCCTGGAAAATTCCCTGCTCGATTTGAACCAGGCGTACGAATCGACAATCGAGGGTTGGTCGCGAGCGATGGATTTGCGCGACAAAGAGACGGAAGGCCATACGTTGAGAGTCACGAAAATGACAGTCCAGTTGGCCGAAAAAATGGGTATCACCGGCAAAGATCTCATCCACATTCGCTACGGCGCTTTGCTGCATGACATCGGCAAATTGGGTGTTCCTGACCGCATTTTACTAAAACCCGATGCCCTTACAGCCGAGGAATGGGTGATCATGCGGAGGCATCCTGTTTATGCTCATCAAATGTTATCGGGAGTGGAATACTTGCAGCCATCCCTCGATATCCCTTATCGCCATCATGAACGCTGGGATGGCAGCGGTTACCCAGGGGGTCTGAAAGGAGAAGAAATACCATTGTCGGCGCGTTTATTTGCGGTGGTTGATGTTTGGGATGCATTAACCTCAGATCGCCCATACCGTCCTGCCTGGACTAGCCAGGAAGCGCTCGAGTATATTATCGCTTGCTCAGGCAAGCATTTCGAACCTTATGTGGTTGAAAAATTTCTTGAAATCATCCAACCCGTTCTTCAACAAAACGGCTAAAACCAGCACATTCAAAACTAGCTAAGGATATCGCTGGCCATAATTGAGCTGCAAAGACATTTCTCGGACCATCATTAGATCGAACCGAACAGCCTGAGAAAAACCTGCACAACCTCTGGATCAAGATGCAGGCCGACTTGAGATTTAATATAATGCAAAGCGTATTCCTTAGAACGCGCTGGGCGGTAAGGTCGGTTGGATATGATCGCATCCCAAACATCAGCAATCATGAATATCCGGGCAGATTGGGGAATTTCATCGCCTTTGAGGCCGCGAGGATAACCAGTTCCATTCCACTTTTCGTGGTGACAATATGGGATTTCAATCGCTGGGCGCAAATATTCAATATCCTTCAACATCTCATAAGCATAGGTAGGATGCTTTTTCATTATTTCCCACTCTTCCGGGGTTAAAACATCGGGTTTATGCAGGATAGCATCTGGAATTCCAAGCTTACCCATATCATGTAAGAGCGAGCCGCGCCGAATATTTACCTGCGCCGCCTCATCCACACCCATTTCTTGCGCTAACTCAAGGCTCATTTCGGTGACACGCTGGCTGTGCCCTTCCGTTTCGCGGTCACGCAGGTCCATCGCTCGCGACCATCCATAGATCGTTTCGTCATATGCTTGTTGCAGCTTCCCGTGACTGGTTTCCAACGCTTTCAGGGCGCTTTCCAGGCGTGCTCGTTCGAGATTCAGCTTCCGGTAGCGATCTAACCGAATAATTGTGCGCAGACGAGCGCGCAGTTCAAGCCGGTCGATAGGCTTTGACAAGAAATCATCTGCTCCAGCATTCAAACCCTTCAGCTTCATTTCACGGTCGTCGAAGGCTGTAATCATTAAAATCGGAACCTCTGCCAGGCGGTCTTGCGAGCGCAGCAAATGACATACTTCGAAACCATCCATACCCGGCATCATCAGATCCAATAAAATGACATCGGGAAACAACGAAGTCGCCAATGATACGCCCTCTGACCCATTACGAGCAAATTGCAAATTATATCCTTCCGCTGCCAGGAGAGCCTCCAGGCTCTCAAAAACTGCTGGCTCATCGTCGATGACTAAAATACAAGGCTGCGGCATTCAATGACCTCCGGATTGTGGAAGATAGAAACCAAAAATCATGATCATTTTTTAAACGAATGATTAATCCGATTTTGTAGATAAATTGCTCTCTATACAACTTGTTGTTGGGAAACTTTTCTTTGCTCGTATTTTTCGATTGTTTGCATGAGTGAACGGAAACTGACCGGTTTGCTTAGATAGTCATCAATGCCTGCTTCCAGGCATCGTTCTCTATCGCCAGCCATCGCCAATGCCGTAAGAGCCACGATTGGGATACCAGCCAGGCGGTCGTCATCCATTGCCTTGAGCTTGTTAACAACTTCAATGCCAGAGAGGCCGGGCATTTGAATATCCATCAGGATCAAATCTGGTTGATACTGCATAGCTAAGGCAATTGCCTGTATCCCGTTCAGGGCATTGAATACTGGATAGCCTTTTGCCTGTAAATAATCAGAATAGGTCGAAATATTGAGCTCATTGTCATCCACCAAAAGGATGATGAAGTCTTTGTGCAAATTATGGAAATCATCAGCTGCCTCTCCGGCAGTTTGCTTCTCAAATTGATTATCGGATACCATTTCAAAAGATCTAACCCACGGCAAGATGACAGAGAAGCGGCTGCCTTTGCCAGGCTCGCTTTCCACTACCACACTTCCCCCATGCAGATCCGCCATCCTCTGCACCAGCGTCAGCCCCAACCCCGTCCCCGATTGCTGCCGCGCTAACGAGCTGTCCAACTGCGTGAAAGGCTGGAACAACCGCTTCTGGTCTTCTTCCGTTATCCCTATCCCGGT
>JAKOUW010000034.1 GCA_029782365.1 Chloroflexota bacterium
CAAAAATCAACTGCTTGACTTGACCTTGGCAGATGAGGACGAGGCAGGCAGGTTGCTGGAAGAAGGCAGTGTAGCAGGGATAATCACTGTCGGAGATGAGATAGGGCTCACGGTGAAACAGTCCGGACTCAATCAAAGCATACTCAAATCGATTTTGGAGGAGTATGTACATACGGTTAACACCGTCTCAAGCATAATCTCGAAGAACCCGGGCGCCGTCTGGCAGCTGATCGGAGACATACAGGACCGAAAGACCTACACTCAGCAAATATCCTTTTCAGATGCTGTACCTGACACAATGCTTGGCCACTTCTATGCGCTGATTGCAATGGCTTGCCTGTACAGCGCGTTCTGGGGGTTGCGAAACACCATAGACGTTCAGGCTGATCAATCCCCGCAAGGTGCAAGGCGGAGTGTTGCACCTACGCACAAGCTGTATGTGGTATTATCTGATTCTTTGGCAGCCTTCGCAATCAGTTTTCTTGAGGTGCTGGTTCTCATTGCGTACCTGGCATTCGTACTCAGAATCAGCTTCGGAAGCCAAATAGGCTACGTGCTGTTGACATGTGTGGCAGGATGCGTCGCAGGTGTCTCCTTCGGGAACTTCATCGGGACTGTTATCACGACCTCCGAGTCTGCAAAGACGGGAATCCTCATCGGGCACAGCATGCTCATGAGCTTCCTGGCAGGCTTGATGTGGATCGACATGAAGGAGGTTGTGGCGCGAAATGCGCCTGTCCTTGCCTATATCAATCCGGCGGCTCTGATATCGGATGCGTTCTACAGCCTGTATGTGTTTGATACTCACAGGCGGTTTTTTATAAACATCGGGATGCTGTTTTTGATTTCGGCCGTTATGTGCGGGATAAGTTTTGTGCATCTAAGGAGGGAGAGGTATGCAAGTCTTTAAGGCTTACTTCAAGGTTATGCGCGGCTCCGCCACATTTTTGGCGATCAGCCTCGGCATCTTCATGGGCCTTGCAATACTCTTCTCCTCCATTGCGCCGAAGACGGCAGCGGATAAGTTTGAGCCGACGAAGACTCCTATTGCTGTGATTAACAGGGACGGTGACAGTCAGCTTGCGCGGGGCTTAGTCGATTATCTCGGTAAGACCGCCAGAGTGATACTGTATCCTGATGACGAGGAAAAGCTTCAGGATGCGCTTTTCTACCGCAAGGTGGAGTATATAGCAATCATCCCGCCCGGCTTTTCAGATGCCTTTACGGCAGGGGAGGATACCGCGATTCAAAAGGTGATCGTGCCTGATTCCACCAGCAGCCACTACGTGGACATGAGTATTGATAGATTCTTTAACGCGGTAAGGCTCCATAGGCTGTACGGCGGTGAAGAGGACGAGGCAAGCTTGGTTTCAGCTGCTATGGCTGACTTATCTTCAGACATACCCGTGACAATTATGTCTTCAGGTGCTGGCAACGATGGCAGCCCGCCGCCTGAATCTTATTACTACCAGTATTGTGCGTACGCTTTGCTTGCCATGATTATAACAGGCGTAAGCTCGGTCATGATCACCTTCAACGAAAAGGATCTGTATATGAGGAACCTCTGCGCCCCTCTGCCCAAAAGGAGCATGAATCTGCAGCTTGCAGCAGGTCATGGAGTGTTTGCACTGGGTTGCTGGGGGATGCTGGTTCTCGGCAGTTTCGTCTTGCACAGCGATACCCTGCTGTCTTCGGATCTCACCGGCCTGTACCTCCTGAATACACTGGTGTTTGCTGTTGTATGTACGTCCATTGGTTTTCTCATTGGCAGCTTCGTAAAGAGCACCGGTGCACAAATGGGAGCGACGAACGTGATCGCCCTTGGCATGAGTCTCCTGGGAGGAGTATTCGTGCCTCAATCAATCATGAGCAAGTCTGTGCTGGCTGTTGCCAAGTTCCTGCCGTCATACTGGTACGTCCTGGCAAACAACGGCATCAGCGAGCTTTCCGCGACTTTTGGGGACTATCTACGTCCTGTCTTCGGCAGCATGCTTGTCCAGCTCGGATTCGCTCTGGCAATATTTGCAGTGACACTGCTTATGAGTAAAGAACAGAAGGTATCGTAAATCAGAAACGCATAGCGAAGGGAGAGATTACATGAAGGTCTTTATTTCGTGCGATATT
>JAKOUW010000049.1 GCA_029782365.1 Chloroflexota bacterium
GAGGCAGACGTGCCTTGGAGGTCCATAAATAAAGGCGTCATGCACGCTTGCGGACACGACGCTCACGCGGCGATACTTTTAGGGGTTGCCCACATGCTTGCTTTGTTAAAAGATAAACTTCCCTGTAAAGTGCGCTTGATCTTCCAACCGGCAGAAGAGTCAGGCGTTCGGTCTGGCGCTCGCCAGCTTATCGAGGAAGGCGCTTTGGACGGTGTGGAAGCCATTTGGGGCCTTCACGTGTGGAGTTCGCTTCCGGCGGGTAAAATTGGCTACAGATCCGGTCCAACTATGGCCTCCGCAGACATATGGGGGGTAGAGATAAAGGGTAAAGGAGGTCACGGTTCAAGGCCCCACGAAGCGATAGATCCTACCATAGCGGCGGCAAGTATAGTATTGTCGCTACAGACTATAATAAGCCGAGAGCTGGACCCGCAAGAAACGGCGGTCTTAAGCATCGGCAGGCTGGAGAGCGGAAGCGCCCCCAACGTCATTCCCGAAAAAGCGCTAATTCAAGGCAACATTCGCACGACTAATTCAATTGTGCGTGACGAATTGCCCGGAAGTATAGAACGAATCGCAAAGGGAATAGGTAGCGCTTTGAGGTGTGAAGTTAAAACCAACTTTATTCCCGTCTATCCTGTCACCGTAAACGACCCTGACATGGTTGAGACCTTGAAAAAAGTTGCATCAGCCATGTTTGGCGATCAATCCCTGACAGAAATGCCCATAGTGATGGGTTCAGAGGATTTTAGCTTCTATCAACAGAAAGTACCGGGAGTCATCTTTTTCTTAGGGATGGCAGATTCTCAAAAAGGCACCGATGCCGAACACCATAACCCAACGTTTAAGACCAACGATGAGGTGCTAAAAAAAGGTGTGGCGCTTTTAACGGCCCTTGTGATGGAGTCCAAAGGAGAGGAATAGTTAATGATGAGAAAAATGCCAAAGGTTTTGGCGACAAGTCGCATCCCGGAAGAAGGGTTGCGCATGTTGGAGGAGCATTGTGATGTCAAGGTGTTCGACTACGAAGGGGTTTTCCCGAGAGATGTGCTTTTAAAGGAAGTCAATGGAGTGAATGCCATCGTATGCCTGCTTGCCGATAAAATCGATGGCGAAGTGATGGACGCGGCAGGCCCGCAGCTTAAGATCATTGCCAATTATGCCGTCGGATTTGACAATATCGACGTTGATGCAGCCACAAAGCGCGGTATCATGGTGACTAACACGCCCGGCGTGCTCACGGATACTACGGCCGATCTGGCGTGGGCTCTGCTTTTGGCGACAGCCCGCAGAGTCGTGGAAGGCGATAAATTCTTGCGCCAGGGAAAGTTTAAGGGATGGAAGCCTATGCTTCTTTTGGGCACGGACGTCTATCACGCAACGCTTGGCATCATTGGCTTTGGAAACATCGGCAGGGCGGTAGCGCGCAGGGCAATGGGGTTTGACATG
>JAKOUW010000056.1 GCA_029782365.1 Chloroflexota bacterium
AGAGGCAAATACCGGCGTTGATGAATTTCTGGTTGTGCCGGCAAACAACGTCCTGACAACCGACCGGGTAACGGGATTGGACGATTATTCCGACTTGGACAGCATCATCCAGGAGCTTGAAATTCGGATAGCGCAGATAAGCCGCATACTTGATAAGCATGCAGACCCGAATATGTATGGGCCGGATACGGCACTGGAGCATGACGCAGCAACAGGTCAATGGATGTTCAAAGGAGGCGGTAAATACTTCCCTGTCGGTCCTGAAGAAAACCCACCAGGATACGTCACATGGGACGGCCAATTGGAAGCGGCGTTCAAGCAGATTGATTTGCTCATGGAGCAGCTATATGTTCTCTCCGAAACCAGCGCTGCGGCTTTCGGACAGCTCAAGGCGGGGCTTGCCGAATCAGGCACAGCACTAAGGCGGCTAATGATGGCGCCGTTGGCGAAAGTAAACCGTATACGCATGCGCTTTGACCCTGCACTAAAAGAAGTCCTTTGGTTAGCGTCGGCACTGGAAAAGGCACAGGGCATGTCTGGAGCTGTGGTGCTAGAGGATATCCACATCGATTGGAAGGATGGCCTACCGGATGATGAGCAGGAACTCACACAGAATGAAGTCCAGAGGTATACCGCCGGGCTGACAAGTCTTGAAAGCTCATTGCGCAGATTATATGGACTGGAGGGGCAGGCACTACAGGAGGAAATAGACCGCATTAGGGGCGAACAGGCTGGGCAGGGAGCCACCGAACTGCCGCCTATCACTCTACCGCCGGCGGAGGAAGAACAATAAATAGTTAATATCCGTCTTGGATAGCCTTCCGGGGGCAAAAAGGACTTCTCCCGTCCCTGCCAAGACGGATATGATATAATAATACAGGGAGAACAATCTATTGCGGGAGGAATAGACGGTGGGCGAAAGCAAGGAAAAAATAACGATTCAACTGTGGTTTAAGGGGAAACACGGGCGGGAGCAAAAGCCTAGGACAAGAAGAAAGCTCGATGAGCGAACTAAAAGAAAGAGTTTGGCACGATGGGCAATAAGCCGACTGGAAAGAGAAGGGCTTAACACAAAAGACATCATAGCCATCGATCCGGACCAGTGTAGGATATACGTGAAGCACAAAGGGAGACTGGTTCCCTACTGGGACGAAAGGGCCTATTATGGAGATTCTAACAAAAGTGTATCGGGTTTAGGGAAGCGAAGGTTGGAGGCATTACTGGCCGAATATCCTGAGATAAAAGACGCACGAAAGCTAACGCAGGAAGAATGGGTCTATGATAAAGAACTTGCCGTGCGCGAGGGCTACAAGAGATTGCTGGAACATATTTTTAGATAAAGATGCAGAGAACTACCGAAGGGCGAAGGTGAAGAATAATGGCAGATGTCAGGAGGTTCAGCGATGCCGAAATAGAGCGGCTTGTCAAATTCTATGAGCAGGCAGAACGGGAAATACTGGATCGCTTGAACAGGGCATTGCTTCGGGGCAATAAAACAGAATACCTGGCGCAGATGAAAAAGAACATTGAAGCCATCCTGCAGCAGCTCCGAGAGGGGAATAGAACTTGGTGTAGTGAAGCAATTCCACGGGTGTATTCTCAGGGGCTATATGGCGCCGATGCAATACTGAAAGATGCCGGCATTTCGATATCAGCAGCCTTCGGAGCGATACACCAGCAAGCGGCGCAGGTGCTGGCCGAGAACGCATTTCAAAGGTTTGAGGATGTTGTGCAGGTAATCGGCCGGCAAGTGAACGATATATACCGGGAACTTGCACTGGAAAACGTCAGAGGAACAGTAGTAGGCTACGATACGTGGAAGCAAGCAGCCAAGAGATTCAGGGAACAGCTTGCAGAACGTGGAGTAACGGGATTTAAGGATAGGTCCGGGCGGATGTGGAATATGCGGACCTATACGGAAATGCATGCCCGGACAGTTTGCATGCAAGCGCATCTTCAGGGAACAGCTAATCGGCTTGTAGAGCAGGGGCATGACTTGGTGAAAGTCAGCACTCACCGGGGAGCCTGCCCGTTGTGTGAACCGTGGCAAGGTAAAGTGTTAAGCATCACGGGTAAGACACCGGGTTATCCGACATTGGAAGAAGCGAAATCGGGCGGGCTCTTTCATTGTAATTGTCGCCATGCCTACGGGCTGTATATTGACTTGGATAAGGAGATTGAAGAACCGGAGATTGAGCTTGAAGCAGGAGAAACAACAGAAAC
>JAKOUW010000058.1 GCA_029782365.1 Chloroflexota bacterium
GTCGGTCGACCGACAAACGACCGGCGGTTTTTAGTGTCTTTCTGTGTCTAGATAAACTCTGGTGTGATTCAATCCATGCCATTGGGTGCCCTCACCTCCCTATACATCTCGCCAATCCTCTCTAGCTCCTCTAAACTATATAAGTGCACCGGCTTGTCCACTCAGTCCACCTCCAGCACTGTGTGCATTCGTCCTTCCGTACCGCCGGGGCAGCCACAACACTTGCTTACGTCCGGTGCGGTAGTCAAGCCTAGCGCAGTAGCCGCAGTGTGTGCAGACCCAGCCGCCGCTCCTTATCCATGGTATCCAGCAGCGGATCATACCCCGGCCGCAGACACACAGCATGGATGCTCACCCCCAGTTCATCTCCTCCCAACAGTCATCGCAGTAAGGACCGTGTATGCCATCCCAGTGCGCATCGTCTTTATCGAGCAACGTAGCACAGTAAGCACACTCCACTTCCCGGGGCGAGGGGCGCGGCTCCAGCCACGCCCGCTCCTGTGAGGCCATGCCCCTGGCGGTTAGGTAGTCGTGGGTGTAGTACACGGTTCTTCCCCCAACAAGACACTTCTCAACAACTTCAACCTCTCACTGTCGTAGATGTTGGCTTTGTCAAGGATGGCTCGGGCGATCTCAAGCCTCTCCTCTTTCCTCACCAATGCCGTGTATCTCCACAACTCGATGGTTATAGCCTCGGTGCGTTTTTCGTCCATGCTTGTCCTCCTTTCAAAGTCCTCACATGCTTCTTTATCAGCTACCACCGCCACCGGCATCGCATCACAATGGCACCATCCCGCACCTGCGGATGCGGATACAGGGCGGTAGTACGTGCACTCTCCACACTTAGCCATCTTGTCTCTCCTCCCATTGACTGTTCAACCTCGCAATTTCCGCTGGAGGCAAGGTTTCAATTCCTAGCGCCTGGGCCTCCTGGACTAGGCTGTCGATTAAAGCAGACATCTGCTTTGTGTCGTAGGTACTAGAGCCGTAGTATAACACCACATTGGTACAGCCCTCGATTTTGCTGGGCATCACGTCCGTCTGCCAGCCTAGGCCATGCGCTTCCCAGCCTTCGCGGAGCTTGTCCACAGCTTCGGTGCGGACGCAGACTATTTCCGACACACCGCCGATTTCCCTTATTGCCTGGCGGTAGACTTCCGTTTTGGGAACCCCGGTGGCTTGGGCTATTTTGTCTAGCAAAACCCAGCAGTACGAATTAGCGTCCAGACTGCGCTTTTTCCGCCACCGTTTTACCTCAACCCGCACCGGGTGCTCCTTCAGTTCGGCAAACTTCTTGCGGAAGTCACCGTCTAGTTCGATTACCAAACGTTGCTTGCCGTTCAGGGTAAAGGTTAAATCAACCAAACGGCCTTTCATTTTGTCTGCCACTTCGCTTCATACACGGCCATGAGGTTCTGGGTTTCAAGCCAGGCGAGGAAGTCCTCGATGATTGGGATAATGCTGGGCGTGTCCTTACGGTCGTAAGCCTCTGTCCATACCTCGCTGCCATTGCTTACCACGTACACAAACCGCTGGGCCTCCGGCACTAGCTCGAAGTACATTGGGTGTTGGGTGCTGCTGTAATACTTGCCTCGCTCATAGCTGCGGGAGAACTTGATGTCGTAGATAGTGCCGGCCCGCAAAGCGTCCAATCGCCCATACAGCAGTAGCTCCTTGCCGGCCACCGTGACCACTTTGCTGGTGCTGTACTGCAACAGACTGCCCTTGCGGACTATCTGGTACACCTGCT
>JAKOUW010000059.1 GCA_029782365.1 Chloroflexota bacterium
TTGCTTAGTCCTTTCGTAGGCAGACTTTACCACGTTCAATGTGTTCTTCATAGAACCGCTGGCTTCAGCTGTCCTGTTTTGAATGCCACCAAGTATGTCAGCAATGCTCTGAGTAGCCTCTTGACTCTTTTCCGCCAGCTTCCTTATCTCGTCAGCTACTACGGCAAAACCGCGTCCTGCTTCACCGGCACGAGCAGCCTCTATGGCAGCGTTCAAAGCCAACAGGTTGGTTTGCTCAGCAATTTGCTCAATTGTTTCCACAATGTTACTGATGCTGCTGGCATCCTTAGCCAACTGTTCCATGATAACGCTGGTCTTATCAGTGTTCTTGTTAGCAATATCAACCACTTCTGCAACCTGCTCTAAGCTTTGAGCGCCTTCCTGTGCGTTGCCCTTCACATTGCTTACCTCCGCAGCCAATAGCTGAGCATCGGTAGCAATACTTTGAGCGGTGCTAGAGACTTGGTCCACACCGCCTGCAAAATCCTCAATGGCGTGGTAAGCCATTTCCGCATTCGTAGCGATTTCATTACTCTGCGCCGTTAATTCTTCCACAGAAGCACTGGTCTCCTGAGAAGTAGCTGCTAAGCTGCCCGCCGATTCATTCACCCGATCTGCCGTTTGAGCAGCTGCCGCAGTGAGCGTATTCAGGCTTACCACCATGTGGTTCACGCTTTCTGCCATGCGGCCTAGCTCGTCTTTACCTCTAACAGGTGCTCGAACAGTTAAATCACCGTCGGCAATGGCGTCAATGGCACCGCGCAGTTCCATCAAAGGCTTCAAGAACACATTTTGTACGGCAAAGTAGCCCAAAATGACCGTTAGTAGAAGTACACCCAAACCCACCAAAATGGTAGTATTTATGACACTCCTCACGGGCGCGCTGATAACAGAAGCTGGCATGGCAGTTAGGAAATACCAACCACTGGGTAGTTGTTTTACAAAACCAATGCGCTGTGTACCCTTAAAGGTGTAATTCACCATGTTTCCTTTTGTGGCGGCACTTTTCATGTCTTTCCAAAAAGCTTCCTTGGAAAGATCCGTACCAGAACTTACAAATGCACCGCTACCAGAAAGTATGATTACGCCATCGCGGTTAAGCAGGTATTTGGAAATGTTATTTGTGAACGCCAGCATTTGACTAGCAATTTTACCTGCTTCAATGTCAATACCCACCACCCCCACATAATTGCCCATGCTGTAAATGGCTTTTGCCACTGTGATCACCTGTGTCTGGTTTACTGGCTCGTTGTAAGGTTCTACCACAACAAAATCCGTGGGGTTTGCCATGGCTCTTTGGTACCACGTCGTGCTGGTAGCATCGTAGTCAGGAGGCAGGGACGTCATGGGCTCCATGATGACTAAACCGGTATCAGAAGCTGCATACACGTTAAGGATGTCTGGGTACTGCTTCCTTATAGCATCGAAAAGCATCCTCACATCAGACTGGACCATAACATCATCGGTGGAAGCTGCCATGATAACCTGATTAGTATTTGCTAAATAAGACGCCAAGTTACCGTAGTTGTTCAAAAAATCCCAAATGGCTCTGGAATCTGATTCCGTTTGTGTTTTTAGCTGCTGACCAACTAAGTTTTCAAAGTCACCACTGATGCGGTAAGCTTCAATGCTCCCCAAACCCAGTACTGTTAAGAACACAAGCACAATCACAACTGTCATCTTCACTCTTAAGGATTGATTCCTCACGTCCCGTATTCCTCCCTCTACTTTACTGTCATTGAGCGTGCCTGCCTACTTATTGAGCTCAAGCCAGGAACGCTCCCGAAAGCTTAAGATCATGCATGCTTTCTAGTGCATCATCCCGCTTCAAAAACCTTGTGCATGACCGTCAAAACCAGATTCATTAGTAATATTCTAAAACACCATAGCCAGTGGGAACACCCAGCTAAGCACATAAAAGTAATCAAAGACGTTGTCGGTTAAACCGTGAAAAGCCCAAGCAGAAACGGCACCAAGCACGCAAGCAAGCAGTAGTTTAACCCTTTTATCCTCTGTATTAAGTACCTTCTTTAATCCTTCCAGTAGCGTGCTTACCACAAAATACACGAAGCTCACCACACCCAAAAACCCGTATTCGGCCATGATGGCGTAGTAAGCACTGTCAATGCGCAAGGCACCATGAAGCCCCAAGTTGATTGAAGACTGGGTACCGAAGGTGCCAGGACCCGTACCAATAAACAGCTGCCTGATACCTTTGAAGCCGCCTAATATGCCCACATTTTCCAATGCCCTGCCCCACTGGTAAATCCTACCTCCAGGCTGTGAACTTTCCTGAACATAAGCCCAGGTGAATGCGGTGAGCAGGCGATCACGCAGCTGAGGAACAGTTAAAGCACCTATGACCGCCGCTACAGCCGCCAGACAAGCCCATACAAGGCTTTCCACTGCAAGCGCCACAAAAAGCCCAAAAGCGGAAGCCAACAAACCGCCCCGAGCATAGGTAAGCAGCTGGGCTAACAAAAAGCCCAAAAAGCTTAATCCCCAAACAAAACGTTCAATCCAATCAACCGAGGTGAGCAAAAGCCCCAGTGCCACCAAAATGGAAATGTCCACAAATATGCTGTAGTACGTGGGAATGGAGAAAATGGACCACACCCTAATAATGGTGCGATCGGTATCAAGCTCCGTATCCAACCACTCGGACTGAGGAGCCTGCTTAGTTAACACTTGGTAACCAGCCACACCACCCATGAGCAAACCACTAATGGTTATGTAAATAATCAGCCTCCTAAGTTTTGCGTAGTCCCAATCCACAGCTGAGGCAAAAAGCATGATACCAAATGGACCAACCACACGCCGCAGTGTCTCCTTGAAAATGAGCAGAGGCACACCATTAATGGCACTACTCCAAAAGTAAACCAGCATGAACGGTGCGAAGCGCATAACCTTTTCCCAGCGAATGTGTCGGTAATCGATTACAGCAAACACGCAAACAAAATACAGAATGTCAAACCAGTAGGATTTACTGGGTGTAATGGTGTCAGCCAACCTACCATACCATGGATAAAAAGCAAAGGTAAGAAGAGTGAACTCCTCTAAATACCGCCTAATTGGAGTCTG
>JAKOUW010000065.1 GCA_029782365.1 Chloroflexota bacterium
ACACCGAAAACCCAAGACTCAACCGAATACTCATGGCAAGAACGTGCACTTAAAGCAGAAGCTGAGTTGGCCAAGGCCCTCCAGAAACTGGAGTACCTCGAGGCTCAACTGCGCCTGCTGACTGCCAAGCGCTTTGGCAGATCCAGCGAGAAGACGAGCAAAGATCAGCTTCAGCTCTTTGAGGACGTTTTCAATGAAGCCGAATCAAACGCAGAGCCCTTTGCTCCGGAGCCGGAGCTGATCACGGTGCCCGCCCACCAGCGTGCCAAGCGCAAGAAAAAGAAAGGTGTCAGCCTCGAAGGCCTGCCCGAGACCGTGGTTGAATACCGCCTTCCCGAGGAAGAGCTGACCTGTTCCTGCGGCCATGAAAGGCATATCATCGGCCAAGAGGTTACCAAAGAGCTGGTCGTGGTGCCGGCCCAGTTTTCCGTTACTAAGCATGTGCAGTATGTTTACGCCTGCCGCCACTGCGAGAATCACGGAGATGGCACAATTCCCGTTGTGGTCAAAGCACCGAAACCAAACCGGGCTTTCCCGGGCAGTATTGCTTCTCCTTCTGCAGTAGCACATGTCATTGAAGAGAAGTACGTTATGGCCGTTCCCCTCTACCGTCAGGAGAAACAGTGGGAGCGAAGAGGCGTAAAGGTGTCCCGGCAGAACATGGCTAACTGGATCATGGCCGCCCAGCACTGGTTGCAGCCCATCTATGACCGCATGAAGCAAGTACTTTTGAGCCAGGACATCATATTTGCCGATGAAACCACTCTCCAGGTTCTCCAGGAAGACGGCAAAAAAGCTGAATCCCAGTCATACATGTGGCTGTATCGTTCAGGACGTTATGGGCCTGGGATCGTGCTTTTCGAGTACCAGCCCACCCGTTCTGGGGAACACCCGAAAGAGTTCCTGAAAGGGTTTAAGGGTTACCTGGTCACAGATGCCTATGGAGGTTACAATGGTATCCCCGATGTGACCAGGGTTGGCTGCTGGGCCCATGCTAGAAGGGGCTTTGATGAAGCCATCAAAGCTGCAGGCAAAAGGTCCAAAGCTCCCCAAGCAGCAGAGGGCCTTAAGTTCTGCAACGATCTGTTTGACATCGAGAATGCTCTTGAGGATGTCGATCCTAAGGAGCGCTATGCGCGGCGGCTTCTGCGCAGCAAACCTGTGCTGGACGCTTTTTTGGCATGGCTTGAAAAGACCCGCGAGGAATGTGTCAAGCAAAGCCATTTAGGCAAGGCTGTGGAGTACTGCCTTAACCACTGGAAGGAACTGAACAACTTCCTCTTGGACGGTCGGCTAGAGCTAAGCAACAACCGCTCAGAGCGGTCCATCAAGCCGTTTGTCATCGGAAGGAAGAACTTCCTGTTCTGCATCACTCCTCGGGGAGCCAAGGCAAGTGCCACAACCTACAGCATCGTCGAGTCGGCCAAGGAGAACGGCCTCAAGCCCTTCGAGTACCTGACATACCTGTTCACAGAGCTCCCCAATGCAACCACGAAGGCTCTTGACGAGTTCCTCCCCTGGTCAGAATCTCTGCCGGATAACTGCCGCATACCCAGCAAATGATTTTTCTTCTCCAACTACCGTGACACCAATGGAGCGGTTAACGTCTATGGCCTATGTGGTTTCTCAACTCATTGGCCAGGAGGACATTGTCAAGGTACGCCCTCTTTAACGCTTACGGTCATCAAGACGAAATACAGTATTCCGTTAGAGAAGGAGGTTAAATGGTCGTATATCTGGTCATTAAGGAAAGCCAAGATAATCAGGGAAAGCGATCCATATTACTTCCTGAAAGGGCATTCCCCTGACGCTTTATTCGAGTATCTCTGTGATTGCCTGGATTTGCTCTCCTTGTGTAACGGTTGCAAGATCATTTACACCTTGACCCTGAACGATGCTCAGAGAACACATCGCATCGGTGAAGCAGATGTCTATAAAATGCATCTTCAAGATATAATGCAGAGAGTTGAAATGGAACTACAAGCTGATGAGAGCAATCTGGCTGTCCTGTTCCTGGACCCTGTAAACAAAAGAGTCGATGACCTGCTTAGGCAAGCATACCATAGGATCTACTCTGAAGGCGACTACATTCTTCGATACCGTCACGTCAAGGATAGCATATCGTTTGAAGTGTCCCATCACAGTTGTGGGATTCAACTGGCGGATTATTCGGTAGGTGTGTTTACAAGCGCCCTTAGAGGCAACAACACCGCCCGTGAGTTGTTTGAGACCAAAATACTGCCATTTGTGAGAACAGGGCGGGCGGGCCAAGTATTCGGCTTCGGGATTATAGAGGTGCCTAAAAGGCCGTCTAACCGAGAGTACCTGCGGAAGCGACTTGCGTCGTGGCTCCGGGCTGAATCATTATCAGTCAGAATGTGATGTTTGTGCTGTCAGCGCATGATATCCTGAGGGTGGAAGGTCTCTATGGTACACTTCTATCGCCAGTGCAATTGTTTGAGGTGCATTGGGGTAGTGAAAGAAAAACATCTGGTACAGGTGTAAGACCATGGATGGGATTCCGGTAGCGGATGCTTGGTCGGCTAGTGTGCGCGGTCGCGGCCTAGGCCAAGCTCACCCTGTCGAATTGTGCTTCTTGACTCTCGTGGTCTTCTTCTTCTTCTTCTTCTGCTTCGGGGCCAATTCCATGTTTAGCAGCAAAAGCGTCAAACTCAGGAAAACCTCTCATCTCCCTAAACAGGGGCCATTCCAGAGCGGCGTCAATTGGTATCTCGTGTGGTACAGCCTGATCGAGGAGTTGAAAGAAGGACTCTTTATCACTTCGAAGGGCAGCCAATGCGACCTGAAACCTCAAGCAATAAGCGGAAAAGTCGGCTCCCTCTATCTCGGCACTAATGTCTTCATACTTGTTGTTCCATTTCATGCATTGCCAGTGGTTTACCGTAAACATCAACTCTTCGTCGGCCTGCAGGTCTTTTTCATCCTTGAGAAAGCCATACAGGGTTTCGGCTAGGTCCCAGTTTTCATCCAGCATTTGTGAGTACGCTTCCTCCTGAACCACGTCGATCCTTTCCCTAGATACCTTTTCGGCTTTCTTCCACATCTCAAGGATGAAATAGGCACCAGCCACCTCGAGGACGGTAATCGCCCTATCTATATAGTCTCTGTCGATTTGCAGACGGTCGCCCACCGCAAGTTCTTCAGTAAACCTTGGGTGGACTTTTCGCAGACACAAAGAGTTCACTATGCCGCCATTATGAACCACAAGGTGCCGTCTTTGGAATAACTCCACCAAATGGTCGTGAAACTTGCCGTATTCATTGAGAGTCAACTTGATTTGCTTCTTGAAGTAATCCAGCTAAGTGGCTAGGCCTCCAAACATTAGCCGTTCTACTTCTTGGTCAATCAAGTACTTCTCCGCCTCTTCTAGCGAGCCTAGACTTCGTATTTCGTCCAATCTGAGCTGCTTATCTCCAATCCTTGCTGACTCTGGATGGTTGGTTAAGTGATGCGTAAGCAGGCGTGATACCGCCAACTCCAAAAATGCAATTCCGTTAATCAAGGCACTTTGGAGCAGGATGTTCCAATGACCTGCACTTAAGCGTATTCTATCTAGGCTATTCTTCCACATCGAGGCGAGGCGCTTTGACTTAACGCGGATTGTTACGCTATCCCCGTTACCTTTTTCAACTTCAATGTCCTATCCTATCGCTTCCTCGACTTCTTTGGCCAAATCTGGATCCAATAGCGATCTGGCGGGATCGATCCTATGAGAGGTTAGGGCTAACAGCATTATCGCGGCTGGTTCTTCCTTGGCTGTTTTCTCGAGATCTGTGGATGCAATCCCAGACTCTACTTCCAATATGAACGTTTTCAAGACTTTCATGTTGAAGAAGAAACTCGTGAAGATTTCCCTGTACACTGCTTTCCCCCTTGTCGTTGGGTTTGGCTTAGGCGAACACGCATAGCTGGCGGCAATAAGCGCCCAAAAGAATCAACACTGTTTGGGCGTCAAGAGAGGATACGCATACGGCAGAACTAGTGTGGTGTCGAAAGCGGCACCAATACTTTCGCGTCATTGATGACCAATTCGGCAGAATATAGCAAACACCTTGTTTGTTGCCATAGTTAAAACGAAAAGTTTGAAATCGTCTCTAGTGAGTCTGGGATGTTGTAGGGCACGTTTTGTATGGGAGCGCGAAAAAGGATAACGCTGTTCGCCATCAAATACCGATGGGATCGTAGACCTTTTGCCAATCGTTGTCGCAGGGTAATCCACCTCCTTGGAGAAAGTGATCTATGGAATGGAATTGGACTCCCGGGTCTGGAGCCCGCGGAGTTCCATTCTTGTCCGAGATCATCCAGGGAGGTCTTCCATGTCTATTCAAAGCATCAGACTCATTGCTCTAGATCTGGACGGCACACTGACTCAGCACAAGACTCCGTTGGAAGAGCGCAATCGGCGCGCGCTGGAGGCCTTGCAGAGGTCGTACTCGCTGGTCATGGTAGTGGCCGGCACCTGCCAGCGGGTGTACAACCAGCTGGGACGCTTTCCCGTTGACATCGTTGGCAACTACGGACTGCAGGAATCAACGATTGAGCGCTGCGGAGACACTGAACAGCTGAAGGTCCTTAGAGATGTCAAGGTCGAAGTGGACCGCGACGAGATCGTGCGGCGGGCAGAAGCGATCCGATCCTTGACTCCCTACAAGGATTTCGTCGGCGAAACGGTGGAGTTCCATCCTTCCGGAGCCATTACCTTGCCCCTTTTAGGTACCAAGGCAGCAGCCCAGGACAAGCTGGCCTTTGATCCCAGCCGCGAGAAAAGGCTGCGCATCTATCCCCTGGTCAAGGAATACTTCCACGACTACAACGTATTCGTAGGCGGCACTTCTTCCTTCGACATTGTTCCCAAACCCTATGACAAGTACATGGCCCTCAAGGCCTATGCCGAGAAGAAGGGCATCGCGGAGAGTGAAATCCTCTACGTCGGCGATGATTTCGGCACCGGCGGCAATGACGAACCGGTGTTGCAGGCTGGCATTAGATGCATTCCCATCACAGATTACCGCAAGTTTCCAGAGCACCTTCAGGAAATCTTGGCAGGGTCTGGATTCGCAGGCTGAAACCGGTTGTTCTGCTTGTTCCAGTGGCAGCATAGAATATATGACAAGGCTCCCAGGGCCAAGAAAATGGACATGGTGGCACCTGCGGTGAGCTCAGAGGAGATAACCATGCGGCAGATTATCACCATTACCCTGAACCCCGCCTTCGACATTCACTACGAGGTGGAGCGCTTCGAGGCGGGCAAAGAGAACTACAGTACAAATAAGATCGTGAGTATCGGTGGAAAAGGGCTGAACATCTCGCGGGCTTTGGCCTTGCACGGTAGGGACAGCCTAGCGGTGATCGTGTTGGGTGAGGAAGGTTCGGTTGAGTTTCGGGCTGGGCTTGATGCGGAGGGCATCAACTACCTGGCTTTCCCTTGCCCGGGGGCAGTACGCCAGAACATCACCATCCATCCCGCTGAAGGACCCGAAACCCGGCTCAGCCTGGACACCTCCCGCTTAGATATCTCAATTCTCCATGAGATTAAGCAGGCCTTGACTCCCCTCATTCAGCCTGGTTCCTTAGTCGCTTTTGGTGGCAGGGTTCCTCGGGGCTTGCCCCTGGAAGCGGTGAAGGAGTTCTTCCAGGCCTTGCAAGCGCGCGGCGCTTGGCTGGTATTGGATTCCAACAGCTTGTCTCTCCAAGATTTGGCTGAGATCAAGCCCTGGCTGATCAAACCCAACGAGTACGAAATCGAGGCCCTGCTGGGGCGGGAGATCAGGACGGAGGAGGAAGTGCACCAGGCCGCGCAGGAGATCCACCAACTGGGGGTGGTCAACGTGCTGATTAGCCTAGGAGAGCACGGCCTGGTCTATGCCGGCCCCGATGTGTGCGGCCGCGTCCATGTACCCCAGATCACCCCCGTATCCACCATTGGGGCCGGTGACAGTGTTCTGGCCGGTTACATGTATGCCTACGCGGAAGGCTTGGATCAGCAGGAGATCCTCAAAACCGCAGCTGCCTTTGGCACGGCAGCATGCTTAACTCCCGGCACGCAACCTCCGCAGCCGGAGGTACTCGCGCAGCTGAAGGCAGAGATGGCAGTGGAGTGCCTCTAGGCTGCGCGCTGGGTGAGAGCAAAGCCCTGGGCTTTCCTAGGTAGGATAGGGTCAGATATTTAGGGCGCTGCCTCTGCTTTTCGGCAGAGTGCAGCGCCTTTTGCGTCCGCAATGCCGTGACTCCGCTCCGCTCTACTTGTGCAAAAGCTTAACCTTGCCCGCCTATTTGTTGAAAAAGAATTAGATCCTTGCAGAAAAGGGGACATGTGTCCTTATTTAGTATTTCTAAACATGCTATATTGTATCTAAATGGGGGGATTCCAAGTGTCTGAGGATGTCTTGGTGAAGATGCTTGGCTCATTAGCACTAGAACGACCGGTGCGCGCACTTCTCGATCTGCTGCAAGGAGAGGCCAAGGGCCTCCCCCAGTGCTGCAACTTGGTCACGGTGGAACCGGAACGGCGCTTCGTCACAGCCGATGATCCCGTGGAGTGCATCTGGATCCTTCTGCAGGGGAAAGTGAAGGCCAAAGAAGAGTATCCTTCCGGTGATGTCTACGTCTTCCGTAAGTTCACCGCCCCCGAGGTGTTTGGGGAGATGGAAGCGCTGGCAGATCTGGCGACCTTCAGGGCGACCTTGGTCAGCGAAACCAGATGCACTTTTCTGGTGCTGCCCGTACCGGTGTATGTGGAGATCCTCAAAAGCAACCCCCGCTACCTGTACACGCGCGCCAAGTTCATACTCAAAAACGTGCTGGCGGTACAGAAGAGCCATCGGCTGTATATGCGCTTGGAAGCAGCCGACCGCATCAAGCTCTACTTCGTCCAATACTACCGCATGCATGGAGGAAAGGGCCAGTGTCTCCTGCGGCTCACCAGGCAGCAGCTGGCCGATGAAACGGGCTATTCAGTGAAAACCATCAACCGGGTGATCAGAGAGCTCAAAGAAGCCCAGCTCATCACCCAACGTGGGCACACCATTGCCATCGATCACGAGCAGTACGAAAAGCTGCTGGCTGGTCTCGACGATCTTGTGACCGCCACGGCTTTAGATGCCATGCTCCCGGTTTAACTCTTTGGAAAGGGGAAGTGGATTATGGGAGTTTTAGAGATCATCAAGTCCCAAAGCCTCACCTACGAGCAGAAGGTCAATCTGTTGGCCCAAGCTGCCGAAAACACAGTGCAGGTACTGAACGTTCCAGAAAGAACCAGACAGTATTTCGCCCAGAAAGTGATTGACGATCTCGGGGAAGGGGCCGCTCCCTATCGCCCCCGCTACATCCTACCCGACTACAAGCGCTTCCTGGAAAACGGCAGCGAGTTCCTGCAGCTCAATCCTCCGCAGGATCTGGACGAAGCCCTCAATGCCCTTTTGATCCTGTACCGGCATGTTCCCTCCATCACCACCTTCCCTGTGTACTTGGGCAGCCTAGATGAGCTGATCGAGCCCTATACAGAGGGAGTCAGCGATGAGGAACTTAAGAAAAAACTGCGCCTGTTTTTGACTTACATCGATCGCACCATTACCGACAGCTTCTGCCATGCTAACCTGGGTCCGCGGGAAACCCGCACGGGGCGGATTATCTTGGAGCTGGAAAGGGAGCTGCAGCACGCGGTGCCCAACCTGACCCTGATCTATGATCCTGAGGTTACTTCCGATGACTTTCTCCAGGAGGCGCTGTATACCAGCCTGTTCTGCGCTAATCCCGCCATCTGCAATCATGTGGTCAACCGCGGCACCTATTCCGTCGGTTACGGGGTAGCCAGCTGCTACAACGTACTGCCCCTGGGTGGGGGCGGCTTTACCTTATCCCGGGTGATCCTGGCCCGGGCTGCGCGGCTGGCCACAAGCATTGACGACTTCTTTGAGCGTGTACTCCCCGATGTGCTCACCGCCATGGCCGAGTACATGAACGAGCGCATCCGCTTTATCGTGGAGGAATCGGGCTTCTTTGCCAGCTCCTTCCTGGTGAAAGAAGGCCTCATCCACAGTGACCGCTTCGTGGGCATGTTCGGCTTTGTGGGACTGGCCGAAGCCACCAACATATTGCTGGAAGGCACCGGCAAACGCTACGGCCATGATCCAGAGGCCGACGATCTGGCGGAGCGGATCATGATGGCGCTGGACGAGTTTGTGGGTAAGTTCCCTGCCCTCTACTCGCCTTTGACCGGAGGCCGCTTCATGCTCCATGCCCAGGTGGGCCTGTCCGATGATGTGGGGATCACGCCCGGTGTGCGCATTCCTGTTGGGGAGGAGCCGGAGAACCTTGCCGATCAGCTGCGCCATGCGGCCCGCTTCCAGAGGCTGATCACCACCGGCTGCAGCGACATCTATCCCATGGAAACCACCGCCCGCAATAACCCCCAAGCTATGGTAGATATTGTCAAAGGCGCAGTGGATCTGGGCGTACGCTACTTGGCCTTCTATGAAGAGAACAGCGACTTAGTGCGGATCACAGGCTATTTGGTTAAACGCAGTGAGATGGAGAAATACCGCAATGAGCAGGCGGTGCTCCAGAACACCACCCGCTTTGGCGTGGATGCCTTTGCCGTCAACAAGGGGGCAGAGCGGAAGGTGCGCGGAGTATGACCTCCGCGCCCATCAACAAGATTATCCCCCACAGTCTGGTGGATGGCCCGGGCAACCGCACGGCCATCTTCCTCCAGGGCTGCAACCTGCGCTGCCTATACTGCCACAACCCGGAAACCCAGCAGCTGTGCCGCCACTGCGGCCTCTGCGTACCGGAATGCCCAGCAGGGGCCTTGCGTATGGTGGGTGAGCAGGTAGTCTGGGATGAAGCCAGGTGCGCGGGCTGCGACACCTGTATTTCCCTCTGCCCGCACAGCTCCTCTCCCAAAGTGAAATACATGACGGCAGCTGAGGTGTTCGCGGCCGTGGAGGGAAACATCCCATTTATCCGCGGCCTTACCGTTTCAGGAGGGGAATGCACCCTTTATCCAGGCTTTCTAACCGAGCTCTTCCGGTTAGCCCAAGCCCAAGGCCTTTCCTGCCTGCTGGACACCAACGGCATGGTGGAACTGGCGCAGTTTCCCGCACTGATGGATGTGTGCGATGGGGTAATGCTGGACGTGAAAGCCTGGGATGTGGAGGTACACAGCGCCCTCACGGGCAGCGGCAATGAGCCCGTGAAAAGGAACCTGCGTTTTCTGGCCGAAGCAGGTAAAATCGCAGAGCTCAGGGTGGTCTGCCTCCCTGGGGAGGTGGATGCGGAAGCTGTGATCCAAGGCATCAAGGATACCATCGGCTCGCAGGTCAGCAGGATCAGGCTCAAGCTGATCAAGTTCCGTAAATACGGGGTGCGGGGCAGATTGGCCGAGAGTGAGAGCCCTGCTGAAGAGTATATGCAGGCACTGAAGGCCCAGGCGGAGGCCTTGGGCTTTCAGGATGTGGTTATTCGTTAGCGCTAGAGTCTGGTAACTACAACAGGAGAGGTGGTCCGATGCTCAAAGCTTACATTGCCAACCCCTACATTTTCAGTCCGGCAACGAAAGAATGGTACGTCAACACCATGATTCCCGTGGTGGAAAAGCATGTCCAGGTGATCAACGCGCCCACCGCCGAGCCCCTTGTGGACATGTCCCAGATGAGCGATGCGGAAAAGAGCAGGTGGATCTTTGAGCACAACGTCCAGATGTTGGCTGAGGCTGACTTCGTAATCTGCGTCAGTGACGGAGTGCAGACCGATGATGGCACCGCCTGGGAAGTGGGTTATGCCTGGGCCCAGGGCAAGCCTTCCATCGGTGTGCGCTTTGATGTGCGCGATGGGTGCCGGGAGAAGTTCAGCAAATTCACTAACCTCATGATCGAAAACTGCTGTGTGGGCTTTGCTTATACCTTGGAAGAGCTGGATGCAGTTTTGGCCAAATTCGTCACCGAACGAGAATAAGGAGGATGATTGAGTGAAGAACCTGCGCACCCCCATCAAAGTGATCATCGATACTGACCCCGGTGTGGATGATGCCTTTGCCATTCTCTATGCGCTCAACAGGCCGGAATTTGAGGTGCTGGGCATCACTTCCATCTTTGGCAACGCCGGGATTGACCTCTGCACCCGCAACGCCTTAGCCCTTTTAGAGCTGGCAGGTAGGACTGACATCCCTGTGGCCCGCGGCCTCGCCAATCCGCTGGGCAAGAGTCTGGCCGAATGGGAAGAGATCAGGCAGCGCTTTCCCCGGGGCGCCATGAACGTGCACGGAGATAACGGTCTGGGTGGAGCGGAACTTCCGGAACCGCAGGTCCAGCCCATTGATCTGCCGGCCATGGATTTTATCCTGGAGACTGTCAAGCGCTATCCAGGTGAGATCGTTCTGGTTCCTTTGGGACGACTCACCAACGTGGCCGCGGCCATTATCAAAGATCGCGCCACCATGGAAAAGCTAGCCGGCATCTGCCTCATGGGGGGAACCGTGCGTGCGCCCGGCAACAGCACCGCGGTGGCGGAAGCCAACATCTATGGCGACCCGGACGCAGCGGATCTAGTGATGACCTTGGATGTACCCAAGGTGATGGTGGGTTTGGATGTGACCATGAAGGCCATCTTCCATGAAGCGGATACCCAACGGCTGAAGAGCTTCAACACCAAGCAGGGCAACTTCTTGGTAGAATGCAGCCGCCATTACGACGCTTTCTACCGGCATCATAACCCCCATTTAGACGGCTTTTCCATCCATGATGTGCTGCCCTTTACGTATCTACTCCACCCTGAGCTGTTCGAAGTGAAAGATGCCTATGTGCGGGTGGAAACGCGCGGGCGCTTTACCACGGGGCAGACGGTGGCGGATCTGCGCGCCTTTGCCAAGGACAAGCCCAACTGCACCGTGTGCCTAGATGTGGACCACCGCGCGGTGATCGAAGATTTCCTAGAAACCATGAGCAAGAGCAAGTAAAACCTTTCGATTTTGAGCTTGGCAAAGAAGCAAGATCTCGTCTTTTCGACGGGCTTGCTTCTTTTTTTGTTTGGATCGGAGAATAAACTAAGCTGCTTAGTGCTGAAATGTGAAATTCCACAAGAATAGATTGCTAATGTTGACAAACGTAAACTCGTACAGTATTATGATCTCACCGGAACCGTTAACGGTAGGGTTTTCGTTACGGAAATGTAAACTTCGCTGGGTAATGTTTACACGAAGGCGGATGCCCACAGGCAGATCTCTGCTCCTTTGTGGTGGGTAGTTTCACCATTGTGCATCACTTTTCCAGCAGTGTCAGTGAGAAAGTAGGGTTTGGATTTGAAACACATTCTAGTTGTGGGCAGTATCAACATGGATGTTGTCCTCGAAGTGCCCCATATTCCAGCTGTTGGTGAAACGGTGCTCTCAAAAGCTCAAAGCCTCGTTGGCGGCGGTAAAGGTGCCAACCAGGCCATCACCGCCGCTAGGCTCGGCGCGAAGGTCTCCATGATCGGCCGGGTGGGTGCTGACACCTACGGCCAGCAGCTCTTGGAGAGCCTCAAGTCTAGTGGAGTGAATGTTCAGGGAGTAGAAGTGGATGGACAAGCCCCCAGCGGTGTAGCCTACATCTGCGTCTCCCCAGATGGAGAGAACAGCATTGTGGTCAACTCCGGAGCCAACGGCCGCGTAGACGTGGCCCAGATCGACAGGCACAAAGAGCTCTTTGATCAGGTGGACTACTGCCTGCTGCAGATGGAGATCCCCTTGGAGACGGTGGAGTACGTGCTCAAGCTGTGCCGCGCAAAAGGGGTTAAGGCCATCCTCAATCCTGCACCCGCGCACCAAGTAGCCCCCGAGCTCCTTGAGGGCTTGTACATACTGGTGCCCAATGAGTCGGAGCTGAAGGTTCTCTGCGGCACCAGCGGTCGTGAACTGGAAAAAATGGCTTGGAACCTGCGGGAGCAGGGGGTGGAAAACGTAATCGTCACCCTCGGCGGCGAGGGGTGTCTGGCGGTGCTGGGGAACAAAGCAGAGTACTATCCTGCGCAGAAGTTCCCCGTGGTCGATACCACCGGTGCTGGTGACTCCTTTGTGGGAGGCCTAACCGTGGGCCTGGCGGAAGGGATGGATTTTCCCACCGCCATCCGCTTTGCTTCTTTTGTGGCGGGCCTCACCGTAAGCAAGGCCGGAGCACAGACCTCTTTCCCCGATCGTGCCACAGTTGATCACTACTTTGGAGGTGACCACAGGTGAAAAGGATCATCATTGACACAGACCCGGGCATAGATGATGCGCTGGCCATTCTGTTTGCCCTGGGCTTGCCAGGGGTATCGGTGGAAGGCCTGACCACAGTTTCCGGCAATGTCCCGGTGGAACAGGGCACGCACAATGCCCTCACCATCCTGGAGGCCGTAGGCCGAACCGACATCCCCGTGGCCAAGGGCGCCGCGTATCCCTTAAGGCGCAGATTGATTACCGCAGAGGAAGTGCACGGGGAAAACGGGCTGGCGGGTTTGAACCTGCCCCAGCCGAGCAGCAAAGTACACGACCTCTCGGCTGTGGAGTGGCTGCGGCACAAGCTGCGCACCTCTCTAGAACCCATCACCATCGTGGCCATCGGTCCCCTTACTAACCTGGGCATGCTGTACTGCCTGGATCCCGAGGCTTTTGCCAAGATTGAGGAAATCGTGTTTATGGGTGGTGCTGCTTTCTGTTCCGGCAATACCACCAGTGCCGCGGAGTTCAACATCTTGGTAGATCCCGATGCGGCCAGACACGTTGTGCAGTCCGGGGTGCCCTTGACCATGGTGGGGCTGGATGTGACCCAGAAAGCAACCCTGTTTGCAGAGGATCTGGCAAGGTTTGAGGGTCAGGATTCACCACTGGCCAGCTTTGCCCGCCGCTTGCTGGAGGCTACCTTCGCCAAGCGCACGGGCAAAATCGAGCTCGGCGGCATTCATCTGCACGACCCGCTGGCGGTGGGCGTGGCCGTTAACCCTGAGATTGTCCAGTCCAAGCGCTACTATCTAGCCGTGGAAACGGAGGGTGAGGTGGCTGTGGGCCAGACTGTGGTAGATGACCGGCCCTGGTCCAAGAACGAGCCCAACGCCACCGTGGCCGTGGATGTGGATAGAGAGCGCTTCTTGAACTGGTTCCTAGATGTGCTTACTCATTAAGTCTGAGGCAAGGGGGCTGATAACAAAGTCGGCAGTGGAGAGCGCAGGTAGTCGCAAGCACAGTGGTTGACTTAGGTAGTTCAGCAAATGAGTTCTGAAAAGGAGGAAAAGGAATTGGCAAGACGTTTCTTGGTTGCGGTTCTCTTGGTTACGCTTGTAGCCGGTCTGTCCATGGGCGTAGCTGCCCAGGAGAAGAAAAAAGTGGCGTTGATCCTTTCCGGCGGCCTTGGTGACAGGTCCTTCCTGGATTCCACCTATAGGGGCTTCCAGTGGGCCCTGGAGCAGCTGCCGATTGAAGGCCGTTATGTAGAGCCTTCCGGCCCAGAAGAGTATGAGACTTCCATTCGGTTTATGGCTCAAAACGGGTATGACCTGATCATCACGGTAAGCTTCAGCATGCTCGATGCCACCGAAGCCATTGCAGAGCAGTTTCCCAATGTACAGTTTGCCATTATCGACTCCGACTCTGAGCTGCCCAATGTGAGCGGTGTTGTCTTTAAGGAACATGTAGGTTCCTTCCTGGTCGGGGTAGTAGCTGGCAAGATGACCCAGTCCAACACCGTAGGTTTTGTTGGCGGCGCCCACAGCCCGCTCATCGAACGCTTCGAGAAGGGCTTTACCATGGGCGTACAGGCTGTGAACCCCGAAGCGAAAGTGCTCGTTGGTTACGCCGGTGTGTTCAACGATCCCGCCAAGGGCAAAGAAGTGGCCATGGCCCACTATAACCGCGGCGCAGACATCGTTTACCACGCTGCTGGCAAAACCGGTGAGGGCGTAATCGAAGCTGCGAAAGAAGTTGGCAAGTACGTGATCGGTGTAGACTCCGATCAGTGCTACATCGCTCCCGACAATATGATCACCAGCATGCTCAAGAGGCTGGACGTTGCCGTGTTCAACATTATCAAAGACTTCGTTGAAGGCAACTATGTACCCGGCACGATGATCTTTGGTCTGGAAGAAGATGCCGTTGGCCCCTGCCAGATGTATCCTCTAGAGTATGACCACGTCCACTTCCCAGGTCTCGATGAAGCCCTGGAGGCTGTACAAGAGTACTACCAGAAGCTGCTCAACGGTGAAATCGTAGTGCCCGATCCCACGGGTATGCTCAACTAACACTCAATAGGTTCTGGAAAGGAGGGTGCTCCGCACCCTTCTTTCCAAAATAGGACACAGGCGTGGAGGTAAAAGGCGTCTAGAAAAGAGGGAGAACCATGGACTATGCAGTTGAAATGCTGGATATGGTCAAGCATTTCCCAGGCGTGAAGGCTGTGGATGGGGTCACCCTGCGGGTGAAAAAGGGCGAAATACATGCTCTCGTGGGAGAAAACGGCGCCGGCAAATCAACCCTAGTCAACACGCTTTACGGTCTGCTCAGACCGGATGCAGGGGTGATCAGAATCAACGGCCAAGAGGTGGCCATTGAGTCTTCTGATAAGGCCATTGCCCTCGGGATCGGCATGGTGCACCAGAGGTTCAAGCTGGTCCCCTCCTTCACCATCATGGAGAACATCTGCCTGGGTGCGGAGCCTACCAGAAATAGGTTTTTCGTTGATGAAGAGGGGGAACTGGAGAGCGTCTTGGAAATCTCCGAGAAGTACGGCCTGCAGATTGATCCCCACGTGCGGGTGCGGGACTGCCCCGTTGGTGTACAGCAGAGAGTGGAGATCCTCAAGGCCCTATACAGGAAAGCCGAGATTCTGGTCTTGGACGAACCCACCGCCGTACTTACACCCCAAGAGACTGAAGCCTTGTTCCAGGTCCTGCGTACGCTGGTCAAAGGCGGCAAGACGGTAATCTTTATCACCCACAAACTGAAAGAAGTTATGGACATCTCGGACAGCGTAACCGTGATGCGCCGGGGCAAGGTGGTGGGCAACATGCCTACAAGCCAAACCAGCCCTGAAGAGCTGGCCCGCCTCATGGTAGGCCGGGAAGTGCTGCTGCGGGTGCACAAGCGGCCGGTGAAGGCCGGCAAGGATCCTGTGCTGCAGGTGCGGGATCTAATCGTGGCTGACAACCGCGGTTTGGTGGCGGTGAACCAGGTGAGCTTTGATGTGAAAGGCGGCGAGATCCTGGGCATCGCCGGAGTGCAGGGCAACGGCCAGACGGAACTGGTGGAAGCCATCGCCGGGCTGCGCAAGACCGAGCGGGGTACCGTCCGCCTGGATGGCCAGGAGATCACCCATGCTGCGCCCCTGGCCAGACGCAGACATGGGCTGGGCCATATCCCCGAAGATCGCATCACCCGCGGACTTAATCTGAAGGCCACGGTGGAAGAAAACCTCATTGCCACCCAGCACAATCAGAAGCCCTTTGCCCAAAACGGCGTCTTCAATTTCAAGAGCCGGGCCAGTTACGCCCAGAAGCTGATCGAGAAGTTCGACATCAGGACCTCTTCCAAGGATGTTTTGATGGATACCCTCTCCGGAGGTAATATGCAGAAGGCAGTTGTGGCCCGGGAAACGGACACCAAACCGCGCTGCTTGATTGCTGCCCAGCCCACCCGGGGTGTGGACATCGGGAGTATTGAGTTCATTCATCAGTTACTGTTGGATGCTCGCGAGGAAGGCATTGCCATCCTGCTGGTCAGCACCGAACTTACCGAAATCATGTCTCTCAGTGACCGCATCGCGGTGATGTACGAAGGGAGAATTGTAGGCGTGGTCGACGCTGGTACGGCCACCGAAGAGGAGCTCGGGCTGTTGATGGCCGGCATTGTTCCGGAATCCTTGAAAGCAAAAAAAGAAGAAGAGGTTTTGTGATATGAAGAGCAGACGCAAAGAGTTCAACTGGCGACCCCTTCTTTCCTTACTTGCTAGTTTGGTGATCGCACTGGTCATCGGCGGCATCTTTATGCTGGCCAGCGGCCATAATCCCCTGCACGTTTATGTGCTCATGTTCAAGGGCGGCTTTGTGGGTGCAAGCAACATCATGAACTCCCTACAGCGAGCCACGCCCCTCATCTTCACGAGCTTGGCAGTGCTCATCGGCTTTCGTACCGGGACGTTCAACATGGGTGTGGAAGGTCAACTGCTCCTGGGTGCGGTGGCGGCTGCTTGGGCAGGGTTTACCTTTAAAGGGCTGCCCGCCTGGATTCATCTGCCCTTGTCCATCCTAACGGCCATGGCCGCAGGTGCCCTGTGGGCTCTAGTGCCGGCCGTGCTCAAGTTCAAGTGCCGGGTGAATGAGATCATCACCACCATCATGGGCAACTCCATTGCCACCTTCTTCACCGCCTATCTCGCCAACTATCCGCTGCGGGAAAACCCCATGGCGGCCAAGACTCCCAGGGTTCTGACCACGGCCAGGCTGCCCCGCTTGGTCACCTACTCCCAGGTTAACTGGGGCTTGTTTATAGCCGTGTTCTGTGCCCTCCTGTTTTGGTACTTGTTCCGGCGCACTACCTTCGGTTACCGGATGAGAATGGTGGGCGATAATGCCCTCTTCGCCGAGTATGTGGGCATCAATCCCACACGGGTGGCCTTTGGCGGTATGCTCCTTTCCGGTGCCCTTGCTGGTCTAGCAGGCGGCGTTGAGGTATTGGGCGTGCACTACCGCTTCTTCGACCCCTTTGTTGTGGGCTTAGGTTTCAACGGCATCCTCATCGGGTGGCTCGGCAAAGGCTCGCCCATCGGCGCACTTCTGGCGGCGCTCTTCTACGGCGGCATGCAGAACGGCTCCTTGATGGTGGATATGACTACCGACGTACCGCGGCAGCTGTCCGACACGGTACTGGCCATTGTGGTGTTCTTCATGGCGGCCGAGGGGCTTTTCGACTTCTTCAAAGCCTTGCGCAGAAGGTCTAAAACCTTGAAAACTACTAAAGGTGAGGTGACCACCAGTGCTTAGGGACCTTCTCGATATCTCGATGATTCAAAGTACCATCAGGATGGCTACCCCCGTGCTGCTGGCCGCGATGGGGGCCATGGTCACGAGCGCCGCAGGGATTATCAACATCTCCCTGGAGGGCACTATGCTCCTTTCCGCCTTTTTTGCCGTAGTGGGCAGCTACTTCTTCAGCAGTGTGTGGATGGGACTGCTCATCGGTGTAGGCACAGGGATGCTTGTGGCACTGTTCTTTGGTGTCTTTTCCCTGCGCTTTCGCGCTCACATCATCCTCATGGGTATCGCCATCAACGCCTTTGCCAATGCGTTTACCATTTACATGCTGCGCTCCATGTTCAAAGTGGCGGGAGCCTTTTCCGACCCGCGGATCGTGGGCTTTGACCAAGTGCACATCCCCATCATCAAGGATATTCCGGTGCTGGGGCCCATCGTGAGCGGTTACGCGCCCATCGTGTACGTGGCTTGGCTTCTGGTTATCGTCATGCACATTTTCCTCTACAGGACACCCGCCGGGGTGCACCTGCGGGCCATTGGCGAAAACGAGGAAGCGGCTGAATCTCTGGGCATCAACGTGGAGCGGGTTAAGCTGTTGGCGGTTCTGCTCAGCGGCCTGTTTGCTTCTCTGGCCGGCGTGTATTTGTCGTTGGGGCATCTCACCATGTTCACCGAGAACATGTCTGCCAACAGGGGCTTCGTGGGTCTAGCTGCCAACATCTTTGGGCGCGGCACACCCATTGGCGGTGCGCTGGCTAGTCTCATCTTCGGGTTTGCCGATGCCCTGGCCATGCGGCTGCAGGGTACAGGCGGCATTCCCTCTCAGCTCGTCTTGATGTTCCCCTCTGTGCTCACTATCGGCATTCTGCTTATGGTGGCCATCAAGCTGGCTAGAGACGTGCAGCGCACCAAACTGCGCAACGTGGAAAAAGCACTCAGCGAGTAACTACAGAAAGCGTGGAGAAACGTGTGAAAGGTCTCAAGGCACTTCTCACCAAGGACATACTATTAGTTCTGGCCACAGCGTTTCTGTACAACGCATCCACACAGCTGATCACGCCCACCTTCCCCCTCTATGTGGCGCAGCTGGGCGGGGAAGAGAGGATCGTGGGTGTGTTGGCCGGGCTGTACGCGTTCACCGCGGTGTTTATGCGGCCGCTCTTGGGTAAGGTGATGAACCGCAGGGGCAGGAAGTTTGTGCTCTATGTGTCTATGCTTGCATCCATCACTGGACCCTTACTGTACACCTTGAACTGGGGCTTTCTCTTCTTGGCCCTAGCCCGCATCTTCCATGCCACCAGCCTCGCTGGCTTCATTACCGCCAGCCAGACCCTGCTGGCCGAGTTTTCTCCCGAGGGTAAGCGGGGCTCGGTGATCAGCTTGTACAGCGTGGCTAACGGGATTGCCCTGGCCAGCGCACCCGCGGTGGGTTTTGCCCTGGTGGAACGGACCGGTTTTCAGCCGCTGTTTCTGCTGGCCTCGGCAGTGGCGCTTTTGGCCATGCCCTGCATCTCTGCAATCCGGGAGCCCCAGGGGGCGCGGCGCGACAGCCTAGCGGTGGCCACACCAACGCTGCAGCTGCTGAGAAACGGGTGGGTGGTGGTGCCAAGCGCAGTCCTGTTCGCGATCACCATGATCCAAGGCGCAACCCAAGCTTTTCTGCCCCTGCACGGGGTGAGTGTGGGCATGAAGAATGTGGGCATCTTCTTCTCCGTGTATTCAGCAGCATCCATGGTGACCGCGGCCCTCATCGGCTTTGTGTCGGACAAGGTGGGGAGGAAAACCCTGGCAGTGCCGGCCCTGCTGCTCATCGTGGCGGGCACGCTCTGCCTGACCTTGCTGCCCAGCTTTCCCATGCTCATCGTGGCCGCGGTGTGCATGGGCGGCGGGTTTCCTGCCACCTACAATTCTCTGCTCGCCCTGATCTTGGACCGGGCCAGCCTGGCGGACAGGCCGCAGGCCGTGGGGATCTATGCCAATGCCTATGACTTGGGCGTATCCACAGGTTCCATGGCTTTAGGCGTGATTGCCCGCCTCTCCTTTAACCTGCTCTGGATCTTCGCCGCCAGTTCCGCCGGCCTGGGCGTTTTGCTCACCCTGTTTGCACTGCCGGGCGAGACTGTCAAACGCAGACGAGAACTGGCGGGCTGACCTTGAACTGCTTGTAATCGTGAGCTGCCACGGGAAATTCAACAGCATAACAACCTAAGGAGTGACAGACATGATTCGCATCTACTTTGCTGGTCCACTGTTTACCTCTTACGAGCGTAGATTCATTGATGAATGCGCTGCCAAGCTGCGCAAGGAAGGCTTTCAGGTCTTCGTTCCCCATGAGAAAGGCCAAAACAGAACCCCTGAAGAAGCAGCCCGCTTTGCCAGCTTGTCGCTGCGGGAAAAAGCCATCGAGATCTTCAATGTGGACTATGAAGGGGTATCCTGGGCCAATGTGCTCATTGCCCTTTTAGATGGTACTCAAGTGGATGACGGTACCGCCAGCGAGATCGGGATTTTCACTGAGCAGATGCTCGCGGGCCAGGACAAGCTGGGCATCTTCGGCCTGGCCGACGATCAGCGGGTCAAACCGGGCAGCGATAGCGGGGAAGGGAAAGGCCTGAACTTCTTCACCGTTGGCTGCATCTACAGAGTTGGCGGCAAGGTGTACGGCACCATCGAGGAGATCATTGAGGAACTGAAAAAGCTGGAGCAGTAGAGAGTTTCAGAAAGATAGAGGAGGTCTGCAAGATGGCAACCACACATATCGGTGCGAATAAAGGTGATGTGGCCAAAACGGTGTTGATGCCCGGCGATCCGTTGAGGGCCAAATTCATCGCCGAGAACTTCCTGGAAGATGCCTTCTGCTTCAATGAAGTACGGGGCATGCTGGGCTACACCGGTTATTACAAAGGCAAACGCGTGTCCGTGATGGGCAGCGGCATGGGCATGCCTTCGCTTTCCATCTACGCCCATGAGCTGATTATGGGTTTTGACGTGGAAAACCTGATCCGGGTAGGCTCCTGCGGTGCCTACCAGCCCCATGTGCAGATCCGGGATATTATCCTGGCCCTGGGCGCTAGCTCCAACAACAAGAACAATGAACTGCGCTTTAGGGGTATGAGCTACGCCCCTACAGCCAGTTTTGAACTGCTGCTCAAGGCCTACAACGCGGCCCAGGAAAAGGGCATTCCAGTGAAAGTGGGCAACATCTTAAGTTCCGATTTGTTCTACGGCGATGATCCTGAAGCTTGGAAGGTGTGGCAGAAGTATGGTATTCTGGCGGTGGAGATGGAGACGGCGGAGCTGTACACCGTCGCCGCCAAGTTCGGCCGCAGGGCCCTTTCCATCCTCACCGTGAGCGACTCGGCCGTTACCAAGGAAGCTACCACTGCTGAAGAGCGGGAGAAAACCTTTACGGAGATGATGGAAATCGCCTTAGAAGTGGCAGAATAGGACAGGCTCGCGGAAGGGCCGAGGTAGAGGAGCACTTGCCTGAGTGCCAAGAGGTCGGAGCAAGCTCTCAGTGACTCCTGCAGCGTGTACTGGGCGATCTCCTGGAGTGAGGCGGCTTTTGGTCTTAAGCTGCGTCCGCTAGACGAATCTACAGCGACCCCTGTGTGATCACGATCCGTCTAGCGGCGCGGCAAATAAGACCTCCGCCCAGCTTAGGCCTATTCCCTTGTGCTCGCGCCCATCCAGTTAACAACTCGCTGCCTCCCGCCCTGGAGATGGCCACCTGTCTCCAGGGCCGGGGCGGCTCTGCGGGAAGGTGAGTTAGGGTCATCACTTCCGTATACCACTGCTTTGGGAGGGTGGATTATGGTTACCATACGAGATGTTGCCGCCCGGGCTAACGTGTCCGTCACGACAGTATCCCGAGTTCTGAACAACAAGCCCGATGTAAGTGAAGCGACCAAGCGCCGGGTCAAAAAGGCAATCGAGGAACTGGGGTACAAACCCAGCGGCTTAGCCCGCGGTCTAGTCTTGCAGAAAACTAACAGCATCGGCTTGATCATACCAGATATCAGCAACCCCTTCTTTCCAGCCATAGTGAAGGGCATCGAAAGAAGGGCTAAAGAGCTGGGCTACTCCCTCCTGTTGTGCACCACAGACAACGACAAGCAGGAAGAAACAGAAGCGCTGGCCCTTTTGCGCAGCAAGCAGGTAGATGGGATCATCCTCTCCTTTTCGCTGCAGAGCCAAGAGGCCTTGTTGGAATTGGAAAAGCAGGGGTTTCCCATCGTGCAGATCGACCGCCAGGTCAAAAAGTCAGGTTATCCTGCAGTGACCATTGATAACCAGAAATCAGCCTTCAAAGCCACCGAGTTCCTAATTAACCAGGGCCACACGAAGATCGGGCATGTGACGGGGGATCTCAATGTGGAAACGGCCCTGCAGCGCCTGGACGGTTTTCGCCTGGCCTTGAAGAAACACGGGGTGGAGTACCGCGAGGACTGGGTACTGCCCGGTGATTTCGGCCGAGAAACGGGCAAGGCCTGCATGGAGAGGTTCATTGCCATGTCTGAGCGGCCAACGGCCATTTTCTTTGCCAATGATCTCATGGCTTTTGGGGCCTACGAGGCCATCTTCAACCACGGGCTGAATATTCCTGAGGACTTTTCCATCATCGGGCACGACAATATCGATGTTGCGTCTGTAATCAAGCCGGGGCTCACCACGATGGAACAACCCCAATACCGGTTGGGTCAGATCGCCGCAGAGAAGCTGATTGGCATGATTGAAGGGAAGCAGGACAGCCCGGCACAGACCGTTGTTCTGGAAAGTGACCTAGTAGTGAGGGAGTCGGTGAAGCAGATCGCGCCATAGGCCGGCTTAACCAAGGATGGAGGAATGCAGTGTGCTTAAGCAGGAAGCGAAGTTTTTAGAGGTTATCCAGAGGGATGGAGTGGCTTCCTTAGCCACCTGCGGCCCGGATGGTGTACATCTTGTCGCCACCTGGAACCGTTTCTTGATGGTGCAGGATGAGATGCTCCTGATTCCCGCCGGAGGGTATAGAAAGACGCAGAGCAATGCCGAGAAGGGAAGTTTGGTGCAGCTGCTCGTGGGTTCACCCGAAGTGGAAGGGAAAAACGGGAAGCCTGGCTGCGGTTATCGTTTAACTGGACAAGCGGAGTTTCACGAGACAGGCGTCTATTTCCAAGCGATCAAGGAGCAGTTCCCCTGGGCTAGAGCTGCTCTAGTACTGCGGGTGGAGAAGATTGAGCAGTTGATGTAGACTGCGGAAAGCAGGAAACCCCTCTGTACTGGTAACAGGACCGGGACAGAGGGGTTTTTGGTTGAGCTGCGGGGCTTCACTATCGATGCCGCCAGATAATCTCCCGCTTCTGGACATCGATCACACCTTTGGGTGTGAGTTTGTAGTAGGGGCTCACCGTTAGGGAGAGCACAGTGAAGAAGACCAGGGCCCGTTCGTGCACCACTCCCAAACGGCTCATCTCCTCTTCGAACTGGCGCACTTGCTCTGCGATTTGGGCAGCAGGTTCATCGCTCAAGAGTCCCGCATAGGGGAGGTGCACTTTGGCTGTCACCTGACCTTGCTCCACGGCCACAAAGCCGCCCTGCAATCTGGCCAATTCAGAAATGGCGGTGAGCAGGTCTGGGAACTGCCCCACAGCAATCACGCTGTGACTGTCGTGAGCTACGGTGGAGGCGATGGCCCCTCTCTGCGGTCCGTAATTCTTCAAGAGGCAGAGGGCCACTTCTTTGTTGGGGCTGTGCCGGGTGGTAGCCAAGCACCAAGCATACCCCGGTGGAAGTGGATCTGTGTAGGGATGTCCCTGCCAGTCCACCCATTCCAGTTGAGTCGTGGTGGTTTCACCGTTACTCACCAGGGCTGGAAGGGGGCCCTCTGTGGCTATGGTTAGATCCTCAGGCGAAATGGCGGGAATGTGCATGGGCCCGCCCACAGGGTCAAGCTCCATTGTGGGCAGTTCTTCGAGCCATGCACGGACATCCCGTCCCCGGTAAAAGACCCGTTTGGGCACAAGCTCCTGCAGAGACTTTGTTGTCCAGAAGTTGGCCCAATACCCGGGGCTGATGATGCCCACATCACGCAGGCCCAGGAATCTGGCCGCGCGCACCGTGGTGGAAGCGATGGCCTGCAGGGGATCTAAGCCTAAGGCGATGGCCTTGCGCACCACAGTGTTGATGTGCCCTTGGGCAAAGCGGGAGGGCGCGTAGTCATCGGTGATGAGCAGGACTTGTTCCATGGGCAGCTTCTGCAACGCCTCAACGTTCTCTTGGGTCACGGACTTCTCCTGGAGCTGTACCCACACACCCATGGCCAGTTCACTCGTGATCTTCTCAGGATTCGTGATGGTGTGATCGGCCATGATGCCGTGGGAGAAATAGACCTGCCTGTCTTCTGGAGGCAGTGAAGGACAGTGTCCATCGATGACCAGCCTGCGCTCCTTCGCCCAGTCCAAAATGGGATGGAGGCGGGAGTTGGGGTCCAGCAGTGCAGTGAAGTCCATCACTTCGCCCAAGGCGATAAAGCGTTCCGGATGGCGGGCATACAGCTCCTGCAGCTGTTCGAGACGCAGATCCGCCCCGGGGGTCTCCAGCTCCGTATTGGTAGCTGGCACGCAGCTGGGCAAGGCGAAGTAGATGTCCATGGGCAGGCCCTCACTGGCTCGTACTATCCAATCCACCCCTTCTACGCCTGCCACATTGGCGATCTCGTGGGGGTCGCTGAGGATGGTGCCGGTGCCTGCGGGCAGGGCTGCTTCCACGAATCTTCTGGGGGTAGTGAAGCTGCTTTCGATATGCATATGGGCGTCAATGAGGGAAGGAACTAGATAATCTCCTTCTCCATCAATGATCACCTCTGCTTCGGGTATGGGCTCACCACTGCGGCCCACATAGGCAATGCGGCCATCAGAAACAGCCACCCAGGCTGGCTCTACGGAGAGGGTGCCCACATTGACCAGCTGTATATTCCGCACTACAAGTTGGTAAGTGCCCTTGGATAAGGCCATAGCATTCCTCCGTTCATGTACTTGCGCAGTTGCTAGCCTATTAGTTCGCCAGCGTTCTAGGAAGTCCTGTCCCTGGGGGCGGCGCCTAGAGCAGGATTTGCGCCCGTAAACAGGAATCTTCTATGCAGCGTAGATCAGAGAAACACTTGTGTGAGGGGATGACTTTGAAGATCAACGGCAGGCGTGTCTGGGAAAGAATCGAAGAGCTTGGCAGGATAGGAGCTACGGAAGAAGGCGGAGTGTCTCGGCTGGCCTTCTCCCAGGAAGACCGGCAGGCGACCGAGCTCGTAATAGAGTGGATGCAAGCTGCGGGGCTGCAGGTTAGGAGGGATGCCGCGGGTAACGTGTTCGGGCGGCGCCCTGGGGAAGAGGCGGGCCCTCTGGTCATGACCGGTTCTCACCTGGACTCTGTGGCCAGCGGCGGCAGATTTGACGGTGTACTTGGAGTTATCCTGGCCTTAGAGTGCCTGCAGGTACTGGAGGACAACGGCTGTAAGACTAGACTCCCCATTGAAATGGCTGTGTTTGCTGGGGAAGAGGGCAGCAGGTTCCCTGGCTGTCTGCTGGGCAGCATGGCGGTGACTGGGTTGCTGCCGCCAGATTACCCCTACCAAGTGAGGGATGCCCAAGGGATCTTGCTGGCGGACGCTCTGCGCCAGGCGGGACTGGAACCAGAGCGGTTCGGAGAGGCCAAGCGGCGCGGGGAGGACATCAAGGTGTTTCTGGAAGCGCACATTGAACAGGCTTCCGTGTTGGAGCAGGCAGGCAAGCCCGTAGGTATCGTCTCAGCTATTGCCGGGCCCCATCAGTACCATGTAACCATCAGGGGAAGGAGCGGACATGCCGGAGCCACGCCCATGCAGGGCCGGGCAGATCCCATGGTCGCTGCAGCCCAAGTGATCCAAAAGGTGGAAGAATTGGCCTTGACATCCAAAGCGGGCACCAGGGGCACGGTGGGTTTCCTGCAGGCTTTTCCGGGAGGACACAACGTTATTCCCGCTCAAGTGGATTTCACCATCGACTGGCGAGGCATATCGGAGGACGAGCGGGATGCTATCGCTCAGGAAACGCTGGATTACCTAGCACAGATCTGCAAGGAGCGAGGGTTGACCTGGACGGCAGAGGTTACGGCCCACACGGCACCCGTGCAGATCCAGCCGCAAGTGTTGGAGGTTCTGCAAACCACTGCACAGCGGCTGGGGTTGGACTACCATGTCCTGCCCAGCTGGGCCGCGCACGATGCCATGATCATGAGCCAGATCTGTCCGGTCGGCATGATCTTTGTGCGCAGCCAAGGGGGCTTAAGCCACTGCCCTGAAGAGTTTTCCACGCTGGAAGACATCACCCAGGGAGGTGACCTGCTGCTCCATGCCCTGCTCGCGCTGGCCGAGCCGCTTGTCTAGGAGCAGCCTGGCCGCCCAAATCTTTCGCGCTGGTGCCTCGCAGGGTAATTGCACTTGTTGGAGAAAGGGATCAATAAACGCGCAGCGCGCATCTTTTTCCACGGCAGATATGGCACTGAACACACCCTTGAGAAAGGAGAAGGACATTGAGCAGGATTGTAGAGATCGCCAAACGAGACTTCAACGGGTTGCTAATTGAGCAGGGCTTTACCTGCGACTGCGGGAAGCACCACGGCACCCCCCTGAAAGAAGTGATTATCAAGGCGGGAGCCCTTGAGCAGGCTGCTGAGGTTGTGAAGAAATACGGGGCTTCGAAAGTTTTTCTCATCGCCGACAAGAACACCTACGCTGCAGCCGGCGAACGGGTGGCCTCCCTGCTGGATCAGGCCGGTATTCCCAAGACCGTCTTTATCTTTGACGACGATTATGTCCAGCCTACTGATACATCTTTAGACAAGGTCTTGGCTGGGTTCGATGCCTCGTGCGATTTAGTCCTAGGAGTCGGCAGCGGCACCATCAACGACATCAGCAAACTGGCAGCCAAGGAGACAGGTGTCCGGTATATCAGCGTGGCCACTGCTCCCTCCATGGACGGCTTTGTTTCTGACACTTCATCCATGGTGATGCAGGGGGTGAAGGTTTCCGTACCCAGCACCGTGCCCCTGGCCGTCATCGCTGATTTAGACGTTTTGGCCGCAGCGCCGCGGAAGCTTCTGCAGGCCGGTTTCGGCGACATCATGGCCAAGTACGTGAGCACCTGTGAGTGGCGCATTTCCCACCTGGTCACGGATGAGTACTACTGCGAAGAGATCGCTTCCTTGATGCGCTTGGCAGTGCACAACTGCGTCTCCCATGTGGAGGATTTGGCCAAGGGAGACCATGAAGCGGTTAGGCTGCTCATGGAAAGCCTCATCCTCGCCGGTATTGCCATGAGCTTTGCCGGCACGACTCGGCCTGCTTCCGGCGTGGAACATTACTTTTCTCACCTTTGGGATATGCGCCATCTGGAATTCGACACTCCCAAGAGCCTCCACGGCTTACAGACCGGTATTGGCACTATCCTGTCCCTGGACATTTACGACCAGATCAAGAAAATCGTACCCGATGAAGCCCATGCTCGCCAGTATGCCCAGGCCTTCGACTTGGAGAGCTGGTACGAAGTGATCCGCAGTTACTTGGGCAAGAGCGGTGAGCGTTTGGTAGAGCTGGACAAAAAAGAGCGGAAATACGACAAAGAGGCTCATGCTGAGCGTTTGTCACGAATTATAAATAACTGGGACCAGATTCTAAGGATTATTGAAGAAGAAATGCCCTGTGCGGAAGAGCTGCGTAAAAGCTACGAGATTATAGGCTGCCCGGTTTCGCCTGTGGCGATTGGCATCTCCTATTGCGGTACCCGCAGAGCGTTCTTGCTGACGAAAGATATCAGGTTCAAATACAACGCCAGTATGCTCTTGTGGGATCTGGGCAAGTTGGAGGAAGTGGCTCAGTCCTTGTGGCAGGAAGCCAGATAGGCGCATAGAGGCCCGCTTCGCGGCACCTTTGCAGATCAGCTCAAGTTGATAATCGACTCCCCGTCGGTGGACAGTGTCAGCACAGCGCTGTCCATGGCCGGGGAGTCCTTTTTTTATGTTTGCTTTGAACAGCGGTTGTAAACTGTAAGTAGCTGCGGTTAATTCGTACTTTTTAACAGTTAATTAGGCTTAATACTTTGAAGATCGTACATCGTGCCTTGATCTTTTTATGGCGTTGTGTTAAATTAAATGTATTAGATGTTTGGATCAAACACCTATTTGTTGGAGGAGAACAACGGGATTGTGCATAACGACGGGAGGCCGATGCTGTGCTGAAGAGGAGGATGCAGATAGCAGAGCTGATTCGATCCGAAAGGGAGATCAGCATTGCTGAACTGCGCACGCTGTTTCCCGATGTATCAGAGATGACGCTGAGGCGCGATCTGGAGTATCTGGAACAGCAGGGGCAGATCGTGAGGGTGCACGGGGGCGCTAAATCCATCGAGGCCATTGCCGGCCTAGTCGAAGAGAAGTACGCCCAGCGCAGCCTGCAGCGCAGCGAAGAGAAAAACCTTATCGCGGCAAAAGCTGTAGAGCTGCTGAGACCGAACATGGTAGTCTTCATTGACTCAGGCAGCACTACCACCGCTTTATCCCGGCTCCTGCCCGACCTCAATTTGCGGATCGTCACCAGTGGATTAACCTGTGCCCTCGAGCTGGCCAGGCTGCACACTTCAAGCGTGGAAGTGATCGGCGGCGAGTTGAACCACCGCAGCTTGAGTACATTTGGTGTGG
>JAKOUW010000075.1 GCA_029782365.1 Chloroflexota bacterium
CCGCCTGGAAGAAGAAGGTGTTCGCCAAAATGCCTTTGGCTTACAAGGCTGGGGCTGCCTTCTACATGGCGAGCGGCACTTTCGAGAGCTACATTGACGGCATGGTGGATCAGAACGGCCAGCCTGTCGGACGCGTGAACTACGGCATCACCAACGGCCCGCAGGAGCGTTTCGGCGGCAAGGAAGTCATCCTTGTTGAAGACGACGTGATCGCTCCCTACGATGATGCCAAGGGGCCTGTCGATTCCGAGCCCGGTGACGTGATTGCCATTTACGCCAACCTAAACAACTACGTTATCAACTCCAACATGCAACTGGCCCTGTTCCGCTACTTCGACCACGACACCAACCAGTGGGTGGACAAGGCCATCATGATTGCTGACGGCAAGCTGCTCGATCCGCACGGTGTTGTCATTGTCCGCAAGGGTGCCGTTGAGGGCGACGCGGGAAACTCTTAAACTCGTCCCTGTCGGGGCTGGCGATAGGGACTTTGACTCTGGTGCAGGAGGACGGGGAAACCGTAGGGTTTGACCCCGGAGTCCTGTACTACACAGTCACAACCACAAACGCCACCAACAAGATCACAGCAACCCCAGCCGATGAGGATGCGGAAGTTGTGATTATGGTAAACGGCAAGGAAGTGGCAAACGGATCGTCTGCCACATGGGAAGGGGGCGAAAACGAAGCGGTTATCACGGTTACAAACGGGGACGCGGAAACCGTCTACACCGTGATAGTAACAAAACCCATTGGGGACTAAGGGAAGCCTTCGGGCTTCCCTTCCCTAAAGGCAGGTGGTGATATGGCGTTACTAACCCCCCAACAAGTTGCTGAAGCACTTGATTATGACAGCCCGGAACAAGTACCGCCGAAAGCCTTCTCCTACGTTCCTGCCATTGAAGAATATCTGACGGTTGCTACGGGAAAGCGGTGGGGTGACGAAGAACCGGTTGACCCATTGGCGCAAGTGACAGCCCAGGTGCTTCTTGTGCGGTGGTTTGAAGATCCGGGACAAGTGGGAAAAGTGTCTGACCAAAGCCTGATTACCATGATTGGCATGCTCAAGGCGAAGGCTGGTGGTTAGTATGAAAAAACGCAAAAGGGTGTTCCGCCATCAAGTTGTTATCGAACAGTACACTGAAATTGGCCGGAATGAACTGAACCAGCCTATCCGCGACTGGGTGCCATTCGCCACTGTGTGGGCGGAAATTGATCCTCTGCGCGGGCGCGAATATTGGGCAAGCAGGCAAGTTGTTAACGAGCAAATAGTCCGCATTTCATTTCGCCATATCAAAGGCATTAAGCCCGACATGCGTGTTAGGTGGGGCGACAGGGTATTTGAAATAGAGTCCGTCATGAACCCAATGGAGCAAAATTACGAGATTCAGCTTATGTGCAAGGAAAAGGTGAATTAAATGCGGATTCGCGTGCAGATCAAGGGTTCTAAGGAACTCCAAAATGCCCTGAAAAAAATTCCTAAAAACGCCACCAGACGTTCGCTAGCCAAAGCAGCTAAGGCGGGCGCAGAACCAATTTTAAGAAGTGCGAAGCAAAAGGCTCCGGTGGATACCGGGCGACTTCGCGATTCGTTGCGTTCCACCTTTGCGTACCAAAGCTCCAGGGCAGTGAGGGTGCAAGTGGCTTCCAGCCTGAAACCGAAAAAAGGCTCTTGGCATTCTTACGATTATTACCAGGAGTTTGGTACGTCTTTCCACCCGGCACAGCCGTTTATGCGTCCTGCCGTGGACGAGCAGCATGAGAACGCAGTGGAACAAACACGCAAAACAATGGAGGAGGCGGTGCTTGAGGAGGTGAAGAAACTTGGACGTTGAAGGAGCGTTGGTTGCTCACCTATTGGCTGATAATGAACTGACTGCGCTTATTGGAAACAGATTGTTCCCCTTGGCGATACCGGAAGGGGAACAAGCCCCTGCGGTGGTGTGGCAACGTGTCAGCTCGCCACGAACCCTTTCGCTTAGCGGAAATTTCGCTGACAGTCCAAGATTCCAGTTTTCTGTCTATGCGGACGATCTAGTGCTTGCACGAAGGATCGCACAAGCGCTGAATAACGCTCTTGATTTCTTTGTGGGGGTGTTGGGCGACAAGATAAAGGCCCAAATAATACAGGCAGACTATCGGGATAGTTACGAACACGAGACGGGTCTATATCGCTCAGATATAGACTTTTTCATTTATTACACAAATAAGAAGGAGTGAAAGTTATGTGGGGTATTGGAACTAAGTTTCAGGTAAAGAAAGAGGGCGAGGCCACGTTTACGAACATAGCCCACATTCGTAGTATTACACCTCCGGGTGTAACCGCTGATATGGCGGATGCCACCGTTTTGAGTTCCGAGGACGGCGTCGAGGAAAAACAGCCAACCATTCTTCGGTTGGGGGATGCAACCCTGAATGTACTGTTTGAACCAGATGATGCAGACCAGAAGGCGTTTCTCGAACGGTTGGTAAACCGGGAATTGGTTACTTGCCGCATTGTCTATCCAGACGGGGATAACTACCTAGAATTTAAGGCTTACATTGCCGGATTTGAACCGGGCGAGATCACGACAGATGGGTTGTTGGAAGCAACTATTACTTTGGCTGCTACCGCAAAACCGTCTTTCGGTAAAGAAGGTTAATCAGGGGGCTTAACAGCCCCCTGCAACATTAAGGAGGTATAACCATGGCCAAGAAAGTTTACTTGACCAAAGAAGCTATTTTGGGTGCAAATGACGTTGAAGTCAGAGAAGTGGAAGTCCCTGAATGGGGCGGCATTGTAGGTGTTCGGGGTATGACTGGACGCGAACGCCAAAAATACGAGGAGTCTTTGCGAGGAAAGAAGGGGCAAATAAACACCAGGTATGCCCTGGAAAAACTTGTTGCTTTATGTGTTGTTGATAAGGACGGGAACAGGCTGTTCTCTGACGATGACATAGCGGCATTGTCGACGAAGAGCGCCAAGGCACTTATGCGTGTTGCCTCAGTTGCCACTGAACTTAGTGGGCTAACCAAGGAAGACATGGAGGAGATGGTCGAAAATTTCGACGAGACTCTCTCCGACGGCTAGTCTTTGAATTGGCCGTCCTGTTGGGTATGTCACCGGGCGAGGTGCTTGATAAGCACACAAGCCGCGAATTAACCGAATGGCATGTGTATCTGCAAATGTATCCACAGGGCGCAGTTCGGGGGGACTTGCAGGCTGGTATCATAGCCAGCACTGTTGCCAACGCACACAGGGGCAAAAATGGGAGGCGGTTCAAACCCGAAGACTTTATGCCGAAGTTTGGTTCGCAGCAGAAGGAACAAACAGAAGAAGAAATACAAATGAACGCCCAATTGCTGGGACAAGCGTTCGGCGGGAAAATGGGCAAGTTGAGCGAGGGAGGCTAGGGCCTCCCTTTGATTTATATGTGCGAAAGAAAGGTGGTGGCAAAATATGGCAACCGTTGCGTCGTTGGTGGTTAACCTAACGGCCACAACCTCACAGCTAGAGAAGGGTTTCCTTCAAGCAACCCGCCTAACTGATAGGTTTGTGAAAAGCACGAAGTCCGTTACTCGCCAACTGGACGAAATAGCGCGGTATGGGCGTAACGCAGGTTTAGCCTTAACCGCTATGAGTCTGTCCGTTGGAAAGCTAGTAAAAGCGACGGCGGATCACGAAGAATCGATGTTGCGGGTGAAAGCAGTCGCCAGGGCAACGGTTCAGGAATACCACGCCTTGAGTGCTGCGGCACTTCAAACCTCCACAACCACGCGGCATTCACTGTCGAGTATCGGTGAAGGCATGAAATTTCTCGCGATGGCTGGATTCCAGGCTAAAGAAATCGCCGAAATGATACCTGTTGTAACTCGAATGGCTACTGCTGGTGCTGTGGATATGGTTACGGCTGCCGACATTACCACCAACATTCTATTTGGTTACGGCATGGCGGTAGAGGATTTATCAAAGGCGACAGACGTTCTTGTAGCGGCCTTTACTGGCGCTAACGTCACTCTGCAATTGTTGGGCGAAACGTTTAAGCATGTTGGGCCTGTGGCAAAAAGCGCGGGAATGGAATTTGAGGAAATTGTCGCCGCTGCCGCTTTGCTCGGTAATGCCGGTATTCAGGGTTCGATTGCTGGTACGTCGCTAAAGAGTGCTATCAGTAGGCTTATCAGTCCATCCAATACTGCTGCCCGAATTTTGAAACGCTTGGGTGTGGAGACTACAACGAGTGAAGGCAAACTGCGTGATCTTGCCGATATTATCGATGATTTGAGCAAAGCCGGTGCCACCACCGCTGACGTGTTGCGCATATTCGGACTTAGGGCTGGGCCTTCAATGGCTAGGTTGTTGGACGTGGGCGCAGACGCTTTAAGGCAGTACACCCAACGTTTGCGTGATAGTGAAGGTTGGGCTGAACTGATCGAAGCGGAGCAAATGCAGAGTTTCAACGCTCAGTTTGACTTAACGAAGAACATCATCCACGCTTTCAGCATTGAACTTGGCGATGTTTTGCTGCCTTATATGAAGACACTAAATTGGCTAATTGGCGACCTTGTTGGCAGTTGGCGGGACTTGGATGATGCCACGAAAGACAACATCATTCGCATCGCTGTTGTTGGTGGCGCAATACTATCCTTCATTACCGTGCTCGGACTTGTTGCTGGCGCAATTTCCATGGTTATCAAGGGGTTCACTACCCTCGGTATAATTCTCGGCCTGGTGACGAGCGGGCCTGTGCTTACTATTTTAGGGATAGCGCTTGCCATTGGGTACCTGAAGAAAGCCTGGGA
>JAKOUW010000079.1 GCA_029782365.1 Chloroflexota bacterium
GGGGCAGGATTTCTTTCGCTCCAGCAGGTTTTACATAGTCAATTTGAACCGCATAACGGCTGTAAAGCCCTATTCGCGGACATCGTATGGCTTGCAATTTGCAGACGGCAAGAACGCCACCCTGTCCAAGAAGCTGTACGGGGAGTTTCGCCGCAGAATAAAAAAAATCTCCGCAGAAAGGAGCGTGTGAGCGGTGCTGGACATTGTTCTGTTTTCTATCCCGGAAGCATTAGTGGTTGCATGGTTGGCCAATACCTTGTCCGGAACCAGGTTGCCGCGGCTCAAATTGATGTTTGTCGGGGCGATTACCGGAGTAATTTCGAATTTCACTCGCAAGACCACTTCGTTCTTTGCCCTGCATATGATTGTTTACGCTTGCGCCATGGCCGTATTATTCGGCATTGTGGAGACCGCCAATGCCTGGAAGCGGGGAGTATCCGTTATCCTTGCACTGCCACTTTACTTGCTGGTTGAATACTATAACATCTTGATAGTTAGGCATTTCGTCTCCCTGGAGCGGCTTGGCGAAAGCCTCGTTTTGAAGTTGCTTTGCTTTGCCCCCCAGATTTTCGCCACCTTGCTGCTTATCCTGTTTTTGAAAAGGACTGGGTTTTCTCTCTTTCTCAACCCGCAAAATGAGGAAGTGTAAGTATGGAAAGGTACTACAGGTGGGCAATCATTATCTTTTCCATTCAAGTATTTTTGCTCACTATCCTTGTCCCAGGTTCGTGGGCAGAGAGGCTGGGTTATTTCTATCCTTCAGTATTAATCACTGAAATACTGCGCGTGGTAGTGTTTGTTCTCTGCATTACTTCGATTTGTATCATCAGGCAACTGTATATTACAAGCATCAAGATGCAGAAACAGCAGCTGGAACTGATGCAAATAAAAAATCTTAAAGAGCAAAACCTCATGTACAGGCAACACAGGCATGATTTATACAATCATATGACGGTTATATCGGGCTTGGCCCAGTTGGGAAAGCTGGACGGCTTAAAACGGTACCTGGACGCCTATATAAAAAACTACAGTGAAAGCCTTTTCAACGTGGATACCGGGTTAAAGGAAGTGGACGTCCTGCTCTATGCCAAGATTTCCAAAGCCAAAAGCCTGGGCATCGACGTGCAATACTCTTGCCAGGAGACCCTCCTGGCCGGCGCCGAGCAGGTAATTTTTCTCGTCACAATTTTGGCCAATGCCCTGGACAATGCCATTGAGGCCGCGGCCAGATCTGTCGGCAAAAAGCTGGCCATAACCATCCGGGGCGATTTGACGGACTACATATTTGAAATCGCAAATACCTATCGTCCCGTCCCCGATTTGGAAAAGAAATTGCAAACTGAAGGCTGTTATGCCCAACCTGAACAAAGGCGGGGCCACGGGATTGGCATTATGCGCCGGACGGTGCGAAAATTGCAGGGCAACATGGCTTACGATGTGCTGCCGGGAACGTGCCGGCTGACAATCGAATTGCCCAAAATAATATTGGGGGAAACGGGATGATTGATCTTGAAGGTATCGCCCACAGAATTACCGTCGCCCTGTATGCCGATGCGGGGCTGGACGAAGTGGAACTGGCCAAAATTGAGTACGGTTTGAGCCTGAGCCTGGGG
>JAKOUW010000100.1 GCA_029782365.1 Chloroflexota bacterium
CTCCCGCAGCGAAGGCAGCTCACTGACCTGGGCGCGGGCCGGCAAAGTGCCCACAGCCCCAATCAAAAGCAGCAGCAATGCGGCAATAGTCGTGAACTTCCCCTTCAATCGCTAAACCCCCAGTCTTTAGGTTCTAGAGCCCGCGATGCGGAAGTAATCGAAGTCGGCGTAGCCGCCGGCGGTTTCGGTGGCGAAGTTAAAGAGAGCAAACCGATACCCCATAAAGTGGGGGAGGGTGTACACCATCTGCAGAGGGCGCCCCAGGGGGATCCACTCCTGGCCGTTGGTGCTGTAGGAGAGATAGGCTAGGTCTTTTTGGTCCTGGAAATCACAGCGGATCTGGAAGTAGAGGCGGGTTTCGTGGACAGGGATGCGCTCCACCTCCACACACGAGCCGGAGCTGGCCTCGGCCATCACCACAAATCTATCGGTGCCGCACACCTTGACCCCCACAAAACCGTATTTCTCCTGCAGCAGCGCAAGGCCGGCGCAATCACCGCTGCGCATACCGGCGGTTTCCACTGCCACGGTCCCTGAGCACTCAGGCCCGAAGGTCCTTTGGGTTAAGGTGTTGCGGGCATCGGTCAAGCCCTTGCTGAGGCGTCCTGTTCGCAGTCGGAGGTAACCTGGGCGCTCACTGAGGGACCAGTTAGCGTTATCCGGATTGTGGTTCCACTGCCAGGTTAGGCCCAGCTGGGGACCGGCAAACTCATCTGAAGAGACGATCTTCAGTCCCTGGCTGGGGCCGATCCCTGTATCCACAGGCACCCGGCTCTGCACTCCAAACACGGGCCAGCCCTCTTCCCAGTGCACAGGAACCAAGTAGGGGATGCGCCCCACCGCGCCGCGATCGCCAAAGAGCAGGGCATACCATTTCCCTTCCGGTGTATCAACCAGCCCGCCCTGGGCGATGCCGGCATGCTGCAATACGATGCGGCCTTCCCAGGGACCCAAGATCTTCTTGGCACGGTAGCAGAGCTGTGTGCGCATGCCTCCCCTGGGCCAGGTGATCAGGAAGATATAGTACATCCCGTTAATCTTGTGGATATGGGCGCCCTCCGCGGGGAGGGCGATCTCATCCCCAGCCACAGCACTGCTGTTGGGGATGATCACCTGGTTCAGGCCCCCTGGCCTTACGGCGCTGCAATTGGAGGTCAGCTCCAGGATTCGGATGTCTCCGCTGCCGTGAACCAGGTACACTTTCCCATCATCGTCAAAGAGCAGGGACATGTCGTGGAGGAAGGGTAGGGTGTGCTTTTCCCAGGGACCCCCCTCGATATCCCTGGTCTGGAACACAAAGGTTTTCTGCTCTGTCTGGGAACTGAAGACCACATAATAGGTGCCGTTGTGGTGGCGCAGACTGCTGGCCCAGGACCCCTTCCCGTACTCATCCTTGCCGTTTTCCAGGCACTGCTCGTCCTGTTCACCAAGGACATCGTAAACGTAGTTCACGATCTCCCAGTTCACCAGATCCCTGGATTTCATCACGGGCACGCCTGGGTTCATGTGCATGGTGGTGCTGGTCATGTAGTAGGTATCTCCAACCCTGATCACGCTGGGGTCTGGGACGTCCGCCCAGATGATGGGGTTTTTGACGCTCTCCATGCTCTGGTCAGCTCCCCCTCCGCAGGGACAGATCGCGGATCTTCAAACCATTGGCCTTGGCAGATCTGCACCAGCCAACTTCCGCCGCCAGTTTGTAGATCAGCTTGGGCATGTTCATCGTGGTAAACACGTTCTCGCCGCCGAAGCCTTGGCCCACGGAGGAGGCCAGCTGCCTGAGGGCTTGGGCCAGATTCCTTGTGGGGCCAGCACCCAGGGGCACATTCTCGATACTGAGCAGCACGCCGCCTGCTCCAAGTCCGATGCCATAGCCCCAGCGGAGCCCGGCGCGGTGGCACCAGTTCTCCAGTATGTTCAGGGCCCACCTGGCTTGGTGCCCTTCGTAGAACCCGCAGTTCACGATGGCATATACACCCATCTTTCCCCCGGATCTCGCCAGGCTTTCCTCCAGCTGCAGCAGGCAGCTGACCAGATGCGAGGGCAGGCCATCTACATAGAGCGGAAGGGCGAAAATCAGTGCATCACAATCGCCTATACCCTTGGCATCCTGGGGAGCCAGCTCTGGCCTGCCCAAAGAAAAGGCTGCTGTGACATGGCCCTCCTGCTCCAAAAGGGGCTGGAGATACTTCAGGATACAGCCGGAGGCGCTGCGGTGCCGCTTGGGGCTTCCATTGATCAGAGCGACTTGCACGGCAGCCGGCCCTCCATTTCCTCGGGAATCTGGAAAAACTCAACGCCTGCGGCCTCCCACCACAGATTGATGGTGTTGGCCTCAACTAGGCCCCGAGCTGTATGTTTTTCCTGTTCGGTTGTATCACCGTAGAACCAGACCTCAAGGCGGGCCCGGTTGCTGTAGCGCCGCCTGTGATGCATTTCTCCGTTCTTGTTTACAAAGACGGGGTGGATGTAGGAAATGCTGCGGTCCAGGACATTTTTCACGAAGGGGCTGAAACCGCCGTAACAGCAGCGGCTGATGATCAGTACCTCCTGGCATCTGGCGAAAAGCTCACCCAGATCGCCATAGTGATCCCGGATGACACAAGCACCGGGCGTTTTGACCCAACAGCCGAAGCAGCCCAGACAGTGGTGGATGGGCGCCTCGGGGGAAATGATGTGCAGATCGCCAAGCTGCCCAGGAAAGAGCTGCTTAAAGCAGTCGGGTTCCAGATCGTGGATTACTAAGCGCATCACTCCACCGCCGTTTTACATAACTGCGATCCAATCACCGCTTTACATCATAAAGATTTTCTCAAATCTTCCACCGCCTTCCTTCCAACCGGACACAAAAAAGAAC
>JAKOUW010000103.1 GCA_029782365.1 Chloroflexota bacterium
TGGTGTTGTTAAGGTTGAAGGCTACAATGCAGCCACATTCACCTTAGCAGTTAACCCGAAGCCAGCTGCTGGTACTGTTATCGAGCTTGCTCCTGGCATGGATATCTACACTGTGAATGGTGAGACCAAGTTCTGGGACGCCACACCTTACATCAAGAACGGCAGAACCTTGGTACCAATCAGACACTTAGCAGAAGCCATCGGCTTTAAGGCTTCTTGGGACTTCGACGATCCTGCCAACAAGATGGTATTCATCTTCAAGGCAGATCAGGATCCAGAGAAGGACAAAGAGCATCCATTCATACTTCTCATCATTGGTCAGCCCACTGCCATGGTAAGTGGCAACCTCGTTGCTTTGGACGTCGCTCCTGAGATTCTCAATGGCAGAACCATGGTACCGCTGAGATTCGTGGTAGAGACTCTGGGCTACAAGGTTGAGTGGCTGGGCAACACCGTTCGTCTTTACAAATAACGCAGCTACGTCATAGCAGCTATTAGATCCAAAAAGGAGGGGTGCCCCACTAAAAGGGGTGCCCCTTTTTAGTTTTGGTGTGATTAAATGTTCTTATGAGCACACAGAGAAAGGGAGGTGTGAATCTATCATGGCGTGGCATAAACTTCTCATTGAAATGGGTATGGGCGTTGATCAGCATGGGCAAAGTCCTACACGAGCTTGCCAAAAAGCCATTTTGGATGCTGTGCATCGCGTCTGCATACCCATTGTAGTTGAAGGGGGCTTGCTGAGTAGCTGCAAGGTGAAGCTTACTGTGGACGTGGCAGTTCCAGGGGCTGGCACGGTGGACATAAGCAAGGTACGTGAAGCACTGCCGCTGAGCATGGATGCTGACATCATAGTGCAGGAAGGCGGCTTGAAAGTGCAAGGCGTCGCCATGGAAGAGCTTCAGGACAAGAGTGACGACATGTTCATTGCCGTTGCTGCCATAACCGTATGGATTTCCTGCGGTGAGGAGTAAGCGCCCATAAGAAACATGTTGGAGAATGGAAAACTGACCCAAAGTTGGGTTAAAATATGAATAAGTAAATTATGATGTGCTCCTGTGTAATCCCCCAAATAAGGTGGGGGAGTTTCTACCTGCGGACCGTAAATCTGCAGACCACAGGGGTGAGGAAGAAACCATTTTGCGTTTTACTGGCGTTTGTTCTTCACCCCCGGTGGTCCAAGCTAAAACACGCTGCTACCAATGTTTTTGCATTTTGTAAGGGTGGTAGTAGCAGCAAAACTGCTGTGCGGGTGGAGGGCAAACAGCTTTGTCTTTTAGGTTTTTAGTTAACCCTCCTTCTTTTGGTTTTTTGACTTGTTTCCCGCACAAGCGTCTTCTTATGTGTTTGCCTTTGGAAGGAGGTCGACGTTATCTTGATTAACTGGCTGGAACGACACTTCGATTTTGAAAGGCACGGTGCCAACTGGACGGACGAAATTATTGCCGGCTTGACCACGTTTATTACCATGGCTTACATTCTTTTTGTCAACCCGAACATTTTGGGTGCAGCTGGCATGCCCAAGGGCGCAGTTCTCATGGCAACTGCCATTGGAGCTGGCATCTCCACGGTCATGATGGGACTCTATGCCAAACTGCCCTTCGCTTTGGCGCCTGGCATGGGTCTGAATGCTTATTTTGCTTACTCGGTGTGCCAGGGTATGGGCCTGCCATGGCAGGTGGCACTTGGAGCCGTGTTCATTGATGGTGTGATTTTCCTTTTGCTTTCTGTTACTCCTGTTAGGCGTTGGATTGTGCAAGCCATTCCACTGAGCATTAAATTGGCAGCCTCGGTGGGCATCGGTTTGTTCATTGCTTTCATCGGCATGATAAATGCTGGTTTGGTGGTGAAGAACGATGCCACGCTGGTGGGCTTGGGCAGTGTGACCAGGCCTGAAACCATGCTGGCTTTGGTGGGTTTGATCATCATTGTGGTGCTCATGGGACTCCGTGTAAGAGGCAACATTTTACTGGGCATTCTCATTACCACCATAATTGGCGCTTTCATAAGAGGCAGCACGGGTGCGCCTATTACAAACTTCACCGGTTCAGTAGTGGCACTGCCTAACTGGGGCGAGCTTTCTCAAACCTTTGGTGCCATGGACATCATGGGAGCACTGAAGTGGGGCTTTGTGTCCATCATATTTACCTTCACTTTTGTGGACATGTTTGACACGCTGGGCACCATTGCCGGCTTGGCTGCTAAGCTGAACATACTAAAAGAAGATGGCAGTTTTGAAGGCGCTGACCGGGCGCTTGTAACTGACGCTGTGGGCACCATGGTGGG
>JAKOUW010000106.1 GCA_029782365.1 Chloroflexota bacterium
ATTTGAAACCGTCCGGCCATTTCATGCGAAATAGGTGTTCATGGCATTTTTCTTCAGTGGCAAACCGTTCTTGGAATTCAACCAAACTGATCGCTTCGTGTTTGGCCATCGGAACCGCTCCCCGAACTAACGTTTGGAATAATTATACCAAACATTAGTTCTAAAAGAAAGCGTTCCTGAGCAAAATTGATAGTCAGATAAAGAATTATAAGGAGGCAAAGAAATGAAGGATCTTGTGGCTTATCAGATAGTGAATTTTCTAGAGAAAAAAGGCGTCGAACACATCTTCGGGCTTTGCGGACATACGGTAATTGCGATGCTCGATGCTTTGGAGGACAGCAAAATAAAATACATAAGCGTCAGACACGAGCAAATTGCTGCTCACGCTGCAGACGGTTATGCCAAAGCGTCAGGCATGAAGTTGCCCGGCGTAGCCTTGGTCCATCTTGGGCCGGGTTTGACTAACGCTACCACCGGCATAGCAGAAGCCGGACTTGATTCTATACCCCTTGTGGTCATCGCAGGCGACGTACCTTCCTATTATTACGGCAAGCATCCTCATCAGGAGGTTAACATGCATGCCGATGCAAGTCAGTACGAGATATATCGTCCCTTCGTGAAGCGGGCTTGGCGAGTCGATTTTCCTGAAGCGCTTCCTGAGATCTTGGACAAAGCCTTTAGACTTGCCGTGTCGGGTAGGCCCGGACCCGTATTGGTGTCGATTCCAATGGACATATTTTCCGAGCAGATCGACGTGTCCTTGTTCCAGCAGAGAATCGATAACCTCCTTTCGCCGGCAAAGCCCTCACTGGACGAGGAGACGGCCGAGCAGATCGTGGACTTGCTGGCCAAAGCGGAACTTCCCGCAGTATATGCCGGCGGAGGCGTCATCGCTGCCGATGCCTGCGATGAGCTGAAAGCGTTAGTCGAGCATTTCGAGATGCCCGTCCTTTATACCCTCATGGGAAAGGGTTCTCTTTCCGACGCCCATCCTCTCACGGTCGGCATGACGGGGTTCTGGGGCACTTACTTTACGAACAAGATGGCCCGCGAGGCAGACGCATTGCTGGCTTTGGGCACGAGGATGTCTGAGGCCGACTGCAGCTCGTGGTACAGGGACGTGACCTTCAACATTCCTCCCACCAAATTGGTCCACATCGACATTGAAGCTCAAGAGATAGGAAGAAACTACAAGACGGAGATTGGCGCCGTTGCCGACGTTAAAAATGCCCTAAAGGTCATTTTAAAGGTGGCCAAGGAAAAATATCCCAAAGGCTTCAAGCGCCCAGAAGTGATCTCGGCGATCGCCTCTTACAAACAGGACTTCGAGAAACAAAGGGAAAAATTCGTAAAAAGCGATCAATATCCCATGCGTCCCGAAAGGATCCTGGCCGATTTAAGGGAAGCTTTACCGCAGGACGGCTACGTCGTCACAGACGTGGGGTGGAACAAAAACGGAGTGGGCCAGCAATTTCCCATTTACGTGCCGGGCACCTTCATAACGCCGGGAGGGCTTTGCACCATGGGTTACGGGCCGTCGGCAGCCCTCGGCGTGAAGCTGGCAAGGCCCGACCGCAAGGTCGTCGCCCTCATTGGAGACGGTGCCATGGGAGCCAATCCTTCGCCTATGGCTACGGCTGCTCAATACGACATTCCCGTCGTCTGGGTGGTCATGAACAACGCGGCCTTCGGGACGATCGCACTGCTTGAAAAAAGCCACTACGACACGATGTTTGGAACGGTCTTCGAAAAACCGACAGGCGAGCCTTACTCCCCTGATTTTGCAGCCATAGCCAATGCCTACGGCATCAAGGGGGTTCGTGTTAGCAAGGCCGATGAGTTCAAAAAGGCTCTAAAGGAAGCCCTCGACAGCAATAAACCGTGCCTGATCGAGGTCTACATGGAAAACGCACCCGTGCCCACTGACGGGGTTTGGGACATAAACAACATTTACAAGAAGCGCCCGAGCGAATTTTTCTAAAAAAAGGGATTGACCGATCATGAGACAGATCAACAAAGACGTAAGAGTAGTCGAGGTGGGGCCGCGCGACGGTTTTCAAAATGTAAAGGCCTTCATCCCGACGGAAAAGAAGATAGAGATGATAGAGACCGTCATCGATGCAGGCATCAAGGAGATGGAGATCACCTCTTTCGTAAGCCCTAAGGCGATCCCACAGATGGCGGACGCCAAAGAGGTCGTAGGGGCGATTAAGGCACGCCAACACAAAGACCTGTTTTTGACGGCTCTCGTGCCCAACCTCTTTGGCGCAAGGGTGGCGTTGGAGATGAAGATGGACGCCATAAACTTCGTCATCTCAGTCAGTGAAAGCCACAACAAAGAAAACGTGCGGCACACGATAGATGAGTCATTTGCTGAGCTTGAAAAGATCGTCCGGGAATTTTCGGCTGTTAAGGATGCTCCCCATGTCATCTTATCCCTACCTACCACTTTTGGCTGTCCCTTTGAAGGCCCTCAGCCCGTATCCAAGGTTATCAATATGGTAAGACGCGGCATGGACCTCGGGATAAGGCGTTTCATCTTTTCCGATACGATAGGGGTGGCAAATCCGCTTCAAGTAGAAAGCTTCTTCGAGGAGATCTTTGCGACGCTGCCCTCAGGGCTCGAGCTCGGACTGCACCTTCACGACACTCGAGGCATGGCGCTGGCCAACGCCTTTGCGGCCTTGAGCTTCCCGATAAACTCGCTTGAGTCTTCATTTGGAGGCTTTGGAGGGTGTCCCTTTGCTCCGGGAGCAGCGGGAAATGTTGCGACCGAAGATCTTGTGAACATGCTTGAAAACCTAGGTGTTCCTACGGGCATCGACATCAAAAAACTTGTGAAGGCAGCTCTTGAGCTGGCGAAGTTTGCCCCCGACGCTCTTAACAGCCATATGGCGAGGGTATTGACGGGCAAGGCCACCCCGTGCGGCCTGTAGCCGAAAAATTTTAATAAATTATATTAACAGGAGGCATAATGTTATCATGGCAAAGGAACTCACGGAAGAACAGGTGCGTATCGTCGACGAGGCCATTGAGCGGGCAAAGAAGGCCTTCAAGGTGATCGAGACTTACGACCAGGCCAGGGTCGACAGGTTGTGTCAGGCCGTCGCTTGGGCCGTGGCAAACAAGAAGACCTTCAAGCGGTTGGTCGACATGGGCATTGAGGAAAGCGGGCTTGGCGATCCCGTCACGCGCATGAACAAGAGGTTCAAGATAAGAGGGGTCCTCAGGGACGCCTTGAGACAAAAAAGCGTCGGCATCATCGAGGAGATACCGGAAAAGGGGATAGTCAAATACGGAAAGCCTGCCGGCGTAATCGGATTTCTCATTCCTTCCACAAACCCGGACCTTACGCCTGCAGGCGGCGCTATATACGGGATTAAGGCAAGAGACGTCATAATCTTCTCCCCCCATCCGCGCACGAAAAACACATCGATGGAGACGGTGAGATTGATGCGCGAGGCCCTTGAAAGGGAAGGCGCTCCTGCAGATATCCTGCAGTGCCTGCCCAATCCCACCATACCCATGGCAAACTACCTTATGTCCAAGGTCGATTTGGTCATGGCGACGGGCGCTCAGGGCGTCGTGCGCGCCGCTTACAGCTCCGGAAAGCCCGCTTACGGGGTTGGCGCAGGGAACGCTACCATGATAATAGACGAGACGGCAAACATCGAAGAAGCTGCCCACAACACCATGTTGAGCAAGACCTCCGATTACGGCTCCGGCTGTTCGGCGGACGGCAACCTAATAATAGAGGAAAGCATCTTCGATGCCATGGTGGCCCAGCTCATCAAAGAGGGCGGCTATCTGGCAAACGAGGAAGAAAAGGCGAAGCTGCGCGCCGTAATGTGGGACGCCGAAGGGCATCGCACCCCAAATACGGTAGCCATTCCTCCCCAAAAGCTGGCAAACATAGCCGGTTTTTCCATCCCCGAGGACAGGAAGTTCATCATGGTCATGGGCGACGGTATAGGCAAAGAACATCCCTTCTCGGGCGAAAAGCTGACCACACTCCTTGCCCTCTATAAATACAAGGGATTCGATCAGGCCATAGAGATGATGCATGCCATCTTTGAAGTGGGCGGCAAGGGGCATTCCTGCGGAATTTATTCTTTTGACGAGGACCATATCAACCGGCTGGCGTTGGAGGCTCCCGTAAGCCGCATCATGGTGCGTCAACCTCAATCCAAGGCGAACGCAGGGTCGTTTACCAACGGGATGCCGATGACGTCGAGCATGGGCTGTGGCACATGGGGCGGCAACATCGTATCCGAAAATATCTATCTTAAACACTACATGAATACGACATGGGTATCGAAACCCGTCCCTGAGGATCGCCCGTCGGATGAGGAGCTTTTTGGCGAATTTTACGATCCTGAACTGGAAAAGTAGTAATCGTATTTTAAATTAAATGGGAGGGGTAAAGATGTTTTGTCCAAATGTTGACACCAGGTTCATAGCGCTTTACGGCAACCCGTTAAAGCAGACTTTGTCGCCATTACTTCACAATACGGTATTTGAGTCGAAAAAGATGAACAACTTGTATTACCCACTTGAGATACAGAGCTTCGAGGATCTGTCAAAGGCATTGAAGACCATGCACATATTTAACGTAATAGGCGCTAACGTCACCATGCCCTACAAGGAAAAGGTGATAGAGCTTTTGGACGGCTTGGACAAAAGCGCCGAGCAGTGCGGTGCGGTCAACACCGTCGTTACTACCGAAAAAGGATTGATCGGCTACAACACCGATGGCATGGGATTTCTCAATTCCTTCATCGAGGAGTTCAACGTAAGCCCCAAAGGAAAGACCCTTCTTTTGATGGGCGCCGGAGGAGCTGCCAAGGCCGTTGCCTTTGCCTTCCTGAACGCCGGGGTTTCAAAGATAATTGTTTACAACAACAGCCAAAGCAGGGCCATGTCATTGGTGGAAAGGGTAGAAAAATTCTTCCCCGGCAAATGTGAGTGGAGGCCACTAAATAAAAAGCCAGTACCTCCCGATGGAATCGCCGAGGCAGATATCATCGTTAACGCCACGAAGGTTGGCATGAAGGGCGAGATGGAAGATCAGTCCCTGGTGTTGCCGGACAGCTTTC
>JAKOUW010000113.1 GCA_029782365.1 Chloroflexota bacterium
TAGCGACCCCAGGGGTGGCCGTGGCAAGGCATGCAAGAACATGGTTCGGGTTTATCTGCTACAGGAAGGCAATGTATTCCCGGTTCTGCTGGCCCTGCCGCCCACCAGCATCGGTGGCTGGAAGCAGTATATCCAGCGGCTGACCAACAAACTACTGCCCTACTATGGGGTGGTGACTGTGGCCAGGCTGGAAAAAGACCGGAACGAAAACGGCATCGAATACAGCAAGGTTGTTTTCGCCAAAGCCGGGGATTTGACCAAGGTCGAACGCAAGGCAATCAAGGACTATGCCCAGACCCTCCGGCCGGCCATGCGCGCCGTAGCCATCGACAGCACGGAATACGCTGAACCAATGGATGTAGAACCCAGCCCGGACGACTACGAGGAAGAAGGCTACTAAACCAGGCCCTCGCAAAAGTGAGCCGGGGGCAATATTGCCTCCGGCTTTAGTTGTCCACATGTCAACAAGGCAAACAAAATGAGAATACTGCTTTTGATTAAAATCGGGGGGTAGCAAGGGGGCAAAACCCATGTCAATCAAAAAGCTCACCATCCAAAACTTTCAGAGTCACAAATATACGGAACTTGAACCGGCCACAGCCGGCCAGCTTACCGTGATTGTGGGTCCCAGCGACAGCGGCAAGACGGCAATTGTCAGGGCCCTGAAATGGCTTTTATATAACCGGCCCCAGGGTGACAGCTTCATCCGGGTCGGGGCCAGTATGGCCAAAGTGACGCTGGAAACCGACAAAGGCACCGTTGTTCGGCAGCGTAGCGCCGGCATCAATCGATACATCGCTAATCAAACCACCCTTGGAGGTTTCGGCAACGATGTCCCCCTGGAGGTCCAGGAGCTCACTGGCGTACGTCAAACCATGATTGGCGACATGCCGCTTAATCTTAACCTGGCCGAGCAGCTGGACGGGCCGTTCCTGGGAAGCAATATCTCCGACCCGGTGCGGGCAAGGGTCCTGGGCAAGTTGGCTGGGACAGAGGCAATCGATTACGCCAACAAACAGCTGGGAACTGACTTATACCGGCGTACCCAAGACCTGAAGCGGGCTGAGGAAGAGGCTGCAAGGCTCCAGGAGGAGCTGAAACGGTTCGAGCATTTGCCCAGGCTTCGGGAGCTGGTGGAAGAACTGGGCCGGGTGATTGAGCAGGCCTCTGCTGGTATGAATCAAGTGCGGGGTCTTCGAAATTTGTCGACTGCGCTACGGGACAAGCAAGCTCAGGCTGAAAAATGGCAGGAAAGGCTGGACCGGCTGGCCGGGGTAGATGAAGCAGAGAAACTCAGCCAGCAAATTGATAAAAACACTTATCACCGGGCTAAGATGGCCGGGATTAAAGGGCTGTTGGAATGTGCTCAGGAGGAGAAAGACAGTGCCCTACAGACCCTGCAGAGATACCACCAGCTGGATAAAGTCCGAGAGATTGCCAGCAATGTCGGACTGAAAATAGAACGACGGAGACAGTTGGACAGCATCTATACCCTGTTGCACAACAGCGAAGGTCGCAGGTGTGAGGCACAAAAAAGTCTGGACAAGCTAAGCCGGATAGTTGGTCCAACTGAAACAAAGGTAACTAGGGCCGCGGAGTTATTTGAACGCTGTTTAAAGGTGACTTATTACGCCGGTCAAATGCGAACCCTGGACATAAAGAGTGCAGCTGCGCGAGACATAATTGCCCGCTGTGAAAAGCAAATTTTCCAATATACCGAGGCCTACCGGGATACCTTGCTCCAGGCGGGACATTGTCCGATCTGCGGCGGGCGAATAGATCCAGAAAAACTTAAGGGGGTAGTTTAAATGGTTACTGTGGATCCTGTTGCTTTGAATGACAGACTTAA
>JAKOUW010000159.1 GCA_029782365.1 Chloroflexota bacterium
CGGCTTCTGAACGGGCGCCTGCTCAGGGAGGCGGGGGGAGTATGGGTTTATCACTTCCAGGTGGAAAACATTCTTAGCGTCATCGATGACACCCCCGCTGAAATAGAGATTGACGGCAGGCGGTACAGCTGCCAGGTAATCTCGGTTAAGGGTCTGGAAGTTTACATAGCCCTGGAGCAAAACCTGGGGCCGCAGATAGCGGAGGCGATTATCCGGACCAACCTCTGGTATCTACTCGAACTGCTCTGCAAGAAATTTGAAGAGGCCAGACCCGCGACGGATAGGCTGTTTAAAACAAGCGAGCGCCTCTTTGCCGGCATGTCCCGGGTCGTTGCCGATGCAGGGCCGCCCCGCTACGAGCTGCTTCCCGACCCTCCCAACGAGTCGCAGAAGCGAGCTATCGAGGCCTCGTTCAGCCGGAGCCTGGCGGTTATCTGGGGGCCGCCGGGGACGGGGAAAACGAGGACCATCGCCAAGGCGGTGCAGGCTCACCTTAACGCGGGCCGGCGTGTGCTGCTGGTCTCTCATGCCAACACCGCCGTGGATGAAGCCCTTGAGAAGATTGCCCACCAGCTGAAAGAAACACCATTTTACCGGGAGGGGCGGCTGATCCGCCTCGGCACTCCCTGCAAGGAGACCCTGGAAGAAAACTATCCCCTGGTCATGCTGAAAAACATCGCCGCCCTGCAGGGCAGGCACCTCCTGGAAGAGAAAAAGGCGCTGGAGCTGGAGCGCGTAAAAGTTGAAGCCGTAATCAATATTTGCAAGACGATAATTGCAAAGCAAGCGGAGGTTGAAGGCCTGTTGATTAAAAAAGAGCGCCTGAATGAATCGCTCAAGGAGGAGAATGAGCGCAGGCACGAGCTGGAACAGGCCATTGGCACCCTTGCCGCGGCAATGGAACAGAACAAGCGCAGGCTGGCGGTAGCCAGGGAGGCCGGTCCCCTGAAGCGCTTTTTCCTGGGACTTAATCCGGAAAGGATTGAGCAGGAAATGGCAGGGCAGGCCGCTGCCATGGCCTCCCGGCGGCGGGAAGAAGAGGAGCTGGAGCAGGGCTGCCGGGAAGTTGAAAAAGAGATAAAAGCTATCGAGGAAGAAGTGGCCAGTCTAACGGGGCAGCTTTCGACCCTGTTCTTGGAGCACAACATCAAGCTTGAGAAGATCGAGGATGAGAAAAAGAGACATGAGCGGCGGCTCGATAGGATAAATTCCCGAATCGCCGATATTGACAAGGCCCTGGGAGAATTGCAGAAAAAAGCTTTCGACGGCGCCGCCCTCGTGGCCACCACCCTCACCAAGACCTTCTCGGACAGGGATTTTCCCGAAAAGCCCTTTGATGTGCTCATAGTGGACGAGTCCAGCATGGCGCCGCTGCCTTACCTGTACTGGGCCGCCGGGAAGGTTAAAACCTTTATCACCGTGGTGGGCGATTTCCTGCAGCTGCCTCCCATCTGCGTTTCCGAGGAAGAGCAGGCCCAAAGATGGCTCGGCAGAAGCATCTTCAATGTACTCAATATCGACACGGTGCAGGATGCCGTCGAGGACGAGAGGGTTGCCCTGCTGGACACCCAGTACCGCATGCATCCAGCCATTGCGGACATCTCCAACGGGCTCTTCTATGAAAACATGCTCAAAAATGCGCCGGGCACCGGGGAGCTCCTGCTTCGGGATTCTTTAAGCGGGGAGCACCAATTGATTTTGGTCAACACGGAGGGGGCCAATCCCTGGGGCAGCCAGCTTGCATACGGGGGGCGCTTCAACCTCTACCATGCCTTCGTAGCAGCTGTCCTGGCTCGCGATCTGCTGCAGCTTTATTCCGGCAGTGAAGAGGTGGAGCGGATTGGCATAATCAGCCCCTACAGCGCCCAGGCCCGTTTGATTTGCAAGATGGCGGAGGACATGGGCATCCGGGAGCGGGTTCGCGTCAACACGGTGCACAGCTTCCAGGGCGGCGAAGAGGCCATCGTTATCCTGGACACGGTGGAGGGTTATGGCCATAAAAGGTGGTCCATGCTGGACGACAAGAGGAAGGACGGCCACGAGGCGCGGCTTCTGGCCAACGTGGCCGTCACCAGGGCCCGGTGCAAGCTCTTTGTCGTGGGGAACAGGCGCTATGTGCGTGACTGTTACAGGCGCGATTCGGTCATCTGCCGGCTTATTGATATCTTCAGCGAGCAGGGCTATGTTCTCCCTTCGGAAAGCATTGACGACAGCTTCCTCGCGGACAACTTTGAGAAGTGGGCGGTAGCCCTGGCCGAGCCGGCAGCTTTCATGGCTGAGATGGACGGCGCCATCTATTCTGAAAAGAGCTTCTGGCCCGCTTTTACCGCCGATCTGCTTTCAGCGCAGGAAAGCGTCATGATTATGAGCCCCTTCGTGGCGCTGCAGCGGATAGGGAAGCTGCAGAACTGTTTTAAGGTGCTCCTGAACAGGGGCGTGGAGATCCGTATCTTCACCCGCCCCCCTGCCGACCAGGGGGACAGCCTGGAGCAGCAGGCGGCGCAGGCCATTGACCTGCTTCATGAGGAGGGCATCAAGGTGATCTTGCTGGGCAAGATGCACCAGAAGATTGCGGTAATCGACCGCAGGCTCACCTGGGAAGGAAGCCTCAACATCCTGAGCCACAACACCACGCAGGAGCACATGCGCCGCTTCGTGGGGCCGAAAACCGCCGAGCAGATCATCAGGAACTATGGGCTGGATGCTGAGCCCGCGACAAGGGGGCGCGAAGCCCTCTGCCCGGAATGCGCCAAGAAGGGGATGGAGGTCAGCCTCGTAGTCAAGCAGGGCCGGTACGGCTCTTTTCTAAGCTGTCCCAACTACCCCCGCTGCAATTACAGTAGGAATATAAGCAAAAAAAGAAAATGGAGCTGAGGGTTTGAGGGCAATTATGGCAAAGCCGTTTTGCTGTAAATGAGCCTACAATATCAGTTGTGGTTTACCAAATGCCAAGCGCTTTTTCACGGCAAGTTGCCAGCGGAACCTGGAGCAAAGCTCTTGCCTGGGGATGAGTTGGAATCTATTATGTAATTAGGTGAACGCGAGGCAGGAGACTCGAAAATTTACATATCGGGTGCAAAGGAAGTGATTGAAATGATCGACGCGGAGACGATGAAGGCTTTGCACAAGGCCCAGGCAAATGAAATAACCGAATACCACATATACAAAAAATTGTCCTCGTACATGAAGAAGAGGAATGAACACAACAGCAGGGTCCTTCAGCAAATCGCCCGGGATGAACTCCGCCACCATGACGAGCTAAAAATGTTTACCGGAACCGAGAAGAAGCCAAAGACTTTGAAAATATATTTTTATACCTTTATTTCAATGGTCTTTGGCCTTACCTTTGGCATAAAGCTCATGGAGAAAGGGGAAGAAAGCTCGGAAAAACTATACCGAGAACTGGGGGAGCATATCGAGGAATTTAAAAGAATAGCCCTGGAAGAGGATAAGCATGAAAAAGAACTGGTTGACATAATCGAGGAGGAAAGGCTTAAGTTTGTAGGTTCGATGGTCCTCGGGCTGAATGATGCCCTGGTGGAACTCACGGGCACCCTGGCCGGTCTCACATTTGCATTGAAGAATACACGCCTCATCGCACTGGCGGGCCTGATCACCGGCATAGCGGCTTCATTCTCCATGGCTGCATCGGAATACCTTTCCGCCAGGACGGAGCAGGATAATGCCCACGCCCTGAAGTCATCGGTGTACACTGGAGTGGCGTATATTATTACTGTGGCCTGCCTGGTTTTACCCTATCTTGTTTTTTCCAACTACGTGGCAAGCCTTGTATTGACCATTATGGCAGCCATTTTCATAATCCTTGTTTTTAGTTTTTATATATCGGTAGCCAAGGATCTTTCATTTAAAGAAAGATTTTTTGAAATGGCCGGCATCAGTCTGGGAGTAGCCGTCATTTCATTTTTAATCGGCTACCTCATCAGGCTGGTACTCGGAGTTGATATTTGATCTATTTTTTGTTGTCTCGTTTCCAAGCGCATCTTTCCAAGCAGCTCCCTAAAAGCCTGCCAGAACCGAGCCTTCATTTTAAAAGGGACGCTTAACTGATCGTGCCAACTTACGGGTGGAGATGGGTTCTATTATTTTTCTTTCGGTAAATGTCCTCAATAAACTTATTTAAAGCTGCTGTTAGCGAAGCCCAGCACCGCGCATGTCATGAAAATTTTTTCTCATGGTATTGACATTTGCATTTGAAGGGATATAATAGGATTGTAATGATTACAAGTCTATAGTTGTTATAAAATTAAAAGGAAATCACCTAGTAGGCTGGTGGCTCGATGAAACCTACACTTGAAAACTTAAAGCAGGAATTGAAAGAGAAAAACGTGAGCCTCTCTCACCAGAGGCTGAAGATCTTGGAATACCTGGTGGAAAATCGCATTCATCCCACCGTGGAGCAGATCTTCAGCGACCTGCAAAAGGATATGCCCACGCTGTCGAAGACGACCGTCTACAACACATTGCGCCTTCTGGCCAAATCGGGGCTGGTAAAGGTTATTACGATCGAAGAGAAGGAAGCCAGGTTCGATATTGACACCAGGGATCACGGGCACTTCAAGTGCGAATCCTGCGGGAGAATCTATGATTTTCCCATCGACATAGATCCCCTCATTCCTGAAGAACTGGACAAGTGCCAGATCATTTCAAAAGACGTCTATTTTAATGGCTTCTGTGCAAGGTGCCTTGCCAGTGAAAAGGAGGGAGGTTGATATGGCAGAACCTGGCTGCTTGCAAGAAAGAGAGAAGGAATAGCCCGTTTTAAAAAATAGCGGTAGTAACTGCTCGTTAAGAATGGGAAGGTTTCACCCGCGAAGCGGCGGGGAAACTAAACCAAGCCTATAATTAAAAAGTGAAGGAGGAAAAATCAATGAGTGGAAACAAGACTCTTGCCCATCTGATGGAGGCCTTTGCGGGGGAATCGCAGGCCAACAGGAAGTACCTGGCCTATGCCAAGAAGGCTGAGGAAGAAGGTAAGCTTAATGCCGCCAAGCTGTTCAGGGCCGCCGCGGAGGCCGAGACCTTGCATGCCTTGAGGCAGTTTGAGATTGCCGGGAAAATCGGCTCCACCGCCGACAACCTGAAAGATGCCATTGCAGGCGAAACCTACGAGCACGAGGACATGTACCCGGGGTTTGTGAAAGAGGCTGAAGCTGCGGGGAACAGCGCTGCCGCCAGGGCTTTTACTTATGCCATGAAGGCGGAAGAGGTTCATGCCAGGCTGTTCAAGGAGGCGCTGGAGAACCTCGACCAGAAGGAAGAAGTCTTCTACTACCTCTGCCCCGTGTGCGGGAACATTGAAAAGGCTGTCCCGGAGAAGTGCAGCATCTGCGGTGTCCCGGGGGAGAAATTCATTAAATTCTAATGGAACATGAGGGCAAAAGCTGGGGGGCCAGGCCTCGGTTTAAAGGAGGCCTGGCTTTTTAGTCTTTAAACCGCTTCTTTTTATTGGACAAGAGGAAATTGTCTGCAATGTGAAGAAAATTAGAGCCCTCGCATATCATCGCGTGCGAAAAGCACACTTGCTCAATATTTCTAGTCCAACAACCTAATGCCGGCCTCCTGAAATACTGCCTTCATAGAGTTAGATTACCATAAAAACCCCCCCGGGGACCTTCCCCGGGGGGTGAATGGTTTAGCAGGCTTTTACTGCCTTGCGCTTGATAAGCAGCATCCCGCCGGCCAGGAGCAGCGCCGGCAGCAGGAAGGCCAGGTATAGCCTGCTTGAACCGCCTGTCTGGGGCAGTTCGAGTATCCATTGAACCTGCTGCTCTTCCGATTCAAGCCCGGTCACGGTGCCTGCGAAGAGCACCCCGGCGGTAATAGTATCGGTGCCGGGAGACTGGTCGCGGTACTTGAAGACGGCCACGCCGTCAACCAGCGCCACCACTTCAGACAAGTTGTTGGCACCGCTGACGGTAAAGAGAATCTTCAATAAGCCGGTCTTGACCACGTTGCCGTTGCTGTCATACAAGGTGGCCGTAAGGGTATTTTCACCCTTGTCCTTCAGTTCTGAGCCGCTGGTGGCAAGCTTAACTTCCGACAGCCAGGGATCATAGATTGCGCCGACAACTTCGCCTTCGGAGGGGCCGTCGGGGCTGCCCCACCAGTTGAGGGTGGCGTCAAAGCCTTCCGGAGTGATCACCGCGGCCTCTGTATTGCCGGTAAAGCTGTTCAGCGAGGCGAAGACATCGGTGCTGGCATAATCGCAGGAACCTATCTCCAGGCCCACCACATTGTCGGCAAAGCTGTTATTGAAGATCTTCAAGCTGGAGTCATCGCGGATGTAGTTGAGCAAGTCGATCTCCAGCCCGGTGACGTTGTTATCCAGCCTGTTGCCGTGAATGGTTACAGTGGCGGCGGTTTTGGCATAGTCTTTAAGTTCGTGCGCGTATATCCCCTTGTGGAATCCGGACACAATGTTGTCTGCCACTTCAATGATGTTGGCAGCCTCTTCCGAATTCTGCATTATTCTGAACTTGGGCTGCTGGTCCGGCAAGGAAGAGATGCGGCCTTTTTCCCCAGGTTTCCCAGAGGGCGCTGCCGGGCTTCCCGCCATGCCGGACTGGGGCAGTCCAAAGATATCAATTTCGCCGCCGTTGTCATCATCGTATTTATACCCGAGGATAATGCCCTTGGCTTCATCAGCCGCTGCTTCCGCTGCGGTAATGGTATTGCCGGTCACCCTGATTTCGCAGCCGTAGGCCTCCCCGTAAGCAAATCCCGCGTTGGCGGTGGCAATGGTGTTATTTTCCACCTTAATCAGGCCATCTTCGGCGTAGTCAACGACGACAGCACCTTCTTCAACCTCAAGTGTGTTTCCGCGAGCGGCGAAGTAAGCGTTCCACAAATCTTCTATCAGTATTCCATGCTCAGCGGAGACTCCGTTGTTTTCAACCGTAAGCGTGGAACCGCCAAGATATTCTCCATAAACACCAGCACTCCCAATATCATGGGCAACCATGTTATTATTGGTAACAGTGAGGGAGGAATTGTCATAAACCTCCACGAAGCCAACAGGACTATAGGAGGATTCAATGGAATTGCCGTCAACAGTTACCCCCGATGATTCTGAGTAATCCACCCAGAATCCCCATCCTCCGTTAAGGTCATTTTCGGATATGTTTACTACAGATTCGTAAAAATATTCTGCATAGATGCATGGATCAGGAGAGGAGGCAATCGAGTTGCCGGTAATGGATATCTCCGAAGAATGTAGAGAGTATAACTTAATTCCTCCGCCGCCGGAGAGGTTATTGCCGTCTATGGTCACAACTGAATGCAACCCCCGACACTCTGAACTGCAAGCCCTTTTGGGGTTATTGCCGTCTATGGTCACAACTGAATCTTTAAGCTCTTCCATGTAGATGCAGTAATCCCAATTTTCTTCTTTCGAGGCCAATGTATTACCGGTGATCGCAACTGATGAATTCTCCAGATCCCCAAAATATATGGGAACATATAAGGCCTCTATTTCATTGCCCTCGATTATGATGTTGTTATTAAGATGAGAGGCAGCCAGGTCAATTCCATAAGAAAGCTTATGTTCTTCGGGATCGTTGTAAATCTTATTGTTTTGGAAAGTCAGGCTGGATTCTGCAATCTCATCAACATTGTCATACAGATTGATGCCTTCGTAATCAAAGTTTTTAATGGTGTTTCCCACAACGACGAGCGTGCCGTTTGCAAGATTGCCGTGGCCCTCGATCCCGTTTTGAGCGGCCATGTTGCCGTTCAAGAGGCAGTTGGTGATCGTTACCGGCGAATCATCGGCAAAATCCTGCAAACTGAGCCTAATAGCCGCTGATTCATTGCCGTCGTCGGGGCAGGCAATCTCCAGCCCGTTTAAGGTCACGCCGGAAGCGCTGATGTTGACAACGAATGATTGATTGGTGCCAACGATCTTTGCGCCCGGGTCGCCGTTTATAGTGATGGCTTTGTCGATTACAAACGCTTCCGCATACACCCCTGGACCGACTGTGATGGTACTGCCAGGGGAAGCAGCCTCCACCGCATCGCTGATATTTTCATAGGTGGTTTCTGCGCCGGTTACTGCATCCTTAAGGATTACCGCTCCCGGGTCCGCGCCTGCCGCCGTTACCGCCGCTGCGAACGCCCAAACAAACAATAAGACGGCAAAAACAACATATCTTATTTTGTTCACGACCAGTTT
>JAKOUW010000170.1 GCA_029782365.1 Chloroflexota bacterium
TTGTTCCAGTTCGTGGCTTTGCCTGAGTAGGTCAGCAAGTTCAGAGGTCAAGCGCTCCATTACTTCTTCGAATGGCTCACCATCATCTTCGGGTTCCTCTATTCCGACATAACGCCCGGGGGTGAGGATGTAGTCATGCTTGGCGATTTCTTCGATAGTGGCGATGGCACAAAACCCCTTCACTTCCTCAAGGGTTCCTGCTTCAAAGGCTTTGTGGGCATCAGCCAGCACTCGAATCTCGTCATGCGTTAATTCTCGCAGCGAACGGGTAACCATCTTGCCCATTTTTCTGGCATCTATGAACAACGTCTTACCCGGTTGCTTCTTGCGCTTATTGATGAACCATAGGGACACAGGGATCGGTGTCGAGTAAAAGAGCTGAGGCGGCATAGCCACAATGCACTCTACCAGGTCGGCTTCGATAATGCGTCTCCGAATCTCTCCTTCACCCGCAGTCTGGCTTGAGAGCGAACCATTGGCTAGGACCACGCCCATTTTGCCCCTGGCTGACAAATGGTAGATCATATGCTGCAACCAAGCAAAGTTAGCGTTACGTGCCGGTGGTACACCGTATATCCAACGCTTGTCATCCTGGAGCCTATCTGCTCCCCACCCAGACATGTTAAAGGGAGGGTTAGCCAGGATGAAGTCTGCTTTCAGAGTCGGGTGCAAGTCATTAAAAAATGTATCATCAGGGCCAGGACCCAAGTTGGCTTCAATGCCGCGAATGGCCAGGTTCATCTGACACATTTTCCAAGTGGTTGGATTGGCCTCCTGGCCATATATGGAAATATCCTGCAAATTGCCTTGATGGCTCTGCACGAACCTGGAAGACTGCACGAACATGCCCCCACTGCCGCAGCAGGGGTCGTAGACCCTGCCCTTATAGGGCTCGAGAATTTCCACCAGTGTTTTGACTACGCAAACAGGAGTGTAGAATTCTCCGGCGTTTCTGCCTTCCTGCTCGGCAAATTTGCTGAGCATGTACTCATAGGTGCGGCCGAGAATGTCCTTAGTATCACCGTGCTCTTTCATTGAGACGTTGGTGAAAATGTCTACGATATCTCCCAGCCTACGCTTGTCCAGCTCAGGCCGCGCGTAGTTCTTGGGAAGAATTCCCCTGAGTCTCGGATTTTCCCGTTCAATGGCCTGCATGGCTTTGTCGATTATGACGCCGATCTCGGGAGTATGGGCATTTTCGGCAATCCTAGTCCAGCGAGCCTCCTCGGGCACGAAGAAGATGTTCAGAAAAGTGTATTCATCCCGATCTTCCTCGTAACCCTTGCCTTCGGCAACTAACTCCTGATACCTCTGCTCAAAGGCATCGGAGATGTATTTAAGAAAGATCAGGCCTAAGACCACGTGCTTGTATTCCGACGCATCCATGTTGCCGCGCAACACATCAGCCGCTTTCCAAATCTCTTGCTCAAAACCAACGTCTGCCCCATTAATCTTCGGCAATCGTCATCCCTCCGTACTTAACACCTTACTTGTCCTACGACAGCCTCCCAGCTGTTACGGGAACTTTCCCGCGAAATTATTCAACAACAGCATGACAGATGAAACCAGTACGCCGAAACAACACTATAACAGTATATTCGACGAAGATCGGCCAAGATCCTACTTATATTCGTCTACGGCAAGACGTCCGCGGCATGGTCACCGGAAAGAATACACCAGCAATTGATTCTACTAAACGTTACAGACCCACCTTCCCCCAACACCATCAGGAAGTATCTCAAGTTAAAAAAGGTTCTTTAACAATATGGTGGGTGTGAATAAAATCACATCCACTTTTAATTTACACGATACTGCACTAATTTTAGGGTTCTAGGGAGAGATTTAACACCGTAGCATATGTTCTTGATTTGCTTAATAGATCTATTTATTCTTTCCATAGCACCATTAGAGTAAGGGTAATCAAACATATTCAGTATTTCCTCATGCCAGT
>JAKOUW010000022.1 GCA_029782365.1 Chloroflexota bacterium
ACCATTCGGGCTAACTGCCAGCTCGGAAACCAGCTCACCATAAGCTTGTGGTGTAAGTGCCGTTACAGGCACAGCCTGCTTGGCTCCATAACCTGTTGTTGGGTCGAATTGGGTCAAATCGCGGATCATACCGATGGGTTCAAAAATCCTTTCATCGGGGTCTGCGGCCTGGTCGGCAACCCCCCTGCCGTTGATGATTCCGTTCTCCGCGCCGTTTGCAATGGCCTCAGCCAAGATGGTGCGGATGTACCGATCAATCCAGGCGGGGCCGAGGTCGAGCATAGCTTTGCAGATCGGCACGAAAGCAGACAACTTGGTCTGTTCAAGGTTCAACACCTGGAACCGAGCGGCGAGCTGCTTCTTGATCTCACCGCAAAGTGGGCCCCACCAGGCCAGGAAGCGGCCATCCATGGTGGAGAAGATCCACTTGATGAGCGCACCGGCGTTGTCAAACCTGATCCGAGACAAGAGAGGATGTTCCTCAGTCAGGTCATCGAACACGGTGTTGACCACGGTTTCGGGCAGCACTAAGTCCATGTTGGACAAGGCTTGCTGCGGGTTGGGGGACTTCATGGCTTCGATAAGCTTCTGGTAATACTCAGTCTCTTTACTGGTCAGGACCCGCACACCACGACCAGCAAGAATTTGAGCATCAGTTGCCTGCACAAGGCCCTTGGCCTCAGCAATTACCGCTTCTTGCACGGCATTCGCAAATTCGACAAACGCCTCGGCAAAGGCCTGCTCATTGTTGTTCTGCACAGCTTCCTTCATCTTGGCCGCAAATTCGGCCTTCTGCTGTTTAAGCAAATCAAGGTTTTTCAACTTATTCAACCTCCTTTAAAATGCGGTCAGCTAACGCTGCCAGGAAATTGAAAAGACCCTTACTCTCAGAATCTTGGCGCTCCTGGTCTGGAGCTGGGCTTTCTTGTCCGATTCCGTTAGCTTGTGCCTGGAGCTTAGCCAGAAGCTGTTTTGCGAACTCTTCCAGCTGCTCCTCCAGGTGAGCGAGTGGCGATAGCAGGTCGGTCAAAATGTCTCGGGTGGAAGCCGTGAGCGGCTGGTTCGCTTCGTTAAAGATCATGTCGAAGATATGTTTTCTTGCACTTTGTGTGGGTTTCTTGCTCTCACCTCCCGACTGGAGAGCCGTAGCGAACCCCCACTCCAGAGCTTCGGTTGGGGAAATCCATGTCTCCTTGTCCATCATCTCTGCCAGTTCTTCCTCAGAGAGGTTCACATGCTCCAAGTAAATCTGCATACCGAGCTCGTTGAGTTTCTTGGCACCCTCG
>JAKOUW010000044.1 GCA_029782365.1 Chloroflexota bacterium
GATAGAGTTCGTTCCCACGGCTCAGACTGCATTTCAACACAAGGATGTAATACGTGCGGTCGGCCCCTCGTTTGGGCTGGATAAGCTCGAGGCTCTTGTGGGAAAACAAAGGCAGGCCTTAGATGAGCTGGGCATGGTTTCTCTCATGGCGGTGCTGGCCCTCGGAACACTGCTTGCCCGGGTTCGGTTCATGATCCCCGGAACAAACGGAGTGAGCCTTGGCCTTGCAGGAGGCCCGCTTATGGTCGGACTGATTGTCGGGCACTTTGGCGGAATCGGGCGCTGGTCCCTGAGGCCTTCAGGCAGGCTGCTTACTGTGATGAGGGAAGCAGGCCTTATGCTTTTCCTTGCAGGTGCAGGGATTGCTGCAGGTCAAGGGTTTGTAGAGACTGTATCGAGGTACGGATGGCTCTTGTTCCTGGGCGGAGCCGCGGTAACTCTTGTTCCTATGTGCATAGCGTTTGTATTGGCTACCTATGTGTTCAAGCTAAGCCTTCCTGATACCCTTGGGTCTATATGCGGCGGAATGACTAGCACACCTGCATTGGGTGCGCTGATAAGTGCCGCAGGCAGTGAAGATGTGGCGTCTTCGTATGCAGCCATTTATCCATTTGCTCTGGTATTAGTCGTTATAGCAAGTCAGATTTTGGCGACGGTTTTGTAACGTTCCGAGACTAATTGGTCCGTTCAATAGGCCCAATCAGCCTGATGCCTGTGATAAGCTTCTTTTCTAAGGCGTTCTTGGTGTTTTTTGCAGTGGGAGCACGGATAGCCTATAGGATTGTCCTTATCCATATTTCAAATGCTTTGCTGCTTCTCTGACGGTAAGCGGAGCCAGTGTGTGGGTATTCAAAAAATCCAGCACCCATTTTGCATCTGTTTTTGCATATTCCCTTAGCGCCCATCCGAGTGCCTTATCAATAAAGAATTCTCCGGTTTCGGAGTGTCTTTGTATCAGTTCTGAAAGCAACTTTGTGTCGGTTTTGTCCTTATACTTTAACTGGAATAAGATTGCGGTGCGTATCAGCCAGATATTGCCGCTCTCTGAGAAGTGCTGTATCTCTTTATGACGTATCTCCGGATACTTCATACACAGTGTGCCTACTACCTTCGTTGCAAGCGCATCCACAGTATCCCACCAGGATTTCTCTGCGATAAGCTCCTCTACGAGTGCTATATGGTTCTGTGACAGGGTCTTGCTTTTTCTCGTCAGATAGTCTACGGCAAAATACTGGTATTCTCTTTCGGGAAGCCCCCAGAGGAACCGGACAAATTCCTCACTGAACGGTTCCTTCATGCACCCCGTCTTCTTGTCGATTTCCCTCTGCAGCTGCCTTCGCTTCTGAGTCTTGATTCCGAGAAAAGGGAATTGATCTCTCATGTATGCTGCCATGGGCTTGCTGAGATCGGGATCAGCATTGGCTGAGAAGATGTTAACGGTGAGTTGGAACAGTTGGGTTTGACTCATGTGTACCTCCTTATTCATGTCCATCCTCTTTTGATGCGGTCATTTTCTTGGCATCAATAACCTCGATGACGGCTTATCGTTTTACTCCAAACGGCAACCCCCTGAGCTCAAGCAGCACTCGTCTTCCTCCATGCACTAGCTCAGACTTGATCCTGTCACGCCGTTGAGCTGCAAGCGCATTCCAGGTGTCATGCTGCAAAGGATACACTAGGGTCGCTGTAATCTCTTCCGCTTCATAGATGGCTGAGTAGGCTAATACCTGGTGAAGATCTGCTCGATGGGCTTCACGAGCTTCTTCCGTGAAGCGCCGCCAACCTACCTGATCCAGTTCAGCTAGATGGGCTTTGTACTTAGCATCAATGATGTGAATAGAACGCCCGCGGCGTACGACGATGTCCGGAGCTAAATGAGTTAGGGAGCGCCGTACCGGATCCGACCAGGCGAGCGGGAAAGTAGTCTCACCCAGACGGGCAACCCTTACTTCGCCACCTTTTAATGCAGCTTCGCGACGGATAACCCCTTCAACATACGCCTCCCAGAGATCGCTGAGTGATAGCGACCAGGCGATGCCATCAAGCTCGCGGCCGCCTCCGAGCCCTCTCTCCTCTTCGACCCAGGCTAACGCCTCTAACCCCCGAAACACGGTATCGTTTATGAGGCTTGTGTGAATCCAGCGTTTGAGATGTGAGCTACTGGGACGTAAAGGGGTAACTTCAGTTAAGATAGCGAGCAGTCGTTGGGCTAGCTCGGCAAGGCTTGACGCGATGACATCTCTTTGTCCAACACGTGTTAAGTCTGCGTAGAGTCTCTCCAATGCCCATCGAATATACCCACGCAGTAAAGGATCATATCCGAGATCGGAAAAGCGACAAGGCAGCCTTTGCCAATAACCGCGTGTTAGTGATTGAGAGATGTAACGTTGCCAAAGAATGCGCCCCCTTGGACGCGATAACATCTCCTCATGCTCGTTGTAACCGCGATACATCTGACTGAGTAGCGCCTCCAAACGTACCAGGACAGGGCCTGCAAGAACCCAAGGCGGGATCTCGCGACCACTGCCAGGAACCATTGGCAATTCGTGAAACTCAGGCAATGCTGGCCAGCCTGTCTCTGCGAGAACTTGGCCTACACCTGACCAGCCAAAGCGAGGTTTGACTATTAGGCCTCCTACAACGTGGTTGGTTTGACCGGAGCAAAGAGGAATGGCTCCGGTGCGGCCTCCGGCTTGGATTTGGATGGTAAAGCCTGAAGAATCAAATACTGCTTCGGCTTTTACATCTAGAGCGCGGAAGGCTTCTTCATTGAAGCGCAAAAAGGAGTGAGCAAAAGTTCCCCAGCCTCCACCGCGTTGCCGGGGAGCAAAAGGCTGAGGAGAAAGCGTGATAGGGCGACTGTTATCTTCTGTTATATACAGCGGCAGCTGTTGACGTATAGACCGTCTACTCAACCCAGACGCCATGATTAACAAACCCTTCGATCTGATCTCGGACTGCCTGTAGTTCTGCGCCGAAAG
>JAKOUW010000046.1 GCA_029782365.1 Chloroflexota bacterium
AAAAGTTTAGGTTATTGATAATTTGTGCTAAAGTAGGGAACTTGACTGTCCGATATAGATCTTAGCTAGTGATATTTCCTGCGCAGGAGGAGAAAGTACTAGCACAAAATGTTCAGGGATGAACAAATATTTCAAGGAGGAGTGTGTTGTTATGCGGATTAACAACAACATCATGGCACTCAACGCTCACAGGCAGTTGGCAATCAATCAGAGTAACGCCAGTAAGAGCATGGAGAGACTCTCCAGCGGCCTGCGAATCAACCGTGCTGGCGATGATGCGGCCGGTTTGGCGATCTCTGAGAAAATGAGAGGGCAGATTCGCGGTTTGAAGCAGGCAATGAGGAATGCTCAAGACGGCATTTCTTTGCTTCAAACGGCTGAAGGAGCATTGAACGAGACTCATGCTATTCTCCAAAGAATGCGAGAGCTCGCGGTTCAGGCAGCTAATGACACTAATACCGAAATTGACCGGAATGAGATCCAAAAGGAGATCAACCAATTAACATCGGAGATCAATAGAATTGGTAATACGACCGAGTTCAACACAATGAAGCTGATGAACGGTGGTTTGGCAGGTGTGGCTGAGGCCAGTGGTGCTACGTTGACTGGCGGTGTTGATCCTGTCGCTGGCACGAAGGAAGTCTACACCATCAATCTGACGGGCGCACTTGCTGCAGGTAATAAAATATCGTTCGATTTCGGCGGCAAGTTATATTCTGCAACCGTTATGAATAGTACCGATGCCTCTACCTCCACTGCAATAAACCTTGACTTTAGTGGTGGTAGTACTCCAAGCCAGGCCGATTCGGCCACGGCTTTGGCAGCGTCCATTAATGCGTTTCTAGAGGCGAACAGTTTGGGTTCGACCTGGAAAGCTGAAGTAGATGGGAGCAACAACGTGACCATTACCCATCAGGATGCAGGCGCTGCACCTACCTTCGCGCTGGATAATTTCACTGCGGAGTCCGATGCGATAAGCGGGTATAGCCATGACCAAGGTTCGCCTGCAACTGCTGGGGTAGCTGCATCAGGTACAATCACGTTTGGGTCAAACTTGTTGGCTGCAGGAACAACCATCAAGATCAATGATCATACCTTTGCTTTGTACGATAGTAGCAGGGGTCAGGTGGCACCTTCAGGGGCAGGCACCACTGCCATAGATATTGCTGGCTTCAAATCCAACGAGGAGATTATCGATGCGCTTGTAGCAAACTCTGGAAGCGTTACAGATGTGACTCTGAGCAAGACCGCTCAGAACGTTTTGACAATTACGGCCGATACAGAAGGCACAGCGGCAAACACTTACGTATTGCAGATCACTGGTCCTGAAGGCCAGACCAACGCATTTACCGCCAACTTCCAAATCGGCGCCAACAAAGGTCAGAGCATGACTATTGATATCTTGGATATGCGTTCTCATGCCCTAGGAATCAGTAGCCTATCCGGGACAGGTAATACCGTTACCATTGATGGGAAGACCTACGAAGTGGCATGGGCCGAGAAGGCTGTTACAAATGGAACGGACAATGTGGTTGCGGAGTCCGCACTGAGTGTGGCAAACCACAAGGATGCAGCAAAAGCAGTTGAGGTAATTGATGCAGCCATAGGAAAGGTTTCTGCCGAACGCTCGAAGATGGGCTCTTTCCAGAATCGTCTGGAACACACCATCAGCAACCTTGGTACCTCAGCTGAGAACCTCCAAGCCGCTGAATCTCGAATCCGTGACCTAGACATGGCTGAAGAGATCATGGCATTCACCAAGAACAACATTCTCCAGCAGGCTGCAACTGCTATGTTGGCTCAAGCTAATATGGCTCCTCAATCTGTACTGCAGTTGCTTGGATAGTTTTAAACGTAAGTTCATAGGAGGGCTCCGCGAGGGGCCTTTCTTTCATATGTAGGGAAGCAATGACATCACCCAGCATTGGGTAACAATCTCAGTAAGGTGTTTTTAAAATGGAGGAGGAAGAATCCATGAATGATGCTTATATCACGGTGTGGATTGACTTTCGAAATTTGAAGCCATTGGACGTGGGAGAAGAAGTTGTATGCAAGGTCCATCGGACCGAACCGTTTCACTACGAGCTCAGCGTGCCAATTGGTTGGATCATCAAGTTACATG
>JAKOUW010000047.1 GCA_029782365.1 Chloroflexota bacterium
GCTCACCGTTTTGGGATGCACTCCCAGTTCGGCGGCAATGTCCTTGATGTACACGCCGCGCTGATTCAATGATTTGATCACAGCAAAGTCCTCCTTTCGTAACATTCGTACCTCCAGTTATGCACGCTGAGGTACATTCTAGTTGGGTTTCAGTGGACTTTCTGCGCGATTTTTAATGGACTATATCACCGTTACTGACACGCGTTGCGATCCGGCATAATAATACTTAGTCGCGCTCCCGCCCGACACTTCGTAGTAGTTCTTGACGAAATAGGTGCTGGTCGCCGTGGTGGCCGTCAGCGTCTGTTTCACCCGCACTCCGTCTCCATCATAGCCAAACGCAGCCATAGATGTCCCATTCTGGAGCACTTTCACCAGCCGGTTCTCGGCGTCATACACCAGGTTAACCGTGAGCACTTCCTGCAGGCTGACGTCGTCGAAGTCCAGCCAGCCCGACACGCCCTCCACCCGCAGCTCCAGCCGCACAGAGGCGGCGTTGGCCGGGGTCAACAGCCGCCCGCCCACCGGCTGTAGGCCAGCTCCTGGCTATTGTGGATTCGCTGCACTCGGGATTCCTTAACCCGGAACAAATGGATTTAGTTCGACAATTGCGCCGTGGGTTAGCTGTTTTAGCAGAGCAAGAACAAAATAATCATGATGTTAAGGTGCTGTAACTGAGAGAATAAGTTACCAACCCAGAGTATAATTGCCTTACCCCCCCCCAAAGGCGAGCGGGCTGCTTGACAAAGCAAAGCTTTATTTCCAGTTCGTTCGTCTTTGTTTAGGGATCAGTTTCTTATTTGTTTTCTACCCATCCTTCAACAAAATCGGTCTAATAACAAACCTGAATAACCCATAAAAATGGTATAGTAACCTCGAATCTGTCAGGAATGTGATTGATATAGATTTCGAGGCTTTTAGGGATCTCTTTTATGGAACATTGACCGCATCTAAGAAATTGATCCAAGTCTTGCATCGTTTGTTTGGCCGCTTCTGTATATCCATCGCGCTCTACATCTTTGCCTTCAGTGCCAATCACCGTTGTGCCGATGTTCACAAGATCCAGAAACTGTGCGCCCTTTTCGACGTATTGAAGCGGTGTGAAAAAGTCCTGGAATATAATCTTTCCTCTACCAATCCGTTTCCCATAATATTCACCTAATATTAAGGATTTCTTTGTCGAAAATAACTTGCCATTATGAAATGGAAAGGCAAACCGCTTTCCTTCACCGTCTTCAAATCCCACGAGATTTAGTAAGAAGGGTATGCCTTTCTCATCCTCTACAATCGTAAAACCAATGTTATAGTACATAAATAAAACTTCTTCAAAAACTTGTTTGCCTAGCATGCCCAGTCTTAGAGGAACTCCGGTTTTCTCATCCAGCATCCTGTCTTGGTCAGTAAATGGGGTAATTCCAGAAATCCAATTATCCATTTGCTGCTGCAATTCACTTCGGGTATATACGCCTCCCGGCCATGGGTAGGGAGTTTTCGTTGGTCTTGGGGTAATTGTGGGTGTTATGGAAGGCGTTACCGTAGCTGTGCTGGTTGGGGTTGCCGTCTTTGTAAGAGTCATCGTTTGTGAGGGGGTGAATCGCTGAGTAAGAGTTATCAATGGCTGGGTGGAAGGTGGAGGTGTTTCAGCCAGAACGCATCCTGAAGTCACTATGACCATCGCGACGAAAACAAGAATTTGCTTCATAGTTTGTTCTTCCTAAAATTCATGCACATTGAAATTCCCGGCTGAATAAGGTTCTATTTTTCATATGCGTAAACTATGTAATATGGCTTGCCAGGATAAACCGTCGGATTATGTAATACGGGAGTAATTGTCAGTTCATAATTATCCAGTCCAGCCTCGGACACATTGCCCCAAAACCAGGAGGCGTTTGCTCCATGTTGGTATCGATTTACCGCCATCTGCGCCGCACCTAGTTGACCCATCCAAGCATTCGTTTTAATATATTGATCAACGAAGCTGCCAGTATACCAGCCTTGCATCTGCGTAGCCCATAGTAACTGCTGTGTCAAACTGCAGCTACCCCTACACTGCATTGGACCTGGATTTTTTGTTATGTCCCCGTAATATTGATTGGACAGCGCTTCGATGGATTCCAGATAAGCCTCGCCGGTTTCTGTGGCAAATTCCCCAATTGCGATCATTGCCATGAACACGTTATCTAACAACTTTCCCGTTAGGTTCATAAATTTCCCAAAGGCGTTCCATCCATATTGGGTAAAGAAGAATTCTCTGACCTTTTCATAATTAGCGAGCACGCCATTAACACGATCCATGGTGTTGTAATCGGGATCATAAACATTCGATGGATCAGGCATGGATTCAATCCAGTTTTCTGAAACGAGCACCTCATAAACTTGTGAATTATTGAGTGGTTTACCATTTCTGTCGCAGAATATTCCGTCAGGCCCACAAATTGTGCTTTCTCGCCCATGACCACTCGGATCCACCCAATTCATAGGTGAATTGTTTACGTATGCATAGCGATCTAGACCTTGAGTACCCTGGTTTGCTGGTACAATTACATCCGGCTGGATCCATCTACCCAGCGCCGGATCATACCATCTTGAGTTCATCCAGATCAAGTTAATGTAACCGTCCGAATATTGCCCGGTATATTGGTACTTCGCCGGCAAGCTGCCCGAGGCATACCGGATTTCACCCCATCCTTTATATAACTGCTTGGTCACGCTCCCCCCGCTCACATCCGCGATCACACTCGTGCTGCCCAGGTGATCGCCAAACAGGTAGCGCACGCCCACGCTGCTGCGCATGGCCACCCGCTGGCTGCCCAGGTAATAATACTTGGTCGCGCTACCGCCCGACACTTCGTAGTAGTTCTTGACGAAATAGGTGCTGGTCGCCGTGGTGGCCGTCAGCGTCTGCTTCACCCGCACCCCGTCTCCATCATAGCCAAACGCAGCCATAGATGTCCCATTCTGGAGCACTTTCACCAGCCGGTTCTCGGCGTCGTACACCAGGTTGTATGTGAGCACTTCCTGCAGGCTGACGTCGTCGAAGTCCAGCCAGCCCGACACGCCCTCCACCCGCAGTTCCAACCGCACCGAGGCGGCGTTGGCCGGGGTCAACAGCCGCCCGCCCACCTGCTGCCAGGTCAGGCTGCTGTTCTCGGCTGTGCCGGTGTAGACATCCTTGTACCCGATGTAGGCGCTGCCCGCCGTGTAGTACAGGGCGCGCACGTGCCAGCCCCCGGCGCTGTCCGCCGCATCCAGCTTGCCGTTCACCCAGGCGTACAGGTCGTACTGCTTGTTCCCGCTCACCGCAATGCTCGCCGACTGCAGCGCTCCGCTCGCCAGGTTGCCGATGGCGCAGGCGTAGCTGCCGCTGTACGGGCTGCTCGCCCCATGCCCGCTGCAGTCCAGCGACGTCCCCGGGTACAGGTTGTCACTCGCTTCTCCCCACGGGCCGCTGTCGCCAGCCTCGAAGCCCGGGTCAGGCACCAAATTTTTGTAGGTGCCATTCTTCATCATGCTCACATCGTCGATTGCC
>JAKOUW010000063.1 GCA_029782365.1 Chloroflexota bacterium
AGACAACATCATTCGCATCGCTGTTGTTGGTGGCGCAATACTATCCTTCATTACCGTGCTCGGACTTGTTGCTGGCGCAATTTCCATGGTTATCAAGGGGTTCACTACCCTCGGTATAATTCTCGGCCTGGTGACGAGCGGGCCTGTGCTTACTATTTTAGGGATAGCGCTTGCCATTGGGTACCTGAAGAAAGCCTGGGATGAGAACTGGGGCGGGATACAGGAAAAAACAATCAAAGTGCTGGGTGAGATCCAGAATGCGTTTGACAACTTCCTCGTGTGGTTAGGTGGCGAAGAACTGAAGGAACGTGTATACCAATACTGGGCTGACTTGGTAGCAGTTTGGGGCAGTGAAGAACTGACGTTTATACAGAAGATAGGCAAGTCGTTGGAACTGACTACAGATCTCATATTCGGCGAAGGCACTACAGCACGGGTAATAGCTAGGGTGAAGCAGTTTTGGGCGGAATTAAAGACTGTGTGGGTAAGTGAGGAATTAACGTTCGGTCAAAAAGTGTCACAAACAGCAAGGTTGTTAGCCGAACTGCTTTTAGGTGAAGAAAGGGTACAGGCTATTGTCGATTACTGGAACAATCTGAAAACCACTTGGGACAGCGAAGAACTAACATTTACCGAGAAAATAGGCAAGACAATTACCTTGACGGCCGAATTTTTGTTTGGGGAAGAACCTGGCAAAAAGATTGTCGAGTTTTGGAACCAGTTGAAGGGTATTTGGGATAACGAAGAAGATACGTTTTTGCAGAAGTTAGGCAAAACAATCCTGTTAACAAAAGACTTCGTTATCGAAAACGCCCTGCTTTCAATCGGGTTAGCAACACTGGTAGCAGTTACGGCATGGAAGATTATGCCCTGGGTTCTTACCGGATTGGCTGGTGCTATAACCGAAGCACTGGCACCGGTGGGGCTGGCACTCGGCAAAGTGGCTGTTGGAAGCATTTTGTTAGTGCTTACTGCGGGTGCAATCGGATGGTTGTTCGGTGACAAGGAAGATAAAGATGCTTGGACTGCAGCAATCAAAGAATCATTGACAGGCATGTTTGGCGGCGAATTGTCAATTCCGGCAGGTGTGTTCAAAATTGCCGAAGCTACGTTTGAACTGGGAACCGCAGGGCTGGAAAATTTCCGGAAAGAAATTCAGGAATTCAACGAACGCTTGAAAAAGTGGGATCCAACAGAAAGCATAGAATCGCTTGACCCACCTGATTGGGCAATGGCGTTTTGGGATATGGGTAAAGCGGCGGCGGAGTTCTTCATCGCCGCATTCGCCACAGCATTTGACATTGGCTTGATCCTAATCACGCTTTTTGAAAAGGGTATGCAAAGGCTCGGCAAGGAACTCGGGGATACGTTCGCTTCCTGGTTTGGGGTTGAATTTCCCGCCGAACTGGAAAAACAAATGGAAGAATACTACGCAATCGAGAAACGGGTGTTGGCTGAATCCGGTTTGAGTGAATGGGAGATTTTTATCGGGAAACGACCGGAGGGTTTCCCCCGCACATTTGGCGAGTGGGTGGAGCAAGGTATGCCAAGTTATGAGGAAATAAGAAAGCGCATGTTGGATCTCACGGCAGCGGGAGAAATCATTGAAGCGGCGGAAACCCTGAGGCAAGGCGGCACTATGGAGCAAGCATTGGCCCTCCTCGCCACCGAGGATATGAACTGGTTCCAAAAATTTCAGTGGCAGTTTACCGGAAAACAGCCCGAAGGGCTGCTGCCTTTTCCGGAGTGGGAGCAAGCCATGGGCCTAGACAGCCTTGAGGTTGAAGTAGAACCCATCCCCGTGGGCATTGACGAGTTTGTGTCTTACCTTGAGGACAAACTCTCACAGATGGAGCTCCCGATTGATTGGCGTTTTCTTGCTGCTCAATGGGGGCTGGAAACCGGCTGGGGGAAGTCGCTGTCCGCGCCATTTAATTTGGCTGGAATTAAGGGCACGGGTCCTGCCGGAAGCGTGACCCAACTGACGCGCGAAGTGATTAACGGCGAAGAGGACGTGGTTGAAGCCCAGTTCGCCGCCTTTAACAACATTGAAGAGTTTATCAACGCGTACCTCAAACTGCTAGAAACCTCCTACCCGCTGGCCTTGAAAGCGCAGTCAATTGAGGACTTTGTCGCTGGGTTGTTAAGCGGTGTAGGCGGCAAGCGGTACGCGACGGATCCGAAGTATGCCGACCTTGTTGCTGGCACTTACAGTTCGATCCTCAAAAGGGGGTTCGCCGAGGGCGGTTACACCGGGAACAGGCCTGTTGACGAAGTTGTCGGCGTGGTGCATGGTCAGGAGATTGTTATCCCTGCCTACGCAGTACGCAAAGGAATGACCGGGATTCTGGAATTCTTGGGTGTACCGGGGTTCCAGGAAGGACGCGTCCCGAGTATGCCGGGTGTATCGCAGGCCAGGGAAACCTTGTCGTGGATGCGGGATATATTCAACGATATAGCCGATGTGTTGCTTGCGGGGCTGGCAACCTTGTTCGAGTATATTATCCAAGCAGTTGAGGTAATTGCCGTTGCGCTGGTTGGTGAAGAAAAGGCTGAAGAAATCAAAGCCAAGTTCCAATCGTTCTACGACGGAATAAGTGACTTGATTCAAAAGATGAAGGTAACTACGCCTCCTACGCCTCCGGAACCGGAAGAA
>JAKOUW010000067.1 GCA_029782365.1 Chloroflexota bacterium
GATGATATTACGCCCAAGAACTGGATCGTGTACAAGGGCAAGGAGTACAACATAACCAGAATTGATGACTTTGAGGGATACAAGGATACCCTGCGAATTTACGCATACGCCAGGGAATAGTGCAGGGAAAAGGGGTGGCCTGCAGAATGTTTACCCTGTAAACAAGGGGTGAGAATGACGTGGAAGGAGAAAAGGAAAACTGGGCCAAGCATGGCCTGCCCGATGGATGGACACGGGCCACCTTTATTGTTCGCCAGGACTTGCTGGAGAAGCTGAAAGATCATGCCTGGACGGAGCGAATGACCCTCAAAGAGGCCGTGGAGCAGATGATGGCTGAATATTTGGCAGACAAAAACCCGCTGCAGCGCAGAAAGTGAGTTTTTGCGGACGTTGGCTGAAAAACGAAGCCCTAGAATGGCCCAGGAAGGGCGAAAGCGCATGGGGTAAGGGTTTTATATGCCTGTTTAAAATGGCCTTTAGAGCGCACCAGGCGGCCCAGGAGCGAAGAAGGGGTTTAGCTGGGCATTTGCTACGCCGCGAGCTGCACGGTGGCAGGTGCGTAATTTTGCGCACCTGCTAGGCAAACCCCACGCGCGCGAGAGCTGCAACCTGAGTGCGGGCAACGTTGCCGATCTCGATGGTGATACCCTTAATTTTCCCAGCTATTGTACTCACCACCTTCTGGTTTATAATTACTTTAAAGGGGGTGTTTCACATGGCCAAAAAAGAAATCTGGGAACCTTGTCCCAGATGTGGTTCAAATAGGGTCGAATCCAGGGGAGGATGTTTCTTCTTTGTTCTCGGTTTCTGTTTATTAGGTATAAGTATTTGGCTGCTGATAATTCCGCCTGTCGGAATCGCAGGAATTATTATTGGTCTGCTGCTCATGGTTATATCTCCATTTGCGAAAAACCAATTGCAATGTCAGGACTGCAAGAAAAGCTGGAAGTATCCCGCAGTTAAAAACGGTCAAAATCAACCTGGGTAGCCTGCCTTACGGTTTCCCGGGTATCCCCATCGGCATCATAGCGACGCTCATTGTTGTATGTGATGATGTAATCAAGAAGCATACCTGGTGTTAAATCCTTAAAATCACGCAGACTTAAACCCCTCTCAAGCGCACCAAGCATCAACATCTCAGTAGTCAGCTCCACAACTCACGAGGACAAAAGCAAACCCCACGAGCGCGCGAGCTGCACCTTTCAGCTTCAGGAAATTTTTCCTTAAGCTGAGGGGGCAAACCCCACGCGCGCGCGAGCTGCACCAACTGAACAACTTGTTCAGTTGGAGACGGTTAGCAAACCCCACGCGCGCGCGAGCTGCACGGATGACGTGTCCGAAATCGGACACCTGAACCCGACCACCTTCAAGCAAACCCCACGCGAGCGCGAGCTGCACAACGTATTCCCGAGGTGGCAACGTTTCCACTTCGGGGCAAACCCCACGCGCGCGAGCTGCACTTCCGGGAAAATTTTCCCGGATGTTGAGGACGGGCAAACCCCATGAGCGCGAGAGCTACAGTTTACAGAATACGGTGGCAGTTACCATAATGTTTGTTATGCACAGTAGCAAGGAAGCCCTCTAGCTGGGCTTTTCTTTATTACCCGCGTTATCCCTGCATAATGCCCAAAAACCGGTATATTTATTAGGGGTGTTTATATGAAAATGGGGTTGACTATATGAAAATACTACGGTATGCTATGAGTGGAGGTGCGCAGCCATGGAGAAGCTACTGACTACCCAAGAAGTTGCAGACTACTTAGGTTTAACCAGACGAACCATTTACACGTTCGTTCAAGAGGGAACCCTACGGGCCGTGAAGGTAGGCCGTGAATGGCGCATTAAGGAAAGCGAACTGGAGGCGTTCATTAACCGCGGCAGCGGTGAGATAAAAGAAAAGGAGG
>JAKOUW010000070.1 GCA_029782365.1 Chloroflexota bacterium
CGGGAGCGCAAGTTGCGAAGAACCGTCAAAACGCAGCAATAAGGCAGCAATAAGGCAGCAATAGAAAAGGAACAATAAAGCGACAAGTACAAAGAAACCTCCCTATGCAGGGAGGCTTTGCCCCGTGAATAAGCACCTATCTCAGCAAGAATGCCCGTTAGGGTAATAGGCTATTCGAAAGAGAATACGGACTTGATTAGCCTGGTCCGCCCCTTACTAAGATTTGCTTCAATGGCTTCCTTATAATCTTCGATCCTGAACTTGTGGGTAAGGAGCCGCGCCAGGGATAACTGCTTTTTCTCCAACAGATCTACGGCTACTTCATACGTAGTCGTCTTTTCGCCGAGGTAAGTCTCGCCGCCACACCAGAAAGAACCCTTTACGTTGATCTCATTCATCCATATAGGCGTCCAGTCAATCCCTTTAGGAAATGCTGCCAGCCCCACCAAGACCACTTTTCCGCCTGACCTTGTAAATCTCAGTGAATCATCGATACTTGTGGCACTGCCTACACACTCAAAGACTATATCCGCCCCGCCTTGGACTATGCGTTTACCGATAATGGGTTTCAGCAGCTCTCCTCCGAGAACATCTGCAAGGGCTTGATAGTAGTCTTGCTCTTCTTTTAGGCACACAACCTTGTCCGCGCCGTATTCCCGGGCAAGCTCCGTCTGGTGCCGGTATTTGGCCAGCACGACTATGTTTGCTGAACTTCCAAGTGCCCGTAGTCCTGCTACGACTGACAAACCGATAACACCTGCACCCATTACAAGGCAAGTCTCGTCATCTTTCGGGTAGTTCCTCATAACCGGATGAAGAGCGGAGCAAAATGCATCTATCAAGGCTGCCTCTTCAAAAGACACATTGTCAGGAAGCCTGATTACCTGGGATTTATGGGCAACAAAACTCTCTGACCATCCTCCGCCTGTGTCCCTGCAATAGCCGATGGCAAGGCCGGGCGAGACAATACCCTTTCGATAATTCTCGCACAGGGAGAAGTCTCCGGCCTGGCAAAACCGGCAAGGTTCATCAATCTCCCGGGCAGCACACGACAGCAACGGATCAACTACCACCCTGTCGCCTACCTCAATATCAGTGACATCTCGCCCTACCTCTACGACATACCCGCAATTCTCATGTCCCAGAGTAAGAGGGAATGAGACATAAGGTGATGAACTTGGGCTATCCTTGAGCAGTATCAGGTTTAAGTCGCTTCCGCATATTCCGGAATATACGGTTCGCACCTTTACCCAATTCTCGCTCATAAGCCTCGGCTCGTCGACTTCTCGAAGAACCAGGTTTGATAGGCGAGAATAGTAGGCCTTCCTCGAGAAAACCCCGGCAGCCATGGAAAAAGCATACCTGGGAATCGTGCCGAGGAACTGCACCGCCTTCATACAGCCTGCCCCCTTGACCCTTTCGGCTCAATGATTCCAAGTTCTATTCCTGCCCTCTTGAGACAATCAAGTGCGTAGTTGATGTCTTCCTCTGTGTGGGAAGCAAGAACGTTCGCTCTCAGCCGGCATGTGTTCCTTGGAACCGCAGGCGGAAGGATAGGACAGATAAATATCCCGTCCTTATGGAGCAGCATGGTAAGTTTCAGAGTTGTATCCTCATCGCCTATGATAATGGGAATGACCGAGCTTTCTGTGTTCATAATGTTGTAGCCGAGAGCTCTCAATCCGCTTGTAAACATAGCGATGTTCTCTCGGAGGCGGCTGATGCGCCACTGCTCTTCCTCAATCACGTCAAAGGCCTCTTTAGCAGCTGCTACAGCACCTGGGCTGAGCGCTGCCGAAAACACAAAGCCCCTTGCCGTATGGCGGAGGAAAGAGATGAAATCTTGTCGCCCTGCTACGAACCCGCCGATGGACGGGATGGTCTTTGAAAGAGAGCATGTAAGAATGTCGATTTCCCCACGAGGGATACCGAAGTGCTCCTGGATTCCATGGCCTGTCTTCCCCAGGACACCCAGGGAGTGGGCTTCGTCTACAAGAAGCCAAGCCCCGTATTTCCTGCAGATCTCAATGAGCTCAGGAACAGGCGCAATATCACCGTCCATGCTGTACACTGCATCAACTATGACGAGCTTTCCGCGGTACTTGTCCTCCGCATCTTTTAGAATCCGTTCCAGATCATCCAGGTCATTGTGTTCAAACCACAGAAACTCTGCACCTGACAGCCTGCACCCGTCAATGAGGCTGGCATGGGCGAGCCTATCGCTGATCACAGCGTCTCCTCTGCCCAAAAACGATGAGATGGTAGCTACATTGGCAAGAAATCCGCTGCTGAAGACTATGGAATCCTCGGTGTTCATGAAGTCTGCGATCCTCTTCTCCAGATCTACGTGAAGCCTGGTTGTCCCTGCAAGGATCCGGACTCCGTGGGTGCCGGTGCCCAGTTCACAAGTGGCTTTGCTGGCAGCTTCGATTATCCTGGGATGGTTTACGAGACCAAGATACGAATATGATGAAAACATCACCCTGGACTCGCCATCTATCATTACCCTCGCGCCGTCAATGGCATCGATTCTCTGAAGGTAGAAGTAGAGATCCTGTTCTTTGATTTTTGATACTCTGCTGGAAAATGCATTTATCCTCCTCTGGAGAGGAGATTTGACTGTTGACATGTACGTAATTTCCTCCTTCCCATGCAGGCGCATGGTGGCTGTTGTGTACGGGCTACCTTCATCGGCTGGGATTTATGCCCTATCCAGTAGGGTTTCCCATCACGCGCTGCGTCTAACAGCTTTTGAAGATAGTCTATCAACGCTCAAGGAGGATGTCAACATTTTTGTGCACATTATTCGTTTGGGATGAGTCCGCTTTTTGTGGCACGGATCTGCTTCCTAAGATAGGAACTGCGTGGAATTAACTGTGTAATTGCCATCGGAGAGAGTTCTCCATCACAAGTCACCAAACTCGATCGTTCCCTCTCTAATACCCTGGATATACCAGTAATAGATCATTATCTGAAGCAAAAAGCCTAAGATGCCTCTGGCCCCTCGCTTATCCAGCCGGTCGAGGAGTCTTACCGCACCCGGCCTGTCAGGCCACCCCCCGATCGTGAGGAGGCCTACCAGCCAGTAAAAAGGCCGTATCATAGTAGTGCTCATGCGCACCTTGAAAGTCGGGTGTTTCCTATAGTAGATTACTGCCATGCGGCCGCGCTGGATCTCTCGTTTTCGAATCGCAGGCAGCTTGCTGATGGAGAATTCGTGCTTTAGATGGTAACCTACGGGCTTGTCCGATCTTATAACCCGAAGCCCCAGCTTCTTCAACCTTTGACCGAGTTCAAGGTCTTCCCAACCGTATTCCGTAAAGTCCTCATCGAAAAGGCCTGCTTCAAGCAACCACCTGCGGGCAATTGACACGTTTCCGCTGGCAAAAAAGGCCATTGATATATCTGTGATCCTTTTTTCCGTGCTTGTAGGATTGTCCAGGTCCTCAGTGTAGATGACCTGCCCGTGGACGATAGTCTTGTCGCGAGTTGAGAATCCAAGAGGTGGAGCTTGATCCCCTCCATCTTCGCAAGCAGGGTCTAATCTTGCAAATACGTGGCCTTCAATGAAACTAGGCAGTGTCACGATATCGCTGTCTAAAAGAATCACCAGGTCACCTACGGCTTTACGGATCCCTCGGTTTCTCGCTGCTGCAGCACTTGTGTGTTCCTGCCACTCATAGACCAATCGCGCTGAGGGACGCTCCGCTTCTACCTCGACTTCGACTCCGGCAAGAGGTCTCCCTGATCGGTTGCCGTCTGCCTCGGCACCTGCCTCAGCAGGAGGCTCAGAACGAGAC
>JAKOUW010000082.1 GCA_029782365.1 Chloroflexota bacterium
CGGTCAAAGTTGATGACTCGATCGACTTTCCTCAGAAGGTGCTCCTCTGGAACCAGCATGTCCACGTCAACCATCTGGATCTGATTTCTTCTGTTACCTGCTTTGTCAAGCATTCCCATCACCATATCGATTTTAGCATAAACCAAGAACCCCCGCGATCCATAAACCATGGAAAACGCAGGGGTTTTTCGACAGTCTGAACCGGCTTACGAGCCGGTTTTCTTTATTTACTTTGTTGTTTGCATGGCAATGCCCTGGGCAAACTGCCTGCGGAAGACAATGAGGACAATCAGGGGAGGCAGCATGATTATGAGCAGCCCGGCCATGATAATATTCCATTCTGCCGCGCCCCGCTCGGAGGTATACAGCATGCGCAGGCCAATTTGGGCCACTCGCATGCCCGCATCGGTGGTGGCAATATTTGGCCACAGGTACTCGTTCCACATATAAACGAATTCAATGACCAAAAGCGCTGCCACGTTGGTCCAAGACAGGGGCAGAAGGATGTGCCGGAGGTACTGCATAGGCGTGGCACCATCTACTCGGGCCGCATCAGCAAGCTCCTGAGGCACTGTAAGGTAAAACTGCCGGAATAGGATAATCCCGGTGGTGCTGGCAAAGTAGGGGATGGTGAGTGCCCGGTAGGTGTTCAGCCAATCCCAGCTGGCCATCATGCGGTACAGCGGGATGACCCGTACCGGCAGGGGCATCATCTGCGTCACCATGCATAAAGGAAACAGGAACCAGCTGCCCCGGAACTTAAAGTGGGTAAAGGCAAAGGCAGCCAAAATGGAGAACACAATCTTGCCCAAAGCAACTACGCCGGCAATAATGGTGCTGTTCTTTAAGAGGGTACCCATGTTCACCCTCTCCCAAGCCACCTTCATGTTGTTCCACAGCTGGTTGCCAGGCCGCAGGATAGGAGGGAATGCATAGGCATCTTGATGAGTATGGGTGGCCATGACAAAGGCATAGTACATTGGGAAAGCCACCGCGATCAATGTGACAATTAGCGTCGCGTGGATGAGGACCGCTTGAATAGTCTTGCGTTTCATGGGCCGTCACCTTCCTTTTAGCGGTCGTAGACCGACTTCTTGGTGGATGTGTAGATTTGAATTGCCCCCACGATGGCAATCAGCACAAACAGAAAGACAGATTGGGCAGCTGCTTGCCCTTCCTGCATCCGCCCAAACCCATCCCGGTAGATTTTGTAAATGAGGAACTCGGTGGATCGGTTGGGCCCTCCTTGGGTTACCACGTCAATCATGCCAAAGGACTGGAAGAAAGCATAAACGGTATTAACGAACACCAAGAAGGCCGTTGTGGGGCTGAGCATGGGGAAGGTTACTACCCAGAATGTCTGCCAGGTGGAGGCCCCATCAATCCAGGCGGCTTCTTTCAGCTCATGGGGTACGTTTTGGAGCCCGGCCACGAAAAAGCAGATGTTGTACCCCAGCATAATCCACACCGAGGCCGCGGTTACCAAGAGGAAGGCGGCCACTGGATCGGTATAGTAGTTTACAGACAGTCCGGTGGCACTGCTGATTAAACGGGCCATGATTCCAATGGACGGGTCAAAGATTAAAGACCACATCACACCGGCGATGATGGGCGACATGGCATACGTCCAGATAAAGGCAATTTGGTAGAAAGCCGCGCCGCGGATTTTCTGGGTGGTGAGCAGCGCAATGCACAGCGCCAGGGTCAAACCTACACCGATGACTAAAGCGGAGAAAATCATGGTGTTTCTGAAGCTGAACAAGTACTCTGGTGAAGCAAACATCTCGAGGTAGTTGCGCCACCCCACATTGCGCAGGGCGCCAAAGGGGGAAACGCGGTGGAAAGACAAGTAAACCGCTTGCCCAAAGGGGATGATGAGGAAAATGACGATTATCGCGACTGAGGGCATGACCAAGGCATATGGGAGAATGCGGTGATTGGGAAACCTATTCATGCCAAACCTCCTAAGCTGTACTACTGGGAACGTAAAGATCACCGGAGGAAAGGCTCCTCCGGTGATGGCATTCGGGCCCAGTATTCCTCATAAATTCTCTTATTCGAAGAACTCGTTGTATTCTGCTAAGAGGGCATTGATTTGTTCAGCGGAGTATTCCAGTGCAACCCTGGGATCCTCACCGTTGGCGATTTTCTCGAGGGCGGTGCGGACCCATTCCCGGGCCTGTGCAAAGGGACCCATTCTCATACCTGCCGATGCATGGGTGTCTGTCTTACCGCTCAAGATCTGCAAGAAAGCGGTGAGATGGTTCGGGCTTTGGTTGAACCAGCCTTCATCCATGAGAGCCTTTACCGCCGCATTGGTTGCAGGGAAGTAACCGGTATTCTTGTGCCAGTAGACGGCTACATCGGTCCGGGAGAGATACTTGAAGAACTCGAAGATTACCCGCAGTTCTTCATCGGTGACCCGGTTGGAAACGTACAAGCTGTTGCCGCCAATGAGGGAGTTACCCCGGGCGTACTTAGGATTAGCCAGCCGCGGCAGGAACGTGGTGCGTACTTCGAAACTGTCCCCAACGGTTTTGAGAATGCCGTCCAGGGAGGAAGTGGACTGCATGAGGAAGGTAATTTCGCCGCTTTGGAAGGCTGCGTTGGCGTTGTATTCAGCTCCGCCGTAAATCCAAACGCCGTCCCTAGCCATCTTCGCCCACAGTTCGAGGAGCTCGTCGGTGAATTCGTTGGGCCAAGTTACTGCTGTGGGACGCCCTTCCCGGCCATTACCCATATTGGCGTATTCCAAATCATGGAGCGCCAGGGCATTTTCAAACATCCAATCAGGCCAGCCGAAAGACAACGCGTGTTTGACCACTCCAGCTTCAATAAGCTTTAACCCGTATTCATACATTTCTTCCCAGGTTGTGGGCGGCTTGTTGGGATCCAGGCCGGCTGCCCGGAGATGGTCAGCATTGTAGTAGATCATGGCAGTAGAGGAAGCAAAGGGCCACGACCACAGGTTGCCGTCCTTGGAGTAATATTGGACAATGGGCCTAATGTACTGGCCGAAGTCCCATGTTTCGCCCAGCCTTTCGGGAATTTGGTAAGCGGGAATGATCATGCCGCTGTCGTGCATCGTTTGGGTTCCTACCTCATAAATTTGCACAATACCCGGTTCTTGGCCGGCTTGGTAGGCTGCTCGGAAGCGCGTTAAGCATTCTTCATAAGTTCCCACGAGGACCGGTTCGATTTGCATCATGGGATTAAGGGCGTTAAAGTCTGCCACAACTTTATTCAAGACTTCCAGGCGAGCGCCTGTCATGCTGTGCCAGAATTCAACGGTGACTGGTTCCTGGGCTGCAGCGACACCTGCCAGGGCCAAGACCAGGGCTAGTGTGATTACAAACATGTACTTAAGTCGCCTTTGAAACATTCACCACACCTCCAAGATATTTACCTACAGCTAACAATTCTGCAAACCTGCCCACATTCCTGCTGTGCAGATTAAAGAAAAACCAAAAGACCAGCAAGCTTGACTTGCTGGTCTCAGACTGTCGAAAAAGGGTGCTCTCCTGCTGCAGGAAAGCACTCTTTTGGTGAATCTTAGGCGGCAAATGTGGTGTAGATTTGATGAAAAAAGGGCCTCTGAAGGCCGATAGCGCAAGTCTTTTCAGATTCATCCGACTTTCCGCACCCTTGAACCTCATGGAAAAATAGTTTCTGCCCAGCAGGGATTTGTTAGAATTTCGCGAACTGTTCTCTATCCAAATATTGGAGGGAGAATCAGTGCAGGTCTCAGCCAAACACCCAGGCGCAGCTAATCTCATGGCTCACCTATGCAAGGAGCTCGACATAGCCAGGTTCATAAACCACATGGT
>JAKOUW010000083.1 GCA_029782365.1 Chloroflexota bacterium
AACCTGGCCTGATCTATTTCACTGCGGTACTTTACACCACCCTCGAATCCAGTCATACCATAGGGCACCCTGGCCCCCGGTCCGCCTTCTGCTCGATAGATGGCGTCCAGCAGCTCCTGGAGTGTGACTGCCTTGCCAATGGCCTCGTCGATGGCCTGCGAAGTCTCTTCGATGGCGGCAGGCCCCTCAGCCTCGCCGTCGCTTCCGATGCCCAAGAGTTCCCTCAGCCAGTCTAGCCCTTTTACGGTCCACTCCCAGGTGGTTGTTACCGTTCCGTTTATCCACGGCCAAGCGGTTTCGTAGATCCAGGAGATGAACGCGTCGAGTGCCCCAACGGCCCAAGACCAGAGAGTCTTGGCCCCACCTGAAATCACAGGCCACGCCGTTTGGTAGATCCATGTCACGAACTGGTCTATATATCCCTTTGACCAGCCCCAGATGGTGGATATCCCATTGACGATGAAGCCCCATTGGGCATAGAGCCACTCGACAAAGCTGTCCCAAGTGCCTTTGGACCAGCTCCAAACTGTGGAAGCCCCATCCTTTATAACCGGCCAGGCAGTATCCTTGATCCACGAAATGAATGTGTCAACGGTTCCTGCGAGCCAAGACCAGGTAGTCTTCGCAACCCCGTCGATGTAAGGCCAAGCCGTATCCTTGATCCATTCAATGAACTTTGACACTGTTCCCTTGGCCCAGTCCCATGTTGTCTCCACAGTGTCATTTATCCAAGGCCAGGCTGTTTCTAGCAACCACTCCAGGAACTTCGACAGAATCTTTGTGGTCCAGTTCCAAATGGTCTCAATGGTCTGATGGCCCCACTCGATGATGGCATCGATAACGGGCTCGATCTTTGCCCATGCGTTTTCAACCGCCGTGCGTATACCTAACCAATCACTTTCCCAGGCCAAGTACAGCGCTCCGATTGCAGCAATTATCAGAATGGGTTTGCTGGTCAAGATGTTAAAGATTGCTCCCAATGCTCCTATGATTTTGCCCGTGACAATCATCGTGGTGCCTAGAGTGACTAGTACGCCTAACACGCCGGCGATGGCACCGCCGAACATGACAACCTGACGGACCAACTTGGGGTTCTCTTTGATCCACTGACTGGCACCGACTACGATATCCGTAAACCACTTAGCAATATTGATAAGGGGTGCCTGTAGTTCACTCCCAATGGTGCGACTAAAGCCACCCATGGCGCGCCCCAGATCATCCATGGTGTCGCCAAACAGCTCGCTCTTCCGGGCAGCC
>JAKOUW010000095.1 GCA_029782365.1 Chloroflexota bacterium
GCTGCTGGGCGACGACATCGTGGTCAACGACGTGCCCTGCACCAGGCAGTTGATGGAGGTTTACGAGAAATACCAGTGCACTGTGTTGGGGGTGCAGGAAGTTGCCCGCGATGACGTCAGCAAGTACGGCATCCTCAGTGTCAGCCCCGTCGAAGGCAACCTGTGGCGGGTCGAGGACCTGGTGGAAAAACCCGATACTGACCAGGCCCCGTCCAACATCGCCATCCTGGGCAGGTACGTTATCACTCCGGAAATATTTGACATCCTGGCCGAGACCCAACCCGGCAAGGACGGGGAAATCCAGCTCACCGACGCCCTCAGGATCCTGAACCGGAGTCAGGCCATGTACGCTTATCAGTTTCAGGGCAAGCGCTATGACGTGGGCAACAAGTTGGGCTATTTAGAGGCTACGGTGGAGTTTGCCCTCAACCGCCCTGATTTGGCAGGGCCCTTTAAGGAATATTTGCTGAGACTGATGGTCCAGCTAAACAATTAAGCTGGGGTGCAGAAAATGCAAATCCTATTCTGGCTGTCGGTTGGATTGATGGTTTTTCACTACATCGGCTATCCTATGCTCATAGGCCTGCTTGCAAGACTAAAAACTGTCAGGCCTCTCCCTGATCAAGAAGACCTGCCTGCAGTGACAATGCTTATTTCTGTTTATAATGAGGAAAAGGTTATTAGGGCACGCTTGGAAAATTGCCTGAAGCTGGACTATCCCCGGGACAAGCTGAAGATCCTGGTTGTGTCCGATGGCTCCACAGATAACACCCATGGAATTGTAGAGGAGTATGCCCAGCAGGGCATTGAGCTTTGGGTTGTCCAGGGTCGAGTGGGCAAGACCGGTGCCCTAAATGAGGTGGTCCCCCAGCTGAATACGGAAATTGTCATCTTTACCGATGCCAACTCCATGCTTCGCCCCGATGCCATCCGGCAGCTGGTCCGACATTTTGCCGACCCCAAGGTGGGCGCGGTTTGCGGAGAACTGCAGCTAACGGGGGAAGCCGGCGCCGAAGGGATATACTGGCGCTACGAAAATGCGATAAAGCGGTGGGAGAGCCGGGTATCTACCTTGACGGTCTTAAACGGGGCGCTCTACGCCTTGCGCCGCCAGCTCCATAAGCCAATGAATCCCCA
>JAKOUW010000138.1 GCA_029782365.1 Chloroflexota bacterium
GCAATCATGGCAGCGATCTCGGCACCGGGACCTGCAAACTTGACGGCCTCGTGAACTACTACGACTTTGTGCGTCTTTTTAACGGAATTAATGATCGTCTCGTTATCCAGCGGCTGCAGTGTCCGCGGATCCACGACTTCAACGCTGATACCTTCTTTTGCAAGTTCCTCGGCAGCTTCCAAGGCCTTGTAAACCATGGCCATGGTGGCTACGACAGTTACGTCGTCTCCTTCTCTTTTGACGTCTGCCTTGCCTAGGGGTACGGTGTAAATTTCTTCGGGCACTTCTCCTTCGATATCGTATATGAACTTATGCTCTACAAAGATCACGGGGTTGTCATCTCTGATGGAACTTATCAAAAGACCCTTAGCATCATAAGCGGTGGAGGGAGCAACTACCTTTAAACCCGGAACGTGCATAAACCACGCCTCTAGGGATTGCGAGTGCTGTGCTGCCGCAGAACCTCCCGCCCCACAAGCCATTCTTATGACCATGGGAATCTTGGCCTTTCCGCCGAACATGTAGCGCATCTTGGCAGCCTGATTAAATATCTGGTCCATGGTGACGCCCACGAAATCCATGAACATTATTTCAGCTACAGGCCTCAGTCCCGTGGCCGCGGCGCCCAGAGAATTGCCTACTATGGCGCTTTCTGTAATGGGGGTATCTACAACCCGCTCAGGGCCAAATTCATCTATCAACCCGGCCGTTACCCCAAAACAGCCGCCGAATATGCCGACGTCCTCGCCAATCACATACACGTTGGGGTCGCGCCTCATCTCCTGACGCAGGGCCTCATTTATTGCAGCTCGAATCGTTAACTTCCTCATCCTCATCGCCTCCTCGCTCACGCGTATACGTCCTCAAGGACTTCTTCCGGAGATGGCCACGGGCTTTCTTCTGCGAACTTAACGGCTTCTTCGATCATTTCGGATACTTCCGAGCGAATCTTCTCCATCTGTTCTTCCGTCATTATTCCCATTTGAGAAAGTGTTGCTTCAAATCGCGGAATCGGGTCTTTTTTCCTCCATTCCTCGACTTCCTCATCGCTGCGGTAGACTGTCGGGTCGCCCTCAAAGTGGCCCCTGTAACGATAGGTCTTGCACTCGATCAGAGTCGGTCCCTCTCCAGAGCGCGCACGCTTGACCGCCTCTTGGACGGCCTCGTAAACCGCCAATACGTCATTTCCGTCAACGACGAGTCCGGGAATGTTGTAAGCAGCAGCCCTGGCGGCCACATCGGGAACGTTCATCGATTTCTTCTGCGAAAGCGATATGCCGTAGAGATTGTTTTCGTTGACGAATATGACCGGCAGCTTCCATATGGAGGCCATGTTTAAGGCTTCATGGAAGGTTCCCTGGTTTGACGCGCCGTCTCCAAAGAAGCAGGCCACCACGTGATCTGTGCCCTTGTATTTCGCAGTAAATCCTGCTCCCACAGCGATGGGGAAACCGCCACCGACTATTCCGTTTGCACCCAAGATCCCAAGCTCAACGTCTGCTATGTGCATTGATCCGCCCTTGCCCTTGCAGTATCCCGTGCGCCTGCCAAAAAGTTCGGCCATCATGAGTTTCAGGTCGCCGCCTTTTGAGATCAGATGGCCATGTCCTCTGTGGGTGCTTGTGATGTAGTCTTCTTTGCGAAGATTTGCACACACTCCGGTAGCTACGGCCTCCTCTCCTACGTAAAGGTGAACGAAGCCGTAGCATTTGCCTGCGGCGAAAAGCTCCGCCACCTTCTCTTCAAAGTTCCTGATGGTCAACATGTTTTTGTACATCCACTGTAACTTTTCTTTTTCTACAGCCATGGAGACCCCTACCTCCTTTTACTTGTAATTTTTTTAGCCAACAAAGGCCACTTAAACGACTTTATCACCTCCCTTTTTAAAGGCTTTTTCATAGCAAATATCCGCCCTGTATGAGCTTCGAACCAAAGGCCCTGCAACCACGGACTTAAATCCCAACTCATAGGCTTTTCTTTCGTATTCTACGTATTGAGCAGGGGAAACGTATTCTTTCACCGGGAAGTGTCGTGGAGACGGTTGCAGGTATTGTCCTATCGTAAATATATCGCATCCGGCACTTAAAAGATCTTTCATGACTTGGACCACTTCGTCGAAGTGCTCGCCCAAACCGACCATTATCCCGGACTTGGTCAAGATATGTGGAGCTATTTTTTTGGACTTTTCTATGAGGTCAATGCTTCTTTTGTATATGGCTTGTGGCCTTACTTTTGGGTAAAGTGATGGAACAGTTTCGACGTTATGTCCTATAACGTCCAAGGGAGCTTCAAGCAAGCACCGCAAAGCTTCCCAGTTGCCGCCAAGATCTGAGACCAAAAGCTCGACATTCGCACCAGGGTTTAATTCCTTTACCTTTCTTACGACAGATGCCATGTGTAAGGCGCCGCCATCGCTCAAGTCGTCGCGCGTGACGCAGGTTAAAACGACGTATTTGAGCTCCAGCGTACGGCAAGCTTCAGCTACCCTTTGGGGTTCATTTTGGTCCAAGGGCATGGGCTTTCCGTGTTCTACGGCGCAAAAAGAGCAATTCCTGGTGCATACATCCCCCATCAGCAAAAAAGTCGCCGTATGGGAGCCAAAGCAATCTCCTGCGTTTGGACAGTTGGCCTCTTCACACACCGTGTGAAGCGACAGGCCCTTTATAAGTTTTTGCATTTCATCAAGGACACCTTCGGCAGGTGCCTCTATTTTTAGCCAGTCCGGAAAATAACCTTTCAACTTGCTACCCCCTCCGCCGAATAGCTGTTACGCCTTGGGGAAGTGGATCGCCTTTCCTTGAAGTAATAGGGCCGCTTCCTTTAAAGCCTCTCCGACGGTTGGATGAGCGAAGATCAAGTTTGCAATCTCGTCCGCAGTAGCTTCTAACATGAGCGCCATGCCGGCGGTGGATATGAGCTCCGTCGCGTTGGGCCCCAAGATATGCACTCCTAAGACTTTTTCGTATTTTTCTTCAGCTACGATCTTTACCATTCCTATGGCTTCTCCAAGGGTTAAAGCCCTTCCATTGCCTACCATGGGAAAGCGTGATACCTTTATCGGTATCCCCGCGTCGAGGCAATCGGCCTCAGACATCCCAACCGAGGCGAGCTCAGGCTCTGTAAAGATGCACGACGGAACCGCCGTGTAGTCCATTGCGCGCACATTCCCAGCTATGTTTTCCGCGGCCACTTCACCTTCGGCCATCGCTACGTGAGCAAGCATAAAGGGAGAAGCGCAATCGCCGATGGCGTAAATGTGAGGAAGATTTGTCTTCATGTGTTTGTCCACAACGACGCGGCCTCGCTCGGTCTTTACCCCTATGTTTTCCAGGTTTAAGGCACTGGTGTCGGGAAGCCGCCCGGCAGCCAGTAAAACGTTGCTGACTTCGACCTTTGACGTCTTTCCCCCTTCGCCTTCAAGCGTGACGGTCAAAATATTGCCTGATTTTTCGATCTTCGTGACCTTCGTTGACGCATGAATGGCGACTCCTTTGAAAGATAATATTTCGTGCACCATAGAGGCAAGCTCCTCGTCGATGTTCGATAAAATCCTGGGCAAAAACTCAACCACCGTCACGCTGCAGCCAAGGTTAGAAAAAAGCGTGGCGAATTCGACGCCAATCACTCCGCCGCCCACTATGAGGATAGACGAAGGAAGCTCATCGATGCAAAGCGCATCATCGCTGGTCAAGACGCCATCGCTCCGCAGCCCTTCTATCGGTGGCAGCGAAGTCCTTGAGCCGGTTGCTACGATGAAATTTTCGCCTTTTATTTTTGAGGTTGACCCCTGCTCGTCTGTTACTGAAATGACGTGGGGTTCTACAAAGGAAGCCTTGCCGTATATTACTTCGACACCCCAAGATTCCAGGATGGCCCCTACGCCGTCCGTTAGCTGTTTTACCGTGTCTTCCTTTCGCTGCATGAGCGTTTTCCAATCAAATGAAACGTTTTCGGCCGAAAATCCATATTCTTGAGCTTTTTTAAAGCTATCACGAATTTGTGAGGCATGAAGCAAGACCTTTGTGGGAATACATCCCCTATTGAGACAAGTACCGCCAATTTTTTCTTTCTCGATCAATTTCACGTCGCATCCCAATTGGGCCGCTCTGATAGCCGCCGTATAACCTCCCGGTCCGCCTCCTACTACGATGACGTTCGTCACGATAACTCCCCCTTTGCAAGGACGATTAACTTTCCCCTCCCCCTCAAGTTAACGCTGCTGTATTTCGCAGCTCATGCTATTTACGTTTTGTGGCGATTGCAGTAACTCGGGTTTTTAGCAACGTTTTAAAGCTTAAACGCTTTTTAGCCAAATATATGTTTGTCAGTGCATTACAATATATATACTACCGCTCGTTTCAAAAGCCTGTCAAGTTTTTGCGAGCCCTATATAAAGAGGTCCTGCTGTTATTGTCAATACCGAGCTCGCGCCTGTCTCACCGCATTAAGATGTTCGGCAGCCACAGGCTAATAGCCGGAACATAACAAATAACCGCTAAAGCCGCTATCGAAGCAAGGACCAAGGGAATGACGGCTCTCGAAATCTCGTCCATCGATATGCCCGCGATATTGCACCCCACATAGAGATTGACCGCTACTGGCGGCGTAACTTGCCCTATAGCCAAGTTCACCGTCATAACTACGCCGAACCAAACGGGATCCCAACCGAAATGTGCCATAACAGGCATGAAGATCGGCAAAAGCAAATAATAAATGGATATGGCATCTAAAAGTGCCCCTGCTATTATTAGGACCACGTTTATCAAAGCCATGACAACATAGGGGTTTGAGCTCAAGGATATAACCACTTGCGATATCCTTTCTACCACACCAAGAACTGTCATGGCCCAACCAAAGATCCCGGCAAAGGAAACGACCAGCATCACAACCGCAGATGAGACACAGCTTTCCACTAACAGCTCATACAAGTCCTTGAGGGTAAGCGTCCTGTAAACCACAAAGCCCACAAAGAGACCGTAAACCACCCCTACAGCAGCTGCTTCGGTAGGCGTAAATATCCCACCATATATGCCGCCCAATATTATGACAGGAGTAATAAGCGCCCAAAAAGCATCTTTGAAGGCGTGCAACACCTCGCGTGCAGTGCCAAAGCTTTCTCCTCTATACCCCCTTGCCAGAGAGATGAGGAAGGCAGCGACTATGAGAAACAAACCCACGACTATCCCCGGGATAATACCTGCTAGGAAGAGTTCGCTTATTGATGCTCCGGTAATAACTCCATAGACTATAAAGCCTATGCTGGGTGGAATTACAATGGCCAGGCCGCTGGCACAGGAAGTGATCGCTGCAGCAAAAGACTTACTGTAACCGGCTTTTGCCATGCCGGGGATTAGAATCGTGCCCAAAGCAGCAACCGTGGCAGGCCCCGAGCCTGAGACAGCCCCCCCAAAAAAGCGCCGCTATTACCGTCACGATAGCCATCCCTCCGCTTAGGGGCCCCACCAAAAGCATTATGAGCCTGATGATCTTGTCTGATATCTTCGCTCTGCCCATGATGACGCCCGCTAATATAAAGAAGGGAATGGCTAGAAGCGAAAACTTAGATATATTAGCAAAAAATACTGGTGCAAACATTTGTGCACCCAGATCAAACCAATAGACGACGGCCATCCCCGCTAAACCCAAGGCGATTGCTATAGGTACATTAAAAGCCATCATGACGAAGAAAAGGCCGAGCAATATTATGCCAGGGTCGATGTTCATTTGAGCTTCACCTCCGCGCTTGAGTTAATCTGATGCGCATCTTGTAAAGAAAGCTCTTTCCATTCGATTACGCCTCTTTGAATTGTCCTCACGATCAGCAGAAAAGCGCACACCGGTACGGCAATGCCGAATATCCACATGGGCAGAGCCATAGAGTAAGTAGTCATCCCGGACCTATATTCCGACCTGACCATATCCACACCGTGATACGCGAGGAGAATGAAGAGAATAACGCCACAAAGGGTGACCAACACGGACGCAGCTTTTTTAAACGCTACAGGTAAGCGATCGACTAAAAATGTGATACCTAAAAGAGCACCTTTTCGCATGGCTATGGAGGCTCCGAGCATGGTGATCCACACAAATAAGTTGACCAACAGTTCCTCAGAGAAGGCGAAGGAAAAAGTCGTAAGATACCTTACCACCACATTGACGAAGGCCAGAATGGCCATGAAGAAAAGCATTATAGCGCATATCCACTCTTCAGCCTTATCGAGCAGTTTAAACATGCCACAACACAGCCCCTTTCTTAGCTGCACAAAACCTGTTAAGCCGCTAAGCAAGAACATTGGGAGCCGCACAAAACGCGGCCCCCTTTGCTTATCTGCTTATCTTATCTGCTCCCGGCAATGGCCTCTTCAAAGACCTTTACCAAGTCTGAGCCTATGTTCTGCACCCACTTATCGTAAACTGGCTTTGTGCGCTCGCGGAATGCATCTAATTGCTCGGGCGTGAGATCAGTAATGATCATGCCCTTTGACTTGAGGAACTCTAATCCGTCTTTCAAACCAACCCGGCTTACATCATGAATTTGCCAGTGCATCGAGTCCTCAGCTGCCTTTTTAATCTGCTTTTGGATCTCAGGATCGAAACCATCCCAAACTTGCTTATTGACGGCTAGAATGAGCGCGTCATATGAGTAGTGCCAATTTGTCAGATATTTTTGTACTTCGTAGATTTTGTTCGGAATAATGACGCCAACAATGGGGTTTTCCTGTCCGTCGATGACGCCCTGCTGTAAAGCGGTGAAGACTTCGCCCCAGTTCATGGCCACGGCGTTAGCTCCGAGAGCCCTCATGATATCAACATAGATGGGGGTAACAACCCTTATCTTCAAACCTTTCAGGTCATCAGGATGAGCTACCGGTCGGACGTTGTTCGTAAGTTCGCGAAAGCCATTTTCGCCCCAGCCGATGCCAACCATGTTGTGCTTCTCCAGAGCCTGAAAAACCATATCTCCGCCTTCGGATTTGGTCGCAGCATCGACGGCCTCATGGTCTGGGAACATAAAGGGAAGGGAGAAAACGTTGCATTCCGGGATTATGGGGGCGATGTTGATGGTTGAGTTAAGCATGAAGTCTATGGCTCCGCTTGAGACCATCTCCGCCTGACGGATCTGGTCGCCGCCCACAAGTTGGGCATTGGGATATACCTTCACGTTTACCTTGCCATCGGTGTACTCCTTCACGAGCTCCGCAAACTTCACGCCACCCTTGCCCCACGCAGTATCGGTAGAGACATTCATCGTCAGCTTGTACTCTTTTTTGAGCGCTGCTGCAGACGCTTCATTAAGCCCGATTACTCCTAAAAGCAACACTACTGCCAAAACCATGCACAGCACCTTTTTCATTTTTTCTGCCCGGCTATGGCCGAACAATTCACCTTCCTTTCGCGATTTGAT
>JAKOUW010000142.1 GCA_029782365.1 Chloroflexota bacterium
AGAGCGCCTTCCCTCTCCCAGGAAATGTCCTGCGAAGTTCACACCTATAAATCCGCCTTTGTCTGCGATCGCCTTAGCCTGTTCATCGGTGATATTTCGCGGATGGGAGCAAAGCGCCTTTGAGTTCGAATGTGAAGCGATGACCGGTTTTTTCGATACTTTCATGACGTCCCAGAAGCCAGCCTCTGAAATGTGGGACACATCCACAACCATGCCCAGCCTATCCATTTCTTCGACTACCTCGACGCCGAACCTGGTGAGACCGCCGCCTGTCCTTTCTTCGAAGGCCCCGTCTGCCAGCTCGTTCCTGCGGCTCCAAGTGAGGGTCATAAGCCTTACGCCAAGCCGGTAAAAGATACGCAGTAGCTCAATCCTGCCCTCCAGCACCTCGCCGCCTTCTATTGACAGAAGAGCTGCGATCTTCCCCTCCTCGCGCGCTTTGTCTACGTCTTTACCGGTTGTGGCGAACACAAGTTTATCGCTGTTGTCTTCTATTTCACGATAAAACGCATCAATGAACTGAAGCGTTCGCCTGGCTCCTGCACCGGGAAAATACTCCGGCGATACATACATCGCGAATATCTGGGCTCCAACCCCTCCCTCAATCATGCGCGGGAGGTCAAGTTGTCCCCCTTTATCCCTATCCGCCAACCTGCGGCGTCCGTCCGCTACGTCCTTAAGGGTGTCACAGTGTGCATCCATTATGAACATTCAGGTACACCTCCAAGTGCCTCAAGTCATCTCAAAGTGCTTTTCAAGTACCTCAAAATACATCCAACTACCTAAGAATACCTCTAAATACCTTACAATGCCTCCAAATACCCAGGGGACGCCTTCAGATACTCCCAATACTCCAAATCATCTTCAGATACCTAACAAATCGCCAAGCACTCCAACACTTACCACATGAATAAGTATATCACCGAATCCTTCAAGGTTGCCGTCCTAAAAAAAGAGATCGTCGGTAAGCCTCTTTCCAACTAATGCCTAGAGCGCGACAAAAAAGGATATAATGGATACGATAGAATTAACTAATAGATTTGATATATACGATATAACGGAAGCCGATACTACGTTATCGCACTAAGTTGGTTGTGCGGAAATCGCGTTCTTTTGAAGAACCTCATTCACCTGTAAGACTAAGGCAACCGAGAGGAGCATTGCTATGTCTCTGACTCAGCTTCCTGCTTGGCAAACCCTGGCTGCTCATGCAAAGAAGATGCAAACCGTGCATATGCGCGACCTGTTCGCATCTAACCCGCATCGGTTCGAAGAGTTTTCTATCCGGTTTGAAGGTTTACTGTTTGACTACTCAAAAAACCGCATCACAGATGAGACCGTAAAGCTCCTCGTAGACCTCGCCGAACAAGCCGGGTTACCCCAGGCCATCCGGGCAATGTTTGAAGGAGAGAAAATCAATACTACCGAAAACCGCGCTGCCTTGCATATTGCGCTCCGGAATCGATCCAGCCGCCCCATCTTTGTAGACGGTAAAGACGTGATGCCGGAAATAAACTCAGTCCTCGCTAAGATGCGAACCTTCTCAGAGGCTGTCAGGAGCGGCAGATGGAAGGGTTATACGGGGTCTCCCATAACTGATGTCGTTAATATCGGAATCGGCGGATCAGATCTTGGACCACGCATGGTCACACATGCACTTAGGCCTTACGGACATGACCGCTTGCGCGTGTATTTTGTATCTAATGTTGATCCTACTGACATTACCGAGGCTTTGAAAGAGCTTCATCCGGAGACGACCCTGTTCCTGATTTCTTCTAAAACCTTTACTACTCAAGAGACCATGATGAACTCTCACACAGCCCGCCGGTGGTTTCTCGACCAGGCAGGCGATGAAAAAGCGATAGCCAGGCATTTTGTAGCTTGCTCCACTAACCGCAAGGCAGTTGAAGCCTTCGGGATTGACAAAGATAACATGTTCATTTTTTGGGATTGGGTTGGTGGACGTTATTCTCTCTGGTCATCTATCGGGCTTTCAATCGCGCTCTACGTAGGAATGGACAACTTCGAAGCCCTTTTGACAGGCGCACACAAGGTAGATGAACATTTCAGAACCGAACCCTTCCACCGAAACATCCCTGTAATCATGGGGCTCCTGGGGATCTGGTACAACAATTTCCTGGGAGCGGAAAGCCATGCGATCCTGCCTTATGACGAGTATCTGACTTATTTCCCTGCTTACCTGCAGCAAGCTGATATGGAAAGCTGCGGCAAGCAGATCTCGAGAGAAGGCAATGCGGTAGACTACAAGACAGGTGCAATAATATGGGGACAACCTGGTACCAGAGGCCAGCACGCATTCTATCAGTTAATCCACCAGGGCACAAGATTGGTTCCCTGTGACTTCCTGGTTGCTGCGCAAAGCCACAATCCTATCGGAGACCACCACACTGTCTTAGTCGCAAACTGCCTTGCACAGACAGAGGCACTTATGAAAGGTAGGACTTCTGACGAAACACATGCAGAACTGATAGCCCAGGGCTATTCAGGAGAGACACTGGAACTGCTTACAGCTGCCAAGACTTTTGAAGGAAACAGACCCACAAACACGTTCTTATATAAGAAGCTGACCCCCGAGACATTGGGCATGCTTATCGCACTCTACGAACACAAGATCTTCACACAATGCGCGATCTGGAGTATTAATGGCTTCGACCAAATGGGCGTTGAGCTCGGCAAGCAACTTGCCAACGCCATCCTGCCTGAGTTGAGCGACGATGAACCTGTAACCGGTCATGATAGCAGCACTAATGGGTTGATCAACGCATACAAGCGAATGCGAAGTGAGGGATAGTGAGCCAGTAAGCTGACACAACAGCAGCAATGGCGGATT
>JAKOUW010000180.1 GCA_029782365.1 Chloroflexota bacterium
TTGCTCCTCCGAAGGGCTGCTGAGCGATTACTGCGCCAGTGGGCTTATCGTTAATGTAGAAATTACCGGCGGCATGGGTCAGGCGCTTTTCGATCTTGACTATGGCTTCTCTGTCCTGAGCAAAAACTGCACCTGTGAGTCCATAGATTGAAGTTGAATCGCAAAGATCCAAAGCTTCCTCAATTTCCTCATCTTTGTAGATATATATTGTTAAAACCGGCCCAAATATCTCTTCTTCCATGGTCTTGAAGCGAGGGTTGGTCGTTACTATTACGGTGGGTTCGATGAAAAAGCCAACGCTGTCGTCGGCGTTCCCGCCGCAGATTATCTCGGCTTCCGGAGACTCCTTGGCGTAGTCGATATACCCTTTTATTGACCGAAATGCCTGAGCATCGATTACGGCGCCCATGAAATTTGTGAAGTCTTCTATGTCACCCATCTTTATCGTGCTTATCTCTTCAACGAGCCTTTTCTTCAACGCGGGCCACATGCTCTCAGGGACATAAGCGCGCGATGCCGCAGAACATTTCTGCCCCTGGAATTCAAAGGCCCCCCTGACCAAAGCTGTAACCAATGGCTCAAGATCCGCAGAGGGGTGAACGAAGACAAAGTCCTTTCCGCCTGTCTCACCTACGAGCCTAGGATAGGTCCTGTAATTTGGCAAGTTTTGTCCCACAGTTTGCCACATGGACTGGAACGTCGCCGTAGAACCCGTGAAGTGTACACCCGCGAGCCATGGATTTAAAAGGGCGATGCTTCCTAGTACATTTCCGGGGCCTGGAATAAAGTTTATAACTCCATCTGGAAGGCCCGCTTTTCGAAGGATAGTCATCACGTGATATGCTGAATACACGGCGGAGGAGGCGGGTTTCCAGAGCACCACGTTTCCGGCCATAGCAGCGCTGGTGGGAAGGTTGCCGGCGATGGAGGTAAAATTAAAGGGAGTTACAGCAAAGACAAACCCTTCAAGTGCTCTGTACTCCATTCGGTTCCAGGAGTCCTTCGTAGACTCGGGCTGTTCTTTGTAGATTTCATTGAGAAAATAAGCGTTAAACTTCAGCATGTCTATAAGCTCGCATGCAGAGTCGATCTCAGCTTGATATGCCGTCTTGCTCTGACAAAGCATTGTAGCCGCGTTAATCGTGCACCGACACGTTCCGGCGAGCATCTCGGCTGCCTTTAGGAAAATAGAAGCCCTATGCTCCCATGGCATTGACTCCCAATCGTGCCGTGCGGCAAGAGCTGCCTCGATAGCATCATTTACTTCCTTCTCCCCTGCCATATGGTACCTTCCAATCACCACTTCTTTGTTATGGGGAATTATGCACATACCCAACTTTCCGGTGCGCACTTCCTT
>JAKOUW010000212.1 GCA_029782365.1 Chloroflexota bacterium
ACCACTTTGGCGTATACCGGCATGGCAAGCCCCCCTTATTCAGCAGCGCCTTTATACAAGCGGGCAATCATCAGCCGTTCTCGGTAGCGAAGAATGTCCTGCACGTGCTCAACTAAGCCAGGCGACTGATTTTCAACCACAATCGGCGCCAGGCGCAGCATCTTGTTGATCTGATCAAACTCAAAAAACGCCGAACTCTTGTCCAAGAAATGAATCGGATTCCTCTCCGCAAGGCTCACCCATTTCTCCAACGACCATGTTTGGAAACCCCTGCTTGATTTATCCTGCATGTCCTTGTGAAATCGCGGATCTTCGTAATACCGCTGCATTGCCCTCCCGAGCTCAACAGAGGACACAGCACCCTTAAGCCGTCCTTCTTTGATAAAAGCACCAATGGTTGGAATTTTGTACAGTTTTGTCATGCTGGTCGTCTCAAGGTCGATGAGAAACTCCTCCACCTCGGTATCCAGCCAGCTCTCTTCCTCTGGGCTGAGCTCACCAAGGTCGGCCAGAAACCGCAAGTATCCCTGGTGCGGCTGGAGATGGCGCGGCCTAATGAATTCCCTGGATACAATATCGCTACCCTCATGCATATCCAACCGCAGCGGCCTGCGGCCCAAATCAGCCTTCAAACGCCAGTATTCCGCCTTCATCCGCTCCTTCAGTGGATCGAGCCTGCGCATCTCGGCAAAGACATCGATCAAGCGCATGTCAAAATTGATAATGCAGCCTTCAGCCAGCGACGGGGAAAGATCACCGATTCTGTACACGTATTCCTTCTCACTCTGGGGATTACGTCCAGCCAGGACCAGTGGAATCAAATGAGCGCGCTTGTAATTGCCGATAAAGTCCAGTACTGTCAAGCACTCCTTGCCTTCCGCCTTGCGTAGTCCTCTCCCCAACTGCTGCAGGAATACGGTGTATGATTCGGTTGGGCGCAAAAACATCACCATATCTACCTCCGGGATGTCCACACCTTCGTTGAACTGATCTACCGAAAAAATCACTTCCAAATCGCCCTCGCGCATGGCTTTTACCGCTTCGTGCCGATTCATTACATATTTGCCTGTTCCGCTGTGAACTGCTGCCGCTCGAATGTTATGCCTGCGGAAAAACTCAGTCATAAAATTCGCATGCCTAATTCCGCTGCAAAACGCCAGTGCTCTTCCTTTCTTGTACTCACAATAGTGTTTCAGAATCATATCCGCCCTGGCAGTGACAGAAAGGGCTTTTTCCAGCTCATCTGTCACATAACGGCCGTTCGCCATGGGGATCCGAGAGTAGTCGGTGGTATTGTCGTAAACAGCGTAATAGTGAAAAGGAACCAGGTAATCCTTGTTGATCGCTTCCTGCAGGTTTATTTCATATACCACATTGTCTTCACAGAACTGGAAGATATCCTGATTGTCCATACGGTACGGAGTCGCGGTAAGCCCCAGCATGAAACGGGGTTTGAAGTAATCGACAATTCTTTGGTAACTCTGGGCGGCGACATGGTGGAATTCGTCAATGATGATATAGTCGAAATAGTCGGGTTCGAAGTAGGATGGATTCAAATACTGAGGTTGGGAAAGCGTTTGCACTGAAGCAAAGATAATGTCTGCATCGGTAGTCTTTTGCTCTGCGTTAAAGAAACCTTTGCTTTTTCGAGGAACTACAGATTCAAAAGTCGCCCAAGCCTGGCGCAGGATCTCTTCCCGGTGGGCTAAAAACAAAACATGATCGAACCGAGCGCTGTCAAAAGCAGCAAGGTACGTCTTCCCCACTCCGGTGGCCATCACCACCATACCGCGGCTGAAGCCTTCAGCGCGACAGCTTTCCAAGTAATGCAGTGCTTCTATTTGTGCTCCATACGGCTGCGGTGCTTCAGTGACCTTCTTAGGTGCAGGAGTCTTTCCCATCCAGCGAGGTCGTTTCCAGGTAAGACTGTATTGTTTCAGCCATTCATCATCTAGGGGACGAGCGTGGGAAAACAAGCGGTCAAAATTGGCAACAAACTCTTGGTAATCCTTTGGTTCTTGGTGGGATAGCAGACGGTAGTTCCATTCCACTCCGTCGATCAAGGCGGTCCGTGAGATGTTGGATGATCCAACATAGATTTCTCCGCTGTCGCTTCCAATGAAGATATATGTCTTGGGATGAAACGCCACGTTTTCTGATTCGAAGATGCGGATATCGGCATCGCCGCCGAGTTGGTCTCTCAAGAGGTACAATGCTGATGGTTCAGTGATGTTTAGGTAGTTGCTGGTGAGAATCTGTACCGGTACACCCCGCTCCATTGCCTTCTGCAGATCGGGCAGAAGCAGGCGAACACCAGATTCCATGATGAACGAGACCACAATTTTGATCTGTTCCGCACGGGCAAACGATTCCCTTAGACATCTTAAAAGAGATACACCATGATTGGTGATTACGTTACTCACAGTCCAACACTCCTAAAACCGCACCTGGCATTTGGTTTCTCTATTGACCAGCACAACACCTGCTCTTTGGCATCTCGATGGATTGCTGTGGATAGTATGCTCTTTACCTAACAAGATGTGGTACAATTTTAATAACGGGACCGATCTGAAAGCTTTTTCTTTTACCTGAGGAGGGGAGCCTCCATGAGGAATTCCACGATCGACTACTATAACAAAAATGCCCAAACCTATTTCAGCAATACGGTAAGGTTGGACGTGCACCAACTCTATCAACCTTTCTTGAAGCATCTACATGCTGGTGCGAAAATTCTTGATGCCGGCTGCGGCTCGGGCAGGGACAGTTTTTTCTTCAAAAGCAAAGGCTTTAAAGTGACTGCTTTTGATGCTTCAGAGGAAATGATTAAGCTCAGTTCCAAGCTCTTGGAGCAAGATGTTTTGCTGATGCATTTTGAGGATCTAAACTTGACGGAACAGTACAACGGTATCTGGGCCTGTGCTTCACTAATTCATGTTCAAAGAAGCGAGCTTGTCCCTGCGATCGCCCGCATAGCAAAACATCTCAAACCCGGGGGCATATTTTACATGTCGTTTAAGTATGGCAACAAGGAATACTGGAAGGATGGCAGATATTTCAACTGCTTGGATGAAGAAACCTTTAAGTCATTG
>JAKOUW010000259.1 GCA_029782365.1 Chloroflexota bacterium
CGGTGCGCGCCTGCGCTGAGATTATCCAGCGCCTTTCTTCGATTTTGCACACTGGATTCGCTAACTTGCGTTTTGCGGCCTTGGCGAACGTAGGGCCTGGTTCGCCGTTTTTGCCCGCCGCTTACCATGCTGGCGATGGATTGGGATTTGCCCTGGCAACCGAAGCCGCTGACCTGGCAGTTAAAGCCTTTGCCGCACCTTCACTCCAGGCTGCCCAATCAAGCCTGCTGTTCGAGGTAGAAAAACATGCCGCTGCTTTGCAAGATGTAGCTGAATACCTGGGACGCGAATTCGGCGGGCATTTTGGCGGGATTGATTTTTCGTTGGCGCCCTTTCCGGATGCGGCCCACTCCATCGGCGCGGCTTTCGAAACACTCGGGGTTCCGCGCCTGGGTTTGCATGGCTCGCTGGCTGCCGCCGCAATACTGGCGGAGACACTAGACCGGGCAAAGTTCAAGCACACTGGATTCAGCGGCTTGATGCTGCCGGCGCTAGAAGATTTATGCCTGGCGCAGCGCGCTGCCGAAGGCACGCTGACGGTCAAGGATTTGCTGCTGTATTCCGCCGTATGCGGCACCGGCCTGGATACCATTCCACTGCCGGGCGATACTTCAGCGGACGCTTTGCAGGCGGTTTTACTGGATCTTGCATTCCTGGCGGTGCGTTTGGATAAGCCCCTTACGGCACGCTTGATGCCGATCCCTGGCAAGCAGTCGGGCGAACCGACAAGTTTTGACTTTGCTTTTTTTGCGAACAGCCGTGTAATGGCGCTGGATGCTGCTCCGCTGGGCGGCGCCCTGGCGGGACGGGAAGAGATAACGCTCCAGCCTCGACATAGAATAAAGTAGATGGGCGGCGTATGACAGCCGCCCATCTACCTAGGGTTTAACTTTCGTGTAAACGCCAGATTGGCGCTGCATCAAGCCAAAATCAACCATGCCTCGCCGCAGTGATGCGGTGTCTTCGTGAAAGCGCCGCAAACGCAGGTTGACCTCTTTTTCTGGATAGCCTGTTGCTGGTTCAAATGACTGGGCTACATAGCGCAAGATGGATAGAAATTTCTTCTGCTGGGTGGGCAAAGATTTGATCGTTCCATCCGGGTTGGTGAAATCATGTACAACCTTGCGATCATACTCATCTTCAGGTAAGTCTTCTTCTTTGTGCGCCGGGCGGCGGCCTGCCAGGTTTCGGCGGGCTAATGCCTGAACAGCCGCCTCATCCAGCGTATAGCTTTGGCCGTCACGGCGTAAAATTGCCAGGTGTTCCAGAAATGCCAGGTGATTAACCACTTCGCGCAGCGGCAAATTCAAGCGGTCGACCATTTGCTCTTTAGTCAATGGGGTGATGGCCAGCATGCCAGCCATGCGCAGGCGGTCAACATCTACCATGGCTTTGAAATATTCCAGAATCTCGTCCGGTTGAGTTGGGTTATTCATGTTCTTCATATCCTTCGGCTGGTCGCCAGTAAACACTGTTCTGGCGATCAAGCATACGATAACTTATCAGTTCCCGTCGCAGGGTAGCGTGGTCGGCATGGTAGCGGCACAAAATTTCAACCACCTCCGCTTCCGTGTAGCGCCTTCCCTTCTCAAATGCCTGCAGGATGTACATCAAAATCACCTGCCGTTTTTTTCGCTGGGCCGGGATGACTTTGAGCCGCCCATCCTCCAGCAGTAAATCGCGCAGCACTTTGCGCTCATAGGCCGATTGTTCCAGGCTGGCATCGAACCGCACGGCCTGGCGCGCCATCAACTGCCGGGCTGTGATTTCCAACATGCCACGCTCCAGGTGATAGATGTTGTAATAGCTTTCGGCGCGAGCGCTGACCAGCCCAGCCTCACTCAAGCGCGCCAGGTGATGCGATACCGTGGATGGGCTCAGCTTGAGTAAGGATGCGAGCTGTTCCACACTGCAGGGTTGGTTAGCCAATAAGCCCACGATTTTCAGCCGGTTAGCATCTGCCAGGGCTTTGAAGATTGCCAGTAACTGCTCGTCGGTTGAGGGATCATTAACTTCCATTGTTCCCTCGAATTAATTCGATATTCATCGAATTAATTATATATAAATCGAATTATTTGTCAAGGGTTATTAAATAAAGCGCGGGGGTGGCCGCGCACCACCCCCGCATAGGCAGTTTTATTCCCCCAAATTTCTCATTATGGTTTTTTCTTCTCGGGTGTCTTTTTTACACGACCCTCGAGTTGATTGCGAATCGCACCCCAACTTTCACCCGCCAGGCGTTGGGATAATATATCTGCCGGGTTCACCTGGTACGTTTGGGCCAGGTTGTACGCCAGATCAATTTCACCCAAGCCGATGCCCTGGCAGAAATAGCCTAGGATTTCATCCACGGGCACGTTGTAAGTGGCCGCCAGGTTTGCTGCGGCAGGGTTAGGCGATTTTGTACAGGTTTTGGTCTCCTCCGGGGTGGTTTGTTTGCCGCCTGCGCCATTTTGGCCTGCGCAGTTGCGCTTCACCACCAGGTTCAATTGCTCGTTGGTATGATCTGGGCGATTTGCTTCAGCTGCGACGAAAATACGCAAGCGAATTGTGCTGCCCTGCTGTGCTTCGGCCCAGGAAGGCGTATAGGTCAAATTGATTGTTATGGAAAGAGATTGGCCCGGTAAAATACTCTCAAAACGGTCGGGTGAGAGCTGCACCTGGCCGATATATGGTGTTCCATCTTCGACCGAATAACCTAATTCGACGCGATTGGCGATATCTGCAGATTGAGTGGCCCGGTTGAGGACCATTGTTGATATTTGGTCGCTGGCCTCGCACGATTGGATTGCCATTCCACTGGAGGCAAAACCGAGTTGCGGATTGGCTGTTGCAATAGGTGCCGCTTGCAATACCTCGATGTTGGCTGCTTGAAAAACGCCCTGTGACAAAGCTGATAAAACTACCTGGACCTTGCTGCCGATAATGATATCCTGGCTCGCCTGGTTTAAATCAGCCGTGCGGATATGCTTTCCACCAATCTTCCAGCCATCTCCATCCCTGGCCTCCACCACGCCTGTGAACTCAACCCGCGTCTCCTGAGTGAAAGCGGAGGTGACGGCGGTTGCTTGCCACTCGCCACCATTTTGAATTTGTCCAAGCACATTGACAACCTGACCCACCTGCAATTGGTTAATCATGAAAGTCTGGGATGAAATGGAAAACTCAAAACCATTTACTGCCCATCGCCCTCCCGGCGCAGCATCCAGGCTGCCAACGAGTGAAAAGGAAAAGGCAGGCGCGTTGAGGGTTCCATCTGTGCTGCTCAGCACAGTTTGTCCGGGAGTGAGCTGTACATGGCCCTGGCGGCTGGTGACATTCGCCTGTCCATCGATCACGGAATACTGCACCTGTTGGGAGTCAAGCACATTGACGGTTAAAGATGCATTGTCAATGGATGCCTGGCTGGATGGAGACAGGATAGAATATTTCGATTTATTATCGGGGTGGAACAGCATGTAGTTCGCACTGCCTGCTTGCTGGCGGACGCGCAGGTTTAAAGCGCCATCCCAACTGCCGCTCAGTTGGTCAATTAACAAAGACGAATCTGGTCCAATGACAATTGAACTGCCATCCGAAAAGACAAGCGTGGCCTTCGATGAAGGAAAGGTTGTGATTTGCTGGCCAGCGGTTAATTTTGCTCCGCTGGTGGCAGGCAGGCCTGCAGAAGCGGAGGGCCCGATTTCGACCAATCCGTTGACATTCGTCAGAACAGCCGCCCGAGCCGATTGCGGGCCATACGCATACACCCCGGCACCGCCGGCTAGTAGAATCAATAAAAGAAGCACTGCCAGAGCAATACGCAGAGGGAACAAGGTTAAACCCGGTAGTTTACTCCGGTTGGTTGGAGCGGTTTTCCGGGCGGATGGGACGATACGAGAGCGAACAGCCTGCACAGCAGCCGGGTTTGGGTCTGGATGGGGCATGCTGCGAATATAAGAAGCCATCAAAACCAGGTCGGCTAACTCGTCGGATCCTTCCGGCAGTCGGGCCAAGACAATTTCGATGGGGGTGCCCATTTCTACGGCGCGCAGGGCGTTTTGTAAGATCTGGTCTTCTTCATCCATAATTGACCTCCCACCGCTTCAATACCTGGCGCAGAGATAATAGGGCGCGCCTTTGTAAGCTTTTGATTGCATCCTGGCTGCGTCCCATAGCCTGCGCCGAGTCCGCGATGGACATGTTGTTGATAAACCGCAAGATGATCACTTCTGCGTGGTCATCCGGCAGTGTTTTGATAGCCTGATAAAGCGCCTGGCTGTCGAGATTTTGCTCAACAGTCTTCTCGAGGGAAATGTCGCTGGAGGGAAGCGTTTCGTCCAAAATTTCAGCCTGCCGGGTTTGTTGGCTGCGGATGTGATCGATTGCCAAATTATGAGCTGTTTTAAAAAGCCAGGCCGCCCCATCCGCAACATCCAGGCTGCCTGGGTTATTGGCTCGCAACAAGCGGGCAAATACCTCAGATGCCAAATCCTCAGCGATTACATTGTCGCCGATTTTGTAGAAAAGGTATCTGTAGATTTTGATGTAATAACGATCAAAGTAGAAGTCGATTGGTTTTTGATCGTTACGATCAGCTCCCTGAAGCGTTTTCCAATTGCCTTGATCACGCATTATTTTGTCTATTAATAAAAACGAACAAACAAAGAAAAAGAGTCACAATTCATTGGATTTGCCTGGGAGGGGGGCTCAGCCACGTGGACCTTTCCCGCGCAGCCGGGCGTCCAGTTCCCACAGCGCAGTCCGATTACCTTCGTGAAAGATATGCTGCATTGCCAGAGCATACTCCATGAAAACATATCGGCTGTGTTCAGCGGAAAGATGAATTTCTTCGTCGCCAATCTCAACCCCGAAGCAATACTGTGGTATAACGAACAACTCATCCCCCCATAAGACGCTGGCTTTGAATTCTGTCACAGGTATCGGCTCAACCGTCTGCAATTGAAGGAAAGGCTGGTTGGGGCGGATGCCGGTCTCCTCCCATAATTCGCGCCTTGCAGCCTGCAGAGGAGTCTCGTAATCCTCGCCTCCACCAGCAACAGCCTGCCAATAGCCTTTATCTGCGCGTTGAAAAACTGCATATTCCAGATGTCCTTTTTTCCGGCGAAAGGGGTAAACCAGAACCTGGAAAGGAGCACGCGCCATAGGTTAATTATACCTGCTAGCCACTGGTATAATCAATCACGCGGAATTTTATCAAATTACTCTTGAGGAGTTGTCTTGCGTGTCCTCCATTGATGAGATCAAAGCCAGGATCAATATAGTGGATCTGGTTTCTGAAACCGTCCAACTGCGCCGCAGCGGTAAGAACTATACTGGTTTCTGCCCGTTTCATCCGAATACCGTTACGCCTGCATTTGTAGTTTTCTCGGATTCAAACACGTGGCGCTGCTTCGGACAATGTAACGAGGGCGGTGATATTTTCCGTTTTGTGATGAAGAAGGAAGGCTGGGATTTCAGCGAGACGTTGAAATACCTGGCAGAACGCGCCGGGATTCAACTGCGACCGCCGACCCCGAAAGAACAAGAGGCTGCCGAAATCCATGCCAGGCTGCATGCCTTGCTGGAAGAGGCGGTGACATTTTACCGTCACCAACTTTTGCACACGCCTGCCGGCCAACAGGCCCTGGCCTATTTACGCAAACGCGGCATCAAAGATGAAACGATGGAGACCTGGGGATTGGGTTATGCGCCAGGCTCGTGGGATGCCACCCGCTCTTATTTGAGCTCGCGCAGATATACAGAACAAGAACTGCGCGATGCAGGTATGGTCAGCGAACGCGATGATGGTACCGTGTATGATCGCTTTCGCAACCGGATTATGTTTCCAATTCGCAACGAGCGTGGAAAAATGGTCGGGTTTGGTGCCCGCATCTTGAACCCGGAGGATTTGCCTAAATTCTTAAATTCGCCTCAAACTGGCCTGTTCGACAAAGGCCATATATTGTTTGGCCTGGATAAAGCTCAACGCGAAATACGTAAACAGGAAAAGGTGGTCATCGTGGAAGGTTACCTGGATGTGATTGCTGTGCATCAGGCCGGCTTTGCAAACGTGGTTTCTCCGATGGGTACAGCGCTGACCGAACACCAGCTTTATTTGATCAAACGGTATGCCCGCCGGATTGTATTAGCCCTCGACCCCGACGCGGCGGGCGCCAAGGCCACCCTGCGTGGCCTGGAGATTGCCAGGCATACGATGGACCGCACAGATGAGCTGATTTTTGATGCCCGCGGATTGTTGGGGCACGAAGCGCGCTTGCAGGCAGATATCCGGGTAACAACGCTGCCTGCCGGTATGGATCCCGATGATGTTGTCAAACGCGACCCAAACGAATGGAAACAAATCGTTGATGCGGCCAAGCCAGTTGTGATTCATGTCATGGAAACTCTGGCGGCAGGCAATGACCTGGAAGATCCGAAAGTTAAGCGCAAAGTGGCTGACCAGGTTCTTCCGTTGATCGAAGATGTGCCCGACGCGATCGAAAGGGATACCTATCGCCAGCGCCTGGCTCGCCTGCTCAAATTAGATGAACGCACCCTGGCAAGTGTTGCGCCAGCACAGAGACCTCGCTCAGAGCGCCCAGGACGTTCTAACCGTTCCAAGCCTGCGCCAGAACAGCAGGCTATTCCGCAGGCGAACATCATGACGGCGGTTGGTTTGTTAGAATCCTTCAGCTTGGGGATGTTAATGCGCCATCCCCATCTGTTGTCGCGTGTGGACCGTAATCTCCAAATGGATGGATTGCCCCGTCTCTCGGTCATGGATTTTCAAAGCGCAGAGAACCAGGCGTTATTTCAGGTTATACTTGAATCGCTCGAACAAGATCTGGCAGAACCCTTGAATTTTGTCTTACATGGATTATCTTTACCGATGATGGATAAAGCCGATGAAATCCTGGCGCGCACTGAAAAGTTAGACCCGGTGGAGGACCGCATCCTGGAAGAAATTATGCGCAATATCTTAACTCTGCGTAAGATGATCACACGTGAAGGCGTGGAATATTGTCGTTTTCAACAGCAAGAGGCCCAGGAGCAAGGCTCTGTGCAATTGGTTGAATTGAGCCAGGCGATCACTCGCTACAGCCAGGCGCTCCATCGCCTGGACAAAGCATTGGCGCGTTATACAAGTAGGGCAGTCGAAAAGACCCATTGACGCGAGGATTATTATGGCAAGAAAAGAGACATCCAAATCTACTCGTCGCGTTAAAGACGAGCCGGGACCGGAGCAAGTCGGGCCTGGCTCGGCAGACGTTCCAGCGATGGGGGATATCACGCCGGTGGAAGACCTGGAAGATCTGTTGGGGGAGATTGAAATACCGGTTGAAGAGCCAGACCCTCAAACGCTGGCGATGGATATCGAGGATCTGGAAAAGGATGACACCCTTGAGATTTTAAGCCAGACCCCGATTTCAACAGAACTGAGTGAAGATCCGGTTCGGCTTTATCTGAAGGAAATTGGCGAGATTCAACTCCTGGATATGGACCGTGAATTTTGGCTGGCGACTCGGATCGAGGCCGCTCGGCATATTGAAACCCTGAGCAGCGCCCATCCGCTCGCCCGGCGGGATGAGACCGACCGGCATAAATTTTATTTGGCTCTGTATGATGAAATTGTGACTGCCTGGAACAGACTTGTCGAGGATACCACCCGTCTGGGTTATGACTGCCCAGACTTCCTGTTGATTCTTTCCGAGGGGCAAATGCTGCGGCAGTCCTGGGAAACAGGTGTGCCATCCTATTTACACTCCTACCTGGATAATGGCAAATGGGGCCGCGATCCTTTCTGGGACACAGTTGCCCGGCATGCTTTTATGGTGTTTATGGGGTGTTATATGATCCCGCATCTCACCGCCAACAAGTTGAGCCAGTATTTTGAAGAGCAGCATAAACTGCCGCCAGATGATTTTTTCAGCCAAAGTTTGCCGATCTCCAGCGTCTTGAAGGACGAATTAGATGATGTGCGCCAGCGTGCACGGGATGCCCGCCAGACGATCATTCGTTCGAACCTGCGCCTGGTAGTCAGCGTGGCCAAGCGGTACATTGGCCGGGGCAGCTCTTTCTTGGACTTGATTCAGGAGGGCAACATCGGTTTACTGCGCGCAGTCACCAAATTTGACCCAACTCGTGGGTATAAATTCAGTACCTATGCCACCTGGTGGATCCGCCAATCAATCAGCCGTTCGATCGCCGACCAGGCGCGCACGATCCGGATCCCAGTGCACATCTTCGAGTCGATCAACCGCTTGCTGCGCATTCAGCGCAAGCTCACTCAACAGTTAGGGCGCGAACCCTCTGGTGAGGATATCGCCCTGGAGGCCGGGCTGCTCGACCCCAAAGACGACCAGGCGATTTTACGTTCGCGCACCGAAGGTGTCCCTCTGCCTCCCGACGTGCGCCGGCGGTGGAATCGCGCGGCTGCGAAAGTGGGGCGAGTCTTATCCGCCTCTGAAGAGCCGATGTCGCTTGACAGCCCCGTAGGGTCGGAAGACAGCAGCCAGCTCGGCGACTTTATCGAAGACCAGGATGCCCTGGAACCGATGGATGCAGCTGCGCGTGAGATGCTGCGCGAACAGGTCAAAAATGCCCTGGCTGTGCTCTCGGATCGCGAACGTGAAGTTTTGGAAATGCGTTTTGGACTGTTAGATGGCAAAGACCATACCCTGGAAGAAGTGGGCCAGCAGTTTAATGTAACAAGGGAGCGCATTCGCCAGATTGAAGCCAAAGCGCTGCGCAAACTGCGCCACCCAACTCGCAGCCGATACCTGCGCGATTACCTGGGATAGCCTCACCCATTGCGTGAAAAAGGGTCTAGCCTGCCAAAAACAGGTTAAACAAAGTTTTTGTATAATCTTTGTGAAATTTGACGCGTAGACTAGCTTGTGATAAACTTCAAAAGTTAAAACTTCCGATCTCCACGTGGAGGCCATATGACAGTTGAATACTTGCCTTTAGCAATATTGTTCATCCTTGCCATCGGACTGGCTTTTTTGGTGGTAGCCCTGGGACATTTATTCGGACCGAAACGCCCCACCACGCGCAAATCTGCGGCCTATGAATCGGGTATGCAGCCGATTGGTCCTGGCACGCGGCGCATTTCAGTGCGGTTCTACCTGATCGCTGTCCTTTTCATCTTGTTCGATATCGAAGTTGTTTTCTTCTTGCCATGGGCGGTGGTATTGAGCGCGTTCACCAAGCAAGGCTGGGGCCTGTTCGCCCTGGTTGAGATGCTGGTGTTCATTATTATCTTATTGGTAGGCTATGCATATGCCTGGAAGAAAGGAGCCTTAGAATGGGAATAGAGCAACGATTAGACGGCGCGCCGGGTGTGGTGACAACCTCCCTGGAAACAGCCGTAAATTGGGCGCGCACCAACGCGATGTGGCCGATGCTGTTTGGCCTGGCCTGCTGTGCTATTGAAATGATGGCTGCCCAGGCCTCGAATTATGATATGAGCCGTTTCGGCATGGAATTGATGCGCCCGAGCCCACGCCAATCGGATCTTATGATCGTGGCAGGCCGCGTTAGCCGCAAAATGGCGCCTGTACTGCGCCGCTTGTATGATCAGATGCCTGATCCGAAGTGGGTTGTTTCAATGGGTGACTGCGCTTCGTGTGGTGGAGTTTTCAATAACTATGCCATTGTGCAAGGTGTGGATGAGGTCGTGCCGGTCGATGTATACGTGGCTGGCTGCCCGCCGCGCCCCGAAGCGCTGATCCACGGTATTATGACACTCCACGAAAAAGTCCGCCGCGAAAAGCTCAAAAATTGGGCATAGACGGCAAGGAGCACACATGAGCACTCACCTTGAAACGGCAGTGGAAGAGGTCACCCGGCGTTTTGGCGTTGAAACGACTGTGGTGCGCGGCCAGACCTGGATTATCGTCAGGCCAGAGCGCCTGGTTGCATTGGCTGCAACGCTGCGCGATGAATTTGAATTCGATTTCTTGTCTTCTCTGACGGCTTCGGATTATTACCCGGAAAATGAGCCGCGTTTTCATGTGGTTTACCAATTCTATTCCAACCGCCACAACGAACGATTGGGAATGCGAGTGCCGGTCAATGAGCCTGATGCGCGTGAACTGCCGACGATTGCGACACTCAGCGATCTTTACCCGGTGGCGAACTGGCACGAGCGCGAAGTCTTCGATATGTTCGGGATTCGCTTCGCCGGACATCCCGACTTGCGCCGCCTGCTGATGCCGTACGATTGGGAAGGCTACCCGCTGCGTAAAGATTATCCGTTGGGTTATGAGGAGCCTCAGTTTACCTTTAACTTTGAAGATATCCAGGCACGCAAACATCGCGGCCAATACAAAGAGGCTTAACCTATGGCAGAACAATCCGAAGTATCATTTGAAGAACTCCGCCACCTGGTCAGCGACCGCGCCGTGACTGGTGAGACGGTTTTGCTGAATATGGGTCCACAGCACCCCAGCACTCACGGCGTGCTGCGCCTGTTGTTGGAGCTGGATGGCGAATCCGTGATTAGCTGTATTCCGGATATCGGTTTTTTGCACACCGGCATCGAGAAGAACATGGAGGCCAAAACCTACGCGAAGGCAGAGGTGATGACCGATCGCATGGATTACTTGAATACGGTAGGAAATAACCTGGTTTACTGCCTGGCGATCGAAAAACTGGCGGAGCTGGATGTCCCGCCGCGCGCCCAGGCAATCCGGGTTATCTTGACTGAGCTGCAGCGCATCGCCTCGCACCTGGTGTGGCTGGGCACGCATGCCCTGGACCTGGCTGCCATGTCAACATTCTTGTACTGCTTCCGCGAGCGTGAGATGATCCTTGACATCCTGGAGATGTGCTCCGGACAACGGATGATGAGCACCTATTTTCGGCCGGGGGGGTTGTGGCGAGATGTGCCGGCGGACTTCGAAGAAGCTGTTCGCCAGGTATTGCGCGTCTTCCCTGCTCGCATCGACCAATACGAAGCCCTGCTGACCAAGAACCCGATCTTTATGGATCGCACCAAGAACATCGGCGTCATTAATGGCAAGGACGCAGTGCGCTGGGGCTTGAGCGGGCCTTCAGTGCGTGGTTCAGGGGTAAATTATGATATTCGCAAGCTGCAGCCTTATTCTGGCTACGAACAGTATGAATTCAATATCCCCCTGGGCGCCAACGGTGATGTGTATGATCGTTATATCGTGCGCATCGCGGAGATGCGCGAATCGCTGCGCATCGTGCGCCAGGCCTTAGACAAACTGCCGGGCGGCGCGGTGCGCTCAAACAACCGCAAATTTGTGCCTCCGCCGCGCGCGGAGCTGAGCACCAGCATGGAAGCAGTGATCCATCATTTCAAATTGTGGACGGAAGGCTTTATGATACCCGAAGGCTATGTGTACGTGCCTGTAGAGTCGCCGCGCGGCGAGCTGGGCTGCTACCTGGAGAGCGATGGCGGCCCTAAGCCGCACCGTGTCCACTTCCGCACACCTAGTTTGGTCCATTTGCAGGCTCTGCCGTTGTTATCGAAAGGCCACCTGGTCGCCGACCTGGTGGCGATTATTGGCAGCGTCGATATTGTTTTGGGAGATGCAGACCGGTGAACCAATTAGCCCAAAATTTCCCCACCAACGCGCTGGTGAAGAAATATGCCAGCGACATCGAAGCCATTCTGGCGAAATACCCCGCCGATCAAAAGCGCTCCGCCGTCATGCCGCTGCTCTACCTGGCGCAGCGCGACGGCGGTTATGTCACCAAGCAGGCTATGCAAGAAATTGCTGATGTGCTGGGGTTGACCGCTACCGAAGTCGCCAGCATCGTTGGCTTTTATTCTTTGTATTACGATGAGCCGGCTGGCAAATACCGTGTGCAGGTTTGCAACGACCTGCCCTGCGCTCTGCGCGGCGCAGACGAATTTCTGCAAAAACTGTGCCAGAACCTGGGCATCAAAGTTGGCGGCACAACAACCGATGGTGTGGTAACTGTAGAAGCCGTCACCTGCCTGGCTGGTTGTGACAAAGCGCCAATGTTCCAGGTGCAGGGGGATAGCGGTCCGAACGGCGAGGATTACATCGCTTATCATGAAAATCAGACTGTCGAAAGCGCATTGGCTTATATCGACAGCCTGAGGGCAAAGAAATAGGAGCAAGGCATGAGCGAAACAAGCAATCCTTACGTGCTCCTGCGTCATCGGGATATACAAGCGATCCATCAATTGGATGTGTACCGCCAGAACGGTGGTTTTACCGCCTTTGAAAAAGCCGTCACCACCATGCAGCCAGGCGCAGTGGTCGATGTGGTCAAGGCATCAGGGCTGCGCGGCCGCGGCGGCGCTGGCTTCCCGACAGGTATGAAATGGTCCTTCATTGACAACAAGAATTGGCCACATTATGTGGTTGCCAACGCAGATGAATCGGAGCCCGGCACGTTCAAAGACCGGGAAATCATGGAAAGCAACCCATTCCAGTTTCTGGAGGGCCTGGCGATCTGCGCTTTTGCGGTGCAAGCCAATGCGGCCTATGTTTATCTGCGCGGAGAATTCTGGCAAGTGGCTAAGATCCTGGACGAAAAGATCGCTGAAATGGAACGAGCTGGCCTTTTGGGGGACAAGCTGTTCGGCACGAATTACTCTTTGCACTTGTACACGCACCTGGGCGCAGGTGCTTATATTTGTGGCGAGGAGACAGCGTTGTTGGAGTCGATGGAAGGCAAGTTAGGCCAACCTCGCCTGCGCCCGCCTTTCCCGCCCTCTTATGGCCTTTTCGGAAAACCAACCATTGTTAACAATGTGGAAACCCTGGCTAATGTACCGCCGATCATTGAAAAAGGAGCCGATTGGTACCGAACCTATGGCACGCCCAAGAGCCCGGGTGTAAAGATCTTCAGCCTCTCGGGCTGCGTCAACAAACCCGGTAATTATGAGCTGCCCCTGGGGACAACGTTCCGCGAGCTGATTTACACGTATGGAGGCGGCGTGCCCGAAGGTAAAAAAGTAAAAGCCATCATGCCGGCTGGCGCATCTTCATCTCTGATTGTAGCAACAGAACAAGCCCTGGATACGCCGATGGATTATGAGAGCGTACCCAATGTGGGCGCTCAATTGGGGTCGGCGTCGGTGATTATTGTGGATGAGTCGATCAGCGTAGATTGGTTGATCAATAAAACCTTGCATTTCTTCAAGCACGAATCATGCGGCAAATGCACTCCATGCCGTGAAGGCACATACTGGATGCTGAACATCGCAGAGCGCATCCATGAAGGTCAAGCTTCTGTAGAAGATGTTGACCTGTTGAGAAACGTTGCCAACCAGATCAAAGGTAAGTGTTTCTGTGCTTTGGGCGAATTTTCCATTGAAGCTGTCCTGTCTGGTCTGGAGCGCTTCCCTGAAGACTTCCGCATAGCGGTACAGAGCGGCGACTAGCGGAGGAACGTTGATGAGCAAAATGATAAACCTAAAAATAGATGGACAAGCAGTCAGCGCGCCGGAGGGCACGTTAATCGTTGACGCTGCCAAGCTGGTCGGCATTGATATCCCGGTATTTTGCTACCACCCGAAGATGGAACCGGTGGGCATGTGCCGCATGTGCCTGGTGGAAGTCGGGAGACCGTTGATCGACCGGGCGACAGGCCAGCCGATGCTGGAAGCTGATGGGTCGCCAAAAATATCGTTTGGACCCAAGCTGGAAACTGCCTGCACCACACCCATTTCAGAAGGCATGGTGGTGGTTGGCATGTCGCCCAAGGCGCAGGCGGCCCGCAAAGATGTGATCGAATTCATTCTGACATCACACCCACTGGACTGCCCGGTTTGCGATAAAGGCGGCGAGTGCCCCCTGCAGAACCTGACTATGGAACACGGGGCTGGCACCAGCCGCTTCATCTACGATGAGAAAATGCGCATGGATAAACATGTGCCGCTTGGCGATCTGATCTACCTGGATCGTGAGCGTTGTATCCAATGTGCGCGCTGCGTACGCTTCCAGGATGAAATTGTAGATGACCCGGTAATTGGTTTCTTCAACCGCGGCCGCTCACTGGAGATCGTCACATTTTCGGATCCGGGGTTTGACTCTTACTTCTCTGGAAACACGACGGATATTTGCCCGGTAGGTGCACTGACCAGCGCCGATTTCCGCTTTGGGGCGCGTCCATGGGAACTGAGGGCAACCGCTTCTGTGTGCTCGCAGTGCCCGGTGGGCTGCAATATCACCTACAACGTGCGACGAGAAGCGCGCACCAATGGTCAGGTGGTGATTAAGCGTGCCATGCCCCGCCAGAATGAAGCTGTCAACGAGATCTGGATGTGCGACAAAGGCCGCTTTGCTTATCACTTCACTGAAAATCCCGAACGCTTGACTCAACCCCTGGTGCGGAAGAATGGCGAGTTGGTAAGTGCTGGTTGGGACGAAGCCTTGGATTTGACAGCGCAGCAATTCAAAACCAACGCCAGCGGTCTACTTGCCTTGCTGAGCGGTCGGTTGTCCAATGAAGACCTGTTTAATATCCAGAAATTAGCCCATGGCATCGGCGGCAAGGCTGCGCTCTACACTGACATGGGCGGTGGAAACCTGGTTACCCAATTCGGTTTGAGCGCAGGCAGCAACCTCAAAGACCTGGGAAAAGGCTCGGCCATACTGGTCATCGCTTCAGACCTGGAAGAAGAAGCTCCGATCTGGTGGCTGCGCGTGAAGGAAGCTGCGCAGCGCGGCGCAACGCTGATTGTGGCGAACCCACGTTCGACCAAGACAGACCGGGCTGCCGCTCACCAGATTCGCTATGCTTATGGCCAGGAGACCGCCACCTTGCTGGCGTTCGCCCGGGCTTTGAATTTAAAAGGCGCCCCAGACCAGGCGAGCACCAGCCCAGAAATCAAGGCGGCAGCCGAAGCGTTTGCCAAAGCTGAGAATGCTGTCTTGTTTTATGGCAGTGAAGGCTTGGGGCTGCAGGGCACGCAGAACCTGGCACAGGCGGCAGCCATGCTGCTGCACGCCACCAATCACACCGGCAAAGCCAATTGCGGCTTGATCGCCGTGTGGCCTCGCGCCAATGATCAGGGCGCCTGGGAACTCGGGCTTCAGCCGGTCGAAGACCTGGCAGGGGCGATACGCTCAGCCAAAGCGGTGTATATCGCCGCCGCCAACCTGGTCGGTGATTCGCCGGCTCTGGCGGCGGCGCTGCGAGAATCGGGAGCCTTTGTCGTCGTGCAAGATTTGGCACTCACTGAAACAGCCGCTCTGGCGGATGTGGTTTTGCCGGCCCAGGCGTATACCGAACGTGAGGGATCGTTCACCTCAGGCGAACGACGTGCCCAACGCTTTTTCCCAGCCGTGCCGGTGCGCGGGCAGGCCCGGGCTGATTTTGCCATCGCGGCTCAATTGGGCCAGCGCCTGGGCGTGAGCCTGGAAGGTACGATCCCCGGCCGGGTGATGGCGCAAATGGTAGTCGAAGCGCCAGCCTTCGGCGCGCTTGGACGTGCACCCTATCGAAAAATGTCAGAGACCGAGCCGCAATGGCCGATCATGGGACGAGCTGACCTGTATTACGGCGGCACCAGCTATGAAAACTCGCAGGGCTTGGGTACTCATCTCGCCTTGGCATCGCATGCCAGCCTGGGCCATGCCTGGCCGGAGATCGCTCCCACCCAGTCCAGCGGCGGTTTCACAGCGGTGCCTGTGACCGTTTTATATGATCGTGGCGAAACCGTTCTGCCATCCCGCCTGCTGCACAGCCATATACCTGCACCGTTCGTCCGCCTGCATCCCGAGGATGTCGTGCGCTTACAGTTAAAAGGCGCAGCGGGTGAAATGCGCCAGGCGCTGGTTGAAATCAACGGGGCAGAAGTTGTGGCGAATGTAGAACTGGATGAAATACTGACTGTTGGCATCGTTTTGATCCCGCGCAGCATGGGATTTCCTATCAGCGGCCCAACCCCTGTCAAGCTGCGCGCTGCCGAGCGCGTCGGCGCCTGAAGTTGAGGTGGTCATGGATACTGCGACAATTACTGAAATCGTTATCAAATCCATCATCCTGCTGTTAATCATGACTGGCGGCTTTGCTTACCTGACTTTGTTTGAGCGCAAGGTATTGGCAAAGATGCAGGTGCGGGTTGGCCCAAACCGGGCCGGGCCGTGGGGTATTTTACAGCCCATCGCCGATGGTGTTAAGCTTATTTTCAAGGAAGAGCTGATCCCGGCAGGGGCGAACAAGCTGGTCTTCATCCTGGCGCCGGTGATCACCGTTTTCCCGGCGCTCGTGGTGACGGCGGTTATCCCTTGGGGCGGTGTGGTGGATCTTTTTGGCCGCAAAGTAGCCCTTAATGTTGCTGATATCAACGTTGGGGTGCTTTACCTGACGGCAGTTACTTCCATCGCGGTGTACGGCATTACCCTGGCTGGTTGGTCATCGAACAACAAGTATGCCATGCTGGGCGGCCTGCGTGCATCCGCCCAAATGATCAGTTATGAGCTGGCGTTAGGCCTGGCGTTTATCCCCTCCATCATGCTGGCTGGTTCAATGCGCGTGATGGATATCATCAATGCGCAAAACACGATGGGCTTGCTCGCCTGGTTAATCCGCCAGCCGCTTGTGCCGATCATTTTTTTAATCGGCAGCATCGCTGAGATTAACCGCGCCCCCTTTGATATGCCCGAAGCCGAGCAGGAATTGACTGCTGGCTACCACACCGAATATTCCGGAATGAAATTCGCTTTATTTTTCATGGCGGAATACATCAAAATGATTGCCGTCAGCATGATTGCCGCTACATTGTTTATGGGCGGCTACTTGGGGCCTTTCATAGATCAATTCCCCTGGCTTGGGCCGGTGTATTTGCTTGCTAAGGTTGTCCTATTGCTGTTCATCCTGATCTGGGTGCGGGCGACCATTCCCCGCATTCGCTATGACCGCCTGATGTCTTTTGGATGGAAAGTATTACTCCCCGTGGCTCTGTTCAGCGTGGTGCTGACCGCGGTGTTTATTGTTATTGGAGGTTAATATGAACATTGGAGGTGTCGTCTGGGAAATCCTGCGCGGATTGAGCACCACCTTCCGCGCGATGTTCGAAAAGTCCGTCACGATCGAATACCCCGAAGTAAAACGGCCGGTGCGCACGCGCTTCAAAGGGCGCCACTATTTACAGCGCTATGAGAATGGATTGGAGCGCTGCATTGGCTGCTCACTGTGCGCTGCTGCCTGCCCGGCGGACGCCATTTTTGTCGAATCGGCTGAGAACACGGATGAAAAGCGATTCTCCCCTGGAGAACGTTACGCCAGTACGTACGAGATCAATATGCTGCGCTGCATCTACTGCGGTTACTGCGAAGATGCCTGCCCGACCGAAGCGATCGTCTTGGGCGATAACTATGAATTGTCATTTACCGACCGGCGCCAGGCAATTTATACAAAGGAAATGCTGTTACAGTCGGTGAAGGATCCAACCATGACCACGCCGCGCCAGGTGGAACCGGGCGTCTACACCCGGTCGATCCCGGTGATGCAGAACCCGTCCGATTGAGATGGCAGAAATGGAGTTTGAGCGAGAATGTCTGTTTCCTTGATCCTTTTCCTTATCGTAGCGGCCATCGCGGTTGTCACAGCCCTGGGCATGCTGTTCAGCCGGAATGCAGTGTACTGTGCGCTGTACCTGATCTTGAACTTTGCCTCGGTCGCCGTGCTGTACCTGGTATTGAACGCTCCTTTCATCGCCGTGGCTCAGGTCACTGTGTATGCCGGCGCCATCATGGTGCTCTTTCTGTTCGTCATCATGCTGTTAGGCGCTGAATCGACCGGCCGCCAGCTCGATACTACCCGCCCCTGGTGGTTTCAGCCGCTGCCCTTGTTCCTGGGCGCGGTGCTGATGGCGGAGACGATCGTGATCTTACTTACCCAGTTGAACGGGTCGTTTCCTGCAACGACCAACCCGCCAGCCGGGTTTGGCGACCCGCATTCGATCGGCCAACTGTTGTTCAGCAACTACCTGCTGCCTTTCGAGGCAACCTCGATCCTGCTTTTGGTGGCTATGATCGGCGCCATCGTGCTGACCCGGAGTGAGAAAAAATAAGCCGCTCCCGGCAGCCAGGGAGAGTGAGGAGAAGTATGGTACCTATTGAATATTACATCGGCCTGTCTGTCATATTATTCTCGATCGGAACGATGGGTGTTTTAATCCGCCGCAACCCAATTGTAATCTTTATGTCCGTTGAATTGATGCTCAATTCGGGCAATTTGTTGTTCGTGGCTTTTTCTCGCCTGTATAGTGAATTGAACGGCCAATTGTTCGTCTTTTTTGTGATGACTGTCGCCGCCGCGGAGGTTGCCGTTGGGCTGGCTCTGATCATGGCGATTTTCCGCACGAAGAAAATCATCGATATCGACCAAATGAACATCATGAAGGGCTAGGCCTATGCTTTATGAAACCGCTGCACCGGGAGGTTTTTTCTCCCTTGTACCTTTGATCGTTGTTTTTCCGCTGGTTGGCCTGCTGATTAACATCATCTTTGGCGGCAAACTGAGCGAGAAAGTGATCGGCACGGTAGCTTCCAGCGCTTCGGGCCTGGCATTTGTCGTCGCAGTGCTGCAAATGATCTCATTGTTCAGCCATCCTGAAGCTGTCACTGTGCCTGTGGCATCGTGGATCCAAATTGGATCACTCACCATTGATTGGGCATTCCGGGTTGATACACTATCAGTGACCATGATGATGGTGGTGTCAGGCATCGGCACACTGATCCACATTTACGCTATTGGCTACATGCACGAAGATGTGCGCATCAACGGCGATCCGGGCCGCTTCCGCCGTTTCTTTGTCTTCTTAAACCTGTTCATTGCTGCCATGATGATCCTGGTCAGCGGAGACAATTACCTGATGTTGTTCGTCGGTTGGGAAGGTGTGGGCCTGTGTTCATTTCTGTTGATCGGTTTTTGGTATGACAAGGGCAAGGATGGAATCGGCAATGCCCTGGCGGCCAAGAAAGCGTTTGTCACCAACCGCGTTGGCGACTTCGGCTTCCTGATCGCCGGCTTCTTGATGTTCTCGACCTTTGGCAGCCTGCAGTTTGACACAGTCTTCAAAGCCGCCGGTCAAAATTCCCTGGCGCACCAGGGCGTGATCTTCGCCATTACCATGTTCATGCTGCTCGGCGTAACCGGTAAATCAGCGCAAATTCCGCTGTATGTCTGGCTGCCCGATGCCATGGCTGGCCCTACTCCTGTCTCGGCATTGATCCATGCGGCGACGATGGTAACGGCGGGTGTGTACCTGGTTGCTCGCTCCGCCCCGCTTTACACTCTGGCGCCCGATGCACAGTGGTGGGTGGCGACCGTAGGCGGCGTGACGGCTTTATTTGCCGCCAGCATGGCGGTTGGCCAATTCGATATCAAGAAAGTGCTGGCCTATTCTACCATCAGCCAGCTAGGCTTCATGGTGGCGGCAGTGGGCAGCGGCGCCTATGTGGCGGGCATTTTCCACCTGGTAACGCATGCTTTTTTCAAAGCCCTGCTCTTCCTCAGCTCCGGCTCGGTCATCTTGGGTGTCGAACATGGCCTGCATCACGTTGAGCATGATCCCAAGCTGAAGAAAACCTTGAAGGGCGGGCACCATTTTGACCCACAAGATATGCGCAACATGGGCGGTTTGTGGGGACGCATGCGCACCACGGCAGTTGTATATATTATTGGCGCGCTGGCGCTGGCAGGTATTGTGCCTTTTGCCGGATTCTGGTCGAAAGATGAAATACTCTTCGAAACCTTCAACAAATACCCACATGTTTTCTGGCTGCTGCTGATTGCCGCTTTCTTCACTGCTTTTTATATGACTCGCCAGATTTGGCTCGTATTCTTTGGCGAGCCGCGCTCGGCGCCGGCTGAACATGCCCACGATAATCCCCCTGTGATGACCATTCCGTTGATGATCCTGGCTGGCCTGTCCGTGCTGGGCGGCGCGCTGAACTTGCCCGTATTGCACAGCTTCGAACATTGGCTGGCGCACACCCTGGAAGCTGGATTACCGGCGGCTGAAGGCGCTGCCACGGCCGAGGCTGGTGCAACGGCGGCCAAAGGAATCTTGGGCTTCACCTGGGGAGGCCTCGATCCGGTGGTCGCGATTGGTTCTACTCTGCTGGCCCTTTCAGCTATTGCCTTTGGGTATTATCTCTATGCTCGCCGCTACCAGGCGCTGCAGGAACTGCCGGTGGCTAAGCGGCCCGACGATCCAATGCGCGAGCTGATCGGCCCGGTTTTCACTGTATTTGAAAACAAATACTGGGTGGACGAGCTGTATAAATTGGTGATCCTCGATACCTATGTAGCAGCCGCCAAATTCCTGGCCGAAGTGGTCGATTGGAAATTCTGGCACGATTTTTTCCACGATACAGTTATTGCAGGCGGATACCGCTTGCTGACACGCGTACTGTCCGTTCAGATTGACCTGGGCGTGATCGATTGGATTGCGAACCGTCTGGCCGATGTCACCCAAGGTTTGGCTTCGGCAGGCCGCCGGTTGCAAACCGGCCTGGTTCGCAATTATGCACTTTCCGTCCTGCTGGGCGTGGTGCTTATTCTTGGTTATTTGATGTTGCGCTAGCCCCGTCAGGCAGCCAGCCTTTCCTGAACTGGAGGAGAATCCATGAATTATTTGACAAACCCCTTGATCCTGACCACCTTTTTCCCCCTGGTTGGCGTGTTGATCATTCTGTTCCTGAAAAATGAGCAAAAAAGCCTGATCCGGTGGGTGGCTCTGGTCACCTCGTTGGTCACATTTGGTTTTTCGATACTCATGCTGGCCCAATTTAACGCGGCCAACGCCGAACTCCAGGAGGTGATCAACCAACCCTGGATCCAGGTCGCTAACTGGAACATTAATTTTCATATCGGCGTGGACGGCCTGAGCATCTTGTTGATTTTGCTCACCACCCTGCTCACGCCCATCTCGCTGCTCTCGACCTGGTCGGCGGTAGAGGATCGTGTCAAAGATTTCATGATCTTCTTCCTGCTGCTGGAAGTGGGAATGTTGGGTGTGTTTGTCGCACAGGATATGTTCCTTTTCTACATTTTCTGGGAATTCACACTGGTGCCCATGTATTTTCTCATTGGCGTATGGGGCGGCCCGCGGCGCATGTATGCTGCGATCAAGTTCTTCTTGTACACCATGGCTGGCTCGGTCCTGATGCTGTTGGCGATTTTGTGGCTGGGCATCAACCAGGGTACCTTCTCGGTGCCTGACCTGGTGGCCAAAGGCGGAATTCCTGCCAATATTCAATTCTGGCTCTTCCTGGCCTTTGCAGCCGCTTTTGCGATCAAAGTTCCCATGTGGCCGCTGCATTCCTGGCTGCCCGACGCACACGTTGAAGCGCCCACCGCCGGTTCAGTCATCCTGGCGGGCGTCTTGTTGAAGATGGGTACTTATGGTTTTATCCGCTTCAACCTGCCTCTTTTTCCCCAGGCGGCTGTCCAACTGGCGCCGTTCATGGCTTTGCTGGCCACGATCGGTATTATCTACGGGGCGATGGTCTCTTACGCGCAGAAAGATGTCAAGAAACTGGTGGCATATTCATCTGTCAGCCACCTTGGTTTCGTGATGCTGGGTCTGTTCGCCCTCAATCCCCAGGGTATTACGGGCGGCATCTTGCAGATGATCAATCACGGTCTGAGCACCGGCGCTTTGTTCTTGATTGTCGGTATGATCTACGAACGCCGCCACACGCGCGATATTGACGCATTTGGCGGGTTGTGGAAAATTATGCCGGTGTACGGCGTTCTGACCTTGATCGTCACCCTATCTTCTATGGGCCTGCCTGGTCTGAACGGCTTTGTTGGTGAGTTCACAATTTTGCTGGGCGCATTTGGTTCCAAGGCCATTGGCTCCCCCTGGTATGCTGGCCTTTCGGCCCTGGGTGTGATTATGGCGGCTGTGTATATGCTGTTCATGTTCCAGAAATTGTTCCTCGGCCCTGTCACCCACGATGAGAACAAGGAACTAAAAGATATCAACTGGCGCGAGATCATCATCCTGGTGCCTTTGTTGATCTTCATCTTCTGGATCGGCCTGTACCCTAAGCCTTTCCTGGATCTGATGGCCCCCACCGTTGCAAAGCTTTTCACGCTGGTTCAAACCGCTGGGTTGCCCTAAGCAGGCCAGCAGCTCCATCTAAGGAGATGCTCTATGAGCTTGACTGATTTGTGGACCAATTCGCAGGCGATCTTGCCGCTGATCGTACTGATGGCATGGGCCTGCGCCCTGCTGATCATTGATCTATTTATTCCCCATGAGCGTAAGAGTTGGACAGCGGGGCTGGCCGCCGTCGGCTTGGCGCTGACCCTGGCGCTGGTAATCATGCAGCCACCCGGCAGTGTGAAGGCTTTCCAGGGAATGGTGACGGTGGATGGTTTCGCTCGCTTTTTACACGTGCTGTTCCTGGTCAGCGGATTAGCCGGGTTGGCCATGGCTTACGATTACCTGAACCGCACCAATTTGCAGCGCGGTGAGTATTATACGCTGATCTTATTCTCGATCGGCGGCATGATGGCGATGGCCATGGCCTCTGACCTGATTATGGTTTTCCTGTCGCTCGAATGGCTGTCAATACCGCTGTATGTGCTTGCAGGGTTTGCCAGGCCGCGATTGGACTCAGAGGAATCGGCCTTGAAATACTTCCTCCTGGGCGCGTATGCGGGCGGTTTCTTGCTTTACGGCACTGCCCTGACGTTCGGGGCAACGAAGACCACGCAGCTCGCCGGCATTATCACTGCAGTGAGCGGCGGCCAGGCGAATATCGCCATGCTGACCTTTGGCGCAGCGCTGATCTTGATTGGCTTGGGCTTTAAAGTCTCCGCTGTACCGTTCCATATGTGGACGCCAGATGTTTACCAGGGAGCGCCATCTTCCGTGACTGGCTTCATGGCGGTCACCGCCAAAGCAGCCGGTTTCGCGGCCATGCTGCGCTTTTTTACACTGGCGTTTCCGGCAGCGGCGCCAAAATTGACAGTGGTCATCTGGGTGCTGGCCGCATTGACGATGTTTCTGGGTAATCTGGTGGCGATTGCTCAGACAAATATTAAACGCATGCTGGCCTACTCCAGCATCGCGCATGCAGGGTATATTTTGATGGCCTTGGTGCCTTACGCCAACCCAAAAGTGGCTGCCGACTCAGTAGCATCGGGTATTTTTTATCTGCTGGCTTATGGTATGACCACCCTGGGCGCCTGGGCAGTGGTGATCGCCCTGGAAAAACAGGAAGGTCGCGGCTTAAACCTGGATGATTATGCAGGCCTGGGACAAAAGAAGCCAATGCTGGCGGCCGCCATGACAATTTTTATGCTTTCCTTTGCCGGCGTTCCTCCGACCATGGGTTTTGTCGGAAAGTTGTTCTTGTTCCGCACAGCCATCGCCGGTGGCGAGATTGCCCTGGCGCTCATCGGTGTGCTGACATCCTTGATTTCTGCATATTTTTACCTGCGCGTGGTGGTTATCATGTACATGCGCTCGGGCGACCCGGAAGTGCGCAGCGAATTCTGGCTCAACCTGGTGGTGGGGGCTTCGGCGGTGGGTGTAGTGCTGCTCAGTTTGTTCAGCGCCCCGGTGTTCCAGTGGGCGGCTGTGGTGTTGACACAGTAATTAGGTTTTCGTTCAATAAGGGCTGTCCGGATAAACGGGCAGCCTTTTATATTTAACAAGGCGCTTTGCCGGAAAAGAGTAATATCCCCAAATCGGAACGGGAAAAATAGTATAGAATATGTTGGATTATTCCTGTTCGTTTGGTGCTCTGTGCATCCCCGCCGTGAGGGTGATAAGGCCAGTTCGTTAATTCTACTGGAGGATCCAATGTTTATCCCAAGCTTGGTTTTGAAACAACTGTACACATTTGGCAGCCTGAAAAACCAGGCTGGAGGGGTCATATTTTCGGTCAAAAACCGCTTGAGCGATACGCGGTTAACTGCGATTTCTCGTCTGCGAATCGATGGGCAAGAAATCCCGCTTGCCAGGACCCGATTGGTACTGGAGGATGGAGCGACCGTTGACCCGGCAAAAATCACACCAGCCGAGCCGCTGGCTTTTCCGCTGAGGAAAATCGTGCAAATCCAGGTGGGAGACATGAGCCTGCCGCTGGGCAAACATAAGATCGAAATACGTTTTCGTGCCGATCCGTTTGGCGAGCTGAACCTGGAAGCGGAGGATGCGATTTCGGCGCAGGTCGAAGAGCGGCTGCACATCCCGCGCGATGCGAACGATGATTATTCACCACAAATCATTCAAAAGCGCCAGGCGTTTATCGAAAAATTTATCGGCCATCCCCTCGAACATATCAAGCACTATTCTTTCGACTCACACTTGGTGAAAGGCAATATCGAAAACTTCACCGGCGTGGCGCAGATTCCCATCGGCTTTGCCGGTCCATTGCGGATCAACGGAGAACATGCCCAGGGAGATTTTATTATCCCTATGGCGACGACCGAAGGTACCCTGGTCGCATCATACAACAGAGGGATGAAAGTGCTCAATCTGTGCGGGGGTGTCAAAGTGTCTGTTGTGGCTGATATGATGCAGCGGGCTCCGGTGTTTGTCTTTGCCGATGCTCGTCAGGCGCGTGATTTTGTGCAGTGGGTGAATGAGAATATCGAAAAAATCCGCGAGGAAGCCGAGGCCACCTCCAACGTGGCGAAACTCGTGTATATTGATCCGTACCTTTCGAATAAATTCGCTTACCTGCGTTTTAATTTCACCACAGGCGACGCCGCTGGGCAAAATATGGTGGGCCGGGCTACATTCGGAGCATGCAGTTGGATTTTGGATAATTACGCCGGCATCCAGCATTTTTACCTGGAATCTAACCTGGCGACTGACAAAAAGGCCTCGCAAGTCAACATCATGCGCACACGCGGTAAACGGGTGACTGCCGAAGCGGTGATTAAACGCGATGTGTTGATCCAGCACATGCGCGTCGAACCGGAAAGCCTGACTTACCATGGAGGAATTGCCAATATCGGCGCGATCCTGTCGGGCGCGAACAATAATGGCGCGCATTCAGCCAATGCAATCACCGCGATTTTCATTGCCACCGGTCAGGATGTGGCGAACGTCTCCGAATCGTCAGCAGGCATCATCTATGGCGAATTGACGCCAGAAAAAGACCTGTACCTGTCAATTACGATCCCATCACTCATCGTCGCCACGTACGGCGGCGGGACCGCCCTTCCGACCCAGCGTGAGTGCCTGGAACTGCTCGGCTGTTCTGGCAAAGGGAAGGTCAACAAACTGGCAGAGATTGTGGCAGGAGCCGTGCTGGCGGGTGAAATTTCGCTGGCTGCAGCAATTTCATCTTCGGACTGGGTTTCGAGCCACGAGAAATACGGAAGAAACCGATAAAAGGGGCTGTCCAAAAAGAACTGGGCAGCCCCTTTCGCGTTTAAAGAAAATGTGATTCAATACGGGGTATGAAACACAGAAAACCCGCCTACCCCGTCTTCAAACCGTATACGATGGCACAGCCGAGCCTGATTCCTCCGAGTTGGGATGAATTGGTTCCAGCCAATCACATTGTGAGAGTGGTCAACCGGGCGATAGAG
>JAKOUW010000235.1 GCA_029782365.1 Chloroflexota bacterium
GCTCACCGTTTTGGGATGCACTCCCAGTTCGGCGGCAATGTCCTTGATGTACACGCCGCGCTGATTCAATGATTTGATCACAGCAAAGTCCTCCTTTCGTAACATTCGTACCTCCAGTTATGCACGCTGAGGTACATTCTAGTTGGGTTTCAGTGGACTTTCTGCGCGATTTTTAATGGACTATATCACCGTTACTGACACAGCGAGTCAACCACCTGTGCCTGGAAACGGATGCCTACGATTTGCGCTTCCATCACCAGCCTCCGCCCAGGACGCATAACCGCAAGGAAGATGTTGCCTGGGCGAGGCGAAAAATCCAGACTCTGTTCCGGCAGGCCGGTGTGCGCTGCCCGCCAATCAGGATGGTATAGCTTATGAATCGAATGGCGGTCGTTGCAAAGCGACCGCCATTCGACATCGAAATTATCTTCGCCGTCTCGGATCATCCGGTCGGTTTTTTATTCGAGTTGAATTGGCAGATGCGCCTTTCAGGTGCTTTTTGGACAAAAAGGAAGACATCTTGATGATTGAAGAAAGTAGTTTTTTTGCTTATTGAGGCAAAATATCTTGTAATTCTTCGTCGGTAAAATGCTCTCTGAGAATTTTAATTACATCTTCATACGCATACTCGTTTTGTTGCGCAATGGAATGCATCATTACCTTAACCATATCAATATTTTGTTGAGCAGAATGTTTTACAATTTCCTCATAAATCGAACGAATTGCCCCGTATTTGTTAAATAAGATACTACTGACCGCAACAGCCCCCAATACTTTGGCAACTTTCAACAAATTGATCCCATACATTTCTTAAAATTCTTTCAAATATGTAGAAATCTCTTGTGAACTACGCATATTGGTTGTGAAGATTTCGAACAGTGCTTTTATCATATCTCTGTAAAAAACTTTTGTCTCATTATCAGTATTTTCCGATTTTGATAATTCCGTCAAACCTTCAACCAATACTTTAAAATTCTCTTTATTGATGTTCAATTCATCAAGTCGAGATTGCAGAACTCGGCCAAATAATTGCTCTTTTTTATTAAGGACATATATTTCCTTAATTGTCCCCAGAATTTCCGGTAGATTTTGAACAATTCCTTGTACAATAACAAGTTTAGGCGATACAGGCTGCATTTCACCTTTTACGATTTTTTTGTCCATGTTCGCTTTTGATCTCTTTCTTAAGAGTTTTTTACACTATCTGATTTCTCATCGTTTTTCCATACAATATCATGGAGTTTCTTAACACCAGAAGCAGTACCAAGTGCGATTGCAGGAGCCACATCAATGAGTTTTTTAACACCATACGCCGCCCCAAGTGCGAGTGCCGGAACCACAATAACAGCCCCTAACAACATTCCGCCCCCAACGAATGCGCCGAGTGCAGCTAAACCAGAGGTTATTCCGGCTGCGCTAAGTCCAAAGACGGAACCACTTGCTGCAATTGCTGCAATAGGAACACCGACCGCAGCAAGGTTTGCTGCACAATCTTTTATAGTCTGTTTAAATTTATTAGAATTTGAGGGATTATCCTTGATTTTATCAAGATTCTCCTGGACAGACTTTATGGCATCAACTTGTTCTTGGGTAATCCCCAAGGCTTTCCCGATACCAAGGATGTATTGATATTCTTCATCGGTGATCTTGGAATCGACCAAAGAAAAAAGACACAAGTCTGAGATTAAGGTGTATTTTAATTCCGTATTACTAAGATTTTGAATTGCCTCAAGATTCGCCAGCTTATCTTCGTGTTGAAGGTTGAATACTGAAGAATAGATTTTAGCTTTCCCTCCATCTGAAATCTTAAGTTGCGCCAACAAGTTATCCAGTTGACGTTTTTCCTTATCTCCAAATTCTTTATCTACATAACAGACGGCAGACAAAATACTCAAATAAGCGATTTGTTCATTTTCGGAATATTTTTCTAATGGATGTTTTTTCTGTTCTTCGGACATAATTACTACTCCTTGGGGTGATTTCTGGGTTCTGATGGTTTATTCTACTGACTCTCGATAGGCTATAATTATGCCAGATTACTGCCTGTCAGGTTTGAATATGCTACGAATAAGTTGCTTAATAACTTTGGACAAAGGCGATATTTTTTTCTCAAAGTTATTATAGCCCATTCAAAAAACTTTTAGCACAACCTGCATCATCATTTATTCAGCCGATAATGCCGCTGTACAACCATACAAATCTGACGCTTACACCGCCTCCTTTAAATCAATTAAGAGCCTATACAATCAAATAGATCACCTGGGATTCTAAGAGTCATCTCCTTACTGATAAGTGCTTCGACCGCGAAGATTTCAGGTTTCGTGTTTTTTGGGACAGTTTATCGAGTTCACCCAAAAAACAATGAACGACTATCCATTCCTCTGTGAACGGACCAGGTATTGAGGGCGGCAGCATTGAGAAATTAAGTACCTTGTCCGCGTAATTAAGGACTTTGTGCTCTGCGCTTTTGGGAACCAGATAGACAATCCTGGCATCATGACATTCGGCGATATCAAGGCCGAACCGCTCTACCTTTTCCAGAATATACTGGTATTTACCGCGTTCTTTAGATGCTTTCCGAAACTGTTCCAGGTCGGTGATGAGGAACGAACCACCCTCACTTTGGATGGTTTCTTGTTTGGCAAGATAGATACTATTTTGGCTGGCATCGATGGAAGTGTCAGAAGTTTTCAACTCGATGAAAAGAAGCTGCCTACGCTCAGGATTGTACATCAGCCAATCAATATTCGTCGATTGGTTATTATCTGGTTTCTTCAGCGGAAACTCTGGGCAGATCATCTTTATCGATCCAGATAAGATCGGATCATCCCGAAATGTTTCAGTGAGAACGCTTTCAAGAAACATACCAAGAATAAGCCCCACAGATCGTTCGACCTGCACTTTGGGGATCATGGCGGTTTCGATGATGGCTTTCATAAGTTCTTCAACGAATGACGCAGACAATTGTTTCTCCTCAGGCAATCCCGTGTTTTTTTTGTGAACATTTACGGTTGTGGTTTTAGACTACCCAGGCAACTTCAGGATATACCATCTATCTTTCCAGCTTTTAATATCATCCAGGACGACTTTATTGTGGGTGGATTTCTGGGTGATAGGGCGAGCTCCACCATGTGATCGCAAATAATCCTTGTGATCCGTATAGATTTTTCCACGAAGCCAGATGCCAGACATAACATAATAATTCGGAATAGTTGAGCCGGTCGAGAAATCTACAAGAACCCAAAATTCTTGTTCGTCAACTTTTTCTTCAGGAGGAACCCCTTCTGTTGTTGGAATTTGCAATCTCCCGACCGGCGAGATTTCACTCTGATTGTAAGCTTGCGATTTCCAGTCCGCGGTTTGGCCACGACAATACTTTTTACCCCATTGGAAATTTCCGTGGAAGCACCCATTTCTGCTATTTTCTTTGCGACCAGGGTCTTTGCCAATACGCCCACTTCTCTTGTAGAAAGCTTTTGAACATCTGTCATATTTATCCTCCTGACCGAATGGTTACTCCCACCATAAGCTCCTAATATTGATTATACAGCCGATTATTGGATACAAGATTCTTGAATTTCAATCATCCGGTTTTTACAGATCGACTGCTGAAACCGGAGTTTTCTTTCTCCCTTACAGCGCATTAGGGACATTCGCTTCTATTTAAGCAAGAGGTGCCGTGATGACAAATCAGATTGTACGTCAACAAATTTCTCAAAACCCTGACCCACAATCAAAACCGCTTTCGGGAGATGATATAACCCCTTCTCAGGAGCAGATTCTTCCCGACCGGCTGCCCAAAAGCCTGGTCGAGTGGCTGGCGCAGATCAATCAGCGCTACCAGGCCGTTCATCCATCACAGCCCAACGACACCAGCTAAATATTCCCCGCTGCTCCTGGATCGGAGGTGAGTCTCACACCGTTCTGGTTTGGCATTGTTTGATTTCCACTCTCAAAAGAAAGGATTGAACAAAATGAATAGTTTGAAGAAACGCGAAGACTCTACTCCGCTACCCGGGGCTGCCTATATCCGCTTCTCGTCCGATATGCAAAGCGACTCATTCAGCCTGGACGCCCTACTGCGCCAGATCAAAGAGCAGGCCGAGCGTGATCGAGTGGACATCGTTAAGGTGTTCTCAGACCCTGCCCGACCAGCTTACCTGAAGAAGTTCCGGCCAGGAATCAATGCCATGCGGGAGGCAGGTCGGCGAGGCGAGTTTGAAGTGCTGTTAATCACAAAAACTACCGCATGGCGCGCTGCCAGGAGTAGGCACTAAAATCGCCCAGCGCTCGCTGGGCGATTTTAGTGGAGATGGCGGGAATCGAACCCGCGTCCGAAAGATTCGACCGCGTACATCTACGAGCGTAGCCTGTTGTAGCTCTCACCCGGCGGACCACGACAGGCAAAGGTCACGCCAGGTCAGCCGCTGGGACCCGAAAGCCCCTCTGTTCGCATGGTTAGCAGCGTCGCATGCGGCACGTTGACTTTGTTACGCCCACTCCACCACCGGTCAACGAGCGAGGTGGGCAGACGTGGCTCCCTTAGGGGCCGGCTGTTTTGCCTTGCTTATGCAGCGAGGGGCATTGCAGCGTAGGTGTTTGTGCGATTGGCACTTGTGTTTTGCACTGATTTTACGAGGTCGGCGCCTCTCGGCTCGCAGTCCGGGGCCAGTTTCTCCCGTCGAAGCCTGTCATCCCCGAGATGCTTATTATACTACGCTTGCCAGGCCTTGAGCTCCAAAATGCCATTTTGCCTTCCGGCGAGCAGCGCAAAATCAAAGCGGTCCAACTGCAGCGCCAGTTCCAGGTCCTGGCTGGGAAATTCTGGCCTGGCCGGGTCGGCAAAAAGCTGGCCGGAATAGGATTTTGTAACCCGCGCCAGGTAAGGCTCCGGGTCTGGCTGTTGGCCGGCCAGCAACGCGGCGATGTATTCGGCGCAGGCGGCATCTTCATCGCCATCGCGCAGCCCCAGCACCCCGGTGACCACGAACGAAACTGACTCCCAGCCGGCGGGCGGCGCCAGGTGCTGCAAGCAGCGCGCAGTGGCTGTGGCGCACACAAAACTGGCCGCCAACAGCGGCTCGCCGTAGGGAGAGCGCAGCATGCCCTGCACCCCGGCGGAGGTGCGTTGAATCAACGTGCGGCCATGCAAGTCTTGGTGAAGCAGAGCGGCGGGTGAGTTGCCGTAATCGAACCCCGCGATCGGCAGGCCGTCCACTTCTCCGAGCAGCAGAGCGCCAGGAAAGCGCTTGCGCATTGCAAAAGCCATCTCCACCTCGCCCGCCAGCAAGATGCGCTCGGCGCCGGCCGCAAAAGCAAAGCAGGCCGTGGTGAAGGCACGCAGGACGTCGATGACGACCACCGGGCCGCGCGCCGCCTCGCAGTTCTCCAGGGTGGTGTAGCGAATGCCAGGCGTCACCATGCCATGGCCTGGCCATCCAGGTAGCGCGTTGATATTCCCCGCGCAATCAGGGTCACGCCGCCCAACCCCACCACGCGTTTTTCGCCGTCGTTGACGAATAAGGCCGTCGAGCCATCGATGCCCAGCACGGTGCTGCCGCGCTTTTGCAGGCGTTTAATCCCGCTGACGAACATGGATGAAAACTCATCGAAGTGAGGAAAGATCACCACCCCAGGCAGCAATCCAAACCCTTTGGTGAAGCGTGGGAAGCCAGGGAATCCTTCGCCCATGATCATCGCACCGGCGGAACAGCCAGCCACCACGCCGTGGTTGTGATGCACCGACAGGATCGCTTGCCAGGCCAGGCTGCCTTCCAAAGACTTATATAAATACTGCGGCCGCCCTCCTGAAAGAAACACAAAATTGGATGCGGCGATTTTTTCGGCAAATGACGGATTATTGGCGCTGGCGCGATCAACTACCGGCAGCGCTTCCACCTGTGCACCCAGACGCGTGTAGTGCTGCACGCCCAAATCGGACCAATATTTGATGCGCTCCTGCCCCTCCGTACCGGCTGCCGTCGGCAGACACACCACGCGCGGCGCAGCGTTGAGATGGTCAAATAAAAAGCGGTCCACAGGTTCGATGGGCGGCAGATACTCTCCACTACCAATTAATGCTAGCATAACCTCACCTTTCGCACAATCAATTTGGGCTAATATAGCCAAGTTTATAAGGAAAGTCAAGACTCGGCAACTTCATCCATTGTAAAAAAAGGACTGGTATTATACAATTAGGTGAGTTCGCATTCCCCAATTTTTTTCAGGAGGTTCTATGTTGAAGAAGTCTCGTCAGTATGTACTTACCGTCACGAGCCTGTTGGTCATTGCTGTCATGTTGGCAGCCTGCGCCAGCGGCACGACGGCTGCACCCAGCGCCGCGCCAACCCAAGCGGGTGCCGCCTCTGGGATGGATAAACTTGTTGCCGATGCCAAGGCTGAAGGCGCGCTCACTGTGATCGCCCTGCCGCACGATTGGTGCAATTATGGTGAAATAATCGCCAACTTCAAAAGCAAATACGGTCTGACTGTCAATGAATTGAACCCGGATGGAAGTTCGGGCGATGAAATCGAAGCCATCAAGGCCAATAAAGACAACAAAGGCCCGCAGGCGCCTGATGTTATCGATGTTGGGCTTTCCTTTGGTCCACAATCCAAGGCCGACGGCTTACTCCAGCCCTACAAAGTCTCCACCTGGGACTCCATCGCGGCTGATGTGAAGGATGCTGAAGGCTATTGGTACGGTGATTATTACGGCGTGATGGCTTTCATCGTGAACACCGATGTCCAGCCTAAGATTCCCCAGGATTGGGGCGACCTGCTCGCCGCCGATTACAAGGGCCAGGTTGGACTCTCGGGCGATCCGCGCGTATCGGGCCAGGCCATCAACTCCGTTCAAGCGGCTGCCCTGGCCAATGGCGGCACTTTAGACAACGCACAGGCCGGCCTGGATTACTTTGGGAAAATGAACAAAGCCGGCAACCTGGTGCCTTTAATCGCCAATAACGCTTTGGTTGCCAAAGGCGAAATCGCCGTGCGCATCACTTGGGACTACAACGCTATGGCTGCAGTTGACTCGTACAAAGGCAACCCCAAGACCTCGGTCATCATCCCCAAGACCGGGCGCTTTGCGGGCGTTTACCTGCAGGCCATCAGCGCTTATGCACCGCATCCAAATGCCGCCAAGCTGTGGATGGAATACCTGTATTCCGACGAAGGCCAACTGCTGTGGATGAAAGGCTACTGCCACCCAATCCGCGAGACAGATTTGAAATCGCGCAATGCCATCCCCGCTGATCTGGCTGCCAAGCTGCCGGATGTCAGCGGCGTGGTCTTCCCCACTCTCGCTCAAAACAACGCCGCCTCGACTCTTATCACCAAGAATTGGGATTCGATCGTCGGCGCCGATATCAAGAAAGCCCCGTAAAATTCTAACTGCACTCACGAGGGAGACTCTACACCAGTAGAGTCTCCCTTCAATATTAAGTCAAGTCCCGCCCGCTTAAGGAGCCTATGACAACCACATCCGTTAACCCGAGTCGCGTCAAACTCCGGCCTGCCGGCAGGCTAACCGCCTGGCTGGGCGTGGTGCCATTTTTTCTTTTCGCAATTTTCTTCCTGTTTCTTCCATCTGCTCGCCTGTTCGTTGGCAGTTTCACCAACGAGGCTGGTGGTTTCACAATCAGCCATATTGTGGAATTAGTCACCGATCCTTCCATTTTGGGCGCTTACTGGCTGAGCATCCAGATCTCGGCAGCCACGGCTATCGGCGGAGGAATTTTTGGATTTTTGCTGGCTTATGCGGTGACGGTAGGAGGCCTGCCGCGCCCCCTGCGCTCTGTGTTGATCACCTTCTCAGGCGTGGCATCCAACTTCGCCGGTGTACCGCTGGCTTTCGCCTTTGTGGCTACCCTGGGTAGAACAGGTTTCATAACCGCTCTTTTGAAGAACGCGTTTGGAATCAACATATATTCAGCCGGGTTCAACCTGTACAGCTTTGCCGGGTTGACATTGACGTATATGTATTTCCAGTTTCCGCTGATGGTTTTAACCATTGCTCCCGCGCTGGATGGACTGCGCCGGGAGTGGCGAGAGGCGGCTGAAAACCTGGGCGCCGGTACCATTGAATACTGGTTGCGCGTTGCTCTACCGATCCTCTTGCCTTCCATCCTGGGTACCACAATCTTATTATTTGGCAACGCATTCGGTGCGTATGCCACAGCCTATGCGCTGACCGGTGGAGCCCTTCCGATCATTACAATCCAGATCAGCTCGCAAATTCGCGGCGATGTGCTGCACAACCCCGGCCTGGGTTATGCCATGGCCCTGGGTATGGTAATCATCATGTCGATCTCCCTGATTGGCTATTCATGGCTGCAAGGTCAGACAGAAAGGTGGCTGAGATGAACCAACCCGTCGCCAGCCAGGCTCACCTGAAGAAAACACCGGGGGCAGGCCAAAACACTTCCCAGCAGGCCGGCTCTCGATTTCCATTGTGGAGCTGGCTGTGGTTCATCCTGGGCGCGCTGTATTTCTTACTGCCCCTGTATGGCACTCTGGACTTTTCGCTGCGCATGAAACGCGATGTGATCAGCCTGGAGGCCTTCAAAAGCGCTTTCGAGGATCCCAATTTTATTAAAGCCTTTTTATTCTCCAACGAGCTGGCACTCATCACCATCCTGGTGTGTTTGCTGTTGATCGTGCCTACGGCATTCTGGATCCGACTCAGGCTGCCGCAGTTACGGCCCGTTGTTGAATTCATCACATTGCTACCGTTCGTGATCCCAGCAATTGTCCTGGTGTTCGGCTTGATCCGCATTTACGGCTCCCCGTTGAATGTACCGTTCACCAGCGTCAAGCTGCTGGACCCGCTGACCAACAACGACCTCGGAACCAACATCCTGCTGGTGGCAGGCTACGTTGTGCTGGCCCTGCCATATATGTACCGCTCTGTCGATGCCGGCTTGCAGGCAATGGATGTGCGCCGCCTGACCGAAGCCGCTCAAAGCCTGGGTGCAGGCTGGCCGACCATCATGCTGCAGGTAATTTTGCCCAACCTGCGCACGGCGCTGTTGAGCGGGGCTCTGCTCACCTTTGCAATTGTTGTCGGTGAGGTAACGCTGGCTTCCTTCTTAAACCGCCCAACCTTCGGCCCGTATCTGTGGCTGCTTGGGCAGCACCTGGCTTACGAGCCGGCTGCGCTTTCATTCGCCAGCTTTTTGCTCACCTGGGCGGCCATGGGCATGATCCAATTGCTGACCGGCGGCCAGGGCCAGGTTTCTGGGTCCCATTAATCACGAACCGAGGTTATCATGGCGTATTTATCTCTCTCCAATGTATCAAAAATATTTGGCGCTACCGCCGCCGTTGAAAATTTCAACCTGGATGTGCTGAAAGGCGAATTCATCTCTTTTCTCGGCCCTTCGGGTTGTGGCAAAACGACAACCCTGCGCATGATCGCCGGTTTCGAACTGCCCTCCACCGGGCGCATCGAAGTGGATGGCGAAGAGATCACCTACCAGGCGCCGAACCAGCGCAATGTTGGAATGGTCTTTCAATCGTATGCCCTGTTCCCCAACCTGAACGTCGCCCAAAATATCAGCTTTGGGCTCAAAGTGCGCAAAATGCCCGCCGCAGAAATCAAAAAACGCGTCGAAGATATGCTCGGCCTGATTCACCTGGAAAAATTGGCGGGGCGCTTCCCGGCCCAGCTCTCGGGCGGTCAGCAGCAGCGCGTGGCCCTGGCGCGCGCGCTGGCGATTCGCCCACGCCTGCTCCTTTTAGACGAGCCCCTGTCCGCCTTGGATGCCAAGATTCGCGTGGAACTGCGCCAGGAAATCCGGCGCATCCAGCAGCAGCTCGGCATCACCACCATTTATGTCACACACGATCAAGAGGAAGCCCTATCGCTTTCCGACCGGATCGTGGTGATGAGCCAGGGGAAAATGGAGCAAGTGGGCACACCGTTCCAGATTTACAATTATCCTCAAACGCAGTTCGTGGCTCAATTTGTCGGTCAGTTGAACCTGTTGGCAGTTGCAAACGTCGATTTGGAGAAATCCACCTGCACCCTGGCCGGCCAGCAAATTCGGTTTGACCATTCACAAAACCGCATGATTTCCGAGACGCCCCGCCTGGCTGTGCGCCCAGAAGAATTTCATTTCGGCATGAGCGATCGCCACAATGTCTTGAAGGGTAAGGTTGAAAACGTGATGTTCCTGGGCGCGGTTGTCCGCCTGCGTGTGGATATCCAAGGCACGCTTGTTTCAGCGGATCTTTTTAATGAAAGAACTATAACCCCGCCTCAGGTCGGAAATGAAGTGACCATTCACTTCCCGGTCGAAGCCTGCTGGTTGATGTGAGTATTCATCAACCTGCCAGCGGCTGACCTCAGGAGTAATTCAACAATATTTGGTGAAATGAAATTGAAACTCGGAAAATTATGGAATATCCCGGTTGAACTTCATGGAAGCTGGTTTATCATCTTTGCAATTCAAACCTGGATTTTAGGGACTGGTTATTTTCGTCACGAATACCCTTTTCTCAATCCACTCAGTCATTGGATACTCGGCGTCTTTACCAGCCTTTGCATATTCCTGTCTGTCCTGGCACATGAATTCGGGCACGCCTGGGTGGCCCAGCGCAATCATATTCACGTTCGCCGCGTCGTATTATTTGTCTTTGGCGGGATTGCCGAAATTGAGAAAGAACCGGAAAGCCCCGGGGTAGAATTTTGGCTGGCGCTGGCTGGGCCTGCGGTAAACCTGGTTCTGACCGGCCTTTTTGCCCTAGTCTGGAAATTGGATGCTCCTATGCCCATCCTGACAGCGCCCAGTATTTACCTGATTTCGGTGAACATTTCGCTGGCTGTTTTCAATCTGCTGCCGGGCTTTCCTTTGGATGGCGGGCGGATCCTGCGGGCGATCCTGTGGAAATTGGGAGGCAGTCCACATCGATCAACCCGCATTGCCGGATATATCGGCAAAGGCATCGCTTGCTTACTGGCTTGCACTGGCGTTTTGCTGGTTTATTTCTTCCATGATTGGTTTGATGCCTTTTGGTTGGGTTTTGTGGCTTATTTTCTATTCCAGGCAGCCAGCGAAGCTATCCGCCAGGCGAACCAGGAGATATCCCTGGCGGGTTTCCGGGTCGATCAGGTGATCCAGCGCAACCCCATGTACATTCCACCCGAGACTTCTCTGGTCAGCGTGGTGGAGGATTGGTTTTTGCCAGGCCCTCAGCCATATTACCTGGTGATCAACCAGGCTGGCGTGCTGGGCTTATTAACCGCCGAGATTATCCAACAAATCCCTGAAAAAAACCGATCATTGTTGAACGCAGCCCAGGCAATGAAACCAATCAATCTGGAGAAAAGCCTGCCTGCCAGTTGGGATGCGGCCTCAGGTCTGCGTACCCTGGACGCATACCAGGCAAATTACCTGCCGGTGATCGAGGAAGGGCGATTCTTAGGTGTGTTCAGCCGGCAGGGAGTGGAACGGTTCTTGCAACTGCACAAACAGTTAGGGCCTTCATAAAAAATGGGCCTGCCGGCAATCAATTTGTTTGCTATACTTGTGACAACCGCAACAAATCAGAGACAAGGAAACTTTCTAATCTATGCGCAATCGGAACGCAGATAAATCCGAAGAACCTGAAAATCCCCAGGAAAATAACCCGGCTTCCCCCTTCGCTTCGCTGGAAGCAGCCTTAAGGAATGAAATCGAGAGCACAGACAGCCCAGACGCCCCTCCGCGCCGGCGCCGCCGCTCCACAAGACCCACGATTGAACTTCATTGGGGGTTTATCTTTCGCAGTTTGCTGGCTGTTGCCATTTTCGCCGGTTTATTGATTCTGATTTGGGCGTTGTTATTGGGCCCACTGGTACCGGTAAAAGAAACACTTGTCAACCGGGTGAATGCCTTCCTGGCAACTCCAATCCATCCCACAGCAGGTCCGACTTTCACCCCCGCCCCACCCAAACCAACGCGCACCCCGCGTCCCACCTACGCCGTCTGGACAGACACGCCCCAGCCGAGCCCGTCAGAGACACTCAACACTATCGCCAGCCTCCCGACCAGCACATCCATTGTGCAGTCCACCGAAATCTTACCCACTGAGACCCCGCTTCCCAGTCCAACCCCTTCGGTGAGCGGCTGCGTGCCTGTGGAACAGGTCACCGCTGCAGACATCGGTAAAACTTTGTGTGTCACCGGCAGGGTTTACAAAACTAAGCAAGCCGAAAACCAGGGCTTGAACACATTTTCTGTGCTTCTGCTAAATTCGCAGGGTTTTCTCTTTGTCTCTTACGAACGCAGTTGGAGCTTGAAAGAAGGCACTTGCGTTTACGCTACCGGAGAAATCAAAGCGTTGGGCGGCGCCACCACCATCTTGCTCAGTTACGCCGTGCCGCTTCAATTTTGCAATCCATAAACTGGTGAGCGCCTTTGCAATTTTCCTGGTGCTGGTTTCAGCAATCTTGCACGCCGGGTGGAATTTTTTCGGTCAGCGCAGCGCCCCTGTGGCGGCTTTCTTTTTATTCGCCATCAGCTGCGCCGCGGTCATCACGCTGCCCACCATTTTCATCTATCGGAAGGCTATCGCCCAGCTTCCTTTGAACATCTGGATTTTGCTGTTGGGGACAGGAATTTTCCAGGCAGTGGCGTATGTTGGCCTTTCTGGTGCATACCGGCGCGGGGATCTTTCCATAACATACCCTTTGGCCCGCGCTGTCCCTATACCGCTGGTTGCCGCAGCGAGCCTGCTGTTTGGCAAAGCCGCAGCGTTTACGCCAGGCGGGCTAATCGGTATGCTGTTGGTTGCCTTTGGTTGCCTGGTTTTGCCCTTGCGCGACCTGCGTCAGGTGCGCCTGGCTGATTATCTGCAGCCTGCCTGCTTGCTGGCTCTGGTGGCGGCTGTGGGCATAGCTGGATATACCTTGATCGACGGTCAGGCAATGTTCGATTTGCGTCAGATGCCTTCTCTCGGTTTGGACAATTTAGGCCTAGCCCTGGTGTATCTTGAATTCGAGACTTTGACCACCTGCCTGGTATTGGGTGTTTATATTATCGGACGGCAGGTTGAACGCCAGCGTATGCTCAGGTTCATAAGGCACGATCCGCAAGGCTTGCGGCTGTCCCTGGTGACAGGTTTCGTTTTAAACCTCTCGTACATCCTGATTCTGATGGCCATCGGTTTTGCCAGGGATGTTTCGTATGTCATCGCCTTCCGCCAGTTGAGCATCCCCTTAGGGGCAATCATGGGCATAACCATCGAAAAAGAACCAGCCTATGCTCCCAAACTGCTCGGCATAGGAATCGTTTCCATCGGCCTGCTGATGGTGGGTTTGGGCTGAGCGAATTGTGTTTTCAGGTTGACAAGAACAACCCTATGTTGTAGAATACCCTTCGCACAGAAGCCGGGAACTGTGTAATTCCAAATTCGGGGCGTGGCGCAGCCCGGCTAGCGCGCTTGCATGGGGTGCAAGAGGCCGAAGGTTCAAATCCTTTCGCCCCGACCAGGATAAAAAACGGCTTGCAACAGCAAGTCGTTTTTTTATAAAACCACCAGGTGATGATCACTGAGAAAAGGTAGTCTGGCACAATTTCATTGACAATTCAGAAGATTTTTTCTATAATTTTTTCGTCGCCGACTGCCTTCCGTTGATCACGCTGCGATTATTTTTTTCGCTTTGAGTCGAGACGTCTGTTGAGGAGATCAAATTCTTGAAAACAAGTGATTATTATCGTGTAAACCAGCCGTCTGTGATCAGCGATATGATTGATGGCGAGGTAATCATTATCAATATGGACAGCGGCACGTATTTCAGCCTGCTTTCGACAGGTGTGGAGATCTGGCAATTAATCCAGGTTGGAGCCGCAGTGGATCAGATTCACACTATTCTCGCCAGCCGCTATTCAGCCGGGCCAGACGAAATTAGCTCCGCACTGGCTGATTTGCTCAACAAATTAGAAAGTGAACATCTGATTGCCCCATTGGAAGAGAAAAAAGGTGATGCGGATATCCAGGCTGTTTTAAATTTTCCAACCACTTCTGAAAAACAACCGTTTGCACAGCCAGTCCTGGAAAAATATACGGACATGGCTGAGCTGCTTCTTTTGGACCCAATCCATGATGTAAATGAAACAGGTTGGCCGAAGACGAAGCCGATCAATTAAGCCTTACAATCGCTTTAACCCATGGATCTCAAGAAGCGCTTCGTAATCCTCACGTCTGGCAGGACTGGCAGTACGCTGTTGGTAGATTTACTGCGTTCAAACCCAGTAATCGACTGCGCTACGGAACTTCTCAACGAAAAATATTGGCGGCCGCATACCTACCCGGCATTATGGCTGATCCGGGCTTTTCCGGTGCCATTCTTGGAGTCCAAAGCTGCAAAAAGCCCGAAGAGTGTCTTTGGATTTAAGTTGAAAACCGGTGGGCAGGTTTACCGGTTGGAGAAAACCTTGAAGGATTTGCACCAACGCGGTTGGAAATTGATCCACCTCCTGCGCCGCGATGTTTTTCAACAGACATTGTCCTGGTGTGTGGCGGAATCGTCCCAGCATTGGCATTCCACCATCAATAAAAAACCTGATCTGCCTTCCCTGGTGTTGGACCCGGCTTTGGTTCTTCAGCATTTGCGCACCTGTGTCCAGGATCGGAATGAATTGGTTAGCCTCATCGGATCACTCCCCCATCTGAACATCGTTTATGAAGATGATCTGTTCAACAGCGGTGATTGGGAGCGGATGAATGAACGCGTCTGCCGGTTCCTGGATGTGCCGCAAGTGCCATTAAAAAATCGTTTGTTGAAAACGTACGAACGTCCTTACAATGAAATTATTGTTAATTACAGCGAAATTCTCTCTTCTGTGCGCAACAGCCCATTCGCCAATCTTTTGATCTCTTGAGCGGGCTAACCTGTATCGTGACTACCTTGAGAGGTTTCTACAAGATCTTCCATGGGCAGGATTTGATTCCTGCCGTCTGGCGCATCGAAAGGCCTGCCGAAGAATATTTCATTACCAACCCGGCTATCGCGCTGACCAGGTTTGGTTGGGTCATGGCGTATAAAGTGGTGACAGCCAACTACAAAATTGAACGCTTCGCTATTTGCCGCCTGGATCAGAATTTCAATGTCATTCCTGGCAGCCAGGGTGCGCTTTCGGATACAATTTCCAACGTCAACCAACAGGTTGGAGATCCTCGTTTGCTTCTGTTCCGGCAGCGCTTATTCGTTCTATTCTGCCATTTTCGTTTGCCCAGCTTGCTGTACCTGGCAGAGCTCGATTTGGATTCGTTGGAGGCAGTTGGAGAAGCGCGACCTCTATTTTTGGACAATCGCCAGTGGCAAGAGAAGAACTGGATGCTGTTTGAATACCAGGGCGAATTATGGGCCGTGTACACAATCTCTCCGCACGTAATCTTAAAATTGAAGATGACAAAAGCTGGCGCAATTGACTGCGAGAGGCAATTTATTGAACCATGGGATATCACCGCCTACAGAGAGAAATATGGCGAGCCGCGCGGCGGATCACTGCCCGTGCAGGTTCACGACCGGTATTATGTTTTCTTTCATTCGTGGCGGTACGCCACGCGCTTGCACCAGGTGATTTCTCCTTATTGGGCAAGGCTGCGGCAATCTCTGGGGAAGCCCTATCATTGGCAAGGGCCTAGAGTGGATCACGGGGATGTTCGCCTCCTGCAAAACACAACCGATCATTACTACCAACCAAAACGTCTGCCGTGCCGCCTGGGCAGCCTGATGAACCGTTACGAACAGACGTTTGCTCGGCGGATATGCTATGCAGGGGTTTACACCTTTCAGGGAAAACCTCCATTTCACCCGCTTACAATCCGTTCCCGGCCTTTAATTTCACCCGATAACGAAGCAAGTGCGATGCGTACAAATCCTTTAACGAAAGACCATGTGGTGTTCCCTGGCGGTGCAGTGTGTACCCCGGATCAAGGTTGGCTGGTTTCTTACGGTGTTCACGATGAACGCTGCGTGCTGCGCGGTTTTGACCAGGATGAATTAACCAGCAGTTTAGAAACAGAATTGTCAACCAGATGAGTATGGTGCTCACATATTTTGGTCACCATAAGTGCGCCTCGCAATATATCAAGGCAGTTTTTCTCCAGTCCACCTCAGCTTTGGCAATCGGTCCAGCTAGAGTGGATTATTTATCGACGCATTTGCCGCTCAACTTCCATGAAAAAGAGCCGTACACAGCCGCAATCGACGATTTTCATGACCGCCTGCTCCACCAGCCTTTTCAGGTTCTATGTTTGACCAATGCTGATATGGATTCGCTGGCACTATTAGAAATGCGCGGCGCCCTGCGCGGTTTTCATGTCATACGAGATTTACGCGATCTTCTCGTTTCGGCATACTTTTCCCACTTGTTTTCTCACCCAATGAACCAATATAACTGGATTGCAGAAGCGCGCCAGCGGTTGAGCGCCGCGCCGGATCTAGAAGCCGGTTTGTTGATGGAGATCGAGATTGATGAACCGATCTTCCAGGATATCATAGAGTGGAATTATGATAACCCCAACATCTATGAAACCAGGTATGAAATTTTGGTGAAGGATCCATTGGATGAATTTACCCGTATCTTTTCTTTTCTCGGCTTTAAGATACCCACCTTCGGCCTGAATGTCCTCGGAAAAATGATTCTTGGGCGCACCTTTCACATCCCCTCATCACAGGCCAGCCTTGGGCCGCCGATTCTACCCAGGCCCGTTTTACAGAGCATCCTGGCCAAAAATCGGTTCGAGCAAAAATCCGAGGGAAGAAGGGCAGGCGAAGAGAACGCTCACCATCATTATCGCAAAGGAATTGCCGGCGACTGGAAAAATTATTTCACCCCCAAAGTGAGCGCGGCATTCAAAGACCGTTACGGTGAAATGTTGATCAAGCTTGGTTATGAAGCCAATTTGGATTGGTGAAAGAGGCAGATTCTTTGGCTCGCCGGTTAACAGTTTTTTCACCCACAGGATTGAGCAATCGGCTGCGCGTGTTGGTTTCTGGATTAGCGCTCGCCCAGGCCAGCGGGCGCAGTTTCTGCATGCTGTGGCCAAAAACGAACCATTGTGCGGCGAGTTTTCAAGAGCTGTTCACAAACACGTGGGATGTGCGTCCCGTGTCCAGAGCGGAAATCGTCGGCCTGCCGCTGTGGAAACACGATGAGAACCCGGATCCACCGGACCTACTGGCAAACCCGGCAGAAGAGATTGTCTTAGGCGCTTACCGCTCCCTCGTCCAAGCGGACAAGTACGCTTCACACAATGCGCTTGAGCAGCTCTGCCAGGATTATTTCAACCAATTGAATCCAATCCCAGAAATTACCAGGCGTGTGGACACATTCTGGTCTGAGCGCCTGGACAAGGAATTTATTGGCGTCCATCTCCGGCGAGGCGACTACCTGGCGCTGCGGCCCGACCTGATGGGTAACACACAAGCAGCCATTGAGGCCGTGGAGCAAGCGCTGGAACATCTGCCTGGCGCCAAAATTTTGCTGGCAACCGATGATGGAGCGCCGGATCCCAAGACTGGATTGGTTCTCATGGAAGGAGTGCACACCATTTTCCAGAAACGGTTTGGCAAGAGGGTTGTGTGGACCACGCCACGCAGCCTGGATCGCAACCGTGTTGAAAGTGTGCAGGACGCACTGGTAGATTTGTGGCTGTTGAGGCAGTCCGCATACTTTATTGGCACGGTGGGCAGTGAATTCTCCCGGTTGGCTGTTTATGGACGAACAATACCGAACGAAGTGTGTATGGGCGGCACACCAGAATATAAACACAAGCTGCGTTTGCTGAAATATACGGGATTGTATTTTATCCTGCGCTGGCTGGGAAAAAGAGAGTTCGGTCGGGATCGTTCGATGCCCTTTCTGATTTTTCATTACTCAAAAAAACTGCGTTCTTTCCTCAGACTGAAGGTGGATGAGAATCAAAAATTCTTGAGCTATGATGTATGAAGAATGATAAATTACCCCGAGCGCTGTTTGTCACCCAGGTGGGATTTTACCCCCCCTATGGTGGTGAGCGCCTGCGTTGTTATAACCTGGTGGAATGTCTGAGCGGAATGTGCGAAGTCACGGTATTATCACCTCTTCTTCTCGATTCATGTCCTGCTTTAGCGCAGGTTCAAGCCTGGCGGCACCTGCCAACCAGCCCGGCCAATTTTAATACACGCCTTATAGAAAGCCGACACCTTATCTGGCCAAAAACCCTCCATCTCAACGCGTTTCGCCTGGCTCTGGATCAAGTCAAACCACAGTTTGTGTGGTTCAGTTACGGGCATTGGGGAAATTTCACCCACCTGCCTCGGCGGCTAGGCATTCCAACGGTCATGGATGCTCACAACATCCAATCCAAATTATCCTGGCAGGGACTGTGGTCGCGGCCGTTTAAGCGAAAAAACCTGTACTTTTTATTTTATTTTTTCTTCGAGAAACTGCATGAGGAGCTTTTTTTTCACACCTTTGACCGCATTACCTCTGTCAGCGAAAATGATCGTTCTTACCATGCTCGTTTCGTGGGCGCAGGTCACAGCAAGCTTTTGCCCAATTTTGTCAATGAAGTGTATTATCAATCAAATTCACCCGGCAGTCGGGACGAAAATTTGATTGTGATGTGCGGCAGTTTTTTTGCCTTTCAAAATCTTGCCGGCGCGGACTGGTTCATACGTGAGGTTTGGCCAATTGTCCTGTCGAAGAAGCCCAACACCCGCCTGCTGTTGGTCGGCAGATCAGGCTCAGGCTGGCGGCAAGAAATGGAAAAATCACCCGGCGTCCGTTGTACGGGGGAAATTCCCAGTCCGGCGCCATTCCTGCGCCAGGCAGCCCTGGCGATTGTGCCGCTTTTGCACGGCAGTGGCAGCCGATTTAAGATCTTGGAAGCCCTGGCCTGTGAAACACCCCTGGTGAGCACCGCCCGTGGAGCAGAAGGGCTGAAGCTGGCGCACAACCAGCAGGTTTTACTGGCAGATGATGCTCAAGGGTTTGCCAGCGCCATCGTCACGCTGTTAGGCGATGCCGCCCGCCGACAGCGCCTGGCAGACAACGGACTTGAATTGCTCAGAAGTGAATATAATCTCACCGCAACTGTAAGCCGTCTTAAGTCCTTGCTTGGTGAGATGGGAGTTGGAAGCGAACAGGGTTCGCCATGACAACATTAACAGTATTTTGTCCATTGGGATTGTGCAACCGCTTGAAAGTCCTTCTTTCAGGTATAGCCCTGGCAGAAGCGGCTGGGCGCGAATTCTGCATGTTGTGGCCGATCAACGCGGATTGTTCTGCTCCTTTCCAGGCGCTGTTTGACTCGAATTGGCCTGTGAAAACCACAACCGCTGAGGCGGTAAATAACCTGCCGTATATTTCAGGCTGGTTTGGAAACCTGCCAGATTTGTCGAGAGAAACAGCCGAGGATCTAACGATTGGTCACCCAACCTGGCTTATTCAACCAGGGCGGTATATCGGTCATGCGGGCCTTCGAGGGCGCTGCCTGGAATTAATGTCTGAATTGAAACCTGTGGGACACATTCAGGAGAAAATCTCCACTTTTCAAAGAACATTTTTTCGCCCTGCAATGATTGGCATGCACTTACGCCGCGGGGATTTTACCCGCCAGCGTCCAGATATAACCGCTAACACCCAAAAAGCGCTTCAATCCGTCGATCGCTATATGGCAAGTTGTCCCACAGCCGGGATATTTCTCAGCACAGATGACGGCGCATTGGATCCCCTAACAGGACAGACGCGCCTTGAAGGTGTATCACAGCAGTGTCGTCACAGGTACGGCGACAGGCTTGTCCAGACCACGCCGCGCACGCTGGACCGCCGTGCGCCTGAAGCGATCGAAGATGCACTGGTGGATTTGTGGCTGCTGCGCCAAACCACCTGTTTCGTTGGCACCCGAGCGAGCAGTTTTTCCGAATTGGCTGTGTTTGGCCGTGAAATTCCTTATTGTTTTGTGGCTGAAGCCAGCGCAGCCTACAAGCTCTTCCAGGCTTTGGGAAAGGTTCTTGGGTTAATGCCGGCAAATGCTCTTGACCAACAGCAAATTGATTATGGTGTCCCGGTGCACATCCAATTGAAGCACAGGATAAGACACTTAACGAAGCAAATTCGCCAGAGAATCGGGCATCAACCCAACCGGTAGCCGGACCATTCTCAGTCGAGACAAATTCTATTTTCTCGTATAATGAGCAGCATGCAATCCATCAGAAATTTATTACGCACGTTCGTGCATTTAGAACCGCTAAAGCCAATCTATAACCTCATCTACCCATCGCTTCTGCTGTACGAACGGCAGCGGTTTTACAGTCAATTCCTGCAACCTGGCGATCTGTGTTTTGATATAGGCGCGCATATCGGGGATTACGCGGCAGCGTTTTTAAAGACAGGCGCACGCGTTATCGCGCTTGAACCACAGGCGGAATCGGCCGCTTATTTAATAAAAAGACACGGTAAGAATCGCCGTTTTGAGGTGGTTGAGAAGGCAGTTGGGGAGAGCGAAGGCCAGGCAGATTTCTTTGTCGCTTCCAACTCCAAAATTTCATCTCTGGCCGGTGATTGGATCGAACGCTGTGATTTGCCAGCCACGATTACAGATAGGAGAATTGTGCCGGTCACAACGTTGGATCGTCTCATCCTTCAGTATGGCCTGCCCAGATTCATAAAAATCGATGTGGAAGGGTATGAGTTGGAAACGCTGAAAGGACTCACCCAACCAGTTCATTGCCTTTCGCTCGAATTTCATGTTAAGGAAATCAGCCGGGTGACTTTGTACCTGGATTATCTGGCAAGACTTGGCAAATTCGAGGCAAATTACACCTTCGGCAAGAAAACAACCTCATTGGCATTGGCAGATTGGGCAAGCCCTGGAGAGCTGTATGATAAAATTACACTTCGCAGCCAAAATAAAATCCGCAAACATGGAGATATCTTTGTGCGCTTTTTCCTCTGAAAAGAAGATTTATTGATGCTAAGCTTGCGATCCTATTTGAATGAAATCAAAGCATCCTTTATTAATGCCAGCCAGGGCAATACGCCCATCCAGTATTGCATCAGTGTGCCCGGGCGGCAGGTAAAGCTGCACTTCGCCAGCCCGGCCTTGATCTTATCCATCGTGCCAGCCCTCGCCCATTTAGAAAATCTCCTGCCGGGAGCAGCAGACATCGAATTTTTTATCTGGGATTCGAGCTCATCCACCATAACCCCGCCCGACCCACCATTTGAGGCTATCGATTATCATTTATATGGACAGCGTGCGGTAGCAGATGATGGGCAAATTGTTGTTCTACATGCTCCTGCCATCGGTTTGTTGGCTGTTTATGATCGAGCCTCACGCCAGGGTTTTTTTCGGGTGCCCAGTGCGCAGCATCTGACAATTTACGACCGGGCTGCGCCGCTGCAGTCGCTTCTTCATTGGGCACTTTTAGAGACAGACTGGCATATCATTCATGCGGCTGCCGTCGGATTCGAAGATGGCGGCGTATTATTGGTGGGCAATTCGGGCGCAGGCAAATCCACCACTGCCCTGTCTTGCCTGGAGCATCCTGAACTTCATTTCTTAAGCGATGATAAATGCCTGGCCACCATTTCTCCCCAGCCCGAAGCCTTTGGATTATACAGCTCTGCTAAGCTGTGGGATGATATGTTAGAGATTATGCCGCACTTCAAGCCATTGGTGACCGAATGGGCAGAGAATGAATCGCGCTGTAAGGGCCTGGTTTACCTGCATCCCGATTTTGAAAATCGGCTGGTGAAAAGGTTCCCGATCAAGGCAATCATTGTGACCCGGGTTGCTAACCAATCCTATGCTTCATTTGAACCTGCACGCAGTAAAGATGTATTGAAAATTTTAGGGCCCAGCACGTTGGTCTGGCTGCCAGGGGCGCAGGGTAAATCGCTCAATTTCATCACCAGGTTAGTGGGTGCATTGGATTGCTACTTCATGGATCTTGCGCTTGATCCCAAAGAGAACAGCGATGCGATTACCTCGTTCATCAAAAGCCGCCAATGAACCTGCCCAAATACAGTGTCATCATCCCAGTTTTTAATGGCGCAAATTTCCTTGCGGAGACGTTGTCCAGCGTTGCGGTGCAAAAAATAAAACCCACAGAGATTATTTTGGTTGACGACGGGTCCGGAGATGGCAGCGCGGACTTGGGCGCCGCCTTGGCCCTGGAACTGAAACTGACACTGCAGTGTTACCGCCAGGAAAATAAGGGGCCGGCAGCAGCGCGTAACCTGGGAATATGCCGCGCCAGCACCAATTATCTGACGTTTTTGGATGCTGACGACTTATGGGATTTGAATAAAATGGACAAGCAGTTTGCCTTACTGGAACGAGCGCCAGACGCTCAATTCACCTGGGGCCAGGTGTGTTTGTTCGAAATGCGCGGTTCTCAGCGATTACAACTTGGAAAGCCGTCCCACCGCCCCAATCTGGGCAGCGCTTTGTTTCACCGGTCAGCTTTCGAGGCTGTAGGGCTTTTCGACGAAAGTATGCGCTGCAGTGAGGACCTGGATTGGTTTCTGCGAGCGCGGGAAAAAAACGTCCATTATGTTGAGCATCCAGACATTGTTTTATGGTACCGTCAACATGAGAACAATACCTGGCTGGGCACTCCGAACCCGAACCGGGCGCAGTTCCTGGCTTTGAAGAAGAAAATCGACCGAAAAAGAGCTGAAAATTTTTAGAGATGCTACACAAATGATCAGTGTAATTATCCCAGTTTATAATGGCGGGGTTTACCTGCCGCAGGCAATTGAAAGCGTCTTGGCACAAACTCTGCCACCGGATGAGGTGATTGTGGTGGACGATGGTTCAACGGATAACAGTCTGCCATTAGCCCAGAATTACACTGGCGTGCACTGCCTGCATATCCCCCACACCGGGGCAGCCGCGGCGCGCAACCGGGGAGTGGAAGTGGCCAATGGGGATTATATTGGCTTCCTAGACGCGGATGATGTATGGGTGCCTGAAAAACTGGCCTGGCAATTGGACAGCATAGCAGTTCAACCGAATTTGGAAGTAGTCTTGGGGCAGGTGGAAAATTTTATTTCGGATGATTGCGATGAAGATACCTGGCGCAAGCTGGCCGGTGCGGTAAGAGTTGCTCCGGGTTACCATGTCGGGGCGATGCTCGTGCGCCGCTCCGCCTTTATGCGAGTAGGCTTTTTTAATGAGACTTTGAAAGCAGGTGAATTTATCGATTGGTGGGCGCGGGCGCAGGAAGCTCACCTGGTGTATTGGATGCTGGATCAATTGGTTATGCGCCGGCGTCTGCATGGCGCCAATCAAACCCGACTGCAGCGAGAAAACCTGTTGGATTACACACGGGTTGCCCAGGCGGCGCTCGTCCGGCGCAGGCAGAAAATTCAGTAACTCAGCTTAAGACGCCAGTTGGTCTGGGCCTGACCAAGTTTCTACCAGTGCCTGTTCGACGGGATAATCCAATTGTCTTAACGCCTCCGGGCGTGAAAACCAGGCTACTTCGCGCACTTCGGTTTCCATAAAAGCAACCGGTTCTCCTTCAGCCAGCATGTGCCAAAAGCGCACAATTTTCGGACCACGCTCGGTAATATACGCCACCGCGCCCGCAAAACCAGACAGGCGGGCATCATAACCGGTTTCTTCTCTCACTTCGCGCAGCGCGGCCTCCTGCCATGTTTCACCTTCTTCCAACTTGCCCTTCGGCAAAGACCAATCTTCGTAACGGGAACGGTGGATAATGGCAATCTGCCAGTCGCCGGCATTTCGCCTCCAGAGCAAACCGCCGGCTGCCAGGATCATTCTTTGGTCAGTTTTACGCCGAACCATATCAAGAAGATTATTCCGCCAGCTCGGCAAGCGCCAAAGCGCCTAAGACGCCAGACCTGTTGCCCAGACCGGGTGGAACAATATATCCTTCCAACAATTCTTTATCCAACAAAGAGGACGAATTCACATAGGAATTCAACAATTGATTGACCTTCAAACGCACCATGGGGAAGAGCTGCGGCTGAGCCATCACTCCGCCTCCCAGAATCAGACGCTGTGGCGACAAAGTGCAAATGAAATTTACCAAAGCTTTAGCAATGTATTCAGCTTCCAGGTCCCATGCCGGGTGATCGGCAGGTAAGGTTTCCGCTCGTTTCCCCCAGCGCTTTTCCATCGCCGGCCCCGCGGCCAGGCCTTCCAGGCAGTCGCCATGATATGGGCAGGCGCCTGCGAATGGATCCCGGGAGCGGTCATGCGGGAGCAGGATATGGCCCATTTCTGGATGCACAAGGCCGTGCGCCAGCTTGCCGTTTATCAATAACCCCCCTCCGACGCCTGTGCCAATCGTCAGGTAAACCAGACATTCCAGGCCTTGACCGGCTCCCCAGCGCCATTCTCCGAAAGCGGCACCATTGACATCGGTATCCAGGATGACGGGCACATTCAAAGCCTGCTGGACTGCCTGCATGATATTGAAATGAGCCCAAGGGATTTTGGGGGTGGTGGTGATTGAGCCAAACGCCGATGAGGCAGGATTCAAATCCAGAGGCCCGAATGCAGCTATACCCACCGAATGCAGTTTTCCATGTAAGACCTGCTGCTCTTGAAAAAATGAAATGGCTTGCGCTATGGTTTCTGTTGGACTGGTTGTTGGGAAACGCGTCTCGGCCAGGATATTCGCCGGTCCGTTTCCTACTGCGCAAACAAACTTCGTACCTCCAGCTTCGATGCCTGCGTATAACAAGTGTTTCGCTCCTGCGATGCGCATCCTGGAGAAGAATGCGCCAACATCCGCATCCACTTGATCCAGGTTTGCACCCTGATATGAGATGATGAAAAGGTATAATGAATAATACCATGATCTCCATCGAAAGTATGAGATAAAATCACCTGTTTGGCGGATTTATCTGACACCATTCGATAATATACTAATAAGATAAGAATTATCTATTTATGACTAGGCAATTTACTCGACGCGATTTTCTCAGGATGAGCATTTTGGCTGCTGGCAGCCTGGGCGGCCTGGCGTTTAACCCATTTCCATCGTTTCAAGATGACCAGGCTTACCCACAGGGAATTGTGGGTAGAATCGCTGTCTCTAATAAGGTGACTATTTATAAAGGGCCAGATTGGGACAGCCCGGTTCTAGGATATCTTAATAAAAAAGACCAACTCATTCACATCTACGAGCAGCTCACTTCTCCCAAAGGGCCAAAGTACAATCCCTTATGGTACCGCGTTTGGGGTGGGTATGTGCACAGCGCGTATATCCAACAGGTAAAGTTCCGTTTTAACGAGGCCATCCAATTTATACCCCCGGCTGGCCAGCTCTGCGAAGTAACCGTGCCTTACAGCAATGTTTATCAATACAGCGCGAGCCAGGGCTGGGTGCGCTATTTCCGATTGTATTATGAAACAACGCACTGGGTGGTCGCAGTGGATACCGGCCCAGATGGTAAGCCCTGGTATAAAATCGATGACAATGGGGTCTTCTACATGGTACCTGCTGATCACTTACGCCCTGTCCCCGATTCCGAGATGGAACCGATTTCTCCGAACATACCTTGGGAAGGTAAGCGCATCGAAGTGTCAATTGCAGATCAATCGTTAACCGCCTTCGAAGAGGACAAACCGGTGTTTTCCACGAAAGTTTCCACTGGCATCAACATCCGGCCTGATCCAAATGGAATTCCTTGGAACACACCCCGTGGGAGCTTTAATATTGGCGTCAAGACTCCCTCGACCCATATGGGACAGGGACGCTTAACCGGCGACCCGGAAGCTTATGAACTTCCTGGGGTGCCATGGACTTTATATTTCGTTCACGATATCGGCGTGGCTTTTCACGGCGCGTACTGGCATAATAACTTTGGCCTGCAGATGAGCCATGGTTGTGTGAATATGCGTCCGCACGAAGCCCGCTGGCTTTTCCGCTGGACATACCCGGTGTTTAAATTACCGCTTGAAACAATCTCCGACCGCGACAAACGAGGCCATGGCACGCGAGTTGATGTTATTTAGGTGATATATGCAATATATCGATATCGAATATATAAAAAATCAACAATACCGGAACTCCCAAAATTTGCGGGCGCGCATCGAACTGCACAGCCGTTTTTCCACCAACCCAGCAGATTGGTTTCGTTGGGTGTTTGACCATCTTGCTGTTCCAGCACAGGGATCGGTATTGGAAATCGGCTGCGGAACCGGGGGCCTTTGGTCGCGCAACAGTGATCGGATTCCACGTACCTGGCACATTACGCTATCAGATCTTTCGGCAGGCATGCTCCGGGATGCTCGCCGGAATACCAGAGAATTAAAACAAACCCTGCGATTCGCTGAAATCAATGCCGAGCATCTTCCTTTTTCCAGCCAATCCTTTGACGCCGTTGTAGCCAACCATATGCTATACCATGTGCCTGACCGGCCAAAGGTGTTCACTGAAATCCAACGTATTCTCAAGCCTGGTGGAAAGCTATACGCCGCCACAAATGGTGAAAAACATATGTACGAACTGGACAGCCTTTTAAATTCGTACAACCCAAAGCTGGCGCGCTGCATTGACCTTCATTTCAACGTGCGTGGATTTAACCTGGAAAACGGAGCCAGTCAATTGGAAAAATGGTTTAACTGTCTTGAAATTTACCCCTACCTGGATTCGCTGCAAATCACTGACGCTTTGCCCCTGGTTGCCTACATCCGCTCCTTATTAGGCTCAAGATCCTCTGAAGAAACCGCTTTCGATGAAGCTGACCTGGAAAAATACATCGCTGCCAGGATAAAAGAAAAAGGCGCGCTATTGATTCAAAAATCAAGCGGGTTGTTCGTTGCGTTGAACTAGGAACATTCTTCTCGAAAGAAGCGTCTTTTACACATGTCACTCAATTCTCCAATTTCCAGACGCTCGTTTCTCAAAATTGGAGCGCTCGCCCTGGGTGCATTAGCCGCTGCTCCACACCCGTCCATGCGACTGGCGGATCCCGGTCCGCTCGTCATTGGCATTGGTAGGGTGACGATAGATCGCATCGAAATTTACAAAGAGCCCAACCTGGCAGCAGGCCGAACCGGCAAGCTGACCCGTGACACATTGGTCGAATTGTTGGAAGAAATCGATTCGCCCTACGGGCCGCTGCGCAACCCACATTGGTATCGCATTGATCAGGGTTATGTCCACAGCGCTCATCTGCAGAGAGTAGACGAAGCCCATCTCAATCCGGTAGTTGGTCAATTGAGTAGCGGCCGCGCTTTAGGACGCATCACGGTGGCGTATTCCAACAGCCTGCACGCCGATCGATCAGGAACCTGGCACCCGACGTACCGTTTATATTACGATTCGCAGCATTGGGTGGCCGGAATTCGTAAAGGGCCAGACGGAAGCGATTGGTATGAGTTGAAAGATGAACGCCTGCTTGTCAAATATTGCGTACCGGGTTCCCACGTGCAACTTATTAAATTACAAGACTTTATGCCCCTTTCTCCCGATGTGCCTTTAGAAGAGAAACGGATCACGGTTTCTATCGGCAGCCAGCTGCTAACCGCTTATGAATCTGGCAAAGTCGTCAACCAATTTAAAATTTCGAGCGGCCTCCCGCAAAAAAACACGCCAATCAATAATATCCCAACGGAAACACCCCTGGGTTCTTTTCATGTTTCGGTGAAATGGCCCGTGAGGCACATGGGAGATGGTTATTTGACTGATGATCTGAGCGCTTACGAACTGCCAGGCGTGCCCTGGAATATGTTTTTCCACGAATCGGGGTATGCCTTGCACGGCGCCTACTGGCATGATAATTTTGGCGTGCGGATGAGCCATGGCTGTGTGAATGTGCCGCCCGCCCAGGCGTTATGGCTCTTCCGCTGGACGGACCCTGTTTATTTACCCGGCAATTTTTATACGCAGGGCAAGGGCACATCGGTGAATATCATCGATTGAGCCGATGGCTCGCCCCGGCATAAAGAATTTATTTTACCAATCGGTCAATCATCAACACAAAAAATATGAAAGCCAGGTACATGCTGGAATAGCGGTACATTTTCCAGGCCCGTTTGTTGCCGCCTTCTTTCCAGACCTGCCAGGCCGCACCAAACAGCCACAACCCAAGCACGGCGGCTCCGATCAGGTAGATGCCCCCGCCCAATCCAAAAACCGGCAGCAAAAGGGTCAGGATCACCAACTCAATGGTATAAATCAGGATTTGCCAGCGTGTTTCCTGTTCGCCGCGCACCACCGGAAGCATCGGTACGCCTGCTCGGGCATAATCTTTTGCCCGCACCAGGGCCAGGGCCCAAAAATGCGGCGGAGTCCACACAAACACCAGGGCAAACAAGAATAACGATGGAATGTTCAGGCTGCCGGTAGCTGCCGCCCAGCCCACCAATGGTGGGATTGCTCCTGCGCCTCCGCCAATGACAATATTTTGAACGGTGGTCTTTTTCAGGAAAATGCTGTAAATAAGCACATAATAAACCATGCCAGCCAGGCACAATAACGCCGCCAGCAGGTTGACAAAAGCCACAGTAAGGTAGAAAGAGACTAACAGCATGGCCGTGCCAAACGCCAGGCCTTCGGCTGGCGTCAGTCGACCAGACGGGATTGGACGTTTTTGGGTGCGCTGCATTTTGAGATCGTCAAAGCGATCGATATATTGGTTAATCGCACCCGAACCTCCCGCTGCCAGGAACCCGCCGAACAAAGTCCAGAAAGCCAGCGCTGGCGAAGGCCACTGCCGCGCCCCAATCACCATCCCGGCGAACGTGGTAACCAAGAGCAGTAACACCACAATGGGTTTTGTAAGCATCAACAGGTCTTTCAACAGCGCCAATGGTTGCCGACCGGCCAATGAAGCGCGATCAAGCGCTTCATCTTCTATTCTGCGTCTCGTAAGGCCAAGGATCGTCAACTGAGCGCCCGTAACTGCCCACACTGCGATGGCGGTAGCCTGGTGCAGTGCCAGGAGGTACGTTGGCGAGCCAGGTTTTAAGATAACACCGAGCAGTGCCTGGGCTACGAACATGACAAACGTGGCGGTGGTTGCAACCAATATTGCCACCTGGCTGCGCTGGGTCAGCCAGGCACGCCACAGCCAGGCCGCCGCCGCCATGCTTGCCAGGCTGACAGCGATGCGGTGAGCAAAGCTTAACCATCCCAATGCAGAGCCAGGCCAGCACAACGGCCAGCCGGAACATGCTTGGGCAGCATGAAAATAAGAGACCAGGCTGCCGCTGATCCAGACCATAACGACCAGGCAGGCGAATACCAACGACAAATTAGCAAAAGGCGAACGAAATTCGAACGATTGACCGCTTGCTTGTTCGGACAGGCGGTAAAAAGCGACAACCAGAGGAATGATCAACAAAACCTGGATAAACAAGGATAAAAATGAGTGCAAGATGTTCAACCAGGACAGCTGTCCGGCATGACCAAGCAGAGTGACGCCTCCTCCCAGCAGCACCTGAAAGGAATAAGCCAATGCGGCCAAATACATTGGATATGCCAGCAAACGATCCTTCTTAAACCAACGAAATGCCAGACACGCTCCTGCCAGTACGAAAAGACCGGCGATGATCGTTACGGCGCGATGAGCCAGAGACAAAGTCAAATCTGAAGAAGCCGCCGCACCAACAGAAGGCAGCCCCCATGCACCAAAGCAGGTAGGCCAGTCGGGACAGGCAAACCCGGTTTGAGAGACCCGCAGCATTCCACCCAGTATATTCAAAACGAATACAGCCAACACGGCTGCCAGGCTGGCATAAAGAAGAAGAGAAAACTCTCTTCTGGAGCGACTGTCCATTATGCAGTCTTTTTCATTACAATTCGTGATTGCTGACACAACACGATTGTAATAACAAATCATGTCATTCTAAGGATGATTCAGGGGGTGATTTTTTTATCGCCTTTTCTTCACGTTGAACAAAAAAAGGGTAACCGAAAAATAACAGGGCGGCAAAAGCGAACCACTGCAACGCATAACTGAAGTGCGGACCTTCCGATAAATCAAGCTCAGGCTGCGAGCGGTAAGGCATTTTCGTCCACACAGCATCAGGTGCTTGTTGGATATAAACCGGCAGCAGTGAATAAGGCATTTGCGCCGCGATCTGTGGGATATTTGCCAGGTTCCAGGCCATCAACCGGCCGCCAGGTGGCGGCGTGGAATCTGTAACCATTCCAAAATCCGGTTTGACCTGCGCCCTGCGCACCACTCCCTTGACTGTGACTGCGCCGGGTTCATCATACTTATTCCAATCAACCTGGGAGGTCAAAGCCTGCTCATCTTGTTGATCGATCCACCCCCTGTTAACCAGGACATAACGGTCTGTGCCATCAATTTTCAATGGGGTCAACAAATCAACGCCGGGCTGGCCTTCATAAACCTGGTTGCGCAGCGCCACTTGTTGAGTAAAATCATATTTGCCTCGCACCTCAACAGTTCGGTATTCCATGTTCGCCAAATCGGTATCCAATGCTGTGCTGTCCAATGTGAGAACCGGCAGGCTCATCGCAGCTTCCACTCGCGCATTAAACACCTTGCGCTCTGCCAGGCGATCCAACTGCCAGATGCCCAGGCGCGCCAGAACCGCTGTTCCGACCAGCGCCAAAACAGTCGTCAGTATCCAACGTTTTGAAAAGAGGCGTAAAACGATCATGATTGGCGTGGTACATCTGGTTTGAGCGGTCGCATTACCAGGCTGTACACCAGCAGCAGCATCACTGTTGGCATCACACCATACCACATGGCGCTCAGGCGGTTGCTCCAGGTGACCGCCTCTTTGACTGTCAGGCCAAAATACCGTGTCGCCTGGAAAGAACATTCAAATGCAGTGTCGCTGACGGCATCCAGGCGCATGCTGGCGCTCTGCCCGGCAGGGATAAATAACGGCCCTAAAACATGATTGGTAGAATCTTCATTTTTTACCACCAGCTCATCCCCCTGCACGAAGATCATAGCATCCGGAATATCCGTCTTTTGACCGGCTGACAACTTTTGAGCCGTTCCGGCTGGGATTACCAATTCAACTCTTTCTGGGCCGCGTGAAAGATCGTTACCCATCAAACGAAATGCAATCTCGCTGACTATATAAACTGCGGCGATCGATATTACCGCCAGAATGGCCAGGCGGCGGAGTAGAGGCAGAATGTAGGGATTTACTTTCACACACACTCCTTATAGACAAACAGGGACGGCTGTTTGCCGTCCCTGATTCTACTACGAACAAGGGCGGGTTATTTTATCAGGTTTCCGATCAGGTACAACGCCGGGTAATAAAAAATCCAAACCACATCAACAAAGTGCCAGTACACCACAGCCGCTTCCACGCCCCAGTGTTTTTCAGCCGAGTAGAGCCCCATTCCTGCTTTGCGGATGACCAGGCCCAGGAAAAGCAAACCGGAGAGTACGTGGAACGCATGCATACCAGTCATCAAGAAGAAGATGGCGCCGTACACATCTTTGCCAGCAGGAATATGGCTGCCGGCCAGAGGCCATTCCACAAACAAGACGCCCAAAACAAATAATGCGCCCAGCCCAAAGGTAGCCCAGGCAAAACGGCGAAAGTTTTTCACATCTCCGAACTGCATAGCAACTTCGCTGCGGTTGGCGAAAAAGCTGCTGGCAAGCAGAATCAAAGTAACCAGGAAGCCCAGTTGTTGGTTCAGCTCGGGGCGGGTATTTCCCCACAGATAAAAACGTGAAACCAGGATGCCTCCGAATGTGAAGGCGTCGGAGACCAGGAATAACCACAATCCCAGTCGGTTCATCGCCTGGCGGCGGGATGAAGAGTGAGCGATCGTTTCAGCGGACATGTATGCTACTCCTCACCACCCGAAAACAGGCGGCCGATGTGCATATAATCGCGCACCACCAGGAAGGCTTTGAGCAGTGCGATCAGGATGAGCACAAAACCCATATCGGAACCCACACGCAGCAAGTTTTGCCCGGTGACGGCGATGCCATATTCACCGATGGAAGCAGCAGCCAGCAGCACCAGGATGGTGACTCCGACTCCATATTTATCCTTTTTCTGTGCATCAAGATTTGGATTATCCATATTTTACCTCTTACTAATCAGCAGCGGCTGCAGCCGCACCGGCCGCTGGTGCGGCAGGCGTGCTTACAGGAACTTCCACAAAATACTTGGAACCAGCCAGACCGTAGTCATAAGGCTCGCCCACCACTTCGAACGGGTGGTCTTTATAATTATGCACCGGGATTGGTGAAGGCAGGCTCCATTCGGGCGACCGTGAACGCCAGGGATTTTGAACAGCGGCCTTCCCGTTGCGGACACTGGCCCACAAGTTGTAAAACAAGATGACAACCGAAAGACCGATACTGAATGCAGCGATGGTGATCAGCAAATGGGTCGTCTCCAGGTGCAAATCGGGTGCATAATCGGCGATGCGGCGGCGCATGCCCATTAATCCGGCGAACATCTGGCCGAACGACTGCACATAGAAGGCCGGGAACATCAGCCAAAAGTGAATTTTTCCCAGCCGTTCATCGTACATCTTGCCGGTCACTTTTGGGAACCAGTAATACAGGGCTGCCATAAAGGGGAAGATGAAACCTCCGAACATAGTCGCGTGGAAATGGCCTACGATGTAATACGTGTCATGCAGTTGCAAATCAGTCGCCACTGTGCCGTTTGGCGGTCCAGAGAGCCCGCCCACCAGAAAGATGGCCACAGCGCCCAGCGCGAACAACATGGGGGTTTCAAAACTCAGTTTGCCACGCCAGATCGTTGCCACCCAGCTAAAGAACTTGACACCCGTCGGCACAGCCACCAATAACGTGCTGTACATAAATGGCACCCGCAGATACTCTTCCATGCCCGAAGTGAACATGTGATGAGCCCAGACAAAAAAGCCGACCAGGGCAATGCCCAAGGACGACATGGCTACCCAGCGGTAACCAAATAACGGTTTGCGGGAAAAAACTGGCAGCAGTTCACTGATGATCCCCAGGCCGGGCAAGACGAAAACATACACAGCCGGGTGAGAGTAAAACCAGAACAAGTGTTGGTAGAGAATTGGATTGCCGCCTTTGGCCGCATCAAAAAACCCCATGCCAAACAGGCGTTGGAACATGACCATTTGGAATGACAGGCCGATCAATTGGGTCGCATTGGCAGAAATCAATGAAGTGGCTAGCGCTGTCCACACAAAAATCGGCATGCGGAAGAGGCCCATGCCTTTTACCCGCATATACGCTACTGTGACGATTACATTGATACCCCCCAGGATGGAGGAAAGACCGATCATGTAAACGCCCAGGAAGAACATTTGCATCCCCAACGGCGCACGCACCGAAAGCGGTGGATAAGCGACCCAGCCAGTATTGACTCCGCCCAGGAACAAACTGCTCAACAGCAGGACTGCGCCGGGAATATTGATCCAAAAAGCAAAGCCGTTGATGCGCGGGAAGGCCATATCACTGGCGCCGATTAGCAGCGGCACCAGATAGTTGGCCATAGCGCCGACGCCCAGCAAGATCGCACCGATCATCACCATTCCGTGCAGGCTCATAAAGGTGTTGTAATCGTCAGGGTTCTGAAAGATCTGCAGACCAGTTTGCACGAGCTCGACGCGGAACACCAAAGCGAAAAAGCCGGCAATCGAAAGCAAGAAGAAACTGGTAATGGCATACTGCACACCGATCACTTTGTGATCCACTGAGAAATTGAAGTAGCGCGCCCACTGCGGCCAGCTGGGATCGTCTTCTGGGTGATCAGTAACTTCTTCACCCAGGGCTGATTTGATCCAGGCATCAAGAGAACCGACCCCATACATGAAACCAACAGCGCCAAACACTCCGCCCAACACCCAGGCGCCTTCCAACATCAGATCGAACGGCAAACCCAACACCAGGCGGACGAGGTGAACAACAATCATGCCGAGCAGCTCGCCGAGCAGGAAGCCGATCAACCCTCGCACCAGGCCGAGAGATAATATGTTCGTCTTCGTCTTTTGCATGCACTCCTCCTTTACTTTAATGTCTTAATCCAGGCGATGATGTCATTGATTTGATCATCAGAAAGCGACTTGGCGTAAGATTCCGGCATGGCGCTCTTGCCGTTGGCTCCTGCAAAGCCTTTGACGATCTTGGCATTTGGATTAATTATCGATTCTTTGATATAAGCTTCATCAGCCGTCACCGTTGTGCCGTCCTCAAGCTGCACCTGACTACCAAACAAGCCTTTATAGCTAGGGCCTACAATCTTCGAGCCATCAATGCTGTGACAAGCCTTGCAGCCCTGGGTGCGGTACCAGTATTCGCCGCGCGCCACCGGGTCGGTTGGGATCTGAGAATCTTGGATGAATTGATCAAAATCCGCCTGACTGACAACCCGCACTTCTGCCAACATATAAGCATGGTTTCGTCCACAGATTTCGGCGCACATCAACGTAAATCGCTTGATTTCTGTCGGGGTTACGCGCAGGTCTTTGTAAACCCCCGGCACTGCGTCTTGTTTCAGACGAAACTCTTTCACCCAAAATGCATGCAGCACATCTTTCGATGTGATGCGCAAAAGGGCTTGTTTATTCACCGGCAGAACGAGCTTATCAGAAACCACTCCGTAATCAGGATATTCGAATGACCACGCCCACTGCTGGCCAATGACTCGCACTTCCAATGCTTTCGGATCTGGATGCAAGACGTTGGCCAGGGTATTCGAGCCGATGATCGCAAAAACCAACACGGTGACCAATGGTACTGTTGTCCACACCAGTTCAAGGTTGGCGTTTCCTTCAATGTGGGGGCCATCTTCCAAATCGCCTGGTTTACGCCGGAAGAAAATGACGCTGTAGATCATCAATCCCATAATCAAGGCGAAAAGGAAGGCAATCACGACAAACTCGTAGCTGAACAGTTTATCAATAACGACGGCCTGTACGCTGGCCTGCTCGGGCAGCAAATTCGCTGGCGTCAAAACAAGTACACCGCCAACTGTCAGCAAGGCCACGACGATCACCGCTCCGATCACATGCTTCATAATCTTCTCCTCTTTAAAATTTTCTCCATCTATCGAAGCCAATCATCCGTTTGAGAAGCCGCCAGGGTGCGCCGGTCGTAGACGATTGCATTACTGCCACCTTCTTTGAGCGAGAGAAGTACCACCCGCATTTGGTGATAGCCTTCTACGAAATGAGCCAAAAACTCCTCACGGTTCACATCCTGGTCATCATAATCCACCACCACCAGGTCAGGGCGTAGCTGCTCCAGCGCCACAACAGCAGCCTCCACACTCTGGACAATACCAACAACATGCACATCTCTTGCCTGGCGGCTTTGCAGCAGGTGTTGAATGCCTCTGCCAAACAAAGGATGGCTTGAGATGATCAAAACGCGGCGCGGTTCAGAGTCAGGTTGGTTGGGCATAATGTATAGGTGGAAATGATTGGCTACCCAAATAATTTACCAAATCTCATCCAATTTGTCATTCCCCAGTCCAGGAAAGAAAGGAGGATTTACAAAACACAGAAGGGTGATTTTGGCAATCACCCTTCTGTAAGTCATTCTGGCTTCTGTCAGCTATTCCTGATGGATCAGACCGAGTTGGTTCGCTTTGCTTACCGCTTCTGCCCTGTTCGAAGCGTCCAACTTTTCAAGGATATGGCGAATATGGGTTTTGATCGTATTTTCCGAGACAAATAAGTGCGCTGCGATTTGAGCCGTTGTCAGGCCTTTGGCCAGGGCGTCCAGCACATCAATCTCGCGCTTACTGATTCCTTTATCACCGGCCTGTACACCAACATTGAGAACAGCCCGCATGACCGGCTGGGTTACTTCGGGCGCTAAAACTGATTTGCCCGCCGCCACCTGTAAAATTGCTTTGCGCAATTCTTCTGGCTCTGCATTCTTTAATAAATATCCTTCTGCGCCAGCAGCAATCGCCCCAAACAAATCCTCTTCCTGGCGTGAAATCGTCAGCATTATGATTTTGCAGGGCTCGCCTGGCAGCAGCGCCTCTACTGCTTCCACGCCGCTCATCTGAGGCATGTTTACATCCATTAAAACGATATCCGGCTTTGCCTGGCGGATAACCTCAACAGCATCTTTGCCATTGGCCGCCTCGCCGATTACTTTGAACTCAGGCATGTCATTTAATAAACCGATTAGCCCAGCCCGAAATAGGGCGTGATCATCTACCACCACTAAACGTACCGGAACCATTTAAACCTCCAAACGGTTGCTCTCTTGAAGGGGCAGCCGGATGCGGACAGTGGTCCCCTGTCCAGGCCGGCTCTTGATCTGAAAATCCGCGCCGAGCAGTTCGGCCCGCTCGCGCATGCCGCGCAGGCCATAACGAGATGGATCAGGGACATCCTCGACTGAGAAACCCTGGCCGTCATCTCGAATTTCAAGGAAGATATCGCTTTTATCCTGGAAACAGGATATCCAGGTGTTGTGGGCATGGGCATGTTTGCGCACGTTGCTCAACGCTTCTTGAGCGATGCGGATGAGCTGTGCGTGAACTTCCGGTGCGAGCTGTTCACGCACTTCAATCCGCTCCAGGATGACATTTAATCCATTCGAACCCGTGAAAGAAGAAAATTCAACTGCAATTTGCTGCAGCCAATGCTCCAAAGAATTACCATTTTGGTCGCCTGGGCGGAGGCGCAAGCCGTCGATTGCCTGGCGAGCATCCTGGTAAGCAGCAGCCAGAGTATTATACGAGAGATGCAGGGCTTGAGATAACCGTTCGCGATCACCGCGTTCCAGGTAGCTCAGGGTTTGAGCGACCTGCAATTTCAAGAATCCGAGGGTTTGCGCCAAACCATCATGGATTTCTCGCGCCAGACGAGTGCGTTCTTCCATCATTACTTTATATTCCAACCCAGCGATTTGCTCCGCATTGAGCAGCAAAACAGAAATTTGCTCCGTCATGCCGCGCACCAGCATGATCTGTCGCTGGTGAAAATGCTCCAAGCCGCGGTCGCCAACCATTAACACCCCTGCCGATTCGCCCACGCCTGTCATCAGAGGAGAAATAATCCAAGAGTGAAAGCCAGGGATAGTCTGCCCAGCCTGTTCGGACGATAAAAGCTGGTTTGTCTCGATTGCCAGGTGGATGAGCGAATCAAACTGCTGTATTTCGTCTGGTTGGAGATTTCCGGCACAAAGCTGATTTTGCGGCAGCCAATTTTGCTGATTGACTCGGGCACTGGGATTCAAGGCAATTGTCGCAAAATCAATCTCTAGGGTGGTCTGCAAATTTTCAAGCATGCTGGTCAGCGAAGCGCTCAAATCATTTTTTTGACGAGCGGATCGCAGTTGAAGCAAAGAGGCCAGTTCGCGCTGGCGTAAGCGGTCGCTTTCCAGGGCCAGGGTGGTCGCATCAACCAGCGAGCGTAAAAAGGCTTGCTTCTGCTCCGATAGATTTCCGGTATCGGGCATGTAAAGGTTGAGCATCCCCAGGTTGCGCGCCGCATAGCGCAGCGGGTAACAGTAGATGCCCATTGCCTCGGAAAATGGGCCTTTCAAGAGAACGCAAGCGCCATCGTGGTTTTCCAGCTTGGAACACGATTGGCACACCTGGCGGACTGCTGCAGAAGCCAAATATTCCAAAAATGCATCCGGGATCGGGAAGGGAAAATCACCCAAGCGGATGGTTGCCATTGGCTGACCGCGTTCATCCAGCGGAACAAACGAAGCGCCCATCGAATTGGTAGTTTGCATCGCTAACTTCAATACCAACTGGATGATTTCTTTCTCGTCGCCCGTCTCTACAAAAGTTTTATTTAGTTTCAATATCGATTGAAGTTGGGTATCCGTCTCCAAGCGAGAGATCTCCGCCTGGCGCAGCTTCTCTTGCATCTGGCGCAGAAAGCGGTTGGATCGCAGCTGAAGCAAGACTAAACCAACCAGGCATAAAAGCAAAGCACCTTCAATCAAAATTGAAACAATAAAAGCCTGATTCACAACCCTATTTTACTCGATAATTCGCATCGCACCTTTTGAAGTTATGGTATAATCCGTCCGCTGACTAGACCAACCTGCGGCTTGTTTGAATACGGCTGCCGGCTTGGAGACCTGCAAGCAAAATTAAGAAAAAGAAAGGCAGAAGTCATGATTGACAAAGAAACCAAAACTAAAGTTATCCAGGAATACGCTATACACGAAGGCGATACCGGTTCACCCGGAGTGCAAATTGCACTGCTGACCAAGCGCATCCAATACCTGACTGAGCATCTGCGCCTGCATAAGCACGATGAATCTTCGCGCCGCGGCTTGCTCAAATTGGTTGGACAGCGCCGCCGTTTGCTGGCCTATGTGAAAAGTAAGGAATTCCAGCGGTACCAGGCTCTTTCAGAAAAATTGAACCTGCGCCGCATTAAGTAACCTAGAGCCAGGCAGGGAAACCCGCCAATGGCAAGATAGAAGTATTGTGAATTTGTACGACCCCCAGAAAAATTGAGAGTTAGCCACAGGGCAAAGACTTGAAAATTTCTTTGCTCTGTGGCTCTCTTTATTCTGGGGAGCGCACCATTTTGAACGAATCAACCCGCTCACCAGTTAGGAATTGAAAGATGTTGCAGAACATGCAATTGTGTCGTTCGGCAGCGCCCCTCAGTCCCTGACAGTGTGAGCAACAACACTCTCAGGAGATTATATGAAACCAGAAAATAAAGTATATACTGCCGCGGTTGGCGGCAAAGAGATGACCTTTGAAACAGGTCGCCTGGCACTGCAAGCCGGCGGCGCGGTCACTGTGCGCATCGGCGAAACGATGATGTTCGCTGCTGCCTCCATCAGCCCATCCATCCGTCCGGGCATTGATTTTTTTCCGCTCACGGTGGATTACGAAGAACGCATGTATGCCGGTGGGCGCATCCCAGGTTCGTTCTTCCGCCGCGAAGGCCGGCCTACCGAAGAAGCGATTCTCATCGCCCGCCTGACTGACCGGCCCCTGCGCCCGTTATTCCCCAAGGATTTGCGCAACGATGTGCAGGTCATCCTATATTCATTTTCGATCGATGATGAAAATCCCATCGACATCCTGGGCGTCAATGCCGCCTCTGCGGCGCTGATGATTTCGGACGCGCCGTGGAATGGTCCGGTTGCCGCAGTGCGTGTAGGTCGGGTGAACGGCGAGCTGGTCGTCATGCCCACCTTCCAGGAGATGGAACACTCCGATCTCGATCTGCGCCTGGCCGGCACGCGAGAGGCCATCCTGATGGTTGAATGCGGCGCCAATGAAATCCCAGAGGATGTCATGCTGGCCGCGCTGGAATTTGGCCACCAGGCCATGCAGCCGATTATCGACGTGATCGTGCAAATGCGCGCCGATGTTGGCAAACCGAAAATGGAATATACACCTTTCAAAGTCGAACCCGACCTGGCAAAGAAAGTTTACAACCAGGTGGCCGCCTTATTGGATGACATCTTCGACAAAGGCATGATGAAAGGTGAGCGCAATACAGCTCTCGATGATCTGCGCGCGAAAATCGCCACTGACCTGGCCGGCGATGATGCCGAAATGAAACTCCAGGTAGCTGAAGCGTTTGATGTGGCCGTGCGCACTTCTGTCCGCAGCCGCATCCTCGAACGCAATATTCGGCTGGATGGCCGCGGCCTGACCGATATCCGCCCAATATGGTGCGAAGTCGGACTCAGCCCGCGCGCCCACGGTTCCGGCCTTTTTACGCGCGGCGAAACACAGGTGCTGACCCTGGCAACCCTGGGCACACCTAAAGATGCCCAGGAGATGGATTCTCTGCAGAACACAGAAGACAAGCGGTACATCCACCACTATAATTTCCCTCCGTTTTCCACGGGTGAAGTCAAAGCGCTGCGCGGCTCTTCGCGCCGCGATATCGGGCACGGCGCCCTGGCTGAACGCGCCCTGGTGCCAGTCATTCCGCCGATGGAAGAATTCCCTTACACTCTGCGCCTGGTGTCCGAAGTTTTGGGCTCCAATGGCAGTTCATCGATGGCCTCCGTGTGTGGTTCCACCCTGGCGCTGATGGACACTGGTGTGCCGATCAAATCCCCAGTAGCGGGCGTCGCTATGGGCCTGATCAAGGAATCTGAGCGCTTCGTCGTTCTGACGGATATCCTGGGCGCTGAAGACCACCTGGGAGATATGGATTTTAAAGTCGCCGGCACTGCCAAAGGCATAACCGCTTTACAAATGGATATCAAAATCGCTGGCATCACCAGCCAGATTTTGACCCAGGCGCTTGCTCAGGCGCGCACTGCACGCATGAGCATCATGGAGAAGATCCTGGCCGTCATGCCACAGCCTCGGCCTGAATTGAAACCGCATGTGCCGCGTGTCATCGTAGTGAAGATCCCGGTCGACAAGATCGGCGCAATTATCGGCCCAGGCGGTAAAAACATTCGCGCCCTGCAGGAACAAACCAATACCAAGATCGACATCGACGAAGATGGCTCTGTATATATCGCAGCTACCGACGCCGAATCATCTCGCAAAGCGCAGGATATGATCGAAGGCATCACGGAAGTGCCCGTGCTCGGCCGAATTTACACCGGGAAAGTGGTGCGCATCGAAAGCTTTGGCGCTTTTGTTGAGATTATGCCCAACATAGATGGTATGGTGCACATCTCACAGCTCGATTCGGTGCGGATCAACCAGGTCGAAGACGTTGTCTCCTTGGGCGATGAAATCACCGTGATGGTCACGGGCATCGACCCCTCCGGCAAGATCCGTCTCTCTCGCCAGGCTGTCCTGGAAGGCTGGTCGTTGGAAGAAGCAGTGGCTAATGATCGTCCCACTGGTGGTAAAGGCGGCGGACGGCCGGGTGGTAACAACAACCGCGGCGGTGATCGCGGCGGCGATCGCGGCGGCCGGCCCCAGGGTGGTGATCGAGGCGGTCGCGAGCGCGGCGGATTCGACCGGCGCTCCGGCGGTGGAAAACCTCGTTAGTCGCATAATAACCAAAAGGCCGGCAGCTAGCCGGCCTTTTGATTAATTCTTGATCCAACTAGGGCTTCGGTGTTGGCGTATTGGTCGGCACCGGCGTGGGCGCGATGGTGGGAGGCAGAACACCGGCAGGTGTGCCGAATCCCGGGTTGCGGAAGCGTTCCACCACGTATTCGACATGCGCGCCTAAGCGAACCCAGGGCCAGATTCTGCTCAGAAAAGGTGTCACCAGCGGGTAGTTATACATCACGTCCACCGCTACGCGTGCATTCGGTCCTCCGGGATACTCCTTCCCGGCAGTGGGCGAATCCGAAGCATACACATTTACCCGAAAATAGCCCGGCTCGAACTGGCCGGCTGTCGTTTTAATCACCAGGTTATTTGTATGGGCGCGCGCCTCGGTTTTGATCGCGTTTAAACGGGCAGTATCCCATTGATCCACCCCGGGAGCCACTCCTTGCTGACCTGTGCTGGCATAACGTACTGCGGCCTGGGCGCATTCTTGTACGTTAATCCAGGCCTGGACGAGGGGACCAAATTCCACAAAGGCCAGCGCCAGGCTGAGAAAGATCATCAATCCCAGGGCGAACTCCACCAGAGATTGGCCGGACATGCTCCTGTTTTTCTGTTTTCCGGGCATAGATTTTGCCTCTCACTTAACGGATCAGGCGGGTATAGATGCGCGACGCGATATCGCTGAAAGCCTGTGTCAGCGCTGCCGCATCGGGAGCATAAAAGTAATTATCGCTGCCGTTATCGTATTTCCCATTATCTGTCCAATCCGCCATATCTTTCAAAAGTTGAACGGCGCTGGGATACTTGGTGATCTCACTTACCCCATAGCCGATCGTGTAAATAGAAGTTTCGCTTAAAGTCCAGACATTTTTCGCCTTGCCTAACGCATAGTTTTCGGCAGTGCTGCCATAGCCTGGACAGGTATAACTCGGGTAAGAACCGGTACAGTTCGCGGCGCCATCCGTCATGAAAACGACCGACCAGATCGAATCGGGTCTGCCTTCGCTGGCAATGTGAGTATGCGCTAGCTGGATGCCATCTCCGATGTTGGTGTTCAAGTCCGTACCGGTATAGGTCGTCATATTATCGATCGCCGCCTTGACTGAGTTGAAATCACTGGTCAAGACGATTTCTGTTTGACCGTATTTATTAAAAGTAACCAACCCAATTTGATCGTATGTGGAAGACAATTTATCTACAAAACTCTTGGCCGCCGGTTTGATGCCAGTATCGAAGGGATTGCAAACATGCAGCATATTGCAGTATTTTCGCCGGCAGCTAATATCATTCCAGGCATTGGTTGCTCCAGAGGCTGTTTTCGGATAGGTATTCCCGCAAGCCTTAGGATTATAGTAGGGATAAGCGGTGAACCAATTCCCTGGCTGAGGTGTGTCGGAAGTCATCGATGATGAGGTGTCCAGCACCAGGTAAACATCCAACGGAGCGCTTTCACCCTCCCCAGAGGCAGACACAGACGCGTTTTTCCAACCGAGGAAACGCATGAAATAAAAATCGCCAACCACGGACGCCGAAATGGCGATCGATTTGCGCGGCGGGGAATAGGTAGGATAAGTGATCGTTAATGGGTTGGAGAGCGGGTCAAAATTATAGCCGTGCAAGCGCATAAATTCATACGCGGCGTTGGATGCAGCAGCCTGGTCAGGCAGCTTATTCGCCGCCGCCAGGCAGGCCGCGTCGACTGCCTTGGTCAAGTTTTCCTTGGTCAGGTAAAACATGGCGGCATCCGTGGCCAATCCCACCAGACTGATCAGTGCTACCATGGCAATGGCAACCACCACAATCATTTGCCCGCGCTGCGAGTGGTTTCCTAACCTATATTTTATATACCTGGAATTATTCACAAACAACCTCAAAAATCAACGCTGAACAAGTTGGACGGAGTAGGCGCGCAAGGCAATCGGATTGGGGATAAATTGAGAGAAGAAAGGAAAACCAATCACCTGGGATTGGTTATACAGTACCTCGACATCCACAACCCGGCAGGCAGGATCGCTTGATTTCAGCCTGGCAGCCAGGGTGGCAGCCGTCAGTACGGGTGACATTCCGCTGCCCTTGGTGTTAGTGACAGAATAATTCGCCACCGAGGTGCCGTTAACATCCGCCCGGACGATGATCACATCGACCAATGCGCTGGTCTTATAACCTTCGCGCGCCAGGGTCTGCTCGACCATGGTCAATACCTGGCTGTTTGTGTAGAACGCCCCCACAGCGCCAATCCGGGAACCGGCAGTGGCTGCGTCAAGCAGCGTCAGGTACGTGAAGCAAGCCGAAGTGACCTCCACCATGCCCACGAACAGCATGAGGATTACAGGCAAAGAAATTGCCAGTTCGATCAGGCTTTGACCTCGCGATAATTGTTCTCTACTTTGACGAAAACGATTGCGCCAAGAACAAATCATACGCCTCCCCTGTTAAATGTAAATAAAGATGCGCGGTATTAATATTTCTTATATTATAGAAGTTTTTTTCAAGAGAGTCAAATTAATAAATGCAGCTTCTCCTTCGAAAGTTACAAAAAGTTCATTGAAATGAACTGGGAGACTCACTTAACTAACCAATCTCGCTGCCTTTCCTTTCCAGGTAATCGCTGTACCCACCCAGGTATTCCACCAGGCGGCCGCCCTCCAGCGCCAGGATTTTTTGGATTGTACGATCTAAAAAATAGCGGTCATGCGAGATGACCAACACAGTGCCCTCAAATTCATCCAAGGCCTGCTCCAACACTTCCGCGGAGGCGATATCCAGGTTGTTCGTTGGCTCGTCAAGCAATAAGAAATTGGCGCCTGACAGCACCAACATAGCTAACTGCAGCCGACTGCGCTCACCGCCGGAAAGCTCCCCCACCATTTGGCTGGCCTGGCGGTATGTAAAAAGATATCGCAGCAAGAAAGAAACTGCACTGCTTTCATTGAGGGCAGCTGCCCGCCGCACCGACTCAATTAATGTCATCTTAAAATCCAATGTTTCGTGCTCTTGGGCATAATAGCCCACTTTAACCGACGGCCCCAGGATCACATCGCCTTGATCAGGAGCTTCCATACCCAAAATCAGACGCAGCAGAACCGATTTGCCGGCGCCGTTTGGCCCAATCAGGCCCACGCGCTCACCGTGGCGGACGGTCAGGCTGGTCGGCTGCAGCACCTGTCGGCTGCCAAATGCCTTCGCCAATCCTCTCAATTCGAGCACTTTGCTAGAGCCGCGCCAGCCGTTGAGCTCCAGGTCCATCCGCTTGCGTTCCATTATGGGTCGCTCGATCTTTTCAATTTTCTCGAGACGGATCTGCATCGATTTGGCGCGTTTGGCGAACTTTTCGTTATCGTACAATTTGCCCCACAATGCCAGGCGTTTAATGGCTGCCTGCATACGCCGGATCTCATGGGCCTGCGCCTCAAACATCTGCTGCTGGCGCGCCAGGCGCTCTTCTTTTTCGAGCATGTAACTCGAATAATCGCCGCTGAAACAAACCAGCCTGCCATCTTCAATTTCGGCGATGTGGGTGACACAGGCGTCCAGCAGATACCTGTCATGGGAAATGATCACCACCGCACCGGGGTATTCACGAATGAGCTGCTCTAAATACACTTTGCCCGGCAAGTCGAGATGGTTATCCGGTTCATCCAATAACAACAAGGAGGGCGCCGCCATCAGCAGGCGCGCCAGGCCGACCAACTTCTTTTGACCGCCTGAAAGCAGGCTCAGCGGTTTTTCCAGGTCCGTCTCGGGCAGACCCAGGCTGATCAGAAGATTGTGCACGCGCTGGGAATAACCATCTCCACCAAATGAGGCATACTCCTCCAGGAGCTGCTGCTGGCGCGCCAGGGCTTTTTCCAAGCGCCCAGGATTGGAATACACGCCTGTCTCGCCAAGGCTGGCCTCCACCTCTTGAAGGCTGGCAGCGACTTCAGCAACCCGTGGATTCCCTTCCATCGCCAGGGCGATTGGCGTGCGGTCCATGGGAAGTTCTGGGTGCTGCGGCAGGTAACCCAGGCTGATGCCCCTGGCCCGCGTAATCATCCCCCCTGGCTCGGGGTTGTATTCGGCGGTCATCAATTTGAACAGTGAGGATTTTCCTGCTCCATTCGGCCCAATCAAGCCAACTTTTTGATCATGTTGGATTTCCCAGGATAAGCCGTTGAAGAGCACATGGGCTCCCAATACCAGTTTGACATTGGCCAATTGCAGTGCGATCATAACAAACTCCGCAAGGTTAAATAAAAGCGCCGCAGGATGTACCTGCGGCGCGGATGAGTGTACGATGGCTAAATTACATTCCAGGCTGCAGGCGCGTTTCGAGGAAGCCCTGCGAATTGCCCGACATCACACCCCGCATCAGCGGAGGCAAACCTGGTGAAAATGAGTAGATCATACTGCAAATTATACCAAATAATCCTGATCTTTTTCGATTATGGCAAAGATTTGCACCAATCCAACGTGGTTTTCAAAGCCTCTTTCAACGGTGTGGGCTGCAAACCGAATGTATTTTGCGCTTTGCTCGTATCAACGACAAAGGGCTTTTCCCATTCGTACAGCATCTCATAAGTTTCTTTAATTTCCTTTTGGAATAAGCCCAATAAACCGAGCATCCATTTTCCCCCGACCAGGCGCTTGACCGGCCTTCCCAACTCGACAGCGATCAGATCAGCAAATTGGTTTTGCGTGATCGCAGGGTTGCTGGGCGCAAACCACACCTGACCCAAACCTTCCGGTCGAGTGCCCAACGTGGCGAGCAGGCGTCCAAAATCTGGGATGTATGTGAAAGTGTGCGGCATATCCGCATTGCCCAGGAGGTTGACAGCTTTGCCTTTGACCGCTGGCAGAATGGCAAAGCTGGTGAGAGCGAAATCTTCCGGTCCGAAGAAATCCGAAGCCCGTCCAATGGCCGCGTTCAACCGCCCTGAGGCGTGCGCTTCAAGCACCTCCTCTGCCATTCGGGCGCGCACTTTCCCTTTGCGCGTGATCGGGCCAAGCGGCGCATCCTCGCGCAAGGCGCCGGTAAATGGTTGATACATATATAAGTTCTCGGCGACGATGAAGCGCGCCCCGTTTTTCTCGGCTGCCTGCTGAATAGCGCGCTGCAGAGGGAGAAATTTTTCCACCCACTCATGGTAATGCGGCTGGGCGCACTGATAAATGGCAGCCGCGTCACGGGTATTGGCGATGTTTTGCTCAGCATCATAGGCATCGGAAGCAACCACCTCTGCTCCTTCAACCGCTGGCTCGACTTTACCGGACCGGTTAATCATCCTGACCTTATGTCCCATGCTCAGCAGAGCGCGCGCGGTTGACTTACCGAGCGGACCGCTGCCAAAGACCACATGTACATTGCCTTCAACCATTCAACTTACCTCCAATTGAAATTGAATTCAGGGAATGCGAATGAACTGCCGGCAAATCGCTTGCAGCTCACGCAGGTAAATTTCCTCAGGGTTCACCAGAAAAGACGGCAGTTGACCGCCGATTTCCAGCGAAACAAATCCATGCACGCGCGTCCAAATGATGAACGCAGCATACAGCGCTTCGGGATGCGCCCCACAGGCAAAATCTGACCAGTCAGAAAACATTTTATGAATAGCTGTCGTCATCGGTGCGCTGGCATAAGTTTGCAAAGCGCCGCTTTCCCAGGCAGCCTGGAGAGTGTTGATCATCGGCTGCAAAGCTGCAGCGGCTGCCGGAACAGTGACTTCTCGTGGGGCGTGGTAACCAGGGAGCGGTGTGCCGAAGATCAACTGGTAACGCTGGGCGTGCTCAATGGCCCAAATCCGATAGGCAGTTCCCAGGTCAGTCAATCGATCAAAAAATTCTTCCGGAGAAGGAGCTATCTGCGGGCGCCGAATCAACACTGTTGCCTGCCTCTGCCCGAGGGAGAGAAAGGCATCCACGATTAGTGCGGTCACCAGTTCATCTCGGCTGGAGAAGTAGGTGTAAATCGCCGGGGCAGTGATCTTTAACTCACGCGCGATGGCTCGCAGCGACAGAGCCGCAACGCCCTGGTCGGCGACCAACTGCCAGGCGGCAGCTTTAATCGCCTTGGGCAAATCTATTTTTCTTTCTGACTGGCGTGGACGAACCATCCTCTCCTCATAAACTAAACACTGTATAATTTAAATTATTATACAGCGTTTAGTTATTTTGTCAAGAGCAGAATAAAAAACCGAGCAAGGAAACTTTGCTCGGTTTTGGTAAAGCGAATTTTAGAAATATTTACTTATACAGGCTCATGGTTGTCGGTGTGTGATAAGTTTTCTCTCCGTCGTAGGTAACGATCAGGCTGCCATTACCATTGCCAATGATTTGGTTGGCAATCAATTGCCCGGTGATATTGATGTCCTCGGGGTCCTTGCCCCCACCAACCGCCTGGATTACTCCATTGAGCGCGTAAATCATTCCAACGACTGCTTGCCCACCATTGCCCTTAATATCAATCGTGTTGGTGTTTGACCGCGCCGCGAAAATAGCAATGCCGGCATAAGTCCCTGTCGTTTGTGCCGAAATGGTTAAACCTCCCTGACCCGGTAAGGAAAGTGCGCCATCTTTGAAATAGAGCAGCACATTATTTCCCAGCAACTTGGTCTGGCCTTTCAAAGCTACGCTTCCCGTAATGCAATAGGTGCCTGGGTTCAAAGTGCCTCCATTGCTAAGCACGCTTCCTGCAATGTTACCCGGATTAAATGTATTATTTCCGCTGGTCGTTTGTATGCTGCCGGAGGAACTGCAGGTCGGCTCTGCAAGGCCAGCTAATGGATCGCCAATTGCCGTGCCTCCATTGGCGCCAGTAGTGATCGGGCTGGGAATTATATGGTCGTTTACCCCATAGTTATAGGAACCCACATTCGTAATCGTATCTGCAATGACAAAACCTCCGCCGCTGCTGTTACCGGGAGAAATACCGCAGGTCGCTGATCCTACCGTATTTATAAAAATTCCTCCGCTGATGACCTGGACATTGCCAGAATTGCCACCGCCGGAGATTGAAATGTCGTTCAAATGAGTATTGCACAGGTCTTCCATGGCTATGATGCCCTGCCCTGGCATCGCCGGCGTTGGCGCTAACACGCGCGCCACCGCCTGCACCTGACTGCGCAGCGGACCGTTAAACACAAACTGTACGAAAAACGTGGGCGTCGTGGTCGAGATCTCGACGGTCACATCCAACGACTGCGGCGTCGCTGTGTTGCACTGCACGTTTACACCATTATGGCTCGCCGCCAGGTCGCCCGCTGATTTTGCTGTCAGGCTGATCCCATTGCTGGATGCCCGGTTGATGGCACTGCTTTGCGCCCCCGAAACCAAATTGGAGCACTTCGTGGCCCAGTCGCTGCCGGTAGCATCCTTTAAATTTTTCGCAGCCTGCCCTGCGCCCGCCATGGCAGCGGCATCGGCGATGTTTTGCGCATTACGTCGGTCGGAATACAGTAGACCACCGTCGATCGCCAGGCCAGTAAAACCCAGCAGCACCACGAGGCTGATGGCAATGATCACGATTGCCTGACCATTTTCATTTTTTTTCTTTCTCATTCGGATATCCTCCGCAAACGACTGAAAAAATTTATATTATCTAAGGAGATGGACATTGGATCAGAATTTCATCTGTAATCGAAGTCGTTAAGTCGATTGTCTTCGGTAAAAGACCCCAGCCCCATATTGGGGTGACCATCGGAAAATTGTTGTACGCAACCGTCACTTTAATGCCGTTGCCTAAACAATGACTGCCGCCCGTGTAAGCGACATTCACTTGAACGCTGGAAAGGTCAACGAGTGATTGTGAGCCAGATTTGACAACACTTATTATTTTGTCTGTTGAATCTGGATGCAGCGACCCATAGCTTGCTCCTGCCCCAGCAGCATCGCGCATCGCAATATAAGTAAACAACGCACGTCCCAGATCAATAATCCCGCCAATCAAGAAAACCAAGACCAAAAGAACGAGAGCCATTTCAACCAGACTTTGGCCTCTTTCTTTTTGGTAAGTCAGCGGGGATTTGGACATATAAATTCTCAATTACTGATTGAAATGTTTACTAGAATGGGACGCACTGATTTCGAATACAAGGTGATCGACGGTATGCCGATCCATTTTACCAATGGATTAAACGTTGTAGTTAATTCAACAATCACTCGCGGCTGGTCATCCGCAGCTACGGGAGAGCTGGGTGCGCTCGTCGGAGACGTGCCCGGGCCGAGATCGTAGAGTGGATAATTGTCTTTGGTAGACCAATTCACCGTTATCACCGGCGCCGCTTTCTGCGCTGCGGCCAGCATGCCGGTTTTGTCTAAGTAACGATTTGGGCTTGAGGCGCCAGGGCCTGTTGACGATCCCCAACGGGCAGCTTCACTGCTGGCTGTCACAAGGGCGCTGTATGTATATAGCATTCTACCGAACTCGATTATTCCATAGATCATCAGCAATAGCACAGGTAACGCTATGACGAACTCAATCAGCGTCTGCCCGCGCTGCCTAATGTGACTTCGTTCCTGCCTTTCCTTCAAGGAGAAAGGTTCCCCCTTACAACAGATTAGATTTTCCAATTTCGCCTCCCCGGTCTAGAGTTTCCAATGAAATGCATCCGCTTGCTTTGCAATTTGCACCAACCTCTCTTCCATTAAGATATTAACACTAAATAAGGTTAATTACATTAGCATTCAATCTTCACCTGAGCCAACTTTTTCGACAAATTCTCAAAGAAATGCATGTTTGTTCTGTCGGCTTTAATATTATCTCATTTTCCAGGTGATCTTCTGATGAAGGATCGCGCGGATACAAAGAACAGAGAAGATCCATCTTCTCCTATAATTAAAAACGAATTCAAAGGAAAAAAGTGTCAAATAATCCATTCTCAAGACAAATTCTCATTTTAATCATAGCTGATTATTCGGGAGCAGATCATGCTCCGGAATTCCACTTTCATGATATAAATCGAAGCATGCCTGGTCATCCTACCCTCGCCCTTGTGTTGCTTTGCCTGGTTGGCACAGCCTTCATGGCTTACAATTTCTACCGTGCCTGGTTCCGGTTGGATGAGATGCGTTCCTTCTTGAACGACAACATCGACTCGATGAAGACCAATACCCCCTGGCAAGGTTTTTTTCGCCGACGGGTGAATTATCCGGGCTGGGCTGTTGAAACGCGGGTTGTCGCCACGATCAACCTGGCGTTGGCTGTCATTCTGACAGCTTTCGTGCTTTATCTTTACCTGGCTCAATAACCTGCTGGTATGGCTGCACACAAATTCGACACCACGGCTTACCGTTACCCCAATGAAACGGCGATTTTATGGCTGACTGCCCTGCTGATGCTGGCCGTGATTGCCCTGACCGCCACAGCCACCATTTGCTTAAGCGTGGTTTTTATGGCGTTGTTTGTTTTTTACGCTTATTCGAGCGGCGTCGGCCACCACCAAGAGTTGATGCGCCATGCCCAGGCCGTGACGCCTGCCACCCTCCCTGGTCTTGCCGCAATCATCACAGAATCTTCCAAGCGCCTGCAGGTGGAACCGGTGGATGTTTTTGTTTTGCACAGCAGTCAGCTGAACGCTTACACCTTCGGCCTGACTTCTCCCAAGGCAGTCGTGGTGTACGATTCTCTATTAAGGACGATGGACCGTGACGAGATCCAATTTGTAGTGGGTCACGAGTTGGGCCATGTCAAGCTGGGGCACACCTGGTTGAACTCCCTGGCCGGGGGCATGGCTGGCATTCCCGCTTCAATCTCTGCGGCCCTCATCCTCACCCTGGCCTTACGTTGGTGGAACCGGGCATGTGAATTTTCAGCCGACCGGGCTGGGCTGTTGGCGTGCGGCAAACCACAAAAAGCCGTCTCCGCCCTGGTTAAACTGGAAATAGGCCCGCGTCAGCTGACACCGCAAATGTATCAGCAGGTGATGGCTCATATAGAAGCTGAAGACGATAGTTGGCTAAACAGCGCACAGGAGCTGCTGGCCACCCATCCCATGATCGTGCGCCGCATCCATCAGCTCAAAGAATTTGCACAGAGCGCGGAATATGCGCGCTTACAAAACGGCGTCAATCAGAACATGAGCGAATAAACGGCTTAATCAGAATCAGTTTTCAACTGCAAAAATCACTCATCGGTATTGGGTACGCTGTGACGAGCTTCGGCCAATGCCTGCAGTTCACCGAGCAAGACCACCTTGCGCTGGCTGACAAACTGATTGATGACATTCCGGCTGTGTTCATCCGGGTCAATTTTGATCCCCATGCGGTGTATGTCACCGTCTTTTACATTGTAAAGAATTTCGCCATTCACCTCCAGGGTTGGCGAGAATTCATCCAAATCCACCTTAAGACTGATTGTTGCGCCGCGTTTCATTGTCACCGGGTTATACAAAAGTGCAGAAAATGCGCACACGCCTGCACCGACTTCCGAAATATCTAACAACTCACCACGCGAACTGCTCTTGCGATTCGAAACAGTCACCTGTACTTTGTGCGCTGGCTCGACGCGCGGACTGGAGCGCAGGCCAATCGTATTTGGAGCAAACAGGAAATTGGCAAGCCTGACTTTATCGCTTTCATAATCTACATTTTGCACGTCGGCGCGCAGCACAAAAGGCAGGTTAGGACTGACCAGGTGTGTATATTGCTCTATCGCCAGGCACACTGCCTGATAAGGATGCACCGCCAGGATGGCGTACTCCTGCCCCATTTCCTTGATGATAGCATCGTATTCCACCGGCAGGCCGTGATAGCTGTTTACCATACGCAGTTCACTGCCGTTTTCAGATAGAGCCTTCAATGCATTGTAAATTTCCAAATTGACACTCATAACGCACCTGTCACATCTCTTGAGTGGGCAAATACGGCATTTTTGGACCGGGCAACTGGATGAGGTTCGCTAAAGCTGAGCGCATGGCAGTACGGTCGTCCCAGGGGTATTCGATTGTTCCAAAACACATCGACTGTTCATGACCTTTGCCGCAGGCAATGACCACATCGCCGGGGGCTGCTTGCGCAACAGCAAAACGGATAGCTTCACCCCGGTCTGGTATTCGCCAGAAAGTTTTGCCTTCCTTGCCTTGTTTTGATTCTACACCTTTTGTCATTTCCGCGAGGATCGAATCCAGTGATTCGGTGCGCGGATCTTCGGCAGTCAGGATGGTCAGGTCAGCCCATTGGCCGGCAACTTCAGCCATCATCACTCGTTTCTGGCGGTCGCGCAGGCCGGCTGATCCAAAGACGCAGATCACTTTGCCTCGGGTCATCTGGCGCACCGTTTCCAGCGTGCGCCGCAAAGCATTGGGCGTATGGGCGAAATCGACAAGGGCAATAAAATCCTGACCCATTTCGATCCGTTCCATCCTGCCTGGGATGCCTGCCAACGCCTTCACACCATTTTCCAGAGCCACAGCCCCGATTCCCAGCCCGTCGGCAACCGCCGCGCAGGCCGCCAGGATGTTTGAAACATTATAATCGCCCACCAGGTTTGATTCGATTCGAGCCTCAATGCCAGGGGTGTGTACCAGGAAATGCAACCTGGGTGTATAGATAATATCGCTCGCCCAATAATCCGCTTGCGCCAGGCTGTAGGATATCCGGCGTACGCCGGGACAGCCATCGGCAAACCTGGATAAAAATTCATACGAACTGTCATCGCGGTTCAACACCGCCAGGCGCGGGTTGCCCTGCGGCTTGGGGCGGGTGAGCGCCAGGCTTTCAAACAGGCGCGCCTTGGCTGCCCGGTAATTCTCAAATGTGCCGTGATCATTGAGATGTTCGTGGGTGATATTGGTAATGACGCCGATATCGAATTCGCAGGCATCCACACGGTTCTGCGCCCAACCATGCGAAGTGGTTTCCAACACGCAATGGGTCAGTCCGGCCTCAACCATCATCGCCAGGTAACGCTGGACATCCAGGGCATCGGGCGTGGTGACATGGAAGCCGGTGTCCAACACCTGGTCGCCGATGACTGCATTGACTGTAGAGATCATACCGGCGCGCAAGCCTGCCGCCAGAAGTATCTGGTAGATCAGGTTTGTGGTGGTCGTCTTGCCGTCGGTGCCCGTGACGCCGATCATCGCCATCCGGCGCGCCGGGTAATCATAAAATGCAGCCGCCAGGTAAGCTAACAGCAAGCGGGAATCGGCCGCCTGGATATAAGGCACGCTGAGTTCTAAGCCAGCTTGAGTGCCAACCACGGCAGCCGCTCCCTGGGTAATGGCTTGAGAGATAAAGTGGTGCCCATCCACTGTCGCTCCTGTGACAGCCACGAACAAGGAACCTTTATCCACCTTGCGAGAATCTGAAGTTAAAGAGGAGATCTGAAGATCCGGGATGTCCGTGATAATGGGCACTGGAATATCGGAAAACAGCTCAGGCAGCGATTTCACCATGGCTGGTTAATCATAAAGCAAAAAAGCAAATAATAAAAGAATCAACGCGGCGCCGATGATAAATGTCCGGCGCCGCGTTGGTTGAAATTAGTACAAAAAACGCCTGACGATCAAACCAGGCTCTGTTTCAAACTGTCCAATTGGCCTGCCACGGAGGCATCCAACACTTTACCGCCTGCCTTGATCACCAATCCACCCAAAATAGATGGATCGACGCGGAAGGTCACGGTAGCCTGGCTGCCCAACTTAGACAGCACATCTCGCTTGACAATTTCTTTTTCCTCAGGGGTGAGAGTCACTGCGCTGGTCACATCCGCTGAAGAACCTGACAAGCCGGCGCCTTCCAACACGACTACTCTGCCAGATTTCACACCCGAGAAGAACTCATTGATCAGGCTGTGCTGGCGCTGCTCATCGAGCGATACGCCGATCAATTTTTGCGCAGCGGCGATTGAAAGCGCCGCCACCTGGCCGCGCAGATCGCCCAGGATGCGCTCACGCTCAGCCTGCGCTTCTGCCATGGCCGATTCACGCTGTTTTGCAAGATCGGCTTCGGCAAGAGTCTTCATTTCGCCAGCGACCTTTTCGGCACGTTCGGTGGCATCTTTTACTACACCGGCAGCCTTAGCCTGGGCATCTGCCAGGATCTTGGCGGCCTCTTTTTCGGCGTTGGCGCGGGCTTCTGCAGCCACGCGCGCATCTTCCAGGCCCTGGGCGATCTTATTCTTGCGATCGGACAGCATTTTCAGCACAGGCCGGTAGGCAAAAGCGTACAATAATACAGCCAGCACCGAAAAATTCAGGACCTGGAAAAGGAAGAATCCCAGGTTAATCCCAAGTTTTTCCATCGAACGCTCCTTAAGCGGCGAAAATAATAATCAGGGCAACAGCCAGGGCGTAAATGGCGACCGCTTCCGCGAAAGCCATACCCAGGATCATGTTCGTCTGGATAATTGGGGCTGCATCGGGGTTGCGTCCCATCGCCTGCACACCGCCCATCGCTGCCAGGCCAACACCTACACCAGCGCCGATAGCGCCTAACATTGCCAGGCCAGCGCCTAACAATTTCAATCCGATTTGAATATCTCCGGTCATTTTCTTGTCTCTCCTTTAGAAAAATATTTAATTATTCAACTTAGTGGGCAGGCGCGTGCTCTTCTTCGTGGTGCTCTTCGCCGTGATGGCTGACGGTTGCGCCGCTGGCAAACATCAGAGCCAGCAGTGAGAACACATAGGCCTGGATGATGCCAAAGAACACTTCAAAGATGTAGAGGCCGGCGGGGACGACAACTGCAGTGAGAGCGCCGACAATCGATAACAACAGCGCGCCAGCAAAGATGTTGCCGAACAACCGGAATGCAAACGAAAGAACTTTTGCCAGTTCAAGGATAATTTCCAATAAACCGACGCCAAAGTCAATCAGGCCGAAGGGACCGCCGTTCACCAGCCGGTTGAACTGGAAAAACTTGCCGAAATATCCGGGACCAAGCGCCCAAACGCCATACACCTGGACCATGATCACGGTTACCACCGCCAGGGCAAAGGTGAAATTCAAATCCGTCGCCGAGCCGCGTAAGAAAGGCACGACTTCGTAATATTTATCAGCCGAGACCTCGGTTGCGCCGGCAAAAGCTTCTCCTTCAGGTTTCGCTTCACCTTCGGCGGTTGCTTCGCCTTTCGGCATGGGTTGGTTCTTATCCAGCGTCCACAAGAAACCCGGGATCAATTCGACCGCTTTGTAACCATAGTTACCGTGGCCCTGTTTCATGTAGCCAATGCTCTCGAAACCAGGCACCAGTTTCACCATGTTGGCCGTGAACACCAGCAGAAAAATTGTACCGGTCAAGGGGAAAATCCGGCTGGCCCATTTGCCTGCCGAGCCTTGAGCCATATCCCAAAACATCTCAATCAACATTTCAAAGAAATTATAAAATCCGCTGGGGATCAGCTTGCCGCTTCTCACAAACCGGTAAGCGCCGAAGGCAGCCAACAGCAGAAGCAAATCCGCCAACAAAGTTGCCAGAATGGTGTTGGTGATATGAAAACCACCGATGCTGAGCCCGGTTGGCTCGCCTGGCAGAACTACCAGCGGGGCGATCGGCTTGAGGATGCCAACCGGCCCAAAAGCGCAGTATGCACCGATGACCACCAGGCCAAGGATGATCCAACGCTTTACAGGTGTGCGTTTCTTGGTTGTGTCACTCACTCGTCTTGTCCTCCTTCATCATCATAATCTCCCCGGGGATATTTCCCGCGAGGCATGGGAATTTTAGCCACCGCATTTTGCGCCACCCTGTAAACCAGGTAAAGGGATACCGGGCAGGCGACAACGACCAAAACGATTGTAAAGAGCGGCCTGGTGCCGAGCAGCCGGTCGAGGAAAATTCCACCCAGCGCTGCAGCCAGCACAACCACCACCACCGCAATGCCGACCTGCGCCGCCACCGAAATTCCCACCTCCAGGATGGGGTTGGGTTTGCGACCACCGGGCGGCTCAGGGCTGTTCATAGCGGCGGAATTGTATCATATTTCACGAAAAATTGTCAATTAAAGGTTTTAAAACATCGCCGCGGCGGCGTTCATCGACCAGTTAAACCAAGGTGTGAAAAGCACCCCCAACAAAATAATGCCAAAAACCAGCACAGTCAGCGCCACGGCATGCGGCCGCGACACTGGCAGAGGCTTGCTTTCATCTTCCAGGTTAGGTGCGCGGAACAAATAAACCACTTTGAGCACATTCAAATAGTAGTACAGGCCTATGATCGAATTCAGCACGCCCACGAAAGCCAGCCAGATCCAATCGGATTTGACGGCCGCCGCAAAGACGAAGAACTTGGCGACAAAACCCACCAGCGGTGGCATGCCCGCCAGCGACAGGAACGCCACCAACATCGCCAGCGCCAGGTAGGGTGAACGGCGACTGAGCCCGGCATAGGCGCTGATTTCATCCGATCCGATCACCCGCGAAACCACCACCACAGAGCCAAAGGCTGCCAGGTTTGTCACCAGGTAACCGACCAAATAGAAGACCACTGCGCTCATACCAAGCTGGTTAAGCGCCACCACGCCGATCAACATGTACCCGGCGTGAGCAATCGAGGAATAGGCCAGCAGGCGTTTGATGTTCTTCTGGGCCAGCGAGATCAGGTTGCCCACCGTCATGGTGGCGGTGGCGATAATCGCCAGCGCAACCGTCCAGGTGGAAGCTAACGGGAAAAACACCAACATCAGGAAACGCAGCAAAACGGCGAAGCCTGCCGCCTTAGACGCCGTCGAAAGATAACCAGCCACTGGCGTGGGTGAGCCTTCATATACATCCGGCGCCCAGAAATGGAAGGGAAAGGCAGAAATCTTAAAGCTCAGGCCGACCAGGATCAGGATCAACGCCCCAACCAGCGGCAGGGTCTCGGCACTGGCTGAGCCCAGTTTGGTCGCCAGCGCAGCAAAATCGGTCGTACCGGTAAAGCCAAACACCAAGCTGAAGCCATACAGCATGATGCTCGATGTCGCCGCGCCAAAGACCAGGTATTTGAAACCCGATTCGGTCGATTTAAAATCGGCACGCAGGAAACCCGCCAGGATATACAGAGGAATTGAAGTAGTTTCGATCGCCAGGTACAGCATGATCAGATTGTTGGCCGAAGCCATCAGGTTCATCCCAATCAACGAAACCAGCATCAAAATATAAAACTCACCGCGCTCACCCAGGCCGGCAAAATCCATGCCGAACAAAGCAGTTGCCGCGGCGCCAAATATGAACAGCAGTTTGAAGGAAAACGCCAACCAATCCTGACGGACCATGCCATTGAATGCTGTGGTAGATCCATTCGGCGCGCCGAACAGCAAGCTGACCACCAGAATGGCGCCCAGACCGCCGGCTGTCAGCCAGCCCAGGCTGCGCCGCTTATCTTCAGGCCAGGCGGCATCGAATGCCAGCACAAAGCCAGCCAGAACGAGGATGAGAATTTCGGGCAAAACGGCCAGGAAATTCATTTATGCACCTCCAACCAGGCGCAGGATGTGAGTGACGCCCGATGAGATCAGGCGGTCCATCACCGCCGGATACACGCCGATGGTGATCATGATGAAGCACAGGGTGACCAGGGCCACTTTATCCAGCGTGGTGACATCGCCAAAGTGGTGCTCGTAATGCGGCATCTGGCCGAAGAACACTGAGCCGATGATGCGGATAATGTAGGATGCAGTAATCACGATTGAGATCGAGGCGATGATCGCCACCCACGGGTTCACCCGCCAAACGCCCATGAAAATCGGGAACTCAGCGGCAAATCCCGACAGCCCCGGCATGCCTAAGGAAACCAGCCCGCCGATGATGAAGGCCACGGTGACAACGGGCATCAATTTTGAAAAACCGCCCAGTTCCGGGATCTGGCGAGTGTGCGAGCGGTCGTAAATCATACCGACTACGGCAAAGAAGAGAGCAGTCATCACGCCGTGAGAGAACATCTGCATCCCGGCGCCCAACAGGCCTTCGCGCGTCAGGGTAGAAAAGCCCAGCATGACCAGTCCCATGTGCGAAACGCTCGAAAAACCGATGACATATTTGAAATCTTTTTGGATTGAGGCGATGAAAGCCCCGTAAACCACATTCACCAGGGCCAGGCTCATAATCCACGGCGCCCAGTGTCTGGCGCCTTCAGGCAGAAGCATGATGCCAACCTTGAGGGCAGCGAATGCGCCAAGTTTCATCAGCACGCCTGCGTGGAACATCGAGACTGCCGTCGGCGCGGCCACGTGTCCATCGGGAGACCAGTTGTGGAATGGAAAGATGCCGCCCAGGATGGCAAAGCCCATGAACACGAAGGGGAACCAAAAGACCTGGAATGGCACGGCATTGCCGAACACATTATAGGACACCCCACTCAAAGCGCCATTTTGGATAGCTTCTGTGAGCCGGATCATATCGAATGAATTGATGCCTGCCGTGAAGTAAATCGCCAGGCCGCCGATCAAAGAGATGACCGAACCGATGAACAGGTAAAGAGTCAGCTTCATAGCTGCATATTCGCGGGTCTTCACCCAACCCCAAATGGAGATCAACAGGTACATCGGAAACACCGCGATTTCGTAGAAGAAAAACAGCATAAACAGGTCCTGCGCCACAAACACGCCAAACACGCCGCTGGCTAACAGGAACAGGAAAGCAAAGAATTCGCGCGGGCGATCTTGGATGCCGGTTGAGAGATGGTGCTCTTCATCAAACTCGCCCCACGAAATCAGGACGCCGGTGAACATGACGACGCCGGTCAAAAGCACCAGCGGTGCGCTGATGCCATCGACAGCCACGTGAAAATCAATCCCCAGGAAAGGCAGCCAGGCGTATTTTTCAATGAACTGGTACTGCGGGCCATTCGGATCGAAAGAGAAATACACCCACAATGAAAGCACAAGGGCAAACGCAGCCGCCAGCAAGGCGGTCGCCCGCACCTCGGTCTTGCGATCGGCCGGGATCAACAAGATCAACATACCGGCCACCATGGGAGTCATGACAATAAAAGTCAGTACAGGAAACTGCATGGGTCACCTCACTTGAAGAGCATCAGCATGGCTGAATTGATCGTGTCTAACAGCCAGCCGGGCCAGACGCCGATCCACAGGATCAAAACCATCAGCGGGGCCATAACCAGGATCTCTCGCGAGCTGATTTCGCTGAGATGACCGATCCAGTTCTGGTTGGTTGGGCCATGAAGCACTTTCTTGATCCCTTTGAGGATATAAGCGCCGGTGAAGAACAGGCCGATCATGCTCAAGGCAGTATAGAAAGGCAGCAGGGGCCAGGAACCTCGGACAACCAGGAATTCGGAGATGAAGCCGTTAAGACCGGGCAGGCCGAGCGAGGCCATGGAGGTAAAGATCAAAATGCCGCCATACACGGGCACCAGCGGGAAAAGACCGCCAAAATCATCCAGGTTGCGGGTGTGCGTGCGTTCATAGATTACACCGACCAGGAAGAACATGCCAGCCGCCGATAGACCGTGGTTGAACATCTGCAACACTGCTCCATCCAGGGCGATTTTGGCGTGGTCACCCTGACCGAGCACCGAAGCGGCCGCGGCGATGCCCAGCACCACAAAACCCATGTGGTTGACTGAGGAGTACGCCACCAGACGTTTGAAGTCTGTCTGGCCATACGCAGCCAGTGCGCCAAAGATGATCGCCATGGTCGCCAGAAAAGCCAGCGCCGGTGCGTACATCTGCGATTCGGCCGGGTAAAGCGGCAGCACCAGACGCAGGAAGCCGTATGCGCCCAGCTTGAGCAGCACGCCCGCCAGGATCATCGAGCCTGCAGTGGGCGCTTCGGTATGCGCGTCGGGTAGCCAGGTGTGGAACGGCCACAGCGGCACTTTGAGGGCAAATGCAATGGCAAAAGCCCAGAAGGCAACCGATTTTACCGACTCCACCGGCAAGAAGAAGGGCACGCGCATTTGCGTTAAGCCCGGCCAGGTCTCAAACAACTGTGTCAAATCATATGTGCCCGCCGCCACGCCAATCAACTGGATCGCCAGCAGCAAGCCCAGCGAACCGGCCATGGTATAGATCAAGAATTTGAATGAAGCATAGGTGCGGGCCGGGATTTTCTGGCCGAAAACTTCACGTTCGCCTTTTTCCGAACCCCATTGGTTGATCAGGAAGTACATCGGCACCAAACCAATTTCCCAGAAGACAAAGAACAATAAAAGGTCTAACGCCATGAACACACCCAGCATACCCGTTTCGAGCATGAGGAAGAGGATCATGTAGGCTTTCACGCTGTAGGCCTTTGATTTGTCCTCAACGTTGAACGATGCCAGGATCGCAATGGGGGTGAGCAGTGTGGTCAGCAGGACCATGCTCAACGAGAGTCCGTCCAGGCCGAGGTGGTAGGTTGAATTCAACGCCGGGTACCAGATATAATTTTCAATGTATTGAAAACCTGCCCGATGTTGGTCAAAACCAAACCAGACTGCTATGGTCAAACCGAGCGGGATCAGACTGCCCAGCAAGGCCGTCCAGCGCAAGAGAGTTTTTTCCCCACGCGGCAAAAATGCCATGAGGAATGCTACGAAGGTCGGCGAAAACAAGATGAGAGAGAGAACACGTGTTGGCTCCATGGTTCGCTCCTAATTCCGGCTAATAATGAAAAGCAGGGTGGCAAATACCAACAGCATGCCAACCAGCAGGTACTGCTGAACCTTGCCTGTCTGGATCACCTTTAACTCGCGACCCAGGCGGTTTGTACCCGATCCGGCGAAATCGCCAAATCCGTTGATTATGGGGTTGTCGATGCGCTGGCGCAAGAAAGCGCCAATGGCAGGCACCACCGAGGCCACTGCGTGCAAGAAGCCATCGATCACCTGACGATCGAGGAAAATAGCGAACGTTTCGGACAGCCAGCTCGCCAGCCGAATGAAAGTGGCCTGGTAGATTTCATCGATGTAATACTTATTCTTGAGCAAAGTGATCTGGAAGCGGTCGTCATCCACTTTCTTGATGCTTTTGTAATACCACCAACCCAGTGCCAGGCCGCCCAGGGCGACCACCAAAGAAGTCGCAAAAGGCACCCAGTCAAAGCCGGCGGCGGCTTCTGCTTCCAATTCTTTGGCTATAAATTCAGGCAGAGAAGAAAAGACAAATCCGTGAAACCAATTCGGGATGAAGCCCAACAGTTTGGGGACCTCACCCAACAGCGGGAAGTTTTCAGGGATGCCGACCCAACCGTACACCACAGCGAAGAAGGCCAGCACAACAAGCGGCAATGTCATGGTCCAGGGTGTTTCGTGAGCATGTTCCGCTTCGGCCGTGCGCGGCTCGCCCAGGAAGGTCAGGGTAATCTGGCGCATCGTGTAAAATGCCGTCATCAACGCCGCCAGCGCCAGGACAACAAACACCCACGGGTTGGTATGCAGCGCCTCACCCAGGATTTCGTCTTTCGACCAGAAACCGGCGGTGATGAGCGGAAAGCCCGAAAGTGCAAAACCCCCGATCAGGAATGTCCAGAAGGTGATGGGCATTTTCTTGCGCAGCCCGCCCATGTTGTACATATCCTGTGGATCCATTTTGTGATTGCCCGTGTGCAGCACACCGTGCTCCATGCCGTGGATGACTGAACCTGAGCCCAGGAAAAGCAGAGCTTTGAAGAAAGCATGGGTTACCAGGTGGAAAGCGGCTGCGACATACGCACCCAGGCCAAGGGCAGCGATCATGAAGCCAAGCTGTGAAATGGTGGAATAGGCCAGGACGCGCTTGATATCATTTTGCGCCACGGCAATCGTGGCAGCAAACAAAGCGGTAAAGGTGCCGATTATCGTCAGGAAGAGCATCGCCGGGTTGAAGCCATTGTTGGTCGCTTCCTCGAAAAGCGGGAACATCCTGATCATGGCGTAAACCCCAGCCGAAACCATGGTGGCTGCATGGATCATGGCAGACACAGGGGTGGGGCCTTCCATAGCATCGGGCAGCCATACATGCAGAGGGAACTGGGCCGACTTGCCGATTGTGCCGATGAATAGCAAAATGGCAATCCAGGCCGCGTCTGACCAGCCGAACAGCGAGGTAACGGCGCGCAGCTCTTCCATGTGTTCGGGGCGGAATAGGGCGCGAAATTCCAACGTGCCTGTGATCGAATAAAGCCAAACAATGCCGATCATCATGAAGACATCACCCACGCGGGTGGTCAGGAATGCTTTGATAGCGGCGGCCCGAGCGGAGGGCTTCTGGTACCAGAAACCGATCAACAGGTATGAGCACAGGCCCATCACTTCCCAACCGATGAACATAGTCAGCAGGTTGTTGGAAACCACCAGCGTGTACATACCGAAGGCGAACAAGCCAATGAAGGCAAAGAAGCGCGAATACATCGGCTCGATTGAAAGCACGCTGTGGCTGTGCCCATGCTCATCAATGACTGTGGCGCCGTGCGGGGGCAGTCCTTTTTTATCATGGTCGCCGTTCGGCTGGCCGAAGTTGTGGTATCCAACGCTGTACAGGAAAATCATCAACACCGTCCAGCCAACAAAGAACAGAACAACGGCGGAAAGCGGGTCGATCAAGACTCCGATATTGAACGTTGTGGAGCCAGTTGAAAGCCAGGGTATGGATGACTCGAAGGGGAAATTGCCAAATTCCTCGGTGCGCAGTGCGTTCGCAAATACAATCATCGCGCCCAGCCAGGAAAGCAGCGCTGCGCCAACGCCGATGACCGTGCTCAGCAGCCGGTTGCGGTTGGTGAAAAGCACAATCAAGAAGAAAGCCAGCACTGGCGGCAGCGGGAGAAGCCAGATCAGGGTAGTATTGAAATCCATCGATCCTCCAAATCTGCTTAGAATTTCAGCATGTCGATATCATCGGCCACCACAGTGTTGCGGCGCCGATAAATCGAGATGACCAGGGCCAGGCCGACAGCCACTTCGGCAGCCGACACTGCAAAAACCACCACGGCAAACACCTGCCCGGCCATCTCTGCGAGACCGATGTATCGCCAAAAGGCAATCAGGTTGACGATAACGGCGTTCAGCATCAATTCCACACCCATTAAGAGGGCGACTGCATTGCGCCGGGCGAGCACACCGTATAAACCCAGCGAGAACAAAATAGCTGCAAAAATCAGATACCAGGAAAGCGGGATCATCGCCTGCTCCTTTACTTCTTGGTGTAAGAAATGTAAATGGCGCCGATCATCGCTGCTACCAGCAGCACCGAAGCCAGTTCGAAGGGCAGCAGGTATGCGCCAACCAGGGCCTGGCCCAGGTCCGCCAGCAGTTGGCCTTCGTTCGTCAAATCGGGCAGGGCGGTGTTGAAGCCAGACCACGACATCAGGATGATGACCAGGCTGACCAACATTCCTGCAGCGATGATCGCTGCATACCACCAATTGCTGTTCTGCTGCGGGCCGGTGTCTTGCATCACTTTACGGGTCAGCATCACCGCGAAAATGAACAAAATCGCTATAGCGCCGATATAAATCAACACCTGGGCGACGGCGAAGAAACCTGTGTTCAACAGAACATACATCACACCGACCCCAAAGAGGGTCAAGACCAACCAAAGAGCAGAGTGCACCAGCGAGCGGGCGCTGACCACCAGCAGAGCAGCGACCAGGGTGACGGCTGCTACAATCAGAAAGATGAGTTGCATACCAGAAATCATCGATTTATCCTCCCGCTCATGATTTAGGCGCCATCGCGACAGGCCGGGGTTCAGCCACTCGGGCACGCTCGCCGCGGGCGTAGCGGCGCATGATTTCAACCGTGCCCCAGGCGATCAGCACATTGACCAGGAACTGCACTAATAAAGTGACCCAACCAGCCACCTGGGCTTGCTGCATGGCTTTCTGAGTGATCGCCGTTGCGATTAATAAAACCAAGGCAATGGGCGTCAGGAATTTCCAGTTGAAATTCAAGAGCTGGTCGATGCGCAGGCGGGGCATGGAAATGCGCAGCACGATGACGAAGAAGTAAACGATGAAAGTTTTGATAAAGAAATAGGCCATTCCCAAGATAGGGTATTCTACCGACCAGGGTCCCTGCCACCCGCCGAAAAACAGGCTGGCGGTGATCGCCGAGACGGTGAAGGCGTGCAAAAATTCGCCCACATAGAACATCCCAAATTTCAAACCTGAATACTCTGTCTGGTAACCTGCCACAAGCTCAGATTCGGCTTCGAGCAGATCAAACGGAGCGCGACCAATTTCCGCCTGGGAAGAAATGAAGAACAAAAATGCGGCCAGGGGTGAGGCAATGACAAACCACAGGCTGTGCTGTGCATCCACAATTCCATTGATGCCCATCGTGCCTGCCAGGATCACCGGAACCAACAGCGCCAGCACCATCGGCACCTCATAAGATACCATCTGCGCCACAGCCCGGAATGCGCCGAGCAATGCATACTTGTTATTCGATGACCAGCCCGCCATGATCAGGCTGAGCGTGCCGATCGCGCCTACTGCCACGATGTACAGCACGCCCACATTGACCTCGGTGCCCACAACGGTCTTGGCGTAAGGGATCACTGCCCATAAAAGCAGGACCGCAGATACCGACAGGATGGGCGCCAGGTTATAAACAACCTTGTCGGCGCCGTTGGGCGTGATGTATTCCTTGGTAAAGATCTTGACCATGTCGGGAAAGGTCTGGAAAATACCCCAAGGGCCAACCCGGTTCGGGCCAAGGCGGTCCTGGATGCGGGCATACAGCTTGCGCTCCAGCCAGATCGTGAAGATGACCAACCCGAGGCTGACAGTGCCGACCAAACCGGCGCTTACCAGCTTCATGATCACCGTTACCGCGGCGGGAGCCAGACCCCAACCCAACAAGAGGTTCTCCAAGGCTGTGCCTATAAATGAGATCGGGTCACTCCAAAACATCGTTCTTCTCCTTTAGATGGGCTGACTGCCCGGAAATGAATGACGATAATGACAAACAAAAGGCTGAGGGAATAAATCCTTCAGCCTTATGTGCTTCGAAAAACGTGGGTTAGACCCACTCCAGGACGCCTTTCCGCCAGGCAGCCAGGAGCTCAACAAACAAGATCATCACAAAGACAATTCCGGAAAGGACTCCTGCCAGGGGAATTTGATTAAACGCTACTGCCCAGGGGAAAAGGAACACCAGTTCGACATCAAACACCAGGAACGTCAGGGCAAACACATAATATTGCACCCGGAACTGCACCCAGGTGTCCCCAACGGTTTCTATACCGCACTCATACGTTTCTGACTTGGCCGGCGTAGGCCGCTTTGGCGCCAGCAAGCCAGCAATCAGGATCGGCGCGCCAGGAAAAACCGCCACGATCAGGAAAAAGATGCCAATGAATAACCAATCATTAACCAGCATGGACGCTCCTTATGTTCCAGGGAAGCCCCGGAGATATGCAAGCTTTATGCTTCTGACGTGTGAAACACTTCACCAGCTTAACAGTTGCATTTTACCATAAGATTGTCAGCATTAAGGCCAGTTAAGTGCGCCTCTGATGAATAGCAACCGGAACAGTGACATTCATCATAAAGACATTGGAATCTATCCATGTGATGGAATTTGATTCTCGCCCCCAGGCTTGGCCTTTTTCCAGGCCGGTAGAAGAACACAATACACAAAACTCAAGAACACGATCGCCACCAACGCTGCTGACGAAGCGCCGAGCAGAATCAAGCCCGGCATGGAAATGATCGAATGGCCCATTCGGCCAGTAACGCACGATCTCATAACCAGGCGTTGTTATTTGAGGAGCCTCCTGAAGCACACTGCTCAAGTTCGCAAAGGCAAGAAAACCCACCAATGAGGGATCAGTAATTTCTACATTTTCGCCATGGCGAGGGTCGAGGAGCACAATTTTCGCAGCATCGGTGATTTTTTCATGGATTACTCCTTTTTGATCATAGTATGTGCAATTTATACCAAAAGGATCCAATTTTATCATTGGTTAACCAGGCAGAGGACCGCCGGAGGTAAGCGCTTCGGCGTAATCCCCCAGGCGAGCGTCGTCATGCGACCTGATCTGTTCGAGAAATGGGAAGTCTTGAGGTCGCACCTCCAGGCGAGCCAGGGGCTCAACCGGCAACAGGCTTGCCAGTTGAGGAACCTGCACTTCATACGGGCCGAAAGCCAACGATGGCATGCGCATAAATGTATCAGCAGGCATCACATATACCCAGCCAGTTCTCCACGGTTGGCGCTCCCGGGCAGTTTCACTGATCGAAAAGAAATAATAAGGCCCTAGAACCTGGCCTTGAGCGTCTGCCAGGCGGATGCAGGCATTCACCAGAGTCATTGGATACTTCTGACGGTCCAGAATGGCAAAGTACATTGGCCACAAACCATCACCGGCGGCGTAAACTGCTTTTTGATTGCCAAATTCATTGCGATCATTTGACTGCCGCGGTTCGAAAACGGCGATATCGCCTGCCGGAGTGCCGTGCAAAGCCAGGCCTTTTTCATCAGCCAGGAAGCACAAAAACTGCCACAGCGGAAAAGGTAAATGGTAAGCCACCGCATGATTGCCTCCTGGGGCAATAGCCGTTTCCCAGAGCGCTTCAAAAGCTGATCGAGCAGCGGGATCGGGGCTTTTCAGGGGTAAAGTTAGCCAGTAATCAGGGAGAAGCATGAAAACCTCCGAAAATGGAAAATCATCCGAAACGGGCTTGCCATCAATTTTACCGTATGCTTTCGGCTGATGTATAATGACCTTGAACAAGCACTCGTCCGAATGTTTTCACTACAAAGATGAGGTTTTCCGCTTGGATTTTAAAATACATTCACTCATTAAAAAAGAAATCTCATCAGGAGATGACCTGTGCGTTTTGAAGATTTGAATTGGACGGATGTCGAAAGCTACCTGCAATCTGACGACCGCCTGATGTTGGTATTGGGGGCCTGTGAGCAGCACGCCAGCCTGAGCCTGCTCAGCGATGTTCACATCCCGCTGGCTTTGGCTGATGCAGCCAGCCAACAGACGGGTGTCCTGGTAGCGCCGCCATTGAATTTTGGTTCTTCGCCTTATTTTCTCGCTTACCCTGGTACCCTCAGTCTGCGCATCTCCACACTGTTAGATGTGGTGGAAGACCTGGTGCGTTCGGCCTATGGGCACGGCTTCCGGCGAATCCTGGTGCTGAACGGCCACGGAGGCAATGATGGAGCACGCGCTCGCCTGTACGAAACCGCCAACAGCTTACCCGATTTGCATATTGCCTGGTATGCCTGGTGGGTTTCACATTCCGTTGAGGCAGTCGCCGTCAAGCATGGCTTGAAACCCAGCCATGCCTCCTGGCTTGAAAATTTTTCGTTCACCCGCGTGGGTGATACTCCCGAGGGCAGCAAGCAAGCGCCGCGTGTTCCGGGTTTAATGAACGCTCACCAGGCACGCCAGGTTTATGGCGATGGAAGTTTTGGCGGGCCGTATCGTGCAGCTCAGGCAGTCATGGATGAGGTATTTCAGGCAGCGCTCGACGATGTGCTGCAGCTCTTAAAATTTGAATAGAAAGGCAGAACAATCATGGGAAAACAAGTCATTTCTACCAACAACGCTCCGAAAGCGATCGGTCCATATTCAGCCGGCATCCGTTCGGGTCATTTCATCTACACAGCCGGTCAGCTTGGGCTTGATCCGGCCAGCGGAAACCTGGTCGATGGCGGTGTAGAAGCGCAAACGCGCCAGGCGCTCGCCAATATTCGCGGCGTACTGGAAGCAGCTGGAGCTAATATGGGGCAGGTGGTAAAAACCACCGTATTCCTCCAGTCCATGAAGGACTTCACCGCCATGAACGGGGTGTATGCCACATTCTTTGGCGAAAATCCACCTGCCCGCTCGACTGTCGAAGTAGCCGGTCTACCTAAGGGCGGCTTGGTGGAAATCGAGGCTATCGCCATCCTGGAGTAGACAGGCCTATGGCAGGCGAATTGATCCTGGTTGTTGACGACGAAGCTCATATCCTGCAGTTGGTCCAAATGTACCTAGAGCGGGAAAATTTCCGTGTGGCCTGTGCTGAGAGCGGCCCGGTAGCCCTGACCAGTATCAAAGCCCTGCACCCAGCTGTGGTAATTCTCGATATCATGCTGCCTGGCCTGGATGGCTTAGAGGTCCTGCGCCGCCTGAGAACGGAGAAGAACCAAACATTGGTGCTGATGCTGACTGCTCGTGACGAGGATATCGATAAAATTTTGGGGTTGGAAATGGGCGCAGATGATTACATGACCAAACCCTTCAACCCGCGTGAACTGACTGCCCGTGTCAAGGCGCTGCTGCGACGCGGCGGGCGCGGCAGTGAGAGCGCCTCTCCAGCGGCCAATCAGGCTGTGCAGGTGGGAGATGTGCGTCTCGATCCGGCCAGCCGTGAAGTCACCGTTCAGGGTGCGCCGGTTGAACTGCGCCACCAGGAATTTAACCTGTTGTGGGTGCTGATGGAGCATAAGGGCCTGGTATTGACGCGCGATCAATTGCTAAACCTGGCCTGGGGGTATGATTATCCTGGGCAAACGCGGACAGTGGATGTGCACATCGGGCAACTTCGGAAAAAACTTATGCCCAGCAAAATATCGATTGAAACAGTCACCAGCGACGGATATAAACTGGTAGGATGATGCACTCGCTGCGAGCGCGTTTATGGCTGAGTTTTGCCCTGCTGGTCGGGGGCGTTTTGTGCATCATCGCAGGAGGGTTGGTGGTATATGCAGCGCGCAACCCAACTCCCGCTCGCCTGCTCACCTTGCGGCTGGATATTTACGCCATTTTCCTCTCCCAGGCAGAGCGCTTGCCGCCCGCCAAAAATATCGATCGGTTGCTTGCGGCTGCGCAGCGTGTTGATCAAGCGCTCAACGTCCGCCTGACGGTTTTGAGCCCGGATGGCAATTCGATTGCTGACACGCGCCCTGAACAAGGCTCGGTACCTCTACCTCCGGCAGCTTACCTCTCCAATCCAACCCGTGCAACTCTGGATTACCGCGATTCAAGTGGAAAATTCTGGATTTATTCTGCTCGTTATCTGCCGGATGGCAATGTTCTGGTCGTTTCCAGCCCGCGTTTGCGCCTGACGCTGGCGCAGTTCATCCAGGAAGAAGCTTTTTTAGCGCCTTTGGCTCAAGCTGGTGTTTTTGCGTTGATCGTAGCTCTGTTACTCGCGATTTGGTTGTCTGGATGGATTACCAAGCCGCTCAGAAATTTGGCAGCTTCGGTACGCGCCATGAGTAATGGAAAATTTTCTCCTTTGTCCATCCAAGGGCCGAGTGAAGTCCAGGAAGTCAGTCAAGCATTCAATGAGATGGCCCAGCGTGTGCAGGCCAGCCAGCAATCGCAGCGCGATTTCATCGCCAATGTGTCGCATGACCTCAAAACACCTCTCACCTCCATCCAGGGATTTTCCCAGGCGATTTTAGATGGAACAGCCAGCCGCCCGGAAGACCTGCAAAAAGCTGCTCAAATCATTCACAGCGAAGCCGAACGGATGAACCGCATGGTGCTGGATTTGCTCGAAATTGCGCGGCTGGATGCGAAAATTGTTGAGTTTGAGCGCAAACCAATCGACCTGGCTATCCTGGTGGATCAGATTGCCGGTCAGTTTACACCCCAGGCCAGGCAAAAAGATATCACGATGCAAACGGATTTACCGATGACCGCCATGGTCACCGGCGATCGTGACCGGCTGGCGCAGGTTTTTTCCAACCTGGTGGATAACGCCTTGAAATACAGCCCGAACGGGAGCGCCGTTCGGTTAAACTTGCTGGTCAAAAATAATTACGTGGAAGTGCAAGTGTGTGACAGCGGTCCGGGGATCCCCACCGATGATTTGGAGAAAATTTTCGATCGGTTTTACCAGGTTGACAAAAGCCGGGCGGTGAACACCCCGCAAGGCAACCGGCGCGGCGTTGGATTGGGATTGGCGATAGCGCGCGAAATTGTTCAGGCCCACGGCGGTGTGATCAGCGTTTACAACCAGACGGCCCCGCACGGCGCGGGAGATTCTGCCTCCCAAGGCAGTGTTTTCGTGGTAAAACTGCCCGTTGCTCCGCCAGCCATCTCCATGACTGGCAAAATCCGCAAATAAGCAGCTATGATACCGTTTGTTTCCATCATCATCCCCTGTTACAACGAGCAAGCCACGATCAGCCTGCTTTTGAGTGCAATTTGCGCCCAAACATATCCTCTAAAGAACCTCGAGGTAGTGATTGCGGATGGCAGGTCGACGGACCAAACACGCGAGTGCATTGCAAAATTTCAACACTCCCATCCTGAGCTTCTCCTGCGTGTCATCGACAATCCACAACGCCATATACCAACAGGTTTGAACCTGGCGATCCGTTCTTCGCGCGGAGATTATATAATCCGTCTTGATGCGCATTCAGTCCCGCAAGCTGATTATGTAGCCAGGTGCATCGATCTGCTGGAGGCGGGCAAAGGCGATAACGTGGGTGGTGTTTGGGAAATCCAACCTCACAGCCAACCAGGCGAAAAACCCACCTGGATCGCCAGATCGATTGCGGCTGCCGCGGCCCACCCCTTGGGCGTTGGCGATGCATTTTACCGGTTCGGCAACCAGGCGCGTGAGGTAGATACCGCCCCATTTGGGTCATTCAAACGCAGTTTATTTGATCGGATTGGATACTTCGATGAAACTCTGCTTTCGAACGAGGATTATGAATTCAATACTCGCATACGGCAGAGCGGCGGACGTGTATGGCTGGATCCCTCGATCCGCTCAGTGTATTTTGCTCGACCCAATTTGCTCTCTCTGGCGCGCCAATACCTGAGATATGGCTATTGGAAAGGACGCATGTTGGCGCGTTATCCACAAAGTCTTCGCTGGCGACAGATGGCGCCGCCGTTATTTGCCCTCAGTTTAGCCGGCTTGTGCCTGCTCAGTTTCTCATGGTCGCCAGCCGGCTGGTTGTTTTTCGCAGAAATTGGTTTATACTTATTAACCTTGCTCTCGGCCAGCTTGAAAACAGCATCCACCCGCCGTGATCTATCCTTACTGATCGGCATGCCTCTCGCTATTTCTGTGATGCATCTATGCTGGGGAAGTGCATTATTGTGGAGTCTGGCAACCTTGCCGTTCGGCAGCGGAAGCCCTTCGATCAAAAGAAATGATTCAACAAGTACGCCTGGTTAAAAAACCATGTCACCCATAAAAGCTGTCCGGTATCCTACTCCATTGAAATTGCGCCCTCGTGAACGCCGCGCTCTGCTCATGGTCGGTGATCTAGCCATGCAGGTGTGCGCATTGATTGTGGCTTTGTACATTTGGGCTGTGGCTGATGCTAATCGAGAATTCTCTTTGGATTTTATTTTGCAAACCCCTGTCTGGTTTTACTTACTGCCAGGAACCTTCCTTATTCTGATTTCTGCGTTGTACGATCAAAATCGAGCGGCTGATGAAAACGAAACGCTCAAAGGCCTGGCTTTTGCTGCCTTCATCGCCTTGACCATCTACATGGCAATATACTTCTACCTGCCGCCGCGCACCATGCCCCGGCGCGGCGTTTTTGCTTTTTATGCGGCCGCATTGATCCTGACCCTGGTGTGGCGCATGATATATATCCGTGTTTTCACCGCGCCACATTTTATGCGGCGCGTCTTGTTGGTTGGGGGCGGCGAGACTGGTCAAATCCTTCTGCATATCATCAAGGATATGTTCCCCTCGCCATTTATCATGGTGGGTATCATCGATGATGATCCAGCCAAAATACACACCACCATAGAAGGTTGGCCTGTGATGGGCAGCAGCGTGGAAATGCACAAAATTATCGAAGATCTGCGAGTCACCGATCTGATTGTGGCGATTTCTGGCAAAATGCAAAGCGGCATGTTTCAGGCTTTGTTGGAAGCACAAGAAGCTGGCATCGAAATCACCCGTATGCCGGTTGCCTATGAAGAACTGCTCGGTCGCATTCCGATCCGCTGCCTGGAAGCAGATTGGATTCTGCGAAATTTTGTCGATCAGATGCGCGGCAATGTGTACTACGATATCGCCAAAAGATTGGTGGATATCTTTGGAAGCTTGTTGTTCCTGATCATTGTTTCGCCCTTGATTCCTTTCGTGTATCTGGCGATACTGATCGATACCGGATTCCCGGTTTTATACAGCCAGGTGCGTTTGGGACGCGGTGGGCAGCATTATGAAATCCTCAAATTTCGGACGATGGTACAAAACGCTGAACCAGATGGCCAGCCTCGCTGGGCAAAAGAAAACGACTCGCGGGCGACGCGGGTTGGCGCCTTTTTACGGAAAACCCACCTGGATGAAATCCCGCAGTTTGTCAATGTATTGCGCGGCGAGATGAGCATCGTTGGACCACGCGCCGAAAGACCGGAGTTGGTCGAGTGGTTTGAAGGCCAGGTGCCGTTTTACCGGGCGCGCCTGCTCGTCAAGCCCGGCATTACGGGGTGGGCGCAGGTGAACCAAAGTTATGCCGCCACTATCGATGAAACGATTATCAAGCTGGAGTACGATTTGTATTACATTAAGAAGCGCAGTCTATGGACGGACGTCATGGTTATCTTGAGGACCCCAGCAATGATCTTTGGATTGCGCGGAAGGTAAGATGAATCCTCAGGTTTTCTTTCGCAATCGCAATATTTTCTTTGGCGATTTATTCCTGATCGTTGCCTCTGTCTTGGGAAGTTTTGTGCTGCGCCTGGGTTTCGGGCCATTATTGATCGACCATGCCCCGCGCGCGCTGGTGATGATTTGCGTTTCATTGGTCATCAAACCGCTGGTCTATTATGCTTTCGGCTTATACCGCCGGGTTTGGGTGTACGCCAGCATCCAGGAATTAAAATTGATCGCTGTTGCTGTCACAACGGCATCCTTATTGGTATTCATGGTCATTGCTACACTCCAAATCTTTCCGGTCTTTCCTGGCTTTTCACGTTATGTCATCTTCATTGATTGGTTGGCGTCGCTTGTCTCAGTCGGCGGCCTGCGTTTTGCGGCTCGCATTATTGCGGAAAGCCAGACGAGCCTGATTGGCAGTGGTCTGCGAAAGGGCAACAATCTGCGGGGTCGCAAGGTGGTAATCGTCGGCGCAGGTGACGCAGGCGTAATGGCTGTGCGCGAGATGCAAAAAACCAACCGCGGTGAGACAGGCGGACCGGGCTTGATTCCTGTATGCTATCTAGATGATGATCCAGCCAAACTTCAACAAGAGATCCTCGGGGTGCGCGTGGCAGGCACCCTGCCTCAGCTCCCCGAGGTGATCAAGCAGTACCAAGCTGATGAGGTGATCATTGCTATGCCCAGCGCGCCCGGGCAGGTTATCCGCGGATTAGCGACAATGTGCCGCAAAAGCGGTATACCATTCCGCACACTGCCCAGCCTGCCTGAGCTTTTAGGTGGCAAACTGAATGTGAGCCAACTGCGCGAGGTTGACATCACCGACCTTCTGCGCCGCGACCCAATTCGCATCGACAACGAGTTAATCCAGCGCCGCCTTACCAAGAAACGAATCTTGGTGACTGGCGCCGGTGGTTCGATCGGTAAAGAACTTTGCCGCCAGATTGCACATTGGGAGCCGACAGAGCTTGTCTTGATCGGACATGGCGAAAACAGTATTTTTGAGATATTAATTGATCTGAACGAAACTGCTTCTCAACTTCAGGTATTTGCAGAAATCGCCGATGTGCGCAACCTGGAGCGCATGCGGCAGATCTTCAACCGCTACCAACCGCAAGTTGTGTTTCACGCCGCCGCGCACAAGCATGTCGGTTTGATGGAATTCAATCCTCAAGAAGCGATAACGAACAATGTCTTGGGCACGCTCAATATCGTTGAACTGTCTGTCCAAACCAATGTCGAACGATTGGTTATGATCAGCTCGGACAAGGCTGTTCGCCCGACCAGTGTGATGGGCGCTAGCAAACGGATCGCTGAAATGATCGTCCTAGACGCAGCGCAACGATGGAGCAAACCTTTCTCGGTTGTCCGTTTTGGCAATGTGCTTGGCAGCCGGGGCAGCATTATACCGCGCTGGAAGCGCCAGATCGCAAATGGCGGCCCGGTGACGATTACTCACCCAGAAATGCGGCGCTTCTTCATGACCATTCCAGAGGCGGTACACCTGGTCTTGCAGGCTGCTGCAATGGACAGCGGCCGCGCCACTTTTGTCTTGAACATGGGTGAACAAATTCGGATTATCGACCTGGCAGAAGACTTAATCCGCCTATCGGGATTGGAACCTGGGAAAGATATCGAAATTGTTTTTACCGGTATAAAGCCTGGTGAAAAGCTGAGCGAAGAGTTGTGGGAAGACGGCGATCAGCCTGTGCCAACCAGCCACCCAGATGTTTTGGCTGTAGACGAAAGCCGAGGTTATACGGGAGCAAACCTGGAACAGGATGTGAAAGAGCTGATCTCGCTGGCGGAACATGGCGGTTCCGAGGAGATAATCCACCGATTGCGGTCCATGATCCCCAATGCGGCAATCAACAGCATTCAAACGCGCGATATCAGCACGCTGGTGTAGTGAAACAATGCCTCCAATCTGGAAGAAAATCACCGCAAACCCGGCGCGCGTTTCCAAAACTGAATGGGACGATTTCATGGCGTATCATCCGCAAGCCCATTTACTGCAGACTGGCGCATGGGGTGATTTGAAAGCCAAATTTGGCTGGCGGGTGGAGCGGATGGTGGTGCCCGGGCCGGGCCGCGGCGTGGGGGCGCAAATTTTATTTCGCCAGGCTTTCCCTGGTTTCAGCATGGCTTACATTCCCAAAGGCCCGGTTTGCAGTGCGACTTTGGCCTTCGATTCCGAAACACTGGCGCCATTTTGGCGATCCCTCGATGGATTGTGCCGAGCGGGCGGCGCGGTTTTGTGCAAGATCGAGCCTGATTTGTGGCAAGAGCGCCTGCCGATCAACGATGCGAATGCTGTGGATAATTCTTTTTCACTACAATCTACGCCTGGTATTTGCCCGCCAGGATTTATGGCCAGCCAGCTCACCATTCAACCCCGACGCACCGTAGTCATTAATTTAAAGGGCAGCGACGAGCAGATCCTGGCAAGGATGAAGCAAAAGACGCGCTATAACATCCGCCTCGCTCAACGGCGTGGTGTGCAGATCAACGCCAGCCACGATCTGGAAAAGTTTTACCAGATGATGGCGCTGACAGGAAAACGGGATGGTTTTGGTGTACACAGCCGTGCGTATTTCAGCAGCGTTTTTGCCGCCTTTCAACCATTGGGATTGGTCGAACTGCTGGACGCTCACTTCAACGACCAGTCCCTGGCGGCTTTGATGGTTTTCCGCCGCGGAGCGCGCGCCTGGTATCTGTATGGAGCTTCTTCTAACGATCACCGGGAGCTGATGGCTCCCTATCTTGTCCAATGGGAAGCTATGCGCTGGGCTAAAATGAATGGCAGCCAGGAATATGATTTGTGGGGTGTACCCGATGCCAGCCTGCCCGAACTGGAAGCTGGCTTTATGGATGAACAAAAAGCAGCCTCAGGTCTGTGGGGGGTGTATCGGTTCAAGCGCGGCTTCGGCGGCGATCTGTGCCGCGCGGCTGGGCCTTACGATCGTGTGTACAATCGTCTGGCGTACACAGCCTATCTCTGGCGCAGTCAACGCAGTATCGAGTGAGCCGGATGAAAGCAAACCTGCCTCCTGAATGGAACAAACGGTTGGCGTGTATGCCATCCCCGCACGCCCTGCAAACCCGAGAATGGGCGCACGTCAAGGCCCAAAACGGTTGGCAAGCCTTGCCATACATCCTGGAATCAAGCGCCGAAAATAATACAATGTCTACACGGGCGATGGCGCTAATTTTACAGCGCAGTATTCCAATTGGCGGTTTTGCCGCTCGCCTACGGGTGTTGTATGTACCAAAAGGCCCCTTGCTCGATTGGCAGGATGCCGGTTTGCGCAGCCAGGTGTTCGATGATCTGGTTAAGATCGCCCGACGCCAGGGGGCAATTTTTATCAAGATTGACCCGGATGTAATCATCGGAACCGGTGAGCCGGGTTCTCAGGAGGCTGTGGAAAATCCGGTTGGCCTGGCAGTCCAGGCCGAGCTTCAAGAAAGAGGTTGGAGATTTTCTGACGAACAAATCCAGTTCCGCAATACGGTACTCGTGGATTTGCGCGGCGACGAAGTGAGCCTGCTCAACGGCATGAAGCAAAAAACGCGCTACAACATCCGGCTGGCTGAGCGCAAAGGCGTGTTGGTCCGCAAAGGTGGCGAAGATGATCTCCGCCTGTTGTACCGGTTATATGCACAAACATCTGTCAGAGATGGTTTCGTGATCCGCGAAGAATCGTATTACCTGACGGCCTGGCGGGCATTCCTGCAGGCCGGTCTGGCAACGGTATTGGTTGCCGAAGCCAATGGAGAGACTTTAGGCGGTGTGATCTTATTCCACTTTGGCGAGCGTGCCTGGTACATGTATGGAATGAGCAGTGACACCCAGCGGGAAAAAATGCCCAATTACTTACTTCAGTGGGAAGCCATGCGTGCGATGAAACGCGCTGGCTGTCTTTGGTATGATTTATGGGGAGCCCCAGATATTTTCGAGGAATCCGACCCCATGTGGGGAGTATACCGCTTCAAGCAAGGCTTGGGCGGCAGAGTAACCCGCTACCTTGGCGCCTGGGATATGCCTGTCCAGCCCTTCCTCTATCATTTATACACACGAACGCTGCCGCGTTTTCTAGACTGGATGCGCAGGCGGGGCAAAGACCGCACCCGCCAGTTTACCGCCTCGCAATAACTTCAAGGAGATAATATGAACACCCTACCTCGTGCCCGGATGGCTCACCTGCCAACACCGATCGAACCCATGCCACGCCTCTCTGCAGCGCTGGGAGGACCCAACTTGTGGATTAAACGAGACGACCAGACAGGCCTGGCGTTGGGCGGCAATAAGACTCGTAAATTGGAATTCCTGGTTGCCCAGGCCCAGGCTAACGGCGCTCAAACCCTGGTGACTGCCGGGGCGGTGCAATCTAACCACTGCCGCCAGACGGCAGCAGCAGCAGCACATTTTGGCTTGCAGTGCATTTTAGTCCTGGCTGGCAACCAACCTGGCCATACTTCTGGTAATGTCCTACTGGATGAGCTGCTGGGAGCAGAAATCGTGTGGACGGAACGTGCAGTACGCGATCAAACATTGAAACAGACATTCGAGGGAGCCTGGGAAGCAGGCCGGCGTCCTTTTCTGATCCCTTACGGCGGATCAAGCCCCACAGGGGCAGCCAGCTATGCATATGCTATTAAAGAATTGGTTGACCAATGCGTCGACTCTTCACTGCGCATACCTGTTCCCGATTGGATTGTTTTTGCATCTTCGTCTGGCGGTACTCAGGCCGGCATGGCGGCTGGGGTTAAACTGTTTCCCACCCCTTGCAAGGTGTTGGGAATCAGCATTGATGAAAAGGCGAATGTGCTCAAATCACGCGTGGCCGACCTGGCAAATCAAACATTGCAGCTTTTCGATGCTCCCCTGCGATTATCACTCGACGAGATCCTGGTCAATGACGATTTCATCACACCGGGATATGGCGTGATGACAGCGGTAGAAAAAGAGGCTGTTCAGCTCTTTGCCCGGCAGGAAGGCATATTGTTGGATCCAGTTTATACAGGCCGCGCAGCCGCCGGCTTGATCAATCTGCACCGGCAAGGCTTTTTCCGCCCAGGAGAAAATGTGATGTTTTGGCATACAGGTGGAACGCCGGCGCTATTTGCCGACCAGTACCAAGACATTAACCTTTGAGGTTGTCTTTTAGCTGGAAGAATTTGCCTATCCACTTTCTGCGCGTCAGCATCCGCAGTTGGCGTGCAGAAAGGCGCGCTGCACGCAGATCAGGAATTTTTTGGCTGAATGAGGCATTTTGATATTCGGCCAGCAGCGACTCAACCGGTTGGCTGGCTTCAGGTATCAATTGAATAACCGCCCGCGCCCTTTCGGCAGGCGTATCACTGACCAGTGGGCGTTTACCCAACCAGCGCAATGTGTTATTCATTTCCTGGTATGCCTGCGCCGCCACCGGCAGCAATTTTTGAGTAAACCAGCGTTCGATGAAGCCGGGCAGAGGAATGCCTGCCTGGGATAACTTTTCTCCCGCTCTTTTACCCAGCAGGGCAAGGCCGCGTTCGAACTGCTCCCATATCGAAATACCCTCTTCCTGCCAATCTTGCACAAGGCGGGCATCTTCACCTGCAAAACGCACCCACAAACTGGCCAGAATGGCCGGACTTCGACGTGACAACAACACAATTCCGATAATTACCAATGCCGCAACCAAGCTTACAATTGAAATCACAGTCCCCAGCGAAATGCCTGCCTCAGGAGCGGGCAAATTTGGGCGCGAGGTGGGCAAGGGAGTGACGCCAGGCTCCTCTTGAGGAAAATTCCGCTTGGGAAGCAGGCCATTTTCAGTCGAGGAGGCTGCGGCTTCTTCACCTGACTGCCGGTTAATCGCCAGTTGCGATGCCGTTGGTTCGAATTCCACCCATCCGTAGCCCGGAAAATACACTTCAGGCCAGGCGTGGGCGTCTTTTTCGGTGACGCTGAATAAAACTGTATCGGGAGAGGCCTTTTCACTTACCGCTTGCGAAGCCGCTGACGTTGGTTGAACGATCGACTGGCGAGTACCCTGGGCATAACCAACCACCCAGCGCGCCGGAATGCCTAAAGAACGCAATAAAAGAACCTCAGCCGTTGCGTAATAATTGCAGAAGCCTTTGCGATAATCAAACAGGAACCAATCAATCGCATCCTGTCTGAGCGGCGGAGAGTCAATCACTTCCTGGTAATTAATATTCGTGCGTAGCCAGTCAGTGATCGCCTGAGCTTTGTCGTAAGGGGTCTTTTTTCCTTCAGTTATCTGCAGCGCCAGCTCGCGGGTGCGCGGAGTCAAATCCTCAGGAAGCTGTAGGTAGCGCTGCAAAACCCAATACGGATAGGTAGTGCCCGCTTCACGCAGCTGCTTTTGGGTGAACGAGCTCAAGAAGGAACGAACGTAATAGCGCTCGCCAGGATGAATATACGGATTGGCCTTGATGTTTACTACATCCACAGTGCCATCCGAATGGCTTTCGTACTGCATCACGCCCGTCCGGCTGAACCAGACAGGCTGCGAAGCGACAAATACCGAGACAATGGCAGTCAATGGGCGGAAAACAAATTCCGCTTCCGTGCGGCCGAACAACCCACCAACTGGCAAATCGCCAGTCGCTGGATTTGTCGCTTCTGTTAGATAGATACCGGTATTCCACTGTCCATTTTGATATATATCGTAGGAATGGGCACGCCAATAAAAGCGCGCACCTGGATAGGGATTGGCCGGTGCCTCAACTGTCATGATGACCTGATCTGACTTTGGCGCGCCTAAGCCGAGTGTTTGGAAATTGCCGTAAAAATCCACGACCTGAGTGAGCGAAGCGCGCAGGGCGGCAAAAAGGAACGAGGATTTATCCTTCAATCCAAGGTAAGGCTCGCGAATTACATTATAAACATCTGAAATCCCAGGCAGTGTGCGGTTAAAAGAGATGAGATTCCATGCAACCAACACGATGAGCAGAGCCAGTAGTACAGAGAAACGGCTGACATCAAATCCGATATCCGAAGGGATATACGCCCGCCTCTGCTGCCATCCTTTGCGACGCTGCAAAAATGCCATGCGCGCCACGATGAGCAGCGCAAGAAAAATGTAAATTGCCAGGTACCATGAGCGGCGGAAAAGCAAGGGATCGAATAAATCAATAACAAACATAGTTAGCCCGGCAGGCAAAACCACCCGCCAGGGTTCTCCATAGCGCGCCATTGAATACCCTGCCCAAACAGCCAACGACCAGAATAAGGCGGCCATCAGGAAAAGAAAAAACAAGTTATCTTCTACTGCCCTTTGACGGAAAATATCTTCCAGAATAATTTGCAGCCGGCCAGCCATGCTCCATAAACGCTCTTTCCAGTCATTGATCCCATTCAAAGTCAGGCCCAACTGCCAGGGAACAACAAATGAGCCGTAAAGAAATGCAAACAACCCAGTCAGGCGCTTTGAAAAAATGCTTTGCCCCAACGCCAAACCGGCCAGGCAGCCCAAGAAGGCAACCGTCTGGATGATCCCCAGGTCTTCGGTCCAATGCGTTGCCGTCAGGCGGGAACCAGCCGCTGCCAGTAATGCAAATAAAAGCAGAGCCGCCTGCCAATCGCCCCAGCGGTTGATCCTCGGTTTTGTTTTCCCAATTTTATCTGTTGTGGATGAAACAACATCCGCTATTTGCATATAACTGGTCTCCAGGTTTGTTTTCGCGCGATGCTCCAATGAGTTTACGATCAGCACCCGGAATTGGTTCAGTTATAACATGCCAGCAAACATGAATCAAAACAAACGGCGTCCCATGTGTCGCAGACCAGGGGCATCGTCTGCAAGAAGATCAATTTATTTTCGGAAGAAATTCGATATAAAGAACCACACATTGGCCGGGCGTTCAGCCAGGCGGCGCATGAAATACGGATACCATTCGGTGCCGTATGGCACATAAATGCGAACCGGGTACCCTTCCGCGGCTAAAGATTCTTGAATATCACGGCGAATGCCATTTAACATCTGGAATTCCAGGGCTGTCTTGGGCAGGTTCAGTGATTTGGCAAACGCTTTGGCGTGGAGAATGCGTTTCTCATCATGGGTAGCCAGGCCAGGAATGGGTGGGAAACGCCCATCGCTGCTTAAGCGCGGGGCGCCAGGCTCTGCCGAAGCGGTCAACAACATGTCTGCCAGAGTATCGTAATTGGCATCCACATCGCTCTTTTTCGGAAATGCAAGTTCGGCAGGCTCTTTATAGGCGCCTTTGCACAAGCGCACCGTCACGCCGTCCCGCAGTAAAGCGCTGATATCATCCTTGCTGCGGTATAAATAGGATTGAATTACAATCCCAACATTGGTGAAACCCTTTGCTCTTGCCTGGCGCATTATATCCAACGTGATATCAGTCACGGGAGTATCTTCCATGTCAACTCGCACAAAATTATTTAATTCGCCTGCATGAGCCAGGATCTGTTGTAAATTCTGTGCACACAAATCAGTGGAAACTTTTAAACCAATTTGAGTGAGCTTGATCGATACATTAGCGCGTACGCCGGCTGTCTGAATGGCATCCAACGCCTGGATAATATCTCCTGTCGCTGATCGAGCTGCTTCGGCGCTGTCAGTGTGCTCACCGAGGTGATCGAGTGTCGCGTTGATGTTCTTTGCATTCAAAGCCTGTATCACTTTAATTGCATCGTCTAATTTTTCACCTGCGATGAATCGTCTAGCCATTTTCCATGAGAAAGACCAGCCGGTGATTAATTTACGTGCCCATACAGCTTTGGAAAGGTAGATGAAGAAAGAACGAAGCATATTTTTACCTCGCGAATTCTATGAATTGGCAAAGAACTTGCTCTTAAATATTCTAGCACAAACTAAATTTGCAAATGTCAGGTATATGATGTGATTTTCGACACAAATTACCTGACCTCAATATTGGCATACTTCTTGCAACCTACAGGAAACCGACTATACTTAGGAGTAAGCATATGCTGATTCACCGGCTTTCCACAAATGTAAGAACTGCGCCAACCACAACCGCCCACCTTGCCCAGACAATGTCACTCCTGGAGCTCACATCTGCTGAGCTGCAGCAGCGGGTCGAATCGGAGCTGGCCAATAACCCTGCCTTAGAATTGCTGGAGGAAAACCACTGCCCTACGTGTAACCGGTTGCTGCGCGGGCGTGGACCTTGTCCCGTGTGCTGCAATCCCCGCAGTGCAACCGCGGATAACCCGTTGGTTTACTGCACCCATCGCGAAGAGTTTTTTACACCTCGCGGCAGCCATGCTGGGGAGGAGGAAGTTTCGGCGGAAGATTACACCGCCGAAACAACCACCCTGGCCGAATTTGTATTGCGCCAGGTAGCCGCCGAGCTGCCGCGTAACGAACAACTGGTAGCCGCGCACATATTAAATTCATTGGATGAGGACGGCTTACTGCAAACACCTCTCGTCGAAATCGCCCGCTACCAACGGGTTTCATTGAGTGTAGCCAGGAAAGTATTGAGCCTGATCCAACATGCTGAGCCTTTGGGAGTCGGATCACCCAGTTCACAAGAAGCGATGCTTGTGCAGCTTGAGGTGCTGGCCGAATCTCAAGCGGTTCCACCCTTTGCCTCCGAAGCTGTCGCCCAGGGCATGGATCTGCTCAGCCATCACAAATACGGGGAGCTGGCACGCTTACTGGGAGTTTCATTAAAAGACAGCAAGGAAATTGCCCGTTTTGTCGCTCAGAACCTTAATCCGTTCCCGGCGCGGGCACATTGGGGTGACAGCGCCGCACATAACAACAGTCACCGGTCAGGCGAAGGGGTTTATTATACGCCGGATGTTATCATCAGCAAACTGATGAATGCCGATAAAACTACCGGTTCGCAAGAGCCTGCCTTAATGGTGGAAATTGCAATGCCTTACGCCGGCACATTGCGGGTGAACCCGATGTTTCGCAAAGCGCTGCAAGAAGCGCCGGAAAATAAGAGAGAGGACTGGATGAAAGACAAAGAACAGGCTCTCTTGTTAATCAAGTGCATCCAGCAGCGGAATAACACGCTGGTTCGTATGATGCGCCTGTTGACGATTCTGCAGCGCAATTTCATCCTGCACGGCGATGAACACCTGGCGCCTCTCACCCGCGCAGCGATCGCAGAAATGTTAGAATTGCACGAATCAACCATTTCACGCGCCGTGAATGACAAGGCAGTTCAACTTCCGAACGGCCATATCGCCCCCCTTGCCAAATTTTTTGACCGCAGTCTGCATATTCGCTCGGCGCTGAAACTGATTGTTGAAAAAGAAACACGCCCCCTGAGCGATTCGGCGATTTCAAAATTGTTGGAAAAAGAAGGTTTTGTGGTCGCCCGGCGGACGGTTGCCAAATACCGCATGATGGAAGGGATTTTACCGGCGCACCTTCGGAGAGCAACTGCCATTTAGGCACAAAGAAAAGGGTTATGAGGAAACCATCTGTTCTCAACAAGATATTGGCAACCAGGCGGTACACATTTCGTGAAAACGAAATGGAAACTATGCTTGAATTGCTGCCTCAACCCGCCCTGCTGATCGATCTTGAAAATGAATCTGTGGCTTTAGCTAACACCCGGTCGAGTGAATTGAGCGGTTATGTTCTCTCCAACTTAATTGGCGCTCACCTGTCACAATTATTCCCAACCATAGAAGGCAAGGAAAATTTTTTAGACATTGAGTTGGAAAGGCTCTCGCTGCCGTTCACCACTCACTTGCAAACCAGTTACCGCCTGGCTCTTCCAATCGAAGCAAAATTAACCCTCCTCAATCCAGGTGGAAATTTAGCAATCCTGACATTCGATGCAATTGAAGCCGTCAACGATCTGCGTCGTCGGCAATCTGCCGATGTTGAAACGTTGACCTATATTCAGGAATTAGCGGAAGGCTTGCAAGAACCTGATCTACTCAGCGCCCTTTCCAAAACCTGTGGCGCGGCTCTGGCAATTCTAGACACACAGGTCATGGCAGTTTACCATCTTCAAGGCACTCGTCCCCTCCTGCGCAAGGCCATTTCTGTCGGGGTTGACGGTTGGTTACCGAGCCACCTCCCGGCTGATTACTTAAACCAGGCAAAAGAAGTTAAGGTCTGGCGCAAAGGAATTAACACGCTCACCGGCCTGCCGCAAAAAGCTGTCCTGGCAGGCATGGAATATATGCTAATTATTCCGTTGGGCTATCACAAAGCCTGGTATGGTCTTGCGGTAACGGCCAGTTCACAACCACCGCCGGGAAATATTCATTCAACCATTCCGGTCGTGCAAACCTGCATCTCCTCAGCTTTGCAAGTGCACACCTTATTAGAATCCCAGCGAGGTGCATTGGTCGATCTGCGGCGCAACGAAGTGCAGGTCAATTTAATCAAGAATATGCTGCAAGAGAGCATCATCATCCTGGACACAAATTTACGAATTGTCGATTTAAATACCGCAGCCGAACAGGCCCTGGGTTATAAGTTGGAGGAAGTGAAGGGACAACAGCTTTCCAGGATATTAATCGGCAGTTCATTAAAGCTGGACACGCCTGAGCCAGCCGAACAGGTGGATAAAGATAAACCAGATGGCGATCAGACCAGTGATGGAACACAGCCAGCGTTACCGCCCGAGAAATCTCAAAGTAAAGATCTGGGCAAGGTCTTTACGGAACGATTGTTCCGACGCAGTGGAAACTCGTTTTTGGCCAATTACCGCCTGATTCAGCTAAAAGAGAAGAGTTCTGTGGCTGGTTATGCTCTGGTTCTTCAGGATCTAAGTGAGCTGGAAGAATATCGAAAGCGCAATGATCAACTGGAACGCCAGGCAGTCTTTGGGGAAATGACTGCAAGTTTTGTCCATGACATAAAAAACCCAATCAACAGCTTAAAAACTGGTCTTCAACTGCTGGCTGAAATCATCCCCTCCGAAAGCCCCTACCAGAGCAATATCCGGCGTCTGCAAGTCAACTGCGATAACATTGCTGAGGTTTTGAATTCGGGTCTTTCTTTTATCCGCACCAATGAGTACAAAATGCGGCCTCTACACCTGGAAAAACTTTTAGCGCGCCTGATAAAGACTGTCTGGCAGCAGCGGATGTATATTCATCAGGTAAAGTGTGATTTCCGCTGCGAAGCACAAGAAACTGTGATTGAAGGCGATGAAAAAGCGCTTGAACACATGTTTACCAATTTATTTGATAACGCCGTGGATGCGATGAGTGCAAACGATCAGGAGACCCAACGCTTATTGAGTATTACTATTCGAGAACATAAGGTGATTAACCAACTTGATCAGCTGGTTGTTTTGTTTTCCGATACCGGACCGGGTATTTCCGAATCAGCCCGTGACAAAATTTTCAACCTGGGATATACCACAAAGAAGGAAGGATCGGGCATTGGCCTGGCAATTGTAAAGAACATCGCCACTGCCCATAAAGGAGTAGCGCAGGTTGAAAGCATAGTCGGTGGAACTATTATTTCGATCATGATCCCTTCCTTCGCCCGCAATGGCAATGAATTTGAGATTTTGATGTGAGCGAGTAAATTACCTGGAGCAATAAAATGAGCCTGACTGTCTTGATCGTCGAAGATGTTGAGGATGCCCGTTTAAACTTGAAGGGGCTGCTTAATATTCGCAAATATGATGTAATCGATGTAGCCACGATGAAAGAAGCCCGCACTGTCTTGCAGCAAGGCAGCGCAGATATTGTGTTATTAGATGTACAACTTCCAGACGGGCATGGCCTGAATTTACTACCCGAAATTGCTCAGTTACCAGTCCGTCCACCCGTTATCATTATGACGAGTTATGGACGGATTGATATGGCTGTCGAAGCTATGCAGAACGGGGCGCATTATTTCTTACAAAAACCTGTCAATATCACAGAGCTGGAAAAACAACTTGCCAGCGCTGAAGAAATTGTTTATATGCGCCGAGAGCTGGCAATACTGCGCCACGCACAAGCGAATCAGGTGGATTTTGTGGTCGGGAAGAGCCCGGCGATGCAAAAGGCGCTCGAATTGGCCCGGCGGGCAGCATCTGCGCGCGTCTCGGTGTTGATTTCCGGGGAAACTGGCACCGGCAAAGAAATGATGGCGCGCGCCATCCACCGCATGGTACCTCCCAACGGTCGCAAAGAACGCCCTTTTATTCCTCTAAATTGTGCTGCAATCCAACCGACACTGCTCGAAGCAGAGCTTTTCGGCAGCGAGCCAGGCGCCTTTTCCAGCGCAGACAAACGCAAGTTGGGTCATATGGAGTTGGCAGATAACGGCATTTTATTCCTGGATGAGATTTCCTCGATGCCTTTGGAAATGCAGGCAAAGATCTTGCGCGCTCTGGACGATGGCTCATTCTATCGCGTCGGCGGGCAGGGCAATCTCATCCGCACAGATGTGCAAATCCTGGCAGCCTCAAATTTAGATTTGCCAACCTTGGTGCAGCGCGGTGAATTCCGCAGCGATTTATATTACCGTCTGAAAGTTGTGGATATCGTCATTCCGCCTTTACGTGACCGTAAGCAGGATATCCCTGAGTTGGTGGCGGTGTTTATCAAGCATTTCAACGCCAAAAACGGGCAGAACATTCAAGATATTAAACCAAAAGCCTTGCAAGCGTTGATGGTGCATAACTGGCCGGGCAATATTCGTGAATTACGCAACACGATCGAGCGGGCAATGATCTTTTGCGACGAAGATAGCATCGACCTGTGTCACCTGCCAGCCGAATTTTCCGATTTCAAAGAATAAAAAAAACCGCCTGAACGGCGGCTTTCTTAGGCCTTTTCAAGGTCGATAATAGAATGTGTCCGATACGCAAAAATCACTGGCGTTATTGTTATTGATAATGCAAACATCATAGTTTAAGAAATTCGCCTGAATGTTCAACCCAGTTATATCGACTTGCGTTTTTCCACTGCCGTTTGTCGGCGGCATGCTAAACGACTGTTGACCGCCATCGGGCAAGTATATCGTGGTGTATAAATTGACATTTGCCATGGGATCGAGATTTTGAAAGACTGCTGCGCCGATGCTGGTGGGCTTACCCGATATGACATCTGCCGCCTGGTGCCAGGAGATTAAGCGTGTTTTCCGGCTTTGCAAAGGTACCTGGGTTGGCGTCGGTGTGGGCTGGATGGGAAGGTTCGCCTCTTTACCGATTATTTTGAGATATTCTCGCCCATAGGGTAACAACCGAATATCAGGTTCGCCATCTTTACCAATTCCATTAATCGTCTCCAGGCAGTAATTTTCAAAACACTGGAGAAAGCCCTTTTCGGTTTTGCTCGTATTCCCGATAGGTTTGCCCGCCAGGCCAGAGTGAGTTTCTGCATAGTTGGCGAAGATAGTTTTCACGTTGTAACCCTGATCGCCGTTTACCTGGAAGAATGTGTTGTCCGGTTCCATATTCCGTTGTTGGAGCGATTGGACCGGTGAACCGATTAATACAGGCACAGGTAACAATTTCACCTGGCGAGGATCAGAGGCTTCAATATACAAAGCCATGTTATCGAACACCATCACAAATATTTTTTTCTTCTCAGCATCCTGAGCTTCAAAGGCCTCTGTCAACTTGGCGCCGACAAATCCGGGGTCAAATTCTTCGAGGCGCGCCACCTTGCTTAATATGCGATTTTCAGCCTGGGTCACGGAGAAAATTGTAGGAATACCGATCGGGCCAGGTGTTGGCCCTGTGGCTGTTTTGGGATACCACCAATATCCATAAGGGAGCAAATGGATCTTGCCGGGTGGATCAGTACGATTCCGGTAGAACCCCAGGCTTTCGAAATATTGTTGGTAGGTGTCATTTTCTGAGTTGAAAACCAACGGGGTTAATGGTTTGCCGATATATTTACTGTATTTATCAAGGATAGGGAATAATTCGTCCCAGATTCGGATCCCATCGGAAATGCGTTTGTCGGCGCGCTCTGCTTGATCAACCGGTGTAAGAGAGGCAGGCAGCGTTCCGAGTTCAAAATATTTGGCAATCGGAACGAGGTAGGCTTTCTGGTCTGGTTTGGCAGGGTTAAATGCCAGGATTGCTACATCCACCGCCTGATACTTTATCCCGTCTGCTTTCTGGATGATCGCATCAGTTATCGCAGTCACCTGGTCCAATGATTTTAAAACCGATGCAATTTCGGTGAAATCTGGATCAATGGTCGCTCCTTGAGGCTGTTCTGGTGCGAAGTTGAATTCACTTAAGATCACCAAAGCGCTCACAATAATTGTGAGCAAAACCAGCAGAGCAAAAATTTTCTTGATCATAGTTTTAATTATAGACCACTCAAAAAAATTTAGATAGCTGGAGAATTCCCCTCAACCTATTATTAGGAAACTCCCTGTGATTATTATACAGAAACTTTCACCGGAAATAATTGCAATTTCATTGCTTAATTGGCACTAATCTTGCATATACAGAAACAGCAATTCTATGGAGTGAAAAATGGCGCGACAACTTCCAACGACAAGGCTTGGCTTTCATTATTTTCCCGATTTCGTCCATTACCGGCAGGCCGACTTAAATGCCTGGCTTCCCGAATTGATTAAACTGCGCGCGGGTTGGCTCACTTTGTTAGCCTCAACGAACAGAGCGATTCCTGAATTTTTCTTAAGAGGTGTATTAGAAGCAGGTATCCAACCTGTACTGCATTTTCAAATGTCGCTTCACAATCCAGTGGATGAACAAAGCCTGGCGTTGCTCTTCAGCAATTATGCTCGTTGGGGGGTTCGCTTCGTAGTTTTATTCGACCGACCAAATACGCGCCAGGCGTGGCCTGCCGCCGCATGGACCAGGGCCAACCTCGTGGAAAGGTTCTTAGATGCGTTCATTCCCCTGGCAGAGTTGGCGCTGCAGGCCGGGCTATACCCCGTTTTTCCTCCACTCGAGCCTGGTGGAGATTATTGGGATACAGCATTTCTACAGACAGCCTTGCAAGGGATCCGCCGCAGAGGCCACCAGGCGCTGATTGAGCGGCTGGTCCTTGGCGCTTATGCCTGGTCTGGCAACAGGCCCTTGAACTGGGGGGCTGGCGGACCTGAACGGTGGCCTGAAGCTCGCCCATATCAGCATGCGATGGATGGTCAGGATCAACGCGGGTTTCACATATTCGATTGGTACCTGGCCATTGCTCAAGCAGTTGTCGGAAGACCTATGCCGATCATCCTGGTGCGAGCCGGCAGCCGCATAGGCGATCATGACCTGACCAACGAACCTGCCATTGATGAGGCTGAGCATACCAGGGTGAACTTGAGTCTCGCCCAATTGGCTTCTCTCTTTTCTAATGGGCAGGCTGCCGTGAATTTAGAAGGGCTCGAACCGCTCTCAGACCATGTATTGGCCTGCAATTTTTGGTTATTATCCGCCGCACCACTTTCGCCTTTCAAGGATCAGGCCTGGTATTTACCAGACAGCAGCCGGCGGCCGGTAGTTGATCACCTGATTGAATTGCAAGCCTCCAACCAGGCGTTGAAAAGCGAAATTCCTACTCCAAACACGATTGCCCAACCTCACGGCTTCGATCACTACCTATTGCTTCCTTCGTATGAGTGGGGGATTGCCGATTGGCATCTGGATGCTATTCGACCATTCGTTAAAAAGTACCGGCCAACGATCGGCTTTTCTATTGCCGATGCCAAGCGGGCTCGTCGGGTCACGCTGGTAGGAGAGTATGGCTCTTTTTCAGAAACAATCTCCGACGAGTTGATCGAGGCTGGATGTGTTGTCGTCCAAATTCGCGGAAGTGGCACAGAACTTGCATCTCAATTGGCATCTGTGTGATCTCTTCCAAGTTTAATTTCAACCCAAAAATTTTCACCCCATAAAAATAGAGGCCTTATGATCCAAATCAATCCGACCCCTACATTCGAAAACACAATTCTCCCGACATCCATCCATAATGCAGATACAAAGCCTGTGCAGGTTGGCATTCACCGACCAGTCATCAAGGTATTGGGGCTGGGTGGAGGTGGCCAAAATGCGGTGAACCGAATGATTGAATTTGGGCTCGAAGGAATCGAATTCATCGCCGCTAACACGGATATGCAAGTTCTGAAATCGTGCCTTGCGCCAACCAAAATCGCCTTAGGTCAAAAACTGACACGCGGCCTTGGCGCTGGCGGCACCCCAGAGACCGGGCGTAAGGCAGCAGAGGAGAGCGTGCAGGCCCTCCAGCAGGCTCTGCACGGGGCCGATATGGTTTTTCTGACAGCAGGCATGGGCGGCGGCACCGGCACCGGCTCGATCGCGGTTGCGGCAAAGATCGCACGCACACTTGGAGCTGTCACCATCGCCATCGTCACCACTCCCTTTTCATTCGAAGGCGGTCAGCGCATGAAGAATGCAAATGAAGGTCTGTCTCGCCTGCGCCCTAACACCGATACACTGATCGTCATTCCCAATGATCGCCTGCTTTACGTCGGTCCGAAAAATTTGCCGATCGAAATGACATTCCGCCTGGCTGATGATGTGCTGCGCCAGGCCGTGCAAGGCATTACCGACTTAATTATCACTCCCAAATTCATCAATGTGGACTTTGCCAATATTTGCAATTTGATGAAGCTGGGGGGTGGTGCCTTAATGTCGAGTGGTCAAGGTGAGGGCGAAAACAAAGCCACCAAAGCGATCCAACGAGCCCTGCACCATCCATTGCTCGAATCAACCAGCCTGGATACAGCAGCCGGCGTCCTGGTGAATTTCACCAGCGGCAGCGATTTGGGCCTGCATGAAGTCAGTGTAGCTATGGAATACCTGCACCAACAGCTTGGACAGCCCGCAGAAACCATCATGGGCATCGCATATGATGAGCGGCTTTGCGACAAAGTGGAAGTGATCTTAATTGCTACCGGCCTGGGAGGCCGCAGCCTGGAAGAAGCTTTACCGGGCTTTTCTTCCACCCCGCGCAGGCCGGCTGTGCCTGAGGCAGTGCTCGAAAACCAGGCTGCCGCCGAAACAGTTGGTGCATCAAAAATGCAGACCGCAAGCAGTCAACCCGCAGACCAATCCCATTTGCGCCAATCTCCCCCCCTTGTGCGCTCGCTGAAGCTGGAACCGCCTGCCGCATCTGGCGGCAATGACCTGGATATACCTGCATTTTTACGCCGCTCGAAATAAAGGTCGCGAATTCAATGGTCAATGCATTTAATGAAGAGCGGATAAATCAGATTGTCTGGCGCCAATACCCAGAGTTTCAAGGTGTCAGGCCCATGGTGCAGCATGCGAATATCAATTCGTCGAGCGCTTCAGCCAGCCAGTCTGCCAGCATCCGGTCGGAAAATAAACACACCATTCTGCTCTACCAAGCCTATGTGCGCCTGCCGAATGGAAAAAGTATGTCGCGGTGGGTGCGTGTTTCTCTCAAGCAAGACGGCAGCATCGCAAAAATAAGTTCTTCAAAATAGGGTGTCCCATGGAAATGATCGATAACAGCCAAATTTTCATCAGCAGTCCGAAAGCATTTGAGGAAAAGGATTCTCATTCAACTCACCGGCTCTATCGCCTGGAGATTTTTTATTGGGATACCTTGATCAAGGCCTTGGGCACGGCGCGCAACATTCGAAATTCTGTCGAATATCAGAAGGAGCAAGTTCTGTCATTCAATTTTCATGCATGGCTTGTCGAGCAAAATTTCACCGCCAAATTCGATAAAAAGCAAATTCGCATGCTGGTTGGCGAATTTGCTCTGGTTGCTTTCGGGGGTTTATGTTTCGGCTTCTTGGCGGGGATCATTGGTTTTTGACCGGAAAATCTGGTGTAAGATGAAATTTCGAAACTCTGCTTACTGGTTTCGCACCTTTTTCAGCCTGGCCGCTCTGCTGGCGCTGCTGGTTGTACGCACATCCACCTCCCTGGCTGCCAGCGGCCTGCCCTCTTCCGCGGAATTCGGGTTTGGCGCTGAAGTCGACGAACACTCCAGTAATGTTGAAGGAGCGATCTTGATTGCTCAGCAAACAGGCTTTGATTGGCTTTCCGTGGATTTCGATTGGTCATCATCCTGGCCAACACAACAATCTGGGATAACCTTTAGTCAGGTGAAGCGGGTGGCAGACCTGGCGCACAATAAATCGACCAATCTGATGATTTCAATTAAGAATCCGCCAGCCTGGGCTCTGGATAACAACGGTCCATCTGCTTCTGCAGTGGTTTCCCTGGTGCGCCAAATCGCGGCGGAGTTTCCGGACACAGTTCTGGCTTTCGAATTGTTCCCTGGCGCCAACCGCGCTGCAAATTGGGGCGCCCAGGCTAATCCAGGAGCTTACGCTCAGGTCATCCGCAGCGTGCAGGAATATCTCTTCACGATCAATCCCCGCGCCATTGTTATCGCGACTGTCACGCCATTGGGTGAAAATCAACAAGTCGGCGATATCGAAGATACGGCTTTCTTGTCTGCTTTTTATAAAGCGGAAATCTCTTCAAACAAACCTCTGGTGGTGGGGATTTATTACCAGCTTATTTCTGGCGATCCAGCCCGCAGCCCTGCTGAAAGCCCCGCGCACAGCCTGCGCCATTACGAACAGGTCCGCGATGTGATGAAACAAGCCAATCACAGTGATGATTTGATCTGGGTGACCGGTTTTTCATGGCCTGCGGAGATCTCGGACTCTCAAGCGCAAGCCAAGTGGGTTCTCGACGCTTACAAACAACTTCAAGGTCAGTTATTCATCGGAGCCGCATTTTTCAACAAGCTAAACTCGATTGATGATCGTCAATCTTCCCCTTACCTGATTGGACAATATCTCACATTACACCCAGCAACGCAGATGATTCGCACCTTAATCGGTACCGGGCAGGCTGGATCGCAATTATCCCAGCCTGCAAGCAGCGCCAAGCCTGGTGCTCCTTCATTCCTGGACAAATTGATTGAGGTCATTTTGTCTTGGTTCAAAGAGTAACTTATGCGCACAATCATTCCCTGGGTTTTGCGAATACTCGTTTTTTCTATCCTTTTCTGGTTTGGCCATATTCTAGGCGTGAGCTTCGACCCTCGCTTTTTTTTACCTGCAGACGAATTAGCCTCTTCCCAGGCAATTGAGAATAATTCTGTCCAACACAATCATCTTTTGATCATCGTTGAGAAGATCACCATCCAACCAAAAATAGTTTCGATTTGGCTGGTGGGCAACCGTTTCAATATGCCAACTCAAATGGTCATGCTTTATCCATCCAAATCAGCCAGCTTACCGTTGGCAAATAACTTTGCGGCCGAATTTGCTCTTCAAGGGTTTTGGAAGAAGCGTGAAATCAGACCGGAATTCTTGAAGATTTTGGCCGATCAAGGCATTCAATACAGCCATTACTTCGTTATTGACCAAGCAGTTGTGAATGCGATTCAGTTTGACTTCAAGATCAATTCAGAAGAAAACGCTCGTCCCCTTAGCACTTCATTCGATAATTCCATTGAGAATCAGCTCGATACATGGCAACGAATTTGTTCTGCAGCCCTCGAGACTCCGGGAGGACTTAATTTAAACAAATTGAATTTGGACTTAAAACTTCACGCAGTCAGTCAAACGGGGTCAAACAATATGACCATCATCCCAGCCAATCCAAGTTTCTCGTCTTGCTTTGATCGAACTGAACCTCGCAGTGAAGCTCTGCTCCAACCGATTCATCCATAAACCAGGAGGCTATTATCATGAATCTCGAAATGATCGACCAGGTACGCATGTTTATGTCAATTGCAATGTTTGTTTTAGGTTTGATTGTGTTTATCATAGGCACGATTACACTGCTGATTGGCGCATTTGGCCGCGAGCGCGCCAATGTCCTCGCTCAAACAAATCGCCTCGCCCAAAAGGGGCTGGCAGAAGATGTGGCCGGGCTGGTCGGCAATGCTTCGATGCTATTAAATGCAATGAATGAAATGGCCGCAACACGCAATGGTATTGGAATTGTGATGATGATTTTTGGCGCAGCGTTGATGGTGGCTGGTTATTACATTATGCCCGCTCTGCATTAGAGGAAACGAATGAATATTCCCACAAAGCAAACAATATATCCACTGCTATCCTTTTGGCGAAATTGTGTACCAGTCAGTGAGCAATCCTGGCTGGTCGCTGCATTGCGCCAGGACAATTTTGTTTGGAGCGCTCTACAAGACGAGACATTTGCCTACCAGGCGCTATCTTTACTGAGCGAACAGGCCATGCACTGGAGTCCAGCGGCTTTAGCTCTACTGGCTTCAGAATTACCTTTGAATGCCGAGGATTTGCGTGCAGATTCATCTTTACAACCCGATGCGAAAGTCCTCAGCGCGGCAATCAAAGCGTTTGAAATATTTTCCCATGCCAATGCAGGGAATTTAACCACCACAACCAATTTGCAGCAGGCCGGTCTGGCGGCTTTGCTGCTCAGGGAACGCCGACGGAAAATTGGATCCTGGCAGGGTCTGATCGACGAATTAATGAAAATTCACTCAAGTTCACTGCTGAATTGGAAGACGCCATTAGCATGTCTTTTCGGATTGATAAATGATCCTGATGATCTACTGATATCTCTCACTGAACCAGGCACAGTCTCTCATCCAGTCGATCCCAAATGGATTGTCCAGCTTATCTGCCATATCATCCTCAGTAATCCTCTTAATTTTGATGAACAGGCCAGGCTATTCCAAAAAATCATCCAACACGGCAAACTGCACCTCGGACTGATCTTGGATGTGCTCTCAGCCCACCGCCCCGAATTAGCCCAATACCTGGCCAATTGGATTTTAGAACAAGATATTACCCCCATTAATGCCTCCGTTTCTTATCCTTATGAAACGCTGCTGGCGAATCTAAACAGCCTAGTATGGCAGGCAACCTTGCAAAAATACGCCGGCAATGCTGTTGAAAGCATGGAGCTCCTCAATCAGGCTCGCCACCAGGTAGGCTGGTTAACCAGTGAATTAGCGGCCGCCTGGACATCCCAGGCAGAGGCGTTTACTCCTTCCCAATTCAGCCAGGAAATCATCGCATCGGCCTGGCGAACTGCGGCCAAACCAACTTTGCCTGGTTTTGGCCAAGAACAAGCTCAGGCGCAGAATTTATCTAACCCTGAATTTGAGGAAGCATTGAAGATAGCTGAATATCGCTGCTCACCGAAGTTGCTCGATGAAAACTCAGGGCAGGCTGCCGATCAACCTGGTTTATTGGTAGAGATGGCCCGCCAACACCTGGCGCAGCATGATCTAATCCACGCCATCCAACTCTGCCAGCAAGCCTTATCTGCACTGAAACAGACAACTCACACAACCACCGGAGATCAGGCGGATAGGTTAGCCGAACTTTCAGAGATGTTTCTGGAGATGGGATTGCCTGCCTCTGCTTTAGATGCTGCCCAGACTTGCCTTGTTACCTTTCCAGCTTGTGCGAATGCAATGCGGCTGGCAGGGATGAGCCTTGAACGATTGGAACAACCCGATTTGGCGGTGAACGAGTATCTCAATGCCCTGCTGATAGCACCAGATGTGTTGGATTACCGCCGTTTGTTTGCCGGATCCCTGGAAAAAATTCAATCCTGGGAGGAAGCATTGGCTGTGCGTGAGGAGATTGTTCAAGCGAGCGCCCAAATTGGAACGCCTGAATTTGTGGAAGATCTGCACAAACTGGCTTCCTGCGCCCGCCAGGCTGGGGCTTATGTACAGGCAATCCATGCCTGCGAACAAGCTCTCTCATTCGACAACCTGGATTGGCAAGCGCGCTTCGAGTACGGACAGGTGTTTTCTCAAATGGGTGACTTGGAACATGCGGCGGAACAGATACAACAGGTTGTGGAAATTGCCCCGCAACAACCAGCCGGCTGGCTAGAACTGGCTGCCATTCACCAAAAATCCGGCAATCAAAGTAAGGCGGGTGAAATTCTATCCAGCGCGATTCAGGTTTTACCTGATTGTGCAGAATTGCATCTTGCCATGGGAGAAATCCAGGCGAGTCACAATGCCAAAACCCAGGCCTTAGCGGCATACCAGACTGCGTTTGAATTGGCGAATCAAGGCGGCAAAGATAAATACATCGTATCCCGCGCAGGTTTGCGATATGGCTCTTTGCTTAACGAATTAGGTCATGCCATCCAGGCGCGGGAGGTTCTCGAACCAATTTTTCAAAGGCAATCAGAAAATCCGGAAATTGCTCGAGCCTATGCCAGTTCATTGGTTTCGCTGGAGGATTTTTCGACCGCCTTACCCGTGCTGAATATTGCTATCGAAAATTCACACAACGTATCGGATTGCCAGGATGCCCTTCTATTGTCAATGATCGGCAAAACACTGTTGAACCTCAAGAATGACCTCAGCCGGGCGGTTGAATGTTTACAGCGCAGCCTTGATCTGCAGCCAAACGACATCGAAACACAATCTTTATTAGCGGAAGCTTTGGTGGATACACATGATTATGAAGGCGCGTTGAAAACATACCGCCTTGCCCTCGACAGCGCCATCGGGCAAACTGATTGCTGGCAGTTCCGCTTAACCCTTGGTTTTGGACGCGCCGCGCTAGCCTTGGGACGGGCTGACATAGCCCTGGCCTCCTTTCAAGAAGCGGCAAACCTGGAGCCTAACAACGCGGAATGCCAGCGCTTATTGGCAGAGTCCAATTGGCTGGCAGGTCTCGGGCAGGATGCCTGGTCTGCAGCGAAATCTGCCTTTCAATTCGATCCAGGCATCCCTTGTGTTTTATGGCTGGCTGAGCGTGTGCTGGCCTGGTTCGAATCCGAATCCAGTTTGCAAGGGAGACCGGTCAGATCTTCAGCCTCCAAAACGCCGGTTTCTCACAACGTCAATATCGAAGAAATACTTGGTGAAGCAGCAATGCTCCTCGGGCAGGCGCACCTGCTGTATCCAGATTCCGCTGAAATTGCCCTCGTTTATGGGAAGATTCAATTGAGAGCAGGAAAAGAGGAGGAAGGTGGAAAAACAATAGCCTCATTAGCCGCTCTGCCAGGCGCATTACCTGCCTCTCTGGAGGATGCCGCATCCAATCTGCTCAAGCTTGCAGAAAAATCAAAGGACGACAACGCACAAGCGAGCCACCTGGCCTGGCAGGCAGCTTTATGCCTGGAGGCGGCCGCGAGGTTCCCATCCGACTCTGCCGAAATTTCCACACAGCGCTATCTGCGCCTTTCAGATGCATACAGGCGGGCAGGAAAATCGGAGAAAATGCTCGGTGCTTTAGAAGAGGCTCGCCGAATTACGCCAACTCATCCTGGCATTTACCAGTGCCTGCTAGATTATTGGATTGCAGAGGGAGAAGTTGAAAAAGCGCTGAACGTATTGAATGAAGCGGACCGCGCAATTAATGATTCTTGCGCGCTCGTCGATCTACTTCTCAAGGGCAGCAGTTTGTGCCGCAACAAAGGTCACTTGGCTCAGGCTTTTTACCACGCCGAACATGCCCTTAGCTGCAGCTTGCTGGCCAGGACTGAAACGGCCCGTCCTGTCATCGATGGCGAGCGTTCATTCGTCAATCTACTGGAAAGCGCCGATGAAACATCTGAAGGTGCGACCCGCTGGGACGAAACATTATCACGTTTGCGAATCTCAGAATTATATTGGGCGTTGATGCTGCCAGAGCGAGCTCGCCTCAGCTTGCCAGGATTGATCAGTGTAGACTCTCTGACGGGCGAAGAAAAATTTTGTTACCATTGTCTAAAAACCGAATTGGCTCTCGAAGCTTTCGAAGAAATAGAAGCAGCCAATCACCTGACCCGGGCAATCGCACTTTATCCTGACCACCCATGGGCGTTAGCACTCCAGGCGCGCCTCTTACATAAGCAAAAAGACCAGCCGCTGGCTGTCCAAGCACTGTTAAAAGTTGCCGAACAAATAGACCATTCATATCCTTCTCAAGTATATGTTTCCATTTCCAGGGCTGCTGCTGATATGGCTGAATGGTCGGTCGCTATCCAGATGGCCCAAAGAGCCGCTGAATCAGAAGCCGTTATGAATGGAAAATTATCTGAACCCTTGCCGGCATTGAACCTGGCAGAGCTTTTCGTCAGGCAGGCAGAATTTGCAGGCATTTGTGAAGAACTGGGTGTGCTCAAACATACGCCGCACTCTGCCGCTTTCGAACCTGCCAGCCAGAAGATGTATCTCGAGGCCATCCAATCTGCCGAAACGACGCTACTTCAGGTCATTCAAGAAAACGCTTCTCTCACAGCTCCAAGTAACGCTCAGCATAACCAGAATGTTCGTCTAACCGAGGATACCTGGCGCCAGGCGCTGGAACAAATCGCACGTTGGAAATGCCGCGGCGCCGCAGTATTCAACTGTTCCACGAAGAAATCTGAAATACCTGCCGGTTGGGCGACGTGGCAAGGCTATCATATGCTGCCAGATGATCATGCAGCACAATTGGCGGCAATCCGGCGAGACAAGTCTCACAATACCCGGCCTGTGTTATTAACCAGGGTTCGAGAAATCGTCGAAGCCTATCCCCGGTACTCTTTAACCTTATTGCAGTGTGGGCTGGCTTTGGCCGAAATAGCGCCCGCAGAAGCCTTGCGCTATTGCCGAACTGCTGCAGAAATACTTGTAAACACGCCGCGTCATCCCCTGAATATATTGGCTCACCGGTTGTTGGCCCAATTAGAAAAGCAAGCAGGTTCAATGCAGGCCGCCATGCAGGCAATTCACATCGCGCTGGCAGCCTGGCCAGATGAAGCCCGTTGGCATAACCTGGCAGCACGCATTCGAATTGGACTGCCTGATGAGATCGATTTAGCTGAAAATTTACCGGCTGTGAGTGGGCTAGAAACAAGGTTTTCGGGTCTGCCAGATGCCCAGGCTTACCTCGAAGAAGCTGTTCGGCTGGAGCCCGATAATGCCGAACACGCGATTTTACTCAGCCAGGTCTTCCAAAGTAGTTTGCGCGAAGATCCCCTTGGGGAGCGCAAAGCACTGCGAGTACTGGAATCTGCCAGCAAAGAAAATCCCGACAATGCCGACCTCTGGCTCGCCCTGGCTACTTTATACCGCCAAAACGCCGAAAAAGCCAAGGCGGGTGGCAAAACAGAACGAAAACAATTATCTGCCGCAGCCAGTTCAGCTATTGCCTGTGCAGAGCGCGCGGGCAGCCTGGCTGAAGAACAAGGGAAATTCAGCACTGCCGCTGAAGCGCATATCCTCTTAGGCTATCTGGCGCTGGATAAGGGTGATTCAGAAGAAGGATACCGGCAAGCGCGCCTGTCTTTACGTCTGCAACCCAACAACCCGCCCTGTATTTTGCTCCAGGTTGACTGTCTCGAAGCACTCGGCAGGTCTGAGGATGCGATCACCGTATTGGATAAAAGTCTTGCGCTTTCTCCAAACAGTCTAAGTATGGAGATAAAAAGAGCCGCCTTGATGAGTGTGAAGACTCCCGCCAAAGTGGGTGAAAAGACGCTCTCTGAAAATGGTCAGGATTCAGGATTAGCTGTACTTGAGAAGCTGGCGCAGCAGCACCCTGATGAACCGAAAGTACATCTCGCATTGGCTAAAAGCCTGGCCAACCTGCAGCGGGTTGATGAAGCCATTGAGCACGCACAGCAAGCCTTGGCTGTCGTGGCCAAAACATCAGCAAATGGAATTTTGGAGGGACTGTCTGCCAAAGAGGTCAGCGAATTGCATATGTTATTAGGCAAGCTTTATTCGGATTTAGGTCACCTTGACCAGGCAATTTATCAATATGACCAAGCCATCAATCACCAGGTCAATAATGTCGAGGCTTACCTGGCTTTAGCGAATGTTTACCAAAAGCAACGCTCGTATTTGAAAGCCCAAGAAATTTTGAAGGAAGCGATCAATGTCGCTCCAGGTGAACCGCGTGTCTATTACTATGCGGGTATGGTTTTCAAGAACGGACACAATCTTAAGGAAGCAGAAACCATGCTGCACAAAGCCGTTAGCCTTTCCCCTGACGATCTCAGCTTGAGAAAACAATTAGCCAGCGTGATGGCCGCGAATTTAATGCAGAGCCGGCAGAATATTTCCCAGGCCGTTGACGTTTTGGACGGAGGAGCATAACCATGACGCAAGCAACACCATCGTTTTCATTATTTTCAACGAAGAATCTTAAACGAGATGATCTGGTCCATCTTGTCAAGATTGCCCTGTATAACAATGAGCCGCATTACGCGCGCATGGCAGCACTGGCCTGGTTGACTTCCTTCCCGGGTGACCTGCCAGTGACCATCCTTCACGCCCGCGCCATGCTGGCAGAAGGTCTTGTGCGCCAGGCTTTACCGGTGTTGGATAATTTGTGCCAGACTGATCCGGAATGCCTGGAGGCATTCGAACTCCTCACGGAAGCGCGCCAAAAAACAGGCTTAGCCAGCGCTTTGGAAGCAGAAGCCCATGTGATTGCGCTGGGTGGTTCGTCACGAAACCCCGCTGTCCAACCGAAATGGGCAGCATTGGTACGCAGTTCTCGCCAGAAAATGAGCCCGAGTGGAGCAATTGGAAATAGCACCGCCGCAGACAGTGTGCTGGCAAAATCGATTGAGGCCAATCCCGCTGTTCCAGAAGGCCAATCGACAGACGAAATTCACCAGGCTTTGGCAGAAAATCCCAGCGGACCTCTGGCCGCGGTCACCCATTTACTGCACATGTACCGCAACCACCCCATCCCGGCGGCAGTGCAGCAGTTGGCAAATGTTTATCACCAACGATGGCCGCGTTGTTTGCAGTTTTCGTTGATCCTGGCAGACTGTTGGATGGACGGAGGAGCATCCGAAAAAGCAGTTGCCTTATTGCACCAGGCGGCCTCCCAAGATGTCTCCGCCGAAATTCCCCGACGTATCTGGCCCGAGGGGAATCCATATGCCGAAATCTGGCCGACAAGCCTTGAAATTCCATCCACCAGCCCATCCGCGCCCCAGAGGATACCCATTCCCGCGGCAGTTGCGGCCGTTATGGGGTGGAACCAGCTCAATACGGGAGGCGGAGACGCGGCTTCAACACCGGTTACCGCACCTGCTGAAGAAGAAGCAAAGCCTGAAAATACCTCCCAAGAAGCGGCTGAGATAGAACAATCGCAAAGCGTTCTTCAACCTGCGCCAAATTACGAAAACGGTGAGCAAAAAAGTATCCGAGAAGCACTCAACCACAGTGCTGCCAAAATACAAAAGCCCGAGTTGGCCCGTTTGGATGGACGTTATCCTCAATATGTGGTTCTGGCCAGCCGCAGCGGTTTGGAAAAAATATACGGCGTGGAAGGCGCCGATCAAATTGATGCAGCAGTGCGCCAGGTTTTACCGGCGGTCAGTGGGCGTAAAAGCTGGGGAGCATTGGTATTTTACGTCGATGCCCCACAGCTCAGCTCCAATCCAGCGGTGCGCAGGATGACCCCAGCGATCCCGGGTGATCCCTGGTCGATTAAGCTCTCCCTTGCAGACCTTGACAAAATTTTGGCTGAACAAGGGGAAATGGTCGGGGCTGTGTTGATTGTCGGCGGTCCGGAGGTGATTCCATTCCACCGCCTGCCCAACCCAATCGATGACGATGATACAGAAGTTCTCTCAGATAATCCGTACGCCTCACGTGATGAAAATTATTTTATCCCTGAATGGCCCGTTGGCAGACTGCCTGGCGGCGCAGGGTGTGATCCCGCCTTTTTGGTCCACCAGCTTCAAATGATCACCAATTATCACATTCAGCAGTCCACTCCACTTCCCTGGCCGAAAAAAATATGGACAGAGATGCGTAACTGGCTGACTGACATGGGTTTTCCGCTGCCGCGCGCACTATCGAGTATGGGTTTTTCTGCAGCGATCTGGCGGCGCGCCTCATTATCCGTTTTTCGTACGATCGGGGACCCAAAGAATTTGCAAGTATCTCCTCCGAATGTTGCTAGCGCACCAATCGGACTCCAGGAAACACAGGAAGCGCTGCCTGGTGGAAGCTCAAACATCGATTTGAACGCCCGGCTGGGTTACTTCAATCTACATGGACTTGCAGATGCCAATGAATGGTATGGTCAACGTGACCCAAATGAGCCTGGTGAGGCGCCCGAATTTCCAATGGCTTTCCGCCCAGAAGATATTCCAGTAAACGGCACAACGGGGGCTAAAACTCACCAAAAGAAAAAGGGGAAGGTCCCTCAAATCGTCTTTAGCGAAGCTTGTTATGGGGCGAACATCAGTAATCGCCAGGTGAGCGAAGCTATATCTTTACGGTTTCTGCAGGCAGGCAGCCTGGCAGTGGCAGGTTCAACCTGTATATCATATGGATCAATTTCAGCGCCGTTGATTGCTGCAGATTTGCTGGGCCGCACCTTCTGGCGCTTTCTCAATGAGGGTTGTGTGGCTGGCGAGGCAATGCGCCGGGCGAAGATCTCCCTCGCCAAAGAGATGCACCGGCGCCAGGGTTACCTGGATGGAGAGGATCAAAAAACTTTGATTTCTTTTGTGCTGTACGGAGATCCCCTGGCACAGGTTGGTTCGACTGGCCGAGGCCCCAAGGCGACGCTGCGTGCTACGTTACCTCAACCTATCCAAACCGTTTGCGATCGAACACCAAACTCCCAAGAATCATCAGACGTTCCAGACCAGGTAATTGCCCAGGTGAAAACGATCGTCTCCGAATATTTGCCTGGGATGAACGGCGCTAAATTATCCTATACGCAAGAACGCGCTGGCTGTCACTCACCTGGTCATAAATGCCCCAGTGCTCAATTAGGTCCAAAAACAATTCCTCAACTCAAGCCGGAACGGCAGGTTGTTGTGCTCAGTAAGCAAATAAAAAATGACAAGGTCACTCACCATCAATTTGCCCGTCTCACTTTGGATGCCCAGGGCAAGCTGGTAAAACTGGTCGTATCTCGCTAATTTCCATTTCGTTTTGATAGCAAAAAAGGCGCGTTTGCGCCTTTTTTGCCGCAATTATGAGAAGTATTAACCAACGGGTTAATACTTTTTGTGATTCTGATTAAAAAATTAATCCTTTTATTACCCTAAATGGTGGATGAGAGAGCAATCGCTAACTTATCGATCATTTGTTATTCTATATCGGATAAAAAATATCAAAGTTCTCGTATCCGGTGGCCAAATGATTGTGAAAAAAGTGCTTGTATATATTGACGATACCCTGCTCAAGACAGGTGTGACCAGCCTGATATCGAAATATAAAGAATTTGAACTCGTCGTTATGCATGCCCAAACACCGCAACATCTTTTGGAGGCTTCTACACAATTAAAGCCAGATGCAATTATCGTGGAAAGAAAATTTTTAAACTCGCAGGAGGATGTACTCGGCCTTCTATACAAATGCTTATCCAATACGCGAGTGATCACTGTCGATGAACAAGATAACCTGCTTCATGTCTATATTCATTTTGGCATCCCTGTCACACAATCTTCGGACTTGATCGGCATCATCCGTTCAGGTTATAAACCAAATTTTTATCAGTAAGGAGAGGATAGCTTGATCTACACGAATTACGCGTATTGTCCATTTTCCAATCCATCTATAAGGAGATTACTTGTATGATTAATCAACACAATCTTAGAAAACCTTATCACAAGCTGGTAACGCTCTTCCGCATTTTGACCATCATTGCCCTGGCACTGCCGATGATGAGTCCCGCGACGAATTACGGGACAACGCCAGCCAAGGCAGCGCCAACAAATGTCGTCAATTTAAATGTCATCAGCGCTCGCACTGAACCGGCGGCTTTTAATGGTGCAGGCGTCACCAAAGGCGATGCGATAACCAAGTACAAATATATTATCAACATTGATAATACAGGCACCACCACCCAGCGCCCCGATCCAACCACTGGCGCGCTGCCAACAGCCTGTACGCCCGCTGATCCTGGCTATCCCGATTCCTGCCAATGGGTGTCCATTGCCGGATCGGCGAGCAGCAGCCCAATATATACCCAGGGCGATCAAAATGATTTCACCAACGGCCTGACTTTACCTGATGGCCGTTATTTGATTTCTGTGCTGGCCGATGGGTATAAATTGGACGGGACGCACTTCACTGTGCCGCTCAGCAATCCGGTAACTGTTGAGCTTCAACCCTGGCCACTTCCAGACGCGACAATTCAGGCAGAAATTTTTGAAGATGTCTCCCCTACAAACTCCGCCCCTGATGTGCCGGCAGAACGCGGCCTGGCAGGGTTTGTGGGGCACATTGCCGATTACATCGGAGAAGTGACCACCAACGTGTACGGCGATCCGTTGTGCGGACCAGGCGGTTGTGTCAGTCAATGTTATGTGGTGAATAACAGTGTAGATGTGGGCACCGTCGCACCGATAGATGCCGATGGTCGCTGCCCTATCGGTTTTAGCGCGTTAACCGATCCATTGTTGAACCATACAATCACTCAGACTCTGGAAGGATCTCCAATCCCTGCCGGGGCAACGATCCAGGGTAAGTTGATTATCCCCAATATCGGCACGAATCGCTATGCCCTTTCTGCCGTTGCACCGAATGGCTCACATTGGATCCAGACCACCACGCTTGAAGGAAACCATGATTGGGATGCCTGGGTTATGGAAGGCGCTACCGGCCTGGACACCGAGTTTGTCGCCGCTGGCGAGCCTTTCCCAGCAATCTTCTTCGGTTTCGTCCAACCCAAGAACGAATTAACCACTCCCGCAGCCGGCATGATCAAGGGCTCAATCGCAGCTAACCTGATTTACGTCCCGGCCAAAGGTGGTCTGTCTCTCGGCGGCACAAATTATGGCGGCTTGGCTGGTGGGAAAATCGATCACATGATTGAGAATCCCTGGGTCAGTCTTTCAGACTTGACACAAGGCGATACTTCGGTCTATGTCGCCCAGGGTGATGCCAATGGCAACTTCACCATCCCCAATGTGCCAGATGGGGATTACACCCTGGCCTATTGGGATGAACCACAAGATTACATCCTTGATATTCTCAATGTCAGCGTTCGCAACGGCGAAACAGTTGACCTGGGCGTTATCCCGTTGAATGGCTGGTGGACTAACTACTACGGGCACATCTTCAACGACTTAAATGGCAACGGCAAAATGGATCCCGGCGAACCCGGCCTGGCTGGTTTCCCGGTCGCCATGAAGAAGCGTGAAAACTCCATGATGGACCGCGGCGCTGTGCTGGTTTCAACAGACGCCGAAGGTTATTATTTCATGGAAAATGCGTACCCCATGACCCAATGGCTGGTCATGGAAGTGTACAGTGATCTGTACTACACCACCGGCGTCACCTACCAGGCTGACAACCAATCCACCGAGACCACTGTTCTCGGCCAGGGAGTGGATGTCAACGTCCTACCGATCATCGGTCTCGGCGGGCGGCTGGATTGGGGTGTACGGGCTTATGACAAAGGCACGAACGGCGGCATCGTAGGCACCGTCAGCTACGATACAACCCGCAACGAACTTGACCCGCGCTTCGCTGCCGTTGAAGACTGGCAGCCGGGCGTCTCCAACATTCCTGTCGAGCTATTCCAACCAGTCCCCTGCCCGCGTGACTCCAATACAGGCGATATCGCTGTGGGTGCAGTTTGCGATAATGCAGGCCGCTACCAATTGGATACAGATGGCTCGTTCAAGAAAGGGAAATTACTCAATACTTACGTAACGGAAACATGGCAAAATCCAACAGGCTGTGTCGCACGAGATGTCGACGGCAAACCCATGGTGCACGGCGTGGATGAAAATGTCCTGCCGCTTAGTTCGACTGCCCGGTGCCTGGAAGGTCCCCTGATGAGCATACAATTCGGACCGATGGATGAAGGCCAGGGCACGCCAGCGGCGAACTTCGGTGCAGCGGTGGATGGCAACTATGGCTTCGGAGATGGCTGCTTCAATGGCACACTTGATGCCTCAGATCCGGCCAACCCTATTTGTGTCGGAGGCGATTTTACCGCCTTGACTCCTGCCGATTATCTGGTGCATATCGTTATTCCGAATGATGCTCAAGGCCGCCCGCAGTACAAAGTGACCAAAGAAGAAGACATCAATATCTTCAATGGCGATGAATTTGTTACACAGGCTCCTCCTCCTGCCTGTGTAGGCGCCCTCCATACCGTGGACCTGAAGAATTCTGGCGCTCAAGATGCCTACAGTTCTCAAAACGTCGCATTCCCAGGCGGTTCCATCACGGTGCCTGCTTCGACGCCGGTGGATAACCAGGCCTACGCAGATGCTGGCGGATCCTATTATGAAGGCCAGGCGCGTCCGCTGTGCGATACCAAACTGGTTCCTCTCAGCGACCGGCGCTCGATTGCCCCAACCTTCAATGTCTTCACCGATGTTCCCCTGCCCGGCCGGTTTTGGGGCTTGCTCGTAGATGACCTGAACTTCTCCAGTGATCCCCGTTCGCTGTTGTTTGGGGAAAAAGCAGGCATCGCCTTCGCCCCGGTCGGCATTTACGACTACACCAACCGCCTCGTGGCGACAACTGAATCGGATTTCAACGGTTTGTTTGATGTGCTTTTGCCCTCAACCAACCGCATCAGCTGCCCAACGCCTTCTGGTGTGTGCGCCAATCTGTACCGGTTCGTTGGTAACGACCCTGGGACGCCAGGGCATTTGAACCTCAATTACAATCCTCAATTCCGCACGATTGCAGCCGAATTTGAGGCTTTCCCTGGACTTCTCGTCCCAGCCGATCTGGCCCCCACCCAGGTTGGCGTCAACGTACAACTGCCCGGCGGCCAAACTGGCCAGCCCGTCAACTGCTCGGTTAATGATCCCGCAGCAGCCATCAAAATCCCCGAGTTTTATGCGATCAGCAAGCCGTTTATGCGATCGGGTGCTACAGGAGCTGACCGGGAGTTTACCATTTACGGAAAGTACTTTGGCAACGTGCAGGGTACAGGCCAGGTGTTGTTCAAGACATATTCTGTGCCGGTAGTCTCCTGGAGTGATACGCAAATAAAGATTGCTTTCCCAGATCCACTGACAGCCAAAGGTTTCGGTGATCTCAAGGTGGTTGCATCCAATGGAAAATCATCTGTCAATGGCATCACGTTCCATATTGTCAAACCCAATGGCACCGGCGGATACGACCCCGTAGTTTACGAAGTCGGCCCAGGCCTGACTGGAGCGAACCAGTTCAACGCGACCGATAACCTGCACGCCATCCAACAGGCGATCGATGCGGCGACGGCCAACACCACCGCCCTGGTGGTGGTCTATCCTAACAATCCTGACCTGGTCAACCCACGGGCAAACCCGCGCGGCGCTTACTTTGAAAACCTGATCCTGTCCACGCCAGTGAAACTGCAGGGTGTGGGTCCGGGCAGCCCGGATGGCAGCATCCGCGGGTCGATCATCGACGGCAGCGCTATCGGCGGCGATACAACCCTTGCAGATGATTGGCGCGCCAAGATCGCCAGCCTGACTTGGGCCGGCAACCAAACGGTTTACGAAGGGGCCGATGTAACCTGGTTGGCCCGAACGACAACCCTGTTCACACCCAATTTCCGGGCGTCCCTGGATGGGTTTGACCTGCGCGGCGGCGATCAAATGGGCTTCCCGGCCAATATCAACGCCATTGGCGGTGGTGCAACTGGCTTACCAGCCAATGTGACCACGCAGGGCGGCGCCATCTTCGTGAATGCTTATGTCCGCTACCTGGAAATCAAAAATAACATTGTGCAAAACAATGGCGGCGCTTATGGAGCAATTCGAATCGGCACACCAAACCTGCCTGCTCCTGAAACCAGCCAACACAATGACAATGTCGTCATCGCCAGGAACAGGATTATCAATAACGCTGGTACGAACCTGGCAGGCGCCATCGGCATTTTTGCCGGGTCCAAAAAGTATGCTATCGCGTATAACGATATCTGTGGTAACTTCTCGGCAGAGTACGGCGGCGCTATCTCACAATACGGCTTTAGCCCCAGTGGTTTGATCCATGACAACCGCATTTACTACAACAGTTCTTACGATGAAGGCGGCGGCATCATGCTCGCCGGTCAGCTCACTGCGAATCCCGATGCAGCCTCGCCAGGAACCGGCAAAGTTACCGTTTGGAACAACCTGATCCAGGGCAACTTATCCAACGACGACGGCGGCGGCTTGCGCATCCTGATGGCTGGTGATCACGGTATCAACCTTTTCAACAATATGATCGTGAACAATATATCCACCCACGAAGGCGGCGGCATCGCTCTGAACGATTCGACGAACGTGCGCATTTACAACAACACGATCATGAGGAACATCACCACGGCGACTGCCGTCACCAGCACAGGCAATCCGGCTCCAGCCGGCCTGTCAAGCTCTGAGAACAGCGCCGCGCTGCAGGCTTTGCTCCCCATCACCGCCACAGTGTACAGCGATCCACTGCTTTTCAATAATATCTTCTGGGATAACCGCGCTGGTTTGCGCGGTGTTGGGACGGTGTATGGCATCGGTTTACCCGATGATCCAGGCCCAGTCAATAACTGGGATATGGGTGTAGCGAATTCTGCATTCACCCTTTCACCGACCTACTCAATCCTCCAAACCACACTGGGTACGGTTTCTGACCCGAGCAACCTGGTCGGTGTCGATCCGTTGGTGATCTCGCAAACGAATATTTCGGTGACCTTCCAACCCTGGCGGACAAACCCCTTGTTCACTGGTGCTATGATGGTGACAGAAAACGTGCCGCCTTCGCTCTTAGGCAATTACCACTTGAGCGGAACCGGTTCACCGGCCTTCAACGCCGGCGTACCATTCAAGGCTTTCCCGATTTACCGTCCCCTGGCACCCTGGCGAGCGCCATCATTCGACTATGACAATGAAGGTAGACCAGCCTTTGGCGCCTATGATGCCGGTGCAGATGAAATTCCTCAGTTTGCTGATCTATCGATCACTAAGACAGATGGCGTTACAACTGCCAATCGGGGTGATGTACTGCATTACACCATCGTGGTGGGCAATGCTGGTCCCGATCCTGTCACAGCTGCGAATGTTGTAGACACGCTACCAACGGGTCTCACTGGAGCCACCTGGACTTGTTCAGCATCGACTGGGTCAAGCTGTCCTGCCAGCGGGTCCGGAAGCATCAATGCTCAAGTAAACCTGTTGACCGGCGGCTCCGCCACGTTCACACTCAATGCGACTGTTTCCTCATCTACACCTGGCGCACTAACCAATACAGCCACCATCAGCGGACCTGGTATTGATACGAACCCCGCCAATAACAGCGCTGCCGACACGGATCAGATCACCATCCCATTGCCTGTTTTAGGGCTGCTGGATAACTTCAACCGGGCCGATGCCAACACGCTGAACAATGGCACGAATTGGAGCCAACCAGTTCTCGCCGGCAGTGCTGCGGTCAGAGTAAATTCGAACCAGGCATTTGCTATCCTGCCAGGCCAGGCTCTTTGGAATAATCCTCCGGCTGGTTTTGGCAGCAATCAAGGTGCCAGTTTCGTGTTCAGCAGCGCGCCAGCCAATAATACGGTCATCTTCCTCAAAGGTACCGCTGGCACCGCTACAGCTCCGCAAAACTACATCCGGATTTTGCTCACGAGTACAAGTGTGGCTGTTGGTACCAACGCTGGTGCCACGTTTACGACGCGCGCCACGTACTCAGGCGTCACATTTGCCGTGGGTGACACTATAACCGCTGTTGCCTACGGGGATGGAAAAGTGGAAGTCTTTAAGACATCCGGCGGCGTTACCTCTTTGGTTGGCAGTGTAGCGATCCCAACGAGCGGCGCTGGCGCCTGGACACAAGGTACTGGCGGCGGTCGCATTGGTGTGATCCTGCCTCTCAACGCCCGCATCGATGACTTCAAAGGCGGTAACTTGCCATAATCAATATGCTGGGCAAGGTGAGTGGGAAAGAGGCGTAACAGGTCTTTTTTCCACTCCCTTTCCAGATATTGAACTGAACTTAAGGAGATTGATATGGATAATAAGTTTTCTTCTTCGCAAAAAATATCTCGGCGCAGTTTTATGAGGCTGGCCGGAGGCGCGGCGTTGGTTGTGGCTGGTTCTAGCCTCTTGCCGCAATTCTTGCGCAAAACCTTGCTGCCTGAAAAAGTGGTCAGTGCAGCCGTCGGCGACCCGCCTGATCTGCATTACGCCGGTACTGATGGCTGGATTTATCTGCCAGACAACCAACCGGTTGGTTTCTACTTTCCTGATGATTTGGCGCCGGTGCCGCAAAATTCGTATATCTTCGGCTTCCGAGATATCACCGGCCTGAATATCACCCAGGCTCTCGGCCAAAAAATGAAAGCGCAGCACAATGCACCAATTTTCTGGGCGGACCAGTTCAATCCTTCCAACCCGAAGGACTTCAACTTGCAGTTGACGAATTTGGGCCTGGCAATGCGCCCGGACCTGACCGACTCACATACCCTTCACTGGCATGGTTTCCGCAATGTCATCCCATTCTTCGATGGTGAGCCCACCGGATCCGTCTCTGTGCCAGTCGGCCGCGATTTCACGTATGTTTACCGTCCGCGCGACCCAGGTACGTACATGTTCCACTGCCACGTCGAAGACGTTGAGCATGTGCACATGGGCATGACCGGCCTCGTTTTTGTCCGCCCGCTGCAAAACTCGAATACATCATACTATCCGAGCGGGTTGTATGCCTACAACGATGGCGACGGTTCCACCGGATACGATCGAGAGTTCGTCATGTTCTTGAGCGAATTCTGGGCCGAAGCGCACTGGTGCGATTCACATATCCAGCTTCCAGATTGGAGTGATTACCGCGCTGATTTCAGCATGCTGAACGGACGGGTTTATCCAGATACGCTGGAACCAAATTCTCCAATCGATGGTTCCGCCTCCCTTCATTCGCTTGCCGTACAGCGGCAGGCAAACGGAGACCTGGTGGTCCCCAGCGGGCGCCCTGAACTGCAGTACCAACCAATGTCATCGGTTATCACCTGCATGCCCAATGAGCGCGTTTTGCTGCGCTTTGCGAACCTGGGCTTCCGCGAGGCCGCTATGACCCTGGTGGGCATCGACATGAAAGTCATTGGGCGAGACGCCACTTTGATGCGCGGACGCGATGGCACAGATACCAGCTATTTCACCAACACGATTTCGATCGGCGCTGGTGAAAGCTACGATGTCATTTTCACCGCCCCCCTCTTCAGCGGCGGCCCAGGCAGCACTGGCCTGGGCTATGATGCCTATGTTCTTTACAATCGCCGTCTTACCCAGGTTGCCAATGGAGCTTCCGGCGGTTTTGGCGGACAGCGCACCGAAATCCGGGTTTACCCTGGCGGTTTGAGCGCTCAGCAATATCCCAATGATTGGGGGATGTAACCCCATGATGAGATCCGTGCGAAGGAGTCCTTCTATGAAATATTCAAAAACACCCTGGAAACGATTGGGATCGATCATTGCAATCCTGGTTTTGCTCGTCACTTCTTTCAGCAGCGGCCAACCGGCCGCGGCGGCGAACCAGTCGGTTCAGAAAGTTGGGATTGCATGCACAACCGATCCAACCAATACCTTCACCCTCAACGCTCAGAGCGGCCACATTCTATTGCCCGATGGGAATACCATGTACATGTGGAGTTATTCTCTCGATGGCAAAGCCTTCCAGTATCCTGGACCGGTATTGTGTGTCAATGAAGGTGCTGTGGTAACGGTCATTCTGAACAACTCGCTGCCTGAACCCGTGTCCATCATGTTCCCGGGTCAAGAAGACGTGCAGGCTGATGGTTCGGATGCCCAACCCGAGTTTGATGGGTCCAACAACCTGGGTTCCCTAACCAAGTCGGCGGCTGCAAATAATGGAAGTGTCACCTACCAATTTACTGCCAGCCGGCCAGGAACTTTTATCTATGAATCCGGCACCAATCCGAAAAAGCAGGTGGCGATGGGTTTAACCGGGGCATTGATTGTCCGGCCTGCACTTGGCGCAAAATATGCTTACAACCGGGCCGACAGCCAATTCACCCCCAGTGAAGAATTCCTGGTTTTCTTATCCGAAATCGACCCCTACCAACATATGGCCGTCGAACAGGGCAAAGATTACGATATCTCAGGTTACCACACGCACTACTGGCTTTTGAACGGCCGCGGTTTTCCCGATACCATCGCCGACAACTTCGCCACCTGGCTGCCGAACCAACCCTACGGCGCCCTGGCGCTCATCCATCCCTACGATATCGTGAACCATCCCTACCCGGCCCTGATCCGCTATGTCAACGTTGGAACAGAAGATATACCGTTCCACCCGCATGGCAATAACGGCCTGGTCATCGGTCGCGATGGCTTCGCTTTGGAAGGCTCCGGTGGACAGGATTTGTCCTTCGAGAAATTCGCCATCAACATCGGCGCCGGGCAAACCTGGGATGTGCTCTCAAAATGGTACGATGCAGAGAGCTATGATGAACAGATCAATCCGGTACCGGTCACCATCCCAGATGTTGCCAACCAGACATTTGGTATGTTCTACAGTGGCAGCCCTTACCTGGGTAAGCTCGGTACCCTGCCTCCTGGCGTGAACACATTAAACCAATGCGGCGAGTACTACATCATTTCGCACAACCATGCTCTGTTCCAGCTTGATGCTTGGGGCATGACAATGGCCGGTCAGATCACTTACCTGCGCATTGACCCGCCACTGCCCAATAACTGCCCTGTGCCTTAATCAGCTCGTTGCAGAATAAGGAGAAAACTATGCAAACCAAGAAACGAAATTTATTCAAAATAGTGACCATACTTCTGCTGGTTACGATGTTGCTCGGCACAGGTCTGTACCGGTGGAATGCGCATGCGGCTGCGACTCTGCCTGCCACCCCCTGCACGGGTTCTGGCACTGTAACCTGTAAACTCTGGGCTTCAGCTGGCACCATCGCCGTTCCTGGTGTAGGCAATGTCAATGTCTGGGGTTTAAGCAGCACATCGGGAAGCTTGCCCAGTTTGCCAGGCCCGGTTTTGATCGTCAACCAGGGTGATGTTGTCAAAGTCCGGTTAACCAACAACCTGGCGGAGACAACGTCACTAAACTTCACCGGCCAGGCGATGATTCCAGATACGACGGGTGTGGCACCTGGCGGCACGATCACTTATACTTTTACTGCAAGCAAACCTGGCACATTCCTCTATCAGGCTGGTCTGCTGGTGAATTCACAGCATCAGGTAGCCATGGGTATGTACGGCGCCCTGGTTGTCCGCTCAGGGACCCCGAATCAGGCTTATGCTGGCACAAACAGCGCATTCACCGATGAAGCATTGTTGGTTTTGAGCGAAATGGATTTGGCTCTCAACGGCAGCGCCTCACCGGCAGATTTCGATATGCGCACCTACCACCCGACGTATTTCCTGATCAACGGCAGGTCATACCCCCAGACTGAGCCCATCACAGGAACAGTTGGGAGTCCATTGTTACTGCGATTTGTGAATGCAGGCTTGCAGAGCCACTCCATGTCCTTGTTGGGATTGACTCAAAACGTCATTGCAGTCGATGGCAATCCTTATACGTACGATCACAAGTTGGTTGCGGATACATTGTTCCCCGGGCAGACTTCGGATGCCGTTGTGAATATGCCCAATTTGCTTGCCTCAGGCGTGCGGCGCTATGCCGTCTTCGATGCCGACTTCATCTTATCTAACAATACCAGCCAGGGTTTTGGCGGAATGCTGACATTCTTGGCTCTGGAGAACGGTCTGCCATCCGGCACCGACACAGTTGGTCCCCTGACTGCCAACATGACGATCACGCCATCAAAAGTGGATGGAGCTACACAGGCTGTTTTGGCAGCTACCGTCAGCGACGCCTTGAGTGGAAATAATAATGTTACCGCGGCAGAGTACTACATTGACAGCACCGCCAGCGCTCCCACGGCACTTTCAGGCTCGTTTGGAACTCCAACAGTTGCTGTCTCTGCCAATCTTCCGGCTGGCCTGTCCACCGGAGACCACACCATCTTCGTGCGAGGCCAGGACAGTGCAGGTAACTGGGGTCCTTTTACATCGAAAGTTCTATCAGTTGACCAGACCGGCCCAGATGTCATCAGCGTCGTTCTTGTCTCCAATCCTGCCCAGAATAACACGAATGTCACCCTGGAAGTATCCGCGGATGACCGTTCGAAAGGCAACAGCCTGGTCAATTCTGCCGAGTTTTCGCTGGATGGCGGCGCCTGGACCGCGATGAACTTTGTCACCTCCGCTTCCACATCGTATTTCACAGCCACGATTTCCGCCAGCGGTGCTGGTTCTCATTCTGTGAATGTCCGGGCAATCGATGAATTTTTGAACACGGGTGCTACAACGTCAGTTTCTTTGATGATCGATAACAGCGGGCCTGCCACTACCCTGGTCACAGCCTCGCCAAATTCCACAGATGGCCTGGTTGGTCTCAACACAGCCGTTCCCGTGGTGCGCATTCATGCAACCTTCACTGATGCATCTGCTAGAATTGCCGGTGCAGAGGGTTTCATCGATACCCCTGGCGCAGATGGCACAGGCTTCCCCTTCATCGCCGTCGATGGGCTTTTCACCGATCTATCAGAGGTGGGATACTCGGATATACCCCTGTCCACCATCTGGCTCTTATCTGCCGGAAACCACACGATCTATGTTCATGCAAAGGATGCCGCCGGCAATTGGGGAGCCTTTGCCAGCGTAACCGTTACCAAACTGCCCTGATCTACACCGCGGAGGGAGGAGTTCCCATCCAGGAACTCCTCCCTCCACAAATGTACTGGATTAAAAATGGAGTTCAGTCAAATGTTCGAAGCGCAACTCGTAAAATTATATAGAAGCAATTATTGGCGAGCGATCTTTTTTTTCACAATAATCTTATTCCTGGCACTCAGCATTTCTGCATGCGCTTCAGCCCAGTCTGCAACTCAGTCTGCCTCTAATGAAAACCTATCTCAGGCAGTATTGGAAGAAAAATACGGTATCCGCGTCAACTTAATTGCGGTGACTGCCGCAGGCGGCCTGATCGATGTACGTCTTAAACTGGTAGACCCGGATAAAGCCAAACAATTGCTCAAGGATTCCAACAATTTCCCATCCTTGTATGTTGCTGATAAATCTGTGTCTTTAAGTGTACCCGACGAGACCAAGAAGCAAGAAATTCAATTTGTAAAAGATGGCGGGGTGTATGTGATGTATCCCAATTCAGGGGACATTGTTCAACCCGGCTCTACGGTCATGATAGCGTTTGGCTCTATAAAAACTGAGCCATTAACCGTTAAGTAATTGAGAGGCGCGTATATGAAAACAAAAATCTTACAATGGTTGGCGATCCTCATGATTGTTCAGGTGGGTTTAGTTCATTTCCTCACCGCCCAACAGCAGTATGATGAAGCAGTCTATATGGGATTTCTCTTTATTGGGAATTTCTCTGTTTCGCTCCTGGCTGCTTATGGTATTTTTCGACAGAAACCTTGGGGATGGATTTTGGGGATCGCTGTCGTGCTGGGTTCGCTGGCGGGCTACGCCTGGAGCCGAACGATTGGAATGCCGGGGATGGAAGTCGAAGCGTGGGACGAACCAATGGGCGTAATCTCGATGGTGGTGGAAGGATCGTTTCTCCTGATTTGCCTGGCTTTATTCCTGTCAGCCAGGCAAACTGCAATCGAAACTGGAAACGGGTGGTTTGAACAAACCTATTTAGCCCCGATGGCGATCGTGGTGATGATGATTTTCTTCAGCATAGTGATTGCGCTGGGTGATACCAGCAAATCGAGTATGGCGAATATGAATCTTGTCCAGGCTGATGATTTGCTCAGGGCTTCCCAATTGACCAACGTTGAATTAGAAGAAAAATATGGGGTGCAGATTACCCAGGTATCGATCACCGCATTATCCAGCATTGTAGATGTACGCTTGAAGATCATTGACCCGCAAAAAGCGCACCTGTTACTCGACAAACATCCGATCTTATTTGTGGATAACCAAAATGTAATCCACCCACCCCATTTGCACACTCACTCCGAGTTGAAAGCTGGCAAAATCTTCGTGATGTTCTTTCCGGCTTCCAAAGCGACCATCCACCCTGGCTCACATATCAGCCTGGCATTTGAACGCGTGGACCAGCCGTTGTTCACGATTGGTCAATCGAATTCATTCGTTACGGAACCTGTGATTGTGAAGTAAAATCAGCATTAAGATGCTCGGTTTTACCCGGAAAATTTTCGCCATCTGCATAGCAATTGGCGCTGTTGTTTTATTCATAACAGGCTGGCGCCCCCCCACCCAGGCCTTATCTGCTGGGTGGGATTCTTTTTTTGGTCAATCAAACAAAATTGATCCTGCTGTGCAGCAGGCCTTGGATGGCCTGGCTCCGGGTCAAATGATTACCGTGATTGTCACCTTCCGAAACCAGGCAAGGCTCCCCATAAATTCCACGCTTCGCCCAGCCAACGCACAACAGACCGTGATTGCACTGTTACAGCGCACAGCCTCCGTCACGTTTCAGACAGTCGCCAACGATCTCCAGCCAGGCGTGACTGCCGGTCACATTGGGAAAATTGTGCCGTTCTGGATTTTCAACGGCATGTCGATCACTGCTACAGGCGAGGAAATTAAGAAACTGGAAATGCGCAGCGATGTGCTGGAGATTGCACCCGATGAAATAGCCATTGTGCCAGTCGGAGCGCAATCCGTCAACGGCCCAGCCGCAAACCTGACAGCAATTAACGCCCCGGCGTTGTGGGCATTGGGTTATCAGGGCCAAGGCGTCGTGGTTGCCAACCTGGATTCTGGCGTGGATGTGAACCACCCTGACCTAACAAGCCGTTGGCGAGGTGGGACAAACAGTTGGTATGATCCCTATAACCAACATCCAACCACCCCTGCCGATTTGAATGGTCACGGCACCTGGACGATGGGGGTAATGGTGGCAGGCAGCGCTTCAGGTACTGGGTTAGGCGTCGCCCCGCAAGCCAAATGGATTGCTGCCAAAATATTCAACGACAGCGGCTCGGCTACAGCAACCGCCATCCATCTGGCTTTTCAATGGATCTTAGATCCTGACCACAACCCGGCAACCCCAGACGCGCCCCAGGTGGTAAACAATTCTTGGGCTTATGGCAGCCCCGGCTGTAATCTGGCCTTCCAACCAGACCTGAAAGCCCTGCGGGCCGCAGGGATTGTACCTGTCTTTGCGGGAGGCAATTATGGCCCCAATCCTTCCACCAGCGTCAGCCCGGCGAATTATCCGGAAGCCCTGGCTGTTGGAGGCATTGATAATTCAGGGATTTTGGACAGCCAGACAAGCCGTGGGCCGTCCAATTGCGGTGAGACCAATGCGATCTACCCTGAGTTGGTTGCGCCGGATGTCAGCATTCAAACCACGGATCTGCTCGGTGGTTATATTTCAACCAGCGGAACTTCCTTAGCCGCCCCACATGCCGCAGGCGGCCTGGCGCTGCTGCTCAACGCTTTTCCGGGGTTAAACACCGAAAGCCAGATCGCCGCCATTCTAAATACAGCGAAAGACCTGGGCGCAACTGGCCCGGATAACAGTTTTGGTTATGGAGAGCTGGATTTACTGGCTGCTTACAATTGGTTGGCAGCCGGCAACCGTGTCACTCCTACCCCTGTTCCAACCAACACGCCTACCGCCACAGCGACCATCACGAGTACAGCCACTTCAACCGCGACATCGACAGCCACGCCAACGCCCACGGCGACGGATACCGGCACTCCCCCCGCCGCTACCTCTACCGACACGCCAACACCAACCGCCACACCCGCGCCGCCGCCCATTTTCTTGCCTCTCGTTATCGTTGGCGGCTGAGCCGTTCCAAATTTTTGGACGCAATTAACTGGAACTGTGAGTGTTCTTGGGCTGGTAGGTGCTGGTCAGCCCGTACTGGCGGGCCAGGCTGGCGGCTTCGCGACGGTTTTTCAATTTGAGTTTGTTCAGGATATTCCGGATATGGTGTTTTACCGTATTTTCGGAAAGAAACAGATGCTGAGCAATTTCTAGGTTGGTTGCGCCGCTGTCCAGCTCCTTCAAGACATCCATTTCACGCCCACTGAGGCGAGAAAGTAAGTTTTCTTGTTCCTGAGCTGGTTGCGTATCCCTGGCAAGGTATGAGATCGCCTGGCTCATCATCTTGCGCGAGAAAGCCAGTTCGCCGCGTTCCAAGGCATACAGGCTTGAAATCAAGTTAGAGCCGGCAATGTTCTTCAGCATATACCCTTTGGCTCCCAGGCGGATTGCCGAGACAAGCTTTTCTTCGGTTTCATACACAGTCAAGAAGATGATTTTGCAATCTGGCAGAATGGGCAAGATGGCGCGCGTGGCATCCAGCCCGGTTCCATCGGGCAATGAGAAATCCATGAGGATAATATCCGGCCTATATAGACGCGCTTTTTCGATGCCCTCGAACACAGTACCCACATCTGCAACCACCACAAAGTCGGGGTTACTGCGGAATAAACCGATCAGACCTTCTCGGAACAAAACGTGGTCATCGATGACCAGTATGCGTTTAGCGTTCATATTTTTTATCTGTTGATCCATCAGTTTAAATCCACTTTTTTCACAGGTACACTGATTTTGATCGTTGTCCCGCCATCATGGACGGTCTCCACTAAAAACTCTCCAGCCACATTTTCAATTCTTTCGCGCATAATTTCCAATCCAAAATGTTTGCGAGAATCAACTGCCTGTACGTCGAAGCCGATGCCGTTGTCAGTGACCTGCAAAGTGACATTCTTTTCGCTCCAATTCAGGCAGATATCCACTTTACTGGCGCAGGCATGTTTTTCGATATTATTAAAAGCCTCCTGAAACACATAAAAAACCGCGCGCTGAACATCCGAAGTGATCGGTGCTGGTTGGCCCTGGTGAGTGACATGAATTTCAAGGTTTGACCGCTTGCTCCATTTCTGTGTCTGTTCAGAGATCAACTTGTCGAGAAATGGGATTGTTTTTGGATAGTTCTTTTCCAGCGTATTGCGTACGATTTCATACGAATCACTCGCGGCTTCGCGCATTTTCTCAAGGTCACGCATTCGGCTGGCGGCATCCAATCGTTCGTTCTCAGCAATCAATTGGTCGATTTTCAGGCGCAAAAAGCTCAAGTTTTGGCCGAGGCTGTCGTGCAAGTAGATGGAGACTGTCCGCCGTTCGGCACGCGAGGCCTCTCTGACACGCGCCTCTGCATTCAATTTTCGCTCAAAACCTGCCCGCAAAGTCAAGGCAAGCTCGTCACAAATACTCTCAAAAATCGAAATAAGTTCAGCGTTCAACGCTTCGACAGATTTTAATTTGAAGCGTAAACTGGCAAATAACTCATTACCATAGAAAAGAGGCATGCAGTAATATTCGCGGTAGGAAAGATTGGACGGATCAGCTTGAAGCGCCAGGCAAGGGCCAAACTGGCTGTCTCCCATTTTTTGGTCACAGAACGAACAGGCCTGTACGATGTGTGGGGAAAATGCCTGTGAACCACGATCATTCCAGTATGCCACCAATTCCAGGTGATCGTCAGGGTGGTATCGAAAAAATAAACTGCTCTCGGTGATAGCGATCAACTTCGACGGAATTTGGGCCACAGCCATGGTCAGGTCTTCCCAATTATCGTACGAAGAAAGCTTATGATTTAGGCGGTGTTTATAATCTAGAATTCGTAAGGTTCTTTGCTGAGCCCTGTTCGTCTTGCGCAGCTCATCAGTCAGCATGCCTAACGAAAGGAAGCTCAGAACATAAATCAATGTCTCCACGAAATGAGTCAAATCATTCGCGGATGGGCGCGATTCCATCGCTTCCATGATAATGATTAGGAAAATAACTAGGCTGATAACCCACCAATGCCGTTTTGCGATTGCCTGGTAGATTCTTGAAATCAAAAACTACTCCTATAAATTAAGGAAATTAACCAATATTTTAATAAATATACCATAAATTGTAAAATATGAGCAGTAGAATTTGTCTAAATTTTATCCAAATTCACTAATATAATGATGGGGGGGTTTCCATTGAAAGCCTCCAATTCCTTTGTGGTATGATAGCCACGAGTAAATTCGAACCATGCGAAAGCAAAGCCCTTTTTCCGTCTTGCGGTGGATGTCGCTCGCCATGCTCGCCATTGCGCTTGGCCTGTTGATCTTTCAATTGATTGTGTTCAGCCGTCTATGGGCTGACTTTCCCTCTGGCTTAAGTATTGGCAATATCCCTGTTGGGCGCCAAAACCGCCAGCAGGCCGCCCAGCGCATTTTGCAGGTGTATTCATTGCCGGTTGAACTGCATTACAACGATGCCATTATCTTGTTAGAACCTTCTACAGTAAATTTTGAGATAAATATCGAGAGTATGTTGGCGGCCGCCGAACTTGAGCGCACACGCCAACCCTTCTGGCAAGCTTTTTGGGATTACTTATGGGGCAGCCAACAGGTGACTACCAATATCCCCCTGGCAGTCAGTTATTCGGAAAGTCGCCTGAGGGCCTATCTGAACACAGAAATTGCCCAAAGATATGATCAGGCGGCTGTCCCGCCCCAACCCATACCGGGCACGGTGCAGTTTCAGCCAGGCAGCCAGGGAACTTCCCTGGATATTGATCGGTCGGTCCCGTTAATCGATAACGCCTTGCGCTCCAGCACCAACCGGGTCGTCAACCTGCTGCTCAGCCGCAGTAACCCCAGCCGTCCTTCATTCCAAAACCTGGATATCTTATTAAAACAGACGATAATTGATGTGAACGGCTACGATGGAGCAGTGGGTATTTATGTCAGCGACTTACAGACCGGGCAGGAAACCACATTCATTTACGACAACAAAGATTTGGTGAATACACCTCCCGACCTGGCGTTTACCGCAAGCAGCACAATCAAAATTCCGATTATGGTATCAGCGTTCCGCCGGCTGGGTGATCGCCCCAACCAGGATATCGCCATGTCGCCGGAGGTGGTGTCTAACCTGGATAAGATGATCAGCCGTTCGGACAACAATGCCACAGATTGGATTATGGAAAACGTCATCGCTGCCGGCAGAGGGCCGCTGCTCGTCAGCGCGGATATGAAAACACTGGGCCTGGAAGATACATTCATCGCCGGTTATTTCTATTCCGGCGCGCCGATGCTTAACCGTTTTAAAACGCCTGCCAATTCACGTACCGATGTAACGATCGAGCGCGATCCTTACAGCCAGACCACCGCAGCAGAAATGGGTATGCTGTTAGAGGATATCTACCAATGCGCCACAGTCTCCGGGGGTTCCTTGATCGCGGTTTTCCCTGGGGAAATTACCCAATCTGAATGCCAAACTATGCTAGATTATATGAAGAACGACCGCTCTCCCTATTTAATCCTGGCTGGGCTGCCAGATGGAACAGAAGTTGCTCATAAACATGGCTGGGTGATCGACCAGTTTGGCATTATCAAGGATATGAGCGATGCCGCTGTCGTTTACACCAAAAGCGGCAATTATGTATTGACGGTTTATCTTTACCACCCAAGACAGCTTGTTTTCGACACGGCCAATAAACTGGTAGCCGATATTTCCAAGGCAGTTTACAACTACTTCAATTTGCCCCAACGCTGACCATAAATCTACAAAGAAAGGTGACCGCCAAGCGCATCATCGACAAACGCGCAAAACTCTTGCTGAAAGCGCTCCCTGGAAAAGCGCTCAGCATTGCGCCTGCAGCTTTCAGGAGCAATCTTCTGCATTTCCCGCTCGAAGATAAACACTGCCTGCTGCAGAGCGGAAGCGGACTGCTCAAAGAAAAAAATACCCGTTGGATCAGGCTCGCTGAGCGGGCGGATCGTTTCGCAGGCGCCGCCGCGCCCAAAGGCAATCACCGGTGTGCCGCAGGCCTGGGCTTCGACTGGCGTGATACCAAAATCTTCTTGGGCAGCGATCACGAAGGCGCGCGCCCGGCGTAGATAGTCATGGAGAACATCAGCCGGTTGGGCAGGCAAAAACTGAATATTGGCTTTACCCTTCGCCTGGATTTTCTTCTGCATTGGTCCTTCACCGATGACAACCAGTTTCTTCTCTGGCATCTGAGAGAAGGCTTCCACAATTAAATTGATTTTTTTATACGGCACAATCCGAGATACCGCCAGGTAAAAGTTCTCTTTTTTTTCTTGCAGGCTGAAGGCCTGGATATCCACCGGCGGGTAGATCACCCGCGCCGGGCGGCGGTAGGTCTTCAGAATGCGCCTGGCGATGAAGTTGGAATTGGCGGCAAAATAATCGACCCCGTTGGCAGCGCGCAAATCCCACTCACGCAGGTGGTGCAAAATCCAGCGCAGTATCCAACCCAACGGGCTTTTTTCCAGGCCCATTTCACGGATGTATTCATGCTGCATATCCCAGGCGTAGCGCATGGGCGTATGGACATAAGACAAATGCAGTTGGTCCGGGCTGGTTAGCACACCTTTCGCAACTGCATGGCTGCAGGAAATCACCAGCTCATAAGATGAAACATCGAATTGCTCCACTGCCAGCGGCATCAAGGGAATATAATAACGATAATAACGCCGAGCCAAAGGAAAGGATTGGAGAATTGAGGTTGTGATGGAATGGCCTGCCAGGAACTGTCGCTGTTGACGGGGGAAATAATCCAGCAAGGTGAACAAATCAGCCTGCGGAAAAAGTTCGAGCAGTTGAGCAAGAACTTTTTCCGAGCCGCCAGGTACAATCAACCAATCATGAATGATGGCGACTTTTTTCATACGCTCAACACAAAGAAGCTCACGTTATTCATTATATCGGCGAATCATCCAGCATTATAGCAGTGACTGCGGGAAGCTATTAACCAAATACCCATGAAAGAACTGCTCATTAATGGCCGGTTCTTGACCCAACCGATGGCTGGCGTCCAGCGTTATGCACAGGAATTGTTGCGCCAATTTGACCAGATGCTCGGTGCTGGCGAAATCGATCCTAATCGTTACCGGTTGATCTGCCTGGCACCCCGCGAAGCGAACCAGGCGCCGGGCTGGCAGCATATACTTTTCCAACCCACCGGCCGATTCTCCGGAAACCTGTGGGAGCAGGTTGATCTACCGCACGCCGCAGGCAGCAGGTTGTTGCTGAACACAGGCAACAGCGCGCCTTTCACCCTCCATCGGCAGGTTGTTTGCCTGCACGATGCCTCAGTTTTTGCCGTACCGCAGAGCTACCGCCTGGCCTACCGCTTGAAACACCGTATTCTGCTGCCGCGCCTGGCTCACAAAGTGCAAGGCATCATCACTGTCTCCCGTTTTTCCCAGGCTGAGTTGGCTCGTTGGTTGGCAATCCAACCCAGCCGCCTCAAGGTAATCCCGCTGGCAGGCGAGCACATTCTCAGGTGCGAACCGGATACAGCCACCTTTGCCAGGCGGCAAATCCAGCCGCCGTATTTCCTGTGCCTGGGCGGTAATGGACTGCATAAAAATTTTCGGGTGGTTATCGAAGCCGCCAGGCTGCTTGAACCGAACCGCAGCGGGCTGGTTCTGGCCGGCAGTGCGCCGGAGCATATTTTCCAGAGACATGTCCAGGTCTCTTCGGCCAGCCTGATCCTGCTTGGACGAGTTAGCGACGCCGAACTGCATGCTCTCTACCACCAGGCTGCTGGGCTGATCCTCCCTTCCTTTTACGAAGGCTTTGGACTACCCGCCCTCGAGGCGATGAACTGCGGCTGCCCGGTGATCGCCGCCCGCTGCGCCGCCATACCAGAGGTCTGCCAGCAGGCTGCCCTGTATTTCAACCATAATCAACCGGTTGAACTGGCGAACTGGATGGAGCGCCTGCTGGCAGATCCAGGGCTTTCCGCAAAAATGCGACGGGCAGGCCAGGAACAGGCGCTCAAGTTCTCCTGGCGCAAGACGGCGCTGGAAACCTGGCGCTATTTGCAGGAAATCCTTGAAGGTGGTTAAAACCGTGACGGCCTTAGCCTGGCAGGTAAAAAATTAAGGTATAATCCAGGCCAACGCCCTCGTAGCTCAATGGACAGAGCGCCTGACTTCGGATCAGACGGTTGCGGGTTCGACTCCTGCCGGGGGCGCCAGTATATGTGGGGGATTTGGGTCGTCCAAATCCCCACTCGTAGATCAATATCGTCTACTCTTCCAAAACTATTTTTATTCCATATTTCCTGAACCCGACTTCCTCAACCCGTGCTAAAATCTCGGGAGCTTATGCAAACCGAATCCTCGCTTCCGATTGAAGTCGTCCGGCCACATATCGTCTCTGTCCGCAGCCTGGTGGAATTTGTCTTACAGTCCGGAGACTTGACCCTTGGCGGCTTTCAAAGGCGCGACCGCGCCCAGGCCGGCACGCAGGGCCACCGGCAGGTGCAGCGCTCCCGCGCCGCAGGTTACGAAGCTGAAGTGGAGGTTGCTTACCGGCTGGAAAGCGCCGATCTGCCGCTCGAAGTGCACGGCCGGATCGATGGTCTGTATGCCAGCAATGAACCTGTGATCATCGAAGAGATCAAGACCACCACCCTGAGCCTGGACCTTGTGAATGAAGATCACAATCACCTGCATTGGGCGCAGGCGCAGTGTTACGCCTTTATGTACGCCAACTTGCACAATTTGAAATGCATCACAGTCCAATTGACCTATTACCACCTGGACAGCCGCCAGGAAAAAACCTTCGAGCGCCACTTTACAATGCCGTCGTTAGAATCTTTTTTCTTCGATCTGATCACGGCTTACCTGGGCTGGATTCAAAAGATGCGTACCCTGCAGACCAGGCGCGATAAATCAATCCAACAGCTCGAATTCCCCTATGCAGATTATCGCCCGGGCCAGCGCGCCATGGCCGTGGAAATTTACAAGACGATTCGGGCGAACGGCCGCATGTATGTGCAGTCGCCGACTGGCGTGGGGAAGACCATCGCCGCTCTCTTCCCGGCGGTGAAAGCCATTGGGCAGGGTTTGGTAGCCAAGATCTTTTACCTGACGGCAAAAACACCCGGGCGCCTGGTAGCCGAGAAGGCGCTGGAGGATATGCGCAAGGCCAACTTGCGGCTCATAAGCGTAACACTGACAGCCAAAGAGAAGATCTGTTTTTGTCCGCCAGTCAACTGTGACCCGGAAGTCTGTGTTTTTGCCCGCGGCTATTTTGACAAGGTGAAAACGGCGCTGGAAGAAATTGACCAGCACCAGGCCTTCACCCGCCCGGTAATTGAGGAAATCGCACAAAAACACCAGATCTGCCCGTTTGAATTCTCGTTGGACCTGGCTTTATGGGCCGATTGCATCATCTGCGATTACAACTATGCCTTCGATCCACGAGTTTATCTGCACCGTTTTTTTGATTTCAGCGAGGAGCCGTACGTCTTTCTCATCGATGAAGCCCATAACCTGCCGGATCGCGCCAGGGCAATGTACTCGGCCGAATTGAGCAAACAGGCTGTGCTGGATCTCCAACATGTCCTCAAACCACATTTGCCCGGGTTGGCAAAAAAGCTGATCGCTATTAACAAGATCTTGTTGGAAATCCGTAAAGCCTGCCAGGCGGGCGGCATAAATGCACTGGTTGAAAATGAGCCCTCTGAAACGCTGCTCAAATCGCTGCGAGAATTTAACCAAATGGCAGAAGATTGGTTGGTCTTGAACCAGCCCGCCCCATTCAGGCAGGAATTGTTGGAATTCTATTTCTCGAGCATTAACTATCTGCGCACGGCCGAATATTTCGATACGTATTACGTATCCTATTTTGAACGCCTGGGAACTGCCGATCTGAAAGCGAAGTTATTTTGCCTGGATCCGGCTCCAATGCTGGCTGCCCCGCTGGATCGCAGCCAATCGGCTGTCTTTTTCTCAGCGACACTGCTGCCAATGGATTACTTTATGAACCTCCTGACCGGCGCCGGGGATCATCCGAAGCGCATCTTTCAGTCCCCTTTCCCTGCGGAAAATGCTTGCCTGCTGATCCACAACCAAATTTCCACGAAATATGCGCAGCGCGCAGATTCATACGCTGCGGTGGCCTCGTCGATTGAGACTATTTGCGGCACTCGTATGGGCAACTACCTGGTTTATTTTCCATCCTATGCCTATCTGGAGAAAGTGCTCGAACTGCTTAAGGAGAGAATGCCGGAGAGTCAGCTTCTCGTTCAGGGCCGGGGCATGACTGAAGCCGAGCGCGACGCCTTCCTGATGCATTTTTCGGCCGAAAACCAGGAAACCCTGGTAGGGCTGGCCGTGATGGGGGGCATCTTTGGCGAAGGGATTGACCTGGTCGGAGACCGGTTGATCGGCGTCATAGTGGTCGGTGTGGGGATTCCCCAATTGGGGCTTGAAAGAGACCTGATCAAAGCTTACTATGATCGCCAAACTGGCAGCGGATTTGCCTTTGCTTACCAATACCCTGGTTTCAACCGCGTGCTCCAGGCAACCGGGCGGGTCATTCGCACGGAGACAGACCGGGGAATCATCGTATTGATCGATGAACGCTTTACCCATGCCCGCTACCGCCAATTGTTCCCTACCCACTGGCAGGGCTTTCAAGTTGTGCAAAACACCAGTGAGCTGAAAGACAAACTGGCACGCTTTTGGTCGCAGGCTTAGGGAATTCCTCCACCCGTTTTCCCTGCCTTGTCGGCTTCTGCCTGCCTGGCACGCAAGGCACACATGATAAAATAACTGCCTAATCAACTCATGCCGGCGGTCTTATGCAACCCTCCTCATTTGCGATCGAAGAAATAGCCAAATATCCCGCACCCGGGAATATCGCCCCAGGTTCTTTTGCGTTCAGCCCGGATGACCGGCTGCTGTCTTACCTTTACAGCCCCGAACGCACGCTCGCTCGCCAGTTATTTGCGTATGATATGGCTTCCAGAACACACCGCCAGTTTTTTTCAACCGACCACACCACAACCGAGGAAAATATCTCGCCGGCTGAAGCGCTGCGCCGCGAGCGCCAGCGCCAGTTAGTCACTGGCGTGACTCATTACGAATGGGCCTCGAAGGGACGCCGGGTCCTGGTCACTTTCCCTGATGGCCTGTACATTCAGGATGGCCTGGATGGTTCCCTACAAAAGATCCTGGCGGTAGCAGATAAACCTGCCCTGGATGCGCGCTTCTCACCGGATGGTCAGTGGGTGGCGTTCGTTCAAGATTCTGAATTGTACGCCGTTCCCTCTGCCGGCGGAGAGCCGCACCAGCTCACTCACGGCGCCCGCGGCGCCGGCAAAACCAATGGGCTGGCGGAATACGTTGCTCAGGAGGAGATGGGGCGGTTTCAAGGATATTGGTGGTCGCCCGACAGTAAACATCTGGCCTTTGAAGAGGTGGATGAAACTCACATTCCACTTTACCGCATCATGCATCAAGGAAAACACGCCCTGGGAGAGGCCGCACAGGAAGATCACCATTATCCATTCTCAGGCCAGGCCAATGCACAGGTGCGCCTGGGGGTGATTTCCCTGCAAGGTGGAGAGCCTGTTTGGATGCAAACCGGGCAGTTTGAATACCTGGCGCGCGTGCAATGGATGCCAGATGGCAGGTTAACTGCCCAGTTAGAAAACCGCGCTCAGACCGAGCTGCGCCTGGTCGCCTTCGACATCCAAACCGGCGCCAGCCAGACACTGCTCGTCGAAACAAACGACACCTGGATCAATCTGCACAACCTTTTCACTCCGCTTCCCAATAACCAGGCGCATTATCCCAATGGATTCATTTGGGCCTCCGAACGCAGCGGATTCCAACACCTGTATCTGTACGATCAGGACGGCACCCTGGTGCGCCCCCTGACCAGCGGTGATTGGATGGTGGACGGCATCGCCGGCGTGGATACGAAAAAGGAGATTGTCTATTTCACCGGACGGATGGACTCGCCGTTGGATTTACACCTATACGCAGTACATTTTTCTGGGGATCTTCCCCACCGCATCACCCAGGGTATTGGCCTTCACATCGTGGTTTTAGATCACGGTTTTAAGCATTTTGTGGACACCCACGAATTTCTCACTCGGCCGCCGAATGTCACGCTGCGCAGGCTCTCCGACGGCAAAAAAGCTGCGGATATCTACAAAAATGATGACCCTCGCCTGCGTGACTTTGGTTTGCACCCGCCGAAAATCATCTCTCTCCAAAACGAGGCTGGCATCACACTTTACGGCGCCCTTTACCGGCCTTTCCGCAAAGCGTCCAGGCCCCTGCCCACGATCGTGTATGTGTATGGCGGCCCGCATGCCCAGATGGTCAACCACGGTTGGCTGATGACTGCTTCGCTGCGCGTCCAGTTTTTGCGTTCCCAGGGCTACGTGGTGTTTGTGCTGGATAATCGCGGCAGCGCTCGGCGTGGGCAAGCATTCGAAGGCGCAATCAAGCACAACCTGGGCGACCTCGAAGTGCAGGACCAGGTTGCGGGTGTGCGTTGGCTGGTGGAGCAAGGCATTGCCGATCCCCAGCGCATTGGCGTTTATGGTTGGAGCTATGGAGGCTATATGGCAGCCATGTGTCTGTGCCGAGCGCCCGAAACATTCAAACTTGCCGTCGCCGGCGCCCCCGTCACCTGCTGGGACGGGTATGATACTTTCTATACTGAACGCTACATGGGCACCCCGCAGAACAATCCGCATGGGTACCAGGTCAGCAGTGTGATGCAGCATGTCGACAAAATGACTGGCAAATTGATGCTGGTGCATGGTTTGATTGACGAAAATGTGCATTTTCGTCACACCGCCCGGCTGATCAACGCCCTCATTCAAGCCTGCAAGGCTTACAGCCTCTTGCTCTTTCCCGATGAACGACACAGCCCGCGCCGCCTGGCGGACAGGGTGTTTATGGAGGAGCAAATCTACAATTTTATCCGCCAGAATCTTTAATATAAGATAATAAATTGATGGGATAATTTTCCCTTGGCGCATCGCCAGGGGCTAATTCCATTATAATCATCTGAATCGTCTACTTAGGAGTTCGTATGGCTTCCAAACCAACCAGACGTGAAAAACTGCAATATTGGTTCGATAATTTATTTTCGCGTGGTCCATTGATCGTCATTGCCTGGTTAGCCCTGGCCACTGGTTTGCTCGTCGCCGTTATGACGGCGGTCTCGGTGATCCCAGGCATCCAACCGGATGGCCTGGATTTCAAGCAGTTGTTCTGGACGATTTTTTACCAATCCCTCACCCCCAACCCTTATGACCCCTCCGCGCGCTGGCCGTTTCTGGTGGTGATGCTGGTGATGACCCTCGGCAACTTATTCCTGGTTAGCCTCTTGATCGGCACCCTCAGCAACAGCATTTCAGCCAAAGTTGACGATATGCGCAAAGGCCGCTCTCGTGTCCTGGAAAACAACCACACGCTGATCCTCGGATGGTCGAACCAGGTATTCACTATCCTTTCTGAATTGATGGTGGCTTTTGAAAACCAAAAGAGCGGCCGGATCGTTATCTTGGCCGATAACGACAAAATCGAGATGGAAGATGAGATTCGCAGCCGCGTTAAGGTCAGCCGCAACACCCAGATCATCTGCCGAACCGGTAACCCGATTGACCTGGCAGATCTGGAAATTGCCAATCCCCATGCCGCCCGTTCGATCATCATCTTGCCGCCCGAAACAAATGATCCAGATGCGTTTGTCATTAAAACTATCCTGGCTCTTACCAATAACCCCAACCGCCGGCGTGAAGCGTACCATATTGTCACCCAGATTCGCGAACCCAAAAACATGGATGTGGTCAGGATGATCAGCGAGCGGGACCAGGTCAAAGCTGTGCTGATCGGCGATATGGTCTCGCGTGTGATCGCTCAAACATCCCGCCAATCGGGTCTTTCCCTGGTCTATACCGAACTGTTGAATTTTCAAGGCGATGAGATTTATTTCCAGGAAGAGCCCGCCCTGGTCGGAAAAACCTTCGGGGAAGCCTTGCTGGCCTATGAAAAATCTGCAGTGGTCGGCTTGCGTTTTGCTGACGGCCACGTGAATTTACTGCCTGCCATGGACTCCCGGATTTCACCAGGCGACAAAATCATCGCCATCTCCGAAGATGATGACACGGTCAAGCTTTCTGGTCTGACGCAGATGCCGGTCGATGAAAGCGCCATTTGCTCTGCCAGCCAACCCGAGATCGACTCCCCTGCCAGGTCTTTGATCCTGGGTTGGAACCAGATTGGTTCAACGATCATCCAGGAACTGGACGCCTATGTTCCCAATGGCTCGCGTCTGATGGTCATCGCCGATCCGGATGTTTCTCGCCAGGTATCCCGCGTGGAGGACGCTGTAGCCGCCTGCGGTCTAAAGACTCAAAATCAACGCGTCTCTTATCAAAAAGGAGACACCACCAGCCGGGATATGCTGGATCAATTAAAAGTGATGGACTTTAATCATATCATCGTACTGAGCTATGCCGGCCTGGGCGTGCAGGAAGCCGATGCTCGCACGCTGGTGACTTTATTGCACCTGCGCCACATTTCAGACCAGGACAACTTGCCGATTTCCATCGTCAGCGAAATGCTCGATTTACGCAACCGCGAGCTGGCTGAGGTGGCGCATGTGGATGATTTTATCGTCAGCGATCACCTGATCAGCCTGATGCTGGCCCAACTTTCTGAAAACGAAGAATTGTTTGATGTGTTCACGGACATCTTCGATCCTATCGGTGCGGAAATCTACTTAAAGCCGATGTCCGCCTATGTTGAAACGGATAGACCGGTAACCTTCTATACGGTTGTTGAAGCCGCCCGGCGGCGCGGCGAAAGCGCTATCGGTTACCGACTGGTGCGATTCTCCGAAGACCGGGAGCAGTTGTACGGTATTCACACCAACCCGCCCAAGTCTGCCCTGGTGACGTTTTCACCAGACGATAAAATCATTGTGGTTGCAGAACAGCGCATCATAATCTGATAACTTCTGCGTATACAGCCAGGTTGGTTGCATTCGGCTCCGCCAGGTTGCTGCAATTCACAGCCTTCCTCTCCAGGGGGAAGGCAGGTGGCCCTGGCCTCATCTTGATCTGGGACAATCAGATTAATTAGATAAGAAATAGCCGATTGACATAGGACAGCAATAAAGTTATAGTTGCTCCTGTCGAGGTGCTTATGGATCAATCGACTGAGCATGGTTATTTGGTTTTGGCTGATATTAGTGGTTATACCTCCTATCTCGCCAGGGTAGAGCTGGAGCACGCTCATCAAATCTTGACCGACCTGTTGGAGATCATCGTCTCCAGGTTTAAAGATGTGCTCACCATCTCCAAATTAGAAGGGGATGCGGTTTTTGCCAATATCAACGAAACTGCTTTACCTATTGGCGAGCGGCTGTTAGAACTCATAGAAAATACTTACCTGGCTTTCCGCCAGCGCCGTGATTCCGTTGAACGCCAAACAACTTGCACCTGCCAGGCATGTAAAAATATTCCCTCGCTCGATCTAAAATTCTTTATCCACCATGGTGATTATATAGTGCAGAATATTTTTGGAATTCGCGAGCTGGTGGGAAGTGATGTCAATCTCATCCATCGACTTACAAAGAACCACATCACCGAAGAGACCGGATGGCGCGCCTATATCCTGTTCACTCAAAATGCGATAAAGCATATCCAGGTGGATACAGGTGAGTTACACCATCAGGTCGAATCATATGATTTCCTGGGCGAGGTCGAAGTGTTATCCATGAACCTCCATGAACGGTATGCCAACATAATCAACGCACGCCGGGTGACGATTGAGGCCAGGGAGGCAGATCACCACCTGGAATACGTTTTCAACCGATCTCTTATCGAGACCTGGAACTGGCTGCTCGACCTTGATCATCGGTCACGCGCCATGGGAGAATCCGGCCATTGGACGAATGAATTCCGCCCGGGAGGCCGCAGCAGCGCCGGGGCAAGGAATCACTGCGCCCATGGAAAAGGCGCCTCGACTGAAACGATCTTAGACTGGCGGCCCTTCGAATATGCGACCTCTCAAAATGTGGATAACAAAAATGAATATCTCATCATGTTTCTCTTTTTCTCGATGGATGAAGGGCAGCGCACCCGGGTCGAAGTGCGTATGAAATTAATTAATCCGCAGCCCTTATGGCTGACGAGACTGATGATCAAAGCATTGTTCAGGCTCAAAGACCCTTATTTGGGTTGGTTCCGCGCCATTGACCAACTGATCCTGGCTGGGTAAAAAACGACCAGCATCAAAATCAAGAGAAGGGAATCGGGGTATCCTGGTGAAATCGCCAATAGCTGCAAATATCTGTCAGAAGATTATTCCCATATTGGCATGAAATACAAGCTCTATTCTCTTTTACGCATCCAGGCAGGTGAAGAACGGTTTGTCTGGTCGCTCGGCGCAATGATGCTGCTCACCTCCGCTGGCAGCGCTGTAGGAGGCGCCTCGATAGATGCTTTGTTCTTTGCACGGTTCGGTATTGCCCCCATCTGGTACATAATCTTGGGAGGCGTAAATTTCTTGAACCTCGTGCTGGTCGCAGGGATCGCCGGCCGGGTGAGTCGGGCTCGCTTGTATTTGTTCCTGCCGGTCATACTCACCCTGGTTTTGCTGGCTGCTTACATACTGCTGAAGCAAAACCTGGGCTGGATCTACCCGACCCTGTACATCGGCAAAGATGTCGTGAACGCTTTACAAGGCGTTTTTCTTTGGGGATTGGCTGGCAGTTTGCTGGACGCCCGCCAATCGAAACGGCTCTTTCCTCTTTTGATCGCTGGTGGGATCGCCGGCGCTATGCTCGGTTCTTTTGGTATACCCTTGCTGGTACAGGTGTTTGGCTCAGAAGCCATGCTGGCTGGCTGGGCTTTTTGTGTAGCTCTCACCGCCTGGCTGGTTTACCACCTGATCAGCCGCCATCGCCGCAGTCTTGAAACGCAGCCTTCGCAAGCCGGCGAGCAAAGCGGAATTGCCGGATTATTCAACGAAATCAACGCCGGCTTTCAATACGTGCGCCGCTCCAGCCTGCTGAGCTGGTTTTCCCTGGTAGCGTTGCTTTTCTCTGTGTTATGGTTTGCACTGCTGCTACCTTTCTCGCGCCTCTCCACCAGCCAATATCCTGATGCTGACCAATTGGCAATTTTTTTTGGCATTTTTAACGGGGTCTGGACGGCGGCGGCTTTGCTGGTCTCACTCTTCATCACCAGCCGTTTGTTCAGCCGCATCGGCGTGATTAACGCCTTGATTGTTTACCCGCTGATTTACCTGGTTGGGTTCGTCATTTTGGCCATCTACCCCAGATTTACTGCCATCGTGACGGTGCGCTTCCTCCAAATTGTCTGGAGCCAGAGCCTGGCCGAGACAGCCTGGCAGGCTTCGTTTAACGCCATTCCCGCCGAGCGCCGCGACCAGGCCCGCGCCTTTATCAACGCCGTCCCTGGTCAGGCGGGCATTGTGATCGCCGGTTTGCTGCTGGTGATCGGTGAACAAACCCTTTTGCCCCAGCAGTTATTCCTGATTGGCCTTGTTTCTGCGGCTTTGTGCGCCTGGGCGTTAGTGAAATCTCGCCGCGCTTATATGCGAGCGCTGCAGACCGCCCTCGCCAATGGGCAGGCATTCGTTTTTTACACAGAGGAGGAGCCTTTTGGTGGTTTCCAAAACGATCCAACCTCAATCCAGGTGCTGCTGACCGGCTTAGCCGATCCGGATGCCAGGCTGCGCAGACTGTCGGCGGAAATCCTTGGCAAACTGCCGCCTAACCAAAATGCTGATGATCTGCTAAAAGGTCTCAACGATTCTGTCGCCGAAGTGCGGGCAGCCTGCCTTGTGAGTCTGGCCGAACAGGCCAGACGAGGAAAAAAAGAGACAGGGGCACCCCCGAAAACGTTCTCGCTCACTAAAGTCACGGCATGCCTGCAAGACAGCGACCAGGAAGTGCGTCTCCAGGCTGTTAGGACTTTGTTGGCTGTCGGTGGCAGACAGACAGAGTTGACTCCAATCGAAACCCTCCTATCCGATCCCGATCCGCTGGTGCAGGTTGAAACTGCCAGCTCGCTGATCGGAGAAGGCCTGAAGCCAGACTTCACCATCCACCTTCAACAAGTGCTCACCAGCCAGGCAGCATCTTCACAACCAACGGTACGGCAGGCGGCTTTGTCCAGCCTGGCGCGCGGCTGGAAAACACTCGCCATTCCACCAGCGGAAGCGGCGCGCATCTTAACTGCTGGACTGAACGACTCACAGCCCTCAGTTCGGCAGGCGGTGTGGGATGGACTGGCAGCCATACCCCCAGAATTAGAGCCCATTGTCAGGCTAGCGCTGGCCAATGAAGACAGCCAGGTACGAGACGCAGCCGCCAGGGCAGTTGGCCGGTCCGGTCAATTTGGCCTGCGCCTGGCAATGGAGGCTTTACAACGCAGGGAGACGGAAAGCAGCGCCATCGATTCTCTTTACCAGCTCATCAACCAACCAGATGCAGATCAGCAAGCTGTTTTACTGGATTATGCAAAGCGCAAGGTGCGCCTGGCTCAACAAGATCACCACCTGGGAACAGCGTGCCTGGCGGCGGTCAATGACGAACGCAGGCAGCTCTTGGGCGCAGCCTTGACGAAAAGCGGCTTCAACCATGCTCTGCTCGGTTTGCGCGCCTTCGGCCTGGCTTGGGACGGCGCATCCACCGCTCTGGCAGTAGATGCGCTGCAAAGCGAAGATCCCAACCAGATAGCTTATGCGCTGGAAACGATGGAGGCCGTGGAGAATTCGCAGGTAATCCAGCCGCTGCTGGCGCTGTGGGAACACGTAGAAACAGGTCCCCATGAACTGCCGCCGCTGGCAAGTGTGCTGGATTCTCCCGATCCCTGGCTGCGCGCCTGCGCGGCGTACACGCTCCAGCAAAATCCTGACGAGCAAACCGCCGCCCGCCTGGTAGAGCTGGCGAAAAATGATCCTGATTCCCTGGTCCGCCAGGCGGCCGGCACATCGAAAGGAGCAAACCACTTGGAAACCTTGCAGACTCTTTCCACTATGGAACGCATCTTATTTCTTCGCAAAGTCCCCCTCTTTGCAGATCTACCCCCCGTGGATTTAAAACACATCGCCAGCCTGACCACAGAACGCTATTATCCGGATGGAGCAATGATCGCTCGCCAGGGCGAACCAGGCGACAATATGTTCATCATCGCTCAAGGGGAGGTGCGCGTGGAAAACAGCGGCAGAACACTTGCATTGCGCAGGCGCGGCGATTGTGTGGGCGAAATGGCGATCATCAACCAGGCGCCGCGCATAGCGATGTTAACTGCTGTCGGTGAAGTGCGGTTGCTTTGCCTGGGCCAGAAGGAATTTGAAACGGTTTTACGCCAGCGCCCCGAAGTCTGCCTGGCTGTGATGCGGGTATTGAGCAGCAGGCTGACCGAACAGGCCGCGCTTCTCCCGGGTTGACCGGCATTTCTCAGAAAGCTTGGTGTTTCCTAATAAATGGATGATAGCCCAGTTGATCTATACCTTAATTGATATAATTGGGAGACTTAAAATCGTTCTTGTTACCTGGTGGAGGGTAAAGCTGTATGAGAAAAACTCGATTGTTTAAAATAGTAGTCTTGATCCTGATCGTCGCGCTCGCCTTGCCCGCTTCAATGGGCCAAGCCAGCTCCCCTAAACCACCAGTTACATCTGCTACAGAGTCCGCGGGAGGATCCAATAGACCGGTTGTCGGAAGCCCCACCTCGCCGCAAGCGGGCGGCGGTCCAGATGTTGATGAAGTCAGGGAACGCCTGGAATGGTTTTATGCCTGGCGCACTTCCGGCGACCCTAACGTACCCTTCACTTTGGCGCAGGCTGGCGCATTGCGCGAAGCGGCGGCTCTGCAAATTTCTCAGATGCAAAATCAATCCCTCAACAGCCCGACAGCACCCAGCAATTATTCTGGAGCCTGGAAGAACTTGGGCCCAGATCCCACCCTGTCTGTCGCCCGCACAGCTGATCAAAATTACCTCCCTGTCTCTGGTCGGGTAACTGCCCTGGCTATCCGCTCGACTGCACCGTACACGATCTACCTGGGCAGCGCACAGGGGGGAGTCTGGGTGTCATCGACGCTGACCACCCAATGGAGCCCACGCACCGATCAGCTCGGTTCCCTGGCAGTTGGTTCGATCGCCCTGGCGCCTTCGAATGAGAGTATTGTGTACGTCGGCACCGGCGAAGGAAATCTTTCTGGCGACAGCTATTTTGGCAACGGTATATTGAAATCCACAAATGGTGGCAAGACGTTCACACACGTCAGCGGGAACTACCTCAACCAGGTGTCCATTCCCCAACTGGCAGTTGATCCCACGAATGCAAATCATCTATACGCCGCGGTGAATGGCGGCCTGGGAGGGTCTCCTTACCAACGCCCACCAGCCCCCACCCAGTACGGCATTTGGGAATCAACCGATGGCGGCGTTACTTGGAATGTGCGGCGCGCCACCACAGATCCTTTCAAAGCAGCCACCGGAATTGTGATTGATCCGCAAAATCCAACGGTTCTGTATGCCGCCTTCCGCACGGAGGGCATTTACAAATCAAGCGATGGTGGGTCGAATTGGTCGCCCGCCAATACTGGTCTGCCAGCAGCAGCGTTGAACCCCTCAAATGCGAATCGCTTCGCTTTGGGAATCTCGCATCCAGTTGGCGCTCAGCATGCCACTTTATACACCGGTTTCGAATGGACTGATTCAGTCTATCACTCTTCGACCGTTTGGAAATCGACTGATGACGCAGGGTCGTGGACCCAAACCAACACGGCTGTAGTAGGGGGATACTGCGGCAGCCCATCTGGCTCGCAGTGTTTCTACGACAATGTCATCGGAGTGGATCCATCCAATCCAAATATTGTTTACGCACTAGGCCTCTTCAACTATGCAACAGGCACTGGAGGCATCTACCGCTCGATGGATGGCGGGGCCAATTGGGTCGATTTAGGATTCCACCTGCACCCCGATTACCATGCCATCGCCATTCGCACAGACAATCCCAGCCATATCGTGGTGGGCAATGACGGCGGCGTTTGGTCTTCTTCAAATTATGGCGGCAGGCTGAACCCAGGCGACCCAACTACGGCAGTCAATTGGAATAATCTGAATGGACATATCAACGGCGTCACTGGAACGGTCATCAGCCGCACCGGACTGGCAATCACACAGTTCAACAGCATGCGCCAAAATCCAACCCTTCCGAACCGGATTTACGCCGGCGCTCAGGACAATGGCACACAGCGGCGCAACTCCACCACTCCCACCTGGGTGGATGTCTCCAGCGGAGACGGCGGCCAGGTATTGGTCGATCCATTTGCACCGCAGTATGTCTACGGCACCTATTTCGGTCTTTCGCCGTTTCGATTCGACAACGCCGGCCTGGCGATCTTTTCGAATGCCACGAAGACCACGGGCATCAATACAGCAGACCGTTCGATGTTCTACATACCTTTTGAAATGGATCCCTCACAAACTGCCCGGCTTTACCTTGGCAGCTACCGGATATATCGCACCGACAACCGCGGTGATCTTTGGACTCCGATCAGCAGTGACCTCACCACAGGCTGCCCAAGCTCTAGTTCTTCCCCCACCTTGTTCGCCTGTGTGATCACCGCCATTGGCGTGACTGCCAGCGGTCCATACCTGTACGTAGGTACTGGAGATGGGTTAGTCTGGTACTCTGGAAACGCCGATGCCGCGGCACCCACCTGGACACCGGTTACGAAGGCTCCACTGCCCACCCGGCCTGTTTCTTCCATCGCTGTGGACAATTCCAATAATCAAGTCGCCTACGTGGCGTACAGCGGGTTTAATGCAGCCACACCCAGCCAACCTGGGCACATTTTCAGCACCCATGATGGTGGTCAAACATGGGTCAATATTTCCGGAGATCTGCCCGATGTGCCGGTGAATTCCTTGAAAATGGATCCCTTGAACGCTCAGGTGCTGTACGCTGGGACAGACGTTGGCCCGCTGGTCACTTTGAACGGCGGTACCACCTGGGCGCCGCTGGGCAGCGGCTTTCCTCTGGTGGCAGTCGGCGAGATCAATATCAACCCCTTCACCGGGTTGATGCGCATTGGCTCATACGGCCGCGGCGCCTGGGAGTTGGCTGGCACACCAGCTCCGGCGCTTCAGCTCAGCATAGGCACTAACCCCAGTCTCGTTGGGCCAAGCTCTATCTTCACCTACACTCTCACCGTGAAGAATATGGGCAATGCTCCGGCTACAGGCCTGGTTTTGACAGATACGCTGCCAGCCAACACCACCTTTATCCGGGCGAGCAACGGGGGTGTTCTGAAAACCAACAAGGTGGTCTGGAACGCAGGTACCCTGGGCATTGGAACCCAGTCCGAGTTAGTTTACGGGACATTTGCCCCAGCCAGCCTGAACGTCCACGTGACCGTCCAGGCGAGCGCAAATGTCCATACCGGTGATTTGATCACCAACAGCGATTACTCTGCCTCATTCGTCCAGGGCTCATTATTAAAAGGCAGCCCAAACAGCATCGCCATCGCAGCTCCTTATAATTTGAGCCTTTCCCCGGCCAGCCAGGCAGATGGAACCAGACCAGGACGAAGCGTCACATACACGCTCAGCGTACAAAACCTGGGATACTTGAACACCAGCGTGAACCTGACTGCCAGCGGCAATAAATGGAGCACGACTTTCTGGAATAACAAATTCAATGCGCAAATCAACAGCCTGACCGGAGTCGGACCAGCTTTGACAGGAGTTTTTGGCGTAAAAGTCAGTGTGCCTGTGACGGCTACCGGTACGATGACCGATAATGTGTCGATTATCGTAACCCCTCCTGGTCATCCGGAGGCAGCAAAATCTGCCACGCTGACCTCACTCGTTGCCGGCAGCACCATTCTCCTGGTGGATAATGATGCCAACGTCCCCGACGTGCAGTCCTCATACCGAACTGCCCTGGATGCAAAGAGCTATCACTACGACATTTTGGATCTCAGCTCATCCGCTCTACCCTACCAGTATTTAAAAGCCCATGATTCCGTCATCTGGTTTACAGGCATGAACTATCCCGCACCGCTGGCTCCATATGAAAATGAGTTGGCCGCATATCTGGATCAAGGTGGTCGCATCTTCATGTCAGGCATGGACATCCTGGACCAGGCAGCCGGGACCACAGCTTTCGTCCACAATTACCTGCATGTCTTGTGGGATGGCACAGAAGGACAGAATGATAAAACGGTCAGTGGGAATATCACCAGCGTGGTCTCCAATACCCTGACAAGCAGTCTCGGCCCTTACACCCTCGATTTCAACGCGGTCGGGCTGACTGATTTCAGCGACCTCATCACACCGATCGCCCCGGCCAAGCCGGCATTCAAAGATTCCACCGGCTGGCGTGCCCTCACCGTCAGTCAGGGCAGGTACAAAGTATGGTTCCTGTCTTTCCCATTTGAAGCCATTCAAAGCGTAAGCGACCGGGCAAACCTGCTGCAGGCAGCCTTGAATGATTTCAAGCATATTTCCGCCTATATCCCGCTGGTAGGCAAAGGCGTACAACCATAGTTTCATCTTCCAAGACAGGTGAAAGCCGGAGAATTGTCTGGCTTTCACCTGTCTTTTTATGCTCATCTTCCAACATTCCTCTTACACAAGGTTGGTATAATAAAATTTACACTAAATCGACGGATTGCAACGCCGTCGATCATCTTTTGTGTTGGAGGAGATATTATGTCCAAAGGAAATCATTTCATGAAATTGGCCAGCCTGCTGGTTCTTGTGAGTATGCTGGCAGCCTGCGTACCGGTCACACCATCTGCAACGCCCCCACCGGCCGGTGGAACCCTGCGTTGGAGCCTGGAGGGAATCAACGAACTGCCCGCTCTCGACCCTCCGCTGGCTGGAGCATCGCAGTCGGTCGGGGTGATCAGCCTGGTCTTTGAGGGGCTGGTGCGCCTGGACAGCAAGCTTAATATAGCTCCCGCTGGGGCTGAATCCTGGGATATCAAAGACGGGGGGAAAACCTTCATCTTCCATATCCGTAAAGGATTGAAGTTCGCCAACGGCGATCCCGTCACGGCGGAGGATTTTTCTTATTCGCTTAACCGCGCCTTCGGATCCAATTTCGCTAACGGCAACGCCGGCTACTATCTGTCCAACATCGCTGGCTCGACGGATGTCACCGAAGGCAAAGCCCAGACAATCTCTGGTGTGAAGGTGATTGACCCCCAGACTCTGGAAATCGACCTGAACAGCCCTTCGGTTTACTTCCTGTACCAGCTCACCTTCCCGGCTTCCTTTGTCGTATCCAAGAAGGCAGTAGATGCCAACCCAAGCAATTGGACCGACACTGCATACGGCACAGGTCCGTTCATGGTTAAAGAATGGAAACACAACCAATCGATCACCCTGGTGCCCAATCCAAATTATTGGTTAGGCAAACCTCAGCTTGAATCGATTGAGATGCCGTTCGTCCAGGACGCTTCCACCGCCCTCAAGCTTTACCAGACCAACGAGCTGGATATCATGGGCACCTACAACTTCCCCACCGACCAGCTCAGCTCGGTCTCGTCCTTGCCCGAGTTCAAGCAGGTCAACCAGTTCTTTGTCGCATATATCGGCTTCAATAATACCAAGCCGCCGTTCAACAACGTTGCTGTGCGCCAGGCCTTTGCGCGCGCGGTGGATAAAGAAACCCTCATCAAGAAAATCCTCGAAGACGCAGTGGTCGAGGCCGATACGATCATTCCACCCGGCATGCCCGGCTTCAACCCATCGGCCACCAAGGTGCTGTCCTTCAATGCCAAAGAAGCGCAAACCTTGCTAGCCGGCGCTGGCTACCCCGGGGGCAAAGATTTCCCCAAGGTGGCTCTTTCGATCAACAATCAGGACCCCAACTTCCCCAAGATTGCCGCCGCTTTGCAGCAGATGTGGAAGGATAACCTGGGCGTGAACGTCGATATCAACACTGAGGAGCTTTCCAAGTTCAATGATGACCTGACCGCCACCGCCAACAACCCGGCCGACGCGGCAGCCCTCAGCTTCTACATCAGTGTATGGGGCGCCGATTACCCCGACCCGCAGAATTTTGTTTCACAGCAGCTGCGCACCGGCGTCGGCAACAACAATGGACATTATTCCAATGCCCAATTCGACCAGCTTGTTGACGCCGCCGATGTAGATCCCAACCAGGCCACCCGCCTGCAGAATTACCAGCAGGCGGAATTAATCGCCCTGTCCGAAGTGGGTTGGCTGCCTCTGTATTACGGCAAGGCGAACCTGCTCATCCGCCCGACCGTCAGCGGCCTGGTCGTGACGCCCCAGGGTCTCTTTCCTGAGGTTGACTGGACCAAGGTCACCGTCAGTAAATAACGGATCTATGAACCGGCCATGCACTCATCTAGTGCATGGCCGGTTTTCAAACTATGTGGCGCACCATCTTACGGCGAGTAATCTCGCTGGCCTTCGTTTTATTTTCGGTCACTTTCCTGACTTTTGCGGTCAGCTTCAATGCGCCGGGTGATCCGGTGTTGAATATGATGGGTGGGCGGCAGGATCCCGCGCGCTATGCTTTTTTGAAAACCTTATACGGTTTCGATCAGCCCTGGTACGTGCAGTATATCAGTTTTTTAAGCAAACTGCTCCACGGCGACCTGGGCTTTTCCTTCAAATATCCCGAGCGGCCAGTATGGGAGCTGATCGCCAGCGGCGTGCCGGTCTCGCTGGAACTGGGCCTGTTGGCGCTCGTCCTGAGCGTGCTGATTGGCGTAGCCGCTGGGGTCAGCGCCGCCCTGTGGCAAAACACCTGGCGTGATACAGTCATCTCAGGGATAATGCTGGCTTTGTATTCAATTCCTTCCTTTGTACTGATCCCAATTATATGGAGTGCCGACCTGGCTTTGTACCGCGCCGGCCTGCCTGCTTTACCGGTGGCTGGTTGGGGCAAGCCCGAACACCTGGTTCTGCCTGTCCTGGTGCTGACGGCCGCTAACGTGGGTTTTATCGCCCGACTGGTGCGCAACAGTATGCTCGAGGTGCTGCGCAAAGATTTCATTCGCACCGCCCGCTCCAAAGGTGTGCCCTGGGGACTGGTCATCCGCCGGCACGTGCTGCGCAACGCCTTGTTGCCGCTGATTACCCTCCTGGGCCCTGCCAGCGCCTTCCTAGTGACAGGGGCATTTGTGGTGGAAAATCTGTTTGCCATTCCCGGCGTCGGCTATCTGACCGTGCAGTCGATCGGCCAGCGCGACTACCCGGTAATCCAGGCGACGACGATCTTGTTGGCGCTGGCGGTCGTGGTCATGAACCTGGCAACCGACCTAGCTTACACGCTGGCTGATCCACGGGTGCGCAGTGAATAGGGTAAAGACCCTGCCCTCAGCAAATGAGCTGCGGCCAGCCCGCCCCTGGTTCGCCCTGGCGCTGAATAACCGTGCCGCCCTGGTCAGCGCTATATTTGTTGTGTTGGCGCTGGCGGCTTCTTTGCTTGGCCCGCCGCTGTACGCCGGACTGCTTCCCGGAGCAACCCAAAAACTGCGCGACGGGGTTTTTCAGGATTACAATGCCATCAACGCTGGCCCGTCGGATGTGCACTGGCTAGGCGCTGATTACCTGGGGAGAGATACACTCACTCGCCTGCTGACCGCCGTGCGGGTCTCTCTCCTGGTTGCATTTGTGGTCGAAGGCATCAACATAGGCCTGGGCGGCAGCCTGGGCCTGCTGGCAGGTTTCTTCGGCGGCTGGCTCGATCTGCTGATCTCGCGCCTCGCCGACATGCTTTTTGCTTTTCCAGGCCTGCTGCTGGCCATTCTGGTCTCGGCGGTGTTTGGCGCCGCGGCCCGCGAACTGTATGGAGGCATGGGACGACTTCTGCTGGTGGCTGGCGCCCTCAGCCTGGTTTCATGGCCGCTGATGGCCCGCCTGGTGCGCAGTGAGACCCTCTCGCTCAAGGAGCGTGATTTTGTGACCGCGGCGCGCAGCCTGGGGGCCTCCCGCCTTTGGATGATTGTACGCCACGTGTTGCCCAATGTCGCCTGGCTGATCGTCGTAGCAGCCACGTTAGATGTCGCCAGTGTGATAGTCAATGAAGCCACTTTGTCCCTGCTCGGCCTGGGCATAGAAGAGCCTGGCGCCAGCCTGGGGTTGATGATCTTCCGCTCCGTGGGAAAAATCGAGCGTTTTCCCCTGCAAGTTTTCATCCCGGCCGCTGCCATCACCGCTCTTGTCCTGGCTTTTTCGTTTATCGGTGATGGGCTGCGCGATGCTTTCGACCCTCAGGCGCGTTCCTGAACTCCAGGCCTGACGGCGTTTATGATATACTGCCAACATCCCCATGTTGAGGAGAGCATTTAAACCATATGACCAAGAAAGTTTTTGTGAGCGGATGTTTCGACCTGCTGCACAGCGGTCACGTGGCGTTTTTTGAAGAAGCGGCTCGCTACGGCGACCTGTACGTTGCCATCGGTTCCGACCGCACGATATATGAGCTCAAAGGTCGTCCCACCGTAAACAGTGAGGAAGAGCGCCTGTATATGATCAAATCAATGGGCTGTGTCGCAGACGCGTTTATCTCCCACGGCAGCGGAATGTTGGACTTTTTGGATGAATTCAAGCAAGTCAAGCCGGATATCTTCATTGTCAACGAAGACGGCAATATCCCAGAGAAGAAAAAATTGTGCGATGAGTTTGGTGTGCAGTATCTGGTGTTGAAGCGCGATCCTTTCCCCGGGCTTGCACCGCGCTCCACAACCGCCTTGCGCGGCATTGGCACCATCCCTTACCGCATCGACCTGTGCGGCGGCTGGCTTGATCAACCCTGGGTCTCCAAATATTATCCTGGCCCGGTGCTGACCATCTCCATCCACCCGACCATTGAATTCAACGAACGCAGCGGCATGGCCTCGAGCACCCGCCGGGCGGCCATCGAGCTGTGGGGGCCGCGGCTGCCGGTTGATAACCCGGAAAAATTGGCCAAGATACTGTTCTGCTTCGATAATCCACCCGGCACAACCGAAATTTCCGGCTCGCAGGACTCGATTGGCATCATCTTCCCTGGATTTAACAAAGCCGATTATGCCGGAGATTACTGGCCGGCGCGCATCACATCAGTCCACGATGAGCATGTGATTTGTTTCATTGAAAACGCCCTATACCTGATCCCACTCGGGCCGCGTCATAATGATTTCCACGTGTTGGAAAACACGCACATTGATGCAGTCGGGGCAAAACGCCTCGCAGAGGCGGCCGAAGCCTGCTGGCAGGCCGGCCTGGAGCGCGATATCCAGGCGTTTGGCCGCAGCCTGCGGGCAGGTTTCGAAGCCCAGGTGGCGATGTTCCCCAACATGCTCACGCCCAATATGCTCGAGCTGATCGAGCTCTACAAAGAGCAAGCGCTTGGCTGGAAAGTCTCCGGTGCGGGCGGCGGCGGCTACCTGATCCTGGTCGCCGATCATCCCATTGAAAACGCGGTGCGCATCGCCATTCGGCGGCAAAGTGACTGAACTGGTTTCACCCAAAACGCGAACTTGCTCAGGCTTGTGCGGAAATTAAAGTGAAGCCAGCAGCAGCCGGCTGTTCTGCGGGGAATTTAGAGAATAAGCTCCGCAGACCGCTGGGATTAGCGCGCTGGCAAAGCGCGGCAGATCCAGGTGGAAATCACGCCATTGCAAATGCACAGATCCCTCGATCACCGTCAAGGCATGGAAAGTTTCGCCTGCCGTGTCTAAATTCGTCATTAGGTCATTCATGATAAGCAAGTCCAGGTTGAAGAAGCTGCTCTGGCACAGGCGCGCCATCCCTGTTGTGGTGGATGGTGGAATCAACTGGCAGCGGGCCGCCGAGTCGGCCGTGAGGCGCGCTTTTTCGACATGCAAGACCCGCCCGCCGGTTTGGGGGCGATCCCAGTCGTACACCCGGTAGGTCAGATCTGAGGTTTGCTGGACTTCGTACACCAGCAAACCCGGCCCCAGAGCGTGGATCGTGCGGGCGGGCATGAAGACTGTCTCCCCGGCGTGCACCGTGTGGTACTGCACCAGGTCTAACAGTACCTTCTTGCCCAGGGCTGCCTCCAGCTCGGTAGGTTGGACGCCGGGGCGCATGCCGGCGATGATGCGTGCGTCAGGCTCAGCTTCCAAAATATGCCAGGCTTCGGTCTTACCAAAAAATCCCAGGCCTTCGATGGCTTCCGCCAGGGCATTGTCCGGGTGAACCTGCAAGGACAGCCACTGAGCACAGTCGAGCAGTTTGATCAGCAATGGGAAGCGTGCGCCGGAATTCTGCAGAGGGCGGCGGCCTAGCAAGCCGGCTGGATCCTGACCAGCCAGGCTGTCCAGAGTCTGGCCTGCCAGCGGGCCATTGGCCACCAGGTCTTTTTCGTACACTACCCAGGCTTCGGCTGTGGGGACGACTTTTGGGCGCAAGCGCGCCCCTCCCCACACGTAGGCTCGATATTCAGGGGTTAATTGAAATGGATAAAAATGTTGCACGTTATTTTGAAGGTTTGGTAATGGCCAGGCTGTCCAGGTCGGCTTTGACGCGCAGCGCTTGGGCCGCCATGGAGGCGTCGCAGCGGATTGCAGCGGCAAAGTCACCATCCGCTTGGGCTGAGTTTTTAAGGCTGTATTCGATGGTTGCCAGGACGAAGCGCGCCTGCGGCCAGTCCGGCGTCTGCTGAACGAGATCGTTGGCCTGGCGCAGCGCCTCCTGACGAGCCTGGTTAGCGTCAGCGCTGCGCTTGAGCTGTTCCAATGCCAGGGCACGGCGGGCTTTCAGGGCTGGGCTCATCAACTCTGCCGAATCACCCCCCACCTGAGCGCCGTATTCCGGCAGGAGCTTCAGCGCCAGGTCGTAGGCTTGCAGGCCTTCATCCGCCTTCCCCTGGCGCAGTTTGACATCGCCCAACAGGGCCTGGCTGGGGGCATACAGCGGGTACACCTGCAAGGACAGGTTAAGCTCTGCCTGTGCGGCGGTCAGATTACCCAGGCGGAGCTGCAGCAGACTGAGATCGTAATGCACGATGGCCTGGAAAACCGGCAGGATGCCCGGCAGCTTGAGCGCCGACTGCAGTTCGCCCTGAGCGGCAATCCCTGACCCATTGTTCATATGATATTCCGCGCCAATAATGCGCGCCACCGGGTCGTCGGGGAAAGTCTTGAGCGTGTCGCTCACCACCTGCGCCTGCTGTTGGGGAAAGCCCTGGGCGGCGTAGGCGCTGGCTGGCAGCGCGTAATAAAACGAATAGCTCGAGCCCAGGGTTGCCGCCTGTGTGTATTCACTGCTCATCGCCGCCAGGTCGCAGGTTTTGTAGGCCAGCGCGCCCAGGCCAGAATGCGCCTCAGCCCGCTGCGGATCCAGGTTGAGCATGGCCTGGTATTGCTTGCGGGCATCCTCCAGCCGCCCCAGCCGACTGTACAGCCCGGCGAGCTGGCTGTGAATGATGATGATCTGGTCGCCTTTCACCAGCGCCTTTTCCAACTGCTCCACTGCCAGGCCCAACCGGCCCTGACGGTTGAAGATCAATGCCAGTTGAGCGCGGGTCAGCGGCTCGTCATCCACATCGAGTGCCTGCAGGTAGACCTGCGCGGCCCCATCCAGGTCGCCGGTCTGCAGCAGGGCATCTCCCAGACTGTTCAGGGCCAGCGAAGATTTTGGCGAGGCTTGGACCGCCTTGCGCAGTTCGACGACGGCCTGGGTGTAATTCTGCATGCGAGCGTATTCCATCCCCAGGTATGTGCGCACGTCAGGATCTTCTTTGATGCTCAATGCTTTCTGGTATGCCTCGATCGCTTTGGGGTAATCTTTCAGCTTATCATAACTATTCCCCAGGTCTACTACCGCCTGGAAATCGCCCGGAACGGCGGCGATCACCTTCTGAAAATACCCTAACGCCTGTTCATACTCGCCCGAGAAATAGGCGGTTGTGCCGCGGGCGTAAACCGCTTCGATCAAATTCGGATCGAGCTGCAATGCGCGGTCGAGAGCGGCCGCCGCCTGCTGGTTTTTGTCTTGCAGGTGCAGGGTTGCCCCCAGGAAATAATAAGCGTAGGCGCTGCTCGGATCCACTTTCACCGTCTGGCTAAAGGCTTCCTCGGCGTGTGGATAATCCATTTGCTCCCAATACACATTGCCCAACAGCAGCGAGGTGCTGGCGCTGCAGGAGGTCAGGCCGGCGGCGGTGTTCAAGGCCGCCAGGGCAGGCTCGAAATTCCGCTGGCGCAAGAGTGCCAGGCCGAGCGAGTTGAACGACCAGGGGTTTTTCGGTTCCAGTTTCGTCCAGGCTTCAAATTCCTGGGCAGCCTGGCTGAAATCTCCGGAGCGGAAGGACAGGTTGCCCAGGGCGCGGTGCACGTCCGGCGAATCCTTAGCCAGACCAGCCGCCCGGGTATACGCCTGGCGCGCTTCATCCAGCTTATTGGCCTGCAAAGCGGCGTCGCCCAGACTGATCCATGTTTGCAGGTCGCTCTGTTTGCCAGTGGACTGCTGTGCCTGGCGCAGTTCGAAACCTTTCTCCGCCGCTTGCTGCGCCTGATCGGTCAGGCCCTGCGCTTTGTAAATCTCACGCATCAACAAATAAGTCAGCGGGTCCTGATCATCCAACTTTTCGGCGGCACGCGCCTCGTTCAAGGCATTTTCGTATTGGCTGAGCTGCAGATACAGGCCGGCCAACAGACGATGCGCGGATGGCTGTTCGGGTTGGAGTTGGACAGCTTTTTCCGCCGCCGTCCGGGCGGCTTCCAATTGGCGGGCCGGGGTGCAAATATCAGGGTAAAGGATCGCCAGGTTGTAATAAGCCTCGTACAAGCCCGGGTTCAGCTCGGCGGCCAACTGCAGATCCTGAGCGGCTTCGCTGTAACGCTCGAGCTGGGCCAGGATCATGCCGCGCTGGAAGCGCACCAGGTCCAACCCGGGTGAGGGTGTCCCGCTGGTTGGCTTGCCGCCCGCCGGCAGGGCGCTGGCGTTGGCCAGGGCTTTGTCAAACAGTGCCAGCGCAGAGGGATAGTCGCCGCGTGCCTGGAAGGCCAGGCCAATGATCGCCTCGGAGATATAGGCGAGCTGCTGCGGCCCGTTGGCCGCGAAAAGGTTGAAATCCGTGAGCAGGCGCGGCACGCGCAAGTACGAGTAAAAACTGCTCAAATCCAGGTCGTTGACCGGGTCCTGGTCGCCCAAGTACTGCGAGCGGGCAATGCTGAAAAACTGGTTGTGCTGCAGGGAGAGCGTTTGGCTGACCGGTTTACTGATCATTTCGATGTGCGGGCTAACTCCCAGGTCATCGTACCAGCCCCAAATCAGCATATCCACGCCCAGCTTTTGACCCTCTTTACGGGCGGTCTCTGCGTCCGGGTACACCTGGCGAGTCTGCACGAAAGAAAGCTGGCCTTGCAGAGAGGCGGCTTCGCCCTGCATTTCCTCGTAGATGCGCCGGCTGAAATCCACCTTGAGCGAAGCCTGGGCGCCGTCGAAATCGGCGATGGCGATTTTGTAACCGGCTGTCGCCGGGCTGGTGGGCGGCGTAAACAGACGCAGGCCGCCAAAAGCAAAAAAGGCGGCCGCCAGCGCCACCAGTCCCAACAATACGAACAGGCCCAGGCCGGGCAGCAGCAGTTTTTTCCACGGTAGGCCGGCGGACTGCGTGACCTGGCGGCCAGTTGAGCCGCCCGCTAGCGCCTGGCTCAACGCGGGCGAACGTGTTGGCTCGGGGCCAGGGGTAGTGGCGCTGAGCGTCTCGCCCAGCGGCTTGCCGGAGGGCGAAAGCGTGCTTCGGTCCGTTTGCGCCGTTAAAGGCGCCGCGGTTTGCGCGCCCGCCGGCCTGCCAGGGACCGCCTGAGGCGCCACGGTGGAGACGCGGTTTTGCTCGACGTGTGTGTTCTGGATGGTATTGGCCAGGCTGCCAGTGGTGGCAGGCTGTGGGCTGGCGCCGTGAAGGGCGGCGTCCATGGCATGGGCGAAGTCCAGCACGTTGGCATAGCGTGCGGCTGGTTTCTTGGACAGGGCGCGCAGCAAAACTTTTTCCGCGGCCGCCGGCAGATTCTGGTTGAACTTGCGGGGCGGCGGCGGAGTTTCATTGATATGGCTCATCAAGATGGCGGTGGCCGAATCACCCAGGAACGGCGCCCGACCGACCATCATTTCGTACATCATCACCGCCAGCGAATATTGGTCGCTCTGCCCATCCACCGGCAGTCCGGCGGCCTGCTCGGGCGACATGTACACCGGCGTACCGATCACGCCGCCGGTAAGGCTGATCTGCACCGATTCGTGGAGAATCTTAGCGATGCCAAAATCGGTCACCACCGGCTCGTTCTGGCGTGTGAACAATACATTGGCCGGTTTGATATCGCGGTGCACCGCTCCCTGCTCGTGGGCGTAATGCAAGGCCGAGGCCAGCGCCTGCAGGATCTGGTTGGCCGCGCCAAGCTGGTAGGCCAGGCCCTTCTGGCGCAGGCTGTCCAGGCGGTCTTTCAGGCTGCCGCCGTCCAGGAACTCCATCACCATGAACGGCTGGCCGTTCAGGATATCGAAGTCGTGCAGGCGGATGATGTGCGGGTGGCGCAGGGAGGCCACCAGGCGAGCTTCCTGGCTGAAACGGATGCCGAAATTTTTTTCCTCGGCCAGATGCGGGTGGATGACCTTGATAGCTACGTGCCGGTCGAGCAGTGGGTCGACGGCCTCGTAGACCGAGGCCATGCCGCCGCGGCCCAGCAAGCGCACCACCTGGTATTTGCCGAAGGAAGGCAGTTCCATCATCCTTCGTCTGCTCAGGCGCGGCGGCGCTGGCCGGTCAGCTCGAGTTTCAAGCGCATCTTCACATCGTTGTCCACGTACAGCGAGCCGTGATACTGCTCCACCGGGTGGATTTCGGAGCCTTCCAACACTGTGCTGGCCTCAGGGATGGTCGAATCGCCGCTGCCCTCGGTATTCAATGAAACCTGCGACCAGCTCCCGTTGGCTTCACGCTGCACTTCGATGCGGTTGACCGTTTTGATGCCGTAGCCGAACACGGAGACTGAGGGGATGCTCAGGCGCCGGCCCAATTCGTGGCGGAACTGGCGCGCAGCCCGCAGCATGGGCCGGCCGCTCTCGGGCAGCCAGCCTTCGTCATCGAAGACGTTGATCGGCTGACCCCGCTGATCAAAGGTGCAGTTGTAAATCGGCAGGATCTGGTAGAAAGAAGGAAAGGTGGTCAGCACCTGGCGCAGGCGCTCGCCGAGCATGCCAAACGGCAGCAAATCGGCCTTGCGCACCAGGTTGATCACCGCTTTGGTGACGCCGTAATGCGGGCCTCCCAGGAAGATGGCGCGCTCGATTTTGTTCTTGCCGCCCAGGCATTCGATGTAATAACGGCTGACCAGCGACCCCAGGCTGTGAGCGATCAGAATGATTGGGCCTCCTACTTGCCAGTCGGCCAGCGCGGCGGCCAACTTGCGCGCCGATTCACGCACATCCTGCCGCCAGTCGTAGGCAAACTCCAGTAAATCCACGCCGCGCGTGTAGCCCAGGCTCTCGACCAAGAAATCGCCCAGCCGGCCGTACTGCTCTTGTTTTACCAGATTGGGCACGATGACCACTTCATTGACAATGCCGCGCGGCTCGAGGGGATGCTTGTCAGGCAAGCTGAAAACCTCTGGAGTGCTGAACAGCACCTTGACGTTCGGCCACAGCCGCTCGTTCCCCGCCCACAGCTCCGAGCCCATCAGACCGGGCACAAACACCACCGGCTGACGCAGCTGCCCCGAGGCATGCTTAAGCACCGGCTCATCCACCAGCGTCAGGTCGGTGGCAGCGAAGGCCGGTTTGAACACCAGGCTGGCCGGCCCGATCTTGAGCGTGTCGCCGGCCTGCAGGAGGTGCTCCTGCACGGCCTGCGCACCCAGCCAGGTGCCGTTGGTGCTGCCCAGGTCGCGCAGCGCGAAGTGCTCGCCGCGCTGTTCGATGAGGGCATGATGGCGCGAGACTTTTTCAAACGGCAGGCAGATATCCTCATCGGGACTGCGCCCAACCGACAGAACGTCTTTCGCCAGGGTCACTTCCCAGGTGCGCTCGGGCGTGTACACCACCAGGCGCGGGCGAGACGTGTCGTAAATCGTCATGTTGACCGTCTCTTGAGCAACCGTCTCCTCCAACCCGGCCAGTGAATCAATGGCGATCACCGGAGCGCCTGCATCCGCGGGTGCGATCTCGAAACGCAGCACACTGTTGCCCACCCGGATGATATCCCCCGGCGCCAGGCGAGCGCGCTGCACTGGCTGCCCGTTGACCAGCGTGCCGTTGGCCGAATGCTGGTCGACCACGAAGCACTCGCTCTCGCCGCATTCGAGCAGCACATGCGTGCGCGAGACTTTGCCATCGTTCAACGGGATATCACAGGCCGGGTCGCGCCCCACGCTGACCTGGTTTTTGGCCAGGTCAAAGGCCTGTTCGCTGTTATCGGGCAGAGTGAGCAGCAGTTTTCCAAACAGTTTCATAACATCTCCGCTTCGGACACCAATAATATCTTACTAATCGATCAGCCGCAGATTTTCTTGAGCGCGGACAGCAACAGGAGCACATTTTCGGGCCGGGAGGAGAAGCCCATCAGGCCGATGCGCAGCACTTTGCCTTTCAACTCGCCCAGGCCGCCGCTGATCTCAATATTATATTCTCTTAATAGACGCTGGCGCAGTACGGCTTCGTCCACACCCGGCGGGACGCGCACAGTGGTCAGCGAGGGCAGGCGGTATTCGAGCGGCACGTGCAGTTCCCAACCCATCTCCTGCAGACCAGCCCACAGCAGTTCGGCGTTGGTGCGGTGGCGCCGCCAGCGCGCTTCCAGGCCCTCTTCCAGCACAATTTGCAGGGCTTCGTAAATGGCGTACACCATCGAAATCGGCGCCGTGTGGTGGTAGGTGCGCTCTTTGCCCCAATATTTGCTCACGCTGCTCAGGTCCAGGTACCAGTTCGTCACCTGTGTCTGGCGCCCTTCCAGCTTGGCCAGGGCGCGCCCGTTCAGCGTGATCGGGCTGATGCCGGGCGGGCAGCTCAGGCACTTTTGCGCGCCGGAGTAGCACACATCCAATTCCCAGGCGTCCACAAAGAGCGGCACGCCGGCCAGCGAGGTGACCGCATCCACGATCAGCAGGCCGCCCTGGTCGTGCACGATGCGGGCAATCTCATCGACCGGCTGGCAGGCGCCGGTGGAGGTCTCAGCGTGCACGATGGCGACCACCTTTGCCGGGCGGCGCTCCAGGGCAGTTTTCACCTCTTCAGGGCTGAAGACCTGCCCCCACGGCCGGCTGATCACCTCCACCTGGCCGCCGTAGCGCCGGGCCATGTCCACAATGCGCAGGCCAAAATAGCCGCTGACGCACACCAGCACCGTATCGCCCGGCTCCACCATGTTAGCCACGGCTGTCTCCATGGCCGCTGTGCCGGTGCCCGAAACGGGGATGGTGATCTGGTTGCGGGTCTGGAAGGCATAGCGCAGCATGCTCTGCGTGCGGTCCATGATCTCCAGGAACTGCGGGTCGAGATGCCCCAACAGGGGTGTGCTCATGGCTTGCAGGATGCGCGGGTCGGCCAGGCTGGGGCCGGGACCCAATAACAGGCGGGGCGGCACACTCAGCCGTGTCACCTCGGGGCGCGGGACAGATAGATCGCTCATCGGATACTCCTCGCAAAAAATCAGTGCAAAACCGGGCTGCGGCGGTTGGATTGGTAGGCAATCCCCCACAGCCAATCTTGCAGGTAAGCTTCGATTTCTTCCAATAACCCCAGCCGTTCCGTCAGGCTTTCCAGGATGCTGCGGGTCTCTTTCAAGATTTGCAGGCAGGCGCGCTGCGCTTCATTGTCGCGGATGGACTGCTGGCGCAACAGAGCGAGCAGAGCAATTTGCGGCTGTTCGGCTGCCAGCAGGGCGCGCTCATCGGGCAGACTGACGCCGTACGATTTCAGGCTGCTCGCCAGGCCGTTGATCACCTGCTGGACATCCTCCTGCACCTGCGCTTTGCGCCGCCCGGCTTCGGCCAGGGTTTCGCGCAGCGCGTTCATGTTGCTCGGGCCGCCGAGCACCAGGCTCTCCACGTATTGTTGGATCGGCGCGGGCGAAGCTTCGTCCAGGCAGCGAATCAGCAGATCGCCGGCCTGCAGGCGCACATAGGCCCGTTCGACGAAGGAATACACGCCATCCAACGAATCGCTGCTCATCCTGCCTCTTCCGCCCGGCACTGCGGGCACGGGCACAGGGCGCGCAGGTAATGCCAGTTATAGATGCCGTAATGGTGGCCGTCTTCCCATTCGACGGTCAGGGCATACGAGCCGACCAGTTCCAGGCTGCGCAGCATGGTGGCGTGGGTTTCTTCATCCGGCATGGCAAACACCTGGACATCCGGCTCGGAGCTCATGTTGGCGTGCCCGCCACGGCACTCGGCGCACGGGCAGGCGTGGCGCAGCAGAGAAAACGAATAAACGCTGGTGTGGCCATCGTCCCAACGGATGGTCAGCTCACGGGTATTGCGGTTGGCGTCGATGCCGGTCGGTCGGGTTGTCACAAGGCCTCCTGGGTCTCTCTATTAACTATATACCCGAATCACAGACCGCGTAAAGCGTTTCGGGCAGATTAAGTCGATTCTAAGGATTCTGGATCAGGGCCAGGTAATTGGCCACAGCCCAGCCTTTGATATTTTGTTTGTAAGGTTCCAGCAGGTACCACCAGGTGTAGCCGTCAACGTCACGCGGCCCGTCGATGATCTTGAACACCTCCGCGTCAATTGCCAGGTAGAGTACGTTGCCGTTCAGGCCGGGGTCGGCGCGCAGGCGCAGACCGTCCGCGCCGGTGCCGGCGACCTGCACGTAATCGTTGACCGCCAGGGGGGCCAGGCCGGGCAGGGGCGGCGTGGGGCTCGGCGTGGGCGAAGGCGGCAGGGTGGGCAGCAGGCGCGTGGCGGTCGGCGCGGGGATGACATTCAGCGCCGCCGTGCCCAGCGCCAGGGGCGCCGGCTGCGGGCGCAGGAAAACCAACCCCGCCAGCAGGCCGCTGAACGCCAGGCAGGCCAGCAGCATACCGCCCAGCAGAACCAGGGGCGTGAAGAATTCCTGCAATAAACGGCGCATGCTTACACCTGCGGCAGCAAGAAAAAGGCCAGCGCCAGGATGGTGTAGATCGCCAGCAGCTCCACCCCCTCCAGCCAGTTTGATTCGCCGTCCATCGACACCAGCGCCGAGATCATCACCCCCGCCGCCAGGGCGACTAGCTCAAACTGGTTGAACACCAGCGTCAGCGGGTGCCCCAGCGCCAGGCTGATGAACACCAGCACCGGCGCCACGAACAGGGCGATCTGCAGGCTGGAAGCCACGGCGATCTCCACGCTCAGCGCCATTTTGTTGCGGATGGCTACCTGCACCGCCACCAGGTGCTCGGCGATGTTGCCGATCAGCGGGATGAAAATGATGCCGATGAAGAACTCGGAGACGCCCAGCGCTTTGACGACCGGCTCGATGCTGCCCACGAGGACTTCCGACAGCCAGGCCACCCCGACTGTCGCCAGCGCCAGCACCAGCAGCGCCCGCTGCCAGGGCCAGCCCGGGTGGGTCTCGGGCGTCTCGATGTCGGGCGTCAGCGGACCGGAGTGCTGGCGCAGGCTGTACACCAGACCCAGCAGGTAGAGCACGATCATCACCCCGGCGACGCCCAGGCTGAGCGCTTCGACCTTGATATCCGTATCCGGGCCGATGTAATGGCTGAAGAGCGAGGGGATCAGCAGGATCAGCACGGTCAGCACCAGCAGGACGGCGTTGCTGCTGGCGGCCTGGCGGTTGAACTTTTGGTGGCCGTTCTTCGCCCCGCCCGCCAGCATCGACATGCCCAGCACCAGCAGCAGGTTGCCCAGGATCGAGCCGGTGATGGAGGCTTTGACCAGCTCCAGCAGGCCGGCCTGGATGGCGACGATGGTGATGATCAGCTCGGCGGCGTTGCCCAGGGTGGCGTTGAGCAGGCCGCCCAACTGCGGGCCGGTGTAGTGCGCCAGGGCTTCGGTGGCCTCGCCGATGTACGCCGCCAGCGGCACCACGCCCAGCGCCGAGAGGATGAATATCCACAGGGGGGGCCAGCCCAATGGTTCGCCGAGCAGCGCCAGCGGGATGGCCAGCAGCAGCCAGGCGAGCGGTTTTCGGCGCACATAACGAAAAAGATTCAGCATGGATCGACCCTCACATCAAAAGATGCCCAATTGTACCTGAAAATGGGTATAATCGCGCTTCGTGAGCTGCATCATCGTCGCCTCCACCAACCCGGTGAAAATCCAGGCCGTGCGCCAGGGCTTCTTGCGCCTGTTCCCGCAGACCGGCCGGCTGGTGGAGGGCGTTTCGGCGCCCTCCGGCGTGAACGTGCAGCCGATGACCGACGAGGAGACGCTGCGCGGCGCGCTGAACCGGGCCGCCGCGGCCCGCCAGGCGCGGCCGCAGGCCGATTACTGGTTTGGGCTGGAGGGCGGCATCAGCGAGCAGAGCGGCGACCTGCTGGCCTTTGCCTGGGTGGCGGCGGTCGCGCGGCAGTCCGGCGGCCAGGTCTGCGGGCGGGCGCGCACGGGCGCTTTCCTGCTGCCGCCGGCGGTCGCCCGCCTGGTGCGCCAGGGGCTGGAGCTGGGCGAAGCCGACGACATCGTTTTCGGCGTGAACAACTCCAAGCAGGCTGGCGGCGCAGTCGGCCTGCTGACCGGCGGCGCGCTCGACCGCGCTGCGCTGTACGAGCCGGCGGTGGTGCTGGCGCTGATTCCCTTTACCAATCCGGGGCTGTACAGGTAGATCGGCCTGCTCCCACGGAAGGGCAAGCGTTGTCCGTAACGCTCTCCGCGAAGGCTGCCAGGGGAACAAATATGCGTACTGGAATGGCAGCCACTGGTCCATCCAAACGATCCAGCCGGGAGGGAACACCCTGTGGGATGACCAGGATAAGTCGACGCCCTCAACCACCCGTGGATCAGCCATTCCGATACATTCAGCCGCCACCTGGCGCTGGTGCACTGGGACGGCGCTCAGTGGCTGAAGGAGATCATCGATGCCAGCGGAGAAAACGCGCGGCAGAGCGCCCTTTTTCTGGAGCGGAACGGCATACCCCATATTGCCTATTCCAACTCCAGACTTCCTCAGACTTAATCATGGATGGAAATCACCCTGGCTGTCATAAACCCCATAGCCCTGCCAATTTACAACCGGGGATCCATTTTGACCTCGATAACCAATGTAAGCGTCATAGAAATTGTCTTTACCTTTCGGAAACAAGACAATATTTGCTATGTAAGCCTGGTCGTCAATTCTCGATTTGTATGCTTGTCCAGGAAATAACCCCTGCCTGGTAGCTGCAATTCCAGCATTGTTCCGATATGAAGATAAACCAATCGGAAAAGACACAACGTTCCATCACATTGATACGCTTGTAACAGATCTGGCTGTCCATAGATCTCGGTGAAATCCCCAAGAGACAAGTAGGAATCACCATCGATGGCCAGGATAATCGTGTAAATTAGCCCATCGGAAGATAACGCGTTGGCCATACCGTAATTATCCTCATTCTGGCCCGACTCCATTGACCAATCGACAACGATGATGGGTGAATATAATTCTATCGGGCGTGTTGTAACGTGTACACCGGGAATGGGCCAAAGCAGATTGATGACATCGTTCATGAGCGTTTTTCCCGGTGTAATATTTTCCCAACAAGGAAGCTGGCAGGTTGGGTTGTGGAGGATTTTTGTCACCCAAACTGGTATTGGGCCTGAAATTTTAGGAATGTAAGCAATTCTGGGTACAAAAAAGTATATGTATAAACCCCAACAGCTAAGTGTAGTGATAAGTGCAATTGCCGCTAATAATAACCTGCTTATGATTTTTCGAATCATATTAATTTACCGCGTTGAAATGTTGGCTTGTATCCAAATACGGCGCCTTACTACCGACCCTTGGTCATCATCATCTGCTGAGTCACCCGAGAACCTTGCAAGCACGCCATATAATATGTTTACCTTATTATCCGCCAAGCCGGGTAACCATCATCAGATGAAAGTTGAGTTACACGCATAAGGTGAGAGCCGTCTGACTTTTCAAGATATATCTCGTAATCACCGCTTCGATCGGATTCGAATGCAATCCAATCGTTTAGTGGTGAGTAAGCTGGATTAAGATTTATTCCTAACCCATCTGTCAGGTTAATCAACTGTGATTCGTGTATATCTGTCACATAAACATCAACCGAAGACTTTCCCTCCAGTAGTTCTTTTTCGCCCACGAAAGCCAATTTCTCACTATTGGAAGAAAAATCGAAATCCAAAATGAATTTGAACTGCTGGGCCCGACCGAATAATTGCCATACAACCGATCCATCTGGCTCAACCGCTCGGATGACCGGGCTAGAATCAGTTTTGGACGCATTGTCTATATATGCCAACCAACCTCCAGGGAGCCAATTGATTCGAATTGGCATCAATGCACTGCTGATATATCTGGACATTTGACCGGTATTTAAATCGTAGATTACGATGTAAGGCTCACCTAAACCCTCACAACCTGGTTTCCCATCAAGGTAAATGAAGGCAATTTTGGTGCCATCCGGCGACCATCGTGGCCACTCGCCACTATCACAATCTTTGGTTATCTGGACAATGTTATTTCCATTCCAATCTGCCATTAATAAGGTTCCACCATATAATCCGCCAGTAAAAACAATTTGTTTTCCGTTTGGAGACCAATTGATCCCAGTTATTCCCTTTTTCCATTCAAAAAGCAGTCGGGGTTCACTGAGGCATAGATTTTCCTTCTCCAGGCAATTCACATCTACCGCATAAACACCATATTTCCCCGAGCGGGTAGATACAAACGTTAGCTGCAACAAAGGTCTAGCTATCATTGAAGTGGGAACTGATGTCGCGGACATTTGAGTAGAATGGATTGGCAATTCGGTTGTTGGTACAGGTGTTAAGGGTGTCGAAACCATATGAGTGATGGTAGGTGACATCGTCAAAACTAATCGCGTTGAAGGAGATGAAAATTCCTCTTGCGACGTACAGGCAACAACAAGACTGGCTAAAAGCAATAAAGTAATCCAAAAGTTATTTGATTTATATTTATGCATTCTTACATTTCCGCATCAATCATGAGGTTGGATTGGATCGATGAATTTCTTAAAATGATCAGTTTGATCAACCGTCATAATCCAAAAATAATTTCCATATGGCGAAGGTGAATAAATCCATCCCAAAGCCTCATTTTCATCAGGCGCCCGCCAATAATTATGCCACTGCCAAGGTTCACCAGCCATCATTCCATTTGTCCAGCCATGTGCTGAGGCGTATTTTTCATTAAGAATATGATGTACATCATTTTCTAAGTTATTTCTAAAGGAATTGTTTTTGTTGGACTTAATCAGATAATCCGCGCGCTCAGCGGGAGACTGCCGTGACGAAAACCAGGGTTGGTAACCACTCATGAATTTATATAACTTACTCTGCGAACAAGTATAAGCACCCCGTTCACATGCCATGGAAGGTTGATAGTAATTACGTGCTAATCCTTCGATAAAATTATCTTCAAAATTACCGGATCCATTGTATGGCATGTTTTTATTGCCGTAACCTTCCGCTTGAGCAGTCATATATAAAATCTCATCAATTGAAGGTAGATAATGTAAGGATATGACAATTACTTTAAACGTCAAGTATGCTTGGAAACATTCATTATCCTTTCGGCACACATCATCTGGTTTTTCTATTTGATGGTCAAGATCATAATCTACATCCGAATAAGTATCGCATGCAGGATTTGAGTCGCCCCATTGGCATGGCTTGTGGCCAGTCGGGTCCAAGTAGTTGATGGAATTATTTAGAACATAACTAAAACGATCAAAATATGCAGGGTTCGACATGTTGGGTATTAGGATATCCGGTTGTGTCCATCTACCTAGCGCCGGGTCATACCACCTCGAGTTCATCCAGACCAAGTTAATGTAACCGTCCGAATACTGCCCGGTATATTGATAATTCGTCGGCAGGCTTGGGTTTGTGGAGTAGCGAATTTCCCCAAATGCCTTATACAACTGCCTGGTCACGCTCCCCCCACTCGCATCCGCACTCACGCTCGTGCTGCCCAGGTGGTCGCCAAACAGGTAGCGCACGCCCACGCTGCTGCGCATGGCCACCCGCTGGCTGCCCAGGTAATAATACTTCGTCGCACTCCCGCCCGACACTTCGTAGTAGTTCTTGACGAAATAGGTGCTGGTCGCCGTGGTGGCTGTCAGCACCTGCTTCACCCGCACCCCGTCTCCATCATAGCCAAACGCAGCGGTGCTCGTTCCTCCCTGGAGCACTTTCACCAGCCGGTTCTCGGCGTCATACACCAGGTTAACCGTGAGCACTTCCTGCAGGCTGACGTCGTCGAAGTCCAGCCAGCCCGACACGCCCTCCACCCGCAGCTCCAGCCGCACCGAGGCGGCGTTGGCCGGGGTCACCAGCCGCCCGCCCACCTGCTGCCAGGTCAGGCTGCTGCTCTCTGCCGTGCCGGTGTAGACGTCTTTGTACCCGATGTAGGCGCTGCCCGCCGTGTAGTACAGGGCGCGCACGTGCCAGCCCCCGGCGCTGTCCGCCGCATCCAGCTTGCCGTTCACCCAGGCGTACAGGTCGTACTGCTTGTTCCCGCTCACCGCGATCCCGGCTCGATCACTTGCTATTTATGGCTTATCCACCATCCATCCCATTGGCGTGGAGTTTTCCGCAATTCGAGTATACCAACCTTCTGTCAAATCGACCATCACGGTATCCACCCGGCTGTAATCGGGTGAAACAATGCCGGTTAACAAATACCGCCCATGAGGATCCCAGACGATCTGTTGATCGGCGTCAAAACTCGACTCGATACCTGGGTAAATCATCACCTTCCCGCTTTTCAGATCCAAGACTGCCAGGCGCGCACGGTCTGTATTAAAGTCAGTCGTGGATAACCAAAAGGCAATTTCACGCCCATCCGGCGACCAGCTAGTATAGTGAATATTGCAGTAGTCTCCAAACTCATCCGTCAAGTGCGTCAAGCGGGTTATCTTTCCGTCTACAGCCACCAGGAATAAATCAAAATGTTGAGAAGAGGGATCTTTCCTACCCTTTGGCGGCGCGGCGATTGCCAACTCATTTCCACCAGGGGACCAGCGCGGGATGCTCTCCCAAGTGTTGATTTGCATGACACCCTGGGATTGGTGGGTTTGAAGGTTATCGATGATCAACTCAGATTCGATCGACAGATAGACCCGATGGGTAAAGCCAGGATTATATGAAACCATTCCTATGCCCTGCCATTGTGGTTTTGGAAATAAGGAATATATATCTTGAGGGTCACCTGGCAGTTCCTTTGCAACGCCGGTGAAAGGATTCAACAACCATTTGGCCGTGAACGTGGAACGGCCGGGATCCCCTCCGGAATCCCGCCGAATGACCAGGTGTTCGTTGTCAAGCCATAGAGCGAGTGCTCCCCAGCCGTCTTCCCAGGGGCGAGACATCTGTTCTTGACCATTAGCAGAAACTATATGCAATGAAATTCTGTTTAAACTGTTTTGCATTGGCGTTCGTTTTGAATATGCCAACCAAGCCCCATTTGGAGATATAGAAATGTCACTGGCATGTTGGTCGTTCGAGGCCAGCAAGGGTTGCTGCACATGGGTTTGTAAATTCCAGATGGTAATTTGCTGAGAATCAAGGAGATAAAACGAATCCACTTTTCTTGGAGAAGCCAGCACGATACTCCCTGTCACCATGGCTGTTTCGGGCAGGGTAGATATTTCCTTGAGCTCCCGGAAAATTGCCTGGCCTTCTGGCGTGACAGTAGCCGTCGGCGGCAGCCGGGTGGCAGTCGGGGTTAGCGTAGCGCTTACAGAGTCCGGAGTCACAGTTGAAATTGCTGATTTTGTAATTGTGGAGGATGAAGAGATTGAGGGCGTTGGCGTCTGGCTCACCCAGCCAATAGAAAGTGTGATTGTTGGATTCGGTTGAGAAATGCATCCAAACAATCCTACAAACAGGAAAAATAGAATCGCAGCATATCTTTTCATATAAATCTCATTTGAATGAGTGAGAAATATTTAAACCACTGCCGGGAATATGAAAGTTTGGGGGATAAGGATATATGATCCCAAGGGGACCGACAGGCTCATTCCAGATTACTTCTCCAGTGTTTTTATCGTTTCCCCAATCAGCCAGTGAGCCATGCGGAGAAATTGAATCGAGAGCATACTTGACTACAGCGATGGCAATATCGAGGTCATATTTGGGTTTGAATTGATCGACATCTGAAGGTGCTCTAGGTTTCGTACCATTAGCGCCTTTTACGCTATCATATCGCCTTTGGGCGCTTTCCCTAATCGCGAGATAATTCAACATCGCATTATCCGAAACACCTGCGCAAGTTCCTCCCGCAGAATACTGCGCACAGAAATAAGAGTACTTTTCAGCGATTGCAAATGCATATTTAGTCTGATTGAACTCATTTCCCCCACTGGCGTTATTGGCTATCTCGAAAAACAACATCAAGGTGAAAAAATCTTCAATCGTAAACCCATCTGCGTCCCCTCCCAACAATTTATCTTGATTCCACCACCCTTTAGGGTCATCTCTATATTGTTCATAAAGCCATAACATATCTTGCCCCGAATATTTGGGGCGAGGTTTATACGCTACTGGATCGGGTGAAGAATAATATACGGGAGAACCGGTTTTGGCCACTTTATGTTTTCTGCCATTGTTGTAACAATTGCTCTCCTCATCACAGGCTTCATGGCCTGAAGGATCCCGATACCTCACAGGATTATTCAGCATCCCGGCATAGCGATCCCAAGCAGCCGGGTTACCTGTCCCGGGTACAATGGTGTCTGCCGAGGAGAATCTGCCCAGCGCAGGGTCATAAAAACGTGCATTGTAATAGAGCAGCCCAAAGTCAGCCGTGGCTCCGCTGGCGTAGCTGTACTGCCCTGTATATTGGTACTTCGCCGGCAGGCTTGGGTTTGTTGGGTAGCGGATTTCGCCAAACGCCTTGTACAACTGCCTGGTCACATTTCCCCCACTCACATCCGCACTGACGCTCGTGCTGCCCAGGTGGTCGCCAAACAGGTAGCGCAGGCCCACACTGCTGCGCATCGCCACGCGCTGGCTGCCCAAATAGTAGTATTTCGTCGCCGCCGAGCCGGAGATTTCATAATAGTTCCCCACAAAGTAGGTCGTCTGCCCGCTGCGCATGCTCTTCACCCGCGCCCCGCTGCCGTCATACAGAAAGTCGTACTGCACGATGCTGTTCTTGCTGATTTCCACCATGCGGCTCTCGGCGTCATAATATAGATTGTATGTGTCTGCCCCAAGCGAGCGCGTCACCTGGCTGCCGTTGGCGTTGTAGGTGTAGCTGCCCCCGGTGTGGCTGGTGACGGCGTGCACGTGAGCGCTGTCCTGGTAATCATACGTGCCATAGGCGCCCTTGCTCGACAGCCGCCCCCTGGAATCATAGCTGTAGCTCTCGCTGTAGTTGCCGCCCGTCCCCCCGCTGGCCGCCGCCGAGGTCAGCCGGTTGAGTTGGTCATAACCGAACGACTGCGTCTGCGGACTGCCCATCTTGTAGTCGTAGATGTTGAGGAGGTTGCCCGCCGCATCGTACTGCGGTATCCCGCTGGTGTTGTAGTAGCGCAGGTCCAGCAGCGAGGCGGGGCTGCCGCTCGTCCCGGCTGTGATCTGTTTCAGCCGCCCCGCTCCGTTGGCGGTGTCCCAGGCAAAGTAGCTGTAATCCAACTGCAGCGCGCTCGCCCCGCCTAGCTTCTGCAGGTCGATGCGCCCGGCAGCGTCGTACGCCGTGCTGTACACGTACGCCTCATTCCCCAGGCTGCTGACCAGGCTGTTCAGCGCCCCCTGCCGGTAGTAGCTGTAGGTCAGCGCTTCGCCGTCCGGGTAGGTCATGCGCGTGAGCATATCTGCACTATTGTACTCCCATTGTGTGACGTACGTACCGCCTCCCGTGATGGTCTTGCTCTCCTGGGTCAGCCGGCCGCGGTCGTCGTACAGCCAGCTCGTGCTGCCCGAGCCATCCGCCATCCCCCGCCGCTGCCCTACCCAGCCGCTGCTGAGCAGGAAGTAGTCGATGTCGATGTTCTGCCCGTTGGCGTTGACCTGCAGCTTGAGGCTGTGCGTCCCCGCGTTCACCTGCCCCAGGTTGAGGATCGCGGTCTGCAGCTGCGCACTCGCCTGCCCCCAGCCGCCGGTCGGCTTGCCCGTCAAGCTGCCCTTGGAGACGCCGTCCACCAGCACCTGCACCGTGCTGTTGCTGGCGCTGCCGTTGGCGTACACCAGGATCAGGTAGGTGTTCTGCCCGCTCTCGCCAAAGCTCAGGTTATTATATAGGGCATAGTTGCCGCTCGTCGCTCCCCAGTTCGAGCCCAGCACCTGCCCGTTGGATGCGGCGGTTTTGTAATCCGCTCCCGTCGAGCCGCTCTGGCTGCTGTAGGCTTCGCCTTCGACGCGCCGGGTGGTCACGCCGTCGTAGCTGTAGCTCACCGCGCCGGTGCTCGCTCCACAGCCCGCACCGCTGTAGCTCTTGCCGCTCAGCCGGTTGAGCAAATCGTAACTCAAAGAGGTGACGCAGCCGCGGGCGTCATCCTGCCTGGTCAGGCTGCCCAGGGCGTTGTAGCTGTAGCTCCAGGTTCCCATGTCCGGGTCGCTCATGCTGGTCTTGCGCCCGGCGCGGTCGTAATTGAGCGTGGTGGTGGCAAAGGTGCTCGCGCCATCCATTTGTTTGACGGTGCTCAGCAGGTCTTGCTCAGTGTACGCATACTGCGTCCAGGGACCGGCCGGCGGGTGCACTTCCGTCGTGCGCCCCCAGGCATCCTGCCGGCTGCAGGTGGTGCGGCTGGCCGGGTCGGTGACGCAGGTTTCGTAATACGGCTGCCCGCCGTTGTACGGGATGGCGTAGCTGGTGGTCTGCGCGCTCAGGTCGGGGCCGGTCACGCTGGTTGCCCGTCCCAGCGCATCATAAGCCGTCGAGGTGTAGTTGCGCGGCGAGCTCTGGAAGTTGGACCCGCTGTACGGGCTGCCCACCCAGTCCCAGGTGTTGGTGGTGTAGGGCGTGGTCTGCTTCACCAGCCGCCCGGCACCGTCATAGGCGTAATCCACCTTGACGGCGCAAGTCACCAGCGATCCGTTGGGTTGGTTATTGGTGCAGTTCCCCACGCCCAGCGTGGCGGCGCCCACCTGGCTCTGCAGCTTGCGCCCCAGCCCGTCGTACACCTCGATGCGCAGCAGGGTGCTGTTCGGGTCGCTGTCCTGTTTCTGCACAATGTAGGTCCAGAAGGGGGCGGTATCGTAATAGCCCATCTGCAGCGTCGGGTAGGCGGAGCTGTCCCCCGGTTTGATCACTTTCGTGATGCGCCCGAACAGGTCGTACTCGGCGCTGGTGATGGCGTTGTTGGCGTCCGTCTCGCTCAGCGGCACGCCCAGGCGTTTGTCATACGTCACGGCTGTGCGCTGGTTGAGGGCATTGCTCATCCCCTGCAGGTACACGCCGTAGCCGTCGTCGGCGCAGGCGCCCGTCGCCCAGGTGAACGTGCCGTAGCAGGCAGTCGTCGTCTGCGCTGTCCCCTGGTTGCGCTGGCTGTCCGTCCCCTCCCCGCTGTACACCGTCTGGCTGTTCTGGTTGCCGTATGCATCGTAGGCATAGACGGAATCGGCATAGCGCTGGTTGGCCAGAGTGGCGCAGCCGCTGCCCTGGCAGCTCAGCAAGCTGCGCCTGGCGGTCAGTTTGCCGATCGTGGGTGATGGATTGTAGGTATTATCGTAATAGTTCCAAGCGGCGCTCAACAGGCGGGCGTTTCCTGGCTGGTCGGGGTTGGCCGGGAAGCAAGTGCCGTTCAGATCAAAAGGTGTAGATACCGCGCAGGAGAAGCTGGCGCTGTAGCCCGGCAGGCCCACCAGGTATTTACTGCTGGTCGTATATGGGTAATATTTGGTGTAGCTGGCGCGGTAATCTTGCCAGGCAGAGCCATTCCAATATTCCTGCACCTGCCTGGTCAGGCTGCCGTACTGCACGCTGCCCTGGTCGGCGGCTTTGTAATCATACAGGGTGCGCATCCCCTGCCAGGCGCCCTTGTCTAGGTTGTAGGCTGTGGTGCTCAAAACCGGCCGCCAGCCGATCTCCAGCTCGCTGAAGTACCAGTTGGTGCTGTAGGTGTACGGCCGGGCGCTGGCGTCGGCGTGCACCGGCGCCCAGTCCGCTGCCGCATAGCTGGTCTCGCTCAGGCTGTAGAACTGCCCTTCGGCATAGGTGTCCAACCACAGCACGGCCTCCGCACTTTCCGCGCCGCTCTTGTGCACGTAGGCGAATGTTTTCCAACTTGGGCTGCTCTGGAATTCGGCAGGGCTGTTGATTTCTTGCTGGCCGGCGTTCTGCGGCAGGTCGCGCTGCCACACCCGCAGG
>JAKOUW010000243.1 GCA_029782365.1 Chloroflexota bacterium
GGAGCCCATGACGTCCCTGCCTCCTGATTACGATGCTACGAGCGCTGAGTGGTATCAAAGAGCCATGGCAAACCCCACGGATTTTGTGGTGGTAGAACCTTACAACGAGCCAGTAAACCAAACACAAGTAATCACAGTAGCAAAAGCCATTTACAGTATGGGCGATTACGTTGGGGCAGTTGGTATTGACATTGAAGCAAGTAAAATTGCCAGTCAAATGCTGGCATTCACAAATAACATTTCCAAATACTTGCTTAACCGCGATGGTGTAATCATGCTTTCTGGTAGCGGTGCATTCGTAAGCTCTGGTACGGATCTTTCTAAGGAAGCCTTTTGGAAAGACATGAAGAGTGCCGCCACCAAAGGAAATATGGTAAATTACACCCTCAAAGGTGCACAACGTATTGGCTTTGTGAAACAACTACCCAATGGCTGGTATTTCTTAACTGCCATGCCAGCTTCTGTTATCAGCGCGCCCGTGAGGAGTGTCATAAATACTACCATTTTGGTGGGTTTGGGTGTACTTCTACTAACTGTCATTTTGGGCTACTTTGCTGTACAGAATGTGTTCTTGAAGCCCTTGATGGAGCTTCGCGGTGCCATTGAAGCCATCGCGAGCGGTGATTTAACGGTGCGAGCACCTGTTAGGGGTAAAGACGAGCTGGGCCGCATGGCAGAAGGGGTAAACCACATGGTGGAAAGCCTGGACGCTCTCATTGCGGCAGCTGCTCAAACGGCAGATCGGGTGAATGAGTCTGCAGGCAGCTTAGCAGCTACTTCTCAGGAGACCAGTGCTTCTGTGGAAGAATTAACGGCGCAGAGTAATGAAATCGCTACCAATGCAGAAATGGCTTACCACGCCATTGAGGATTTTGCAGGCGGCGTGGAACAAGTTTCCAGCACCGCTCAAAGCATTGCTACCGACGCTCAGCTGTTGGCTACGGAGGTAAGTAATGTGAAGGACAATGCACAGGAAGGTGCTCAAAGCTTGGAGCAGGTTGCAGAAGTGGTTGATATTGCTAACAAGAACACTGATAAGACCAGTGTTATCATGGAGCAGTTGGCTAAGGATGCCAGCAGCATCAGTAACATTGTGGAAACCATTGAACAAATTGCTGAGCAAACCAACCTGCTCGCTTTGAATGCTGCCATAGAGGCTGCTCGTGCCGGTGAAGCAGGACGTGGTTTTGCCGTAGTAGCTGACGAGATAAGGAAGCTGGCAGAAAAGAGTCAAGAGGCTACTCAGAGCATTGCCGACATACTTGGTGGCATTCAAAACAGAACAGCTGAAGCCAGCGGTTCTATGAAAGACACACTGAATGTGGTGAAATCTGCGTACGAAAGGACTAAGCAAGCCCAGCAAAAATTTGGCGCTATTCTGGGCAGCGTGGGCAAAATTGCGAACACTGCAGAGGGTTTTGCTGCAAGTGCTGAGGAACTCAGCGCTTCCACTGAAGAATTGAATGCTGCTGTAGATAATGCCGTAGAACCCGTTAGAAGTATTGCCGAGCAGGTACGTCAGTTCAGTGATGCCCTGAAGCAGCAGTCTCAGGGTGTATACCAAATTGCACAGGAGATTTCTTCATTAGAACAGTTAGCTGAACAGCTCAAAGAAGAAGTGGATAAGTTCAAGATATAAAAGAAACTTCGCTTGCATGGAAGGGCGTGAAAGCA
>JAKOUW010000260.1 GCA_029782365.1 Chloroflexota bacterium
CTCTATCGCCCGGTTGACCACTCTCACAATGTGATTGGCTGGAACCAATTCATCCCAACTCGGAGGAATCAGGCTCGGCTGTGCCATCGTATACGGTTTGAAGACGGGGTAGGCGGGTTTTCTGTGTTTCATACCCCGTATTGAATCACATTTTCTTTAAACGCGAAAGGGGCTGCCCAGTTCTTTTTGGACAGCCCCACACTTCAGCATACGGGTATTTATGAGCGCGCACAGTGTTTCAATCCACGCCCCCCGCATGGGGAGCGACTTATTGTTTGACCGGGGGTAACAGATATACTTGATGTTTCAATCCACGCCCCCCGCATGGGGAGCGACGTAAAGGCGATGCGCCATCGACAGTCATGGGCTGGTTTCAATCCACGCCCCCCGCATGGGGAGCGACGGTGTTATCAGCCGCTCCGCTCGTATCATTGAGAGCGTTTCAATCCACGCCCCCCGCATGGGGAGCGACGATCGGGTGTGGTCAATGGACATTTTGCAAATGGTTTCAATCCACGCCCCCCGCATGGGGAGCGACCTGTTATATCATCAGCCGGTTGAGCATTTGTGGAGGTTTCAATCCACGCCCCCCGCATGGGGAGCGACCGGGAGAAGCTGTTCCCATATCTGTGAAGCCAGAGTTTCAATCCACGCCCCCCGCATGGGGAGCGACGGCATCCCAGGTAGCGCGCCTTTGACTGCATCCTGTTTCAATCCACGCCCCCCGCATGGGGAGCGACCAAACAATCCACGATCTACACCAATCGATGCATGTTTCAATCCACGCCCCCCGCATGGGGAGCGACTCGAGCTGGTATATAATCTCTTTGGCAGTTATCCGTTTCAATCCACGCCCCCCGCATGGGGAGCGACGTGAGCACTGCCGACATAGCGATCGACATCTACAGGTTTCAATCCACGCCCCCCGCATGGGGAGCGACCTGTAAAGTGATACCCGCATCCGCAATGGCATCGTTTCAATCCACGCCCCCCGCATGGGGAGCGACGATTACACCTGGCACTCCGTTGAATGCGTCAAAGTTTCAATCCACGCCCCCCGCATGGGGAGCGACCGCCTTTGCCGCCGTTTGGCAGCAGGCAGACTGCCGTTTCAATCCACGCCCCCGCATGGGGAGCGACGTCGGTTTGCGCCAAAAATACCAGATATGCGCCTGTTTCAATCCACGCCCCCCGCATGGGGAGTGACTAGGGTTGGTTCCTTTCGTGTAAAATTTCCAGAGCCGTTTCAATCCACGCCCCCCGCATGGGGAGCGACTGGGCCGCCTGCTACGATACCACCGGCTTTTGGTCGTTTCAATCCACGCCCCCCGCATGGGGAGCGACGCCGACGCCAAACACATTCAAAACACGAGTGACGACGTTTCAATCCACGCCCCCCGCATGGGGAGCGACGAATCAGTCTGCATACTGCCCTGATTATCCATGTGTTTCAATCCACGCCCCCCGCATGGGGAGCGACGCCGGTGTTTGTCCCCGAGGTGCTCGCCAGTCTAGTGTTTCAATCCACGCCCCCCGCATGGGGAGCGACGCTAGACTAGGCGCTGGCAAAATCACCGGCTGCCAGTTTCAATCCACGCCCCCCGCATGGGGAGCGACTCTGTCGGTTACTATATTCTATCCGTCCATACTAAGTTTCAATCCACGCCCCCCGCATGGGGAGCGACGCGGCGCAGGCGCTGTTACAGAACCTGGTGCAGGTTTCAATCCACGCCCCCCGCATGGGGAGCGACCTTCTAAGCACGTTCTAAAAGTACCCTTCCAGTCTGTTTCAATCCACGCCCCCCGCATGGGGAGCGACGAAAATAGTCCGGTTGTAGAATCATAACCGGTTAGTTTCAATCCACGCCCCCCGCATGGGGAGCGACTCCATTGCCCGCGAACCATTTTTACCCTGCTAAAGTTTCAATCCACGCCCCCCGCATGGGGAGCGACGTCAAATCCGCTGTCTATGATAGACGGTTTGGCGTTTCAATCCACGCCCCCCGCATGGGGAGCGACGATGCCGGCGCCCACACCTACAGCCCATTCAAAGTTTCAATCCACGCCCCCCGCATGGGGAGCGACCCACCCGACCGAGGCGACAAAAGAGCAGGGTTTGGTTTCAATCCACGCCCCCCGCATGGGGAGCGACGTCGCCCGCGTCCTTCCCAGGCTGGAGCGATACGTTTCAATCCACGCCCCCCGCATGGGGAGCGACCGTCAAGCTGGCCGATGCTCAGAAGTACATCGACCTGTTTCAATCCACGCCCCCCGCATGGGGAGCGACCCATCTCGTTGTCATGGTTCATGGCGTCGATCGGGTTTCAATCCACGCCCCCCGCATGGGGAGCGACGGTAGGCAGGGTAGTCGTACCGAAGCGCTCCAGTGTTTCAATCCACGCCCCCCGCATGGGGAGCGACTTGGCCGCTGAGCGGTACAGCGTGACGTCTGTGCCGTTTCAATCCACGCCCCCCGCATGGGGAGCGACTGGGTCAGGTGCGTCGTTGCGGTCGTTGATATAAGTTTCAATCCACGCCCCCCGCATGGGGAGCGACAATAACTACGGTTACAATCAACTTGTAGACTGCTGTTTCAATCCACGCCCCCCGCATGGGGAGCGACATTCCGCGTCCGCTTAGGATTTGTCTACCTCATAGTTTCAATCCACGCCCCCCGCATGGGGAGCGACTTTATTATCCTATTTACCAGATAAGAGATTAGATGTTTCAATCCACGCCCCCCGCATGGGGAGCGACACACGCTACAAACGATAGGGAGGATAAGCATTTTAGTTTCAATCCACGCCCCCCGCATGGGGAGCGACTCGGCTCCAATAGATTTGACCGCCAGATCAATCGTGTTTCAATCCACGCCCCCCGCATGGGGAGCGACGAGCGAGTGGGATCTATCTGCTGGCGGCTTCGCAGTTTCAATCCACGCCCCCCGCATGGGGAGCGACGGGATCGAGGCGCAGCGGATTCCAACAGCGGAGATGTTTCAATCCACGCCCCCCGCATGGGGAGCGACTGATCAAGCGCGCCAGGAAAATGGCAAGATGGTTGTTTCAATCCACGCCCCCCGCATGGGGAGCGACCGGCACCTGGACCGCACGTTCATTGTCAGACACCCTGTTTCAATCCACGCCCCCCGCATGGGGAGCGACGGCTCCGTGCTTATTTAGCCGGCATCAAAGCCGGGTTTCAATCCACGCCCCCCGCATGGGGAGCGACGGCGTCCCATCCAACTATTAGGCCCCTGCACTTGTTTCAATCCACGCCCCCCGCATGGGGAGCGACATAATGTTAGTTAGTAATCGCACATTGACAGGTGTTTCAATCCACGCCCCCCGCATGGGGAGCGACAAGCCTCAAGAGACGATTTAAAATCGTTTGCATGGTTTCAATCCACGCCCCCCGCATGGGGAGCGACGCACAAGAGCCCAAGGGATCCAGGCGACAATAGGGTTTCAATCCACGCCCCCCGCATGGGGAGCGACCGCGCTGCTTTACCTGGTGCTTGGCGGGGCGGATGTTTCAATCCACGCCCCCCGCATGGGGAGCGACTGCGCGAAGCAGCCTTTTTTCTCAAGTTGATTAAGTTTCAATCCACGCCCCCCGCATGGGGAGCGACTCCTGTCAACCCACAGACAGAGAAAGGATGACCAGTTTCAATCCACGCCCCCCGCATGGGGAGCGACCAGGATAAATCCAATGATTGATGCTACGTTTATGTTTCAATCCACGCCCCCCGCATGGGGAGCGACATAGCGGCACGGCCGCCTCTATTGTTGGAAGGCGTTTCAATCCACGCCCCCCGCATGGGGAGCGACGTTGATACATCACCACCGGAAGGAGAGGCTATGTTTCAATCCACGCCCCCCGCATGGGGAGCGACTTAATCGCTTGTGCAATCCGCATAGTAATTATTAACGTTTCAATCCACGCCCCCCGCATGGGGAGCGACTAATCCCTCCCCCAAAAAATTGACATAATACCTGTTTCAATCCACGCCCCCCGCATGGGGAGCGACGATAGTTACCGTCTAAAATGTCACCGGAAAAGAGTTTCAATCCACGCCCCCCGCATGGGGAGCGACTATATTAGCTGGCCGTATATCACCAGACTGGGTAGTTTCAATCCACGCCCCCCGCATGGGGAGCGACTCACGAACAACCAGTGAAGTACATTGCCTATGTGTTTCAATCCACGCCCCCCGCATGGGGAGCGACAGCATTCTCGCCGGGTTTACGAAACAGCAGGATAGTTTCAATCCACGCCCCCCGCATGGGGAGCGACTAGCGTTCAACGATAACCGCCATCTTAGGCACATTGTTTCAATCCACGCCCCCCGCATGGGGAGCGACCAACTATCGGGCACGAGTGGATTGGCGGCAAGCGGTTTCAATCCACGCCCCCCGCATGGGGAGCGACGATTATTTCGGTAGCATGTGAATCACGCGCGTTCTGTTTCAATCCACGCCCCCCGCATGGGGAGCGACGTTTAACGACTATACGAGTATGAGTATATGGATACGTTTCAATCCACGCCCCCCGCATGGGGAGCGACTAAAAACTTAGAAACTCATAAAAGGAGATTAAAGTTTCAATCCACGCCCCCCGCATGGGGAGCGACCAGGACAGACAATGACGGACTACTGGGCGCAACGTTGGTTTCAATCCACGCCCCCCGCATGGGGAGCGACCTACGGTGATTGATGGCGAGTGGGTAAGCGGGGAGGTTTCAATCCACGCCCCCCGCATGGGGAGCGACCACGTATGATGGGCAGCACCTGGGGAACTATGCTGGTTTCAATCCACGCCCCCCGCATGGGGAGCGACAGGGTGTTGGCTGCCAGGCGTTGGGCAAAACCGATTGTTTCAATCCACGCCCCCCGCATGGGGAGCGACGGGGCGCTTCCTGGATCGCCAATGCCCTGGATTGTTTCAATCCACGCCCCCCGCATGGGGAGCGACCGGGCATTGTATGACCAACGTAGATTGCAAGCTGTTTCAATCCACGCCCCCCGCATGGGGAGCGACACGTCCATTCGTTCGCTGTCAAGGCTGGCAGGTTGTTTCAATCCACGCCCCCCGCATGGGGAGCGACCGGGGGTAAGTGGTGATCTGGTGCGGGATTGGTTTCAATCCACGCCCCCCGCATGGGGAGCGACCAATGTACTAACTAACATTATATTACCAGATATCTGTTTCAATCCACGCCCCCCGCATGGGGAGCGACGGCGTATTTCGCGCCTATCCTCATCGGCTCCGGTGTTTCAATCCACGCCCCCCGCATGGGGAGCGACTTGGATAACAGCGCTGTAAACGCCTCATCGTACCAGTTTCAATCCACGCCCCCCGCATGGGGAGCGACCTGTCATTGATGGCGAGTGGGTAAGCGGGGATGGTTTCAATCCACGCCCCCCGCATGGGGAGCGACTTAACGGTGTATATTTACCACTTATGGTATCAGGCGTTTCAATCCACGCCCCCCGCATGGGGAGCGACTTCGAGAGCCCATCGGAGGAGGGCAATAGGCATATGTTTCAATCCACGCCCCCCGCATGGGGAGCGACTCAGGCATCTATGATACGGGAAAGCAGTTGATACGGTTTCAATCCACGCCCCCCGCATGGGGAGCGACAGACCATCAGCAGGGCCCGGCGCACCAGCAGCCAGTTTCAATCCACGCCCCCCGCATGGGGAGCGACGGTGGCGACAAGCCCTCTGTAATGCGAGGGTGGCGTTTCAATCCACGCCCCCCGCATGGGGAGCGACAGGGATATTTATTTCAATTGTGTTTTAAATGATCCAGTTTCAATCCACGCCCCCCGCATGGGGAGCGACCCAACAAGCGGTCTCACAGACAACCGCGACGACGTTTCAATCCACGCCCCTCGCATGGGGAGCGACGTTGGAGGGCGTCGAGCGGGCGTGGCCCGCTTCCCGTTTCAATCCACGCCCCCCGCATGGGGAGCGACGCCGTGTCGTCGCTAACCCAGGTGGGGGAATAAAGTTTCAATCCACGCCCCCCGCATGGGGAGCGACTTCTGGCGGTATTGCTTTACCAAACTTGAATGTATGTTTCAATCCACGCCCCCCGCATGGGGAGCGACACTGTCATTGACGGCGAGTGGGTAAGCGAGGAGGTTTCAATCCACGCCCCCCGCATGGGGAGCGACCTGACAGACTGCGTTTGATACTATCCTGGCATCATGTTTCAATCCACGCCCCCCGCATGGGGAGCGACGTGGGCGGCGGTGTCAAACTCGTCCAGTTCGGAGGGTTTCAATCCACGCCCCCCGCATGGGGAGCGACGCCATTCGGCGAGTTTGTGATTTGCTTCGCGGCTGTTTCAATCCACGCCCCCCGCATGGGGAGCGACAACCAAATGGGCGTATGGTTGGACTTCAATTATCCGTGTTTCAATCCACGCCCCCCGCATGGGGAGCGACCTCGCGCTTGCCGGCCACTGATAGGTCTTGGCAGGGTTTCAATCCACGCCCCCCGCATGGGGAGCGACAATAGCGGCACTGCCGCCTCCATTGTTGGGGGGCGTTTCAATCCACGCCCCCCGCATGGGGAGCGACCGGTAGGCCGCCGCGTTACCGCTGAGTATAACGAGGTTTCAATCCACGCCCCCCGCATGGGGAGCGACGGCCGACAGGGAGGCCGGGATTGAATTACCCGGTGTTTCAATCCACGCCCCCCGCATGGGGAGCGACCCAGAACAACAGCCAGCGCCAGGCTGTGGGATAGTTTCAATCCACGCCCCCCGCATGGGGAGCGACCGTCAGGTTGATTTCCTGGCTTGGCCCGGTGTTGTTTCAATCCACGCCCCCCGCATGGGGAGCGACGTAGCCACGCCGTATAAGCTGGCTGGATTACCTGTTTCAATCCACGCCCCCCGCATGGGGAGCGACCTTTTTCTTTTGACGATATTCTGCACTGCCTGGAGGTTTCAATCCACGCCCCCCGCATGGGGAGCGACTTCTTTGCTGGCTCCAACCTCGGACGGGTCAACTTGTTTCAATCCACGCCCCCCGCATGGGGAGCGACGTTGGCTTTGGCCGCCGACCTGGGCGCCATGACCGTGTTTCAATCCACGCCCCCCGCATGGGGAGCGACCAATCCAGGCAAGGGCAAGGGCGCTATCACTTCTGTTTCAATCCACGCCCCCCGCATGGGGAGCGACGTGTGCTGCGCAGGCTGGGGCCATTTCCTATGACAGTTTCAATCCACGCCCCCCGCATGGGGAGCGACGACGCCAGCAATGAGAATGCTTGAGGTGATTAGGTTTCAATCCACGCCCCCCGCATGGGGAGCGACTGCCAAGCCGGCCATTGATGTTACTGTGCTCCCAGTTTCAATCCACGCCCCCCGCATGGGGAGCGACGTTGGAGCCTAAACCATGCCTCAAATCAACTCAGTTTCAATCCACGCCCCCCGCATGGGGAGCGACTGAATTTCTTACCACGGTGTTCGAGATCACGCCTGTTTCAATCCACGCCCCCCGCATGGGGAGCGACAAAGCATAATCCCCGCCGAAGTACTGGCCGCCCTGTTTCAATCCACGCCCCCCGCATGGGGAGCGACCACAGCCCTTACGCATTGACAGCCTGAACCAGCACGTTTCAATCCACGCCCCCCGCATGGGGAGCGACGTGGCTCCGGTCACAGCGCAGTTGTGCACGATCGTGTTTCAATCCACGCCCCCCGCATGGGGAGCGACGAGGTGACGACCACACCCGTCCAAAACCCAACAGAAGTTTCAATCCACGCCCCCCGCATGGGGAGCGACTTGAGCGCAGATTGGATCGCTGGCCGGCAGGCTGTTTCAATCCACGCCCCCCGCATGGGGAGCGACCAACACCTGGCAGATATAGAGTATCTCAACATCAGTTTCAATCCACGCCCCCCGCATGGGGAGCGACCCAGGCGGTTTATTCGGCTGGACGTGAAAGCGTGTTTCAATCCACGCCCCCCGCATGGGGAGCGACATATTGCTTGGCTGCAATGTCTTTCGTCTACCTGCGTTTCAATCCACGCCCCCCGCATGGGGAGCGACGGCATAATCATCCACGCCGTTATTTTTGACGGTGTTTCAATCCACGCCCCCCGCATGGGGAGCGACGATCCAGCTCCTGCTCCATCGCCGACGCCAGGCCGTTTCAATCCACGCCCCCCGCATGGGGAGCGACAAGGATGACAGAATGACTTTAGCCCGATTGTTAGTTTCAATCCACGCCCCCCGCATGGGGAGCGACCGGTCAGCATTGGATCTGCTGGTGTAATGCCGTCGTTTCAATCCACGCCCCCCGCATGGGGAGCGACTGGAGACCTATGACCGCAATTACCCAATCATCAGGTCGTTTCAATCCACGCCCCCCGCATGGGGAGCGACGATGAAAATAAATCATCTTGCGCGCATAAATCACACGTTTCAATCCACGCCCCCCGCATGGGGAGCGACTTGACCGTATAAATTTTCACCAAAAAGACTGATGTTTCAATCCACGCCCCCCGCATGGGGAGCGACTGGGTAAGCGGGGACGAAAGCCAGGCTGACAGCGAGGTTTCAATCCACGCCCCCCGCATGGGGAGCGACGTCGGTAATAGTGAGAGATGCCCATGATGCGCCGTTGTTTCAATCCACGCCCCCCGCATGGGGAGCGACGACAAATGGCGAGACTTTGGAGCGACGGAGCAGTTTCAATCCACGCCCCCCGCATGGGGAGCGACCCCAGCGCAACCACATCGGCAATGACGATTAACGTTTCAATCCACGCCCCCCGCATGGGGAGCGACTACCCTGGCAGACTTAACCTACCGCGTCGCACGTGTTTCAATCCACGCCCCCCGCATGGGGAGCGACCTTGAGTTAGTTGTGCCTGCTGTAAGCCAAGATGTTTCAATCCACGCCCCCCGCATGGGGAGCGACGTTATTTTGAGCAAGATGGATGAGCTGCTACTCAAGTTTCAATCCACGCCCCCCGCATGGGGAGCGACCTGATATGCGGGCTCTGTATGATCAACGGAGATTGGTTTCAATCCACGCCCCCCGCATGGGGAGCGACCCCCCAGCGGCGTGCAGGGCAGTGGGTTGGCGGGCAGTTTCAATCCACGCCCCCCGCATGGGGAGCGACTTGACGTAATGGCATTAGGATTCCTGGGCGCAGTTTCAATCCACGCCCCCCGCATGGGGAGCGACGTGCCGTTTGCTTTCATTTTTTATCTCCTTTTTTAGTTTCAATCCACGCCCCCCGCATGGGGAGCGACTTTGCTTTATACGTCATTTGACCAATAGTTAAATAAGTTTCAATCCACGCCCCCCGCATGGGGAGCGACCTACGGCTTTCACTTCACCGACCCTGCCGTGATGTTTCAATCCACGCCCCCCGCATGGGGAGCGACCGAGGTGACTGCCTTTGGTTCTGGGCTGCGATCTGTTTCAATCCACGCCCCCCGCATGGGGAGCGACATGGAATGGCTGGCTTTACGCACCAAATGGAGTGTTTCAATCCACGCCCCCCGCATGGGGAGCGACTTTGTTGCCCGGAAAGGTGCCGTATGAAAAAGTTGTTTCAATCCACGCCCCCCGCATGGGGAGCGACGCTGTTGGGCCATGATCAGTCTTTCATCAAGACGTTTCAATCCACGCCCCCCGCATGGGGAGCGACGACTGATATGCCGCGACACCACCTGGGGACAGCCGTTTCAATCCACGCCCCCCGCATGGGGAGCGACGTTGCGCACAAGTTGAAGATAATCCAGCCACACAGTTTCAATCCACGCCCCCCGCATGGGGAGCGACCATATCTAACCTCATAACCTCCTACAATTGGTTGTTTCAATCCACGCCCCCCGCATGGGGAGCGACCGACGGCATTACACCAGCAGACCCAATGCTGACCGTTTCAATCCACGCCCCCCGCATGGGGAGCGACCTGACTATTCCAGATGACCTGCATTGGCATATCGAGTTTCAATCCACGCCCCCCGCATGGGGAGCGACAATAAAAGACGGCAGGTATCATCCGATAAGGCATGTTTCAATCCACGCCCCCCGCATGGGGAGCGACATACGGTTACAATTCGGGATAACGGAATCGGAATCGTTTCAATCCACGCCCCCCGCATGGGGAGCGACGATTCTAAAATCTAACAAATAGTCAAAAAAATAAGGTTTCAATCCACGCCCCCCGCATGGGGAGCGACATACCGTCAATACCATCACAACAATTAACACCGGTTTCAATCCACGCCCCCCGCATGGGGAGCGACTGAGAAAATGTGATGGTTATAACGTTTATAAAAACGTTTCAATCCACGCCCCCCGCATGGGGAGCGACCCGCTAACCGACGACAAACAGAAAGGATGACCAGTTTCAATCCACGCCCCCCGCATGGGGAGCGACCGCGTGCGCGGGTCATTGGGCAGGGCTACTTCAAGTTTCAATCCACGCCCCCCGCATGGGGAGCGACTATGATCGACCCCACCTGGTAAAACGGCGGCAGAGAGTTTCAATCCACGCCCCCCGCATGGGGAGCGACAGTGTCCTATCGAGGAAAGACAAAAACTTTCAGTTTCAATCCACGCCCCCCGCATGGGGAGCGACTTGGCCTCGCGGCTCACGATCTCGGATACAGCCAGGTTTCAATCCACGCCCCCCGCATGGGGAGCGACCCAGGTTGATTATGCGGTTTGCGGACACATACAAGTTTCAATCCACGCCCCCCGCATGGGGAGCGACATCGAAATCAGCACAGCCTTGAACGCACAAGGCGGTTTCAATCCACGCCCCCCGCATGGGGAGCGACGTGACATTGACAGAGATTACTTGCGCGCTATATGTTTCAATCCACGCCCCCCGCATGGGGAGCGACCCAGTTGGGCCAGGGCCAAAGAGCCCTGGCCCATGTTTCAATCCACGCCCCCCGCATGGGGAGCGACGAACAGGCCGTTTACGATGGTCGAGGCGTTGGTGTTTCAATCCACGCCCCCCGCATGGGGAGCGACTGGAGCCCTTGGTTATCTCGTTGATTTCATAGATAGTTTCAATCCACGCCCCCCGCATGGGGAGCGACCGCAAAATATAGCCCCATTATACAACCTCCCCCCACATATTGGGTTTGTCAATTTTTTTTGGCCTGCATTTGCCTTTTTCTACCTCAATTTTCAGCCCTATTCACTTGTTAAGGTGCGTTTTTCCGTGCGAACCTCCCAGGATTCTCCTGTTCACTTCAGGTTCGCAATCCAGCTTCAGGCAACCAGCGTTCCCTCCAAATCCAGTGATGGCTTAGCGCCCACGTGAACCACCTTACCGCGCCATTCATCACCCAGGTAATAATAGCGTAAGGAGTCAACCTCAGGGTCGATCAATTTTTCTAGCATGATTTGCAATTGTTTCAACCGGGCAGCGTCGATCAAACACTCAAATACCGAGTTTTGCACACGCTGGCCATAATCCTGGCATTTATCGGCCACCTTTCTCAAGCGTTTTCTTCCCGCCGCAGTTTCCGTGTTCACATCGTATGTAATCAACACCAGCATGGCAATCAATCTCCTTAATTCCAAAAGAAGGGTGGATATGCGTCCAGATCGCCGCGCAGGTATCGCGCTAAAATCATAGCCTGCACATGCGGTATCAGCCCAAATGGAATGCGTTCTTTCAAGAACGGATGAAGAATCTCTTCCTTCTTTCGTTCTTGCCAGGCAGTCAATACCGCTTTTCGCGTGTCATCATCCATCAGTATGCCGCCGCTCTCCTTGTGAGCAAAGCCTTTTCCGTTGATCTGTTTGCGATTGACCAAAGACAGCGCCAGCCGGTCGGCAAAAACCGGGCGCAGTTCCTCCATCAAATCCAATGCCAACGAAGGCCGCCCGGGACGGTCTTGATGCAAAAAGCCAACGTATGGATCAAGACCAACGGCTTCCAAGGCTGAGGCAGTCTCATTGGTCAAAATGGTGTATAGAAACGATAGCAGCGAATTCATATTATCCAGCGGTGGGCGGCGAGACCTCTCTTGAAAAGTAAAGTCCTCTTTCTGCTGCAAAATCAACTCGTCAAACACACTGAAATAAATTTTTGCTGCGCTCCCTTCGAATCCCATCATTTCATTGGTTGTGGTGCAACATGAAATAACCGGAAGAAGTGCTTTCAGCGCATTTGAAACCTGCCTCAAATGAGGCACGTCAACCAAAATTGCGTGATCTCGAATGGCACGTTCGATGACTGTGCGGCAGTTCGACACTTTTCCTAAAAGAAACGAGGCGGCAATCGCCGCGCTTGCATCTTGATTTTCGGAAATTTCATACTGCTTCTTGCGCAGCAGAACATTGCCGCGCACCTTTCCGCTCACTCGCGCCAGGAAGCGGCCGTTTGGCGTCAAGAAACACAGCCCAACATCGCGTTCGGCGCAGGCGCCCATTAAAGCTGGACTGACGCCCAGGTAGTTAAAACAGACGATGTTTTCCAGGTTATGCAGGGGCAGACGCAGTGAAACTTTTTCTTCTTTCTTGATGACGACATTTTCCCCATCCAATGTAAGGTAAGCTTCCGGGATGGTCACGTAGAGCACATTCGCTAGTTTTTTCATTTCGTCTGCTCTTCGATCGTTTGGCGGATATACTTGGAAGCCGGCAGTGAATTTTCGAGAAGCTCTGGCAGACAGATATCCGCCAAGGAGCAAGACTTGCAAGCTTTCGAAGTTCTGACACGCGGCGTGTACCCGCGCTGATAATAAGCGTGCATCTCCGCGCACATCTCATGCACAAGCTTGCGCAGCGCGCTATCCAAAGGCACTGCTACGCGGCGGCGTGTCTCGCCATAATAAAGGTAGCCTTGCTGGATTTTCACCAACAGCATTTCTTCAAGGCAGATCGCCTGAGCGCACAGTTGAGCTTCATCGCAGGCGTCTTGCTTCTCATGCCCACGTTTGTACTCCACCGGGGCGGGGAGGTAAAGGCCATCCCGCCCCGGCAGATGCACTCCCTCGGCTGACTCTTGAAACTCGACCACATCGCACACGCCGACCAGACCCAGGCGGTAGGAAGCCACAGGCATCGCCCGCGTTGTGATGATCCCCTGGCGCGTTTCGCTGAAGAAGGGATCGTCTGTGCGTTTATGCAGTTGCTTGCCTTCCACCGTCAGCACATTTTCCTGCCACTGGCGCTCCACATGGATCAGCGCCCACTGCCGGCGGCAGAATACGAAGTGTTGGATGCCGGAGAGCGGCAGCAGCTCGTCGGGAGAGTATTCACTGGGCATAGATCAAATCATTTTTCGCTCAGCGATACCCCTTCGGGTAAGTTGGCTGAATCGATGATTATCTCATAATCGGTATAGCCACGTGCCGGGCCGGATTGGGATACTCTCTTTACTTTAACCAGATCGAACAGGCGATGCGCTGGCGCGTTGCCCAGCTCGCTGTCGTGTTTGAAAACCACGATTTTCCGCATAGCCATTTTCCCTCTGGCAGCCGAATGGTCATGTTCGAACATGTTGGCTAATGCCTCCCAAAACAGCGCCAGGTCCTCTTCTGAAAAACCGGTGCCTTTTGTTTCGTCATTGGCGAGCCGGGCCGAGATATACCCTTCGGCGCGATACAATGCATACGGCACGATGTGTTTGCGTCCCATCGTGCGCTCTTTTTCGGCATCTTCGATCCGGGTAACGGTTTGACGGGTGATAGTCACCTCTTGTTGAACAATCGGTTCTATACTGCGTGAGAAGTTGATTTGCACCGGGCCGCGCACCTGCCCGCAATTATCCCCGGTGGTCATCACCGCGCCGAAGGTGCGCACATCGAAGAAATTCACACACATCCACCGGCGAGCTTTTTCGACATCAGTTGCTTGCGTTTTTTCTTTTTTACCAGCCTCCAGTCCAATCGTTTTATATGCCTCAGCATGGTTCTGATTTAGAGGAATGCCCTCTTTGACATAAATGCGATATCCGCTGGCGTCGTTTTTCACCAGCTCCACATAGTTTCGAACTTTGCGCTTCAAACAAACATCGGTTACAATTCCAAACCCGGTTTCTGGATCGATGCGCGGCATATTGCCCGCATCCGGATCTCCATTGGGGTTGCCGTTTTCAACATCGTAGAGCAAAACGAATTCATAACGATTTTGTAGGGGTGCAGACATGGTCAAAATTCCTTTCTTCTTTGTCAAGTTTGAATAATAGTATCTTGGTCAATTGGGATTGAGTCTGCGATAGTGGCTACTCAACCTGCTCAGCGGATTCTTTCCCACTGCGGGGGATGAAGAATGCAACACGTTGGTGGTAATAACCTAACACGAACAGGCCCTGCTCATCCAGAGAAAAATGCGCAGGGAACGGATTATTCTCCAACGATAACAAGTTAAGCAATTGTTCGATGCGCCTATCACTGGCGTAACCATAATCAGCTTTTGAGATGTGATGCTGAGATAACCTTAGCAGCATTGGAAAAACGGTAGCAGGGCTGGCGCAGGCTGAAGTGAAATACCGATCCTTGATGCTGGCGTTTACGTTGCCGACTGCCTCTTGCTGCACCTTTTCCAACACAGCGAATAACCGACCGAGTACATATGCCGGGATGGTGGATGTTTCATTTAAACTCATTTCAAGTACCTCCTGATAAGGATGATTTGTTTGTCGGCGGTATTTCCGTCGTAATACGGCTTTGACAACTGCCGCGCGGACATAGTTGATTTTACGAATTTTTTTCGAGCCGTCATCCATATCCGCACGAAAACGGGTGATGAGCGCCGAGTACAGCGCAGCCGGATAAGGAAGATCGTTCAGGATTGCCCGTAGTACCGAGCCGGCCAGTAACGGCATTGCTTCCTGATCTTTTGCTTTCGGCGAAACGGTTTCATCTAGAATCATTGGTAAACTGATGAAATCGGGCTGGCTTTCGAATTCTTTATCGATTTCCAAATCCTTATAGTGGCGCATGATCCTTTGGATGATTCTTCCAAAAGGCTCGGTGATGAAAAATCGCACGGAAATGCGGGAGGCATTCGGAGACAAGCCAAGCACATAGAACTGCACATTTTCATCGAGCTCTTTGGTTAACAGTGTGATGTCTACAGGCCTAACGTGTGCCACGTTTCTCGCTACCTTCCCCAATTTAGCCTCTGCATTTTTTCGTTCCACCTGATCAGGTGCTTGCGACTCGACAGCGTATTCTCCACCGAAAATACTGGCGAAAGCGGCTGCATATTCTTTTTTGTCGCTTTCTGCCCAATAGACAACCGTCGCATCGCCCAGGAAAATTGGAGGGTTGGTGTTATCAACAGAAAGCAAATAATTTAGAGCTGTGGTGTAAGCGAAAACGGCTTTTTCACTGACCGGCGCATTCATCCCCTGAGCTTTGTTGTACGACTCGTAAGCTGGCGCATTGAAGCCCACCAGGGTAGCGCCGGATGACTGCGCTCCTCGCACCCGCTTCAAATTTGTGTGCAGACGCGCGATGGGCATCTTTTCACCCGTAACCAGGCACCTGCCGATTGCTACATCCTTCCCTGCGCGGAACTGTTCCCATGCCTGGCGAATCATGGGTTCCTGGTGAACAAATGTACCTTGGTACATGAACACCAGGTTTCCGCCTTTCAAAAGAGCTTCTTTCTGGCTGGTTATTCCTAGATGCTGGATAATTTTTTCCTGGTTGAAGTGGTCTAAGAACGCAATCACTGCCTTGGCGGCATCACAATCCGCATTGCTTAGAATTTCCCGATTATGTTCGGAGAACGCATTATGCCTTTCGAGAGCATATTTCTTCTCATTCTCTGGATTGTCTTTCCTCTTTTCCGACATCCCCAAAACATAAACGTTGTTATCGCACAGGAAATTGGGAACGATACCCGAGGATCGCTTCACTTGTTCCGGGACGACCATACGCCGAGGCACTTCGACAGTTTTATTGCCACGAGATTCCTGAACAAACAAAGGAAAAACATCCAGAAGATCACCCTCTTTTGAAATGTTCAATGCGAAGCTGATACCCGTCTTACTGTACCCAGGAGGGGCGATTGCGGATTGATCATCTGCTTGCAGGATTTCGTAATACCTGGCGAGGGATTGGAGTATCATAACCTCACCTCGCCAGCTTGACTTGCGTCAAATCCATCGTACCATCTTCGAGAACAGCCTTGAAGAAGAGAGGCTGAATATCTTTCGGATTTGAAAAATCTAGGTCAAACAAAACCCAACCCAATTCCTGCTTGCCTTTCAATGCACTGAGCGGCAGAGCGCTTTCTTCGTAGAGTTCAACTCGTGCACCAAATTCACGCGTCCCCAGGCAAGGCGCGCTGAAATGCTGGCCCTTACGCAATCGCCGCAGAATGATGTTGAAATGTTTTTCCGGTGTATCCTGCGGACCGGCCTTATCTGGCAGGATTTCGAAATGCGCCTGGATGATGTAATCGACATCTTTGAGAACTAAAGCCGCGCGCTGTTGGCGTTTGTCCGTGGCGGACAGTAAGAATGGCTCGCTTGAGCCCTTCATTCGTTGAAGTGCGGTATCGGTGGACGCTTTGTCGCTCACCTCGTTGCGCCGGATGTTGGTGAATTGGATTTCCTTTAATACGATGATCTTGTCGATCACCCATCGGATGGCAGGCTTCCAATAAATCGCTTCAATCAGTCCGCGCGCAGCAGAAGGGGTCATCACATCATAACTGACGCGCTCAACCTTCATCTCTGGCCGGGTGAATAAAGCGTATTCGCCTCGCACACGAATCGTGATTCCGTATCCCATCGGTTTTCACTCCTTTCTGATTTCAAGAGAAAAATATCGCTTCGCCGCTGTTATCAGTGGGAAGGATGACGCCGGTTTCACTATTATAGAATTCCAAATTGGTCAAAACATTGTATTTTTCCTGGTAAGTTTCAATCGCTCCTTTGGCTTGTAATGCCTCAAATTCGTTTTCGTATAAATTGACAATATACAATTGTAGCTGTCTTGACAGGCTGGCAGGGTAGGGATGAAAGCGAAGTTCCCGGAGTAGTTTTTGAGCTTCCTCATTGAATTGAATAATAATTGGCACTGTTGTATTTTCGATCACTCTAAATTTATCTGCAGCCTTTGCAAATTCAAAATGAGGTTTATTGAGCAGCGCTAAAATATTTTTCACATCTGTACTGCGTTGAACATCTTGTAAAGTATCTAACAACGTAAAATAATGATCTACGGCTTGGATTGACGTTGGATCGTCAGAATGATCTCTCAAGACGCTTTCGGCAGCTCGAGATGTTTGAAGAATAAATGATGGTGTGCGCTTAATGAATTCTGTCTCCGGTTCAAATACGAAAACCTTTCCAATTTGTTGTTTCTGTTCCCGATTTACTCTACCCGCAGCTTGTACGATGGAATCCAACCCTGCCAAAGCCCGATAACCCACTGGAAAATCCAGGTCAACGCCGGCTTCCATCACCTGTGTTGAGATTACCCGACAAACGCTGCCTTGGTTCAAACTTTCCCGAATCGTGTGGAGTGTCAGTTTGCGGTGGGCAGCGCACATCAGGGTAGAAAGGTGAAAACGTCCTTCGGGAACCAGCATGTCGAATAATCCTTTGGCGTGACGACGGGTATTGACAATGCAAAGTGCTTGACGGTGATCATTTAAGGCTTTCACTAAATTCCTATCAGGAAGAGCGCCAATTGTTTGTATGCTTACCCTTCGGTAGAATTCAAACAAGTTTTTCGGGTTTGGTGCTAACTCTGCTAATTCTACACCTGGTAAAAAGGGTTGCAAATTTGGCTGAGTAGCTGTGCAAAAGACAGCGCTGGAGCCGTAATTTTTTACTAATTCCTGGACAGCAAGCATACAGGGGCGCATATATTCTCGAGGTAGTTGTTGAGCTTCATCGAAAATAATGACACTTTTGGCTATATTATGAATTTTGCGCGCCTTCGATTTTTTATTCGCATACAGAGATTCGAAAAATTGAACATTGGTTGTAACCACGATCGGAATATCCCAATTTTCACTGGCTAATCTTAATTTCTCAAAAAGTTGGTTTGTTTCATTATCATGTTCTGTGGCCTGCTTAAGTTTTTCCCAGTCAAAATTGGAATGATGCTCCAGGACATTTTTGTTTCCAAGGATTTCCTTAAAGATTCCAGCATTTTGTTCGATAATACTTGTAAATGGTATAACATAAATTACTCGCTGAAGATCATTGGCAACAGCATGGTTTAAACCGAAGGCCATCGAAGCCAATGTTTTACCACCTCCGGTGGGTACAGTAAGTTTAAAAAATCCAGGTTTTTGGAGTGATTTCTCCACACAAGTATTCAGGGTTTCATTACGCTTCTTATTGATTGCCGATTGTGGATTCGAAAATCGTTCAAGATAGTGATTAAACCTCTCACAAAGTACGGCAATTGAATCATACCCACTTCGTTGAACAGCCTCTTCTTCCATGTATGATTCTGTTTCTAACCAATCGGCATCTACCAAAACCGAATACAACATCCGAGTCAGGAAGGATATGGAAAAATATGGGTAATCTTTCGCAGGGATGATTTGACGCGAATGCAAGGATAAATGTGATGCATTCACTTCATTGCGATACGCCTTGTAGTCTTCCAGGTTTTTCTTTTCACGGCGCGCAACCAGAGTTGAAGAGGCCGATAAATCGGTTGGATCTCCATAATCTGGCAAACCAGCGTGGTGTCCAGCAATACAATACGAAATCAGCTCAGCATACTCTTTTTCCGAAGGTTTAGTAAAAAGTTCCACTACTTCACGTGCGCCTGCAGCAGAATGGTCTACAAGTCTGCGTGAGCCCCTCAATCTTTCTTGAAATGCGAACGAATATTTACCGATATCGTGCAACCACGCGGCTACGCTGGCCAAATCTGCAATTCCAGCTGGTTCTCCCATTTCCCTGGCAATCTCTGCAGTTCTTCTTAAATGATCTATCAGCAACTGCCATTGATCTTCTGGTACATTCTTCTTCGAATGGGCGTAATAGATAGGATTGGATGGCTTTGCATCGATCGCATACAACTTTGCCATCTTCCTTGCCTCCCTTTCCAACATCTTCCTCATCCCCTCCGGCTCCAGCACCTCGCAGTCGGCGCCCCAGCCGCGCACCCAGGGCAGCATCTCCCGCGGTTCGGCGATCAGCGCTTCCCACAGGCAGCCGCCGTCCTCGGTATCCGTGACCTTCTCCAGCGGATGCCAGATGCTTTCTTTCACGCGCCGGGTGACGGACGGGCTGAAGCGCAGGCGCACCAACTGCGGCTGGTCGGCATCCCAGATGCCCCAGGCGTGCTCCAGCAGCTTCTGATCGTCGAAATCGGCCGGGGTCTCGAACAGCTCGCCCAGCAGGTTGGCCGCTGAGACGCGTTCGATCTTGAACGCCATCACCTTATTTCGATTTTCGCTGAAGGCGATCACGTAAATGCTGTCGCTCCAGATGGACGGCTCGATCAGGTACGGCCGGATGATGTGCTCATACACCTGGCGGCTGTGCAGGCCCTGGTAGTCAATGCGCGCCTTGCGCTGCTCCACCCAGGCCTGGGCCAGTGTTTCAAGGGTCTTGACGCGGGCCGGCTCTTTGGCCTGGTTGAGCAGGCGGTCGGCGGTTTTCAACAGGCGGGCGGTCATCGGCTGGCGCAGGGCGGCGGCCAGTTTTTCCAGGGCGCTGGCGGTGTGCGGCTGGTGGTAGCGCGTCTGGCGCGAGGATTTGCGCGCCGCCAGGTACAGGCTCAACGCTTCGTGCAAGTTCACTTTGATCGAAGAAAGCAGTTGGCCGCGGTCGATGTAGAACCGCCCTTCAGCATCCTTGTCCACCATGTATTCGATTGTCAAAGCACGACGGTCGCGAAAGACCGTCGAGCGGTTCACACCCAGCTTTTCTGCCATATCGATATCCGCATAGGCGCGCTGCATGTAGAGAAATTTCATTTTCTCCAAACGTTCTGCTTTGGTCATTCCACGGCTCATCTTATTCTCCAGGGCGGCATGATTTTCTGAGTATTACTATAGCACAACATTGTGCAAAATTCTGCAACATTGCCTCATTTTCGGCGCCAAAAAGCCCACAGGCCGCCTTTTTCATCCTCGCTGAGCAAAAATCCTCTTTTTTCCAATTCTGGTAATGCCCGGGTGACTTCTGATCGGTTCAGCCCCAATAACCGGGCGATGAAGCCCGGGCGTTTCCCCGGGTTCTCCTCTATTTTATAATAGATTTCGTGCAAGCGGTTCTGGTTTGCGGTGCGGCCCATCGATGCCTCCTTGTGGATTGGTTTGCATCGATTGTAGAGGCAGTGTGTTGCAGGTACTGCAACACCGCTCTGCCGCAAAGATTAATCTTTCCCCATTCTGCTTATCTTGGGTGGCGCGCTCAGGTTGGTAGCTGATTTCTCACGGAATATTGACCTTCTTCAGCTCCAGCTTCTTGCCGATCGGCGTGCCAAACCAGTCTTTTGTTGCCGCCGCCTCAAAGACAAACCGGCTGTGGGCATTGACCACGAAGCTCCCCCTGCCGTTTGCGATCTCATCCTCCGTTTTTTGAACAACCGGGTTGGCCCAGCTCTCGATCCATACCGCCTCCCATTCATGGCTGCCGGCGGATAAATCGAGGGAGGCGGTCTCGGAGGCGGCAAAGCGCAGCGTGCTGCCGCCGTCCACCGACATTTGAATCCAGTCGCCCTGGCAGGTATCCGCTGTGCATTTCACGCTGAGCGGATTGGCGCTGAACTCCACCCGGTAAGCTGCGTTCGAAGAGGCTGGCTCAGCGGTTGGCTGTGAGGCTGACGGGCTGCTGAACAGCTCCGAGGCGTGCTGGTAGTTGGTGAAGAACGTGAATATGCCGATCAATGAAGCGACCAGGCCGATCACCGCCGCGGCCGCCGTCATGAATTTTTTCATAAGCGCCAATCCTGGTTCGGTTTGAAAAGTGGGACGAAATTATTCTACAATCGTTTCTCAATTTGGACAACCAACCATTGGGATTTTCCCCCTGAGAACATCAAGCGCCGTCCAGCCTGGCCGATCGCCGGCCAGCGCGCAGTCCCATCCCCTCAGCCCGCCTCCACCTCCACGCCTTCCGCCCCCACGAAGCTCGCCAGCCTGCTCGCCTGCGCCTCGATCCCCGCCCGCACCTCTGCGGAGAGCGGCGCAAACCCCTTCACCCTGATCCTCAGGCTGTCCCCGTCGTGCGCCTGCTCCCAGGTGCCTGCGGCGCGGCCGTCCACCAGGATCACCGGGGCGATCCAGCCCTGCGGGCGGTAGATGAGCGGCTGGTGGACGGGCGCCGCCAGGTGGCCGCGCTGCACGTGGCCGAGCAGGAAGGTGTCGAAATGGGGCAGCAGGCGCACCACGGGCGGCGCAGGCGCGCCGAGCGCCCGTTCCGCCTGGGCCAGCGCCGGCAGGTCGGCGGGCAGGGCCTGCGCCTGCCAGCCTTCGACGCTGACCGCGGCCAGGCCGGCCTGCGCCCACAGCGAGCGCGCCTCGCCCAGGGTCATGCCGCTCCACTGCGCATAGTCAGCGGGAGCGGCCGGGCCGAAGGCGCGCAGGTAGCGGACCAGCAGGCGAGCTTCCGCCTCGTCCTGCGGCAGGTCCCGCCAGCCTGGAATCCAGGCGTCGGCGCGCACGAAGGTTGGCTCGCTGCCGTGGTTGGGACCCGAGCAGAACACGCCGCGCGCCGCCGCCAACTGCAGCAGATACACCACCGGGAAGTCGATGTGCCCGACCGGCACGGCGCTCACCTCCCGCCGGCTGCCCCAACCCACGCCGCCCTGCACGACCTTTTCCCGCACCCCCAGGGCGCGGCACACCAACCGGGCGATCTCCGGGCGGGTGCGCGGCTGGTCGAGGGCCTGCAGGGCGGCCTCGGCGGCCCGCTCGACGGCGCTCTGCGGCACGCCCTTGCCCAGCGTCCAGCGCACCGCCTTTTCGGCGCGGCGCGCCGCGCCGCGCACAAAGAGCGCCAGCTCGTTGGCCGGGAAGAAGAACTGCGTCTGGCGCATGCCGGCCGCTTTGACCAGGGTGCGCTCGGCAAAGGCCTGCTCGATGTGCGCCATCTGCAGGCCGTCCAGCCGCGCCCACAGGGCGAGCTGGGCGGCAGAGAGCAGCTGCGCCTGCACGCCGCCGATCTCGCCGGTGCGCGCGGCCAGGGCGCCGGAAGGGTCGGTCGCGCCGGCTGCGCTGCGGTCCAGCAGGCCGTGGCGCTGCAGGCGGAAGGCGGCCACCTGGCGCCAGGTGAGCGGAAGCTCCCCCACGCCGGGCGGTCTCAGCCGGCCTGGTAGCGCTGGTAGACCACGCCGCTGGGGGAGGCCGAGGCTTCGACCAGCTTCAGGCGCACCTGCTTGCCCGCCGGGAACAGGCGTTTGCCGCCCCCCAGCGCCAGCGGGTAGACGTGCAGGTGGAGCTCGTCCACCAGGTCGTGCGCCAGCAGGGCCTGGACGAGCACACTGCTGCCGTCCAGCAGGATGTTCTTGCCGGGCTGGTTTTTCAGGGCGCGCACGGTCTCGATCACGTCGGCGCGGATAATCTGCGAGCCCTGCCACAGGTCGGCCGAGGCCAGGGTGGTGGACACGACGTACTTGCGCATCCCGCCGAAGGGGTCTTGTGAAGGGTCGGGGCTGAAGGCCGCGCCGTGGATCTGCCAGGTCTTGCGGCCCAGCAGGAGCGTGTCGGCGTCCTGGAAGATCTGCCCGAAGTGGGCGCCGATGTCGTCGTGCCAGTAGGGGCGCGTCCAGCCGCCGTGGGCGAAGCCGCCGTCGGTGTCTTCGCTCTCGCCGCCCGGCGCCTGGATCACGCCGTCCAGGCTGATGAATTCATGGACAATCAATTTGCGCATAGGAGCTCCTTGTGATCGAAATATCGTTAAAATGAACCACGCGTGGGGTTATTGTACCCGTTTTGGGAATAATGTTGAGGAGAGGGGAGGGGTTCGATGCCGGGCGCGGGCGCGGGGGGAATTTGGCGGTCTGACCCCTCGGCTTACCCCTGCGACCTTACGGGACGACGGCGGTGCGAGGGTGGATTGTGTGCGGGCGTGGGGAGGATCAAATCGGCCTGGATCGCCTCATTCGCCCCTGCGCCCCACGGGACAACCACGCGGCGCGGGTGCGGGGGGATTATGATGGCAGGCGCGGGCGCAGGGGGGGAATTTGGCGGTTTGACCCCTCGGCTTACCCCTGCGCCCCTACGGGACAACGGCGGACCGCGGTTGCATTGTGTACGGGCGTGGGGAGGAATATGATGGCGGGCGCGGGCGCAGGGGGGGAATTTGGCGGTTTGACCCCTCGGCTTACCCCTGCGCCCCTACCGGACAACGGCGCCGCGAGGATGCATTGTGTACGGGCGCAGGGGAGGATCAAATTGGCCTGGATCGCCTCATTTGCCCTTGCGCCCCACGGGACAATTTCGCACCTCTACCCTGGGGATGCTGCGCGTATGAGCGCAGGGGGGACCCGGATGGTATTGCCCCTCGGTTTACCCCCGCACCCCTACGGGACAACGGGGGACCGCGGTTGCATTGTGTACGGGCGCGGGGAGGATCAAATTGGCCTGGATCGCCTCATTTGCCCCTGCGCCCCACGGGACAATTTCGCACCTCTGCCCTGGGGATGCTGCACGTATGAGCGCAGGGGGGACCAAGATGGTATTGCCCCTCGGCTTACCCCTGCGCCCTTACGGGACAATGGCGGGGGTTGTTAACCTGGGCCTATGATGGGCTGCACCAGGTTGACCAGGTTGCCGCAGGTGTCTTCGAAGACCGCGCTGAGCAGCGCCCCAAAATTTTGCGGCGCGCTGCGAAAAGTCACGCCGCGCGCCGCCAGGCGTTTATATTCAACCTGGATGTCGCGGCTGACCAGGGCGAGGGCCGGTTTGCCGCCGTCATACAGCGCCTTTTGATAAACCGCCGCCGGCTCGAAACCCATGGGCTCGAGCACCAGCTCGACGCCCGCCAGGCCTTCCGGCGAGATCACCGTCAGCCAGCGGAAATTGCCCATCGGGATGTCGGCCATTTTGGTGAAACCCAACTTCGTGGTGTAGAACTGCAGGGCTTTTTCCTGATCGTCCACCAGAACACTGATAAATTTGAGCTGCATATCGATCTCCTTTGGTCAGGCTATCCTACCACAGGAGCGGCGAAAATCATCCATCTTCCTACTGAAAGCAGTTGGGCGGTGCGGCGGGGTGAAGCTGGTCTTCGGTCCAGCCCAGCGGGTTGGCCTGGATGTAGGCGGCGATGCGGCGCCAGTCAGCTTCGTTGCGGATGATGTGCTCGTAATAATTTCTCTGCCAGACAGCGGACCGGGATGCGCCGCGCTGGGCGTGAATGCGGTACGCGGATGCCGATTTATAGGCGCGCACGATGGCGCCCAACGACCCCGCGGCTACGTTGGGACGGTTGTCGAGGCGCAGGGGTGAACCCAGGCGATGTGTGGGATTTAAATCCTCCTGCATGCCCGTACCAGGCGCGCCATTGTGCTCTCCAGGCGCAGGGGTAAACTGAGGCAGACCAGGCGCTTGAGCTTGCTCTGCGCCAGTATGGGAAATGACGTCGCGGATGACGATGATGCCGTGAACATGGTTCGGCATGACCACAAAATCGAAAAAATCTGCCAGCGGAAAACGGCGCGCCAGCCGCTGCCATTCCCGGCGGGCAACCTGGCCCTCCGGATTCAAAATCATTTCGCCATCCACCACCTCGCCGAACAAACAGGCGCGGTTGGCGCAGCAGATGGTGACAAAATACGCCCCGGGTAGGGCGTAATCGTAACCCTTCAGGCGGATCGACCGGCGGTGGTGATTGGGTTCGGAGGGTGACATGGCCATTTTTTTTTATTGTATATCCAAATCGGATCCGATGTGGGGGCGCAGGGGTGAACGAGGTGAACCAGGCCGAAATGGTCCTCCCCTGCGCCCGTACACAATGCCTCCTCGGGGCGCCGTTGTCCGGTAGGGGCGCAGGGGTAAGCCGAGGAATCAGACCGCCAAAATCCTCCCCTGCGCCCGCACCTGCCATCATAATCCCCCCGCACGCGCGCCGCGCCGTTGTCCGGTAGGGGCGCAGGGGTGAACGAGGTGAATCAGGCCGATTTGGTCCTCCCCTGCGCCCGCACCTGCCATCATAATCCCCCCGCACGCGCGCCGCGCGGTTGTCCGGTGGGGGCGCAGGGGTGAACGAGGTGAACCAGGCCGAAATGGTCCTCCCCTGCGCCCGTACACAATGCCTCCTCGGGGCGCCGTTGTCCGGTAGGGGCGCAGGGGTAAGCCGAGGAATCAGACCGCCAAAATCGTCCCCTGCGCCCGTATGCGCCATCATATCCCCCCGCACGCGCGCCGCGCGGTTGTTCCGTGGGGCGCAGGAGTGAACGAGGGGAACCAGGCCGAATTGGTCCTCCCCTGCGCCCGTACACAATGCATCCTCGGGGCGCCGTTGTCCGGTAGGGGCGCAGGGGTAAGCCGAGGGATCAGACCGCCAAAATCGTCCCCTGCGCCCGAACACAATGCATCCTCGGGGCGCCCGCCCGGGGATGATGATGACCGGCGGCGTGCCTCAATACGCCCGCAGGTACTGCCCGGGGACGGGTGGGCGCTGTTTGAGCGCCTGGGCGGCGTGCAGCGGCCAGGAGGGGTCGCGCAGCAGGGCGCGGCCCAACAGCACGATGTCTGCCCGTCCATTGAAGACCAGCTCGTCGGCCTGCTCCGGCGCGCTGATCAGTCCGACGGCCGCCGTGGCGATGCCGGCCTGGCGGCGGATGGCCTCGGCGAAGGGCGCCTGGTAACCCGGGCCCAGCGCGCTGGGCGGGGTGAGGATGTTGCCTCCCGACGAGCAGTCGATCAGGTCCACGCCGGCCTCTTTCAGGCGCGCCGCTAGAACGACAGAATCTTCGCCCGTCCAGCCGCCCTCGGCCCAGTCGGTGCATGACAGGCGGGCGGCCAGCGGCAGGCGCTCGGGCCACACCTGGCGCACACGGCCGGCGGTCTCCAACAGGCAGCGCACGCGGTTGTCGAAACTGCCGCCGTAGTCGTCGGTCCGCTGGTTGGAGAGCGGCGAGTAGAAGCTGTGCAGCAGGTAGCCGTGGGCGGCGTGGATCTCTAGCCACTCGAAGCCGGCCGCCAGGGCGCGCTGGGCGGCGGCCGCAAAGGACGCCTGTACAGCCTGGATCTCGGCGGCGCTCAGCGCGTGGGGCATTTGCCAGCCCTCAGCAAAGGGCAGGGGGCTGGGGGCGACCGCCTGCCAGGCGCGCGGGTCGCCGGGGGCCAGCGGGCCGCTGGCCGGGGCGTCGAAGGGGCGGTGGACGCCGGCCTTGCGCCCGGCGTGGGCGATCTGGATGCCCGGCACAGCGCCCATCTCTTTGATGAAGCGGGCGATGCGCGCCAGCGGCTCGATGTGAGCGTCGTCCCAGATGCCCAGGTCGTCGGGCGAGATGCGGCCGCGCGCCTCCACGGCGGTGGCCTCGACGGTGACCAGCCCGACGCCGCCGGCGGCGCGCGCCCCGTAGTGCACCAGGTGCCAATCATTGGCGCAGCCATCCACGGCCGAGTACTGGCACATCGGCGACATGCCGCTGCGGTTGCGCAGGGTCACCCCGCGCAGGGTAAACGTGTCAAATAAGTGCGTCATGGATCCTCCAAACCTCAATTGTACCCAAGTTTGGGGCGCAGATGCGTGTTTCGCATCATGGCTTTTGCATTCGCCCACAGAGCGTCATTTGATGCACCCGCAGGTGCGCCCCGCCCAGAAATCGGCAGCCCGCGGCCTTCAGCCGCCGTCCTCTCTCACGCGAGAAGGGTTAAGGGGATATGGCGAGACGGGCTGTCCAAAAACAGGACAAACAGATTATTTTGCCAGTAGGGGCGGGTCTTAGACTCGCCCCTACCACCACCTGTGGTGCTCAGGTTATTCCACAGCGCTCTTTTTGGACTGCCCCAGGGCTTGCGCGGTTAACGCAGGGCCATCCTGTGATATAATTCACTTAAGAATCCTGAGATTCTCTTTCGACCTTTAGCGGTTTCCCCTTTTTTTGGACAATTTAGCCGGCGGTTTGGCTCTTTTTCACTTGCACAGGTTTCAGCGGCCGGCGCCCTGGGTGCACCTGGCATTGGCTGTTGATGGAGGAAGGTTATCATGGCCGTTCGCAGTCTCTCCCATACGCTCACACGCCTGGCGCTGTGCCTGGCGGTCATTCTGGGTGCGCTGGGCGCGCCGAATGCCGCGCCTGCCGCCGCCCAACCCTGGCAGGGGCGCGCCCACGCGCCGCGCGCCGTGTCCGCCGCGCTGGCCTCTCCACAGGCTCCACAGGCGCCCGCCGCGCCGCTCGGGCCGTTCCCGCTGTTCCTGCCGGTGGTCAAAACGCCGCCCAACATCACCCGCACGGTCATCCCGGTGACCGGCGGCACGGCCAACCTGGCGGGCGGCAAGGTGCAGCTCATCTTCCCGGCCAACGCCGCCAGCGGGGCGATCACCGTGCTCTCGCAGGCTCTGCCCTTCAACCCGCCCACCGGCCTGTACGCTGGCAGCCCGGCCATGGATCTGCAGGCGCAGGATGCGCTGGGCAGTCCCATCACGCAGTTCAGCAAAGAAGTGACGGTGCGGTTTTATTACGACCCTTCGCCGTACTGGATCAAACCGGAATACAGCGTGGTCACCAATTCCAACGGGAGCTGGGGCGCAGCCGGCACGTGGTACACCCAGGGGCAGAACGCAGTTGAAGCGCACGTGTTCCACTTTTCGCAGTACGCCATGGTCAGCGTCGACCAGGCTGGTTACAACCGCATGACCGGCGACGGCAGCGGCGGCGTCTTTTACGCCGATGATTTCAACGCCGTTTACCGCATCAGCCCCGGCTCGACCACGCCCGTGCTGTACGCCGACCTGTCGGCGACCCTGGGTTACGGCGGCACCTGCGGGGGCACCTGCGGCGGCCTGGCGCGTGACCCGGCCAGCGGCGACCTGTTCATCGGCACCAGCGCGGCTGTTTACCGCCTGACCCCCGGCAAAACGCTCACCCAGCTTTTCTTGAATGTCAACTGGAACCTGGGCAATTACATTTACAGCGTGCATTACAGCCCGGCGTACCAGGCCATTTTCACCTCGGGCGTGTACGGCGCCAACCAGTACGACGCCGCCAGCGGGGCCTGGGTGCGCAGTCTCTCGATGGGCGGCAGCGGCATCGCCGTTGATTCGAAAAAGCGCATTTTCGGCATGGAAAAAGGCATGATCCGCATCTCCCACGCCACGCCGTTCAACCCGCCCGGGATCAGCTCGCTGACCATCTGGCCGGATATCGCCAATGCGCCCGACACACGCATCGATATCCTGGGCTTCCTGGGGGCGCGGCACATCGCCGTGGATGACAGCGACAACGTGTACATCCCCAACCCGCTCGCCAACACCATCTCCGTGGTGAGCGGCGATGACCCGGTGGTGACCGGCGCCATCTACAACCTCCCCGCGCCGGCCAACGTGGTCGTCTCGGGCAGCACGCTGGTGGTGTCCACGCAGGGCGGGCTGATCTCTGTGCCGCTCAGCCGGCGGGATATCTCGCCCTTCTCACCCAAGGTCATGAACCAATCGCTCAGCGGGCAGGGCAGCGCCGTTGTGATTTACGGCGGCGACCCGGTGCCGGCGAACAATGTGCTGCGCGTGAACGGCAAGGTAGTGCGCGACCTGTGGAACTCATCCATCCCCCTGCGCTACACCTCTTACAACCTGGAATGGTACATCTATGATCTGTGGACCACCTCGGCGCTGGAGCCCTACAACACTCCCGTTCGCCAGGCCGCCGTTTCGATCGGCTCCCAAACGTTCAATGCGACGGTGGCCCTGCCGGAGCGCGGCAACTGGGATTATGTCGATATCTACGCCCAGGCCACCATCGCTCGCGGCATGTGGGGGGTGTTCATGCAGTCCGCGGGCGTCACTTCGCAGGAGAGACTGTTCGATGAGTGGCGCAGCGGAGACGGCAAGGGCGGCAACCAGTTGTACTACCAGTTCAATAAGATCGGCGTTTACCACTTCGTGGTGGATTCGCCGGCCTCCAACACCGCCAACGGCATCACCATCACCGTCACACCCGACGGCGAAATGCCCGACCCGGGCTGGTGCCAGAGCTCGGTGGGCGGCGGGTCGATCAACCCGGCGCAGGGCGCGCGCTGGCGCTACCGCGGCGCCTCGCTGGAAATCCCGCCGGGCGCGCTGCCCGGCGCGGCGCCGTACCAGATTGCGATCAGCCGCTGTAACCAGCCTTACCCTGGCAAAGACGCCGTCACCCAATACGGCGCCAAGTATGAGTACACCCTGACGCCCGAGCCGACCAGCCTGGGCGGGGCGATTACCCTGCGCCTGCCCTATGACACCGCGCTGGCCAAGCCGCCGGTGGGGGCCTTTTTCGACCCGGCCATCGACGACGCCACACCCCTGCCCTACACGTTGGCCAATGGGCTGGTGAACATCACCCTGCCGGCCGGCAGTTACGCCAACGGCATCCCCGGCTCGGCTGACCCGCCCGCTTCGGCTGAGCCCACCGGCTCGCCTGCGCTGCCGGCCGGCGTGCTGGGGCGGTTGGGTACCATTTTGAAAGGTGTGTGGTGGGCGGTTGGCCTGCCCAACTCACTCACCGCCACAACGAATTTCATCATTTATTACAACACCAACGACGCCACGCCGGCTTACGCCGCCAGCCTGCTGGCCGACCTGGAGTACGCCCGCACCAAGCTGGCGGCCGAGAGCTTTTCCATGCCGCTGCTGCCGGTGCTGGTCAAGATCGCCCCGTGGATCGCCGCCAAGTCGCGGCCGGGGGCGACGGTCGGCACAGACGGCAAGTACCACCTGTTCTTCAACAACGCCCTGGCCTCCGATTACCTGGAAGACACCACCGCCCACGAGGTGATGCACCTCTCACAGCACGAATCGATCGGAGCGCTGATGTTCCCGCTGACCTCCAACTGGTGGCTGGAGGGCACCGCCACCTGGGCGCAGTATTTCATCCATCCCGGCAACACTTCTTACCTGAACGATATCAGCGGATCGCTGGATTTTCCCAACACCCCCTTCGACAACTGGGGCGGGCTGTCGGTCGAACAGCAGTACGCCACCATGGCGCTGGATGTGTACCTGGTCAAAAACAACGGCGCTTCCATCATCGAAAGCACGAACCTGTATCTGAAGTCCGGCTACACCTTCCGCGGCGCGCTGAGCGCGGCCATCGGCGAAAACTGGAATGCCTTCTACAAGCGCTGGGCCAAAGATTACTGGACGCAGGCTTATGACCCGGTCACCTCCTGGTCGTTCGACCCGGTGGCGCTGACGGTGGTCAGGCCGAATGCGCCCAAGAACAACATGTTTGCCAACCCCACCCGCCTCAGCCTGACTTCGGGCATGGTGAAGGCGTTTTACGACCCCGCCCTGCCCGGCCTGCCGCCGGCCTTCACCAGCGGGGTGGACAGCGTGGTGCGCGTGCCCAATTCGTGCGCCAACACCCAGGTCATCGTGTACGACAAGGGCAAGGTGGTGAATAAAGAGTTCATCGGGCCGGTGCCCGCCGATGAGGTGCAGGCTTTTCGCACCGTCTCGAGCTACTCCTCCTCCAGCCCGCTGTATTTCATCTACATCAACAGCGGCGACAACCAGTGCAGTTTGCAGGTGGTGTGGGAGGCGCCGAACATCACCAACCTGTCCACCAACACCATCGCCAAGAACACCCCCGTGCAAATCGTGATCACCGGCGCCGGATTTGGCCCCAACGCCGGCACGGTGTTTGCCGGCGGGCAGACCTACCCGGCCAATTCGTGGACGGAGACAAGCGTCAATTTCGACCTGCCGGCGCAGAGCACACCCGGCACCATCACCATCCGTGTGCAGACGCCCAGCGGCGCGCTGAGCAACTCGCTGACGCTGACCATCACAAATTAGGTTTTCCGCGAAGAGAAAATTTGGCATTTGCTCGCAATAATCCTGCGCTTAGCGCTGTCCGTGTTCCAAGTGACCGTTGATTTCGCTGAAAAGTTCGCAGATAATCACGCGTGCAGTACAACTATAAGCGCCTGGTCTTCGTGACGCACTATGATTCAGACCGCGAGAAGTACCACGGCCTGACGCTGGCGGAAGCCGAGTTTTGTCAGCGCTGGGGTATGCGCTACGAGGAGATCGTGGGCAGCGGCGAGTTCATCGGCGATCTGGCCCGGGCGGCGGGCGATCTCAACCGCGCTGGCGCCGATTTCCTGGTAATCCCGCCGGGGGAAACACTGCGCCAGGGGCAGTTTCTGCGTGCTTTACAGCGCTTCTCTGGTGCGTAGAACTCCAATGGTGAATGCACGGCGTCAGCCGCCGGCTCTTTGGACTCGCTCGGGATAGAAACAAGCGGTCAGGTGCTCGGCTGCGAAGAGAGTCAGCCCGGGCGTTTCCTGAGAACAGCGCGCTTCGGCATAGCGGCAGCGCGGGTGGAACGGGCAGCCCGGCGGAGGATTCTTGGGGCTGGGTATTTCGCCTTTCACCAACACCCGCTGTTGCTGCGACATACGCTTGTGTGGATCTGGCTCCGAGATCGAGGCCATGAGGGCTTCGGTGTAGGGATGAGCCGTTTCCCGGTAGATGGAGTCGGTGAAACCGTATTCCACCAGTTTGCCCAGGTACATCACGCCCACTTTATTGGAAATGAAGTTGATGACATTCAAGTTGTGGGTGATGATCAGGTAGGTCAGACCCAACTGGTCGCGTAAATCTTTCAACAGGTTTAAAATGCTGGCCGCCACCGACACATCCAATCCGGAGGTCGGCTCATCTGCCACCAGGAAATCCGGGTTCAGGGCCAGGGCGCGGGCAATGCCGACCCGGCGCGCCTGTCCGCCGGAGAGCTCATGCGGATATTTATCTGCCTGTTCGGTCGAAAGACCCACCATATCGAGCAGGCGGGCGACTTCGTTCTTCGGCTGGGAGGCCACACCCTGGATGCGAAAGGGTTCCACCAGCAGTTCGGAAACCTTCATGCGCGGCGAGAGGCTGGAATAAGGATCCTGGTAAATCATTTGCATGCGGGCGCGCAGCGGGCGAACCAGGTTTTCGGGGGAATGGGTGATGGTCTGACCACCAAATACGATTTCTCCGCCAGTAGACTTGACCAGGCGCAGAACCGTCTTACCCAGGGTGGTTTTGCCGGAGCCTGATTCACCTACAAGGCCGATGGTTTCGCCGTACTTGATGTCTAAACTTACCCCATCCACTGCGCGCACGTAGCCCCGTTTTCCCTGGCGGAAGGGGCCGAGCAAGGTATCGAGCAAGCCAACCCTCTCGCCAAAATACGTGCGCAGCCCCTGGATGGAAACCAGCACATCCTTTTCGGGCTGCCCTGCGCGCCGCTCAAAGCGCCGAGTTGGTTTTTGGGCGATGGAAACCGCTGGCGCCAGATCGACTGCCGCGGCTGTGCCAGCCTCTCGATAGAAATGGCAAAGGACAGCGTGACCTTCTGTGACGAACTGCATCTCCGGCTCACTGGAAAAGCAGACTGACCTGGCAAGCCCACAGCGGTCGGCGAATTTACAACCGGGCGGCAGGTCTTTCAAGCTGGGGACTTTCCCCGGAATGGCCAGCAGACGTTCCCGGTGCTGGCGGTGCGAAGGATAGGCGCCCAACAAAGCCTTGGTGTACGGGTGCGTGGGCCGGTCGAAAATGGTTAAGATGTCGCCGCTTTCGACGATGCGGCCGGCATACATCACCACCACCTGGTCGCACAACTGGGCGATCACGCCCAGGTCGTGCGAAATGTACAGGATCGCGGTGCCCAGTTCATCCCGCAGGTCGCGGATAAGCTCCATGATCTGCGCTTCGAGGGTGACGTCCAGGGCAGAGGTCGGCTCATCGGCGATCAGCAGGGCGGGGTTCGCCATGAGGGCCATGGCGATGAAGATGCGCTGGCGCATGCCGCCGGAGAACTGGTGTGGAAAATGCTGGATGCGCTCGGCAGCATCTGGAATGCCCACTCGCTCCAGCATGCTGATCGCCTTCTGGCGCAGCTCGCCGTCCGATCGGCTGTGACCGTTGTGATTTTGGGGATGCGAGCGCAGGATATCCAACATCTGGGTTTCGATGTTGAACACCGGATTTAAGCTGCTCATCGGGTCCTGAAAAATCATGGAGAGTTGGGTGCCGCGCAAGGTGCGCATCTGGTCGGCGGGCAGCTTGAGCAAATCCCGACCTTTGAAGAGCACCTCACCGCTGCTGATGAAACCGTTGGGCGGGAGGATTTTCATCATTGCCGCCGCCACCGTTGATTTTCCGCAGCCCGATTCACCCACGATGCCCACAATCTCGCCGGGTTGGATGGTCAGGTTGATATCGCGCAGGGCGGTCAGCGTGCCAGCATTCGTGCGGTACTGGACCGCCAGGTTTTTTAATTCGAGAACAGCTGTCATTTAAAGGCCCCTCGTCCCGGAAAGCCGCGGATCGAGCACATCGCGCAAAGTCTCGCCGAACAGGGTGAAGCCCAAGGTAGTGATCATCAATGCCAGGCCGGCCCACAAGATGGGGTAAGGCGAGCGGTTGATGTATTTAAAGCCATCCGAGAGGATCACCCCCCAGGAGGGGTTGGGCGGCTGGACGCCCAGGCCGATGAAAGATAGCCCGGCCTCGAAGGTGATCACCACCGGCGTGTCCATGGCCACCAGGATCGCCAGCGGCCCGACGATGTTCGGTAAGATGTGCTTGAAGATAATGCGGGCGGTGCTCGCCCCCAGGTTGAGCTCGGCTTCAATGTAATCGTTCTTCTTGACCGACAGCACCTGGGCGCGCGTCACCCGGGCGTAGCCGGGAATGAAAGCCAGGCCGATGACGAAAATGACATTCCAAAAAGAAGGCCCCAGCAGCGCCAGGATAGCTAACGCCAGGATCAAACCGGGGAAGGCCTGGATGGAATCCAGGATGACCAGGATGACGTTGTCCAACCGCCCGCCAATATACCCGGCAACCAGCCCCAGGCTCAGCCCACCGAGCAAGGCGATGGAGATAGCCGGTATGGCGGCCAGGATGGCGATGCGCGAACCATACACCATGCGCGAGAACAGGTCGCGGCCCAGGTAGTCGGTGCCAAAAATGTGCTGTTGGGAGGGTGGTTTGAGCAGTTGTTTGATATCCTGCTTCAGCGGGTCGTACGGTGAAATTACCGAAGCGAAAATGGTGGTCAGCAAAAAGACAAACACAATCGCAAAGCCGAGCGCTCCCAGGGGTTGCAGGACGACCGGCCCTATAACTGGGATGCGGCGGATGCGTTGGGTGAGCGGGTGGGTGGGTTGGGAGATAAATTGCATGAGGTCACTCGCGACTTTCACCGAGCTGGATGCGGGGGTCAAGCCAACTGTTGACCAAATCGGCGACCAGGTTGGCGGCGACGAAAAAGATGGCGATCACCAATACACCGGCCCGCACCATCGGGTAATTGCGGGCGTTGATGGCGTTGTACACAAAGGTGCCCATCCCCGGGCGCGAGAAGATGATTTCGGCAAACATAGCTCCGCCCATCAGGCTCCCCAGACCCACCCCCAGCACGGCCACGGTGGGGATCAGGGCATTTTTCAAGGCGTACTTATAAAAAATCAGGCGGTCGCGCAGGCCAAAGGCCTGGGCGGCGCGGATGTAGTTGGTGTTGAGCACTTCCAGCAAACTGGTGCGCACCAGGCGCGCCAGGTAGCCAACCCAGGTGATGGCCAGGGCGATGGCTGGCAGGATCAAGTGTTTCGCATAGCCAACCCAATCGCCCGGGTCGCCCAGGCCCATGGCAGGCAGGACTTTCAGGTTGACGGCAAAAACCAACAGCAAGAATAAGCCAGCCACGTAGGAAGGCAGGGTAATGAAGGAGATCGATATGACCGCCAGGATGCGGTCCACCCATGAATTGGGGTGGGTGGCCGAAAACACGCCCAGCGGGATGCCCAGCAGCACCGCCAGGCCGAGCGAAGCGAAAGCCAGGGCTGCTGTGTGTCCGAGCACATCCTTGATGTAGCTGGAAATGGGCCGGCCGGTCCAGAAGTCATTGCCAAATTCGCCGTGCAGCGTGTTCCAGATGAAATGCGCCACCTGGATATGCACGGGTTGGTCGAGCTCCATCTGCGAGCGGATTTTTAAAACCTGGTCTTCCGTAGCCCGTGGGCCAAGCAGGGTGCGGGCGGCGTCACCGGGGACGAATTGGACCAGGATGGAGAGAAAGACCATCACGATCAGCAGGACGATGGCGGTCATCCCCAGGCGTTTCAATAAGTAAATCAACATTGGATGGTTGCCTTCGCATGATCTTGAGACGACCTGGCTGGTAAGCTGCCTCCCCAACCAGGCCGTCTCCTGATGTATTCAGCCGGCTAGCGTTATGCGCTGCCCTTGAAGTACCAGACCTGCGCCTGGCCGTGGGGGGTGAGGGCCGGGATGATCGTGGGTTTGAACGCCGAGGCGTTCGTGCCGTTGGTAACCCACACGCTGATCACATCTTTGTCCCAAAGCTGCTGCATCTTGACATACATTGCAGCGCGTTTCACCGTGTCCAGTTCAGACCTGGCCTGGGCGTGCAGAGTATCAAAATCTTTGCTGCACCAGCGCATCCAGTTCCACACACCGACCTGGTCGCAGGTGAACCACATGGTCGCCCAGCCTGGATCGGCGTACATTGAAAAGCCGCTGTTGTACAGCTCGATGTTCTTGCCGTTATCTCCCATCCCGGCCTGCCAGGCAGACGAAGGATCGAGGGCATTGATGGTGACGTTGATGCCAACTTCAGCCAGGTTTTGCTGGATGATTTCGGCCTGCGCCTTGTCCTCGGTGCCGGTGGTGGTGGTGTAGGTAAGGTCCAACTTGGTCAGGCCAGCTTTGGACAGGAAGTCTTTGGCTTTAGCAACATCGCGTTGGTATTTGGGCGCGTCCTGCCAGTAGCCCAAAACGCCCGGTGGAATGATGGCATATTCAGGCTGGGCCTGGCCGAAATAGACCGCCGCCAGGATCTGGTTAACATCGATGCCGTAGCGGATGGCTTCGCGCACATTGATATCGCTCAGCTTGGGGTTCTCGACGTTCATACCGATCCAGTTGTAGAACAGGGACGGGCGCAGTTCCACTTTGAAGTTCGGGTCGGCTTGGAATTTTTCCACTGAGCCCAGGGAGATATTGGTGAAATCAATTTCCCCGGCCTGCAGGGCCACTTCAGCAGCCTGGGTATCGGCAATCGGGATGAAATGAACTTCATCATAATAGAATGTGGGCCCGTAATATTCGGGGTTGCGCTTCATCACCAGCTTCTGGTTGGGCGTCCAGTTGTCAAAGATGTACGGCCCAGACCCGATCGGGGCCATCTTGGCCTTGTCCACGCCGACTTCGTCGATGTATTTCTTGCACACGATCCGCCCGCTGTTCACCGGCAGGGTGGAGGTCCAGAGCATAGCGAAAGGTTCTTTCAGCACGATCTTGCCGTTGTATTTGTCGATCACTTCCACGTGATCCAGCGTAGCCCAGTCGCTTTGATACGGCGACTTATTTTCCGGGTTGGCAATGCGTTCGAAGGAGAATTTGATATCGTCGGCGGTAACTTCACCGTAACCCTTGTGGAATTTGACGCCTTCTTTGAGCTTGAAGGTCACACTCAAGCCGTCGGCGGCCTGCTCGATCTTTTCCACCAGGTCATTGGTCCATTCCTCGGAATCAGGCTTTTGATAGATCAGGCCGCTGTATACAATATCGATGACGAAAGTCTCAACACCGACCATGAACGCCGGATCCACGCCGGGAATATCCCCAGCCAGACGGAATTTCAAGATTTTGGGGCCTGCCGGGGTGGGGGCTGGCGTGTCTGTGGGCACTACCACCGCAGTCGGCACGGCGGTAGGCGGGACAGATGTGGGAGCCGCGCCAGCGGTTGGATTGAGAGCGCTGGTCGGAGTTACCTGCGAAGCGCAGGCCGCCATACCCGCCGTGGCGCCAGCGATACCGAGCAACTTGAGGAATTCACGCCGGGTTATTTTGGAAGACCCCAAGATATTTTGAGATTCATCTTGTGCGGACATATTTCTCCTTATCGAGAGTCTTGAAGGTTTGAATGGATAGAAAATCAAAATTCACACTGTTCAAATTTGTCAAATCCTGATCCCCGCCGCGCCTGGTCATAACAGCAGGCGGGGAAATGCCTCCTTCCAGGTGCGTTTGAAGAATGGCTGGCCGTCGATATCAACTGCCAGGTCGATATCGATTTGAAACTGATCCGGCGTGCTGTGAATCGCCGTAAATGCCTGCAAATCAATCCGGCTCTCTGGCCGAATGAGGCTGGCTTTGCCCTCCGCCCGGGCATACGCCTCCGCCGGGTGGTCGTCGGAGGCGCCGATTTCGGCGAGGGAATTGCTGATGCGGGTGAGGTTAAGCCCGGTGAATTGTGTTTTTCCGCTGTACCCTGTGCGATGGATGGTATAGCCTTTGATTAAATCCTGGGTGAACTCATACGTCATGCCGCCGCTCTCATAATCCAGGAAATGAGGCAGTTCCACCGGCTGGCGGAACTGGACCGTGCTCTGCACCGCTTTCACCTGGTGGACAATGGGCAGGACCACCTGCGAAGGCCGGTCTGCGCCCCAAAACACCTGGTTGGTGGCGGGGAACGGCGAAGGCCAGACCCAGGGCCAATCAGAAGAGGACACAGACAGGCGAATGCGGTGCCCGGGTTTGAACGTCCAGGAGGTATATTTGAGGGGGATTTCCAGGTGGTACACCTCGCCTGGAACCAGCGGCGCAGGTGTCTCTTTCCCCGAGCGGCGGGTGGCGTTTAAGATTCCCCGGCAGACCAGCCGCGCAGCGCCATCCGGGGCGATGTCGACCAGTTTTACGCAGAAAAAAGCCACCTCAGCCGTGGAGGTCACATGCAGGCTTGCCTGCGGCGCGCCCAGGATTTCCAGCGGCTCTACCAGGGCGGGACCTGTGAAGGTGAGCGAGCGGTAATCATCGTAAGATTGGTCGCGGGTGATGCCATCGATGCCCATCACAGCGCACCACGGTCCGGCGGCTGTTCCCACGGTTGCCTTGTATGTGTAAGAGCCTGAGCCTGCCGGCCCAGGGCCGGTATCCGACAGCTCGCCTTCACTGCCCAGGTAGAAGGGCTGCTCCACCACGTCTGCTGCGGGCCAGTCATCGTAGAAGCGCCATTCACCGGGCATGTTGGTCTCATAATTGATGGGGGCGGCGCCTTCCTGGATGTAGACCGCCAGGCGCGGCTCGTCCATAATCCCGCTGTCTTCCCCGTTCAACCAATACGCCCACCAGCGGCACATTTCGTGCAGGATATGCATGCCTGGGCCGGGGATGGCATTATTGGGGCTGGTGTGCATCCAGGGACCGATAATCGCCTTCGTGGGCACCTTCAGGTGTTCCAGCATGTGAAAGGCCGGGTTGGTGTAGCCATCGGCCCAACCGCCGATGATCAACACCGGGCATTTGATCAAATTGTAGTCGCGCTTCAGGCTGGCCTGCAACCAGTAGGCGTCTTCGGATGGGTGGCGGAACCAGTTCAAAAGCCACGGTTCGTTCCCTTCCAGGCGCTCCTGCCACATCTTCTTCCAGTCCTCCCCGCTGTATTCGGGGATGGGAGGCGTGGCGTTCATCAGCACCATGCCTGCTGGATACAGCACCTGCTCGATGCCGATCAGGCAGCCGCCGTAATAATGCACATCATCGTTGTAGCGGTCGTCCGTGGCGAACATCGGCGCGATCGCCTTCAGCGCCGGTGGGTTGTGCATGGCAACCTGAATCGAATTGAAGCCTGTATACGATGCCCCCCACATGCCAACGCTGCCGTTGCACCATGCCTGCCGGCTCAACCAGTCGATCACCTGGCAGGCATCGAGCTGTTCCTGGAGTGTGTATTCATCCGACACAGTGCCCTGGGAACTTCCGGTACCGCGGATATCGACCAGCGCGCCGGCAAAGCCGCGTTCGGCCATGTATTGAAAATAAGCCGACCCGCTGGCTGAAATATCATCTTTACGGTAGGGTATATACTGCAAGATGGCAGGGAACCGTCCGGGTGCATCGGGCAAGAACAGGTTGGCGGAGACGCACACCCCATCTGACAGAGGAATCCGTACATTTACTAACTGCTTGATTGGATAGCGGGGGTGAAGCAAATCGATTGGCATACACTCGCTCCGTGCACATTCGTCATCAGCCAGGCCCGGCCGCTGCAAGTGACAGCAGGCCTGGTTTGAAATCAATGGCTTCCATCGGCGAACCGAGCCAACATGGTCGATCGAGCTGTGAGGGATGATTTCCGCATCTCACTAACCTGGCTTTGGCGCTGCCGAACGGAATTAGGCTTTACACTGGGCATCTATTTCATTCTTGCCAGATCGGCTGCAGCATTCAGGTTGGTGGTTGAGGCTTTGCACATCACAACAGGTGTCGCGCATGATCAGATCCTGACAAAATATGGAGTTGTTGTTCAATAAAAGGGAAACTAAACGCTGCAGTGAGCGGCTAATCGTAGTATATCACAGAACATGATAAATATATTAGATGATCAATGAGATATTAAAGAAATATTTCAAAATGCAAATACTGGCAAAAAAACCACTCATCGTGGTATATAATGATTGTCAGACGGCTGTAACGTTGCGATGGCAGCCTGGCCTATGGATTGTTTTCGTCACAGCCCAATTTGTCCTGATCATGTAAATTGCTGGGTGGATGTGGGAAAGATATGCGAAGGAACGAAAAGATGAAGAAAATCGAGGCGAATAATGAGGCGATTTACAAAGAGCTGCGCCGGTCGATTATCATGGGGCACCTCAAGCCCGGCGAGCGCTTGAACATCGAAGCGCTGGCTGGAAAATACCAGACAAGCATTACGCCCGTGCGCGATGCCATTCAAAGGCTCAGCCACGAAGAATTGGTCACGGTCAGGCCGCGTTTTGGCTATTTTGTGACGCACATCACGCTGAAGAAGCTGACCGACATGCTGGACCTGCGCCTTATTCTGGAGGTGGCGGCGGTGGAGCGAGCTGCAGAGCGGATTACCCTGGCTGAAATCCATGCCATGCGCCATGTCCACGCCGGTTATACCGGCGATGACGATGTTTCTTACGATCGGTACACAGACGAAAACCGCCGCTTTCACTATTTATTGGCTGAAGCCTCTGGCAACCATGAACTCGCCAACCTGCTTGGCCATGTGCATGATACCCTGGCGCGTTTTATGGTGATTCGCCATGCCGGAGAAACCCAGCCTGTCAACCACACCCGGATCGTGGATGCGCTGGCTAACCAGGATGTTGCTTGTGCTCGCCAGGCGATTATTGAAGAGGTCGAAGCCTCGCGCAAGGCAATCCTGGCCAAAGTCCTGGAAGATGAATCTGGCTCGTGGGAGATCGGCTTGTAGCGATCTGTGGATCGGCTCACACCGCAGAACAACGGATCAAACAGAATTTCAATGTAAGCCGTCAGCAGGGCCGCGTGGGAATAGAATCCCTTCTGTGTTCATATTGTATAGTATAAAATCACAGTAAGGATTGATAAAGTGGCTATGACTGCATCAAAATTGCATTTCTGCGCGCCAATCCCGCCTTGGCCTTGAGCGTGTCTGGCGGCCTGCCGCCGCCAGACCATCCCTGTCTGGTCTTTCTGCCGCTGGTCAGGCAAGTCTGAACCAATACCCGCGCCAAATGGGAATGTGTTGCGGGCGGTTCACTTGCCGCTGCCAATTGCCCAACACCTTCACCTCTCTCTCACCTGAAATCAATCCAATGGGTGTATAACCAATGTATCCCAACCTGTGGAGAGAAATTCATGGTGAAAAACGTAATTTCCCTGCGCTCCATCTCGGCCTGGGCGGGGGTGGCAGGGCCGCTCATCTTTGTTGGCGTCTTCACCCTGGAAGGCGCCGCCCGCCCCGGGTACGACGCCAGCAGTATGTTCATCAGCGCCCTGTCGCTCGGCGAGCGCGGCTGGCTGCAAATCCTCAATTTCATGCTGCTCGGCGCGCTGCTCTTCCTTTTCAGCCGCCGCCTGGCGGCCGAATTCCCCAGCGGCAGGGCCTCTCGCTGGGGCCTGGCCCTGTTCTACCTGCTGGCCGGCTTGTTCTTCATCTCCGGCCCGTTCGTCATGGACCCGGCCGGCACACCGCAAACCGAGATGAGCCTGCACGGCCTGGTGCACGGCCTGGCCGGCGGGATCGTCTTCCTGGTGATGCCGATTGTCATGTTCGTCTTTCTGCGCCGCTTCCTGGCCGAGCCGGGCTGGCGCGGTTTTGGTTGGTTCACCCTGGCGCTGGGGATGGTGGAGGCGGGCGCGGTGCTGTTCTTCACGCTGGTTTCGAAAAGCCCCAGCCTGTCGGCGTCTTTCGCCGCGCAGATCGGGCTGGTCCAGCGCCTGGCGCTTGAGCCGTTCATGCTCTGGCTGCTGCTGTTCGCGGTACAATTGGTGGGGATCGACCGCCAGCGCGCCCTGTGACGCCTGTCGGGAAAGGTTTTTAATGGTAGCTGAAATCATCTATACGATGGACATGGCCCAGGTGGACTGGGTCGAGATGAAAGAGTCTGTGCAGCGCGACGACTTCGATAACGGCCGCACGCCGGCGCAGCTGCGCCTGTCGTTTGAGAACAGTTATGCCGCGGTGGTGGCCTATGCCGGCGAGCGCATCGTGGGCAGCGCGCGCGTTCTTTCGGATGGAGTGGGCAACGCTTACCTGGTGGATGTCTGGACGCTCAGCGCGCACCGCCGGCAGGGCATCGCCTCCTCGATGATCCGCCGCCTGATGGAGCGCCTGCCCGGCCAGCACATTTACCTGCAAACCGACCACGCCATGGGGCTGTACCAGTCGTTGGGTTTCACGGAGCAGCCCACCGGCATGAGCGTCATCGTCGGGCAGTACTTGCAAAACGAGACAGCCCGGCTGAGCTGAACCGCCAACCCATGCAAGCCGCCATCTGGACTCAGTACGGCCCTCCGGAGGTGCTGGAGCTGCGCGACATCCCCTGCCCTCTGCCCCGGCATAACGAAGCGCTGATCCGCGTGCACGCCGCCACGGTCACTCTGGGCGACTGCGAACTGCGCGCCATGCGCGGCCCTCTGGCCCTCACCACGGCCTTCCGCCTGTACACCGGCCTGGCGAAGCCAACGCGCCTGAAGATTTTGGGACAAGAGCTGGCCGGCGTGGTGGAGGCGGTGGGCAACGGCGTAACGCGCTTCCAGGCGGGCGATGCGGTCTTTGCGCCCTGCCTGCTGCGCCTGGGGGCGTATGCCGAATACGCCTGCCTGCCCGAGCGCTATCTGGTGCGCAAGCCCGATTTCATCAGCTTCGAACAGGCCGCCACCCTGCCCACCGGCGGGATCAACGGCCTGCATTTCCTGCGCGCCGGCGAGGTGCGCGCCGGTCAGCGCATCCTGATCAGCGGCGCCGGCGGCAGCATCGGCACTTACGCAGTGCAGATCGCCCGCGCCCTGGGCGCCGACGTGGCCGCCGTGGACAGCGCCGGCAAGCTGGCCATGCTGGCCGGGCTGGGCGCGGCCCTGGTCATCGATTATCGCCGGGAAGATTTCACCCGCCGCTCGGAGCAGTACGATGTGATCATCGACGTGGCCGGCAAATGCCCGTTTGGGCGCAGCGTGCGCGCCCTCAAACCGGGCGGCCGCTTCGTGCTGGGCAACCCCAGCCTGTCTGCCCGCCTGCAGGCGCGCTGGAGCCGCCTGCCGCAGGGCAAGCGCGCCATAGTGGCGCTGGCGCCTTTCAAAGATGAATATTACACATCCCTGCTGGAGCTGATCCAGGCTGGCCGGCTGGCCCCGGTGATCGACCGGCGTTACCCGCTGTCCCAGATCGTGGAGGCGCACCGCTACGTGGACAGCGGCGAGAAAAAAGGGAATGTGGTGATCACCCTGATTTCAGAGGAATGACGTGCTGAGGAACTGGCGGTCTGCGCATAGACACGATTGAGTCGCTCTGAAGACAATTATTTCGCCTTGTGAGCCGGGAACACCAGGCTGACTTTCGTCCCGTTCTCTCGCTCGATGCTCACCTTGCCGTCCAACTGCTTAACCAATATGTGGATGAGCTGCATGCCGAAGCCGTGAGGCTCGCTGTTTGGCTCGATTTCCGGCATGCCGACGCCGTTATCCCGAAAGACAATCTGCACGGCGCCGTTCTGCGCGCTGGCTTCAACGGCGATCACCCCGGACCGGCGCCCACTGAAGGCATATTTCATGGCATTGGTGGTCAGTTCATTTAACAAAATGCCCAGCGGTGGGATGTCGGCTGGTTCCAGGAAGACCGGCTCAATGTGCGTGCGCAGTTCGATCGTCCCGCGGTTAGGAAACAGGTCGATCACCCGCTGTAACAAGGCCGGGATATACACCTGCAAAGAAACCTGGCTGGAATACTGGTCGCGGTACAGGTTGTCGTACATGACCATCATGCTCTGCACGCGGCCGGTGGCGTCTTGCAGGGCGGTCTTGGTGGCGTCGTTCACCTCCGCGTTGGACTGCAGGCTGAGCAGGCTGGCGATGGTGTTCATATTGTTTTTGACACGGTGGTGCACCTCGCGCAGCAAAAGCTCTTTCTCCTGCAAGAGGGAGGCCACCTCTTTTTCCGCTTGCTTGCGCTGGCTGATATCTTCAAAGATAAAGAAGCACCCCAGATATGCATCCTGCCCGGTGCGGATCTGGGTGCTGAAGCGCCGGATGGTGTGCTGGCTCTTGAACGCGATTTCATCTTCTTGCACCTGGAAATGATCGGCGTTTTCCAGGGTTTTAAAAGAAGCCAGGAAAGCCTGAGGGTCGGCAGTCTGCGGAGCGCACAGCGCCAAGACTTCATGGTGTTTCAGTTCGCCGCGCGCCAGCCGCTGGCTGTGCTGTTCCAATCCCCAGATCTCGCAGAAGCGCTGGTTGAAGTACAACACGGCGTCGGTGGTGTTATCCGCCACGTAAAAGCCGAGCGGCGATGAATTGGCCATCGAAGCCAGCAGAGCCTGGTTCCAGCGCAGGTCTTCCTCGTAGCGTTTGATCTCGGTCAGGTCGGTGATGGCGGCGATGGTGCCGTCGTACTGGTCGCCGCGCTGGCGGGGCACCGCGCTGATCAAGATAGGCGCGCTTTGGCCGTCGGCGCGCAGGATAAGGGATTCATAGGTGGCAGATTGGCCTTGCCGGCGGATCTGAGCCTGGCGGGCGAGCTCGGCCTGGGCGGGCGGCGCGGTCACCTCGCGCGGTTTTTTCCCCAGCAGGTCGCCGGCGTCACGGCCCAGCAGGCGGGCAAACGCCGGGTTGACGAAGATAAAACGCCCGGACGCGTCGGTCACCGTCAGGCCCTGGCCCATCAGGTTCATCACCTGGTTGGCAAAATCGCGCTCCTGGCGCAGTTCAACTTCGATCTGCTTGCGGAGCGAGATATCGCGATTGCTGGAGCGCCGGCCCAACCAGCGCCCATCCTGCCCGAACACCGCCTGGCAGTGGTGACTGATCCAGCGCACCTCGCCCTGCGGGGTGAGGATGCGAAAGTCGATCTGCTCATCCTGTTCGCGCATGTCGTGATTGGCGAGCTGGGTGTGCTCCAGCAGCCTGGCATAATCGTCTGGATGGGCGATTTCCAACAGCAGATTGGGGTTGTGCATGAATTCTTCAGCTTTGCGCCCGGTGATGCGCTCACAGGAGGGGGAAACGTAGATGAACTCGCCGTCCGGTCCGCGCCAGGTTTCCATGTCGTAAGTGAAATTGGCCACGGTGCGGTATTTCTCCTCACTCTGGCGCAGGGCGGTCTCGCTGCGTTTGCGCTCGGTGATGTCGAAGAGAATCACCAGGTGCTCGCCGCGGTCGAAGGGCGCGGAGGCCACGGCGCTGGCGATCACCACGCGCTGGCCGCCGTCCCGGCAGGCGATGTTGACTTCGAACGGTTCAAAGGGCTGGCCCGCCTGCTGGGCGCGCTCCAGGTGCGCCTGCCAGGTGTCCAGCACCCAACGGCGGTAAAGCGGGTCGGGGTAGGCGCGCGGCCACCACTCGGCCAGGGTGGGGATGTCGCTCAGTGTGTAGCCGAAGGTGTGAGTGAAGGCCGCGTTCAGATAGGTGATCTTGCCCTGGTCGTCATTCAGGGCGTAAGGCACAGGCGAGGCTTCGATGATGGCGCGGAAGCGGGCTTCGCCCTGGCGCAAAGCAATCTCCATCTGCTTGCGTTCGGTGATATTGTGCGAACTGCCGATCACCGTTTCGACTTTTCCCTGGCTGTTAATCAGCGGGGTCAGCCAGGTCTCCAGCCACACTTCGCCGCCCGGAAAGTGGGCGAGCATCTCACCCCGGCGCGGTGCGCCGTTCTCGAAAACGGCTTGCAGTTCGCCCCACTGCTTTTCCATGTCGTCAGCGGGGAAGAAAACACTCAGCGGCTGGCCAACGATGACCTCCGGCGCGGCGCCCAGGGCGCGGGCCGCCAGGTCGTTCACATAGCTGATGCGGCCGTCCGGCAGGATGGCATAGACCAGGCTGCCTATGGTGTCGGAGATCGAGTGCAGGCGCATCTCGCTTTCCTTCAGGGCCTGCTGGGTTTGTTTTTGCTCGCTGATATCGCGGCTGTACGCCGCCAAACGTATGACTCGGCCGGCGCCGTCCAGGATCGGGTAAATGTGGTTCTCCAACCAACGGCCGGCGCGTTCGTCTTCGAAAACGACCGGCTGGCCGGTGGCGAACACTTTTTGCAGGTGCGGCAGGCGGGCCTGGTTGACATCCGGGGGGAAAATCTCCCACACAGAGCGGCCGATGAGTTCTTCACGCGGTTTGGAAAACCGCTGAGCGGCGGCTGTGTTCAGTTCCAGCACCTGCATCTCGGCAGAGAGCAGGAACACCGCATCGCTGGCGGCATCCAGCACGGCGTGCAGATTGGCGTCCTTGGTCTGTTCGCGCTGGCGCGCTTCGAACAGGCGGAACGCCATGCGAATGGTGGCGATCATCACCGCCTCGCCGGCGCTCTTGACGATATAACCGTACGAGGTGACCCCCTGTGTTTTCTCGACCACCTCGGCTTCGGTGTGCGAAGACAGGAAGATCACCGGCAGGTCGCGCCGCGCCAGGATGGCCTGCGCCGCCTGGATACCATCTATGCCTGGCCCCAGGTTGACATCCATCAACACCAGGTCGATCTCCGGGTGGTCGGCGCACAGCGCGATGGCTTCCTCGCCCCGGTAGGCGTTCATCACTTCGAAGCCGTATTTCCGCAGGGTAGCGGCCTGCGCCAGGGCTATCAGCGCCTGGTCTTCAACGAGCAGGATGGTTTTAGCAGAGTCTGGCATGGGCCATTCCTGGCGCCGGGCAGATGGAGAGCCGCCGGCAAGGTGCTTCTGCGAGAGTGGGGAGCGTTGTATAATTTTACACCCAAGATTGTGAAATCTGTGTGAATTTTGTGATACGCTATTGCCTATGCTGACAAAAGCTGGCAAAATGAGATTATGAATCGTCATCGCTTTCTTCGTTCGCGGGGCTCGCTGTGAACCTGCCGCAGGCGCCCACCCCTTTGGTGGTCGTCTTGGGGCTGGCTGGTTTGCTGGCGGCTTACCTGGCGGCCTGGGCGCAGGTGCGGGGGCGCGTGCCAGCGGCGCGTGAATTCTCGCTGGTGATGCTGGCCTCCGCCGTGTATGCCCTGGGTTACGCCATTGAGATCTCGCGCGCCGATCTGCCCGGCATGCTGGACGCCATCCGGGTGGAATACGTGGGCATCGCCTACATCCCCGCCGGCCTGCTGATCTTTGTTTTGCACTTCACACGCCAACAGCCCCTGCGTTGGTACTGGATCGCCGCCCTGCTGGTCATCCCGGCGATCACCTTCGGCATGGTGCTGACCGTGGAGCACCACAGTTTCTTTTACATCCATCCGCAGGCCGTGCCGGGCGAGTTCTTCCCGGTGATCGCTTTCGGGCGCGGCCCGTGGTATTACGTCAATTACGCCTATCTGCAGGCGCTGACGGTGGTCTCGATCGCCCTGCTGTTGGTGCGAGCGGGGCGCAGCAGCGGGCGCCAGCGCATCCAGGCGCTGACCATCGCCGCCGGGGCGACTTTCCCCACCCTGGGCCTGGTGCTCTACTTCCTGGGTTTCATCCCAGGCAAAGTGGACCCCACGCCCTTCACCCTGGTGCTCACCGGGATTGTCTGTTCGTGGGGGCTGTTCAAACTGGGGCTGTTCGAGCTGGTGCCGGCGGCGCGCGAGCTGGCGTTAGATTCGATCCGCGACAGCTTCCTGGTGCTCGACCGGCGCGGCCGCCTGCAGGACATGAACAAAGCGGCCTGGCGCCTGCCCGGCGCTTTCCGGTTAAAGCTCGGCGAAACGCTGCCCGGAGACAACGAGCTGGCGGTTGCCCTGCACCCGCTGGTCATGCTGCGCCAGGACATGGTGGAGTTCACGGCGCGCGATACCAACAACAAGAATCACACTTACCGGGCGCAGGCCTATCCCATTCTCGGCCGCGGCGCGCGGTTGGACGGCACAGCCATCCTGGTCAGCGATATCTCCGAGACTGTGGGTCTGCTCAACCTGTTGAAGACTCAGGCCAACACCGACGAGCTGACCGGCCTGCTCAACCGGCGCTACCTGATGACTCTGGGCGCCCAGGCCATCCGCAATGCTTGCGCGGCTCACCGGCCCCTGGGTGTGATCCTGGTCGACCTGGATCATTTCAAGCTGTTCAACGACCGCTTCGGCCACGCAGCCGGCGACGAGGCGCTGCGCGGCGTGGCCGAGACCTTTCGCAGTGGGGTGCGCGAGATGGACATCCTGGCGCGCTACGGTGGGGAGGAGTTCGTCATCTTCTTGCCCGGCTTGGACCTGGAAGCCACAATCCAGGTGGCCGAGCGCCTGCGCAAACAGCTCGCCGTGCGGGTGATCCCTTTCGACGGCCGAGAGTACAACATCACCGCCAGCTTTGGGGTGTACGCCGCGGTGCCCTGGCCTGAGACCACCCTGGACGGCTTTTTGAAGAAAGCCGATTGGGCGCTCTACCAGGCCAAGGCTGACGGCCGCAACCGCGTGCGCGCCAGCCAGTCCAAGGTGTAAGGCAGGCTAGCCGCCCGGCGCGCGGGGTCCAGCAGGCTGGTGTGAAGAAAACCGACGGCGTGCAGGCCGCAGGGTTTTTGCAGTTGGTCGATGTTCAGCAGAACAGCTCCTTTCGTATTATACTGAAATTCCATGAAAATCCGTTACCTCGCTCTCTGCCTGTTGGCCGCCCTGCTGGTGTCCTGCGGCGCGCCGAGCGCCAGCCCCACGCCCGCCGCGGCGCGCCTGGCGCTGACCAGCCCGGCCTTTGGCGAGGCCCAGGCCATCCCGGCTGTTTACACCTGCCGCGGGCAGAACATCTCCTTGCCGCTGGCCTGGGACGCGCCGCCGCCGGCTGCCAAAAGCCTGGCGCTGTTGATGCTCGATCCAGACGCCAACAACTTCGTCCACTGGCTGCTCTTCAATCTGCCGGTGTCCGCCCGCAGCCTGCCCGAAGCCCTGCCGGCCCAGGCGCGCTACCCCGACGGAGCCCAGGCCGGCCTGAACAGTTGGGGCAAGAACGCTTACGGCGGCCCCTGCCCGCCGACCGGCGTGCACCACTATGTGATCACGCTCTATGCCCTCGACCAGACGCTGGCGCTGACGGAGCAGGCCGGAGCGGCTGATTTTTTGAAGGCGATCGAGGGGCACGTGCTGGCCGAGGGGCAGTTGAGCGGCACATATCAGAAGTAGACGCCTCTCTCTCTATTCCTTCATTCTCACTCCAAATACTCCAATACAGTATAATCAGGCGGGTATCATCCAACGGCGCGTGAGGTGTGCAATGACCCGATCATCCAATTTTCGCAGTGCCCTGGCAGCGCTCCTGCTGACCAGTTTGTTTTTATTCGGACTGTTTTGGAGCCTGCGCCCGCAGTTCCCGGCGCGGGCTTCTTCTCTGACGGTGACCTCCACCGCCGACAGCGGCCCCGGCTCTCTGCGGGCCGCGCTCGCCTCAGCCAAAGCCGGGGATGCCATCCTGTTCAGCCTGCCGCCCAATGCCACCATCGTGCTCTCCAGCGGTCCGTTGAGCGTCACCGTGCCGGTCACGCTGGACGGGCGGACGGCGGTCAACCTGACGCTGAGCGGCAGCCACAGCAGCCGGGTGATCGAGGCCAGCGCCCCCCTGCGGGTGCTGTCGCTGACCATCGCCGACGGTGTGTCGAGCGGCACGGGCGGCGGAATCAACGCCGGCCGCGCCCTGACCCTGACCAACGTGACGTTGCGCGGCAACCAGGCGGATGGGGCGGGCGGCGGGGCGTACGCCGGCGGCGCGGTGTCGCTGACCGGCGGTTTTTTCACCGCCAATGCCAGCCAGGCGGACAGCGGCGGCGGCCTGTACAGCCCTGCGGGGGTGACCGCCAACGGCACGCAGTTCACCAGCAATTCCGCCTACCAGTTCGCCGGCGGGCTGTGGTCTGGCAGCGCGTTGAAGCTGGTGAACACCAGTTTCTACAGCAACACGGCCGGCCAGCAGGCCGGCGGCGCAGCCGCCCTGGCCACGGCGGTGATCACCGGTGGCATGTTCCAGAACAGCAAGATCAACGGCTCGAACGGCGGGGCCCTGGTGGTGGTGGGCCGGCTGGACATGAGCGGTACGCGCTTTGTGCGCAATTACAGCGCCGGGTCCGGCGGCGCGCTGGCGGGCGGCACGGCCCCGTTCCATCTCAAGGCGGTGGAATTCAGCGCCAACAGCGCCGCTTATTCGGCGGGGGCGCTCGATACGCTTGGCCCGCTGTACATCCACGACGGGCTGTTTGAAGGCAACCAGGCCGATACCGCCGGAGCGCTGTACGCCAATAGCACTCTCAGGCTGGTGGATACGCGCTTTCTCAGCAACACCGCCGCCACCAGCGGGGGAGCGGTGAAGGTGACCCTGGCGGTGACCATCACGGGCGGCCTGTTCCAGGGCAACCACTCGCCCAGCGGCGGCGCGCTGCTGGCCAACAGCACGCTGTCGGTGACAGGCACGCAGTTCAGCGGCAACCAATCTGGCGCAGCCGGCGGAGCGCTCGAGGCGACCGGCGGGCTGACCCTGACGGAGGCTGTGTTCCGCAATAACACAGCCGCTTCATTCGGCGGCGGGGCGTACGCCCACCAGACTGCCGCGCTCCACCACACCCAGTTCCTGGGCAATGCGGCCGCTTTCGGCGGCGGGCTGTATGTCAACGGCGCAGCCAGCGACCGCGCCAGCCGCTTCAGCGGCAACACCTCCAGTGTGGGCGGCGGCGGCGGGCTGTCGGCGCAGTCCACCTTGAGCCTGGTGGACACGCTCTTCAGCGGCAACACCGCCGCCAACGCTGGCGGCGGCGGCGCCTCCGCCCAGGGCGCGGTGAAACTGCAGGGCGGGCTGTTTCAAAACAACAACGCCCTGTGGGGCGGCGGTCTGTACGCTGCCAGCGGCATCGTCATGACCGGCACAACCTTCACCGGCAACTCCACCAATGCCGGCGGTATCCCTGCGGCCCGGCCCGACCACCCCGTGGGGCTGGTTGCCGTCGGCGCAGGGGGCGGCCTGTACGCCGGCGGGGATGCCACGCTGAACGGCGGGCTGTTGCAAGCCAACACCAGCGCCTCCTCGGGCGGTGGGCTGTGGGCGGCCAACGCCCTGGATGTGTTCGGCGCCAGCTTTCTCAACAACACCGCTCAGCTCGCCAGCGCCGGCGGCGCCCTGGCCAACGGTCCCACCATTTTAGAAGACGCCGTGTTCCAGGGCAACCACAGCCCCTTGGGCAACGGCGGCGGATTCTACGCTTTCGGCAGCCTGACCCTGATTCGCTCGCAGTTCCTGAACAACAGCGCCCGGGACAACGGCGGCGGGCTGTACGCGGCGGGCACGTTTTACGCTTCACGCGGCATTTTTATTGGCAACGGCGCCCAGCGCGGCGGCGGCATGTACCACTACTCCAGCACAGCCGATGTGATCAACTCGCTGTTCGTGGCCAACACGGCGACGGTCTCGGGCACCGCGCTCTACCTGGGCTCTACCGGCCAGGCCAGGCTGGAATATTTGACCATCGCCTCGCCCGCGTTCTCGTTCGGCGCGGCCGTCGAGGTGAGGCCGGGCTCGGTCAATGTGTTCGACTGCATCGTGACCAATTTCAATATCGGCCTGCGCAGCTACGGGGGCCTGGTGCTGCAAGATTACAATCTCTTTTACAACGATACCGTGGCGGCAGTCGGGTCGGTGCTGGGCGGCAGCCACAACCCAAGCGGCGACCCCAAGTTTGTGGATGCGGCGCACAACAACTACCACCTGCGAGCGGGCAGCGCGGCCATTGACCAGGGCCTGGATGTCAACATGCCCATCGACATTGACGGCGACCGGCGGCCTTACGGGCCAGGCTTTGACATCGGGTTTGACGAGTATGTGCCGCGCCTGGTGTTCCTGCCGGTGATCAGGAAGTAAGGTCTGCGGCCCGGCACAAGATAAAAAGCGCTCGCGCCAGTGCGCAAGGAAGCATTTGTTTTCCTGGCGTTTTTTGCGTCTTTGCATGAGATATTTTTGCTCCCGCCAAAGAAAAGCTTGTTTTCTTAGCGTTTTTTGCGTCTTTGCGTGAGATTATTCTGGCTCACGCCAAGACGCTAAGCCGCCAAATTCACTCCCACACTTTGATTAAAACCTTACCCGCAGGGCCAAAAAAGCTTGCATATTTGTTAGGTCTGACCTACAATCATTTTGGAGGGTGAGCATCGATTTCAAATTCTGACCAAAAACGGAGGCAATTTTCAAGAGAAAAAATTTCGTTCGGTAATTTCCTGTTCGACAGGTTCCACAAACCCAATTCAGACAAAAGGAGAATGTCGTGTTTCGGTTTTTGCCTAAGATTTTTTCGATCATAATGATTTTGGCGTTGACGCTGGCGGCCTTTTCGCCGCAGCGGGCGCAGGCCCTTTCCCAGGATATTGTCATCAGCCAGGTGTACGGCGGGGGAGGCAATTCTGGGGGGGTGTACACCAACGATTTCATCGAACTGTTCAACCGGGGAGGCTCAACGGTGTCACTGGCAGGCTGGTCGCTGCAGTACACCAGCGCCACCGGCACGGGAAATTTTGGATCAGCCACCAATTTGATCACGCCGTTGAGCGGCTCGCTGGCGCCCGGGCAGTATCTGCTGGTCCAGGAAGCGGCAGGAGCCAACATCATCGCGCCTCTGCCCAGCGCGGATGTGACCGATTCAACTCCCATCAACATGAGCGGCACCGGCGGGAAGGTGGCGTTGGTCAACGCGACAACGCCCCTGGGCTGCAATGGATCTTCCACACCCTGCCCGCCAGCCGCCCTGGCAACCATCGTGGACCTGGTGGGCTGGGATGGGGCGAATTTCTTCGAGGGAAGCCCGGCGCCGGCGACCGCCAATGCCACGGCGGTCTTGCGGGGCAATGCGGGCTGTGTGGAAAGCGACAACAACAGCGCTGACTTCAGCGTTGGCGCTCCTGCGCCACGCAACAGCGCCTCGCCCTTCCATTACTGCTCAGGCCCCACCGATCCAACCGGCGCTGGCAAAGCCGCGCCCAACACGCTTTTCGTCGGCGACCCCACTCTGCTGAGCGTGGCTGTCAGCCTGGGCGCCAACCCGCCCAGCAGCGGCCTGGCGGTGAGCTGTGATCTCTCGACGATTGGCGGCTCCTCCGCCCAGGCCTTCTTCGATGACGGCACGAACGGCGATGCCACCGCCGGCGACCTGACTTTCTCGTTTGCCACCAGCGTTGCCGCGGGAACCTCCGGCGGCGCCAAGAGCCTGGCCTGCACAGTCAGCGACGCGCAGTTGCGCAGCAGCAGCGCCAGCATTGCGCTGACGGTCACAGCGGTTCTGCCGATCGGCGTGGTCAACGGCCCGGTGCCTGCCTCGAACACGTGTGAAACCCACGCCTCACCGTATGTCGGGCAAACGGTGACGATCAAAGGCGTGATCTACGAAAAGACCCTGCAGGCCATCAGCAATTCCAGCAATACGTACAAAGGCTTTTACATCCAAAACACCGCCGCCACGGCAGACGGCGACCCAACCACCTCCGATGGTCTCTTCGTCTTCATGAGCACCTTCTCCACCATGATCGGCGGCTACGCACCGCAGGTCGGGGATGAAGTGATCGTCTCGGGCAAGATCAGCGAATACTTCAACTTCACCGAGCTGGGTTCAGCGAGCATGCTCAAACTGGTGCGCAGCGGCGTGGATATCGACGCTGAAGTGACGCCGGCGGTTGCCAATCCGCCCATCGGCCTGGCGGACGCCAACTGCTACTGGGAACGACTGCAGGGCATGCGCGTGCAGGCGCCCTTGAACAGCATCGTGCTGGGCGGGCGCAATGTCTTCAGCCCGGCGGACGCCGAAATCTGGCTGGCCGCGCCCGACAGCGCGGTGGCGCTGCGCGATAATCCCTTTGCGCGCAAAGCCTATCGCGATGCGCATCCGCTGGATGATAACTACGACCCGGCCAACTGGGACGGCAACGGTTACCGCATTCTGCTGGGCAGTCTCGGCATCAAAGCGGCGGCAAACGATGCCCAGGCGCTGATTGACCCGGCTCGCTCGTACTCCACCCTGACCAACGCGCCGGCGGGCGGCCTCAATTACACCTTCAGCAAGTACCGCATCGAGATCAGCGCACAGCCCACGTTCAATGAGGGGGTGGATCCCGCACAAAACAATCCCCCGGCGGCTGTCGATCTGGCCCTCGGTTACAGCATCGTGGATTACAACCTGGAGAACCTGTACGATTACCGCGACAATCCATCCTCGGGCTGTGATTTCGCCGGCAACACCGGCTGCCCCAAAACCGGACCCTTCCTTTCTGCGGTTAACCCGCCTTACGATTATGTCCCGGCCAGCGACGCCGCTTACCAGGCGCGCTTGAATGACATCGCCTTACAGATTGTGAACGATCTGCACAACCCGGACGTGCTGATGGTGCAAGAAGTGGAGAACCAGGATATCTGCCGGGTGACCAGCGGCGCCATGGACTGCGGCGCAGCGGACAACCGAGACGGCAAGCCGGATGTGCTGCAAGAGCTGGCGCTGAAGATCGCCGCCAACGGCGGCGCGAGTTATGACGCCGCTTTTGACCGCGACAGCTCAGACCTGCGCGGCATCGCTCCGGCCTTCCTCTACCGCACAGACCGCGCCCAGCTCCTGCCCGCGGCGGGCGACCCGGTGTTGGGCGCTGCCCCGGCGCTGGCCGGCTACACTGCGGTGCCGTATGACAGCGATGTCTCGAACCCGAAGACGTTGAACGCCGTGTACAGCGGCCTGGGAGCCTGCGAAACATCCTGGGTCTTCCCACGCGCGCCGGGCGTCGCTCTCTTCCGCATCTGGCGGGACGGCATCGGCGCCAGCGTCTTCAGCGATGTCTACCTGATCAACAACCACTTCAAGAGCGGGCCGAACACCTGCGTGGCCCACCGCACAGAGCAGGCCAATTTCAACGCCGCGCTGGTAGCCTACATCCAGGCCGCAAATCCGAACGCCCGCATCGTGGTCGGCGGCGACCTGAACGTTTACCCGCGACCCGACGATCCATTCGCTCCCATCGGCCAGCCCGGCGCGAGCGACCAGCTTGGCGCGCTGTATGACCCATCCCTGGGGCTGGAAAACCTGTGGGACGTTTTGCTGGCCCAGGCGCCCGAGTCGGCTTACAGCTACATTTATCTTGGCATGGCCCAGACCCTGGACCAGATGTTTATCAACCAGGCGCTGAAGAATGACCTGCAAGAATTCCGCATTGCGCATATCAACAGCGACTTCCCGGCAGATTATCCCGGCGATGCGGCGCGCGGCACCAGCGACCATGACCCGAATGCGGCCGCCTTCACCAACCTGCCGAGCCTGGATAAACTGCGAGCCTTGGTCAAGTTCTATGCAGATAACGGCATGATCAGCGGCAATAACACCGTCAAAATTCTGCTCAACCACCTGGATAACGCCGCCGCCTTCCTGGCCGCCGGCCAGCACAGCGCGTACCAGGCGCAGCTCCAGGCCTTCTCCAATCAGGTGCAGGGCAAAGCGCCAAAGTTTGTAACCCAGGCCGCCGCCGATGCCTTGAGCAAGGAAGCGGCGTTCCTGCTTTCTCTGCCGTAACAACCAACCTGACTGTAATAAAATGTGGGGCTGTCCAAAAAGAACTGGGCAGCCCCTTTCGCGTTTAAAGAAAATGTGATTCAATACGGGGTATGAAACACAGAAAACCCGCCTACCCCGTCTTCAAACCGTATACGATGGCACAGCCGAGCCTGATTCCTCCGAGTTGGGATGAATTGGTTCCAGCCAATCACATTGTGAGAGTGGTCAACCGGGCGATAGAG
>JAKOUW010000261.1 GCA_029782365.1 Chloroflexota bacterium
CGCTGCAAACAGGGTCAGGCCCAGGGCGATCGAACAAAGGAGCGATTTGTTTCCAAGTATCATCCACAGTTACGAAAATCCACAAGCAAAAATCCGAAAAATTGTTTATCATTGGGGTTGTCCTCCATCGCTTTTTGGTGGCTGCAACTCCCAAATATAGCGATAGGGGACTTTTTGTCAACTAGCATAAGACCCTATTAGTCTCTTGGGTGTTCGATTTCGCACGTGCGCGGACTGGCATGAATAAATCTCCTGCACATTAATATCTTAAAATTATTAAACACAGTATAGCACAAGCTATTGGGGTAAGCAACATAGCAAATTGATAAATTCATTCAGTGAACCCAACAAATATGATAATTTCAATCTTTAATCAATGCAAGCCAAGCCTTATGGAACCCAGGCTTCAAAACTATATAAACAAAGCAAGAATATCATCGCGATAAAACCGATACTGCTGTAGATTAATCGCTTCCAAGGTCGATCAATAACTTTAACCAGTCCGATGAATACCGGGAACGCCAACCACATGTGACGCACAAAGCCCATCAGCGGATGAACCGGGCCGGTATAAAATGTCATGGAAATCAACAAAATAGCTGCTACGTAACCACGATAAATTGGCTTTAAAAACTTCCAACTCAAAATAGAAACCAAAAGAAATGCACAGCCAAAAAGTAGATTTGTCCAGATATCAACATCTGGTGCTGTGATTAATTTTCGGAATGCAAAATCTAGTGTTTGCCATGGCCATAAAATCTTATACTCCACTACCTCTACCGCGCTGGGTGAGACAAGCAGCTTGGTAATGATATCTTCTGGGTGGGTTAAGTTCCAATGGAAATCATTTAAGATTAAACCACGGTATCCAATCCAGGCTAAATATGCAAGTGGAATGAAGGACAGGAAGAACCATTGCCAACGATTTTTCCATGCAAAACGTATGTTTTGATCTGATGCTTTCCATAATCCCCAGGCTAGGGGGAGTAACAACAAAATACCTTGCTGGCGGGTGAGGACAGCCCCCGCGCCCGCCAGACCAGCCCATAACCAATATCTCTTATGGCAAAAAAGCAGACAGCTAGCTGAAAAAACCGCAAATAAAGCCTCTGTGTAAGGCACAAAAAGAATGAAGGACATTGGCCAGAAAGCCATCAAAATCAGGCTTTGCTGAGTTTCTTCAATTGACAATTCAGTCAGGGCTAACTGCCTGAACTGATAAAAGAATAACATGCAAGCACCGCTGCTGACGAGCATCAAACTTAAAGCAGGGTTTAATCCTAAACTGGCAAAAAGACTTGCAAGCAGTGGAAAAGCCGGGTGAAATTGGGCGGTGCCATCGGCAGGCTGGTATCCCTGGGATACAATTCGGATATACCATTGAACATCCCATCGAATAAGTGGATCAAGGAAAACCCGAGAGAACCAATTATTGGTTAATAAAATTGGCCATGCCGGCAACGACTTTTCAAGCATGGTCATTGGTTTCAGTGAAGAAAAAATCAAAGCAAACAAACTAATCAATAAACGCAAAATCACCCAGAGTATCCCAACAGCCATAAACCTATTATAATCGTGACAGGAAGCAGATCGTTTTACCCTTTCCCATCGGAATTTTGATGAGCGAACCAAAGCTAAAAGTTTTCCTTCAGTTGCCTAGCGAAGTCTTGTATCCCCTCATTGTTCTGGCTGGTTTCGCTTTTTTTGTTTCATTGGTTCCATTACCGCCTAATGATTTTTGGTGGCACCTTAAAATTGGCGAAATAATCTCAACAACCCATCAAATCCCGACAACAAATATGTTTAGTTGGACTCTGCCCGCCGACCAGGCCTTTACCTACGGCGCCTGGTTAGGTGAATTATTACTCTATTTTGTTTACCAATTCGGCACATTGAACTGGGTGACCTTTATCCGCACTGCCCTGATCACTCTCAGTTTCTTCTGGATCGCGGCTGAGGCCAGACGGAAAAGTGGCTCCTGGCGCATCGCGGCTTTTGGTATTGCCATCGCCGCCTTAATGACCGTTAACAACCTGGTTATTCGGCCCCAGATCTGGGCCTGGCTGCCTTTTGTTTGTTTCTTAGTTATCCTTGGACGTTTTGCCGACGGCGCCATTAAGCCATTCTGGTTGCTTGTTTTACCTTTGGTGATGATGTTCTGGGTAAATGTCCATGGCTCATTCATCCTTGGTGGAATTTTGGTGGGCATCTTCTTTTCCGGTGAAACCATCGAAACTGTTTTGAGGCGTCAAGTTGTAACCGCCAGAAAAAAAATTGCCTGGTTGTTCTTCACTGGCGTTTTGTGCGGCATCGCCATGTTGTTCAACCCACGTGGGTTTGGCAGTATTTCATACTTGATCGCCCTCCTCACTGACAAACCCAGCCAGAACTTGATCATGGAATGGCAATCTCCAACGCCAAATGGGATTGCCAACACGAGTTTTTTTGTAAGCATCCTGATTCTTTTTGGAGTAAGTGTTTATTCTTTAAAAAAATTCAGAGTTACAGAATTTCTTTTGATCATGAGTTTCACCTGGCTGGCATGGTCTGGGATGCGATATATTGTGTGGTATGGTTTGGTTTTGGTTCCAATTCTTTCCCGCCAAATTTCCGGATTGGCTCTCCCGAAACTCCCCCTCATTTCGCAAACCAATTTTCTCAATACTATCCTTGCTGCGGTCATATTTTTACCCGCCGCGCTGGCTCAACCCTGGACGGTTAACCATCTTCCTCTACCTCAAAAATATTGGGAAAAAGTCTGGCTTAACAACTCGGAAGGGCCATTAATTGCCGTGGAGACCCCCTTAAAAGCAGTGGAATATTTAAAATCTCACCCTGGTGGAAAATATTTCAATGAAATGGGATATGGCAGTTATTTAATATGGGCGGCGCCTAATCAAAAGGTTTTCATCGATCCACGCGTGGAGCTTTATCCCCTTTCACAATGGGAAGATTATATTCAAATTCAAAATGGGGTCCATTACAATGAGCTGCTTGCCAAATATGGTGCTGATCGTATTCTTTTGGACAAGAAAATTCAACCTGATCTTGCGCGTGAATTAAGCCGGGATTCAACCTGGATAATAGAATATTCCGATAACCAGGCTGAAATATGGTTCAAGAAATAACTACCGGTATCCTTTCACTAACGAATTTATTAACACCCCAACGTTTGCGTTATCCCTATCTCATTGGAGCGGCTCTGTGGTTTGGTTGGTGCTTAAGCCTGGCTGCTGGTTTTTTTTCAGGAGGACACACAGACCGTTTTGGACAATTAATCGGCACTGATTTTGCGGCTTTCTACTCTGCCGGCAAAATTGTACTTGAAGGGAAGGCTGATCAGCTTTACAATCCCGCAGTTTCCATTCAAATTCAAAGCGAGCTGTATGGAAAACCACCAGACCAATTTAACCCCTACTTGAATCCGCCCTTTTTTGCACTGCTCTTCGTTCCATTCGCCTTGTTGCTCTATCCTGCCAGCCCGATCCTTTGGATGGCGTTGAATTTGTGTTTTTTTGTAGCTGCGCTCTGGATCTTAGGCATTCGAATTCCCAGGCATTATTTGCTAGCGTTGACCTGGTTGCCAGCCTGGTCTGCGATTAGTTTCGGCCAAAATGCATTTCTCAGTCTTTTGATTTTAAGCTGCGGGTACAAGTTGTGGAAAACTGACCGGAAATTACTCTCTGGCCTGGTTTACGGGCTGCTTCTTTATAAACCGCAGTTGTTGATAGGAGTTGTCATCCTTTGGCTCATTGATTATCGAAAAAGCTGGCCCTCTCTTTTGGGCTTGACTTTCAGTGCAATCGCAGTTGTGGGATTAAGCCTGGCTGTCTCTCCACAGGCTACCTGGAATTATCTCTCTTACACACAATTGATAAATTCAGCATTGCTAACTGCCAACGAATTTCCAATTTGGAATGCTCATGGGATCCAAACCTTTTGGATTGGTTTACTGCCCGGGCTGACCAAATTATCCCAATTCTTATATCTCTTCTGCATTGCCGGAAACATACTAATTTTTTATAAGTTTTCGCGCCAATCAAACCCACCCACAATAAAATTTGCGCTGGCTATAGGATTGACAGTCTGTACTACACCTTACCTGATGGTTTATGATTGGTCAATCTTAATCCTGCCCGCCGTTATTATGTGGCAGGAAAAACCGGATCAACAACCAATCTGGAAAATTCTTTATTCTTTCTTATGGATCACTATGCTGGTAAGCAGCGCTTTGACTGCTTTAGAATTTCATTACCTGCGAATTGCGCTGCAATTGAGCGTACCTGTCTTTGAGATGATTTTCATTTACGTTCTCAAATTCTTAGGAACCAAACCTGCGGCCTTCCCCCACCTCGATTTCTCCGAAATGAATTCCTAAGAAAGCTATTTTTTAACCAAGAGGATCACATACGGGTCAGCATATACAGCCTGCCAATGGCCACTCTTTTTGGCGGCGGTGATTAAGAGCGCCTGGTTCTTTGGCTCTAGCATCAGAGTACCCACTTTATATTGAGCTAATTTTTGTTCCCATCCATCATTCGCATTGCTGATATCCAGGTAATCCTCCCAAATCGCGTCGGGATACAGCTCCACACGCGAATCGACAAATACTTTATACGTCGGTTCAGCCTTCCACAATAAGTAACTGCCAAAACCCATCCCGTGAAATATTTGCGGAGGCAGGTTGTGCTCAATGATATACTGCGTTGCGGCAATCGGTGTTTCCGGAGTGACCAAAGTTCGCTTTTCAGGGATCAGAGGCAAGAACTGCTTAAACCAGGGCAAGGATAATACCGCTAGCAACCCAAGAACGCTGGTAATTATTATATTCAAACGCAGATTATTCTTGGTAGGCACTGCCCTGCTCGGCTGGTTTAAATATGCGCAGAGCAAGGCATCCATGTGTTCAGCGGCATAAGGACCTAAGATAAGGCCAAACCAGACAGCTCCCCTCAAGTATTTTAAACCTAATAATCCAAATATCAGAAAATACATGATTGCCGAAAATGATGGCCTCTTTGGAGAAATTGCAAATAATACTGCCAGAATCAGCAGTCCGATCAGAAAAATTGAGCCATCCAGTGTGGTGAAAGTGGGCGGCATCCACTCCACAATATAATTTTGTACAACCGAATTATTGGCCATGGTAAACAAATACTTAACAAAACCCAGACCAACCGGGTTTGCCAGCGTGCTTGCTGCAGCCACGACTAAACTTGCCCCAGGAACAATAATCGGAGAAAATGACCATGTCCCATGAGCCATTTTCATTCGAATGATGACGATCGATTGTTCAAAGAACCAGACACCTAATAATACAAATCCTATCGGAAAAGAACCATGGCAATTCACCCACAATACCATAACCAATGTAAGCAAGACCAGCCATTTCCATGAAGATTTCTGGCGCAGGCGGTCGATGATGACCATGACTACCGCAACCAATAAGTAGGCGACTGCTTGAGGCCTGACATTCCAATTCCCAAAACCTAAGGCCGCAGCAAACAACAAGCCAAAAGCCGCAGCGCGCCAGTTATGCGTCCAACGGTAACCTAAAGACAGAACCAACAGGTATGCCGGTAAGACAATGGCTGTCTGGAATAATATTGTCAGAGTCAAGCCGCCTGTATTGTAAACAAGATAAAGAATGACCTCCATCAACCAAAATTGGCTGTAAGATGAATATGGCAGACCAAGGGCCGAATAGGAATAGGTATCTACAGTTGGAATTTTTCCTGTTGCTAAGATCTCACGCCCGACTGCCATATGCCACCAGTAATCATTCGGCATAATTGGGTGCGTATTAAGAAACGCAAAAATCCCCACCACGATGACCAACACCCAAACGTGCTCGATCGAAAGCCGGCGTATGGCATCACTGATGCGCTTCATAAGCCTTCAGATCATCAACAATTAAACGCTGCGGGCGGACACACCACCAACGAACCCAATACAAACCAAGTAGTAAGACAAAAGGTTGTGGGAATAAAAGGCTGTATTGAATCTCCTGTGGAGAGAAACCAGAATAAAACCGAGAATAGAGTATCCAAAAACCAACCAAAATCACAATCAAAGCGCCGGGAGTGAACCAGCGGGCGTCTCTTTCAAGGCGTTGATCAATTGTACCCAGGATGACAACAACAGGGAAAAGCATCAAGACGAAATAATCAATATTGGTTGGAATTCCGACCCATTGGCCTAATACAATGGTCAAACAGGCAGTCCACAAAAACCAGCGATAATCTTTCCCTCGCGCCCAAAACCATTCTACGATTAAAATCGCTGCCGCAAAGGCATTTAAACCCCATCCAAGCTGTCGCCCAATACCCTTCCACCAACTCATAAAAGCTGCCGAGGGAGTAACAAACTGAATTTGATCACTATATTTCACTAAAACGCGAATATATTGAACTGGCCAATCGATAATGAAAAACATACCGAGCACACTCAATACAGCTACGCCTGAAATGAACCACAAGATTACTTTTCCACGCCTCCGGGAAATTGTCCAGAACAAAACAAAAACAATGAAGAGCAACATCATTTCAGGCTGGATGGAAGCCATTGCCAATGCCAGGCCTGCCAATTCATCTCGTTCCGTTCGCAGCGCAGCCACGGCTGACACACCGAATAAGGCGGCTACGATCCCCAGGCTACCCATTTGAAGCGCCAAGATTGAATGTAAGCCAAAAAAGGAAAACAACAGCAGGGGCAGCCAGCTTAACAATTTAGGTTTCCATTGCATTGTACTCAACGAAGCCACTAACAAAAGAGCGATTGCCAATTCTAAAACCAATAACCAAAACGCCTGTGCCAGGATCGGATCTGGGACCAAAGCAAAAGGTAGAATGATGAACAGGCTGTAAAAAGGGTTAGCAAAAAAAGGACCGCTGCCTGTATGAATCCCTGGTAACAACCGAGCACCAGCCTCCCAGGCCTGGGTTGTGTATGGCTGAAATCCTTGAGTAGCGTAAACGCGCTCGGACGCCCACTTCGTGAGGAAATCATGCGCGATTAAATTGCCCTGGCTATACCGGTAATTTGCCCATCCCAACCCTACCAGTACCAGGATCGCCAGCGCAACCTGTACTGCGAAGAATAGTGACGACCGACGACTGCCCAAATCTATCCAAGATATTCCCGCAAGCGGCGGCGGATTGCTGGATGGCGCAACCTGGATAGTGCCTGGGCCTCGATTTGCCGAACACGCTCGCGAGTAACGCCCATTTTACGGCCGACTTCTTCCAGAGTATAGGCCTGGCCATCCAATAAACCGTATCGCAGCTGTAAAATTCGCACTTCTCGAGGTGGTAAAGAATTAAGAACGGTTTCAAGGTGTTCGCGCAGCAGGTTATACGTCGCGGTGTCGTCAGGAGCAGGCACTTCTTCATCCTGGATAAAATCGCCTAACACCGAATCTTCTTCATCATCAGTTGGCGTTTCCAGTGATAAAGGCCTACGGGCAACCTGAATCATATTCTCTACTTTTTGAGGCGTCACTTCCAGAGCATTCGCCAATTCATCCACGCTTGGTTCACGACCCAGCCGTTGAGTCAACTGGTGTTGAACGCGCAGAAGTTTGTTGATCTGGTCGCCCATGTGAACCGGAACACGAATCGTGCGGCCTTGATCGGCAATAGCCCTCGTGACGGCCTGTCGGATCCACCAGGTGGCGTAAGTGCTGAATTTATGCCCGCGGCGGTAATCAAATTTTTTCGCGGCGCGGATTAAACCAATGTTCCCTTCCTGAATAAGATCCAGAAAAGGCACACCACGCCCCATATATTTTTTCGCTACGCTGATGACCAGGCGCGAATTTGCAGTAATCAAATGTTCACGCGCCTGCCAACCGTCTTCAATCAGCATCTGCAGTTCGGCTCGCCGCCGGGGAGTTACATTGCCGCGTGCTAATTCCTCGCGTGCCAGGCGGCCTTGTTCTATTCGCTGGGCCAATTCAACTTCTTCAATAGCGGTTAAGAGCGGAACTCTGCCGACTTCTTTCAAGTAAAGGCCGATTGTGTCATCTGTATCAATATTGGCGAGATAATTATCATCCAGACCAGCCTGATGAGCAATCTCCTCATCGGGTTCCTCTTCTTCAGCCGCAGCCAGTTCTTCTTCGCTCGGGACAGGAAGGCTAGATTCATCAACAAATGAGATTCCCGCGCTGAGTAATGCGGCAAATGTCTCTTCAAGTTGATCGACATCTTGCTCAGCTTCGGGGAAGAAAGCTAAAATGTCATCAATTGTGACATATGATTTTTGCCTGCCAATCTCAATCAGACGAGCAATCGCTGGATGTTCTTCTTCCTGGTCTCCGATATCGCGAATTAATTCATCATCAATCATGTTCACTCCAACCCTGTCTCACGACAGAGATCACTATCGAATGTGATTATTCTTAAGGAAGTCAGGTCTCGTTTCAAAACAGTTTCTGACCTGATCTCGGGTTTCAAATATTCCTAAATCACCTATACAGAATACAACTTTTTTTGGAGAAAATCAATACCCTGCAAAGATTTCCTCCAAGGTTTCTTAAGGAGTCGGTGTTACCGTTCCTGTGGGCTGCGGATTCGTGGCAACAGTTCCGGGTGTTTCTGTTAACGTTGGCGTCGGAGTCGGCAAGCGAGGTGGGTTTTCAAACCAGCCCAGGAGCGGGCTGATAGAAAAACTATTAATCACCACCGGAATCCCATTCCCCAAGCGGACATAATAACCTCCTTGAATGGGTGTTTGTTTCCCGATATACAATAATTGGCGCAAACCGGTGTCCATTGTGACTGTAATCGCATAAGTTGGGTTTTTCAATCCCATGTCCTCATCGGAAGGCGGTGTTGTAAACTTATCCCGAATGGTCATGGTAGCAAACGATGAAAGAGCCGAGTCAACGGTTGAGCTTTCCGCTGCTTCAGCGGTAGGTAGCTTCAATTGCCAGTTCGTGCCTTCTTTCGCCAATTCCACCAGTTTTCCATCTGCCGATTGCATGCGGATGCCGGCAATTTGAGTGGAATTGATGCTCAGCAGCGGTTCCTCCTGTGTCGGTGTGGGTGATACCTGGCCCTTGGGAAGTGGGTTTTTCTGCAGGTAAAGCGCCACTGCTAAAAGAAGCACAAAGACAACAACAACAATCAGTGTGGACCGACGCATTTCTTAGCGCCTCCGGCGTTGGATAAACGAAATAATCCCTAAAACGAGGGGAATGGCGGGCATGACAAAAACAGATAACAAGAGAATCAACCCCATGGTATATAACGATGGAGTGAGCTTTAATGTTCGTGTGGTGGTTGTCTTGGGCGTCAGGCTGATCAATGACTCTTGGCCAGATGCCCAATCCACCGAGCCAATGAACAAGTCAGCGTTGCCATAAGCTCCAATAATTTGGTTTACCACAATTTGCGAGCTGCCAAATACGACCAATCTGCCTTTGGAGGTAAAGTTCTCGGCCGCAGCCGCCAGAGTAACAGGGCCCATATGATCCGTGGCAGGGTTAGCCTCAGGGTTGGTATTGTTCTTCAATCCTTGCAGGTCGGTCTCACCCCACGATTGATTCGATGTAGAAACCAGTTTCTCGGGACTGACTCCAGAGCTGGTTTGAACAAATGAGATAGTGCGCGCCGAAGGGAAAATAGTGACAAAACCAGTCAAATTCTTCACAATCGCATGAGTGCCAAATTCTGATCCCACAGCCAGTAATGGTTGACCTAGCTGCTGTTGGCCTACGATATCAATCACGATATCGTCTTCCAATTTGACGCCCCAATCACTTTCCAGGTATTTGGCCAACAAATCAGCCGCGCCATTGTATTGTGTTAACAATGAAGGATCAGCCATAACAATCAAGCTGCCTCCTTTATCTGTAAAAGCCTTGATTGCATTGATTTCGGCCTCATTCAATGGCTTTTGAGGGCCTCCGATCACAATAATCTTGGCATCATTCGGTACAGCCGCGCTCGTGAGTAAGTTCAAGTCTGCAACTACATAATTCTTCGCCTCGAGCTGGCTCTTCAATGATACATAGGATGAATCACTTGATTCGGTGATACTGTGTTCGCCGTGGCCTGTCAAGAAATAAATTTTTCGCTGGCCGCTGCTCATCAAACGCACCATCGCTCCGGTTATTCCATCTTCAGTTTGAGCTGTAGCCTTTTCCTGCCGTGTGCCCATTGTCAGGACGATATCTCCATCTCGAGACACATTTGCCTGGTTAGCAGCCACCGGGTCTGCAGTCGGATTGATAATCTTGTATGTAAATTTACCTTTTGAATTCGACTGATAAAGTTTGAGCAAATTCTCTTCCGTTGCATAAGAAGACTGGCCGGTCACAAACAACTTGGCCTGGACGACATCCGGCAGGCTTTGAAGAGTCTTTATTGACTCAGGCGCCAGGGTGTTCACTTTGTCCTGGGTTAAATCGAGTTTTTGGTCATTTTGATAAACTAATACATTCAAGACAACCAAAATTCCCAAGAAAGCCATGGTGATAACCAACGCGTTGCTGCCGTATCGGGCTTTCCGTCCAGTGATCATTTGCCTTACGCCATCTGGATCGAGCAATACTGCCACCGCCAGGCCCAAAACAGCCACACCTAAGGCAATTTGCAAATACAAATCAAACTTTCCATTGACAATGAACCAGCCAAATGCGCCCAGGGCAGCCAGGCCGGCTACAATCAGCGCTAATGGAGAGAACCTCTTATATTTGCCGTTCATCAGCGCCACCTCCGTGTTTCTACAATGACTGAGGCCAATAACAGGCCACCAGCCACAAAGCTCAAATAATAGACAACCCCACTCAATGGCAAGATACCGACCACCATTGAGTCGTAGAAATGTGATTTCAAATCCATAAATTGGAAAATCGTTGCACTCACACTGCCGGCCTGGGCTGCTTGAGTAAAGAATCCCAAGATCCACCAGAAGAAAACGATCACGCCCAGGGTTAATACGTAAGAAGCGATTTGGTTTGAAAACATTGCTGAGATGGCAGTACCGATCGAAAGAAAGGCGGCCGACACCAACAGCAGTCCCAGATAACCTGTTACCAACGGACCCTGGTCAATCCCGGGGCTGGTCATCAAATGCAGAACCAATGGATAAATCAGCGTCATGGCGATTAAGGTAGCTACAAACAAGAAGCTCCCTAACCACTTCCCGAGGATGATTTCTGCATCTCGCACCGGAGCTGTTAATAACAGTTCAAGTGTTCCCTGGCGATTCTCTTCCGAAATCAAACGCATCGAAATTGCCGGGCAGGTAAATATCAACAGAAACATTAATGGATAGAAGACCAAATCTGCTCCAGGAGGCGGCATTTGGCCGAAACTATTGATTGCCTGTGAAATGGAGATATAAAAAACCCCACCAATGACAAGCAAAATAATAAATGAAAATAAATAAGCGGTGAGACTGCTGGAATAAGCCTTGTACTCCCGCTTGGCGATTGTCCAAATATTAAGCATAGCTTATTTTCTCCATCCTGAGCTATTGAACATCAACTGTCTCTTCGTCTTCACTGCTTTCCAAAGCAGGGCGATCGATAGCAGCACCATCATCACGTGTGAGCTGAACAAAAATCTCCTCGAGAGTCATGCTTACTGGCCGCAGTTCCAAAAGGTCATAACCTCCCTGAATAACCGCTCTCGCAACCTGTGGACGCACATCCTCACCAGGTTGAGTTTCAAATTCAAATCCCCCATTTTGGCTGGCAGTAACTTTTGTCACACCTTTTACATCAGAAACAACTTTCACCAGGCCGTCTTCATCGCCACGCACTTGCAAGGCAAACCGCTGGCCGCCTGCCAGGCGAGTTTGCAATCTCCCTGGCGTATCCTCAGCGACGATTTCACCTTTATTGATAATCAAAACGCGATTACAGACCTGCTGGGCTTCAGACAAGATATGAGTAGACAGCAGAATTGAGTGTTCTTTTCCCAGCTCCCGGATGATGTTGCGTACTTCCACGATTTGAACTGGATCCAGTCCAATCGTTGGCTCATCCAAGATGAGAACATCCGGTTTATGCAAGATAGCCTGAGCTAAGCCAATGCGCTGCCGCATGCCTTTGGACAGGCTGCCGATCAAGCTTTCAAACCTGTCCGCCATTCCCACCATATCGAGCACTTCATCCACCCGGTCATCAACATTTTGAATATGATGAAGGTCACCCATAAATTTCAGATAATCGAAAACGGTCATATCCGGATACAGAGGGACTGTTTCTGGCAAATACCCCAGGCGCTTGCGCGCTTCCAATGATTGTTCCAAGACATCAAAGCCAGCAACTTTCACCGAGCCAGCATTTGGGGGCAAGTAACCAGTCAAAATGCGCATTGTCGTAGTTTTTCCTGCGCCATTGGGTCCAAGAAATCCCAAAATCTCACCTTTTTCAGCATGGAAGGTCAAGTGGTTGATCACCAGGCGCGGACCATAATACTTGACAAGTCCCTCTACTTCTATCATGTTCAAAACTCCTTTATACGACGAAAAAGCACGCCTTCCATCAGGGCAGGCAGTGCTGAATTTCATTCATTCATAGTGAATGCGGGTAGAACCCGCATTCATGTGCATGGTTTCACATGCCCGTGTAATGTTATACATTAATCAAATAAGCAAAGTCAAGTGGTTTTGTAAAGATTAATCAAATGCTTATAAACACCAAAATTATCCAATTTATCAAATCGCTCAAACACGATAAATTTGCACTGGTTATTTTAATCATCCGCTTAACCTGCATTTAAGCATTTGACTTTATCTTTAGCCACGTGTAAAATTGACTTGATGGAACATCCAGAACAGTCATTTCGCTTCTGTTCCCCACCTGGCTGATTTCCCCTCTGTGAATTACCCATACGTTCTGCGCATGGGTTTTTTATCTTAATCCCTAAGTTCAAGAAAGATGGAGGAGTCATGGATCTATTAGGACTGGCAAGACACGGATTAAATGGTTTTGAGCAAATCGCCATAATCGGTGTTGTTATCACCGCGTTCGTCAGTTTGGCATACGCCTGGTGGCTCAGAGGCACGGTCTTAAAAAAGGACAAAGGCACTGAAAAAATGCAGGAAGTCTGGAATGCCATCCGGATTGGCGCAGATAGTTATCTTCTTACCCAGCTCAAACGCATTTTACCGTTGATCATCGGATTAACGATCGTATTGTTCTTATCCGTGTATGTTGTCCCCCCGAGCCAGGAAGCCTCGGTCGAATTTCCCCAAAATACTGTGCTGATCATCGCATTCGGTCGTACGATCGCCTTTATCATGGGCGCCACTTTCTCCCTCATCGTTGGGCAGTTGGGAATGCGCATGGCGATCCAGGCAAATGTGCGCGCAGCCTCTGCTGCCCGGCGCAGTTTCAACGAGTCGCTGTCCATCGCTTATTACGCTGGCACAATCACAGGTATGCTGACAGATGGCCTCGGGTTGTTTGGCGGAACGGTTATCTTCATAATATTTGGTAAAGCTGCTCCAGATGCCCTGTTAGGCTTTGGCTTTGGCGGTACATTGATTGCCCTCTTTATGCGCGTTGGTGGTGGCATTTACACCAAGGCTGCAGATGTTGGCGCCGACCTGGTTGGAAAAGTCGAACAGGATATCCCTGAAGATGATCCGCGTAATGCAGCCGTGATCGCCGATCTCGTGGGTGATAATGTCGGTGATTGCGCAGGTATGGCAGCCGATATTTTCGAGAGTTACGAAGTGACCATTGTTTCCGGTTTGATATTGGGCCTGGCGTTAGTAGCCCTAGATCCCAGCCACAGCTTGAAGTGGATTGTTTTTCCTCTGATCATCCGCGCCATTGGTGTGATCAGCTCAATCTTAGGTACATTTACAGTGCCTATTTGGGAGAATTTCCCGATCAAATGGCTGGCAGCCCACGATGCAGAAGAATCGATGTTCCGATCCTATGAGGTCTCCAGCGTCAATACGATTGTCTTTGCCTTCTTGCTGGCCATTTTCTATGCAAACGACTGGCGCTTTGGCATGTTGACCGCGGTAGGGGTCGGGCTCGCCGTCGCATTCAATCCTCTAACCTCTTATTTCACCTCTACGAAAACAGCTCCCGTCAAGGAAATCGTCGAATCCACACGCAGCGGCGCGGCAACAACGATTCTATCCGGTCTCTCAGTAGGTATGGAATCGAGCGTCTGGGCGCTGCTTGTCATTGTGATCAGCTTTGTCGCCGCTCTCCTTCTTTTCAGCACAATGGGACCAATTTACGTGTTGTACGCCATTGCCATGATCGGCATTGGTATGCTCAGCCATACCGGAAACAATGTGGCGATGGACTCTTATGGTCCGATCTCCGATAACGCCAATGGTATTGGTGAGATGGCCTGGCACGGCATGGAAGATAAAGCAACCAAAGATGCCCGGCAGATCATGGCTGACCTGGATGCCGTCGGCAATACAACCAAGGCGATCACCAAAGGTGTCGCAATTGCTTCTGCGGTCATCGCCGCAGCCAGTTTGTACGCATCTTATATCACCGATGTCCAACGTGTCCAGGTTCAATTGAAAGTGCCAGTAGATCAAATGCTTAAAGGCATCGATTTAGCCAGCACGAACGTATTCATTGGCCTGCTGATTGGCGGCGCATTGCCGTGGCTGTTCTCATCACTCGCCATTCGCGCAGTCAGCCGGGCTGCCGTGTTGGTTGTGGATGAGTGCCGCCGTCAATTCCGCATCCCTGGGATTATGGAAGGCAAAGTGCAGCCCGATTATGCCCAGGTGGTTGGTATCTCTACCCAGGCTGCTCAAAAGGAGCTCCTTCCCCTGGCAGCGATTTCAGTGTTGGTTCCCCTGCTTGTCGGCCTTCTCTTGAAAGTCGAAGCCCTGGGTGGCTTCCTGGCAGGCGTAATTTTGTCCGGTCAGCTTCTGGCAGTGTTCATGGCAAATGCTGGCGGCGCCTGGGATAATTCCAAGAAGGCTATCGAAGATGAACCACGCAACCTGGCCAAAAACACGGGCAAAGGCTCAGAACGCCACAAAGCCGGCGTTGTGGGCGATACCGTTGGTGATCCGCTCAAAGATACTGCTGGTCCGGCTCTGAACCCGATGATCAAAGTCGTCAACCTAGTCAGTCTCCTGGCTGCACCAGTTATTGTCAAGTATCCCCTGACCGCTGAAAACGTGGTTAATTGGGGTGTCATCGTTACGATCGCAGTGCTGACTGCGATTATCGGATGGGCAGTCTGGCAAAGCAAGCGCCCTGCCCCGAAACTCGGCTAACTGCTCAACATAAAAAGTGGCTGCTCTTGAAATCGAGCAGCCACTTTTTTATTTTAATTCCCAACGCAGCAAAGACCTCGTCAAGCTGGAGGTCAACAATTCCCGTATTGCCACGAGATCGCGCGGCAAGCGATCGTACAACTTAATGAAAAGTTCCTCATGCAAAAGCAGTTCGGCTTTCCACAATTCTCGATCGATCGCCATCAAATCGCTAAACTTCTCGCGGTCGAAATCCAATCCATCCCAATGTAAATCTTCAAAACGCGGCACCCAACCCAGCGGGCTTTCGACACCCAAAGCCTGTCCATTGACCCGCTCCACAATCCACTCTAACACACGCATATTTTCGCCATAACCCGGCCAGATAAAGTTACCGTTTTCATCCATTCGAAACCAATTCACACCAAAAATGCGAGGGGGATGGGTTAATTGGCGGCCAAAGCTTAACCAATGATCGAAGTAATCGGCCATGTGGTAGCCGCAAAATGGCAGCATGGCGAAAGGATCTCGGCGTACCTGACCGACTTTCCCAGCTGCAGCAGCTGTCGTTTCCGAGCCCATAGTGGCGGCCAGGTAAACACCAAAATCCCAATTAAACGATTGGTACACAAGAGGAATGACACTGGCGCGCCGCCCACCAAAGATAAAGGCTGAAATCGGCACGCCATTCGGATCTTCCCAGGCTGGATCAATCGATGGGCATTGCCTGGCTGGCGCAGTAAAGCGAGCGTTTGGATGCGCTGCTTTTCTCCCGCTGGCGGGCGTCCAGTGTTCGCCAGTCCAGTCGATCAATTCGGCGGGTGGTGTCTTGGTCATTCCCTCCCACCAGACATCGCCATCTGGTGTCAGTGCGACATTTGTAAAAATCGTGTTGGACCGTATGGTGGCCATGGCATTGGGATTCGTTTTTTCAGACGTGCCAGGCGCAACTCCAAAAAAGCCGTTTTCTGGATTAATGGCGTATAACTGACCGTCAGAAGCAGGTTTAATCCAGGCGATATCGTCACCCACCGTGGTAACCTTCCACTCGTTAAAGGAAGAAGGAGGAATCAACATTGCTAGGTTTGTTTTACCGCAAGCGGAAGGGAAAGCAGCGGCTACGTAAGTTTTTTTTCCCTCAGGTGATTCAACTCCGAGGATCAGCATATGTTCTGCCAACCAGCCTTCTTCTTGTGCGATTCGCGACGCGATTCTTAAGGCGAAACACTTCTTTCCTAACAATGCATTCCCGCCGTATCCCGATCCATAAGACCAGATAGCGTGTTCATCTGGGAAATGCACAATGTATTTTTCTTTGTTGCAAGGCCAGGGCACATCTTTTTGACCCGGGGCGAGTGGTGCCCCTACGGAATGCAAGCCGGGAACAAAATCCGCTGTTGGACTCAAAGCGTTCCAGACCTCTCTTCCCATTCGAGTCATAATTTTCATATTAACGACAACATACGGTGAATCGGTCAATTCGATTCCTATGTGTGAAAGTGGGGAACCGATCGGCCCCATGCTAAACGGAACAACGTACATTGTTCTGCCTCGCATGCTTCCATCAAACATCGGAATCAAAAACGATTTCATCTTGTCAGGATCCATCCAATTATTGGTAGGCCCGGCATCTCCTTGTTTTCGAGTACAGATAAAAGTGCGATCCTCCAGGCGGGCAACATCACCCGGATCTGAGCGTGCATAATAACTGTTCGGACGTTTACGTGGATTTAGTTTTATCAATGTGCCTGAATGAACCATCTGTCCACACAAGCGATCATACTCTTCCTCCGTGCCTTCACACCAATAAACCATATCTGGTTTACACAGGCTTGCCATTTCATGAATCCATGCACGAACTTTAGGATTATTTACATAACTTGGGAAGTCAACTCGGGTCATTTTTTCTCTTGTTAAGATAGAATAAGGTAGTTGAATCGATCGACCAGAAAAACTGGTTTTGAATTATACCGCGATCTATTTAAGTACTTGCAAGTTAACTTAGAATGATGCATACTAAAGACAGGGAGCACTCACTATGTCTAATTTGTCACTAAGAGCGTACAACCAGGAAATAGAAGGAATGATTGAGCACAGCCAGTTTGATGAGGCGATTGCTCACTGTTTGCACATCTTGCAATCTGTTCCGAAGCACATCAGCACATATCGATTGTTGGGCAAAGCGCTTCTGGAAGAGCACCGTTACGCCGATGCTGCAGACATTTTCCACAGGGTTCTTTCTTCGATTCCAGATGATTTTGTCGCCAACATAGGTATGAGCATCATCAAAGAAAATGAAAACAAGCCCGACCTGGCTATATGGCATATGGAGCGTGCTTTTGAAAGCCAGCCAGCCAACAACGTGGTTCAGTCCGAATTGCGCCGCCTGTATGGGAAGCGAGATGGAATAGAACCGGCCAAAATTCGCATGACGCGCGGCGCACTTGCACGCATGTATGCCAAAGGCCATTTGTATCGCCAGGCAATCGGAGAATTACGCGCTGCGCTGACAGAAGATCCCCAGCGGCTGGATTTACAGGTTTTGTTGGCTGAAATGTATTTCCGCAACGGCCAAGATGTTGAAGCGGTAAATTCCGCAAATTCTGTCCTGCGGAAATTGCCTTACTGCTTGGAAGCCAACCGCATTCTTGCCTCGATTTTACCAAAAACTGAGCGCAAGGAAGATGCTGCTGCTTACCGCCAAAGGATTATTTCGCTCGATCCTTATTATGGAAAAATCGACGGCAACAACTTCAATGTAGAAAAAGTACCGGATTCTGCCATTCAAATTGAGAGATTGACATTCCAACCCGGGCAAAATCTTCTGCCGTCTTCAACACAACCGGATTGGGTCTCATCTCTGGGAATGGCATTCGATTCATCCCAGGATACAGAGAAACTGCCTGATTGGCTTGCTGGTGATCAAACGCATAAAATAGAGGCGGCCAAGGAGAGGCTAAACGCCTCCGCTGAGTCAACCAGCGAACCTACTGCCGAAGAAACGCCTGGTTGGGTGAGGACTGCCGAATCATCTGTGAAAGTAGATGAAGTCCAACCTGAAAAAACAGCAGAAATTCCAGATTTTCTAAGAGATCTTGGCTGGGAGCCAGCTACAAAAAATACAGACCAGCTTGCTGTCATCGAACAGGAAGAAACAGGCACTCTGGCCCAGGCAGAAATTCCAGATTGGCTGAAAGAAATGGCTCCACAAGCCGAAGAAACCGAACCCTCGATTATTTCCGATACATCTGGAGAAGTGGTTCCCTGGTTGCAAGAAAAACAACCCGGAGGTTCTGACACTATAGCCAATTGGTTAGAATCCAAGCCTGTGGAAAGTAAGCCAGAGGATTTAGAGGATCTGGCGAATGCATTAAAATTGGCCTCATCTGAGGAACAACCAGGATTGAATGTTTCTACAGAAAAAAAAGAAGAAACTGAACTCCCGACATGGTTGAAAGATATCGAAGGCGAAACAGTCGAAACAGATAGATCTGCGCCAGCCGAAGAACTGCCCGCCTGGTCGTTCGAACAGAGTGAACCGGCAGCTCAAGAAACCCTGGTTGGGCAGATGGAACCGGCTGCCGCAGAGGCCACCGCTGCTGCTGCTTTGCCCGCCGAGGAAATCCCCGATTGGCTCAAAGGCCTTGGCGAAGAACCTGTAGATACCCAGCCTTCTGCGCCAGCCGAAGAACTGCCCGCCTGGTCGTTCGAACAGAGCGAACCGGCAGTTCAAGAAACCCTGGTTGGGCAGGTGGAACCGGCTGCCGCAGAGGCCGCTGCTGCTGCTTTGCCCGCCGAGGAAATCCCCGATTGGCTCAAAGGCCTGGGCGAAGAACCTGTAGATACCCAGCCTTCTGCACCAGCCGAAGAACTGCCCGCCTGGTCGTTCGAACAGAGTGAACCGGCAGCTCAAGAAACCCTGGTTGGGCAGGTGGAACCGGCTGCCGCAGAGGCCGCCGCTGCTGCTGCTTTGCCCGCCGAGGAGATCCCCGATTGGCTCAAAGATTTATCAAAAGAAGTTCAGCCCGCCGAACAGGCCGTAATCCTTGAACCGCTTACCGAAGAAAGTCATGTCATCACGGAAACGCATGGTGCGCAAGAACCTGTATCTCTCGAAACCCCTCACACCATGGAAGAACCAGCGATTATTCAACCCTCAGAGCCTGCAGGGGCAGCTGGTATTAATTTTGATGATCCAGATGCAGCCATGGCCTGGTTAGAGAGTCTGGCAGCCCACCAGGGGGTTCCCGAGGATCAGTTATCAACCAAACCTGATGAACGACCAACAACGCCTGATTGGCTTATTCAAGCTGGCGCGCAGGCGCAGGAGCGAGGCGAGCTTTCAACATATGTTCCCACAGAAACGACTATGCCAGCCGCGGCTGGTTTGACAACCGAGGCTCTACCAATCCAGGATCAGCATCCCATTACTGAACAATCTGAGGAAGCCCAGCCAATGCAGAGCGAGACCGCTCCGAGCAAAGTTGGGATAGAACCAGATGTTATCGTGGAATCCGCCCTGCCTTCCTCAGCTCAACCTGAATCAGAGATCACCCGACTGGAAGTGGCTGCTGAGGCCGCGCCTGTTGATGAACTCCCAGATTGGCTTAAATCCCTCGATGCTGAAGTCTCAACCGAACCTGCTGCAACTCCGGCCTGGCTAAGTGGTATAGAGATTCCTCCTACACCAACCGAAGAAGACACCAAGCCCACTAGAATTACCCAGCCTGTCGAGACTGTCGGGCTGGAGCCAGCTGAAGAAACCATACCTGAATGGATACAACCCGAACCAGAAGAAACCGCGCCTACCATCACACCAGAGACTCCTACCTGGATACAGGAACAGCAACCCGAAGAATTGCCAGCCTGGATTGTTCAACCCGAAGAGCAAATGCGAGAAGAGGAAGAGCTTCCTGCCTGGCTGCAGGGAAAACCTGCTGTCCGGCTCGATCTCAATACAGCCTCATTAAAAGACCTTGAAGATCTTCCTGGCGTTGGTTTTATCCTGGCACAGAAAATTCTCACTTACCGAGAGTTGAATGATGGTTTTCAAAACCTGGAAGAATTGGCAAATGTTCCAGGAATAGATGACCAACATTTCATTGCATTAAAGGATTATTTGGAGGTTAGAGCAGGACCAACGATCCTGCCTGCTTCGCCTTCAGTTCCAACACCTGGCGCAGCAGACTCGGCAATTTTCGATGAAGCTCGTCGAGATATACTCAAAGGAGAAACAAAAATGGCTGGCGGAAAACTCACTAATTTGATTCAACGCCAGTTGTTCTTGCCAGAAATTATTCAGGTGCTGCAGCAAGCCCTTGTCAATAAGCCGGATGATGTTTATGTTCTACAATCTTTGGGAGATGCTCATCTCAACTCTGACAATCTGCAGGCAGCTTTGGATGCTTACTTGAAAGCCGAGGAATTGCTGCGCTAAGCAGATCGCGAAAGATGGTAAAATCAGCGGCAACTGTTGACAATTCATCTCTCGGAGGATTTTGTGGAAAAAACATTGGTACTCGTCAAGCCAGATGGCGTCCAGCGTGGATTGATCGGTGAGGTCATTTCTCGCCTGGAACGACGCGGCTTACGCCTGGTGGCCGCCAGGTTTTTGCAAGTGAGTCCAGAATTAGCTGAGACCCATTACGCCGTTCATAAAGGCAAGCCTTTTTACACTGGCTTGATCAGCTATATCACTTCTTCACCAGTCATGGCGATGGCCTGGGAAGGTCCCGATGCGGTTGCGGCTGTCCGGCAGACGATGGGCAGTACACGTCCGACTGAAGCTGCTCCAGGAACCCTCAGGCATGATTTTGCCCTTCAAGTAGGTAGAAACTTGACCCACGCTTCAGACTCACCGGAAAATGGCGAAAAAGAAGTAGCTTTGTGGTTCAAAGCAGGTGAGTTAGTCGATTGGAAACGAGATACAGATCGCTGGATTTTTGAATAAACAAGAACCATGGGGGCAGGGAAAACCTGCCCCCGAAGTTTTTAACGGATCTAGTTCAACAAACATTTTAGAGGTAAAGGCAATGAAAAAACCGGAAGAAATCAAGAGCCTTCTGGAGAGGATATTACCCGCGATTCAAAAACCAGGCCGCTATACAGGCGGAGAGCTTAACCAGGTAGTTAAGGATTGGGATGGAGTTCGAACGAGGGTGGTGATGGCATTCCCAGACATTTACGATATCGGAATGTCAAATCTTGGTATCTTTATCCTTTATGACCAACTCAATAAACGAGCAGATGCTCTGGCCGAACGCTGTTTTGCTCCCTGGACAGACATGGAAGCTGCAATGCGGCAGCACCAAATTCCCCTGTATTCCCTGGAAACAATGCATCCCCTGGGCGAATTTGACATCATTGGCTTCAGTTTGCCCTACGAGACGTTGTACACAAATACTTTGAACATGCTTGATCTGGCTGGCATTCCAGTGTTCAGCCATGATCGCACAGAAAAACACCCGCTCATCATAGCTGGTGGCCATTCTACCTACAACCCTGAACCAATGCACGCCTTCATCGATGCTTTTGTCATCGGTGAAGGAGAAGACGTCATTGACGAGATTGTCTCAACGCACCAGGAATGGCGGAGTGCTGGCACGTCGCGCAGTGATCTATTAAAGCGGTTGTCCCAAATTTGGGGGGTATATGTGCCCGCATTATATGACGTCACCTATGAAGACGATGGGACTTTCAAGCAAATAACCCCATTGGATAATGCCGCACCGAAGCTGGTGATGAAACGCATCGTGGCTCAATTGCCGCCCCCACCCACCCGTTTTATCGTACCGTATATTGATACTATTCACAACCGAATCCCTATCGAAATCATGCGGGGATGCACTCGCGGTTGTCGCTTTTGCCAGGCTGGTATGATTACTCGGCCGGTGCGCGAGCGTAGTGTGTCAGAAGTTGTCGAAACAGTTAAGGAAGCATTAAGACACACCGGCTTCGAAGAGATAGGCTTATTATCGCTTTCCTCGTCAGACTATACGCATGTCCTCGAGTTGGTTAAAGAAGTCGGAAGTGCTTTTGCTGGCGAACACCTTGAAGTGTCCCTGCCCTCTTTGCGTATCGAGTCGTTTTCAGTTGACTTGATGGAAGCCCTCAGGGATAGCCGCCACAGTGGGTTTACACTGGCTCCCGAAGCAGCTACGGAAAGAATGCGCAAGATAATTAATAAGCCAGTCAGCACTGAGCAGTTATTGAACACAGCTCACGAAATTTACAGTCGAGGTTGGACAACAATTAAATTATATTTTATGATCGGCCATCCTTCGGAAACCTTGGATGATGTCCAGGCAATTGCTGACCTTTGCAAAGAAGTCTTGGCGGTCGGACGCAAGGTCATCGGGCGGCGGGCAAAAGTTCATGCAGGCGTCAGCACATTTGTTCCCAAACCCCATACTCCATTTCAATGGGTGCCATGCGACACAGCCAGCCAGGTAATTCAAAAACAGGATTTACTGAAAAAAGTTCTCTACCGCGAGCGTGACATTAAACTCAGTCTGACGGACCCAAACGATACCCAACACGAAGCATGGCTTTCTCGCGGCGACCGGCGAATTTCCGGTGTAATCTATTCTGCATGGCGGAAAGGCGCAATTTTTGATGCCTGGAAAGAGCACTACCATCATGATACCTGGCTGGAAGCTTTTGAAGAAAATGCGCTGGATCCAGCTTTTTACACTCATCGCCAACGCTTGATCGATGAAGCTTTTCCCTGGGAACACATCAGCGCTGGTGTGCGCAGAAAATTTCTTACAGAAGATTATTTGTGGTCACTGCGCGGCCAGACCCGTGTTGACTGCCGCGAGCGGTGCTTCGCTTGCGGCATCCTGCCCACCTTCGCCGAGCTGCGCAGCTTGAATCCAGGTGAAGTCTGGCAGTGCCCTGAAGTTAAACCCATATCCAAACGCCGACCAGTCATCACGAACCTGGTAGAAATACCGGTACATACCAATTGATGCGCCTGAGAATACTCTTCCACAAAACAGAAGCAATGCGCTTTACCGGCCATCTCGATTTGCATAAAACATGGGAGCGAACCTTTCGTCGCGCCGGTCTGCCTTTGGCTTATACCCAAGGATTTCACCCGCAACCGCGCTTGAACCTGGCCAGCGCTTTGCCTTTGGGTTTCACCAGCGAATGTGAAATCCTCGATGCCTGGCTGGAAACGGATAAACCTGTAGGAATTATTCAAGATGACTTGCAGGCCGCTGCACCTCCAGGCATAAGAATTTCGGAATTGGCCCTGGTGGATTTGAATTTACCTTCTTTGCAAACTCAGGTTGAATCCTCTGAATACTTCATAACATTCTTGGATCGGATAGACGATTTTGATGAGCGTTTATCAGCTCTTTTAGAAACAAATGAATTGATGCGCCAACGACATGGAAAATCTTATAATCTTCGCCCTTTGATTGAAATGGTGGAAGTTTTACCGGCTGACAGCCAGGGTTTTTCAAAAGTCAGAATACAATTAGCGACACGCGATAGCGCCACGGGCCGGCCAGATGAGTTTGCCTCTGCGTTGGGGATTGATCCTTTTTCGATACGCGCACATCGCACCAGGATTATTCTTAAGGCGAGCAATCAGGAAAGCATCTAATCAAATTTTTTTTGGAGGAGGAATAACAATTTTATGGAAGGTTTAGTTGCTTTGACTGTATGTTTGTTTCTAGGATTCATGCCGATGTTCTTCTTTGCGTATCTCGTCTATTGGACAGACCGGTATGAAAAAGAACCCATACTGCTGTTGATAGCCGTGTTTATCTGGGGTGCAGTGGTTGCCGCTGGAGGCGCATTCATCATAAATACTGTCCTTGGGCTGGGTGTTTATATTTTTACCAGCTCAGAAGCAGCGACAGACCTGGCAACAGGATCACTCATCGCACCTGTCGTAGAAGAATCACTCAAGGCATTTGCTGTTTTAATCGTATTTTTTGTATTCCGCAATGAATTTGATGGCATTTTGGACGGCATCGTATATGCCGCCATTGCCGCGTTAGGCTTTGCGGCCACGGAAAACGCCTTCTATATATACAGTTATGGTTGGTCAGAGCAGGGTTGGGGCGGTATTGTCGCTCTGTTCTTTGTGCGCGTAATTTTAGTTGGCTGGCAGCATCCGTTCTATACGTCTTTCACCGGTATTGGTCTGGCGACTGCAAGATTGAACAAGAATATTTTGATAAAAATATTCGCGCCTTTGATAGGATTTTCGATAGCGGTTTTTGCCCATTCTTTCCACAACACACTCGCGAGTGTCTTGTCTGGTATTTCCGGCCTGGCCGTCGGTACTTTGTTCGATTGGACCGGTTGGTTTTTCATGGCGCTGTTCATCTTGTGGGCATTATATCGTGAGCAAACCTGGCTGATTAAACAATTAAAAGAAGAAGTCAGCTTGGGAATAATTTCCACAGCCCATTATCACACCGCCTGTTCGGCTTGGCTCCAATCCTTTGCCCGAATGGGCGCATTATTCAGCGGACGCGCCAGAGCAACTGCGCGTTTTTACCAGGTTTGTGCAGAACTAGCCTTCAAAAAAGAAAAAGCCAGCCGACTGGGTGAAGCAGACAGCGAAAAAATCTTGCTGCTGCGCCAGGAATTAGCCCATCTCGCCAGCAGAGCCGAGGTTTTTTAACATTTGTGGTAAAATATTGGGCGCAAGCGCCCCTGTAGCTCAGTGGATAGAGCGTTGGCCTCCGGAGCCAAAAGCGACAGTTCGAGTCTGTCCAGGGGTACTTTTTATTCCTACCGCGTCCGGTTCTTGCCTTCGCTTTTCGCCAGGTAAAGCAGTTGATCTGCTCGCTTATACAGATCGTCGATCGAGCCATCATTGACTTCGAACTGGCCCACGCCTAAACTCAACGTTAATTTCCCATTCCTTCTCTCGCCGTTTTTATCCTCAAGACAAAAAGCATGCTGCTCTATGGCTCGCCTCAACCGTTCAGCCAGGATGGCAGCACCATTAATTTCTGTTTGCGGCAAGATCATCGCAAACTCATCTCCTCCCATCCGGCAGAGTATATCCGTTTCACGCAAATTCTTCGTTAGCAAGATGGCAACCTCTTGCAGCACGCGATCGCCATTGTTATGTCCATAGGAGTCGTTTATGCTTTTAAAGCCATCCAAGTCCGCCAGGATTAAACTTAAGGGTACATAATATCGAAGGCTGCGATATATTTCACTTTTAGCCACTTCAAAAAAACGACGCCGATTTCCAAGGCCGGTTAATGCGTCTGTGTTTGAAAGGGCTAACAATTTGTCCTGCAGTTCCACCACACGTCTGCCAACATCGATCCTGGCGTGGAGTTCTTCATTATCATAAGGCTTAATCACATAATCATCCGCTCCAGCGTTCAAGCCTTGAATCATATCCTTCTTTGCGCTTAAGGAGGTCAAGATGATGATGTAAATAGACTGGAAATTCTCTCGCTCTCTCACTTGTCTACAAACTTCCAATCCATCCATCTCCGGCATCATCCAATCCAACAGAGCCATCATTGGCGCGTCCGGCTGAGAAAGGGCCTCCAGGGCCTGCTTTCCATTGTCAACTGCGATCACTTCAAATCCCCAATGAACGAGCAGATTCTTGAGCATCAATCGTGATGTCAGATCATCTTCTGCAATCAGAATCTTCATTGAGATTAAATTCTTTCTCTTGCTCTGGTGATTACCTTTTTGAGTTTTTCAAATTCTAACTCAAGCGCGTTTAATCTGACTTTTGCCTGGCTAACATCGTTTTCTGATCCTGCTTTTTCAATTTCATACGCCACAGCTCGCAATAACTCTGCTGCCATGTTGGCTGATGCGCCTTTTATTGTATGGGCATGTCGCTTAATATCTGGTGCATTGCCGGCATCAATGCTCTCTCTGAGTAGGCCAATTTGGCGAGGGATATCTTCGAGAAATGCATCGATGATTACCTGCGCCAGTTCAGGATCATCCATCAACCGGTGCATAAATTCCGCAACGTTAAAAATTATAGCTTCATTTTCTAAATCAGAATCTTTTTCTTCTGTTGGACCCTGGTCAAGTGTGATCTCTTGAACACCACGATCGAATACAGCCAAGCTGGTTTCCATTGGCCTGCGCACATTTGTTAACCATGTTTTTAAAACACGGGAAAGGTCATTCGGATTCAATGGTTTCGCTAAATAGTCATCCATGCCGACCGCAAGGCAGCGCTCACGGTCGCCTTGCATCGCATTTGCAGTTAATGCAATGATCGGAATATTTGGGTTAAGCACTCGTGAATCTGCTGACCTGATTTTAATTGTCGCTTCAAAGCCATCCATTTCAGGCATCTGGCAATCCATTAAGACTAAATCATAGGGAACGGTTAGGAGCGCTTCATATGCCTCCTGACCGTTTCCCACGGAATCTGCCTTATAACCGAGTTTCTTTAGCATCGTCAAAGCAACCAATTGGTTCGTAGGGTTGTCTTCTGCCAACAACAATCGAACGAACTGCCGGTTATCCAGTTCAAACTCTGGCTGCGGCTTTGCAGTGAAATTATCCGAGGTATCGCTGGCTCCAGGCCGACTGCGAACGGCGAGCAATTTTTCTTGCAACAAACCAACGCGGATTGGTTTAAATAAATAATCGCTGATTCCGGCCGAAAGCCAGTTTTCTTTTTCCGCTTGACCCAGGGAGGATAACAAAATGATCTTTGGTTGCTCGATGACTGGTACAAATTTTACCTTCCTGGCAAGCTCCACACCATCCTGGTCAGGTAGATGCTGGTCAAGTAATAAAATATGGAACGGGTCGTTCTCCACTATTGAGGTTTGAAGAACTTCCAGGGCATCCTTACCGGTCAAAGCTTCTGAATACCGGCATCCCCACGCAGTCAAATAGGAACGCAGTAAATGCAAGTTCGTTTTGTTGTCGTCAACTGCCAATATTTTCGTACCCTTTAAACTCGCCACTTCCCATGCTGGTTGTTCTTTTCCTGAGATTTGCTTCTCAAAAAATGCGGTGAACCAAAAAGTGGATCCCCTATTCTCCTCACTATCCAGGCCAATCTCTCCACCCATCAACTCAGCCAATTGTTTGGAGATCGCCAGGCCCAATCCAGTACCACCAAATTTACGGGTTGTAGACCCATCCACTTGGGAGAATGGCATAAAAAGTAGATTTTGCCTGTCCTTTGGTATTCCTATTCCAGTGTCTTTTACCTCAAACTTGAGCAGGGCGTGGTCAGCCAACTCTTGGACAAGTCCAACCCGAATCACAACTTCACCGCGCGCCGTGAATTTGATCGCATTTCCGGCCAGGTTAATAATCACCTGACGCAATCTGCCTGGGTCGCCGCGCAGCAGGCAAGGGATGCCGGCCTCAGCATAGCCAATAAGTTCCAACCCTTTTTCCTGGGCGCGCACAGCCAGCACCTCCACAGTATCGTCGATCACAGTTCTCAAATCAAATTCCAGGTTTTCTAGTTCCAATTTGTGCGCTTCAATTTTTGAAAAATCCAGAATATCGTTAATAATCGAAAGCAGGGATTCGGCGCTGGCACGCACAATTTCAGCATATTGGCGTTGTTCTTCATTCAATTCAGTATCCAGGAGCAAACCAGTCATGCCTATAACGCCGTTCATCGGTGTGCGGATTTCATGACTCATTTTTGCCAGGAACTCACTTTTGGCCCGGCTGCCTGCGGCCGCTTGCACTGCCATGTCATTTGCCATGATAATTGCGTTTTCAAGGTCGGCATTCGAATTCTCCAATTCATGCCGTGATTCAATCAATGCCTGTTCTGTTCGCATTCTCACAAAAAAGCTGCCAACCCCAGATGCAGCTACTCTCAATACATTCTCCTCTATCGAGCTCCATTCTCGTTCCGAATGGCAGTCATCGAAGCCTATGAAACCCCAAAAATTGTCATCAACAAATATTGGCACCACAAGAAGCGAACGAATGAATTGAGGCTCAAGTAGAATTTGCTCTGATTCAGGGAAACCCTGCACCGGGCCTTTAATAGATGATCGGTTATTCAGGCACTCAAACCAGCGTTGATATCCCTGGCGATAAGGCAAATTTTGCAGATTCGGGTTGTCAATTTGAGGTGCAAACTCCCCAGAATTCCATTCGTAACGTTGGCTGCAACATATTTCACCTGTCACAGGATCTTTCGAATTTTCGAAAACATATACTCTGTCCGCGCCCACAGCCTGGCAAAGTAATTTCAAAGCAGCGCCCAAGGATTCGTCGAGTTGGTTTTCCTCAAGCAGCAAAGAAAGCGCCTGGGTCAAAACCTGGAGTAGATGCTCGCGTTTGAGCAGCGTCGCCTCTGCAACTCGTCGATCAGTAATATCATGAATGATCGAAAATAAAATTCGTTTTTCATCAATCACAATCGGTGATGAATATACTTCTACTGTGCGAATTTCCCCGCTTGCCAGCCTGTGTTGAGACATTACGCAATTAGATATTTTTTCCACTTCATTGTTTCGAGAGTCTGCAGAGTTAGAATTGTCATTTATATTGATTTGATGGATGGTCATGGCACACAGCAATTCAGGCGCATACCCATAATAACGTACTGCGGCCGCGTTTGCACTCACAATTGCATCAGTTTCCGGATCAACCAGAAGCATAATCGTTTCATGATGTTCAAACATCGTCCGAAATCGGTTTTCGCTTTCACGCAGGGCAATTTCGGTATGCTGCCTTGCTTTTAATTCACGTTCCTGACCGATTACGGCGGCGCTTAACTTTTCCTCAATTCTCCCTGCCGACATCCACATAACGCCCAACAACATTCCAGAGGAAAGCAAGATCATCCCTATAAAAACAGCTGTTGAATTTGCCAGGCTTACAGTCCAACCCTCAATGTTTTTCATGATGATCAGGACAGCAATTGGGCTGTGGTCAACATCACTCAGCGTAACTTTGTGACTCTCCCAGTTTTGGTCGTTGTTTCTCAACACAAAATCGGCTTCGCCTTTGGCGGTGATATCGGGAATATTTCCTAGGTTTAGAGGTAAAACCTTGAGCGATTGCGCCACAACCACAAAGTTTTGATAGCTATCCCAGTTTGCTGTCCCTTTGATGATTTTTTGTGCTGTTTCAAAACGGAGTTGAGTCAGGTATTGTTTAGGTTCCAAAACCAGGAAGTCAACACTTTCAAGGCTTGCGAGCGGAGAGAACAAATTATTGACATCAATTCCTAATTCAATGAAGCCAATTAATTTTCCATTTAATAGAACAGGGCGAACATATCGAAAGGCTAAGGGATCGCCAATTGCTGATTCCAATCCCCAGGTATCTTGTTCAGTTCGAGCGGTTTTCAATAGAAGCGGAGAATTATTTTGAATCCCTTCCCAATCGGCACCATTCACGAGTAAACGATAGACCCTGTTTTCATCCATGTATGAAAACCACACCAATCCATATCTTTCACGCAGCGATGTGTATATGGGCAATGATAACTGCTTGAGCGCTGCATAATCATGTTGTGCAAAAGCAGCTTCTACGAAGGAATCTTTGCTAATTTGATCGAGCTCAGTTCGCAACATTTCGGATTTCTCTTCTTGCAGCATCATCAGTTCTTTCTGAATTTGCTCTGCAGCAACCAGGGTATCTGAAATACGATCTGTTTTTATTTTCCAATTGGAATACACAAACGCGGTTATCAAAACCAGGCTGATCACCGCTCCACTTGATAATAGGATTTGTTTTCTGACCTGGATAGCACGGCTCAATTCAACTTGCTCTAGATTGTTTAATAAAGAACGCAAGAAAGCTGTTCTCCTTTGCTGGCCTGAGATTAGCATAGCCAGAAGCAAAGAGATAACCGTGCCAGTTATTAATCCTATCCACCCCAAATAATTAGCATAACTTTGAAGAAAATCTATATTTGCCCTGATTTCCAGGCGCAGAAAACGATCAGCAAACGAAAAGTTTCTGAAATACACCAGATTTGTTTGATTAGAAGATGCAATGGTATCGGCTTTAATATTTTCCTCAAATAATAATTGCTGGTCCCCTTTTGCAGAGAGATCGATTGCTCTGACAGCAAAGTCCTTAAATGATATATTACTTAATACCTGGGCCGTCAATCCAGATAGCTCGAATAAGCCAGTCGCGTAACCTGATAAGGCGCGCCGCCGATCATCTACTGTAAAGGTTTTTTCGGTATCTGAATAAATCGGAGAGAAAACGAGAAAAGCCTTTTGTTGGTCAGCCCCCTCCCCTATGAGTATCTGGTTGCTCGAAGTAATCAATCCGTAATCACGCGCCCGTTCTAATGTAGACTGCCGGGTGGGATCTGAACCATAATCATAACCCAATTCGGACTCATTCCCGGCAACAGGATTGATATAAAAAACCGGGAAATATTCCTCTTTCAGAGGAGCTTTGCTCAAATCGTTTTGAGCATTCCTTTGAGTGAATTGAAAATTGATTAGGCCGTCCTGGTGCGCCAATCCTTCAAACAAGGTTCTGTGTTCTGCTGATACTCTTGGGATCCATTCAATCGTTTGAAAACCAAAATGGGAAATAATCGAATCTGTAACCGTCTGAAAACCGTTTCGACTGAGATTTTTTTCTACCGAAAGTAACCTGCCAAGCGTATGCAGTTCGTCCATATTTGTTGAGACTTGCTGAACGATATCGTCAGCTAACCTCTCAGCAGTGCGGTAAAAATCATCATGCATTTCCTGTTTCTTTTGTTGGTCTAGGCTGACAAAGAGAGCAGTGCTCAATCCTAATCCGATCAAGATAACCAAAACAGTTAAGCTGGATTCAAAGATTACCAACCAAAGTGGCCTTCGTAACAAACCAAAATTTAATTTCCTCAAGAACGAAACTTTCTTCATGGTTTTATTAATCGCGCTGAACAAAAATCTCTCTCTCAACCAGAACCTGCCTCATAAATACTCTGGATCGTAAAATGTTTTTCCAGGCGAAATGCTTTAAACAATTCGCACAAATCAAGCGAGGCATTAACTACAGTCAGCTTCCCACTTAACCGATCCAGCGCATTGTGAGTTGCCACGAGCAAGCCAATGCCTGAAGAATCTACGATTCCCACATTGGCTAGATCAATATCGAGTTCACGGATGCCATCAGCAACCAATAATTTAATTTCAGATCTCAAGTCAGCCGTTGTATTTGCTGTAATGTCGCTGTCAGGTTTTATCGTCGCTCGGAATCTATCTCGTTTTGTTATATGTGTGCCAGGATTTTGCATAAAATATTCCGTCTCAAAAAACGAATCTTATGGTTTACTCTTTTTCTGTTCACGTTTTATCAAACGGGTTAGCATCACTGCATTACCTGTTTTATTAAAAACAATTCGATCTGCAAACAATCGGTAAACCCACAAACCGCGCCCATTTGTCTGGACACTCTCCGGTAAGCCCTCTGAAAATTTGCTCTCCCAATCAAACCCTGATCCCTCATCATTGACGAATATCGTGATTTGTTCTTGATCTAAAGTTAATTGAAATAAGATTTTTTTCGAAGCATCCTGAGAAGAGCCATGAATCACTGCGTTGTTGAGGCTTTCACGCGCTAGCATTTGGATTGGAAAAAAATGCTCACCCAAATCATATGCAATTAACTGAATTGCCAATTCATTACAGATCTGGTCAACTTCTGCCAGATTGGCCCCAATGACCCATTCAAAAATATTGTTATTTTGATCGGTCATACTTCCACCCCCAGCAGTTGAATATCATCCTGGGCCTGTTCGTCTAAAGGGCATATACAATAGGCTGCTTCATCCACCAATTCTTGTAGTGGGCGATGGGCGAATTCGCGGACAGCCATTCCCAAATGGGTAATTCCTTGTTTGCGTGAAACGGTTGAACCTCGATACGTTTCGATTAACCCATCGCTGAAAAGAAACAGGCGATCGCCAGCATTGACTGGGATTTCAACCATTTCAAATTGAGGCGATGAAAAAGCCCCCAATAAATCTCCTTCTCCTGAAACCAAATCGAGACCACCGCCAACTTTTAAGTGAAAGACAGGGGGATGTCCTGCAAACACAAGTTCCAAACGCCTGGCGCGGCGATTTAGCCGCGCAGAGCAAGCGCATAAGAGAACGCCCTCAGGCAACACAGGATGAAGGACTTCATTCAACAATGTCATCGTCTCCACCAGAGTGTACAAATTGTTAAAGTTCTGACGCAATAGTGCTTTAAGCGCAGATGTGACGAAAGCGGCGCCAAAATCATGGCCTGCTATATCAGCAGAAAAATAACCCGTGATGCCCTCACCTAGCGAGATCACATCATAAAAATCACCCCCTGCACCATTCAAAGGCCTGTAATGGATCGCAAAACATGCGTCGGGCAATTCCTCAGGTCGCACCAGGATAGCTTGTTGGGCTGACTGGAGTTGGTAAAGCTGCGCTTGTTGTTGTTCGACTACGGCTTGCATTGCACGTCGGATTCGGATATGAATGCGAATACGAGCCAATACCTCTGTAATCTCAAATGGCTTTGAAATGTAATCGACCGCGCCGCAGGTCAAACCCACCACCCGGCTGTGAGGATCGTTGGATGCAGATAGAAAAATGACAGGCGTCGAATTGGTCCGATTATCGTGTTTCAGCTTTTTACATGTCTCAAATCCATTTTCATCAGGCATGACAACATCTAATAAAATAAGATCTACCGGATGCTGGCGCGCTTTTTCCAGCCCTTCTGATCCGTCGACCGCTGTGATAATTTGAAATCCCTCTCTAATCAATAGCTGCTCAAGCATCATCCGATCAATCGGCGAATCGTCGATTATTAGAATTCGAGGGGTTGAATGATTCATTGTAAAGCCGCACAAACTTGGGATATGCGTTCATCCAAAAGAGTGGATGTTTTTCATCCCTAAATATAAACTTGAAAAAAATTTCCGTCAGTAAATACCAGATAAAATATCAAGTCTGTTTCATGAATCGTGAGAAAAATTCTTTGTATATCGAAAAAAAATATATGAGATAATATCCTCATGAAAAAACAGAAACTTTCATGGGGCTTGCTTTCGACTGCACGGATTAACCGGGCTGTAATTCCTCATCTTCAATCATCATCGCGCAATGTACTATCAGCCGTTGCCAGCCGGAACCTGGCTGCCGCGCATGCCTATGCGCGGGAAAAAGGAATTCCCCGGGCGCTTGGCACCTATGAAGCACTATTGGAGGATCCAGAAATCGATGTAATATATATTCCACTGCCCAACCACCTGCACGCTGAATGGTCCATTAAAGCCCTAGAAGCGGGTAAACACGTTCTCTGCGAAAAACCGATCGCGCTCTCTCTGGAAGAAATGGACGCGATGATCGCCGCCGCCCACCGCTCTGCCTGTGTGCTGGAAGAGGCTTTTATGTATCGCCACCATGCTCAGACTAAAGCGGTTCAGCAAATTGTATCCAGCGGCGCATTAGGAGAAATCCAATTGTTGCGCGGCCAATTCAGTTTTAGTATGCGAGATGAAAACAATATCCGCTGGGATCCAGCCATGGGTGGAGGCAGCCTGTGGGATGTCGGTTGTTATCCTGTGAGTTTTGCTCGGGCTGTCGTTGACCAGGCGCCTGTCGAAGTGTTTGGTTGGCAAATAGACCGCAATGGGGTTGACAGTACATTCAGTGGATTGGTGCATTTCTCAGGCGGGGCTATTTTGCACTTTGATTGTTCGTTCAATGCTCCTTATCGTACAGAAATGGAAATCATCGGCTCCAAAGCCTCCATCACGATTCCCATGCCTTTCAAGCCCAATTCCGAATCCACTCTACTACTGAATACAAATGATGAACAGATAGAGAAGATCGAGGTCCATGGCAATCCTCTCTATCTCGATGAGGTAGAGGAACTGGCAAGCGTTATTTTGGATGGTACCGCACCCACTATTAGCCTGGAAGACAGCCGGACGAACACTTCTGTGCTGGTTGCCCTTTATCGCTCTGCCAAAGAAAACCGGCCTGTTCGATTGTCTGACATAGAATATTCCTCATTGCATTAAGAACCAGCTCACAAACCACAGGATAACTAAATTGCTTCTGCGAGACTTGTGATTGTGAGATAATATACAAATGAACTCGTCTTGTCTCCCTTCATAAAACATTAAATGAGCCACCAACTGAACCAACGCGAGCTGATTCTACACCTGGATTCCGGTGAAATTATTGTCCAACCCATACCCCACCGGCTCGATGATATTCATGTTTTCGGGCCGGTCGATTATGGATGGGCAGCTTATAAAAGCGCCTCTCGCCAGGGCGGCATTCCGGATGTCTTTACCTGGGGCGGAGGCCCATTGGCTGGTTCTCGTATCCCTGGTACCAGGCGGCTTGTTTTCTGCGCTTATTCGCCAGCCTGGGAGGGTTTCTATGTTTCCAGTCTGGGTGGGGGCGCTCATATCATGCACCGCATTGGTGTTGATTATGTTTCACTACTCGGTCAAGCCCAGCAGGACTCGGTTTTGATTCTCAATCACAAAAATGGCGAGATCACCGCCCGGTTGGAACCCATTAAGCCAGATATTCTATGGGTTGGCTATGCTGACCCGGAAGGGCAGCGTTTGTTTGGGTTTTATGCTCTTCAACAAGCGGTATTTGATCGTTATTCCAGTGAATACAGCGAAGATTGGGTGCGGGTGATGGCTGTCGGCCCTGCTTCACGACTTACAAAGGATGGCATCATCGGCAGCAATCAGATTAAGAAAGGTCGGATTTTGCCCATCGATGATTGGGCCGGGCGGGGCGGCTTGGGCAGCCGCCTGCTGCAGCATCACCGTATCGCGGCTGTAATTTTTGGCGGAGATTGGGATGATCCAGATTTAAAAGATTCAAAAGAAATTGATGGTTACTTTAAGCAGTATTACGGCGATTCGATGATCAAGGTTGACCTGGGTGCCACCGAAAAATATCGCTATGTACCAGGTTTTATGACGGGCGGAACCTTTGGCACAAATATGCATACGGCAAACGAAAAGCTCTTCAGCTTTAATTACACCTCTCTTTATCATTCGCCAGCAGAGCGTATCGAACAGCATGAAACCTATATTTCTCGACATTATCTCCAGCAGTTTAACGAGGAAATTATCCAGCCGAGGAATTTCGCTCACTGCGGGGAGCCCTGTTCTGTAGCCTGTAAAAAGTACAACGGCATTTACAAGAAGGATTACGAGCCTTACGAAGCACTCGGACCGCAGTGTGGTATTTTCGACCAGCGCGGTGCAGAAGAGCTGAACCATTTTGTAGATGCATTGGGCGTTGATGCGATTCAATATGGCGGAATGATTGCTTGGGTTATGGAATTAATTGCTGTTGGCCTGCTTCCTGCGGCGGACTTCAACCTTCCACCCCGCTCCGAATTGAAATTTGAATTTGCCAGCCGCCCTGAGAATTTCAATGTTGTTTTGGATTCACAAAAGAATGCGCGTTATGCACTCGATATCGCCAGCATGATCATGTTCGATGAAGCTGGGGAGGTCTTTCGCCAGGGCTTACGCCAGGCAGCCGCCGCGCTGAGTGGGCGTTACGGCGCAGATGTTGGTCAAAGCGCTGTTTACAACAGCCATGGCGCACAAGGTTGCCTCACGCCAAACCAATATTGGACACCTGGCATGCTGAGCCCTATGCCGATGATGGGCAAATACTTTGTATATTATGGTTACGAATACCTCCCACCGAAACTTCTAGGAAAACGTTGTGTTGAGCGAATGGTATATGAGCTCTACAGCGAAAATAGCGGTGTTTGCCGCTTTCATCGGAAATGGGTGGAAGCAATCGTCGATGAAATCATCGAAAGCCATTACAAAGTTGACCTGGACTACAAAGCTCACCAATTTAAGTTAGTCCGCCAGATTTGGGATCAAGAACACGCTAACATTGTTTTCTGGGAGTCCGAAAGAACGATTGATATTATTTGGAAATACCTGGAAGGATGGGCCAATGTTGGGCTGCATGATGCGCCTGAACCTGGCGAGAGGTCCCTGGCGGAATGGCTCCAATTCTTTCAGCAAGATAAACGGTCCGCTTCCAAGGCGTATTGGGATGCTATACGGCGAGGTATCGAAGAAGCAATCATCGCAGGCCCGCAGGCAATTGCCGACAACATGGCGCCATTCCAATCAGCGGAAAACAAACCCAAATAACGGAGGTATCATGCCGAAATATGTCGCCGCTATCGATCAAGGCACGACCAGTTCGCGTTGTATGATTTTCGACCACGCCGGCCTGGTAATCGCCCTGGCTCAAAAAGAACACAGCCAGATATACCCTCAACCAGGCTGGGTTGAACACAATCCAATGGAAATCTGGCAGAGAGTTCAAGATGTAATTGGAGAGGCTGTTGCAAAAGGCGGCATCAAACGCGGCGAGATATCAGCCGTAGGGATCACAAACCAACGGGAAACCACCCTGGTCTGGGACCGGCGGAGTGGAAAGCCTTTTTACAATGCCATCGTCTGGCAAGATACGCGCACGAAAACATTATGTGACAGATTAGGACTGAATGGAGGTCAGGTCCGTTTTCAGGGAAAAACCGGTTTGCCATTGGCGACCTATTTTTCCGGGCCGAAAATTAATTGGATTCTTGAAAATGCATCTGGTGTGCGCCAAGCCGCCGAGCGTGGCGATGCACTTTTCGGCAATATCGATACATGGATCATCTGGTGGTTGACAGGCGGCCCGGATGGCGGCAGTCATGTGACAGACGTGACCAACGCTAGTCGCACCATGCTGATGAATTTGGACACTTTGGAATGGGATGATGAAATTCTCCAGGAAATGGAGATTCCTCGGGCTATGCTGCCGCGCATTGTGGCTTCCAGCGACCCTGTTTCTTGGGGTCAAACGCTCAGCAATGGACCTTTTCAGGATCAAATACCTGTTTGCGGTGATTTGGGAGACCAGCAAGCGGCGCTGGTTGGGCAAACTTGTTTTACACCCGGCGAAGCCAAGAACACATACGGCACAGGCTGTTTCATGCTCTTAAATACCGGTGAAAAACCGGTGCTTTCACAAAGCGGCTTGCTCACAACCCTGGCCTACAAATTAGGTGGCCAGCCGGCGATTTATGCTTTAGAAGGATCCATCGCCGTCACTGGCGCATTGGTACAATGGCTGCGCGATAACCTGGGCTTGATTAAGCAGTCAGCCGAAATTGAAGTGCTCGCCCGCAGTGTTGAGGATAACGGTGGGATTTATTTTGTCCCGGCTTTTTCTGGCTTGTTTGCGCCTTATTGGCGCTCAGATGCGCGCGGAGTAATCGTCGGTTTAACGCGTTTTATAAACAAAGGCCATATCGCTCGTGCTGCCTTAGAAGCAACCGCCTACCAAACCAGGGAGGTTCTGGATGCTATGAATAAAGATTCTGGTGTGAACTTGACGGCACTCAAAGTTGACGGCGGCATGGTTTTTAATGAATTATTGATGCAGTTTCAGAGCGACATTTTAGGTGTTCCAGTCGTGCGGCCGAAAGTCTCTGAAACAACCGCCCTAGGTGCGGCGTACGCGGCTGGATTAGCAACTGGGTTCTGGGACAGTTTGCAGGATTTGCAAGGCAATTGGCAAGTGGACCGTACCTGGCATCCGCAAATGAGCGCCAGCCAGCGAGCAGCGCTCTTTAGGAGCTGGAAAAAAGCAATCGACCGTACATTTGATTGGGTCGAACAATAAGGACATTTATGAAAAAGGTATCGACAGCAGTCCTGGTGATCGGTGGCGGTGCAACTGGTACAGGTGTTGCGCGCGATCTGGCAATGCGAGGGGTCAAAACTATCCTCGTCGAGCGCCGCGATTTAAGCCATGGGACAACAGGCCGTTATCATGGGTTATTGCACAGCGGTGGTCGGTACGTGGTAAAAGATCCGCAGGCCGCGCGTGAATGTATAGAGGAGAATCGCATTCTCCGCAAGATCATGCCCCATTGCATTGAGGATACCGGCGGTTTCTTCGTTGTCACCCCCACGGACGAATCCTCTTATGCCGAGCGATTTATCCAGGGCTGCCGATCTGCTGGCATCCCTGTTGAAGATGTGCCGATCAGCACCATGTTGAAAGAGGAACCAGCTCTTAACCCAGGTATCCAGCGCTGCCTAAGGGTGCCAGATGCGTCTGCCGACTCGTTTCTGGCCGCGGATGTAACAGCAGAATCAGCCCGACAGCACGGCGCTCAAATCCTAACCTATCACGAGGTGCGCGGGCTGGTAAAAACTCACGAGCGAGTCGTGGGCGCTATGCTCTATGATCTTGTCCGGAATGAAGAAATAGAATTATCCTGTGATTTGGTAGTCAACGCGTCGGGAGCCTGGGCAGGCAAGCTGGCAGCTACGATCGGCCTGGTTGTACAAATTAAGCCGGGTAAAGGCACCATGGTGGCGATCAATCACCGCATTGTGAATACTGTCATCAACCGCTGTAAGATGCCCTCGGATGGCGACATCCTGGTGCCTGCTCACACGGTTGCGGTAATGGGTACGACCGATGAACAAGTCGCTGATCCTGATAAATTTGCGATCGAACCCTGGGAAATTCAATTGATGATGGAAGAGGGTGAGAAAATCATCCCAGGTTTTAAGAACCTGCGCTTTTTACGCGCCTGGGCTGGGGTGCGCCCTCTATACCAGGAGACCACAGGCAATACATCGCGCGACATCACCCGCGCTTTTGTCTTGCTTGATCACGCAACCCGAGATGGAGTGGAAGGCCTGGTTACGATCACCAGTGGGAAGTGGACAACTCACCGCAAGATGGCAGAAGTGACTGTAGATAAAGTGTGCCAAAAATTGCAAATCAGCTATCCCTGCCGCACACATCTTGAAATTCTCCCTGCATTAAACGAGCATGGAGTCAAACACCATTATCTTGGCAGCCGCTTGGCCAGTATCGAAAAGACAAAAGCGTTTAATCAATTGATATGTGAGTGTGAACTGGCCACGCGGTCCGAAGTTGAGCAGGCCATTCGAGCTGGCGCAAACACGATCGATGATATCCGCCGTGATACGCGGCTAGGGATGGGTCCTTGCCAGGGGGGGTTTTGCACCTTGCGAGCGGCCGGCTTGCTCCATAAGATGCGCCAGCCTCCAGTCCATGCAGTGAATGCGGCATTGCGCGATTACCTCCAGGAACGTTGGAAAGGGATACTCCCCATTTTGTGGGGTCAGCAGTTACGCCAGGAAAGGCTGGATGAATTAATTTATCTGGATGTCTTAAACATCGACCATTTACCTGGCGACCAGAGCACTCCGCTTGCCGCTGATAACTACGCTCCACCTACCGAAACCGCTCAAACGGGTACGGTTTCAGAGGGAAATTTCTCCTTAGTGGAAAGTGATCAGCATGCTTCACCAATAAATCCACTTGCGGCAGAGGTGTTGGTTATCGGCGCCGGGTTGGCGGGACTTTCCGCTGCCTGGTTTACTTCTCGCCAGGGGCTGAAGACTCGCCTGGTGAGCAAAGGTTGGGGTGCTTTGTTCTGGGGCAGTGGCTGTATCGATGTATTGGGCTATCTGCCAGATGACCCCGAAGCAGAAAATAATTTGCATTTACCGGTTATAAGCCTGCGTTCAGACCTTGAACAATTCGTAAGAAGCAATCCCAACCATCTCTATGCTAGGCTGGGATTGCAAACTCTTGGGAACGCATTGGTAGAATTCCAGGCTCTTTGCTCGCAGGCAGGTTATCCATTGCTGGCGGCTGATGGGCGAGATATTCTAGGACAGAACTGGTTACTGCCCACGACCGCCGGCAGTCTGAGACCAACCTGTCTTGCCCCAATCACGATGATCTCTGGAGATTGTCGTCCTGATAGCCAGGGAAAACCCATAGTATTGGTGGGGTTTAGGAATTTTGAGGACTTTTCACCCACCTTGGCGGCAGCCAATTTAGAGGCGCAAAGCATACCAGCCCTGGGGGTTCACGTTGAGTTGCCTTCTTTGGAAAACCAGCATATACTGACAAGCCGGACGATCGCCCAGGCTCTCGAAAAGCCGGATATGCGTACTGAATTGGTTGAGCAGATCAAGTCCAAAATTTCCGAGATAAACCGCCCAGGGTTCGCAGTGGAGGAAATCAGAGTGGGTCTTCCAGGAATTTTGGGTACTCAACCCGACTACACGGTTTGGCAAGATATCCACGATCGCCTGCACTGCCCCATTTTTGAGTTAGCCGGCTTACCGCCTTCATTTCCAGGCATCCGTTTGCACCAGATACTAAAAAATGCGATCGAGGCACAGCAAGGTCAGGTCCTCGATGGGATGCTGGCTGTCCAATCCATTTCAGAGGAAAAGGTCTTGAAAGGGATATTCACAGAAGCTGCCGCCCGCCGCAAATTACACAGCGCTCGGGATTTCATTCTGGCGAGCGGCGGATTCCTTGGTGGAGGATTTACTGGCATGCCAGATGGTGCAGTGTATGAAACAATATTTGGCCTTCCGGTTAGCGCACCAGGCAGTCGCTCGGTCTGGTTCAACCGGAATTTTCTCACCCCGGCAGGTCATCCCCTATTCCTGAGCGGTTTGGTCGTCAACCAGAATTTACAACCTGTCGACCAGGAAAACAATCTCTTGTTCGGAAATCTTTATACTGTGGGGGGCTTATTTGCAAGCGTCGACTCTTTGCGCGAGCGCAGCCTGGAAGGTGTCGCTCTCGCCAGCGCTTATGCAGCTTCACAGGCCATTGCAAAGAAAATAACAGGTTCAACCCCATGAACAACCACCACAAATCAGTTGAGTTAACTCTGGATCAATGTATAAAATGTAACATTTGCACGACAGTTTGCCCGGTATCGGCGGTCAGCGATTTATTCCCAGGTCCAAAATTCGAAGCACCTCAGGCCGGCCGTTTTCGCCAATTGGATCAACCAACCCCTGATTCCTCGGTTGACTATTGTTCTGGCTGCCGCATGTGCAACATGGTTTGCCCCACAGGGGTCAAAATCGCAGAAATTAACGCCCGTTCGCGGGCAACCCTCGTAACACAAGGCAAAGTACCTTTGATGCGGCGTGTGCGGAATAACCTTATCGCTCGAGCAGAACTGGTAGGCCAGGTAGGTCAACCCATTGCCCCATTGGCCAACCTGGTGTTAAGACTGAAGCCAGCGCGTTGGATCGCAGAAAAAACAATGGGTATTCACCGACGAGCGCCGTTTCCGAAAATTGCACAAGAAAAATTTATTACCTGGTTCCAAGCTCGCCCAAGAAAAGCCCGCACTGCCCGGCAAGTTGTTTATTTCCATGGTTGTTCCACTCAATATTATGAGCCGCGAATTGGACGGGCAGCCGTCCAGGTTCTTGAAGCAAATGGATTTGAGGTCATCATTCCTCCTCAAAATTGTTGCGGATTGCCTCTGCTTTCCAATGGCGAATTTGCCGCAGCCCGCCGCTATCATACAAATAATGTCAAGCGGCTGGTTGAATACGCTCGCTTAGGAATCCCTATTGTAGGCACGTCAACAAGCTGTACACTCACCCTGAAGGAAGAAGCGCCTGAATTATTGGATATGCATGATGAGGATACTTTGTTGGTGGCGCGGCAAACCTTCGACTTCAATGAATTTCTCCTGGGTTTATTGGAGGAAGGCAGTTTGAAAACCACCTTCCGCCCAATTCCCCTTCGCCTGGGCTATCATGTTCCCTGTCAATACCGGGGACACAGGATTGGGAAACCAGGCATTGACCTGCTAAAGTTAATTCCCGGATTGGAAATTGTGGACAGTAAGGCAGCCTGCTGCGGCATAGCCGGCACTTACGGGTACAAGGTTGAAAAGTATGATCTGGCTATGCAAGTAGGCCAGGCATTGTTTGAATTTGTAAAAGACATGGCTGCGCCGCTGGTGGTTTGTGACAGTGAAACTTGCCGCTGGCAAATCACCCACGCTACCGGGTTGCCTGCCATTCATCCGGTCGAATTATTAGCTGCATCCTACAACCTGGAAATCGAAGGCGCTTTGAAAGATGTTTTGCAACAAACAGCGAAAAATACCGTAGAATAACTGAGACCATCGAATTTTTACTTAAGGAGAGATCATGAGCGTTCGTAATACACCCATTGGTTTTAATATTCCCCGTGCTCTTAGTTCATTCATCGTGATACTCATTGTCATCGGAGTAGGAATCGCTGTGCTGGCGGCAGTGAGCAGCAATTTTTTCTATTTGTTAAGCCGGGTTGATCAAGGAGAGATTGGCGTGCAGCTCAGAGGTGGCACCATATCCAACGTGGTCGGTCCCGGCGTGTACAGCGATTTCGGCTTGTATGTTGAACTGGTCCGGGTTTCGACCAAAGCTATCCCGTTCAATGTAGAAGACCCCGAAATAATCACCAGCGACAAACAGCGCATTGGCCTGGTGGTCAGTGGTGATATTTTCCGCCCGACGGCCGTGAACCGAGACGTGTACCGTCAAAAATGGGAGCAATATCGGGATTTATACGTAAGCGATGAGGTTTTAAAATCTCGTGTGGAAGCTCAGGCTCGCCAGGCGATGAAAGTATGTGTAGGACAGCGGAAATTCGACGAATCTATCATAGGATCGGCGCGCGACGCTCTGCGCCAATGCATCGATGATGAATTGTCGATGCAAGCTGAAAATTACGGACTAGATATCCAAAATGTGACGGTCCCTAATGTCGAGCTTTCGCCCGAAGTCCAGGCAGGACTAGATGCCATCGTCCAATCCCGTCTGTCCACCGAAAAAGCGGCTCAGGATAAGCTGAAAGCAGATGCTGAAGCTGCCGCAGAACAAGCTCGCCAGGAAGGCGAAATCCGCGTCGAACAAAGCCGTATCCAGGAACAAACCCGTCAACAAACGACCCTGGCAAAATTGGAGCAAGAAAAGCTTCAAGCACAAAAAGAAGTGATCCAGGCTCAAAAGGCGAATGATTTGCTCGCCGCTCAGCAAGATCTTGAAATTAATAAAGCTCAGGCTGCTGCTGCCCGTGAAAAAGCAAAAGTGGATCTGGCGCAGCAAATTGCTTTGGCAGAATTATACGCTACCAATCCTGGTTATTTGCAACTACAGATCGCTGTGGCCAACGCCAGTGCATTGAAAGAAACGGATAAAATTATCTTTACACCGCAAGGGATGATGCCCCAACTCGTTCTGGCGGGTCCTGGGGTTATACCAACAGTCACCACCACCACGACCGCCACACCCACGCCGAAGTAAGTTCATCTGATCAAATCATAAACGGGTTGCATCAGCGTTGCAGCCCGTTTTTTATATAACTTATGAATTGGAATCTAATCATAAGATATAATGGAAGTTAAGTTCAGCAAATTGCAGCTCGCTGGATAAGCCCTTTCATCCTTTGATCCCAATTTAATTTTTTCTTCGGAGATTTAATGGAGAAATCCCAAGCTGCCCGTCTGTCTATAAGAACAAAATCGATGTACAGCGCAGGCGATTTTGGCGTCCAGGAAGCTTGAATTTTGTTTGACCGCATCTCTTTAACCATTCGCAATTTTGATCGGCAGGTCTGGCTGATTTTTGTTGGAATGCTAATCAGCACCACAGGGACGAGTATGATCTGGCCTTACCAGACGGTATATGCCAGCGAAAAACTCCACCTGCCCCTGGCAGAAATCACCACCTTGCTGAGCATCAGTGCCTTTTCAACGATGACCTCGTCTTTCTTGTTCAGTCCATTGATCGACCGCATGGGGCGAAAATGGATGATGGTGGGCGGCCTACTGCTGCATGCGTTTTCCCTAATCTTGCTCAGCCGTGCAGGAACATATTGGGATTTTTTCTTTCTCATGGGGCTGAACGGGTTGGCAGGACCAATCTACCGCATTGGTGCAGATGCAATGATGTCTGACCTTGTGCCTCCTGAACAACGCATTGATGGCTACGCACTGCTCCGTTTGAGCAACAACATGGGAATTGCGGTGGGTCCGATGATTGCCAGCCTGCTGATCACCCAATCGTTCACACCTGTGTTTTATGGAGGCGCTGCCGGTCTTTCGATTTATGCCCTGATGATGGCCTGCTTTGGCCGTGAAACCTTGCCAGCTCATTTCAAGCTCTCCTTATTAACCCAACGGTCTGAGCACCCCGATGAACGTTTTGGCGGTTTCCTACGTCTGGCGAAGGATAACGTTTTCATGTCCTTCCTGGTTTCGTTCACTCTGGTGCAGTTCTGTGCGGTGATGATCTGGCAATTAATGCCGATATTTGCCATGCAGTATTTTCATATTCCAAAGAACCAGTATGGTTTTCTGCCGACTACCAACGCCTTAATGGTGGTTTTTCTCCAAGTGATTGTAACTGCCATATCCAGGCAGTTTGCGCCGCTGCCGATGATTGCGCTGGGCAGCCTGCTTTATGCAGTGGCGGTCGGCGGAGTGGCTTTCAGTCGGATATTTCCCCATTTCTGGCTGGTTATGGTAGTCATGACATCGGGTGAGCTGCTGCTGATGCCAACGGCCAGCACCTTCATCGCCAACCTGGCTCCCGCCGATATGCGAGGGAGGTATATGGGTTTATTCAACCTGAGTTGGAGCCTGGCAGGTATCGTGGCGCCGCTCCTGGGTGGTATTTCCAGCGATCGGTTTGGTATTCAAGTGCCCTGGATTGCTGCCATGCTGATTGGATCCGTCGCTGCGCTGTCCTTTCTAATCTGGCATTTTCGAAATCGCTCTGGCGCAGCCAAATTAAAACTGCAGATGCTTGATTAGGAGACGAAATGACAAACACCATCATGTTTTTTGCTCCCCACCCCGACGATGCCGAATGGTATGCTGGAGGGACTCTGGCGAAGTTTGCTCGCCAGGGTGATCGTGTCATCATAGTTACAGTTACTGATGGCGGAGCTGGTTCGTTTGAATTATCACGCGACGAACTTGTCCGTCTGCGAGCGGCCGAAGCCGGCGCGGCAGCTCAGGTGCTGGGGGCTCTTCCGCCTATTTTTATTGGCTACCCAGACCAGGGACTTGACCAACTGCCAGCCGGCGCACTGCGTAAACAATTTATTCGCCTGCTGCGCACACACCGGCCTGATGTTGTATTCGCCGAAGATGTGTTGGCAAAAGGAGAAGTGCATCCTGATCACCGTGCCGTTGCCCAGGCTGCCTCGGATGCTTTGAATTTCGCCACCTTACCCCTTGTTTATCCCGAACACTTGAAAGCAGGCCTTGAGACTCACTTTGTCAAGGAAAAATATTATTATGGCGGGCCGGCAGATTTAATCAATAAAATCATCGATGTCAGCGAAACAATGCCAATAAAATTGGCAGCCCTGGCCGAGCACAAGACACAGATGCGGTTTCTTGTTGAAGATATCTTGCGTCAAGCAGCCGCCGCCGGCTTGGACGCCCGACATACAGCTGGTCCGATGGTAGATGACCCGACAATGGCTGTTGGTTGGGCATTGCAAACCGAAGCTGCTCAAGTTGGTGCAAAAATTGGCGTTCAATTCGCTGAAGCATTTCGCTATACGCGATTCCATCCTTTTATTGAATCATTACTAGAGTCAAAACCTGGGAGAGAAGAATGAAGAAGCCCACTTTTTACGAAGCCTCCAAACAGTACCGCTGGTTTATAGTCGCCATATTTTTTGTCTTCATGCTGCTCCACCAGGCGGACAAACTGCTCATCGGCCCTCTGACGACGGAAATCATGGACACATACCATATCACCTTGACCCAAATGGGGGCCGTATCCACAGGAGCGTTAATTGTCGGCGCAATATTCTACCCACTTTGGGGCTATTTATATGACCGTTATGCCCGGGCAAAATTATTAGCCCTGGCTGCATTCATTTGGGGTTCGACCACCTGGTTGAACGCCTTAGCCCCCAATTACTCCACTTTCCTGGTCACGCGTTCTTCGACAGGCATCGACGATTCCAGCTATCCCGGTCTATACAGTCTTATCGCAGATTATTTTGCGCCAAATGTGCGCGGCAGGATTTATGGTTTACTGCAGTTGACGGCTCCGGTCGGTTATCTCCTGGGGATGATTTTGGGCTTGATGCTGAGCGGCATCATCGGCTGGCGGGGTGTGTTTTATATCACCGGATCATTGGGCATTGTCATGGCACTAGTCATCTTTCTGGGCGTCAAAGAACCGCCGCGCGGCCAATCCGAACCCGAAATGCAAGAGATCGATAATATGGGTACTTACCGTTTCGAATGGTCGAAGGCAGTCGACCTATTGCACAACCCAACCTTAATCATCCTTTTCGTGCAAGGCTTTTTTGGTGTTTTTCCCTGGAATGCAATCACTTACTGGTTTTTCAATTACCTGGAAACTGAACGCGGCTACACATCGAACGAGGTGCTGGTGGTCATGGGACTGGCGATCGTTATCCTGGCGGCAGGGTACCCTCTCGGCGGCGCACTGGGAGATGCCTTGTTTAAGCGAACGCCCTCTGGGCGTGTGATTGTTGGCATCATCGGAGTGCTGGTCGGTGCCGGTCTTTTTTGGGGCACGATCGTTCTGCCACACGAAGCTAAAACGGCATTTTTACTTATGCTCAGCCTGACGGCAATCTTTATCCCTTTTGCATCAGCCAATGTACTGTCCACTATATATGATGTAACTCTGCCAGAAGTGCGCAGCACGGCGGTAGCTGTTGAAAGTTTTATTGAAAACATAGGTGCGGCCCTTTCTCCGCTGGTTGTTGGCATCATTGCTGAACGAACTTCGCTGGAGTCCGCTTTTTTGTGGATATGTGTGACGACCTGGATTCTGTGCGGCATGTTCTTTTTGCTTGCCGCTCGGAGAGTGCCGAAAGATATCGCCGCCTTGCGTGCCCAAATGTCCGCACGGGCGGCGGCTGAGTTGAAAAACAAAGGAACCAATGCATGAAAATTGCAATTTTAGGCGCCGCGGGCGTTCGCACACCGCTAATCGTTCAATCGATCGCCAGGCGGCAGGCTCGCTTGAATCTTAGTGATCTGGCGTTGATGGATATTGATGCTGACCGATTAGAGCTCATCGGCGCGCTCACCCGTCAGCTCGAGCTTCAGCAGCCGGTGAGTTTTAAGATCACCCGTACAACAGACGCCCGGCAAGCGTTGAGCGGAGCTGATTTCGTCATCACCACGTTTCGCGTGGGAGGAATTGCGGCGCGCTTGATCGATGAACGTGTGCCTTTAGAATCAGGGATATTAGGTCAAGAAACAACAGGCCCAGGCGGGTTCGCTATGGCTCTGCGCACCATCCCCGTCCTAATTTCCTATATCCATCTCATGGAAGAGATGTGCCCAACTGCCTGGCTCATCAACTTTGCCAACCCTGCCGGTATGTTGGTAGAAGCAGCGCTGCGTTCGACGGGCTGGCAGCGCATTGCCGGAATTTGTGACGCTCCCAGTACGATGTGGCAGGTTGCCGCCGCGGTTTTGCGCGCCAATCCCAAGGAGATTTACCTGGATTATTTTGGGCTCAACCACCTGGGCTGGGTGAAAAGTGTGCGTCACCAGGGAAAAGAATACTTGCCTCATCTGCTGTCGCTGATTCAACAGTCCAGTAAACTGCCTTACCTGCCTTTTGACCCGGTATTCCTGGCAGAACTTGGCCTGATACCGAATGAATATTTATTTTATTATTATCATTCCCGGCAGGCGGTGGAAAACATCCTGCGAGCCGGTCACAGCCGGGGTGAGCACATTGCAGAATTGAACGAACGGTTATTCGCCAGCTTGCGCGCTGATTTCGAGGCTGACCAACCGGCGAAAATGCTTGAGAAATACCAGGCATACCTGAACGAGCGTGGCGGCAGTTATATGCAAGATGAAACTGGCCACAGCCCTGGCCTGGAAAATCTCGACTCGCACATTTTGGAAGCCTTCGGCAGTGAAGGATACGCCGGGGTGGCATTAGACCTGATCGAGGGACTGTCAGGCAGTCAGCCTCTTCACATGATATTAAACATACCTAATCGTGGGGCTATTGAAGGTTTTACACACGATGATGTCGTTGAAATCCCCGCTTATGTCAATGCAGGTCTAATTCAACCGCTGGCGGTAGGTTCAATTCCAGATCACTGCCGGGCGTTGATGAATCAGGTAAAGAGCTTTGAGCGATTGACGATTGAGGCGGCCCTTCAAGGATCGTTTGCCAAAGCAGTCCAAGCCCTGACCATTCACCCGTTGGTGGCTGATCATGAACTGGCTGTAAAAATTTTGAAAGGCTATATGGATCGTCATGGTTCGTATTTCCCAAGGCTGGCGTAATTGGTATGCCTGCCTATGATGTCCTGGCTGTTGGTTCCTATTCCGTTGACATGATCTTCACAGGCCTGCCAAGCCTGCCGAAATTAGGCCACGAAGTCATCGGAAGCGGATTCACCATGATCCCCGGAGAAGCTTACACATCCGTTGCAGCTATGCATCGCTTGGGCATAAAGATAGCCTGGGCGGCAGATTTTGGCTCAGATGATTTCAGCCAGTTTGCACTCAATTGCGGACGCCAGGAGAAATTAGACGAACGCTTCTTTGTTCATCATAACCGGCCGCTGCGTCGCGTTTCGGTGGCCGCCTCTTATCCGCAAGACCGCTTTTTCATCACATATTATGACCCGGACCCGCCCGTGCCGGCAGCACTTAAAGCATTAGCGCTGGCCTCGGCGCGTCTGCTTTTTATTCCAGGTCTTTTCCACGGCCCAATGTTGGAAGCAGGCTTGAAACTAATGCGCTTGAAAGGCATGCAGTTGGTGATGGATGGAAATTCCGGGGGCGAGGATGAAACCACCAACCGCATTCGCCTGGATGTGCCCAGCGTGCGCAGCGCTGTTGAAAACTGCCGTATTTTCTTGCCTAACGCATTGGAAGCACGCCGCCTGACCGGTGAGCAGAATTTACTTAAAGCGATCGAGATCCTGGGCGAGCTTTGCCCGCTGGTTGTTGTCAAAGACGGCCCAAACGGCTCTTACGCTTTTCAGTCTGGCGCCGTTTTTCACGAACCAGCCATCACCATCCAGCCGCTGGACACAACCGGCGCTGGCGATTGTTTCAATGCCGGTTTCTTGCGTGCCTGGTTGGATGGAAAAGACCTGCCCGCTTGCCTGCGTTGGGGGAATATCAGCGGCGGGCTTTCCACACTGGCGCATGGAGGACCTGGTCGAAAAGTGACCGTGGCGGATATTGAGAATAGGTTGGTGGAGTATGAAAATCGTTCAAATTGACCTGGACAATCATCGCCAGGTTCGCCAGTTCCTGGAATTGCCGTTCGCTATTTACAGTCGGACGCCTCTTTGGGTGCCGCCCTTTCATGAAGAAGCTTTTCGAATGTTACAGCCGGGGAAGCATCCATTTTATCAACATTCTCAGGCAGCCTTTTTCCTGGCATATTCACCCGGTGAAGAGGCAGTGGTTGGGCGATTGGCGGTTTTAGACAATCGACGTTATAACGAATATAACCAGGAAAAAACCGCTTTTTTCTACTTGTTCGAAACACAAGAATCGCTTGAAGCGGCTCGCGGCTTGTTTGCCGCAGGTTTCGAATGGGCACAGAAGCGTGGTCTGAACACCATCCAAGGGCCAAAAGGTTTCAGCCCTTTGGATGGTTTTGGAATGCTGGTCACAGGTTTTGAGCACCGCCCTGCCCTGGGTATTCCTTATAATCCTCCTTATTACCCGACCTTGATCGAAGCCCTTGGTTTTGAAAAGCATTCTGAGGCGGTTTCAGGATATATCAGCAGAGACCTTCAACTCCCTGAAAAAATTCATCGGGCAGCAGATCTGATTCAAAAACGGCGGGGTCTCGAAGTGCGCCGCTTTAATAGCCGCCATGATCTGCGCAGGCTCGTACCGAAATTGAAAGATCTGTATAACGATTCCCTGGCTGGCACAACCGGCAATTATCCCATTTCTGAGGCGGAAGCCAGGCGCATGGCAGACCAGATTCTATGGTTTGCCGATCCGCGGCTGATAAAAATTATCTACAAAGGTGAAGATCCCGTGGGATTCTTGTTTGCCTACCCAGATATTTCCGCTGGATTACAGCGCTGCCAGGGTCAATTGTTGCCGTTGGGTTGGATTCACATTTTATGGGAGCTAAAACATACGCCCTGGATAAATATGAACGGCGCTGGCATCGTGGAAAAATATCGAGGTCTGGGTGGCACTGCGCTATTATTCAGCGAGATGCAGCGCAGTCTTGTACAAAGCCGCTTTCAACATGCCGATCTTGTGCAGATTGGCGTCGAGAATGAGCGTATGCAGAGAGAATTAAGCGAATTTGGAATTGTTTTTTATAAAAAGCATCGTCTTTATACGCGCCAGCTTTAGAGATTTTCGGGTAAACTTATAGAAGAAAGTAAGTGCTCAATCCGGCGCATCAACGCCACCGGGAAAGGAATTTTATGGCTAAGCTTTACATCGAAAACATGCTTGGTGAAAATGAAAAAATCCTGATGAGTTCTCGCCAACACTGGTTTGTCCTGGCGCGCTCAATCACCCTTGAAGTGTTCGCTATATTGGTGATTTTTATCGCCACCATTGCCGGCGCATTTACAGTTGCTGCCAGTGGACAGATCTATGTGTTCAGCATCATCGGTGTTGGCCTCGTGTTTTTATCGGTGCCAATTATTTCGATGGCGCGTGATATCTTGATCTGGTCTCACCGGCAGTACATCATCACAAACTGGCGCGTCATTCAAGTGGCAGGTATTTTTAATAAGAATGTGCTGGATTCATCCCTCGATAAGATCAATGATGTTAAAATGTCCCAATCAATGCTGGGACGCTCGTTTGGGTATGGAGATATCGAAATTCTGACCGCCAGCGAAGAAGGGATTAACTTGTTCAGGATGATCGATGAACCGGTGCGCTTCAAAACAGCGATGATCAACGCCAAAGAAGCTGCTCTCCATCGCATTGACGCGCCGGCAACGCCAGGGTCGGATATCCCTGGTTTGCTGGCTCAACTCGGCGATCTCCACCAGAAGGGAATTCTAACCGAGGAGGAATTTCAGGAGAAGAAAGGCCTTTTGTTGGCTAAGTTGAAATAGAAAAAACGGGCAGGTCACACATCACCTGCCCGTTTTTTTATGCGTCCAGGTAATAAGTGTGGTAACGGTTGGCGCAGGGGTTACCCCAGGCAATGTGCAAGACGCGCGCCGTCAGATCGATGATCATGGCATTGATCGTCTTCTCGCGATCTAATGGGTCAGTTTCCGTATCGGCATGATTGCAGATCGAACTGGGGTGATTGACGTGGTCGCGCTGAATATCCTGCAAAGAGCGTACTGTATGGCGCGCAGTGTGTTGGAGCAGGCGAACAGCCCGGAAATAACGCACTCGCGTGGCAATTAATTCCTCAGGCTCATTCTCCGCGGATTGCATGTTGGAGCTCAAGTAATGATTGGTATGCGCCAAAAAATTAGAGTTTGCATACAATATATCGAATTGGCGAGCGGAGACTTCCACGTTATATAACTCTCCGCTTTCGTGAGCTATCAAGTGGTTGTAGCCAGCAGCCCGCCGTGGGATCAAGGCTTTGCGGATCGCCTCTCCGGGTGTTTTGCACGCCAAAACAGCGCGCGACACAACCAGGCGCGGCACCCCTATGCGGCTGTCATTGGGATAAACCGAGTCGCAGCACTGTGCAATGCCGTAGGCATTAAACCCAATATTGGGCAGTAAACCCCCATACGACATCGCTAAGAAGGGTGGTTCATCGTTGGGCTCCGCGTGCACCAGGTAAACGGTGTCCTCATCCTCAGGAAGCCAGTCTTCATTGTGCGCAACCAATACATGACCGTCTGCCGTCATCTCGCCGTTCACCGCCATGCTGGTGCATTTTGTCAGGTGCAATGCATCCATGGTGACTGCTTCCATTGCATTCAAAACAGCCAGGTCATCGAAATCTACGGCGGCTCCTTCGGCAATGCCTTGCATCTCATCGACGTACTTTTGGTAAATTTCTTGGGCAAACGGCATGTATTTACGCGCCTGGATTTTCGCTCCATCCCAGGTCAATTCAAGGACATTGTACGTGTTTTCAATTAATTGCCTGGCATTTGCCAGACTGGTGCGAACGCGTTCACGGCAGGCCTCCCCGATTTGTTGGCCAATCTCTCGATGATTGCCTTTGACACGGATGATAGGCAGTTGTTGTTCGTGGATAACAACATCTACAGAAAAATTTGATGAACCAGTTGTGTTGAACATGTTGTGATTTCTCTATTCTATGGTAAATTGATAATATATTTGGCTCATGAGGATGATTGTTGGATGGATTCATCCCAAGATCCAATTACAGTATAGGGAGTATATTATACATGAGGAGAATTATGAAAAATCATCTTCGTACCAGCCTCTCCCTCATTCTTATTCTTTCAACTTTATTATATCTTTTACCAGCCTCTGCTGTTAAAGCCGCAGAGCCCTTAAAAATTTATTATGCCGGACCGATGGGCGGAGTGCGCCAGGCGCTTACCCTGATCCCAGAAACGACAATCGTGACATCACCCGCTGAAGCGGATGTTCTCGTGTTGAATGGTCAGCTCCCTGATTTGCCTGCCCTGGCGGCGAGCCGCAAGGCAGGTAAAGGGGTGGTACTGATTCTCGGCCCCCAAATACAGGCTAATGATTTGCAGGCTTTGCTCGGCATTCCTGTTGGATTGAAGTATCAGGAGCAGCCTGTCTCGATCATTCCTCTGGCTGGTTCCACCGACCCCCTGCTGACCAGCATTGATTGGAACAGCGCCCCCCAAATGCGCGAGAGATACGAAACCATCACTCCTGTATCCAGCGCCATACCATTGGTGATTGGATATGAGGATAATAGCTGGATGCTTTGGCAGTACGGCAAAACTTATATTTTCAATGGTTATCTGGATGGCGCGAACCAGCAGTTTCAAGATTGGGCGTATTTTAACTATGTGGTCTACCGGCTGACCGCCACCCAAGGGGGTAAACCTGTCGAATCATTTGCGACATATCCTGCCTCGCCTGTGCCGCACCGTACGGAGCAACTGGTCTTGTTGATAGTTATGGCTGGTTTGTTGTCGTCAGCTGGCATTGCCTTCGTTCTTGTCCGGCGGTACAGTTTGACCCATCCAGAGCTGTTGGATAAATTAACTGCCTCCCAACAAACTGGAGACGCAAACCTGGCGAAAGATGGTTGGGAAGAGGTCGGATTCCACCGCCCCTTGGGTGGTTTTATGCTTGCTTTTATGCTCGGTGTAATCATGTTTGTTCCTTTGATCATCTACAACAGTTACATTTTGCCCACATTTATACTGCCTTCAGCGCAGGCATTGGGTATTTGGGGACGTGTCACACAATTTTTTAACTTTATTTGGGTTTTTCTAGATATGGGCACAAGCGCTGCCTTCATCAAGTTTTTTGCCCAATATCGTGTGCACGAGCCGCGCAAAGGCATCTTGTACGGTCAAATCTTCGTCTGGTGGCAGGCACTTTCAGGAGCGGTCCAGGTAGCCATTGTCGTCCTGGTAGCCGGCACTTTCTTACCCCAGACTGCCTACGCGCTTTATACCTGGAGCGTTATTATCCATACCTTTATTCAACTGCCCGGCTTCTACCAGGTCTTCCGACATGGGCTGATGTCATGGCAGCGCTTTGATTATGCCCAGGCGGTGATTATCGCCACGAATTTAATTTTACCGATCATTGCCCAGCTTGCCGTTGTGCCGTTGTTCGTTCTGTGGGGCAGGGCAAATCCGATGTATGGATGGGCAATGGGGGGATTATTTGGGTTGGGATTCGCGGCCTATCTAGTGGAATTATTGACCTTTCTATTGGGATGGTATCTCTACCGCCGCCTCGGATTAAATGCCGGTTTGCTCTTCCTCGCCCATTTCGATTGGCAAACGATCAAAAGCGCCTTTCGCTTTGGGGTATTTGAAATGTTAGGTTCGGTTTCGTGGGGAATTGGCCAGGCTCTCGAAATACTGATTACACAAACGCGTTTGATTAATTACAACGAGATTTGGGGAAATTGGGGCGTGGCGCAGAATTTCGTCTTTGCTTTCAGCGCTGTAGCTACACTATATGATAATGTGATGCCCTCAATCTCGGAAGCCATATCCAACGGAAGAGTGCGCTTAAGCCAATATTATGCAGCTGTTTCCTATAAATGGGGGGGGCTGGTCAGCGCTTTTATCGGGGCTGTGCTGTTAGCTGTCGCCGACCGCTTTATCATCGGGGCGTTAGGCAGCGAGTTTGTGCGCGCTGCTGCTTATTCCACGCCGCTGATTATTTGGGGTGCGATTCAATATTTGTCCTGGATCGGCGATAATGTTCAACTAGGCAGCAATCGCCCGGTGATCAAAGCCAGCATGGTCGCTGGCGAGCAAATCATCCGCATTGTCCTGGCCTTGATCCTGGTGACGCGTTTTCAAATTACTGGTATCATCATCGCTTATTTTGTTGGTTTATTGGCCAAGGGCGTATCGGCATATTTCATTAACAACCGGTTTTGTTACCCACAGCTATTCTATGCCTGGCAATCTGCTTTCGCTCCTATCCTGGCAGGCGGCGCACATTTTCTGATCCTCAGGGTAATTACTGGCTATATTTGGAAAAATGATCAACTCAGCAGTATATTGATTTTTCTGATTGGTATTCTCTTTTCTTATCCTTTGTTTGCCTTTTTATACGGGCTGGCAGGCGGCTGGGACGATGCCACCCTGGATGAATTGAAGCAATCAATTAATCTTAGCAGCTTCATGCGTGGAATGGCGTGGCTCTTTTGGGCGTCAACTTCTCTTGGGGCTCGCATCAGTCCATTGCACAACCGTTTCCCGATCAAGATTCGAGCAGAAGCTATGGAAGAAGCTGCATTGTTGACAAAAGAACGAGTCAAGCTGGACTCAATCTAAACGAAGGGGCTGTCTAGAAAGGACAGCTAGACAGCCCCCAAAATGCCCAAAAAGGCAAAAATAGCGAAAGACAAAAAAAGTGGTGGCTAAAGAGCTGCCACTTTTCGCAAATTATGGGCGATGCAGATCAAACCCCATTCGGTTTTCACCTTTTCTAACCCCCGCAAACTGAACCTGCGGAAGTGCATATTGTGTTTGACCTGG
>JAKOUW010000003.1 GCA_029782365.1 Chloroflexota bacterium
CCCAGTTCAGGTACTGCTCGCGAGGCATGAAGCCCTGAACTGGGCGTCCTTTCTTCTGGGGATGATTTCCCAAGCATACCGCAGATTTTGACCCAAAAAAGCCGCTCTCTTTGGAGCGACCTTTGGATTACTGACGATTGGTATTTCTATTTATTCCGGACGAATTCCCTTAATTCCCTCTATTTAATTTGTCCGCGGACATGATAGATCATGAGATCGGCGAAATGTTGAGAGATATTAACTATTTAGGAAATGCAGGAGAAGCGGCGAAACTTATTGTCACGTATACCTATTACCTTTTTAGTGATGGCATCGACCCTCAATCTGATCTTGGTAAATATACTTCTTTTTACAATCCTGACACGGCGTCTTCGAGCTTTAATGGGGATGACTGGAAATTATTGACAACCGCGCCATCACCGGCTGCTTACTCAACAGTTGATTATTATAAAAGTTATTCCTATCCCTATCCTGGACATGATTTGGTATGGTGGGGTCCTGGCGATAAACATGCACCACCTTATTCTAGGTATTTGCTATTTGTAGATTCAATAAGCTTACATTTGGCACTAAAGTAAGATAATATGAAGACGAAAATCCTCCTTAGCTTATTTATATTTGTTTTTTTTATGTTCTTAATAATAGCTTGTGTACAATCACCCACATTGGCACCTGCTATTCGGACAAGTATTACTACCCAATCAATCCCAACTATATCAGCGCTAGTAAATAAATCGACGCCTCGAATACCATCTACTGTTACGCCGACGAAAGCTACCTCAATACCTTCCCCAACGGAAACACAGAAGCAGCCAAGTATAATTTTTCCACAAGTTAGACGAGTTTGTAATGAAGAAGATGCTTCTGTAATGGATCTAAATATTCAAGGTTACGTGTTTCTGATACAAACCTACGATGAAATTGGTAGTGTTCAAATGCAAAGTCGCAGCGTTTTGATTGCTCAACCTTCTACTATGCAGCTTGATCAAATTACAGGCACAGTCCCAATCAGTGGTACTATGCTGTTAAATTACAAGGCAACACCTGATGGAAGATGGATAGATGCACTCTATGTTTCGCGAGAGTCGAATATCTCTCTTGAAAAATTAATTTCTTGGGATGGGAAAAAAACGCGAAAGTTATATTCGGGCGATTACGAAACACACGGATATGCTTTTCTTTATCAGGAAAACCTGTTAATCACACTGGATGAATCAAATAATGGATTACGCCCGGTGTCTATTTTCAATTATGCAACAAATACCCAACGTACCTTATCAGCATTTCCGGCGAATGGATATTGGGGAAAAGTCTTTTTTATAACCCAAAATGATTCCTATAATATAATTTTTTGGCAAGGTATCGCGGGTGATAGCCGGTTGTATTTGTACAACGATCAGAGCCAGACTTCAGTACTAGCTTTCCCGTGGATATCTGAACCCGCAAGATGGCTTGCGGCGACCCCTTATCGTGATGTTGATGGTCAGTTTGGCATATATGTATTTCGACCTTATGGATTAGATTTAGCAAATGGACTCAGCCTCTCTGAAATCGTCGCGAACACACCATACGATCAAGCAATGAAGAAGATTCATCTCCCAGGCGGGGATATGGAAGGAGGAGATGACATTTCTTTCCAACGGTTAACCAAAGGCTTGTTACTGGCAAAGAAAACATCAAAAGATGAGCATAGGTTTGCCATTTATCAGTTAAACTTTTCAGATCTAAGCTTGATTGATTACTGTATCAGTGGAGAAGCTGATCGGATAACGATTTCCGTTTCTTATGATGAGAAATTTGCTGCCATCAATTTCTTTAAGCTTGATCCACCGGGATTTCATTTGACTGAACAGATCTTACTAAATTTAGAAACACGACAACGTGTACTCGTTCCCAATCCAAATTTTGAAATCATAGGATGGCTTAGGCGATAATTCGTAAATCGATCTGTAGAGGATTTCATTTCGCCTAAAGATGATTTTGAAATGAAAAACAAACTCCAATTTCTCCTGTTCAAGCTGATAACTTGGGTGATATTGCTGGCCGCTTGTACAACAACGCCGGCGCCAACCATTCTTCCTTCCTCCACGGCAAAGACACATGCAATCGCGACAAATACCCAAACGCCAACGCCGGAACCATCAGCAACCACTACCACCACCTCAACCCCCACCCAGACTCCCACCTCCACTCCGACGATAACATCGACACCAGAACCCCAAATCATCTCGCCGTTGATCAGTTCAATCTGCAAAGAACCGGGGGCTTCTCCGGCGGAGATCGGCATCAAAAATCAGATCTTTCTGGTAGAAACCTTCGATGATCTAGGCAATAAAATTACAAGCCGGGGAGCGATGATTGCAGACCCCGACTCGCTGCGGCCCGAACCGATACCAAGTACAACAGCCAATAGTGGAATGAAATTATGGGCTTCCACCGTGATACCCGATGGAAAATGGGTGGACATAACATATCTCTCTAGCAAACTGCACCGAACAGAAGAAAAATTGATTTCTTGGGATGGAAACCAGATCCGGCAAGTGTATGCCGAGGCGTATGACCCTCTTGATTTTTATTTTCTGTACGAAGAAAATAAGCTAGTCATATTGGATACCATAGATCCCAATAATCTGAATTACCTTCCGATTGCAGTGCGTGATCTCGCCAGCGGGGGTGAACGCAGCCTGCCCGGTGTTCCAAAAGAAGCATATTGGGCAAAAGTTTTCTTCACCACGCCGGGTGGTGTGTACAATTTGCTTGTTTGGCAAGGCGGTCCGCACGAAGGTCGGCTGTATCTGTACAACGATGCTGATCGCGTCACAGTGCCAGCCTTTCGCTGGATGAATGAACCAGCCGGATGGCTGGTTGCTACCCCTTACCGGGATGCACAAGGCAAGTTCGGCCTGTATGCTCTCCGTTCTTACGGCCTGGATCTGGCATTCAATTTGGACCTGGAGACCGTGCTCTCCGACCAGCCTTACGGTGATATGATGAAGAAGATCCGCCTGCCTTTTAGCGAAGTTGCTGGCTACCCTGAAATGGCGATAGCGCGGCTGAACAATGCGCTGTTGTTGGCGGCTCCGGCCGCGGACGGTGTGAACCAGTTTGCAGTCTACCGGCTGAATTATCCAGATTTGAGCCTGGACGATTTCTGCATTTCAAACGCCGCGGGATACGCGCAGATTGCGGTTTCTGCGGATGGTAAATTTGCTGCAGTCAACTTCTTCTTACTCGACCCCCCAGGCATTCACTTGAAAGGGGTGGTCTTGCTCAACCTGGAGACGGGTCAACGATTTTGGATCCCCGGAGCGCCTTTTGCAGTCATCGGCTGGCAGGATAAGTAGGGGTGTTTTATTCGGCTGCTGCCCGATCTTTCGATCTCAATATCATTTCTCTCAACCCGAGCACGCAGGCGAGCGTGAGCGAGAGCCACGGCGACTGGAAAGGCTTGAGCTGGTACTTCACGGGGCAGGCGCACACGGGAACGCTCTCGCTGGACGAATACCGCGAGCTGAGCGTGCGCAGCGGCCTCGGGCAGCGCACGGGGATGACGGATGGCTCGGGGAGCACACAGTGGGGATATGACAGCCGGGGGCGGCTGGTGCGGGAGAGCAAGACGGTGAGCGGGGCAGGCGGAGGAACCTTTGTCATCCTGTGGAGCTACAATGAAGCCAACCAGGTGGAGAGCCAGAGCTACCCGGGCGGGAACGACAGCCAGGTAGGCGAAAGCGTGAGATACAGCTATAATGCGCAAATGGAGATGAAGAATGTGCTTAGCGACATGGGCACGCCGGGGACGAGCGGCGACGACTACTGGTACATGCTGGCGAGCGGGTACGATGCGGCGGGACGGGTGGTGCAGCGCTGGCTGGGCGGGGTGTACCAGGCGCAGACGCCGGTGCTGGTGCAGGGCTACAGCTACACCGCCTGGAGCGCCAGCGTGCAGGGGGGCAAGCTGGGGCGGCTTATGGCGGGGACGTACGCTGCGCCGGGCAGCCTGCTGAACCTGGCGTACACCTACGACCCGGGAGGGAACATCAGCCAGGTGGTGGACAGCGTAGCAAACGAGACGCTGGATTACTCGTACGACGAAATGAACCGTTTGACCTGGTCGTGGGATCCCAACAAGCGGCTGTCGGACCAGTGGTATGTGAACAATTACCATTACGACTCGGCCGGGCGGATCGACGTGAAGAGCAGCCCGGGAGTGAACTATGCCTACCAGGCGACCCGGCAGGGGATGTGCAGCGCAGGGACGGCGGCGGGCATCCTGCACGCCGCCTCGCAGTATCGGGCGTGGACGTACCAGTATGATTGCAACGGCAGCCTGACCCAGCGGCAGGGGCAGGCGCTGAGCTATGACGCCGAAAACCGGCTGCGGCAGGTGGGGAGCAGCGCCAGTTACGTGTATGATGGAGATGGTCAGCGGGTGAAGGGAGTGGAAAACGGGACCACGACGATCTACATCGGCGTGGGATATGAATGGTCGAGCGGGACGGCGGCGGGGAGCACGCGCTACTACTACGCCGGGGGAGTGCGGATAGCCATGCGGCGGGCGGGGTATGCGTTGAACAACGGGCTATTCTTCCTGCTGAGCGACCACCTGGGGAGCACGCGCAAGGTGATCAGGGAGGATGGCACGCAGCAGGAGGCGACCGGCTACCAGCCGTGGGGGGAGCTGAAGGGGACGGCGCTGGCGCTGACGATCTTCACCTACACCGGGCAGCGGATGTCGAGCACGGGACTGTTGTACTTGAACGCCCGCTGGTACGACAGCGCGCTGAGCCTGTTCACCCAGGCGGACACCCTGGTGCCCGAGCCCCTGTTCCCCCTGGATTGGAACCGCTATCTGTATGCCCGGGCGAATCCCATGCGGTTTACCGACCCATCGGGACACGAGGCTTGTGATGAAGATGGATTTTGTTATGATCATGGAAAAATGGTCAGCAGCCCAACTCCGAAGCTTACTGATAAAGGCAAGGAAATTCGAGATCTGTTCCATCAATTTTTAGAAAAAAATATCCCACTCTGGAAAGATACCACGTATCCTAAGGGTGGGAATTTAATCTTCCAATGGTCGCCGGATAGTAAATACGTTATTTACGCTGAATATGTGGATCCCAAAGGCATTTATCTTCTTGACAGAGATGGGAAAAGTAGAGAAGACCTCGTCAAGTTAAAGAAGTTAAACACAATTTACACTGTGGAAGATATCCGATGGTCAAACGATGCCAATGCTATTGCTTTTATCACTGAGGAGGCTGGGGATGCGGGAGTGATAAAAATTGTTCATGTATACGATATGCTGGCAAAAACTTCGATATACCAATGTGACTTGCCCAAAGTAGATAGAGATGCGACTGCAAAGGTCTTCTGGTCTCCAAACAATGAATCTCTCGTCCTATCATATAGATTTTTGTTACCTCTCTATGTTTTCAATTTGAACACGGGTGTTTCAAGGAAATTATTGGATCAAGCGATTGTTTACGGCTGGTCTCCCTATTATCCGTTTCCGGATTTTTCAAAATAATTGGTAGAGTATTCACATCTAGACAATATTTCTCTAAAATGGTCTTCCGCTATTTGGCAAAAAATCCCCCAAGCGCCAAATTGGGGAGTTGCAACCACCCAAAAGGGATGGATGACAATCCCCAATGTTATACAGTCCGCGGATAGAAAATAGTGGGAAATAAGCGTTTTCGTCGGAATAAATAGAAGAAGCAATCATGAGTAACCAAATGGTCGCTCCAAAGGGAGCAGGGCGCGTGTCAGGCGCAATCAGCCTGAATGTCCAGGCCACGCTCCGCATTGCATTGGCTACCGCCGTCAACCAGGCGTCCGGCCCAGAGTGAAGCCGAGACAAGCGTGTCGAGGTCATGCGAACTGCCTCGGTTTTCTCTAGAGCGGAGTAGATTTCATCCCTCACGCTGCGCCTGACTTCAGCCCGTTCGATGGGCACTTTTTCCCACCCTCCATCGATATTTCCTCTGAAATGATGTAAAATAGACATGGGAGGCTTCTCAGTCACCGCTATGAGATTACAAATTGGGCAGTTAGCCCCCAACTTCAGCCTGAAATCACACCTGGGCCGCGAATATACACTCACCGAATTCCGAGGTAAAAACGTAGTCCTGGCGTTCTACCCGCTGGCGTTCACCCCCATATGAACGGCGCAGATCCCGTCGTACGAAGGCGCTAAGGCCAAGTTCGCGGGATTGAATACCCAGGTTCTGGGTATCAGCGTTGATCATATTGATGCCCTCAAGGCATGGGCCGAATCGATGGGCGGCATCTCGTACCCGCTGTTGAGCGACTTCTGGCCGCACGGCCTGGTGGCCAAACGCTACGATGTCTTCCGCGAAGATGACGGCCATTCCGAACGGGCGCTTTTCGTGTTGGATAAATGGGGCATCATCCGCTACATCGACGTGCACGACATCAACCACCAGCCTGACAACGATGTGCTGTTCGACGTGCTGCGCCGGGTCGACCCGCTGGCCGCCCAGCGCCTGGCCGAGTTGGAAGGCCCGCCGCCCGAAGCCAAGCCGCTGCCCCACGGCGGCATCGTCATGTACTGCACCAGCTGGTGCCCGGGCTGCCGCCGGGCGCGCGCCTGGTTCCAGGCGCGCGGCTTGAAGTACGTCGAAGTGGATATCGAGACCAACCCTGCCGCCACCGCCCAGGTCAAGCAGTGGAACAACGGCAACAAGTCTACCCCCACCTTCGACGTCGAAGGCACCATCATGACCGAGTTCAACGAAACCCGCATGCTGGAAGCGCTGCAAAAGCACGGCATCGTCTAGTTAAACCCGGCTGTCGCGGGGCTGACTAAAAAGTACGTTGTGGGGTAGCCAGAGCACCACAGGTGATGGTAGGGGCTGTCTAGAAAGGACAGCTAGACAGCCCCCAAAATGCCCAAAAAGGCAAAAATAGCGAAAGACAAAAAAAGTGGTGGCTAAAGAGCTGCCACTTTTCGCAAATTATGGGCGATGCAGATCAAACCCCATTCGGTTTTCACCTTTTCTAACCCCCGCAAACTGAACCTGCGGAAGTGCATATTGTGTTTGACCTGG
>JAKOUW010000004.1 GCA_029782365.1 Chloroflexota bacterium
AAAGAAGATGATCTTGGATATCGTCCCGTTAGAGATCAACACCTTGATATCGATGGAACTATTTATATCGTGGATGAGTGCTCTTCGGAGATGGGCATTCTGAAAATTGTGCTTGGGGTGGCAGAATCATGACGATCGAGGTAAGGGAAGAGCAATTTGAGCGCGCCAAGCTTGTTTTAAGTAACGTCCCAAAAGGAATAGAAAGGGCCATGGCTTCGGCAATAAACAGAGCAGCCCAAAGCGGCAGGACCGAAGCGGTTAAAAAGGTGCGAGAGCGCTATTTTGTAAAAGCGTCGACCGTCCGTGACCCGCTTAAAATTGAACGAGCCAGCCCCTCTTCCCCTATGGCCGTACTAAGAGCCGCAGGCAGGGTGATCCCACTTTCTAAGTTCAAGATTCGCCCATCCAAGCCTACGCCAGGCAGGTCTAAACCAGTAACGGCGACGGTAATCAAGGGCAAAGGCGGCACCATACCTAAAGCTTTTGTTGCCCGCATGCCAACAGGACATGTGGGCGTATATCGCAGAAAAGGCAGACCGAGGCTGCCTATCATGGAGCTGTATGGTCCTTCTGTCCCTCAAATGATCGGGAATGAAGAGGTTATGCGAGCACTCGAAGAAAAGGCTCAGCAAACGCTTGATGAGCGCATGGAGCATGAGATTACCAGGCTCCTGGAGGGGGTAAAATGAATAGTCCTGTAGATCTGATTGACTCTATTTGCGAATTTTTAACCTTAACCGTGAAAGACCTGCAGCTTAAGACACAAAGCGGGGACGAAAGGCCTCCGCAAATTGTTGCCGGCTACCTTCCGCCCAAGAATCCGAAGAAGCCAGAGCTGCAGGAAGATGATTTCCCCTTTGTAATAGCTAGGCTCATCTCGCTTGAGGATGTGGGCGAAAAAGGCGGCGGCACGGGTAGGGACTATGCGCAGGCAGTCGTCAGACTGGTGATCGGGACATATTCGCATGATGCGCAGGATGGATGGCGTGATGTTGCGAATACTGCGACGAGGATCTGGATCGATCTTTTTAAGAAACGTGTGATCGCAAAAAAATACAGGATCGAATATCCATGCTTGTTTGAGATGCCGGAAGAACAGCCCTACCCACAG
>JAKOUW010000021.1 GCA_029782365.1 Chloroflexota bacterium
TTTCCCCTTCCGCCTGATCCCCCCTAATACTCCACTGGCACTGAGTTAGCGGCTCAGAAAGCCCCACGGCCCAGCCGGCCAGAGGAACACCAGCGCGGTGTTCAAAGGTCAGGGTTCGGGTCCACCGGTTGTACCAGGCTGTGTTCTGGCCCAGGGAGGGCCGAGTGCTGAAAGCGGTGAACATGGTCGCCTGCCAATTACCCTGCCAGCCCAGGGTAAACTGGCGGGGTTGGGGACTGGTGTTGGTGATGGCCAGCAGGTAGATAAAGCCGCGGAACCCATTGGGGCAGAACACAGTTCCGACCAGCTTCCAGCCGGCACCAGAGAGCTCGAACTGGGGAATCCAATCCTCTAACCTGGTCCAGTGCAGGCAGGTGAACTTCTGAGCTGCACCATCAACTGTCAGAGCCGGGGCCAGAATCGGCTGTTCTCCGCCGCGGAATTCCAGCATGCCCTTGTGCTGCTCGCTGATGACATTGAAGCTTTCAACTTGACCCAACTGATTGAGCTCGGGCAGGGCGATCCATTCATTGCCCACGGGGTAAAAGCTCATCTCTTCCTCGACGACCTCAGGGACTGTAAGGATCTTCTGCGCCATGTTATCCCACCTTTCCCTGATCTATGTTCTCATCCAAGCTGAGAGATCCTGTCCGGAAGTAGTAGGAGGTGATCGGGACGAGGCAGCGAAATTAGAGGACAATTTACACGCGGCCTAGGGTCCCTTGATGGAGGTGGTTTGTGATGCGCGTTCCCTTTGCGGAAGTGCAGAGAGTGTTGAAGGAAGCCCTCATGAGGCGCGGCTGTCCAGAGGATGTGGCCGAACAGACAGCCAGGGAGATGACCAACAACTCCCTAGAAGGCGTCTACACACATGGCATCAACCGCTTTTACAGCCTGATTAAGGGCATTGATGGTGGTTTCATCAACGTTCACGGCAGACCGGTTCTGGTGGAGCGTTTTGCTGCCGTCGAGCGCTACGACGGGCAGATGGGATTGGGTGTGCCCAACGCGCTGTTCTGCCTAGATCGGGCCTTAGAACTGGCCCGGGAGTATGGTATTGGCCTGGTGGCCCTGCGCAACACCAACCATTGGATGCGCGGCGCCACCTACGGTCTCAGGGCCTGCGAGCAGGGGATGGCGGCCATCTGCTGGACCAACACTGTTCCCAATATGCCTACCTGGGGGGCAGTAGATCCGCGCTTGGGCAACAACCCCATCACCTTGGCGTTTCCCAGACCTCAGGGGCATGTAGTGGTGGATGTGGCCATGACCCAGTTTTCCTATGGAGCGTTGGAGCTGGCGAAACTGGAGGCACGGCAGCTGCCTATGCCGGGAGGTTACGATGAACAGGGGGAGCTAACCACAGATCCAGTGCAGCTCATGCGCACTTTGCGCCTGCTACCCATGGGCTACTGGAAGGGCGCGGCTCTCTCCATCATCCTGGACGTCTTTGCGGCCGCCCTATCCGACGGCAACTCTGCAGGTGAGATCAGCAAGAAGTTCAACAACAACTTCGGCGTGTCACAGGTGTTTATTGCCATAGATGTCGCCCGCCTTGTCTCTCCCGAACGGGCCGCGGAGATTGCCGACCAGGTAGTGGAAGATGTACTGGGGTCGCAGCCTGTTGAGGAAGGTGGGCGAGTGGTCTACCCAGGGCAGCGGCGCTTGGAAGTCCGCGCAGAAAACCTGAAGCTGGGGATCCCCGTGAACGAGCGGGTGTGGAGCAAAATTCTCAGTCTGGGAGAGGGAGGAGCGTAGAGCCGCTCCTTGGCAGATGGCTTGCATCAAAAAAAGTTGAAAAAGTGATCTGGGTCACAGCGTGGATCCGCGCGAAGCGGTACAATGGCTTTGCCTGAAAGATGGGCAAAGCTTTTTTGTTGGGAAGGTGATATGCGATGCAGGAGAAACTGTTTAAACGTCCAGAAATGGCTGAGGCTTGGGCGGGCTTCAGAGCTGGCCGCTGGTCTGAGACCATCGATGTGCGTGACTTCATCCAGCAGAATTATACCCCTTACTATGGTGATGAGAGCTTCTTGGCAGGGCCAACCGCCCGCACCGCTGAGCTGTGGAGACAGGTTGATGCACTGATCCAAGAAGAAGTGCGCAGCCAGACCATTAAGGTGGATCTGGAGCGCTTCAGTGGGATCGATAACTTCGCTCCAGGTTATATTGATCGGGACAAAGAAGTGATCGTGGGCCTGCAGACCGATGAGCCCCTCAAGCGGATCATGAACCCTTATGGCGGTTTTCGGATGCTGAAGAACGCCCTAGACGCCTATGGGTTGAAAATGGATCCAGAAATGGAAGAGCGTTTCAACGAATACAGGAAGACCCACAACCAAGGTGTGTTCGATGCCTATACCAAGGAAATGCGTACCGTGCGCTCGGTAGGCCTGCTCACAGGGCTGCCCGATGCCTACGGACGGGGCCGCATTATCGGGGACTACCGCCGAGTAGCCCTCTATGGCGTGGATTTCCTCAAGGAAATGCGCATGAAGGATCGGGACAACCTCACCGGTCCCGCCACGGAAGATGTGATCAGGCTGCGGGAAGAAATGACGGAGCAGATCCGGGCTCTGGAGGCCATGAAGGCCATGGCTGCCCGGTATGGTTACGACATTGGCCGGCCGGCGTGCAACGCCCAGGAAGCTGTGCAGTGGCTGTACTTCGGGTACTTGGCCGCGGTGAAAGAGAACAACGGCGCCGCCATGAGCCTGGGGCGCAACACCGCTTTCCTCGACATCTACCTGGAGCGCGATCTGCAGCGGGGCCTCATTGATGAGCAGACCGCCCAGGAGCTCGTGGATCAGCTGGTGATCAAGCTGCGTCTGGTACGGCACCTGCGTACGCCTGAATACGATGAGCTTTTCGCGGGAGATCCCACCTGGGTAACCGAGGCGATTGGCGGCATGGGGGAGGATGGCAGGCCGCTGGTGACCAAGACTGCCTACCGCTTCCTGCATACCCTGACTAACCTGGGAACGTCTCCGGAACCCAATATGACTGTGCTCTGGTCTACAAACCTGCCTCGGCCCTTCAAGGAGTACTGCGCGGCCATGAGCATCAAAACCGACTCCATTCAATACGAGAACGATGATCTGATGCGGCCCATTTATGGAAATGACTACGCCATCGCCTGCTGCGTCTCGGCCATGCGCGTGGGCAAGGACATGCAGTTCTTCGGCGCTAGGGCGAACTTGGCTAAGGCGTTGCTCTATGCCATCAACGGGGGCTATGATGAGCTGAAGCGGGACAAAGAAACCGGGATGCCCATACGGGTTCTGCAGGGCATTGAGCTGAACAACCAGGAAGTTCTGGACTACGATAGGGTGCTAGCCGCTTTTAGGCAGGTCATGGATCAGCTCGCGGAGATCTATGTCAACACCATGAACACCATTCACTACATGCACGACAAGTATGCCTATGAAGCGGGGCAGATGGCGCTGCACGACCCGCACGTCCATCGGTACATCGCCTTCGGCCTGGCGGGACTGTCCATCGCCGCGGATTCCCTGTCCGCCATTAAGTATGCCAAGGTGAAGCCCATCCGCGATGAACACGGCATCGCTGTGGACTTCGCAGTGGAAGGCAGCTTTCCCAGGTACGGCAATGATGATGACCGTGTGGACAGCATTGCCATTGAGATCAACCAGTATTTCATGGACGCTCTGCGCCGGCACGCCACCTACAGGAACGCGGAGCCTACTTTGTCCCTGCTCACCATCACTTCCAACGTCGTGTACGGCCAAAAGACCGGTGCCACTCCCGATGGACGCAAAAAGGGCGAACCTTTCGCTCCTGGCGCAAACCCCATGAACGGTGCAGACAAGATGGGGGCCCTGGCTTCCCTCAATTCCGTGGCCAAGCTGCCCTACCGCGGCGTCAACCAGGACGGGATTTCCAACACCTTTACCATCGTCCCCGGCGCCTTGGGCAAGAACATGGAAGAGCGGGTAACCAACCTCACCAACATCATGGACGGTTACTTCGGGCGCGGCGCCTTCCATCTCAATGTGAACGTCTTGGATCGGGATCTGCTCATCGATGCCATGGAGCATCCTGAGAAGTACCCCAACTTGACCATTCGGGTTTCGGGCTATGCAGTGCGCTTCAACCGGCTGAAGAGGCAGCACCAGCTCGATGTGATCAACCGCACGTTCCACGAGGCGGTGTAAGGAGAGATTCCTATGCGCGGCTATGTACACTCCATTGAAACAATGGGTTTGGTGGACGGCCCTGGGACCAGGACTGTGTTCTTCCTGCAGGGCTGTCCCCTGCGCTGCGCTTACTGCCACAACCCCGATACGCAGCGGAGGAGGGGCGGCGAACCCTACACTCCCGAGCAGATCCTGGGAATCGCCAACCGCTATAGATCCTACTACGGCCAGGAGGGCGGAGTGACCTTTTCGGGCGGCGAACCTTTGCTGCAGGGAGAGTTTCTCGCGGCCTGCTTGCAAATTCTTAAGCGGGAAGGTTATAATACTTGTGTAGATACTTCGGGGTTTGGCAACCCCAGGTTCTACGCGGAAATCCTGCCGCTGGTGGATACGCTCATCCTGGATGTGAAGGCGTTTGATCGGGCTTCCTTCGCGGAGCTGACTATGGTGGACGGTTTTGAGCTCTATCTAGATTTCCTTACGAATCTGGAGCAGAACGGGTTCCAGGGCCAGATCTGGGTGCGCCATGTGATGGTTCCCGGCTTTACAGATAGCGAAGAGTCCATGCGGAGGTTGATCGAGATCATCCAGCCCATCTGGCCCAGGGTGGATCGCCTGGAGATCCTGCCCTACCACACTTCAGGGGTGCAGAAGTACGAGCAGTTGGGTTTGCCTTACAGGCTAGAGGGAGTTAAGCCGATGGATAAGGGGAGAGCTAAGGAATTGGAGGTCTACGCCAACAAGGTCTTGGCTGAAGGCCTAAGGGCCCAACGTCAAGAACAGACTGTAAAGCTGCAGGAGCAATCTGCACAAAGGCAGGCAGAAGCCGCCTCGGATCTGGGCAAAAGTGCACTGCTCTCAGTGCTGCGCGGTCTGCCCCTGTTCAATGATCTAGCCGAAGAGGATGTGCAGGATGTGCTCCAGCAGGTCATCCTGGCGGACATCAAAGCGGGAGAGTATATCTTCAAGACCGGTGATCCGCCTGAGAACATGTACCTGATCTACCAGGGCCAGATGAAAATCTTCATCAACACCATGGATGGAGAAGAGCAGATCTTCTACATCTACCGGGACGGAGACTTTGTAGGCGGGCTGAACCTTTTGGTGCAGACCCCGTACCGCTATATCGGCCAGGCCCTAACCGACTGCAAAGTGGTGGTCATTCCCAAAGCGGCCTTTGACAAGTATTTCTACGACTCGCCGGTGGTGCTCAGGAGCGTTTTGGTCAAGAGCTTTGAACGCATCCGCTGGGCAGAAGACTTGATCCAGAGGCTGGCCACGAGCAACGCCTCCATGAAGACCGCGGGGCTTTTGCTGAAGCTAGCCAAAAGGATTGGCGTGGAAACAGAAGAAGGCATCAAGCTCGAGCTGTCCATGAACCGGGAAGAGCTGGGCAGCTACTCCGGGCTGCGTAGGGAGACCATCACCAGGAAGCTGGGTGAGTTCAAAGAACTGGGTTACATCGAACTCGTAGGGAGCAGAGTAATCATCATCAAAGACCTGGAAGCCTTGGAAAGCTATGTGCTGTAAGCTGAATCCCGCCTGCAGCGAGGCGGGGTTCTTTCTTTGGAGCCCCCAAAAAAAGTTCAGACGGTGGAGACCAAGCGGTAAGCGGGCTTAAGGATGGTCTGGAAATTCTCGGAAACAAACGTTGGCAGGAGAATCGAACTTTACGGTGAATCATGATCATGATTGTTAAGAGTAAAGCAAAGGAGAGTAGATTGCAATGAGAAAAACAGCAGTTCTTGTTCTAGCACTAGTACTCATGTTCTCTGCAGCAGTCAGCGCTCAGCAAAAAGTGACTGCCTATACCACCCTTTTCGAGCCAACGGCGCGCTTGGTCTTTGAAGAGTTCGAAAAAGATACCGGCATTAAAGTGGAATGGGTACGTCTCTCTGGCGGTGAGGCTGTGGCCAGAATGGATGCGGAGCGGAGAAATCCCCAAGCCAGCATTTGGGTAGGCGGCGTGGGTTTGGACCACATGACCGCTAAGAATATGGGCTTGACCGAACAGTATTTCTCGCCCAACGCCGAGAACATTCCCGAACAGTTCAAGGATCCTGAAGGCTACTGGATCGGCCTGTATGTTGGTGCCCTGGGCTTTATCTCCAACAACGAGCGTTTGGCTGAGCTCGGCATCGAGCCTCCAACCTCCTGGCAGGATCTGCTCCGGCCTGAGCTGAAGGGTGAAATCCAGGTGGCCAACCCCGGTACCTCCGGTACAGCCTATAACTTCGTCGCCACTCTGGTTCAGCTCTGGGGCGAAGACGAGGCCTTTGCCTACCTGAAGGAGTTCCACAAGAACGTTCAGCAGTACACCCGCTCGGGCAACGCCCCCAACCAGGCCGTTGGTTTGGGTGAGGTGGCTGTAGGTATCGGCTATGCCCACGACCAGGTTACCGTTGTACAGCAGGGTTATCCTGTGACTATCACCTTCGCCAAGGAAGGTACGGGTTATGAGATTTCCTCCATGTCCCTGATCAAGGGAGGCAAGGAGATGGAGGCAGCCAAGATCCTCTACGACTGGATGCTCAGTGAGCGGGCCATGAACCTGCTTGCTTCCACCAACGTGGTGCCCGTAGTGGATGTACCTCTGGTAGAAGGCGCTGTGCCCATTTCTGAAGTGAACGTGATCGATCAAGATGACGTCTGGGCCGCTTCCCAGAAGGAACGCCTTGTTGAGAAGTGGAACAACGAGGTATTTCGCGGCCGTTAACTCAGGCTGAATTGGCAAGTGGGTCCCTCCTGGTGGGGGACCCATTTTTAAAGGAGGAATGGCTATGGCCGTGGCACAACCCCGCCGGCGCAGGCCGCGCTTGGGAGGTGTGGGCTGGTGGCAGCTCAAGCAGGACCCCATTCTCCTGCTGACGGTGCTGCTGGTCAGCGCTGCGCTGTTGATCTTCATCGTCTATCCCCTGGTGCGAGTGTTCTGGCTCAGCATCAACCCCAGGGGTGAATTCACTTTAGATGTCTATCGGCAGATTCTGGACTCCTGGTGGCTGAGGCAGAGTTTCTACAACAGTCTGCTTCTGGGAGTACTTACTGCCACCTTTTCCACGCTTATCGGTTTCATCTTTGCTTTTGCACTGAACAGAACGGATATGCCCCTCAAGGGTTTCTTCGGCCAGATGGTGCAGCTGCCCATGATCTCGCCGCCTTTTATGTTCACCCTTTCGGTCATTTTGCTGCTGGGCAGAAACGGCATCGTCACCAAAGCCCTGGGGCTGAGCAACTTCAACATCTACGGACTCAACGGTCTGGTGCTGGTGCAGACCATCAGCATGTTTCCCATTGCCTTTAACACGCTCAATGGGGTGCTCCAGGCCATCAACCCCGACCTGGAAGAAGGAGCGTTGGACCTGGGAGCGAGCCGCTGGCATGTATTCCGCAGCATTACTCTGCCCTTATCCATTCCGGGTTTGGCCAGCGCTTGGCTGCTGGTGTTCGTGAACTCCCTGGCAGACTTTGCCAACCCCATGGTGCTGGGGGGCACCTTCGATGTGCTCTCGGTCCAGGCTTATCTGCAGTTTACTGGGATGTTCAACTTCCCCCGGGGCACAGCTTTGGCTGTGATGCTGCTGCTGCCAGCCATGACCGCGTTTATGGTCCAACGTTACTGGGTGGCCCGGAAGTCCTATGTGACTGTCACCGGCAAACCGTCCAGCCCCAGGATCCTCAAGGTCAGCCCGTGGCTGCGCTGGGGCCTGTTTGCGTCCTGCAGCTTGATTATCCTGGTGATTCTGGCCTTTTACGGCACCGTGGTGGCTGGCGCCTTTGTGAAGACTTGGGGTGTGGACTTCACCTTTACGATGGAACACTGGCGCTACGCCTGGGATGTGGGGGCAGACAGCATTAAGTCTACACTGACCCTGGCCGCCATCGCCACTCCCATCACTGGCGTCTTTGCCATGGTCGTGGCGGTGATTTTGGTGCGCAAGCAGTTCCCAGGGAAGAAGATTCTGGCCTTCGTGTCCATGCTGGCCTTTGCCGTCCCCGGCACGGTAGTGGGTATCGGCTACATCTTGGCCTTTAACGAACCGCCTCTGCTCTTAAGCGGGACTGCGCTGATCATTGTGCTCTGCTTTGTGTTCAGGGAAATGCCCGTAGGCATCGAATCGGGCGTAGCTTCTCTCATGCAGATTGACAAATCTATTGAGGAAGCGTCCACCAACCTGGGGGCATCCAGCAGTTACACCTTTGCCAAGATCACCCTGCCCCTGATCAAGCCAGCATTCCTATCGGGGCTGTTCTTCGCCTTTGCCCGGTCCATGACCGCGGTGAGCGCGATCATTTTCCTGGTCTCCGCCAGATGGCACCACCTGACTGTGCTCATCCTGTCGCAGACGGAGATCATGCGGCTGGGTGCGGCCAGTGTGCTCAGTCTGATTCTGATTATTATCGTGCTGGGTGCCTTCGCCCTGATGCGCCTTGCGGTGGGCGATACCATTAACCGGCAGCTGGCGAAGTAAGGGAGGATTGACAATGCCACAGAGAGTTGAATTACGTGAACTAGTGAAGATCTTCCCCGCCCCCGGTGGCAGCGGAGTCAGGGCGGTGGACGGTGTGAACTTGACCATCCAACCGGGCGAGATGGTCACCTTCTTGGGACCATCTGGCTGCGGAAAAACGACCACTCTGCGCATGGTGGCGGGTTTTGAAATGCCCTCTTCGGGACAGATTTTCATCGGTAACGAGGATGTGTCCACCAAAGCTCCCAATGAGCGGGATACAGCCATGGTGTTCCAGAGCTACGCCCTCTTTCCCCATATGACCGTGGAGGAGAATGTGGGCTACGGCCTGCGTTTCCGCAAAGTGAGCAAGGCAGAAGCGGCAGAGCGGGTACAGCGGATTATGGACCTGGTGGGGCTGAAGGGTCTGGGCAAACGGGCTCCAGGCCAGCTGTCCGGCGGCCAACAGCAGAGGGTGGCCTTGGCCCGGGCCTTGGTTGTGGAACCCCAGGTGCTGCTCTTTGACGAGCCCCTGTCCAACCTAGATGCTAAGCTCAGGGAGTACATGCGGGAGGAGATCCGCCGGGTCCAGCAGGAGCTGGGGATAACTGCCATTTACGTCACTCACGATCAGAGCGAGGCCATGGCGCTATCTGACCGCATTGTGGTCATGAACGCGGGCCGCATTGAGCAGGTGGGCTCGCCCCAGGAGATCTACCTGCGGCCTGCCACCAGGTTTGTGGCAGATTTTATCGGGAAAGTGAACTTCCTGCCCTGCAAAGTGCTGCGCCGGGAAAACGGAAGCGCTGTGGTGGAGAGCTTCGGACGCCAGATCACGGTGCACGATGCGCCAAAGATTGACGGGGAGGCGTCGCTGGTTGTGCGTCCGGAAGCCATGTTCCTGGAAAAGGAGGCGGGGATTCCCGTATCCGTGGTGAGCAGGGTGTATCTAGGCTCGGCTATGGAATACCGCGTGAAACTGCCTAATGGGGACGAGGTAACTGTGTACCAGAGCAACCCCAATCTGGCCGAAGTGTTCGAAGTCGGCCAAGAGGCTTTCCTCAAACTGGATTCCCATGCAGTGCATCTGCTGCCCAATTAGGTAACCCTGAAGAAAAGGGGCCGGTCGTTGGATCGGCCCTGTTTTTATGCTTATAGGTCGCGTGTAAAGACGAATTAAAGGTTTGATTTCTATATTTGGCCACGGTTTAATGACTTTAAACTCCACAAAAAGTACGGTTAATATACAATTTACATAGAGATGCGCCAGGCGCGCTTTGTGATCAAGTCCAGATTAGTGTGTAAATTCCTCAGTTATCAATAAGCTTATCTGATATACGCAATATTGCTTTGATCATTAATTTGTTTTTGCTCTTCTTGCCACTGAAGGTATTCACTCATATCCAGATACTTTTTGCCGCTTATCCACTTGTCGTCAATTTCCATAAGTAAGGCTCCAATTAGGCGAATTGCCGATTCACGGTTCGGGAAA
>JAKOUW010000026.1 GCA_029782365.1 Chloroflexota bacterium
ATCTGCCCTCTGTTCTAAGGTTGAAGTCCTGCTTTTAACGCCTGTAATTTCACCTGTTAGAGTGTCTATATCACCTTTTACACTTTCTACCCTAGCCGATATGCTGTTATAGCTAGTTGTAAGCGTCCCCACCTCGTTAATGACTTGGCTTAGATTGTCGCTTAACTCTGTCACAGTGGATAGCTCGGCTTTTTGCTCGACAGCCTCCGCGGTTTGGGTTACGACTGTGCCCATTGCCGTTACAGTGTCCTCCAGCGCATCAAAGTCGTAGCGGCTGACTTTGGAGGATATTTCGTCAGCTAGTTGTACGATTTGCGACTGTTGGTAATTGATTTCCGCTTGATCCACAAACGCACCCTTGGCTTGATGCCACGCGGCGATTTCTTCTTCGGTGGCGGCATAGTCTAGCACTAAAAGCTCATCTATTAACCCCGTTTGGTTTGATAGCATAAGTGTATCGCCATCATAGCCTAACCACCCAACATCATACCCACTATCTTCTACACCATCTACAAACACCGTGCCGTCACTGTGTTTAACTATGTGGTGATATTCGGTGTCTGTCGGGCTTTTACGCCAGCAAGCTATGCTATAATCTTCGGGCAATGCTATTGGATATGCTAGGATGCCGTCTGGTCTGGTTCCGTCCACGAAGGAGGTGGGGAAGGGCTTTTGCTCAACCTGTCGGTAGCGCAGCTTCACTTTTTCGCCAGCCGATAGCCCCTCGACAACGGCGATTCCTACAGGAACGTTACCCTCCACGGGGCCAATTGTAGTGATGAGGCGCTTGTACTCCGCTGTCAACACTAACTCCGGACCCCAAAACCCTGCTTGCCTAGCTTGCCATCTCACGCGTTTGCCAATAGTAGAGCCCACACCTGCGATCTCAACTTGAAATGTAAGCGCGGATCCGCCGAAGTTGAAAGTCTTGTATACAAACGCTTGGCCCGCCGAGGTTCCAGAAACAGTCAGTTCGTGCTCGTACGTTGACAGGGCAGTGACAGAGGCATGTATAGCCCAGCCGCTCCACGTCTTGGGGTCTTCAAGGTTCGTCGTCCCCTCCTCCACCGCCACAGCGCCACCAAACTTGCCTTCTGGACGCAAGGTGGCAACAGAGCCGTCTAAGGGTTTGATTCCTTCTGTGCTTACCCAGCCCGTGTCAAAATGCCACAGCTTGCCGCCAGAAGGTTTGGAAATTGCTGCTCTGTCGATTTTCCTTTCAAGCTCCACCACAGTTTCACCAATACCAACGGCTGTGTCAATGTCTTCGCGCAGGGATTCAACTAGGTTGCTTGGCCCGATTATCTCCTCGGGAATGTCCCTGCTGGATAACTGCAGCGATTCAGCCTGCACGGGGCTTGATTCAGCGCCATAACCAAGAATGTCCTTGGCTCTTGCCCGGATCACATAGACGATGCCGGATTCGACTGGATAAGTATGGGTGCCGGCACCTAATAACGGCACGGTTTCTGTATCGCCGGTATCGGTGTTGGTGATCAACAGATCATACCCGATAATACCATCAGCGCTGACCGGATTAACAGTGATTTTCAAGGCGCTAAAGTACGGCTCGACTGTCACTGGGTTAGGAGCAGGTGGCGCTTGCAGATCCACGTCCAGCGTGGCATAGTTGTCGCTGTATTCGCCGGCGCTGTTGAGAGAACGTATATACAGCGTCATTTGCCTATCCCAAGGCATAATCACCGCCTGATGATCGTAACCACGGAACAAAATGCCGTCAGAATAGCCCCAGTTGAGATTTGACCGGATTTCATAATCAGTGGCATCGGCCGCTTTCTTCCATGTTAGCAAAAGCCCATCCTTTGTGAGACGATAGTTGCCCCACACCGGATCAGCAGGTATCGGTGGGGTGTATCCATCTTTGCCAGGCGGTCCAGGCGGGCCTTGCTTCTTTGGATCACCAGGGCTTCCGGGCCTGGTTTCCATCCACTTCCACTTGGTCTTTGCCCCCACCACACGCCCGGCCGCAATCACTTCCGTGCGAAAACGCCCGTTCTCGCTGAATTGAAGCGTATGACGAATGGACTGGACGGCATAGAAATCCTCCGTACTGCTGATAAGCGGTTTTGTTATGGTGAACGTGCTGAAAAGATCCAACTCCGGCAGTAAAGGCAGATCCAACTTGTCGGTTGCTGAAAGTTCCGACAAATCCCATATACATTTCGCCCCAAAAGCCAGGGCTTTTTCCTCGGTGTCAATAAGCGAAGTGTCAGCTTCTTCGATTTGCATTGCACGCTTACCGTATTCGTCGATTGATTCTTGGTTTTTAAGTTGAGGGAAATCCCTGTAACTTAACGTCACTCTTTCGCCTGTTTCCTTATCTCGGTAAGACAAAGTTAAGGCATTTCTTATGTCTGCGTCTCCGATGTCTAAACTTTCTTGATAAATATCATCTTCCCAATCAAAGTGAAAATCTGCAACATCTTTGCTTCTTGGTGGTTCGATGAAGGTTAAAGCGTAACTCGTTCCATTCCACCTGTATCCAAGGAACCACCCCATCTGCTTGGCCACGTTTTGGATGGCGTCCCACACCGAAACGTACTCCACTTTCATCTCGTCAAAGGTGATCCCGCTGGGAACAGGGCAGTACAGTTGTGGCGGATTCTCAACGTAATCATTGATAATCGCCTGGATAAGGGCTTCTGCTGCCATTGGGCCCGTGTAGGTTTTGGGGGTATCAATGTAAGCGTCTTGCAGACGTTTGGACTTATCCCTACAACGCACTGTAACCCTATGCGGCTCTGTGGTGATATTGTCGCCCAGGTAGCCCTCGAACAAAGTGATCCAGTTGGTAGGTGCCATTCCTGGTGCGGTTACCGCGACTTGGAACACCACTCCCCGATAAGGCCACAATAAAGGTTCCCACTCACCAGCAACCACGTTCCAATCGCTCTGTTTGTCACGTGGCGCGAAGCTGTGTCGTGCCCACTTGCCGGTGCCAATTATTGCGGTTAAGTCCACACCATCTTCGGTGTCCCCCAACACTTTCTCACTGTCCCCTAATAAGGTATCTGTGCTCCAGTATTGCACGCGCTGTCCGTCGTTGCGGAGTGAAAATGTGAGAGTGCGGACTCCAATATCGGCGCCGGTTCCGGTGCCTAAGTCCTCAATGCTGCCTAGCTCAACTTCCGCCGCTTCCAGATAAGGCGTTACATCAACCCGCCCGCTGGGGCGTATAATTTCAAGTTTGGCATGTATCTGGCGGTTAGCTGGTATCACGATATCACCTGCCTTATAAGTAGATCAAAAAGGGCCCCCTAATTAAGAGGCTCTTTGTTATTTTATGGAAACACTCTACCATAGAAGTGTTCAACGTTCTTTGGATTCGTCTGGGCATATACCTGCGTGGTTTTCACACTTTCATGGCCCAGCAAATACTGTACAAGATCAATAGGAGTTCCGCCATCCAACAAGTGTGTAGCAAAGGTATGTCTTAACATGTGGGGGGTTAACCTGCGCCTGAGCCCAGCCTTTTCTCCCAGTATCCTTAGATACCTTCCAACTGAGTGAGTAGACATTCTCTGCTTGAAATTACTCCTAAATACCCAAGGTTCGTCATCGACCCTGGTAGCCAAATGCTGCTTGAGTATCATGGCAGCTCTTGTACTCAGTTTGGATTTTCTAGCCTTTCCACCTTTGCCGTCTTTAACCCAGACTGTCTTTTCAATAAAGTCGATATCCTGGCGGTCTAGATTAACCAACTCACTTACTCTCAGGCCCGTAGCGTACAACACTTCAAAAATAACCTTAGTGACACCTTCAGCTGTTTCTCTCAAAAGCTCAAGCTCTTCATAGGTCAAATATTTAGGCGGAGTTTTAGTTTCCTGTGGTTTCTCCACCCGGTTCATGGGGTTTTTCAAGATGTATTCCTCTTGCAGTAGCCATCCATAAAATGAATTTAGCCTGTGAATTTTGGTGACTATAGAGTTAGTAGAGTTGCCACGTTTACGCTCATCATCCAGAAACGCTCTAATAGCTTGGGTATCCGCATTATCTACTGATACATCTAGTGTGGAGGCGAATCTCATCAAGAATCCTCTATAACCCTTAGCAGTGGAATCAGCAAGTTGTTTTGCCTGAAGGAAAGCGCTAATGAGCTCTTCTGATTTTTTATGAGCATGCTCTGAACCTGCGTAAAGACTTTGAGCGTACTTGTGTTTTGGAGCAATTTCAACAGTATCGCCAATCCAGCGCAATTCCAATCCTGACTCTGGCGACTCATACCGTTCTTCCAGTTTGACAAGAAAGCGTCTAACTTCACTCTCTGTGTGACCTGTTTTTGCAGCTATATGCGATATGGTACGCTTATCACGCTCCGCAAATAGATATGCCTCAATGATAGGTACGCCAACGGAGCCTTGGGACAAGGATACAACACTATTCACTTTTGCAACCTCCTGTAGTCGCGTCCTGATTGATTGTAGGAGGGCAGGTGGCTCAGGATGGCCACTTTTCGACCCGTCGGTCTAGCCCTCAATCAGACTATACTACATTCGGAGGTTGAACTCCTTCTGCAAATTTTGCTCTTGAAAAACTGTCACTATATTGCTCTATTC
>JAKOUW010000030.1 GCA_029782365.1 Chloroflexota bacterium
AAGAACTGCAAGCAGGTTATAGGGCAAGTGGTGAGCTGCCTAAAGTTTGAAAAGAAGGAGCGAGCGAGTAATGAAAAAGACAAAACCAGGGGGTGAGCTGAACATGGCCGAACAGAAGGCCAAAGACATTGTTTGTGCTTGCGATAAGTGCGGCCTTGCTAATTATCCATTCAAGACGGTGCAGGAGAACCTGGGGGTAACTAAGGGCCTTTACAAGTGCAGGCGGTGCGGCTGGAAATACGTATTTTTAGGGTGGGCCCAGACGGAATCGAACCGACGACCTCTTGAATGGCATTCAGGCGCTCTCTCAAAAAGCACAACCCCGCCATGGTACGCATTAATTAGATAACTAATTAAGAGGCGCGGCGGGGTCTAACTCATGCCTTATTATATGATCAAAAAAGATAAAATGTCAACACCGAATGCCGCAGGCGAAGAAAAGCACCCTCATGGGTGCTATTACATCGGTACTCCGCCCGGGCTCGTAGACCAGAAAACCTGATACTCAAACTCACCGGGAGGGAAGTCGAACACGTTCTGCTTGAGCTGCACTCCTATCTCCATATAGCGTATGCCTACCCGGCCTGTGTTTTTGACTGTACCACGCAGATAACCGGTCGATAGATAACCGCTGGGGTACTCCCACTCTAGCTCTGCGATCTTCACCTGCGTGCCGCCTACGCATCCGGCCAGAAGCAACGTGATTAACAAAAGAGGGACTAGTTTCCGCACCACATCAACCCCTTTTTTGTCATCATTTTCCACATAGTGTGCCCAAATCCTGCAACGACAAACCCCACCGGGTGGTGGGGTATGTGTTATTTTGGTTCTACCGTAATAGCGATGTAGTCCTCACCGCCGCTTACGCTAACGTGAAAAAAATACCCCGATCACTCGGATCGGGGTGTAATGGTTATGCGGGGTTCGTGCTCTCCCCACACCTTGTCTCCTATTTTTAGTGGCGGCAGCTTGTCCGGGACAAGGGTCCTGGTGGACTCATACCACTGGGCCTCGCTGCGTTGCAGAGCGTCCTGATATGCCCTCCACTGGCGAGACGTTATGTCCTTGCCTTGCCAGTAGACGGGGTTGTCCCCTACGCTAGCACCTCTCCCGAGTTCTCCAAGTTTGAGGGCGGTGTAGGCTCGTCGAAAAAATCCTCAATGGGCTCCTTATCCTCCAACCTGCACAGCCACGTAAGGATCTTCACGGCCCACCCTTCGTCACCGGGCTTCGGCTCTTTTCCAAACTGCTCGTAGAACCGGTCCTGGAACACGTCCATGGCCAACGCAAGCTTCTCGTAACCCTTCAGATTGGCCAAGATGCCCATCTTCTCCACGTAGTGCCAGACCTGAAAGACCACGCGGAAGTGATTCAGCCACTTACGCCCCCAGATAGCGATCATACCGACCAACACCACGGCAACAACACCCAGAACCTCTGGGCTCAGTAAGAATCCCACCAGAGGGCTTGTACCGTTATCGACTACGACCTCTTGAGCCAGAACAACCACTGGATTTTGTTTCTCTTCTGGAAGTACTGTTCTACCGGGTCATCGTGTTTCGGTGGAATCTTGAACTTCAGCCACGGGTTGTTGGGATTAGGTTTGCGGCCTGTGGGTTTTTTCCCAGCAGGGGCAGATACAGGCTTGGGTGCCGGTACGGGTTCCAATTCGCAAAGGGAATACAGTTTTTCCTGGTACATGGCTTCTATGGAGTCATCCAAGTGGATTAGTACTTGAACCTTGGCTCTGGGCGGCAAAGATGCAAGCTTGCCTTTTTGGTCAACCAGCTTGTACTTGCGGCCAGAGTAGGAGATTACAGAGCACTTTGCTTGGCGGTCTTCCTTGATACAGATTATGGTTTCAAGATCCCG
>JAKOUW010000033.1 GCA_029782365.1 Chloroflexota bacterium
CGAGCAGTTCCCGGTTGAACTGCCGATTCCCAGCCTGGAAGGCTATTTGTTCCCCGACACCTATCACTTTGCCAAGGAGCAAAGTGAAGAAGCGATTATCCGGCAAATGGTCAGCCGCTTTGTGGACGTTGTGATCTCCAAAGTGGACTTGAGCCTTCTGGACGATAAATACACGCTGCATGAAGTGATCACCCTGGCTTCCATTGTGGAAAAAGAGGTGATCTATGATTTTGAACGGCCGCTGGTGGCGGCGGTTTATCTTAACCGTCTGAAGCTCAACATGCGGCTGCAGGCGGATCCCACGGTGCGGTATGTGATGACTGAAAACCGCAGCCGTGTGCTGTACAGTGACCTGGAGATCGATTCGCCCTACAACACTTACCGCTATGATGGGCTGCCGCCGGGGCCGATTGCCAGCCCGGGGCTGAAGTCGATTTTGGCGGTATTGGAGCCTGCCGATGTGGATTATCTCTACTTTGTCGCCAAACCAGACGGCACGCATCAATTCAGCAGGACTTTTGAAGAGCATGTGGCGGCCAGAAGGGCGTTGGGGTACTAACATCCGAAATGACTGCTTTGGGAGTTGAGGGCATGAAAGTCAAGATTCCTGAACTTTTGGCGCCTGCGGGAAACATGGAAAAAGCGGTGACGGCCATCGCCTATGGCGCGGACGCGGTTTACCTGTCGGGTGAGCTGTACGGGATGCGGGCCCAAGCCGGCAACTTCACCAACGAGGAGCTGCGCGCGGTGGTGGATTATGCCCATGAGCGGAGCGTCAAGGTATATGTGACTGTGAACATTATTCCCCACAACCAACACCTGGAGGGGCTGCCGGAGTATCTGGCCTATTTGCGGGATATTGGGGTTGATGCGATCATCGTTACCGATATGGGTGTGATCAGCATTGCCCGGCGCTGTGCTCCCGAGCTTCCGCTGCATTTGAGCACGCAGGCCAACACGGTCAACTGGGAAGCAGCGCGGTTTTGGAGTGATTTTGGTATTGCCCGGATCGTGCTGGCCAGGGAGTGTACCCGGGATGAGATTCAGCTGATCCGCTCCAAGGTTGACTGTGAACTTGAATTGTTTGTCCACGGGTCGATGTGTGTGGCTTATTCGGGCCGGTGCCTGCTGAGTGCTGTGATGACCGGCAAGGAGGCTAACCTGGGTGAGTGCACCCAAAGCTGCCGCTGGAAGTATTCGGTGATGGAGAGCAAGCGGCCGGGCGAGTACTTTCCGGTTGAGGAGACGGGGGAAGGGACTTATATCTTCAATTCCAAAGATTTGTGTTTGCTGGAGTATCTCCCGGAAGTGATCGCGACTGGAGTGGACAGCCTGAAGATCGAAGGGCGGATGAAAAGCGCCTACTATGTGGGGACGGTGGTCCGAGCGTACCGCAAAGCGCTGGACGATTATGCCGCCAATCCGGACGAATACGTGCTTGATCCGCAGCTGCTGGCGGAAGTGAACAAGGTGAGCCACCGGCCGTACTACCCCGGGTTTTTCTTCGGGGAACGGGCAGGGACTTATCCAGCGAGTTCGGCGTATCTGCAGACATATGATTTTGTCGGCACGGTAGAGGCATATAATGAGCAGACTGGGGAGGCGGTGGTTGGTGTACGCAATTTCTTCCCAGCCAACTCGCGGGTGGAGATCATTCAGCCTCGGGATCAGCTGGTCGAGGTGGATGTGGCTGAGATAGTGAACGATGAGGATGGGGTGGTGCTTGAGGCGGCTCATGCCAATTACCGGGTCCGGATCAAAACACCTCCGGTGAGGCCCATGTCGATGTTGCGAATTCCCAAGGCCGATCTGGATCGAGCAGTACTGCACCGCCAAGGGTGACAGGGGACGGTGACCTGTCACCTTTTTTGCGTCTTTGGCTACCGCCTGCACCACCATATTACCCCTTTCATCCAGCGGGAACGCACTCAGATCATGATTCAGCTCTCAAAAGTAGGTGAGCAGTGATGGATCAGACGAAGCTTGAAAAAAGTTTTCTTTCACTGGATCGCGCGTTTTTTGTCGACGACGAAATGAAACAATACGCCTGTCTGGATTTCCCCTTGCCGATTGGCTTTGGGCAG
>JAKOUW010000037.1 GCA_029782365.1 Chloroflexota bacterium
CGACAACTACAACAGGCTGCATGTGGTAAATCCCTTTCATCATTTCGATCTCCCGGTGCAGCTGCCGTTTGGCGTCCCCGCGGTAGAACTTGGCCTCGCAGCCCAGCTGTTCTAAAAGACCCTTGTAGAAATGTCTCGGGGTTAGCTTGGAGTCCGCCAGATACAACAGCATAAACTCACGCGGGTCCAGGCTGTCTTTTAGCTTGCGAATAATGGTTGTCTTGCCGGTACCGCAGTCGCCGGTCATCACGGCAAAAAGCTGTCTTTTGGCAGCGTGTTCGAGGCGGCCTAAGACCTCCTCCATCATCACAGAAAGGTACAGCTCGGTAGTAGGGATATCCCTGGTAAAGGGCGTATGGGACAGTTCGTAGAAAGCCTCAATCATCTTTCGCACCGTCCTTTCCCGCCCTGCGGTAGGTTACGGCAGGTATCTGGCGTGCTTGGCGCTCTTCATTTTGTTTTAAGGCAGCGCTAAGCAGCCTTGACCTTTCAGCAGGGTGGGGCAAAAGATGAGGCGGCAGCTTGGGGCGCGGCCCAGTTCTTTCGCCAATGACAAGCTTTTTGGCCATCCAGGGCGGGTGGCCTTCATACTCAATGGTCAGCCGGGCAATATCTGCAGGGTCATAGATCACATCTACTGTGCAGCCGATGAAATTTAAGCCGACTTCATACTTTTCCCCCCGGAAGCTGATGCAACCGGCTTTGTCCACTTTTCTCTCTTCACAGTGTAAAAAAGCATTGGCGATAACTTCGGGGGGCAGGAATTTTAATGCCCTTTTACTGCCGCGGTATGTCGCTTCGGGGCTTTTGCCCCCCAGGGCACTGTGAGGTTTGTTCTGATAGCATTCTTCCAACCAGACCCAGAACAGCCGGTTGAGTTCAGTTAAGCTTTCCGGTTTCTCCAGAGCTACTTCATTTAAGAAAGCATCAACGGTCCGGTTGAACCTCTCCTGCTTGCCAGCGCTTTCCGGGGAGTATGGCCTGGCAAAAAGCAGCCGGATGCCCATCTTGGCGCAGGCACGGGCCATCCACCTGTTTCGGTACTGGGTCCCATTGTCGAAAAAAACGCTGTCAGGCACTCCGAATTTTTGAACGGCCTGGCGGAAGCAGTCTTCGACAATGATTTGATCTAACACGGGATAAAACTGGCCGTGAAGAATAAAGCGGGTGGCATCGTCTAAAAAGCTCACCAGGTAAACCTGCTTTTTGGCCCCGTCTTTACCGATGGGTAAGTACGGCCCGTACTTGATATCTGAATGCCAAAGCTGATTCCGGTGCCTTTGCTGGTACCGCCTGGCTGCAATGCCGGTAGCGGCGTATGTCTTCATCTGCCGGGTGCTGTAACCCCTTTGGGCGAGTTTCTCTTGCAAGGTGCTGCGTTTGATCTGCCCCGGCTCAGCCAGCCCTTCCCATTCAAGAATTTCAATAATCTGGGCCACACTGCGGCCGGGGACCTCGCGGCGCAGCAATATGGCTTGCTCAAGAACTTCCGGCGGTATGGCCGGCTCCCTAGAGCAGCCTTTGCTTTTTGGCTTCAGGCCATCGAAGCCCTGCGCCTGGTAACGGGCCAGGTAGCGGCGCAGGGTCCGTTCGGAAATACCTGCCCGGGTACAGATCTGCCCCCTGAGTTGCCTGGCCCTGGCGGAATCTAAACCCTCCGCCAGCAGCGGCAAGAGGAGTTGCAGACGTTCTGTAGCGATCTCTTCTGCCTTTTTCCGGTCTCTCATGTTAATGCCTCCTTCAAATGCAGGGTTTAACATGAGTCTACTGCTCCTTTAACCGGACAGAAATGCAGAACGGGTCTGCACCCAATAATTTGCGTTTGCCACCGGTCGGACAATCCTGGCCAGCCAGCCGGACCCATCCCCAACGTGAGCCCAGATCCTTTGGAGCGAGGACCCGGGAAGTTCGGATCTCTCTTCCACAGCACCTTTTGTGAAGCGGGCAGCAATGGAAATTAAACAACCAAGGAAATAACCAGCCAATGCCCTAAACCACTTTTTCCAGCGGTTAATGGTGGACTCATCGGCTACCACGCTTAACCCCTTCTCACCGGCTATCACTTGCTCAATGCTCTGACTGCAGTGGCGCTTGTACGGAACCAGAATGTCAGGGAGTTCGTGGTGTATCCGCTTGCACAGCTCACACCTTAACCGCCGGATCACCAAAATCACGCGTTCCCCGGTATCACCGATGTAGCCCCGTCTCCTGCTGCCTACGACTTTCAGCGCACCACCACAGCAAGGGCAACAATGCTGCTCCCCGCTCCTAACAAAAAACACCCCGGGTGGGGTTTTCAATCAGCTGGTATTCTGATACAATAACCATGCTTGGTGGGCGCCTCCAGTACTGTTACTGATCATGGCAGTACAATCA
>JAKOUW010000052.1 GCA_029782365.1 Chloroflexota bacterium
AGAGCAGGGGCTTAGTGGCCGGCATAAAGAAATTGGATGGCAAGGCAGCCGTGGTCGCGCTGTCAGGGGCGCCGATTAAGGACGAATCAGGCAATATAAGCGGTGCGGTAGGGGTCATCCAGGAGATTTCCGAACAGGCAAATCCAATTAATTTACGAAACGAGAGCGAAAGGGAATATGCCCTGGAGCTGGAGGCGGCCAAGCTGCTTCAAAATATCAGCACCAGGCTTATTCAAGCCGATAATATTGAAGAGCTTTATGATCAAATACTGGAGACGGCGATGCAGCTCCTGCACTCTGATTACGCCTGTTTTCAACTGTATATTCCCGATGGCGGGGAGGGGGGCGGGCTTCGCCTCCTGAGGCAGCGTGGATTTAACGAGGCAGACATCGGGGCATGGAAGTGGGTAACTCCGCGCTCGCGGAGTTCCTGCGGGTTGGCCCTAAATACGCGCCAAAGAGTAGTTTTCCCGGATGTCCTCCAGTGCGAGTACATGGCCGGCAGCATCTACCTGGAATCATACAATAAAATTGGCATCCGTGCTGTCCAGACCACGCCTTTGCTTGCCCGGGACGGCTCCCTCATTGGCATGTTTTCCACCTACTGGCGTCAGCCCCACGATCTGACAGAGAATGAAACCAGTATTCTTGATGTCCTGGCGCGGCTGGCGGCGGATCTTATCGAGCGCGCACAAGTTGAAGAGGCTCTCCGCAGGAGCGAGGAGCGTTACCGGAACCTGGCCCAAGAGCTGCAGAAAGCCGATCGGCGTAAAGATGATTTTATCGGCATGCTCTCCCACGAAATACGCAACCCGCTGGCGTCGATCATACTTTGCCTTTCCCTGTTGAAAAAAGCTGAGCCGGTCAGCAACCAGGCTAAAAAAGCCATAGAAATCATTGGCCGGCAGACAGCCCACCTTTCCCGCCTGGTGGACGACCTGCTGGATGTCACCCGGATTAACCGGAACAAAATAGAATTAAAAAAAGAGCGCATGGAGTTAAACGCCTTGATCCGGCAGACTGTTGATGATTATCGCGAGGAATTTCATAACAAGGGAGTCTACCTGCAGTTCCAACCGGCGGCGAGCGAGCTTTACGTGGAAGTGGATCCGGCTCGCATCTCCCAGGTGCTGGGGAACCTGCTGCGCAACGCGGTTAAATATACCGATCCCGGCGGCCATACCCTTGTTGCCGTAACGGAAGGCAAATATCGTCAGTGCGCAGTTATACGCGTGAAGGACAGCGGCATCGGCATGAGCCCGGAATTGCTGAAGAACCTGTTCGTTCCCTTCATGCAGGCCGATATTTCAACGGGCCGCAACGGCAGCGGCCTGGGAATTGGCCTCGTCCTGGCCAGGGGATTGGTGCGGCTGCACGGCGGAGACATAAACGCCCATAGCGACGGTCCAGGCAAGGGGTCGGTGTTTACAGTGCGCCTGCCCCTGGCAGACGGGCCTGTTTTGGCCCCGGAGGATGAAACTGCCGCTGCTGCCTCCTGCCAGGGACTGCGCGTGCTGGTGATTGAAGATAACAAAGACGTGGCCGACACCCTCAAGCTCCTGCTGGTGGAAGAGGGCCACGAGGTAATGGTAGCGTGGGAGGGCAAGGAAGGCCTGGAAATGGCCAAAGTATTCAAGCCTGACTTGCTGCTGTGCGATATTGGGCTTTCCGACATGGACGGATACGAAGTAGCCCGGTTATTCCGCGCCGACGATGACTTGAAAAATGTCTACCTGGTTTCTTTAACCGGCTACGCCCGCCCGGAGGACATTCAAAAAGCCAGGGAGGCCGGTTTTCATCATTACCTGGCCAAGCCGGTTTCCCTGGAGAAAATAAAAACCACCTTGCAGCATTACACCACCAGTGAGTCGAGGGGACGATGAAATGACGGTGAACTTGGCGCGTCCCCTTAATGGAAAGATGGCGGTTCTGTTACAGCCGGCTCCTCCCGGCTAGGCTTTGACAAGGTGCTCCATGATTTTCTCAAAAAGGGCTCGCATCTGGGCGTATTCCTTTGCTTCTACGTCAAAGAGATTAAACTCCAGGATCAGGTTAACTTTATCGTAGTATCTTGGAAATATGTATTCCTCTGAGGTCACTTGGGCGAAAACATCTCCCGCCTTCACGGTGGCGTCCGCCGACCCGCTGACATTGTAAGCGTAAATGCCGTTGAGGCTGCCCGGCGCCGTAAGCGATAGACCTTCGCAGGGCTCGGAATTGGCGCTGTAATCTTCGAGAGATACAAGCCCAATTTTGCCGTCAAAAGGAGCGTAAAGCGATGTCCCGGCGGGCACGTTAAATCCCACCATGAGGTAGCCCATTTCCAGGTTCCCCTCCAGCACTTTCCCCTTTCCCCAGCACTCGGGGGGCAGGACATAGGCGCCGTATTCGGGATCTTCGGGACCTGGAAGGGCGGGCGGCGTTTGGTCCAGATTGTTCCCCTGGGGTTCGGGCTCCGCGGAGTCGCCGGCCGTGGTGCAGCCGGCCAGGATAAGCGCTAAAACGGCTGCCGTCAGCAGCAAC
>JAKOUW010000002.1 GCA_029782365.1 Chloroflexota bacterium
TGTTTTTTCCCACATAAAATGACCGAAGATTTCTCACAATTTCTGTCCGCTAAGGAGGAAAAAGCTGCTTAGACTCGAAAGGGGATCCCCAAAAAAGGAGGAAGCGGGATTTTTCTGGAGGGTCAACGAGTAGCAGCTCTACCTCCGAGGCAAGATCCCGCCCCCAACAAACACTATGATCATACTGTATTTAGGGGACGGAATCAAGAGTTATCGAGAAAATTATCTAAGATATTTACCGGAGAAAGTAGTTTGTCCGGTTTGCACTGGTGATTGCCACTGGCACGGCCAGTACCAAAGAAAAGTAAGGGAAAATTATGAGATACATACCATCACCATCCGGCGAGTACTTTGCGTAACATGCCGGAAGACCCACGCCCTGCTTCCGGACTTTTTGAGGCCGAGAAGCCGGTACAGTCAAAAAGTCAGAGAAGAAGCCGTGACAAAATACACAAAGCAAAAGGTTCCAGCGGAAGCGGTAACCTGTGATGGACAAGCGATCAAAACCACTCTTCGCTGGATACGCCGGTTTAAAGAAGATGTCCAGGAAGCGATCATGACTCTGACAAGTCTCCTGGCTGGTTTCGGACGCTTTCGACTGCCCAAAAAAGGCCCGGTATTCCGGCAACTGAAGCAGCAAACAGGGCTGCTCATGGCGGTACTGGGGGGTCCGGTAAAACACTCATGCGAGTTCGGGCTGGTCAATATTTTAATGAGCCTGGGCCCGCCCCCACCGGTCTATCTTTAAAAACCCACACGGAATGTCCTGGAAAGGTCCACGCCTTTACGGTAAATTAAAGAAAAATTGACCGCAAAGGAGAGTGGACCCCATCAAAGAAAAAAAACAGAACCTTCAAGAGATTGCGCTGACAAGATTTCAACTGATCGCGCCGCTTTTGGAACCGGATTTGGAAGAAGCAGAACGGCGTCGGCGGAGAAAAGCGATCCTCGCAAAGACATCCTACTCAGAGCGGACAATCCGCCGTTACGTGGCGGCCTACCGGGAAAAGGGCTTTGCCGGGCTTTACCCCAAAACCAGAATTGACGCAGGGAAAACTAGGGCAATCAAAAAGGAGATCCTAGAAGAAGCAGCAGAGCTCAAAAAAGAGTTGCCGGAACGGAGCATCCGCCAGGTCATTGAGATCCTGGAAGGGGAAGGGAAAATCAAACCGGGAACCCTGCGCCCTTCAACCGTAGCTCGGCAGCTAGACAGGCTCGGTGTAAAAAAGATCTCGAAAGCAAAGGCCAAAGGTTGCAAAAGGTTTCAGAAAGCGCACCGGAACATGCTGTGGCAGGCCGATTTGAAATACGGGCCGTATCTGCCGGATCCCAATAACCCGCAGAAAAAGCGCCGCACCTACCTGATGGCCTTCATCGACGACTACAGCCGGCTCGTTCCCCACGCCCAGTTCTACTTCGAACAACGCTTACCGGTTTTAGAAGACTGCTTCAAGAAGGCCATCCTAAAGCGGGGGATCCCTGATACAGTCTACGTTGACAACGGAAAAATCTTCGTCTCCCGCTGGTTCCGGATCGCCTGCGCCAGGTTGAACATCAGGCATGTAAACACTAAGCCGTACAGCCCGCAGGCCAAAGGGAAGATCGAACGGTTTCTGGGGACCGTCGACCAGTTCGTGGCAGAAGTGAAACTGCTCAACCCCAAGACCCTCGAAGAACTAAACGCCGCCTTTGCCTGCTGGCTGGAGGAAAGTTACAACCACAAAGAACACAGCTCTTTGGGGGAAACACCGGCGGCCCGTTTCGCCGGCGACACCAGGCCGCTCAGGTTCAGCAGCGCCGAAGAGTTGCGGGAAGCGTTTTTGTGGGAAGACGACCGGAAGGTCGATGCGACGGGTTGTATCAAATACCGGAACAAGCTGTACGACGTTGGGCCGGACCTTGCCGGGAAAACGGTCGAGATCCGTTTTGACCCCTTCGCCCCGGAAACCGTGGAGATATGGGTAAACGGCCGAAAAGACCGTGACGCACGGGAGTTGGTAAAGAACAAAGACCGTTTTGCACCGGAAACCCCGGAACCTGCAAAAACGGACCGGTCGCGTTACCTTGAGATCTTAACTGAACGGGCTAAAGCCCGGCGGAAGAAACGCTTAGGCGCCATTTCCTTCCGGGGATTGGAGGAAGATGGCGATGTTTGAGCAGTTTTACGGGTTTGCCAAAACCCCGTTTGGACGGGACCTTGAAACCAACGAGCTTTATGAAACCCAGGGCTATCTGGAGTTAGTCGCGCGGATGAAATATGTGGCCGGCAAAAAACAGTTTGGCCTTTTCACCGGGGAAGTAGGTTCCGGCAAATCCACAGCCGCCCGGGTTTTGACCGCACAACTGAATCCAGCCAAATACCAGGTCCTGTACATTAGCGACTCCAAACTAACGCCCCGCAATTTTTACTGGGAAGCCCTGCACCAACTGGGGCAGGAACCGAAGTTTTACCGGGGGGACGCCAAACGCCAACTGCACCGGGTAATCATGGATTTGCATGACAACCAGCGGAAAACCCCGGTTATTATCATCGATGAAGGGCATCTGCTCGGTAAAGAAATGCTGGAAGAGATCCGGTTTCTGACCAATTTCAGAATGGACTCGTACAGCCCGATGAGCTTAATCCTCTTAGGCCAGCCGGAACTGCGCCGGATCTTGCAGATGCAGATCTATGAGGCCATCACCCAACGGGTGAACCTCCGGTTTCATCTCTCCGGCATGGAGCTTGAAGAGACAAGAGGCTACATCGCGCATCATCTTAAAATCGCCGGCGTGCAAAACGCCTTGTTTACGGAAAATGCGGTCGAAGTCATTCATGAGTATAGCGGCGGGATCGCCCGCAAAATCAACAATGTATGTACCGCTTGTCTTCTCGACGCCTTTGCCCGGAGAAAAAGCTTGGTGGATGATCATATGGTCCGGGTGGTACTAGAGAATGAATTTATGGTTTAAACCAACAAAATCCGGGAAGGCGTCACTCGCCTTCCCGGTCAAATAATCTGAGAAAACGGCGGTCAAATAGTGTGGGAAGTGACACT
>JAKOUW010000104.1 GCA_029782365.1 Chloroflexota bacterium
TCCTGCGAGGCAGTGGAAAACGCCTTTAAGGGCGAGGTTCTGTCCATTCACTACGCGGGCTCGCAGATCCGCATCGAAGTGAAGGTTTTAGATCAGGTGCTGACCATCGTGGAATACCAGAAAACAGACTGCGACTGCGCGGTGGGCGATACGGTCTACGCAGCCTGGGAAGAGAGCGGAGCGATTTTGCTCCCCAAGGAACCCGGCTGGTCAGAGAGGCATGTGGTATGAAGACGCTCAAGCAGAATCTATTGGCCATTCCCATTTTAGTGTGGTTCGGATTTTTGGTTGGGGTACCCCTCATCTTTGTGCTGGCCCTCAGCTTTTTATCCCGGGATCACTTGGGGAATATCGTGTATCAGTTTACCCTGGAGAACTATCAGAGGGTGTTCGATCCAATTTATCTCCGGGTGTTCCTAAACTCCCTGCTGCTTGCTCTACTCACAGGGTTAGTCACCCTGGTCATTGGCTATCCAGTGGCTTACATTACAGCAAATCTAGATGCTAAAAGGCGGACTTTGGCCATCGGCTTAATTATGCTGCCCTTTTGGATTTCCAGTCTCTTAAGGACCTATGGCTGGATGATTCTCCTGGGCAAAACCGGTGTAATCAACAACCTCCTGGTGGCTCTGGGAGTGATTGCCGAGCCCCTGCCTTTAATGTACAAATTTGGCACCAGTTTAGTGGGTACCGTATATATGCTGCTTCCCTTTATGATAGTTGCTGTCTACAACTCCGTGGATAAGCTGGACCGCTCGCTTTTGGAAGCCTCCTATGATCTGGGGGCAGGGAAGGTGCAGACCTTTATGAAGATCACCCTCCCCTTAACTGTGCCTGGTATTGCTGGTGGGTTTACCTTGGTTTTCATTCCCGCCCTGGGCCTTTATTTCGTTTCTGATCTTTTAGGGGGAGGAAATACCATTTTCCTGGGTAATTTAATCAACACCTTGGTCACCAGGGGCAGGAACCGTCCCCTGGCCGCGGCGTTTTCTGTGGGCATGATTGTCCTAGTGCTGGCGGTTTTGTCCCTCTACAGCAGGGTTACTAAGGACAGGTTGGGGGAGGATTTGTTCCAATGAAACGTTCCAAATTGGGCATAGTCTATCTGTCCCTCTTCTTTGTTCTTCTCTATCTGCCGGTACTCAGTGTAATTCTGTACTCATTTAATGCCAGCTCGTCCACGGCCCAGTGGAGCGGCTTTTCATTCCGCTGGTACCAGGAGCTGTTCAGGGATCGGGTGATCGCCCAGTCCTTTAAGGTGAGTATGGAAGTGGCGGTGCTCACAGCCTTGGTTTCAGCGGTATTGGGCACCTTTACTGCGGTGGTGGCCATGGCGGTGAGTGTGCGCATGAAAAGGGCCATTCAGGGAGTGATGCTGCTTCCCCTCATTGTACCTGAAATAGCCCTGGCGGTGTCACTCTTGGTGTTCTTTAATGGGCTGCGGCTGCCCTTTGGCCATCTCACCCTGGTGCTTTCCCATTCGCTGTTCTGTGTACCGTATGTGTACATTATGGTGCAGCTGCGCCTGCGGGAGATTGACCGCTCCATTTTGGAGTCGGCTCTTGATTTAGGGGCTACCAAGTGGCAGGTGGTGCATACCATTATCCTGCCGCTAGTCGCGCCTTCCATTATCACTTCGGCACTCCTGGCCTTAGCCATGTCGCTGGATGATGTGATCATCTCCACTTATATGGCGGGGCCCAAGACCACAACCCTGCCGGTGCATATCTTCTCCATGATGCGGGTTGGCGTTACTCCCAAGGTAAATGCCCTGTGCACCCTGATCTTGGTGGGAACGTTCTTTGTGGTGGGCTTGAGCCAGCTGTGGGCCAAAAAGCAAACTAAGGGGGTTTTGTAGTTGAGGAGAAGGAATTTAGTGCTTATTTTAGCTGTATTGGTGGTTGCCGCCGGGGCAGCGGTATACTTCATCACCAGGGGAAATGAAGAGGCTCCCAAGGAGATCACGTTGATGACCTGGGGCGGAGACTTTGTACCCCGCGAGGTGATTGATGAGTTTACTAAGGAAACAGGTATTATTGTAAACTATAAGGAAGTCACTTCCAACGAAGATATGCAATCCCTTTTGGAAGCCAATCCTGACCAGTACGATCTGCTGGTTGTCACCGACTATATGGTGGATATTCTGCGCCAGAATGGCATGCTGGAAGTTCTGGACAAATCTAAGCTGCCCAATTACGCCAATATCAACCCAGTGTATCATGGGAACTACTATGATCCTAAAGACGAGGTTTCCATCCCCTACGCCATCTCCATTTCGCTGCTCCTGGTAAACCAGGAAGAGGTGGCCAACTTGGGTGCTCAGCCCATTACCACTTACAGCGATCTCTGGCAGGAAGAGCTTCGCAACAAGGTGGTTGTGGTGGACTGGTCAGTTGAGATTATGGGTATTGTGCTCAAGTCTTTAGGCTATGAGTACAACGAGACTGATCCGGCGAAGGTAGCCGAGGCCAGAGAGAAACTCTTTGCCCTCAAACCCAATATTGTGCGTTTCGAGACCAACACCCCCGAAGACTCCCTGATCAATGGGGAAGCGGTGGCGGGCTTTATGTACTCCAACCAGGCGGTGAAGGGCAATGCGGCCGACCCCAAGCTGGAGCCGGTTTTCCCCACCGAAGGAATGCCCATTTTCATCGACTGCTGGGTAATGTCTAAGCAGGCACCAAACAAAGATGGGGCCTATCAATTCCTGAACTTTATTATGCGGCCTGAGATTGCCGCGAGAATTGCGGATCTCACCAAGTTTACCACGCCCAACAAGGCAGCAGAGCCTTACCTTCCTGAGGATTACCGGAACAATCCCATGCTCAACCTGCCCGACGAGGTGGTGGAGAACACCAGCTTCTATATTGCAGTTGACAAGGTGCTGGACGAATACGAGCACATTTATGCCGAATTTAAGTTGAGATAGCTTCACCTAGTAAGAGCCTGGACCTCCCAGGCTCTTTTTTGCATAAATTTTTCTCCTGAGCGCGAACCGTCCAAGTGAATTGGAGGTAGAAAGGGGTAGAAGGTGCTGGGAGGCGGTGGCGATTACCGACGCAGAACTGGTTGCCCAAGTGTTGGCTGGAGATGTTGATGCCTACCGCCAGATTGTGGAGAGACATCAGCAGGCGGTGGCAAAGCTGATCTACTTCAAAGTGAGCAACCCCAGTGACGTGGAAGACCTAACGCAGGAGACATTTCTCCGGGCCTTCAGTTATCTGCACAGCTATAACCCTGAGAAACCTCTGCGGACCTGGCTTTTATCAATTGCGGTAAATATCTGCAGAAGCTGGAAGCGCAAACAGCTGGTTACCGTTCCCTTAAGGAATCTGTTTCACCTAGCCAATGACGATACCAGTAGTCGTGCCATTGCTAACCATCATTTTTGGGAACTGCGCAGGCTGCTGGAGGGACTGCCCCAAAAGGAAAGGGATGTGCTCGTTCTCCACTACGTGCATGAGCTCACCTTAGGTGAGATAGGGGGAGTACTTGGGATCCCCCTGGGTACTGTAAAATCCCGCCTCAATCGGGGATTGAAGCGGATGAGGAAAGGGGTCTATGTGGAAGGGAGGGAGAAAGGTGGAGTCCAAGTTCTCTAAAGCTCGCAGCATGGATTTGTCTGTGGATGTGTCAGAGCAGGTCATGGAAAGGATTGAGGCAGGCGGGAGGCTCCACAGGTATCCTGGGATGAGCCGAAGGCTGAAGGCTTTTTGGGTGGGCTTGGCAGCTGTTATGATCGTAGCCCTTCTTATCCAACCGGTGGATAGGGGAGATCTGAACAGTTCTCGGAAGCCCGCACCCCAACAGTGGCTCCTCTCTCCACTGCAGGGCAGTGGTTTTTCTCCCTATCCATCGGCAACCCTGCCCCCCGGCATTCTAGATTATGTGCAAGGAGGTATGAAGGTAGATGAAAAGGAGCTGTAAACTGCTTCTTGTGTTCTTGGTAGTGCTGGTGGTGGCCGTGCCCGCTGCTGCTTCCTTAAATCTGGAGACCCTCCTCCCCTTTACAGGCCGGGGGCCCGACACCTATTTCATGGTCTATCAGGTTAGTGTAAGCGACTACCCGGTAGAGGGGCAGGAGTACCTGGAGTATAGGGTGTACAGTAGGGGCGATACCATAGCGTACCTCACCACTATTCAGCTCCACGATGGCACCGCCCACGAGTATCAGTTCACCATGGATCTGAGCGGCGTATCGGGCCCTGAACCTGAGCCGGAGTTGTTTTTCACCAACTATGAGCTGCGGGTTGTGGGCCTAGAAGAGATCGCGGGGAGGCAGGCTGCAGTGGTGGATCTGGTGCATAAGCTCACCAACCAGAAGGTGGTTACCTATGCAGTTGACTTGGAAACAAGCATGACTTTGCGCAGAGTGGAGTACGACAGTCTGGGGCAGGTGGTGCGCTGGGAAAGGGTGGTGGAAATAGACTTTCAGCCGGACTTTTCTGAGCTAGACTTTACCAAGAATGTGCTTTCCCTGGAAGGCAAGTATAAGGAGGTCAGTAAAGAAGAAGTGCTGCAGCTTCTGCCCTGGCTGCAGCTGGATGAGGCGGCTCTGCCTCCGGGGTTCGCCTTTATTGGTTACGCGCTTGTGGAAGGCGGAGTTGAGTTCTTGGAAGAGAATGTTCTCCGTTCACGCTATCCAGGTTCACCAGTTGATAAGGTTCTGCTCTGGTTTTCCGACGGTTTAAAGCATGGTCAAATTAGGGCTGTCTTTGTGGGCCAGCAGCTCAGCGGCTTCAGTTATCCGGTGACGGTCCTGGACACCTCCCCAGCAGACTATAGTGCCATCCAGGTGGAAGGGGCAGGGACGGTGCTATCCCTCTCAACAGACTTCATGACAGCAGAGGAACAGCTGGACTTACTGAAAACTTTGGTGCCGTAATAAGGTCAAAAACAGGAGCAGCCTAGTGAGGCTGCTCCTTCAGACTGTCAAAGAAAGGGCATTGTTTCAAAGAGAAACAGTGCCCATTTTTGTCTTCTCACGTGAATTCTTGCAAAAAAAGAAGGAGAAAGGCCATTCTTGAAGGCCCACATCGCCAGCTTCTTTAGATTCATTGCCGCGAACTTAAGCCTAACCCAATTCGTCACTCGAGCTAGGCCTCTGTGATGCGTATACCTCATGCCATGTTTCTCTTTAGCGTCGGCGAAAACTCTCTCTATGGTTTCACCACGCATTGTGTAGGTCGCCTTTCCCTTGGCAGAATGACGGAAGTCCTCCGCCTTTTCCAAGTAATCCTCCCAGATGTGTTTCTGCACGACCTTCTGGTGCACTCTGCTCTCAGTACAGCAGGATAAGTCCGGACAAGATCGGCAGACATTCGGGTCACTCTTGAATTGACGGTAACCTTCTCTTGTGGTGGTTACGTAAGGAAGTACTTGGTTGTTAGGGCAGATTACGCAGTTGTAGTACTCGTCATACACGAACTCATATGAACGGAAGAATCCCTTTTTGCCCATCGGCCGTTTGTAAGGCATCGAAGGGTTGCGCCCATCATCAATGATCTTCTTGCAAATCCAGGGTGTTTTGTATCCTGCATCAACGACCACAGTATCAACTTCAGGAAAACGCTCAACCACCTGATCATAGACTTGGTCAAAGATTAGGCTGTCGTGGACGTTTCCTGGAGTGACCTCGAGGCCGAGGATGAAATTGTTCTTGTCGCACGCTACATGGGTAGTGTAAGCAAACTCTATCTTATGTTCACCCTTGTGAAAAAGGCCGCTCTCAGGATCGGTGGTAGAAACGATGACTTCGCGCTGCTCTCCTGCATCGCCTGTCCCATCTCCATCGTCATCTTTATCTCTAAATGGTTTCTTGCCATTCTTTTCCCTGTCTTCGTTGATCTCCTTGCGCAACTGTTTATCATAAGAGCGAGCTGTCTTTTGAGCCAGCGCTTTTGTCCGTTTCTTGCGGTTGGCGCTAGCCTTGATGTGTGTGGCATCAATGAATACTGTCTCAGCATCGACGAATCCTCGTTTAACGATTTCCTCAAGGATCCAGCTAAAGATTGCCTCAAACACCTCGCTGGGAAAACGCCGGGCAAAAGCATAGCTAACTGTCGCAAAGTGGGGTACCTTCGTGGTTAAGTCGTAACCGAGAAACCATCGGTAGGCAATATTCAGGTTGACTTCCTCAACAGTTTTCCTCAGCGAAGGAATGCCAAACAGGTGTTGGATCAACACAATCTTGACCAGCACCACAGGATCAACGGCAGGACGACCCTTATCCTTGCTGTACAAATGCTCAACCATGTCATAAATTCTGCTAAAGTCAATAACCCTTTCAATCTTGCGCAGCAGATGGTCTTCCGGGACCAAACTATCGATGTCAACGAGTTGAAGTGAATTTCTCGCTTCGTGCATATCCTGTGGTCGTTGCAGCATTTTCATCACCCAAGTTAATCATAACATAAAGAAAAAGCCAACGCGAGGGGCTTCGCATCGACTTTTTTGACAGTCTGCAGGAGCAGCCTAGTGAGGCTGCTCCTTGCTTTGCGTTTTCATGGACAGGCTGATTCTGCCCAGCTTTTCATCAACATCCAGGATATGCACAGTGACAATATCGCCCACCTGCACCACATCAGTGGGATGGCGAACATAGGAGTCGCTGAGCTGGGAAATATGCACCAGTCCCGCCTTTTCCACCCCGATATCCACAAAGGCGCCGAAATCCACCACATTCTGGACAGTGCCCTGGAGCACCATTCCAGGCCGCAGATCCTCTAAACTGAGTACATCGGCCCTAAACAAGGGGGCAGGCAGTTCGTCCCTGGGATCCCGACCGGGCTGGCCTAAAGCGTCAATAATATCCCGTACTGTAGGTTCCCCCGCCTCCAGGCTTTGGGCCACTGCTTTAGGGTCTAGTTTCTTCAGTTTTTCCCGAATCTGGGCTAGAGTTTCACGGTTCCGCAGATCCTGCTCGCTGTGGCCTACCAGTTGGAGAATTTGGCGAGCCAGGGGATAGGATTCGGGGTGTACCGCGGTATTGTCCAGGGGCTCCTTCCCGTCTGCTATGCGCAGGAAGCCTGCCGCCTGCTCAAAGGTTTTTGGACCCAATCCCTTCACTTTTTTCAGCTCTGCCCTGGTGTGGAACGGCCCATTGGCTGTCCGGTAGTTCACGATTTCTCCCGCCACCCGCGCTGAAAGGCCAGAGACGTATTTCAAAAGGGCGCTGGAGGCGGTATTAAGCTCCACCCCCACATGGTTGACGCAGCTTTCCACCACCGTGCCTAATGTTTTGGCCAGTTCCTTTTGGTTTACATCATGTTGGTATTGGCCCACCCCGATAGATTTGGGATCGATTTTCACCAGCTCCGCTAAGGGATCCTGCACTCGGCGGGCGATGGAGACTGCTCCCCGCATGGATACATCCAACTGGGGAAACTCTTCCTTGGCCAGGACTGAGGCGGAATAGACGGAGGCGCCAGCTTCGTTCACCACCAGGTACTGCACGTTGGGGCAGTGCTCCCTAATCAACTCCGCCACCAGCTGCTCCGTTTCTCTGCTCGCGGTGCCGTTGCCAATGGTGATGAGGTTTAGCCCATGCTTTTCGATTAAGGCTTTTAGCGTGTGCAGCGCTTCAGTCCAGCGCTTTTGAGGTTCATGGGGAAAGATGGTGGTATGTTCCAATAGATCCCCGTACTCGTTTACCGCCACAACCTTGCAGCCGGTGCGGAAGGCAGGGTCAATGCCCAAAACCCCACGGCCCCGAACTGGGCTCTGCATCAGAAGATCCCTTAAGTTCTTGGCAAAGATGCGGATTGCGTGTTCTTCCGCCTTTTCCGTAAGCAGCCCTCGGATCTCCCGTTCGATGCTTGGGGCGAGCAGCCGGCTGTAGCCATCATATAAGGCCGCGTTAAGATAGGCTGCCGCTGGGGAAGAGGAATTGGTAATGATTTCCCTTGCAAGCAGGGAGTGGATTCTTGCCGTATCCACCTGAATTCTGATCTTTAACACCCCTAGACGCTCGCCGCGATTTAGGGCTAGAATGCGGTGGGGCGGGATTTTCGCCACATCCTCGAAATAGTCGAAGTACATCTGAAATTCTTGGGCTTCAGGCACTTCTTCCCCGGTTCTTTCGCTCACTAGAAGGCCGGTTTCGTAGGTAAATTTGCGCACCTGGGCTCGGTGGGCAGGGTCATCGGTGAAGCGCTCGGCCAGAATATCCTGCGCTCCCTGCAGGGCCTCTTCCACCGTAGGCACTTCCTCACTGAGAAACGCTTCGGCTAAAACCCTAGGCTCTTCCGTCCCCTGCTCCAAAAGCTGCAGGGCCAGGGGCTCCAACCCCTTCTCCTTTGCCATGGAGGCTCGAGTTCGCCGCTTGGGCCTAAAGGGGCGGTAGATGTCCTCCAGCTCCTGCAGGGTAATGGCCCCCTGGATTGCTGCGGAAATCTCGGGGGTGAGCTGTCCCTGTTCGTCAATGAGGCGAGTCACCTCTTCTTTTCTAGCTTGGAGGCTGCGCAGATAGTCCAAGCGCTCCGCCAGCTCCCGGAGGACTGTCTCGTCCAGCTCTCCAGTTGCTTCCTTACGGTAGCGGGCAATAAAGGGAATGGTGTTGCCCTCGTCCAGAAGCTTTACAGTCTGCTGCACCTGCTGAGGCTTAATTTTTAGCTCGGCTGCCAGCTGTTTAATGATATCCATGCCGATCCTCTCCTTCTCGATTAGAATAGCACGACTGGAAGGAAGATGCAAAGCAATGTGGAACACTAAGGCGAGGTGATTGCATGCTGGCGGAGTACAGGACGGTGGCCCGGGAGGCGGAGATAACACTCATTGAAAAGAAGTCCAAGTTCATTGCCCGCATCAAGCCCGTCCAGACCCGGGAAGAAGCGGAGGCGTTCATCGAAGCAGTACGCAAAGAACACTGGAACGCCACCCACAATGTACCGGCCTATATCATAGGAATGAACCAGG
>JAKOUW010000118.1 GCA_029782365.1 Chloroflexota bacterium
ACCAGGTGGCCTTGGAGAAGGTGAATTAGATGGCATTAGGCGACCAAACAAAAGAGTATCTTGAAAGGAAAAAAGCAGGACTTTACGCTTTGCTCCAAAATTGGGCTGGCCAGCTTGAAGGATACGCTAAAACCCATGCACCCTGGACAGACAGGACAGGTCACGCTCGGCAATCTCTGCATGGAGGCGTAGAATCATCTGGCGATGAGCTGGTCCTGTACCTTTCGCACGGTGTCGAGTATGGAATATGGCTTGAAATAGCTCACGGAGGAAACTACGCTATTGTAAGGCCTACGGTAGACGCTCATATTTCTCGTATCAGACAGACCGTAAAAGATTATTGGAGTGGTTAGAATGAGGGAAGCCATACGTCAACTGCTTGTAAACAACATACCCGAAATCCGAGGCAGAGTATATGAACCGCATGTAGCAGGACTGAACACTCCAAAGCCTTATCTTGTGCTTAGAGAGGGCATTCAAGACCCTGAGGCCGACTGGGCAGCGTTTTCAACGATTGTTGAAGTTTGGCCCTACGTCAAGCGAACTACCTTCCAGCAGGTGGATAGCCTGGCCAATGCTATCATTAACGCCCTGCATCGGGGCAGATTTTCCCATGCCGGCGAGGAATACCTAGTCGATTACATGGGGAGTGCTGGCCCGGATTTTGTGGACGAAGAATGGGATGCCATCACTCGAGGCCTTGGGTTCAGGGTATTTGCTTTGGGTTGGCTGAACGGGCTGACACATGCTCCTGATCCGGTGGCTGCACTGCAAAAATGGACAAAGGACACTTGGCCGGAGGTGCATACCGACCCGGCGACATGGTCACCGGCAGATATAACACCGGGGATATACTGGCGAATGATACGATTGATACCAACGGAAATCACAGCTGCAGTAAACTGGATAGAGGCGCAGATAAACGGGCATATTCTGGCCCCTAGCGCAGCGATTAGGCTTAACTGGGTGCGGAAAGTAACGGAAGAGCTGACAAAGCAGCGCGGGTTCAAGATGTCTGACGGCGGTCCGCTGGAGCTGTTGCGGGTCATGGCGGATAGCGAAGCAGACCCGATGAGGCGAGGCCAGATACAGTTAACTGCACGGTTTGGAGTGTTGCAATCGAGGGCGCAATACTTCATATTGCGGAGGGCGGCTGCAAGCGGTGATATTAACATGGAGGTGAGAACCGATGGGCAAAAAGGAACCGGATAAAACTACAACGATAGAAGAACCAGTGTATAGCCGCAGCGAGCTCATTGCATCGGCTTCTTCTTTTGGGGTGAAGCCGGAAGTAATGGCCGGCGCTTTGAAGCTGGCCGGTAAAGATACAATGACCAAGGCTGAAGCTAAAAAGGCAATCAAAGACTTTTTGGAAAGGAAGGTGTAGTGTAAAATGGCTGGCTCTGTTTTTCAAGTAGG
>JAKOUW010000134.1 GCA_029782365.1 Chloroflexota bacterium
CCGCTCCGCTTCTGTTGGCGGCGGCCAGGGCTTACCAGGGCTGATGAAATCCAAATTTGTAAGCAAATATATCACCATCCTTACCATCCCGACGGTTTGTTTACTGGGCCTATCCTTCTTTTCTTTGTTAGCATTTCAAAGGCACCACTGACGGCGTCCACCTGGTCGTCATGGGCGCCATTAGGGAAAATCTCTGCTTCATCAAGGAAATCGTTAATCCACGGCCCACGGACCAGTTTAACGTTGCCGGCTTCAGCGGCTGAACTTACAGGGTTTGCTCTAATCTCTTTCGAACCTGTTGTCCTATTTCCGTAGAAAGCAAAACCGGCCAGTATCCTGCGCCGGTAATGGTCTATTGTATTAACTCCGCTGCTGCCGGGTTCCTGCTCCATGTAGATTGTTACTCTCTTCCCATCCAACTCCGCTGTCTGCCTAATGAGATTCTCCACGCCCTGCGGCGTACTTCTGGTTCTCTTTATGTCAATAATGTAATATATCCCGTCTTTTTCACCTAGTAGTGCCCCTACTGTCCAGTCCGGGTCCTTCCCCGGTTTCGGTTCCGTAGCCGCCAGGTCCCAGTACCTGACCAGCCGGGCATCGGCCGGGTAGCTATCAACAATCTCAAACCATTCTCGCCTGAACTTGTTGCCGGCCTCCCTTGCGGTCCAGTCCCCCTTCAGCAGCTGTTCTCGGGTTATCGGGTCAAGATGCATTAAGCTCTTGATATACTCGTCCCGGTCAATATGAGGGTTGTCGTCCAAACTTGCTGGAACAAAAGGCTTGTCCCCGACAATGAACCTCTGTTTTACCCACTCGTGCCCGACACCGCCCGGGTTTGACGCCGCCCGCATCCTCAATGGTATTTTTGAGCCCTCAAGCCTCCTTAACCGGGAGAACAGATAAAGGTATTGTGTTTCAGTGAATTGTGTAAGCTCATCGAAGCCGATAAACTGAAACTCCGCCGACTGGTAGCGGTACTTATCGTTTTCGCTTTCCAGATATCCGAAGCTCAAGGTGGCCCCGGAGGGAAACGTCCATGTTTTGTTTTTCTCGCTCCATTTTGCTGCTGTTCCCTGTAGCCATTCGTGGGCCCGGTCCATGAGGGCCCCCGGCAACGCCAAGTCTGTGTAAGTCCTTCGGAATAAAATAGCAGCATAGCCCGGCACGTCAACATACTGCAGCGCTGCCATTAATAAGGCGTTAGATTTCCCTCCGCCGGCACTGCCTCCAAATAGCACCTCTAAGTCCGGCATAAGGAGGAACATTGCCTGCTTAGGTGTCGGATCATGTGGTATCCAA
>JAKOUW010000136.1 GCA_029782365.1 Chloroflexota bacterium
CTTCTCGCGAGTGAATTCTTCGTCAGTCAGCACGCCCTGGTCGTGCAGCTCACCAAGCAGTTTCAATTGGGCCAACACATCGCCATTGGCGGGGCTCTCCTGGTAAGGCTGTTGGTAAGTCTGGCCTGGTTGGTCCGGGTACTGTGTTGAGCTGCGGCCCAACAGATAGCCCAGGCCGCCGGTCAAAAGTCCGCCCAGCAGGGGGCCCAGGCCGAAGCCCATGGGATAGAACGGCCGGCCAAAGCCGAAACCGCGCATGCGGAAACCGCCATGATGAAAACCACCGTGAAAACCTCTAGGCATATCAGCCTCCTTTTCTACTTGTGTTAATGCATACGCAAATCTTTGGATTGGGTTGCTCGATGATTTGCGCCAGGATTGAGTCTATCAGGGCCAGGTGAAAATAAGATGAACACCGCACCGAACGGTTTCAAATGGAAATATCCAGCTCCCAGCAGCACAGCTCGATCCAGCTTGTAAAGTAAAGGCGATATCACGGCATAAAATAAATTGCCCACCCGAAAGTGGACAATTTATTTCGGAGCTTCGGAGGGTGAGGGATTCGAACCCCCGGTAGGTTTCCCTACACTTGTTTTCAAGACAAGCGCCATAGGCCGCTCGGCCAACCCTCCTGAGCTTGAGAAAGGGTTGCTTTTCTTCAAGTAAAAAACATTATACCAGCCCTGATGGCCCGTTAGCAAGAAAATTTTCCTGCAATTTCAAGCTTTACCGGTTGGCAAGATTTGGCGGAGCCGCCAGGCTGCGCGGCAACCAAAAAGAATTACCTTTTACAAACGGAGTGAATTTATGACTCAAAATGAACATCCCTCAAAAACTGGATTTCAGGGGTTCATCTGCGAAGTGACCGCTGAGCCGGTTTTGCCCGCCGAATGCCTGGCCTGCGCCCGCAAAGGTGGCAAATCGCTCAGCGATTTGCCCAAGCATTTGGCTCCGCCAAATGCCGTGCGCACTGGCTGCACGATGACCGCCCCAATCATCAAGGGCATCCTGAACAACCTGCGTCCGGACAACGGCGAAGCTGCGCTTCGCTTAGGCCTGACGGTCACTACCCTGCTGGGCTGCGCCCGCAAGGCGCGCCTTAAGCAAGAACAGCCCTACTGGCTCAAGCCGTCCGAACTCTGGTGGAGCTACCGTGGGCAGCTCCTGCACAACGTCGCAGCGCAGTACGCCAAAGGCGATGAGCAGGCGATTGCCGAGCAGCGTTTCTCCATGCTGGTGCAGGCCAACGGCCGGATGGTGGAAATCACCGGCCAGCCGGATCTGGTGCTGACTGATCGCGGCGTCTTAGTCGATTACAAGACCACCAAACACATGCCGCAGCCCTGGAAAACCTACACCTGCCCGGTCACGAGCGAGGTGATTCGGGACAGCCAGTGGACCGTGCGCACCAAGTACATCGAGTGCCCGTTCTGCGAAGATGGGCGGCACGTCGCCAAAGATGTGTTGGTGTTGGGCAAGCCACGCGCCTACCAGGGCCACATCCAGCAAGTCAGCGTGTACGCAGTCATGCTGCGTGAAAACGGCATCCCCGTCAACACTGCCGAGATCGTCTACCAGGATATGGCCGGCCAACTGCGCATCCCGGTCGAACTGCTTCCGACCGAGCAGGTTTGGACGCTGGTTGAGCAGCGTGTTGCTGCCCACACCCAGCTCGAACTGCCCGGCGTGATCACCGACCCAGACCAAAGTTGGGAATGTGACTACTGTCCAGCTCGCAGCGCCTGCGAACGCCTGCACGGCGGCCCGGTGGGTAAAGCCCTGGCTGCTGAACAAAACGAAGCCCAGGTTCTCAAAGAACTGGGGTACTGATCCACTATTCTGCTATTTCAGGCGGTGGCAAAGCCTGTCGCCGCCTGTTCTCACCCTATTTTTTCTGGAGGAATTTCCCATGTCTGACAATAAATTCAAGAACTTTGCTGTCCTGACCCTCGACATCCAGTCCGTGGAAGTCAAGGAATCCAAAAAGGGCGGCCAATATGCCATTGCCCAGGCGCTTCTGCAGCCGGGCGAAGGCGAACGCTCCGAAGCCCGCTCGATGCCGTTTCGGGTGATCGTCAACAACGGCCTGACCAAAGTGCTCAAGGCCGGTACGACCATGACCCTGGTCGGTCATATCGGGTACGAAGAAAAGGATGGCAAGGCTGTTTACCTGTTCTTCCCCTAAAAGTTCGAGGAATCCGACAAACATCGTTCTTTTGCTCAGCTCACGCTGCGCACCGGAAAAGAAGCCGACTGCCGCTATACCAAAAGCGGTGCGTTTTGGGGCTTTTCCCGCATGGCGCTGGGGATTGGCAAGGACGATAAAGGCGCATACAAGCCTTCGCTCTGGATGACCGTTAAGGCGTTCAGCCGTGATAACGATGAGACCCTGGTAAACAAACTGGCCGGAACTGCCAAAGGCAGCCTGGTCACCGTTTCCGGCCGTCTCACCTACGAAGCATTCACCGACAAGGAAGGCCAGGAACGCGTGTCTACCGGCCTGGTGGCCAGCAAGATCGAAGATTTCGATAGCGCGGCCGCTGAAACCGAGGGCGATGAAGCTGAAAAGGCGTTCGAGGAACCGAACTTCGGGTAAACGGAGGCGCTTTAGGCGTTATCCGCGCTGATGGCAAAAAAGAGGCGCGTCCAATCGGGCGCGCCTCTACTCCCTCAAAAAATTAACCCACCCCACAGAAAATTTTCGAAGTCTGGCGTCGGATAACGCCCAACAACCCAGGAGTTCGCAATCTGGTGCTGTTGGGCAATGCGCTTTACTTTTTGCTGATCACTGGCTACCGGATGGTATTTCACTTCCAGCGCAGTGGGGGTGTTATCTGCCTGGGTAAGAATAAAGTCAACCTCATATTCATTCCCTTTGGCAAGGTAAGCGAGCTTGCCGTACCGGTGCAGTTGGTTGAAAATCGCATTCTCAAACAACGCCCCTTCACTGGATTGCGCAAGGATGCTCGCAATGCCGTTATCATAAAAGTACAGCTTCTTGCCAAGGCTGGCAGCTTTATCCGGACCCGCGAAAGCGGGTAGGCGGTGAATCACATAGGTTTTTTCGAGAAACTCCAGGTATTCCATCAAGGTTGGACGGGAAATACCGACTACCTGTGAGAGTTTTGTGTAGTCCAATTTGTTTCCCACCCGCAACGCCAAGATGCGTAAGAGCTGCTGCAGTTCACCGATTTTTTTGAAATCCGCCATCGCACGCACATCGATATTGATGTAGGATGAGAAAATGTCCTGCAAGATTTCGCGTTTGGTTTCGGGTTTGTTTTCCAGGACAATATCCGGCAACCCGCCATACAGGATGAAATCATCATAATAGCTTTTTAAGCGTTCAAATTCATAGTGATCAAACTGCATTTCTTCCAAAGATGATCTCCGCCGGTATGGTACCCCGCGAAAATCCAGGAATTCTCCGAACCCAAGAGGAAACATCTCAAAGACAACTTTACGTCCCGCCATCGATTCGCTGAAGTAGTGTTTCAAGTAGTACGAACTGGAGCCGGTGAGGATGAATTTAATGCGATATTCGTCGTAGAGAACCTTGACCACACTTGGCAGGTTGGGCGCGTATTGAATTTCGTCCAGGGCTACGGTCATCGGCTGGGTGATATCCAGGCCACGGTTGCGCAAGTAGTTCACCACGAGGTCGTAATTGGTTTCCTGGAAGACGGCGCGCAGGTCTAAACGCTCCAGGTCGAGGTAGATCTTATTGGCTGAAGGCACCTGATCCAATAACCAGCGTACAGTGGTTGTTTTCCCCACCCTGCGCATCCCGGTGAGAACCATGATCCGCCGATCTGCCAGAGCGGATTTTAGGATTGGAAAGATAGATCGTTTAACGATTTCCATACTTGTATTTTACAGGATAGTACATATTTTGTAAATTAGCAATTTTCAAAAATGGGCTGTATATGCAAGGACATTATATTCCAGTTCTTATAGTCTTGATTATGTTGAGCTTTGGGTTCTAATCAGTCTTGCAGAGAGGCTTTGAGAACAAAATACTGGAAGCAAAAAAATTCTGGAGTTTTGAAATGGCAAAGTCTCTTGTTTCACTTGTGATTCCATAGTAAAGAAATGTATCTCGTACTACCCTGAAATCAAATATTTTATCGAATCTCTCACTTTGTTCAATCACCTGCCTGGCGCGTAAAATGACTGTATCCAGCAAGAATCATGCAACGGCGATCAGCCTTTCATTTGCTGTTTAGGTTTGCTGCAAGCGAGATCGTATGCCAACTGCAAATTCATCCAAAGCTCCGGCGTAGTGCCAAATGCCTGAGCTAGCAGCCAGGCTATATCAGGAGTAACGCCGTGCTTGCCACGCGCAATCTCGCTGACGCGCTGTTTAGGGATGGTCAGATGCTTTGCAATGATTACCCGCGAAATACCCATTGGCAACACGAATTCTTCAAGTAATACTTCAACTGGATGGGTTAGGACGCGGTTTTCAGGAAGAGGCATTTCACACCTTCGTCACTTCCAGCGGAATCAATTTAATCTCAATCCGCGCCTGCAGCACATCGGCGACCCGCTGCAAGAAGGACAGGCTTGGGTGACTCTGACCACTTTCCAGCCGGGCAATCGATGGCTGGCGCGTGCCGACCAATTCTGCAAGTTGCGCCTGAGTCAGGCCGCGTTGAATGCGCAACCGCGCAATTTGATAACCTGGGTCAAGGGCTTGAACAGCTTCGACGAAGTCGGGCTTTTGAAGCTGCCTGGCTTCCCAGTCTTGGAAAGTAGTTTTAGAAAGTGGGCTCATCGCATATCCTCCAACAATTCTTGCATTCTACTCAGCGCCACGTGGATTTCCAATTCTGGCGTTTTCTGTGACTGTTTGCGAAAACCATGCAAGATCACGAATGTTTGATCTACCAATAAAAAGTAAAACAACCTGTTTGCGCCAGGTCGAAGCTCCCAAAGGCGTCCTTCGATTCTTTTTGCGTGTGGCATGTTGATGTCAGGCCCAAATTCCTGCAGCAAGCGCAGTGCATTGTAAGCCTTGGCTCTCTCGGGGGTTTGTAACTTGTTAAGGTAATCCAGCACCGGGCTTTTGCCGCGCCGGTCTTCATAAAATCGAATTTGCCACATTTACCCTCCAAATCATTATAACAAATATGTTATAAATTGCAAGCGTCAGAACGACATTAACCATCGTCATACGCTGATACTCCCATCAACTCTCTCCATCCGCTCGGCCAGATCCCCCAGCCGGGGCTCGGTATAAATCATCACCGTGTTCAAACTGGCATGCCCCAGCAGCGCTGCCAGGCCGCGCACATCCCCGGGGTTGGCTTTCAGATAAAGCGACGCGAACGTGTGCCGGAGAACATGCGGCCCAAACGCCGGCAAACGGGTTGCCAGGGCATACTTCTCCAACACCCGCAGCACCGTGCTGCGATCCTTGAATGTGCCGCGCTGGCCCAGCCACAAATCGGCATCCGGGTCATCCTTCCCAGGGTGATTTTTAAGATAATCCTTGAGCGCCTGGCGCACATCCCTGGTCAATGGCACTTCGCGGTAGCCGCCATGCTTTCCCTTGCGCACCGTAACCATCCCGGAGCGGTCATTTTTATCCAGATCGCCAACCTTCAACGCCAGCAGTTCCCCTACTCGCAATCCAGCCCCGCCCAACAACTCCACCACGGCAATATCTCGCAGGTTTCCACCGGCATGCACCACTCGCAACAAGCGGCGGTAGTCTTTATCTGTCAGCGATTTGATATCCCTCTTGGGCAGGCGAAGCGTAGAGACTTCTGACGTGGGGTCGGTGCGTGTGAAACCCTGAGCGGCTGTCCAGGCGAAGAATCCACTCATGGCGACAAGGCGTTGGTTGATCGTCGCTGGCGAAGCCTTCTCCACGGTCTGCTGGTAAGCCTTCCAATCCTGGATGTCGCGGCCAATGACCGCCGCAGGATCGAAAGTATCGCCGTAAGTTGCCAGGTTCCAACGTTGGAAGTGTTCCATGGCGCGTTTGTAGGCGGCCAGGGTGTGGCGGCTTTTGCCGCGCGAATTCAGACTATCTAACCAGCGTTTAACGATTTCAGAATTGGTCATTTTTTCACCCTTTTTATTATGCTGCCAGAATTTCCGGCCTTAGCATGGCCAAAAGGCCGGTTTTTCATCAGGTGAAGTGCGTAAGCACACACCATAAGACAGGTTATCGCTGCATGTTTTTATATCAGATTATGTTGCTTACCTTCACCGCTTACGTAGGGTGAGTTTTGATGGCCAACTGACTAAGACGATGGTGTTTGTTGTTTCCAAAATCAAGAAAAGTAGAGTATTATCAAACGCGAATCGAGCCAACATAAATTCTTAGCAATATAACAGCGGGTCATTCAGATTAAGAACGCGCAAATCATCCCAGATTCAATCTACATCAGTTCCTTCGACTTTCTACAAACTGGCTTTGAGATCACGATCATTGGAAAGGAAAGCAGTTAACATGTCTCAATTTATATTTGAAATTGATTATTCACACGAAAATGCAGCTTGGATCATCTGCAGCCTGAGTATCGATGGGACTGTGAACATCATTCATGCTAGCGGCGTTTTCCCACCATTTGTCAATCTACTCTACTTTGTTCGGGCGGTTGCCTGGCAGCGACTACCAGTTCGATTTGAAATTGATGAAGAAGGATCTGAGGTCATTTTTATGGCGCTCCCAGTCGCTGGTGACAGCCCCCTAATGCACCTGAGTATTCGCCACAGCGAAGGTGATGAAGATAATGAAGTCTGGTTTGACGCTATTGTTGAGCGTGAAGCAGTGGTAAATACCTTCTTGCCACCTGTGTTAGATTTTGCCTATAATTTCCGTAAGGCTGAAGTCGCATGGTCTACGCCGATTAAAACCGTCGAGAAGATTGCCGCTGAGATTGGTACAGGCATTCCGCCACGCTGGGATATTCATTCTCCGCAGAAAATTGAGTTCAACGTGTGGAGTGATTATCAAATCATCTTTGTGGAGGGACAAGTATTCCTGACTGCTCGTATGCATGATTTAGAAATTATTCATTTGCTGCTGTATGACACCAATCCGTTCTGGAAGGAATGGGCGTTTTTCCTGCATAGTGTTATTGAAGGCCAATTTCCAGTTCAGTGTATGCACAACCGGTTTTACAAAATATTTGAAAAAGATACTACACCGACCTGGTTTGGTCATACACGTGTTTTAGCCGAAGCCGTAGAGGATTCCAGTAATTTTCGGCTGAAGATATTCCGACAGTTTATTGATGAAGATGAAATTATGATGCTTGACGAAGTCGTTGGCATAAGGCAGTTTGTGAACAATTTTCAAGCCGGTTTTGATACATTCCTGCGCAACAATTATAAGATTTTTCCGGATGGTGAAGGCCGTTCTTATGACTTGCGCACACTGAATCTTGTGTAGTATCCGAGTGACGGCATCGGCTGTCATGTTATAACCATTTATTTCGCAATATTTGACCTGAAACCTGACCTGGTGATTGGGTATTTTGTGATTCAGTATTTTCCATGCTGGACATGGGTAAATCTCATGCACGGTGTCGCTGACATTTTAAACACTTATCAGATTGAGTGTTGAATGTGGCGTAACGTTTTCAACTCCCTTTTCACCCCAAAACTTCTATTTTTAATTTTCGGTCATTGTTGGCGCATACTTCACGTCGCCAATCTTGAACATTCGATTTAATTTGTAAACGGAGGATACCTGTATGTTTTTCATCGTTCCCCTGATCGTAACGGTTGCTGCAATTGTGGCAGTTGGCGGCGTCTTCGTCAACACCCTGCTGGCCGTCAAAGGCATTGCCCACGTTGGCAAAACCCTTTCTCAGGCCAAACGCACGGCTGAAGCCCAGTCGGAAGATCGTCCTCGCCATGAGCGACGCTCCCGCCGCACCTTCACCCAACCTGAACCCGATCCCATCTTTGAAGATGATCATGTGCTGGATCGTTTGAACCAGTACCTTGATCATGCCTAAAGGCTAACTGCCTGTCTCTCTCCCCCTGAACGCAGGCCACCCGCTTGCGTTCTTCCCCAGCCTCGAATGGTTTCGCCGCGGCTCAGGCCGCAGGGCAGGTTCGATCCCTGCCAGGTTGTCTGATTTGAAAACTCTCGGTGATTTTATTCACTCTGCCCATCTTCGGAATAAACGACTTTGTGGAGAGACTGGGTTACCACCGGCCCTTCCATGTATAAGCTGTGCAAGCTGATGGCACGCGATCGAGCTTTCAAGAATTTCAATACCTCGATTTCCGGCCAGGCATAAAATTCCGATGAATTCGCAAATTGAACACCTTGTTTTACCGCTTCTTCGCGACGCTGCTCAAACAGATCCCCTCTTCGATCTATATCCGCTTCTTTTGCTGATAGATCAAGAGCGACATCGACATCATTCACCGTTTCCGCGTTAGTAAGATAACTGCCAAACAAAACCACCTTCACGACTTTGTAGAGGAAGTACGGGTCTTCATTTACCTGTTGCACTCTTTGCATAAACTCACTAAATGCTTTATCGGCAGTAGCCCTTTTCAGAGACTTGGCTGCAAGAGCGAAAGCAAATTGATTGCCGGCAGTGGTGTTGTGATGGTGAGGCATTTCATGCCTGAAGTCAGGTTCGTCGATATACCCCAGCTTATGTAATTCTTCGAGGAGCTTCTCTGCTGCTTCAGGAGTGATCTTGAGCATCTGCATCATAGATTCCTCGCTCCAGTCCTGTTGGGTTTTGTTCTTGAGGAATTGGCGGACGGTGAGGATTGGAATCCCGGCAATTTGATCGTTGGAATTTATCTGCATGTAGCGCTCCTGAAAATATGTGCAGCCTCATCTCGCATAATGGAAATTATACCCGTAAGCTCTGACGCGATTCCACGGAGCTTGTCCATACGTCTACACCATAAACCCTCGGCCTGTACAACACAATCCGAGGGTCCTTTTAATGATTGGAGCATCCCATGATGACATCTCAAACCTACACTGCCGTGCTGGGAAGGCTCGATGCCACTCGCGTGACCGTGAAAGGCTACCTGTATCAAGTGGATTTCGGTCCGACAGTGAAATCCCGCCACCACACGGTAGACCGCCAGCTAACTTGCACCTGCGGCCTGGGCGCAAGCTGCCCGGCAGTGCTGGCTGTGATCGAGTACCTGGCCGAAGGCGGCGCTGAACCGCCAGAACCACCCGATGGCTTCTTTCTTCTGGCCCCACGCGACTGTCCGGTGTGCGGCGCACCTGCCCACTTCAACAAGAAGCTTTGCCACCGTAAACGTGGCGCAGGCTGGGTCTGCTCGAAGGGCGGGGTAGGCCACTACTGGCGCTACCACTTCTCTATCCACGCTCCAGGTCGCGGTAGAGCAGGTCAACGGCCTGCCCTCCGATCGTCAGCCAGCCTCCACCGTTGATCCACGGTCCCCAGCCGCCGATCGGCATGACCAGCCCTGTGCGCCGCGAATCGTCCAATTCGGCGGCAGCGCCCTCCAACTCCTCCAGGTCCAGGCCAACCGCGGGCGAGTAATAAATGCCCAGGTCGTAGTCTGAACTGGCTGTGGATGTGCCCCTGGCGCGTGAGCCGCCCAGGACGATCGCTTCGATACCCTCCACGCGCTTGAGCCGTTCGACGATCACAGAAAGGAAGGTATTGGAGTCGGAGAGATTGGGAACAGCCATATCTACTTACCTTTGACAAGTATAGCACGTATGTCAGCACACCTCCCATGCGCCGGAAAGAAAACACATCGCTTGAAGTGTATGAACAGAAGGCAATGGATCGGGCTATAATGAAAATAGACAAACCAATCGGTTTAAAATATCTAAATCGCATATTCGCCGCGCAGTGTAAATGCGCCTTTTCCCTGTCCCAGCCACAGCAGTTGGCGTTTTTCACGATCAACTCGAAACAGCGGGAGATGATATGACTCGCACATTCCCAAAATTCGGCTACAATCCCGTCACTGGAGCGTGGAACGACAGCCTGAGTGGAGATTACTGCTGGTCAAGCGTCAATTTCAGGGAAGCCGCGCCAGACGTCATGACGCCGATCACCTGGTCGCTGGCGTGGGTGTATATCAACGAAACTACTCCTCTCCATTTCCCTGGCGATCACCCGCCAGGAGGGAACATTGCCGGGCGCTTGTACTTCAATCTAAGTTTGATCACATCGCTCTACCACGTGGTCGGCATGGATGCACGCCAAGAAAAGTTTGGGGATCTGCTTGGGGCTGTCCCTCCTGAATTAAACATCCCTTTCCTTCCATTTTCGCCTCTGGTTGTCATCTGGAATGTGCTGCCGGGAATGATCCAGGACCGGCTGGCAACCAGGCGGGATGCCAGGCAGTTTGCAGCATATGTTGATTTTCTGCCCAATTGGGTGCGCGCCATGCGCCCGCGTATTCAGCAGTGCAGTGATCGAAAGAGCCTGCTCATGCTGTGGACAGGCTCGCTTTACCCCACCATTCCGCGTGACTATCGGATGCTGCGAAGCGTGACCACTAGCCTGTCCGCATCTGCGACCAGGCTCAACCTTGACCTGGCCGCACTGGTCGGCGAAGCCGAAGCGCAAACGCTTCTTTCAAACCTTTCCGGCGCTTCAGGCGAGCTGGAAAGCATCGGCCCGCTGGTCGGGCTGGCAAAGGTCAAAGAAGGCAGCATGAGCCAGGCAGAATACATTGAACGATATGGTCACCGCGGCCCGCATGAAGCGGAATTATTTGCGCCAACCCCTGGCGAAGATCCAGGGTGGCTTGACAGGCAGCTCGCTCAATTCGACCGGTCAGGTGTGGATGTCAGCGATCTCCTGGCGAAGCAGCGCGATGAATTTGCCGCCGCCTGGAGCCGTTTTCAAGCGCGTTTCCCGAATCGATACAACGCCTTTCGCCGCAGGATGGAACGGGTGAAGGCAGCCGCAAAAAATCGTGAATTGTTTCGCTCAGAATGGATTCGCGAAAAGCGGCTCATTCGACAGTTTCTTTTACAGGTGGACAAGGTGACCAGAATCGGCGAAGACATTTTCTTCTTGACAGTGGATGAAATGGTCGCCTTCCTGGCTGGCGACTCGGCGCCGCTGAATTCCGTATTCGCCCGGCGCGCCATGTACCAGCGCTACTGCACTTTGCCGCCCTATCCAGCGATCATTTACGGGAGTTTTGACCCCTTTGAGTGGGCGGCGGACCCCGGCCGGCGCAGTGATTATTACGATGCGCGGCAGATTAAAACAGCCTCACCGTCCTCGACGATCAAAGGATTTTCCGGTGCAGCAGGTTGTGTAGAAGGGATCGTGCGCCGCATCGATCGGGTGGAAGATGGCGATCAGCTCCAGCCTGGCGAAATCCTCGTCACGACCGTCACCAACATCGGCTGGACGCCGCTCTTTCCACGCCTGGCTGCCATCGTTACTGATATAGGCGCTACACTTTCGCACGCCGCAATTGTCGCCCGCGAGCTGGGCATCCCGGCAGTGGTCGGCTGTGGCAATGCCACCATGCTGCTGAAAACCGGCGACCGCGTGCGCGTGGACGGCAAGCGGGGAACAATAGAGCGGCTCCAGGTAAGTTGAAAGAGTCAAAATTCCTGCCCGGCCCGCTGCAACCCCTCGAAAAAGAGGTTTTGGGATGGGTGGTGAAGCAGCGCCTCACAACCCTCCCAGTTCCCCCTCTGGTTGAGGTTGTTTCTCGAGGCCCGGTACGCGCTGGCGGGTGTACAATGAATCTGGCGGATGTTAAAAAACGAGGAGGCCTCCTTGAAAATCACCGGTTTCCATCTTCTCCTGACCTATCAATGCACTTTCGAGTGCGACCACTGCTTTGTTTGGGGCAGTCCATTTCAAAGCGGCGTGATGACGCTGGCGGATATCCGTTCGATTTTGCAGCAGGCGCGCGACCTGGGCAGTGTCAGCAGCATCTACTTCGAAGGCGGGGAGCCTTTCCTGTATTACCCGACCCTGCTGCGCGCCGTGCAAGACGCAGCCGCCCAGGGATTTGAGGTAGGCATTGTCACCAATGCCTATTGGGCCACCAGCGAGCCAGACGCCCTGGCGGCCTTACAGCCGTATGCAGGCCTGCTCCAAGATCTGACGGTCAGCAGCGATCTTTTCCATTACAGCGCAGCCCTCAGCCGCCAGGCAGCCAACGCCCAGCGCGCCGCCCAGCGCCTGGCGATCCCCTGTGGGATGATCAGCATTGCCCAACCCGGCAACCCTTGCGAGGCTGTCCAGGGGCAGCTGCCGGAAGGCAACTCAAGTGTGATGTACCGGGGACGAGCGGCGGTAAAGTTGGCGAGCCAGGCCACGCAGGGCGCCTGGAATGAGTTTGCTGCATGCCCGCATGAAAACCTGGCTGACCCCGGCCGTGTGCATATCGATCCGCTGGGCAATGTCCACCTGTGCCAGGGTATCCTGCTCGGTAACCTGTTTGCAACACCCATGCAAGAGTTGTGCGCGGCTTATCAGCCGGAAGCGCACCCGGTGGTCGGCCCTCTGCTCGCGGGGGGCCCGGCTGAACTGACCAGGCGCTACCAGGTGAACCACTCCAAACGCTACGCTGATGCCTGCCACCTGTGCTACCAGACCAGGCTGCAGTTGCGCCCCCGGTTTTCCACCGTTTTAGGCCCAGACCAGGTGTACGGCATTCTTGCTTAGCCAGTCGTGCTCTGGATTCGGCCGGTTTACTCGCCCTCCAGGAGAAAGACGTCCGGGTCGAGGCGTGAAGAAAAAATTCGAGCAGTTTTCAGCGTTCTGTAACGATAATAAGTTTTTCCGCTGACCCGCACCCAAAACGCCAGCTCCTCAGGGCTGCGCTTTAACGCCAATTCATAGATGTTGGCATCTTCGTCTGTTTCGCCATACATATCATATTCCCATTTGCTGTCACAGATGGTAACCTCGCCAGCCTGCGCATTTTTCAGCCAGGCGTTTCTCTTTTTTCGTTGGTTTATTCCATCTCGCAAAAGCTCTGAGAGGATCAACCACAACTGGAGCACAAGGACCGCAGTAAATATGAACGGCAGCAGCATGCTCAACAGGCCCCTGCTGTTCATCGCAGCGTTCATCAGCCACAAGCCAAAAAGCAGCCCGATGCTGGTCAAGATGCTGGCGAAGACGCCTTGCTTGATCAGGAAATCTACTGCCTCCAGAGAAACCAGGTCGGGTTTTTTGCGCTGGGGAATCATAGGCTGATTCCATTATCGCGCTGTTTTTTTAACTTTCGAAGACCTGTAACGGGCGCACTCAGGCTCATGTTGATCAACCATAAGCGGCGCGCCGCGCAGAGGTTGGTTATCGATGCTTTACTTCCTGTAAAAATGAGGCATGTAAAACTACGATATACTTAGCGATATGAAACTTTCCCACATTGCCCGATCAACGCTGATCATCGCCTGTTTCTTTGCCCTGGATAAGGGCCTGGGGCTGCTTCGAGCGCGCTTTTTCAACACACAGTTTGGCGCGGCTCAGCGGGATATTTTCTTCGTCTCCAACAATATCCCCGACTTTCTCTCCGCACTGATCTCGGGAGGAGCCCTGGGCATGGCGCTCATTCCGATCCTGACCGAAGTGCTGGATAAAGAAGGCCGACAGGCGGCCTGGGCGCTTTTCAACCGCATCCTGAACCTGGCCTTCCTGGCCACTGCCGCCATTGCCGCAGTGATTGCCGTGCTGGCCGGCCCGATCGTGCAATATTTGATCGCGCCCGGCTTCAACGACCCGGCCAAATGGGCGCTGACCGCTCACCTGATGCGCCTGGACCTGATCGCCATCATCATCTTTTCGATCAGCGGGCTGGCCATGGCCGGCCTGCAGACCAACCAGCACTTTATCCTGCCCGCCATGGCGCCGGCGTTTTATAACCTGGGGCAGATCATCGGTATTAAATTCCTGGGGGTGCGTTTTGGCATCGAAGGCATGGTGTACGGCGTGATCCTGGGAGCCGCCCTGCACCTGGCGATTCAACTGCCGGGTCTGGTCTACTACGGCTGGCGCTGGGCGCCGCGCCTGCTGATCCAATGGCCGCGCGCCGTGCAAATTCTATCGGTGCTGGTGCCGCGCGTGGTCAATATGTTCTTCATTCAATCCTACTTCATCTTGCGCGACCGCATTGCCTCGTATCTGGAAACTGGCTCCGTATCAGCCTTGAACAATGGTTGGTTCATTATGCAGGTGCCAGAAACACTGATCGGCACAGCGATCGCCATCGCGCTGCTGCCCACCCTGGCCGACCTGTTGGCGCGCGGTGAGCGTGAAGCTTTTCGCGCCAACGTCAACCAGGCTTTGCGCTGCCTGCTGGCGCTGACGCTGCCGGCAGCGGCTGTCCTGGCGATCACCATCCGCCCGCTGGCGCAGGCGTTTTTCGGCTTCGAAGGGCGCGAATTGGAGCTGGTGGTGTGGACCACGCGCGCCTTCTTGCTGGGGCTGGTGGGACAGACCTGGCTGGAAGTGGGCGTGCGTTCGTATTATGCCCAACAAATCGCCTGGGTGCCGATGCTGGCTGCCTTCGTGCAAATCGGCGCGTTTTGGGTTTCGGCCCAGCTTCTCTCCGGGCCGCTGGGAGCAGCCGGGATCGCCCTGGCTGACACGCTCACTTTCTCTGCCCAGGCCTTTGTTTTGATCTGGCTGCTCGCCCTGCGTTTCCGCGGGATTGCCGACGCCTGGAGCTCCTTGCTGCGCGGCGGGCTGGCGGCCCTGGTGGGCGGCGGGGCCGCATATATCCTGATCAGTTTCTTACCTGTTAGCCCGCTGCCAGCGGCTGTGCTGGCCTCGGCCTGCGGGGTGGGTTTGGCCATCCCGTGCATCTGGCCGGACATCCGTATGTTGGTGCGGTTGGGAGCAGAGTAAGCATTATGGAGGCTTTATGACTGTGCTGCGGCGCGTCTTGCTGATGATCATCTTCATAATCGGTTTGCTTCCCATCCCTGGCCAGGCATCCGTGGCAAGCTCTCAGCTTTCCCCGGCTCAAATGGCTCAAAAAGTGGATCCGTGGGTGCTGCAAACCGCAGCCGTTGGCGAGACGGAATTCCTGGTATACATGACCGAACAGACCGACCTGAGCGGAGCAGCCGCCTTGCCGACCAAGCAGGAAAAAGGCGCTTACGTTTACCAGAAGCTCAGCGAAACCGCCCGGCGCACCCAGGGACCACTGCTGGCCCTGCTCCAACAGGCCGGCGCCGCCTACCAGCCTTTTTGGGTCGCCAACATGGTATTGGTGCGCGGGGGCCGCGCGCTGGCCAACTTGCTGGCCCAGCGTCCGGATGTAGCCCACCTGTACGCCAACCCTTCGGTGCAGGCCGACATGGGTGTGATCGAGAATGCCGCGCCCCAGGCGGTGGATGTGGTAAATTGGGACCTGACTCTAGTGAAGGCCGACCAGCTTTGGGCAGCCGGTTACACCGGGCAGGGTGTGGTGATCGGTGGGCAAGACACCGGCTACGATTGGAACCACCCCGCGCTGCATGCCCAGTACCGCGGCGTCAGCGCCGGCGGCACCGACCACAATTACAACTGGCACGACGCCATCCACGCCATCGACCCGCACCAGGGCGGCAGCAACCCCTGCGGCCTGGATACCCAGGCGCCCTGTGACGATTATGGGCACGGCACTCATACCATGGGCAGTATGGTGGGCGATGATGGCGCGACCCATAAAATCGGCATGGCGCCCGGGGCGCGTTGGATCGGCTGCCGCAACATGGAGCGTGGTTGGGGTAAGCCCAGCACTTATGCCGAGTGCTACCAGTGGTTCATAGCGCCGACTACCCTCGATCCCAACAACCCTCAACCTGACCCTTCGAAAGCGCCGGATATCATCAACAATTCCTGGGGCTGCACGTACACCGAAGGCTGCGCCGATCCGACAGCGCTGCTCAGCGTGGTTCGCAGTGTGACAGCGGCCGGTATCTTAACCGTGCACTCCGCTGGCAACGGCGGGCACACGGCCTGCGGCACCATCAGCGAGCCGGCCGCCATTTATGCCGAATCGTTCACGGTAGCCAACACCGACCAAAATGATAGTCTCAACCCGACCAGCAGCATCGGGCCGGTGAGCATCGACAGCAGCGGCAGACGCAAACCGGATATTGCCGCCCCCGGCACACTAATCTATTCCAGCGTACCGGGCAACGCCTACCAGACTATGACCGGCACCAGCATGTCTTCGCCGCATGTCGCCGGTCTGGCCGCACTGCTTATCTCGGCCGCGCCGGGGCTGGCCGGTCATGTGGATGTGCTGCGCCAGGTTATTCAGCAAGCGGCTTTCCCGGGGGTAAAAGTCACCAACGCCCCGGCAAGCTGCGGCGGCACAACGCCGGCTCAAATTCCGAACAATTATTTTGGTTGGGGGCGCATCGATGCCAGCCAGGCACTGCGTGCGCTTGCCCCGACCGGCAGGCTGGACATTACTCCACACCTGGCCTTTGCCAACCAAATGATCACCTACACCCTGACAGTCTCCAACAACCTCACCGTCCCCTCCCCCAGCAGCCTGGTCATCAGCCAGACACTGCCGGCCAACCTGAGCCAGTTGAACGCCACACCTGGTTACACGCAGGCCGGCAGCACATTGGTTTGGAAACCTGGCAGCCTGCCGGCGTCCACAAGCCAGCAATTTCGCGCCAGTGGGACTGCGGGACAGCTTCTCTGTCTGAACAATGCCGTTCCATCTGCAAAGATCGCCAGCAACAATCTGCCGGGGGTGCCGCTTTTCGGCGCACTGGAACCATTCTCCGGCGTGGGCATAAACTTCCAGGGGCCGACCAGCGCTTATTCAGACCAGCAGGTCACGTATACCTATACCCTGCAAACAGGCGCGCCAACGGCTTCGTTCGTGTTCAGCGCCACTGTTCCAACCGGCGCCAGGCTGGCGTCAGCCTACCCGGCATTTACGCTCAGCGGCTCAGCGCTGCTTTGGACGGTGCCAGCGCTGGGAGCGGGAAATACATGGCAGCTATCGCTGACTCTGGATGTGCAGAACCTGGCGAGCAGTCCCCTGGCGCTGAATGGCGCAATACAGACGCCCGGCCTGTCGATCTGCCGGGCGCCTGCTGTGGTCACAAAAATTACCTGGCGGAGATTTGTCCCGCTGGTTTCAAAATAAGCAACTGCCTCAGCCTTTTTCGTAAGGCTGGCCATCTGCCGCCGGGGGCATCGCTCGCCCTACCACACCAGTCAGGATGATGATCGTCAGGAGATAAGGCAGCATCTGCGGAAACTGGGAAGGAATATCCGGCCGGAAGATGCTGATGGTTGACGTGACGCTGTTGCCCAAGCCAAAGATCATCGCCCCCAGCAGAGCGCCGAAAGGCGTCCATTTGCCGAAGATCATGGCTGCCAGGCCGATGAAGCCCAGCCCATTCGTCATCAGCGGGTTGAACACATCCACGCCTTCCAGGGTAAACCAGGCTCCGCCCAGTCCGGCGATCAGACCGCCCACCAGCACGTTGATATAGCGGGTGCGCAGAACATTGATACCCAATGTGTCAGCGGCGCGCGGGTGTTCGCCGACAGCGCGTGTGCGCAGGCCCCAAGGGGTGAAAAACAAAATGTAATTGATCAGGATGACCAGCAGAAGCATGGCATAAACCAGCGGCTTTTGCTGGAACAAAATCGGCCCGATGACAGGGATATCACTCAGAAAAGGAATTTTCCAGATTGGGAAAGTCCCTGGTCCCGGGGGGATATTTTCGGCCAAGTATTGGCGGTAAAAATAGCCGGTTACCCCGATGGAAAGGATATTGATCACCGTACCGCTGATGATTTGGTCGGCTTTGATGCTGATCGAAACCCAGGCATGCAGGGCGGCCAACAGCATGGATGACAGCACGGCGAAGAGCAGCGCCAGCCAGCGGCTGGTGTTGGCAGCTGCTTCCGCGCCCATCGAATTCTTCAAAATCTGGAACGCAAACAGGTTGACGCCATACGCCACCATGGCTGCCATCAGCATTTTTCCCTCGATGCCGATATCGACCACGCCGGCGCGCTCGCACACCACTCCGCACAGGGCGGCAAAGCAAATCGGTGTGGCGTAGCGCAGCGCCTGGCTCAAGGTGTCGACCACACACGTGCCAGTGCACTTGCCGCCAATAATCAGGTTCAATAACACCCAGGCAGCCACCAGGCCAAAGGCGCTGAGCAGAACGGTCACCCAGGTTGTGTTTAGACGACCATTGCGGGCAGTTTTGGTATTGGCGGCCATGTTAACCTCCTCCCCAGCCTTTCGTCAATTGGACTGTCTCATCGGCGCGTGCGCCGCCTCGCAGGCGGTACAGCGCACGAATAATCGATGGAGCTGCCACAAACAGCAAGCCCAGCGCCTGGATCAGCGAGATGATATATTTAGAAACTCCCGAGGCCAGCTCCATCAGGTCAGCTCCGTTACGCATCGCCCCAAAGAGGAATGACGCCGCCAGGATACCGAAAGGTGAATTCTTGGCGATCAGCGAGATGGCAATGCTGTCAAAACCATAACCGCTGGAGAAGAACAGCGGCAGACAGCGGCAGGTCGAAACGCCCAGGACTTCCACCGTTCCGGCCAGGCCAGCCAGCCCGCCCGAGACAATCATCGCCAGCAGGATATTGCGCGTAATGTTGACGCCGGCATAGCGGGCGGCATTCGAGTTTGCGCCGACCACCCGCAGCTCAAAGCCGAGCGTCGTGCGCCACAGCAGCCACCAGACCACAAATGCCGCCGCCACTGCCAGGAACAATCCAATGTGCAGGCGGTCGTATTGGTCAGTGAAAGGCCACCAGGCGCGGGTCAAGAGAGGCAGGCCGATAAAGCACACCACGCCAAACCCCAATCCCACCAGGCGTGAAAACCAGGGATTGGCGACAAAACCAGCTTTTTTTGCCTGGCGAGCCTTCCACTCGCGCGCCGCCACCCAGGCGATCACCGCGAAAAAGAGCGCCACCAACAGCGCATTCAATGGGTTCTCTAAGCGTTGCGGCACCGAATGCATGGTCCACAGTTCGGCCTCGCTCGATACTGGGGCGGTTTGCACTGCGCTGCTGACCTTGTCTTTCAAAGGATTGCTGATCAAAAATTCGGTCAACCTGAAAGCCACGTAGTTCATCATGATGGTGTTGATCACTTCGTGGGCGCCGGTTTTGGCTTTCAGATAGCCGGGAATGGCTGCCCAGATCGCCCCGGCCGCCATGCCAAAGAAAATGCATAAGGGAAGTAAAATCAAGGCAGGCAGGCCACGAAATGCAACGCCGGCCCAGGCTGCCGCCAGCGAGCCCATGGTGTACTGACCTTCGACGCCAATATTGAACAGGCCTGACTTAAAGCCAACGGCTACCGCCAGGCTGAGAAAAACATAGGGGATTGAGGCGACCAGCGTCTCGGTGAAGCCGCGCTGCTTGAGAAACGCGCCGCGAAACAGGCCGCTGTAGGCTTCCCAGACATTCAGCAGGCTGCCGCTGGTAAACCAGATCACCAGGCCGCCGACCAGGAAAGCGGTGAACAGGGCCAGGATAGGAGTGAGCAGGCCCGAATTGGTCAGCCAGGCGCCAAATCCCTTGGGTTGCTCTGCTGCCGTCGTTTTTGCGCTCATAGTTGCTTGGCCTCCTCTTTTTTCACACCGGCCATCAGCAGACCCAATTCCTCTCGGGTAGTCGTACTGGCGTCCAGGGTGTCCAATATGCGTCCTTTATACATCACCCCGATGCGAGTTGACAGGCTCATAATTTCATCCAATTCGGCGCTGATTAACAGGACTGCAGCCCCTTCATCACGCGCCGCAATAATCCGGCGGTGAATAAATTCAATAGAGCCCACATCCAGGCCGCGCGTCGGCTGATTGACAATCAGCAACTTGAACGAGCGAGAGAGCTCGCGGGCAATGATCACTTTCTGCTGGTTGCCTCCAGACAGCGACCCGGCCGAGGTCTGGATCCCGGGAGTACGCACGTCGAAAGTGCGCACCTGGTCCGCGGCATTCTTTTCGATCACATCGAAGTTCATCTCGATGCCGCTTGCGAAGGGCGGCAGGTAATAGGTGCACAGCACCAAATTGTCGCGAATCGGGAAAGACAACACCAGGCCGTGCTTGTGCCTGTCTTCGGGCACATGCGCCGTGCCAGTTTCAATCACTTGGCGCGGCTGAGGGTTGGTAATATCCTTATCCAACAGGGTGACTTTACCCGCCGCGGTGCGGCGCAGGCCGGTCAGCGCTTCGGCCAATTCGGTCTGACCATTTCCCTGCACACCGGCAATCCCCAGCACTTCGCCGGAGCGGCATTCAAGAGAAACGCCGTTGACAGCCATGTGGCGGCGGTCATCCATCACCTGCAGGTTTTCTACACGCAGTGCAGTTGCTCCGGGCTTGATATCCGCTTTTTCGATTTGCAGCAGCACCTTGCGGCCAACCATCATTTCGGCCAATACTTCGGTGGTAGCCTCATCTGGCTTGACCGTGCCAACCATCTTTCCCAGACGCATGACGCTGATTTGCGAAGAAACCGCAAAGACCTCGCGCAATTTGTGGGTAATGAAAATGATACCTTTGCCCTGGGCAGCCAAACGGCGCATCACCACGAATAATTCATCTGCTTCTTGTGGAGTCAGCACAGCCGTGGGCTCATCCAGAATCAAGATATCGGCAGAGCGGTACAACGCTTTGACGATCTCCACGCGCTGCTGTGCGCCCACGGGTAAATCCTGTACGATTGCTTCGGGATCCACATCCAGATCATTTTGCTTGCTCAACTCGCGAATGCGTGCCGCCACACTGCGCCGGTCGAGCACTGAGAACGAGCCCAGGCGGCGGGTGGCGCTGGTGACTGATTCCTGTCCGAGCATAATATTTTCCGTGACGGTCAGAGGTGGGACGAGCATAAAATGCTGGTGCACCATGCCAATTCCTTTGCCAATGGCATCATGTGGAGATTGAATCACGCTGGGCTGGCCGTTGATCATAATCTGCCCTTCGTCCGGCTGATACAGGCCGTAGAGGATATTCATTAAAGTGGATTTGCCTGCCCCGTTTTCGCCGAGCAGGGCATGAATTTCCCCTTTTTGCAATTCGAAATTCACATGATCATTTGCCAGGACACCAGGAAAACGCTTGGTGATGCCGGTCGCTTGTAACGCCAGGGTCATAGCTTCTCCTGTTTTTTTAGTAAAAGAGGGTGTCGCACAGTTGTGCGACACCCTCATGAATTGTGGAAAAAGGTTTACTTATATCCAGTGGCGAGCTTGCCGCTCTTCAGACCATCAGTAGCTTCCTGAACCTTGGCCTTGATGTCTGCAGAGACCTTGCTGTCCCAATCATGGAAGGGGGCCAGGCCAACGCCGCCGTTGCTCAGGTTGGCGGTGCTCATGCCAGCCTTGGCAGTGCCGCCCTTGACAGCCTTGAGGTATTCGTAAACAGCCACGTCAACGTTCTTGGCTGCAGAGGTGACCAGGGCATCCTTGACTTCGGGATAGGTGTTGTACTGATCCACGTCCACACCGATCGCCGCCAGGCCAGCTTCCTTGGCCGCCAGCAGACCACCATTGCCGGTATTGCCGCCCACGCCAAAGACCACATCGCATTTCTGACCGATCATGGATTGGCCGGTTTCCTTGCCCTTGGTGGGATCAATGAAGGACGGAATATAAACATTCAGGGTCTGGATGTTGGGGTTGACCCACTTGGCGCCGTTCTGGTAGCCAGTCACGAAGCGCACAACAGGGGGGATTTCCATGCCAGAGACCGAGCAAATAACGCCCGTCTTCGAAATGCCAGCGGCGACGACGCCGGCCAGGAAACCAGCCTGGTCTTCCTGGAACATCAAGGAAGTGACGTTCTTGAGACCGCCATCATCGTAGCAGTCTTTGACGGTATCGGCGCAGGCCTTGGAATCCTTGGTGGGGAAGTAAGCGTTGTCGATGATCGCGAACTTGATGTTCGGATACTGCTTGGCCTTGGCGGCGGTAGCATCACCCATCAAGAAACCGACGGTGACAATCACATCATAACCTTCGGTGGCAAACTGATCGATGTTCTTCTCATAGTCTGTTTGCTGTTTGGTCTCGATATACTTGGCGTCCATCCCAAATTCCTTGGCTGCCTTCTGCACGCCTTCCCAGGCAGACTGGTTGAAAGACTTGTCGTTGACGCCGCCAGTATCCGTCACCAAGCCGACTTTGAGAGCCTTGCCGCCGCCGCCCGCTCCAGCGCAGGCAGACAGGGCCAGGGAGGCAATCATAATGATCACCAGAACGAAACTCAACTTCTTCATATTTCTTTTCTCTCCTTCTTCAAAAATATGCGCGAAAATCTTCGCATCTTAGTACAGTCTAGCATGATGCTTAAAGATTGGCAAGATGATTAACCGCTTTTAATCCTGTAATTTTGTAACATTTTTTAACGGTTTTCGCCAGTTTGAGGATCAATGCCTGTGTCGATGAAACCGGCCTGTAAATCCTCTAAAAACTGGTTGGCATTTCGCTGGCGACCGGCAGAAAACACAGGATTGAGCGCGTCGAATTTAAAACCAATCGCCAGGCTGCCGCCGCTCTTACCTGCCAATAAACCGGGCAGCAGATCCAACACAGGCTGGGTATCCGGCAAGATATTGAGCAGGGTATTCTTCTCAAGCCCAGGGTTCAAAGGCTCTCCACCCACCAGCATCACGCCATTGGACGCTAAAAAAGTGAGCATTTCTGGCTTGGCCGCCCCAGGGGCAATGTAAACGGTCTTGACCGCCTGGTCCACCAAAGTCTTGGCGCCAGCCGTCCATTCAGCGGCGCTGGCCTCAGCAGGCAGTTCCAGGTAGAGTGGATAATCAACAATTGGGCCATGAAAGGGATTGCACAAGCCGCAGTAGTAAGTGGCGCCGTTTAAAAAACCGTTGCGGGCCGCCTTGCCCGCCAGACTGCCGCCTACACTGATGACGGCAACGCGCCAATCCTCCGTCACCAGGGCTGCCACTGCACCAGCCAGGAAACCCTGCTGGTCATAGCGGATGGGACCGACAACGGTCAGGTTAGCTGTTGGCTGTAAGCCGGGAAAGTCAAATGCCACAAATTGAGTCTGCGGCGTGCTCGAGGCAAGTTGAGCCAGCGCATCGACGGAGGCCGCCCCGCCCGGGAAAACGAGTGCCAGGCGCATGCCGGGAACCAGGTCACTGGCAGACAAAGTCTCCCGACGCCGCCATTCCAGGCCGCTGGTCGCGGAGGCAGTCTGCCAGGCGCTCATAATCTGGCTGGCAAAAGCCTCCCCCGGCCCGGCGGGGAAAATCGCCAGAGCCAGGCGCGGCTGAGGCGCAGGTGTGTCTGTCGGGGCAACGCTGGGCTGGCTGGCGGCAACAGTCTGGGTAGCGGTTGGAGAATCAACAGCCTGAGAAGCAGAAAAGGTGGCCGGAGGGGTAATACCTGGAGCAGGCGTCGAACAGGCCGCCAGTCCAAATACCAGGCTGAAGAAACAAAAAATATAAAAGAAGCGCATCGTCATGAAACACCTTAAACGGCACGCCAGAGACCGGCGTGAAACTTGCACCGTATTCTACTATAACAGCCAGTGAATTCTTGTATAATAACGTCGAATTTTCTTCGGTGGAACTGAGGCTATAATAACAGCATGATCGAGTTAAACATACCCGGGCGTGGAAACTTACAACTGGAACACCTGGTTTGCGATGTCAATGGCACAATAGCCCTGGATGGCGAACTGTTGGAAGGTATGTCTCGCCTGTTAAAAAATTTGCGCGATCGTCTGGGGGTCCACCTGGTCACTGCAGATACTCACGGCAGACAGGAAATGATCGATCTGCAGTTGGGTGTAAAAGCTCTGCGCATCCAGCCGCAGGATGAAGCCGGCCAAAAGGCTGCCATTGTGCGCCAGTTGGGCGCAAAGCAGGTTGTGGCGATCGGCCAGGGCGCTAATGATGCGCAGATGCTGCGCGAAGCCGCCCTGGGCATCTGTGTGCTTTCCAATGAAGGGGCGGCTGTCGAATCCTTAATGGCGGCGGATATCGTGACCGGCGATATCTATAAAGCCTTTGATCTGTTGGAAAATCCACTGCGCATCGTGGCTACCTTACGCAAATGAGCATCCCAGACACAGACCTGCAGCCCGACGATCCCAGCAAACTGCCGCCCGCCCGCCGCAGGCGCGCCAACCGCTGGCTGGTTCCTCCCGACTTGAGCGAACGCAGTGCATTTCTCGATGAGTTGGGACACCGCACCACGCCCACCTTTGATTATTACCTGTTTTCATTTATTGCCGGTGTGATTATGGGAGTAGGCTTTTTGATGGATGAACCATCGCTGCTGGTGCTTGGAGCGCTGGTCGCTCCTCTGATGTCGCCGGTGCTGGGGCTGTCCTTCGGCACAGTGATGGGTTCAGCGCGCTTTTTTACGCGCAATTTCCTCGGTCTCTTAATCGGCGGGCTGCTGGCGTTTTGGGGCGGCTCGATGGCCGGCGCGCTCACCTTTTTCTGGAATCCTTCTTCTATGGTGCAGGTGCGCGTTTTCACACAGCTATCCTGGACGAATTTTATCGTGCTGGCAGTCGGGGTGGTACTGACTGCCCTGGCAGCGGTGCACAGCGAACGCAAGCCCTCCATGCCCAGCGTGGCGGTAGCATTCGAGCTTTATTTGCCGTTGGCTGCTGCCGGCTTCGGGCTGAGCGCCCATATCCCGCACCTTTGGCCGGATGGGCTTGTGATCTTCGCCGTTTACCTGGCATGGGCAGCCATTCTGGGCGCGCTTACCCTGGCGCTGATGGGATTTCGTCCTTCCAACTTGTTCGGCTACTCGATCAGCGGAGCGCTTGTGCTGCTGGGCATCGTCATGTTGATCGCTTTGGGCGGCGCCTCGGCGATTGTCACCAGCAAGTTAGGTCTGCCGACTGCCATCCCAACCGCCACCTTCACCGCCACGCCGGTCCCAACGAACACGCTCACTCCAACCATCACTCCCAGCCAGGCGCCGCCAACCCCTTCAGAGGTTCCTACAATCACTCCATCCCCACTGCCATCATCGACCCCTACCATCAGCCCTACACCCCTGCCGGTGTTTGCTTACATCAACGCCACCAGCGGCAACCCACCCGGCGCCCGCCTGCGCAAAGACCCGAACGGTGATGTCATTCGCACTTATCTCAATAACACCCTGGTCGAAATCTTACCAGATACGGAAGAGACCAGTGGTTACGTATGGGTCAAAGTGCGGATTGTCAAAGACAATGAAGTGGGCTGGATCCTGCGCAACCTGCTTTTGCTGGCGACCCCTTCGCCGAACTGGTAGCGCCAGGCCAATCTACTTGCCGAGATGCTCTGGGCGAAAGGCGCCAGGCAGAAGTTCGGCAACTGTCGTCGCGAGCGCCAGCGCTCCAGTCTGGTCAACCAGGTAGACACGCGTATCCAGCCCAAATTCCGCCAAGACCTGTCGGCAGGAGCCGCAGGGCGAACCGCCGTTAGCCGTCGCCACAACCACCGCATCGAAATGGAGTTCTCCTTCGGAGACGGCTTTAAAGACCGCCACGCGCTCCGCACAGATGCCATCCGGATAGGCGGCGTTTTCGATATTCACGCCCGTATAAATTTTTCCGGTGCTCGTCATGAGCGCTGCACCAACCAGGTAGCCCGAATAAGGCGCATATGCCTTGAGTCGCACATCCAGGGCTCGGCGGATTAACCCTTCGAGATTGTCTTTATCCATTCTGTTCCTCCTGTTCATCCGCGGCACTGGCGATAAGGCGTACTGCGCGCACCTTGCGGATGCGCCGCCCGCTGACCTGCTCGACTATCAGTTGGATATCTCCAACTTGCAGGGATTCGCCGCTCACTGGTACCCTTCCTAACTGGTTGTAAACAAACCCGCCCAATGTCTCCGCTTCATCGCGGGGAAATTGAGCGTGCATCACCTCGTTGAATTCATCCAGATCCACCCGACCGAGGAACATGAATCCGCCCTGTTCGGCCGGTTGGTAGGGCAGTTCTTCGGCCTGGTCGAACTCATCCCGGATTTCCCCAACGATCTCTTCGACAATATCTTCCAGCGTTACCAGGCCTGCCACGCCGCCGTATTCATCCACTACAATCGCCATATGCACCCGCCTGGCCTGCATTTCTTCCAACAGCTCGTCTACTCGCTTGGCTTCCGGGACAAAATACGCCGGTCGAAGGAGCCCACGCAGCGTCAAAGGTGCGCCGCTATGCTTCCAGGCGCGCAGCAGATCCTTGGTGTACAACACACCGATCACCCGGTCAACGTTCTCTTCGTAAACGGGTAAACGCGAATAGCCTGAAGCCAGCAGTTGTTCCATGGCTTCCTCGATTGTATGCTCAACATCCAGAGCAGTCAGGTAAGTGCGGGGCACCATAATCTCGCGCACCAGTGTGTCGCCTAACTGGAAAATCGAATAAATCATTTCCCGCTCGTCTTTTTCCAACAAACCTTCCTGATGCCCGGCGTCAACCAGGCTTTTCAGCTCGTTCTCGGTAACGGTCACAATCTCATCGCTTCCACCGGGATGATGAAAAGCCATTGCGACCGCCAGCAGAGGCGCGAAGGCGGCTTGCAGGGCGGCTGCAAACGGCGCCAGGCGCAGCGCCCAACGATCGAGGCTGCGAATGACAAGCGCTTCGACAAATTCTTCAACCAGAAATAGAAATATACCCGACAATAACAATGCCGCCAGCGCTTCGCCGGCCCCGACCCATATATTCGCTGCCGCCGGCAGAAAAGCCAGGATACAACCGGCAAGCAGCAAACGGCTCAGCAGCAGCGCCAGGTGCAGCGCAGCTTCCAATTCGGCATGACGGCGCGCCAGGTCGAGGGCTCGGTTTACCAATGGGTCAGGTTCAAGACCGGAGAGAACGCGCAGTGTATTGGGGCTGAGCAAACTGGCACGCGCCGCCACGATCATTAATTCCAGGATCAGCAGCAGGGCCAGGCCAAGCCCCAGAGCCTGGAACCAGCTAGCCATTTTCTCCCAGCTTGCGCCACTCGCGCGCCGGCACACCCACAACCAGAGTCCTGGCGGGCACATCATGCGTGACCACCGAACCAGCGCCCGTCTGGGCACCCTCCCCAAGCCGGACAGGGGCTACCAGCAAGGTATCGCTGCCTAGAAATACATCTTTACCGATCTCAGTCTTATTTTTTTGCTTTCCATCAAAGTTGCAGGTGATGGTGCCAGCGCCGATGTTGGTGTTCTCTCCAACCTCGGCATCCCCGATATAGGAAAAATGCCCCATTTTGGTGCCCGGTCCAAGGTATGAATTTTTTACTTCGCCGAAGTTGCCCATGTGTACGCCGCGCCCCAGGTGAGCACCTTTGCGCAGGCGAGCAAACGGCCCGACGGACACTTCATCCTCGACCACCGCCTGCTCCACCAGCGCAGCAATTATCTCGCACCGGCTGCCGATGCGCGCCGAGCGCACGATGGTGTTCGGGCCTAACGTGGTTTGTTCGCCCACGATCGTATCTCCCTGCAAATAGGTGTTCGGCCAGATCACGCAGTTTTGACCGAGCCGCACGCCGGGTTCGATGTAGGTTGTTTGCGGGTCGACCATTGTTACGCCGGCCAGCATCCAGGCGTTGTTGATCCGTTGACGCATCAAAGCGGTCGCTTCGGCCAGGTGAATGCGGGTATTGACTCCAATCGCTTCGTTCATATCCTCCGCCGCTACCGTCTGGATCGAAAGCCCGTCTTTGACCGCGATGCCAACCAGGTCTGTCAGGTAATATTCGCCCTTCGGTGAAAGGGGCACTCGGCGCAGCGCATCCCATAACCAGGCACCGTTGAAGCAGTAAACAGAGGGGTTCAACTCTGTGATTTTCAATTGCTCTGGGCTGGCCTGCACTTCCTCAACGATTGACTGAATGTGACCGGCTGCATCGCGCACGATCCGGCCAAAACCGCGCGCTTCTGACTGGACAATGGTCAGCATGGTCAACGCACCCTGGTGGCGGCTCTGCTGATCGACGATTTTTTGCAAGCTCTCGGCTGTCAGCAAGGGCATATCTCCCAACACAACCAACACCTGGTCGGCCTGGCTGCGCAGAAGCTCTTCTGCCTGCAAAACCGCATGGCCGGTGCCCAACTGCTGGCGCTGGATGGTGTAATCCACCGCATCGCCCAGCGCCTGGCGCACCTGGTCGGCGCCGTAACCAACCACCACCACCGGCTGCATTCCGGTCGCCTGGCGAGCAGCGTCTGCCACATACCAAACCAATGGGCGGCCTAATATGCTGTGCAGCACCTTGGGCATATCCGAACGCATGCGCACGCCTTTGCCAGCGGCAAGGATCAAAGCTCTTGTTTTCATTCACTCTCTCCCAAAAAAACACCAGGCCGGGCTACCACATGGATAACAACGGCCTGGTTTGCTGTTGGCGTCCCACAAACTTGCGGTCAGCAGGTTTATGCACGCGCCTTACCATCAAAGGCTGGGGCGTCCGGACTCGAACCAGAATAAACAGATCCAAAGTCTGCTGTGCTGCCATTGCACCACGCCCCAAGGGAACTACCTGTCTTTCAGGCGGGAGAAATTGTATCATATTCTGGTGAATTTGGTGACCCGAGCTTGTGTTTTTAAATACTTTCAATCTTCGGGCGCCAGGCCCATCTGCTGCGCCTGGTCGAAGGAAATGTGATTATCTTTCAGCTTCATCTCGCCGGCCTTTTCAGCAGCAGAATTCCAAAAATCATCCAGGTTATCCACCTGCTGTTTGATGGTTGCTTGAGGTTTAAAAAGATCATCCACCGCGGCGATGTCGGCGGGCGTCAGTTCCACCTTTTCCAGATCTGCCAACAGATCATGCTCAGGCGCTGGGCTTTTGGCCGCGAGTTTGGAGGCTTCAGAGGGCCTGGCGAAAAGTGTGGATTCGACCCGAGCAGCCTGCTTCTGCATAGGCGCAGGTGGCTCCAGATGCTGGAGCAGCCCGTTGGCGGTTAAGCGCAGCGCTTTTTCAACTTGTACGGCGTCGAACTGGCGCGATCTTACTACCACCAACAGGATATATTTACGTCCGACTGGCGCCAGGCCAAGCTGGTAGCTCGCCCCGCTGATCAGCGTGACATAACTCGGCTCTGACCTGCCGGCGGCGTGTGAAAGCGATATATTCGAGCGCCCTACCCGAGAAGCGGCCGCCAAAAGGCTGTTTTCTGTCACATGCTCATTCAGGCTGCCGGCTTGATAAACGATATCGCCATTGTTTTCCAGGCAATAGGCGGCTTCTGCGCTCAATTCCGCCAACAGCTTATGCAATACCTCTTCACCCGGAATCTGTTTTTCTGGCTGAGGAGGAATGAGCGGTGGGATGGGCTGTTTGATTTCCACGGCCTGCGCCGTGCGCTTCTCTGTCTCAAACGATAAAGGAGGCGGGGGAAACGCAGTCGGCACCAGGCCCAAGGCGCGTTCTACCGCATCCAGGAAGTCGGACATTTCGATCGGTTTATAAAAAAAGGCAAACGTGCCGGCTGCCTCAACCTGTTTGCGGACTTGCGGGTCGCTGGTGCCGGTCATCAAGATGATTTTGAGGTTGGGGCTGTATTTGCGCAGGCGGTTGACCAGGTCCAACCCTGAGATGCCCGGCAGACGCACATCGCAAACGATTAAATCAAAACGCTGCCGGGGGGCAAGCAGCATCGCCTCCTCAGCAGATGGAACTTCAATGACATCGATTTGCTGGCCCAAAGTCTGCAAACCGCCGGCCAGGACCCGCCGGACATCCTTCTGATCATCAATGATCAGGATGTGATAATTTGCCATGCCTCACTCGATACGCCAACACGCCACCCAATGGTCAGGGCTGACCTCCCGGAACGCAGGCTCTTCTTCCTTGCAGTGGTCGAATGCCACCGGGCAGCGCGGGTGGAATCTGCAGCCCGATGGCGGGTTGAGCGGACTGGGCACATCTCCAGGCAAGATGATTCTTTCACGCCGGATGGTTGGGTCGGGAATGGGGATAGCCGACATCAGCGCCTGCGTATAGGGGTGCAGTGGGTTGCGAAAAAACTCGTCGCGCGGTGCCATCTCAACCATTTTGCCTAAATACATCACCGCCACGCGGTCGGAGATGTGCTCGACCACGCTCAGGTTGTGAGCTACAAACAGGTATGTCAGGCCAAATTCCTGCTGTAAATCTTTCAGAATATTGAGCACCTGCGATTGGATGGATACATCCAAAGCTGAGACTGGCTCGTCGGCGACGATAAACTTGGGACGCAAGGCCAGGGCGCGAGCGATGCCGATGCGCTGGCGCTGGCCGCCGGAAAATTCATGCGGATAACGGCGAGCATGGTAGTCTTCCAGTCCCACTTTTTTCAACATTTCGAGAACGGCTTCGAACCGGTCACTGCTCGTGCCGATATTGTGAATCTTGAGACCTTCGGCAATTGACTCGCCGACTGGCATACGGGGATCCAGCGAGGCATACGGATCCTGGAAAATGATCTGCATATTGCGGCGCATGCGCTTGAGCGCTGAGCCTTTCAGGCTGAACACGTCCACACCGTCAAAAACAACCGAACCGGATGTCGGTTCGATCAGCCGCAGCATGGTGCGGCCAACCGTGGTTTTACCGCAACCCGATTCACCGACCAGGCCAACAGTTTCACCCTCACGCACGGTAAATGAAACATCATCCACGGCCTGGACCCAGGCCGTCACGCGCTGCAGTAAGCCGCTGCGCACAGGAAAGTACTTTACCAGGTTCTTGATCTCTACCAGGTTTTTACCTGGGTTCTTCTTAAAGGTCTGATCGCTCAATCTGGGCCTCGCTTCTCTTTGACAGGTTGAATTTATCCGGCGTGCAGCGGAGCGCGATGCCCCTCATGATCCTGGTACAACCAGCAGCGAACCGTGTGCTTGGCGGCAACAGGCAGCAAATCGGGCTCGACTTCAGTACAAATGGAAAGTTGGTATTCCAGGCGGGGGCGGCAGCGAGGCGCAAAGCGGCAGCCTGGCGGGATATTGATCAGGTTGGGGACCGAACCGGGTATCACGTCCAGGCGGTCTTTTACCTGGCCTAAGACCGGGATCGATGCCATCAAGCCTTGGGTATAAGGGTGCAGAGGTTTTTCAAACAAACGGCGTGCATCGGTATATTCGACAATCCGGCCGGCGTACATCACAGCTACCCAATCTGCCATTTCGGCAATCACACCCAAATCATGGGTGATCAGGATAACAGCAGTGTCCATACGGTTGCGCAGGTCCCGCATCAAATCGAGAATCTGCGCCTGGATGGTCACATCCAGGGCAGTCGTCGGTTCATCGGCGATCAGGAGCTGAGGGTTAAGCGCCAGGGCCATGGCGATCATCACACGCTGTGCCTGGCCGCCGGACACCTCGTGTGGAAACGCATGCGCTTTGCCCTCGGCATCAGGAATACCCACCAGGCGCAGGAGTTCGACGGCCTTTTTCCACGACTGCTCTTTATTCATGTTCTGGTGAATCTGCAGGACTTCTGCTACCTGATCGCCAATCTTGAAAACTGGATTCAGGCTGGACTGGGGCTGTTGGAAAATCATCGATAAGCGGTTGCCGCGCATGTTGACCATCTCTCCTTCGGCCAACTTGAGCAGGTCTTTTCCCTCGAAGAAAATTTCGCCCTCGACGATTTTCCCAGGGGAGGCGATCAGGCGCATGATCGACAGCGAAGTGACGCTTTTGCCGCACCCCGATTCGCCAACCAGGCCCAACACCTCCCCCCGGCCCACGGTAAAGTCAACGCCATCCACGGCTTTCACCACCCCGTCTTCCGTGAAGAAGTATGTGCGTAAATTTCGGACTTCGAGCAAAGGTGAATTATCGGTCAGTGGCATGTTCATTTCCTGGGGAAGAATTTCCTAATTATAAAACAAAATAAAAAAAATCCCTGGGTTTGTTCACAAGGCAGAGCCGCTCGCGAAACCCAGGGAATTCACTCGTCCTTTAGCGCTGGCGAGTGTAGTACGCTGCGCCAACCACACCCAAAAAAAGCCCGGCTACCGAAGCCCCGTAAGAAGCCAGCAGTAAAAACAGGTTCGCTTCGATGATCTTGATGACCGTCAGGAAAGGCACCAGAAAGCCAATCAGCACCAGTAAAAAGCCGACCATCATTAAGGAACCAGGCGGGAAACGAATCATTGCGGTTTTTGCAGCCAGCAGGATGAAAAATGCCCGGGAGTCACTTCAAAATCGGGAGGGGCATCCACATCGCACACACCTTTGATGGCGAATTTACAGCGCGGGTGGAAACGACAGCCCGGCGGAGGGGTAACCAGGCTGGGCGGCTCGCCGCCCGGCACTTCCTGGAAGATAGCCGCATTGCGGGCATCCGGCTCAGGGGTGGCCGTCAGCAAGGCGTTGGTGTAGGGGTGCTGGGGACTGCCCAGCAAATCACTGACATTCCCCTTTTCAATCAGCTTACCGGCGTACATCACAAAGATGCGCTCGGAGAAATAGCGCACCGTGGACAGGTCATGGGTGATGTAAATGACCGCCAGGTTGTGAGAGACCTGTAAGCCGCGCAGCAGCTTGAGAATTTCGACGCGCACCGAGGCATCCAACATCGAAACCGGTTCATCGGCGACGATGATTTTCGGCCCAAGAATCATGGCACGTGCAATCACCACACGCTGCTGCTGGCCGCCGCTCAACATGTGCGGGTATTTGTTGAGGTAATCCTCCACCGGGAAGAGCTTGACCTCCTCCATCACTTTGCGAACGCGCTGTGTACGTTCCTCTTTACTGCGCACACCGTGGATGATTAAGGGTTCTTCCAGGATGCGCTCGATGGTCATAAAAGGCGCCAGGGCGCCGTAAGGGTCTTGCTGGACATAACCGACCTGTGCCCGATACCAGCGCAGCGTTTTGCCATCCATTCTGCTGATGTCTTTGCCCTGGAAAACAACCGCGCCTTTGGTTGGCTTGTGCAAACCAAGGATGGTTTTCATCAGGCTGGATTTACCGCAGCCCGATTCGCCAACCACCGCGATCGCTTCACCATCGTTTAGGTCAAAATTAACGTCATCCACCGCGCGCACATAACCGGCCAGGCCAAAGCCCCAGCGGCGCAGCTCAAACCAGACATGCAGGTTTTGGATCGAGAGCAGAGGGGCTTTGGCGCCTACCGCTGGCTTGGCGGCTGCAGCTTCATTAAGGGTGTTTACAGTCATGATTGCTTTTCTCCTGCGCTCAATTGTACAGCCAGCATTTCACCTGGCGGCCTTCTTTGACGAACACGGGCGGCTCCTGTTCGCATTTTTCAAAACGGAAGGGGCAGCGCGCCGCAAAACGGCAGCCCTTGGGCGGGTCGAGCAAACTGGGCGGTTGGCCGACGATGAAATCGGGTTCGCGTTCGGCTCGCAGGCGCGGCACACTGGCCATCAATTTTTGCGAGTAGGGGTGCAGAGGAGCATCGAAGAAACGCAGAGCATCGCTGGTTTCCACAATCTGGCCAGCGTACATCACCGCCACCCGGTCAGCCAGCTCGCTGGAGGTGGAGATGTCATGCGTGATCAAGATGAAGCTGACCTCCAGCTCGTTTTTGATACGCTTGAGCACATTCATAATATTGGCCTGAGTGAGCACATCCAGGGCTGAGGTGGGCTCATCCAGCACGATCAGCGATGGCGCGGTGACCAGGGCCATGGCAATGGCCACGCGCTGGCGCATACCGCCCGACAGCTCAAAGGCGTAGCGGTTTACAAAGTCGAGCGGCACGCCCACCAGGCCGAACATTTTCTTGGCCTGTTCAATGGCAGCGGCCTTGTCCACGCCCAGGTGAATCATCATCGGCTCGGCCACCTGATCGCCCACTTTGAGCACCGGGTTGAGCGAGTTCATGGCTGCCTGGGGCACCATAGACATTTTCACCCAGCGGATCTTCTGGCGGTATTCCTCATCGGTGAGCGTCATGGTATCCGAGCCGCCCAGCAGCACCTTGCCTTTGTATGTGCCGATGTTGCGCGGCAGCAGGCGCAGGACGGCTTTAGCCAGCGAGCTCTTGCCGCAGCCCGATTCACCCAACACCACCACAGCCTCTTTGTAACCCAAATCAAACGTCACCCCATCCACGGCCTGCACCATGCCTTTGGTGGTGCGAAAGTGAAGCACCAGGTCTTCGATATGCAGTAAGCTTGCGTTGGTTGCCATGCGTTATATTTCCCTCAATCTCGGATTAAAAATACGGTCGAGTGCGAAACCGAGCATAGCAAACGCCAGGCCGGTAATCATCAGCAGAATAGACGGCTCGAGGATCCAGTAATAATTGCCCTGATAAAGCGCGCCATTTGAGGACGCATCCTGGATCAGTTTGCCCCAGGTGGGCAGCACCGGGTCGCCCAAGCCCAACACCGCCAGCGAGGCTTCCAGGAACACATAGGCAGGAATACCGCTGACCAGGGAGGGGATAATCAGGGGAATAATGCGCGGCACGAGATAGTTGAAAATGATGCGGATATTGCCGGCGCCGTACGAGCGAGCCGCTTCGATATACGGCGCTTCGCGGATTTGCATAAAGATCGAGCGGTAGCCTTTGATCGCCCCGCCGAAGATGCTCAACAAGATGGTGGCCGAAAGAATGACCACGATGCTGCGCGAGTAAAACGTGCCGATCATGATCAAAATGGGCAAGAACGGCAGCAGCAGGTTGACCTCCGTGATGCGCTGGATTAACTCATCCACCCAACCGCCAAACCAGGTGCCGACGGCGGCGATAATCATGGTCGAAAGGGTGGTGCCCAAGGCAGCCAACAAGCCAAAAGAGAGCGCCACCGGGATGCCCCACAGCAGGGCAATGGTGATATCACGCCGCAGGTAATCGGTGCCAGCCAGGCCGTAGACCAGGCCGTATTGAATGAATTCTACATCCACATTGCTGTCCTTTTCAAATGAGACAGCATTGATTTTCATCGTGTAGCGCCCTTTGACAAATGCCGGCGGATCTGTATCTGGGATTACGAACAGCCCCTCGTGTACCGGCAGGCCTTTCAAACGGCGTTTTAGTTTTTCGTCTTGCTCAAGGCGGTATGAAAAAGTTTTATCAATCCCAAAATTGCCGATATGAATTTCCCGTCCATCGGGCGTTTCCCAATATATATCGACAAAGGGTTTCTTTTCAGAAAAATTCGAGGTGAAATTCAGTGTGATTTCTTGTGGGAAATCATCTGCATAAAAATCATCGATGATCACGAATTCAAACGTTTTACCGGTATCGCTGGAGGTGACCGTCTTTTGGATCTGGCCATCGGCGCTGCTCAACACCAGCGTGTCGGGCAGCTTCTGCGAGCGGAAATAGTTGATCCAAGCCGGCGGCACTGTTTGTGGCAGCTTATTCCAGACGTTTACCCCACCGCGCCATAATGTAATGGCTTTCTGATAAGGCAGGAAAATGACGGTCCCAATGGCGACCACTACCAAAATCAAAATAATAACTAGTCCGGCGATGGCCGACGGGTAGCGCAGCAGCTCGCGTAAGGAGCGGGTAATCATTTTCATGAGGCTCTACTCGCTCCTCCGCCGATTTTGACGCGCGGATCTACCAACGCATAAATAAAGTCCAGCAGAAAAACGGTGATCGCCAGCAGGTAGGCGAACAATACAACAGAAGCGACAATCACCGGGGCGTCGAACAGGTTCACCGCCTGCAGGGTGATGCGTCCCAGGCCGGGCCACTGGAAAACGGTTTCAAAAATCGGGGCGCCGCCCCACAGGCTGATCAGCAGCAGAGCAAAGCTGGTGATGATGTTGGGCAGGGTCGGGCGCAGGACATATTTGCGCTCGATCTCTCCCGAGGTCAAGCCCTTGGCTTTGGCCATTTCGACATAATCTTCGCTCGAATAAATCAGGAAGAACGTGCGCCAGGAAAAAGCGTTCAAGAAAATCGAACTCAGCGTGATGGCGCTGACCGGCAGGATCATGTGCTTCAGTAAACTGAGCGCATACTCCACCGGCGTGTTGGGCGGCGGCACATCGACCATCCCGCCAAAGGGCAGGAGGCGCAGGGCGGCCGCAAAGATAACAATCAGGAAAATGCCGTAAAACCAGCCCGGCGCCGCCGAGGTTGGCGCTAATGTGATGACGATTTTATCCAGGAACGAGCCGTAGCGGCGAGAAAGAAAGAGAGCAATCGAGATCGCTGAGAAGAATAAAAACATGTCGGCAGTGGCAAAGAGCACCAGCGTGGACGGTAAGCGCTCCAGGATAATGTTGCGCACCTGGCGTGAGCCGGCGTCGCTTGAGATGAACTGCGAGCGCCCGAGGTTCAACGACAGAGCGTCGGTCAAGAAAGCAAAACTGCGGAACAGAAAAGGCTGGTCCATGCCCAGCCGCTTTTCTTCAAGAGCAATGCGCTCCGCCAGCAGCTTGTTTCGAGTCACGTCATCCATGTTCTTGGTGGATGGATCGGTGGAAATCCTTTGCGCCTGAACCTCGCGGATCTCTCCACGGCGGATCTCATCCACGTAGCCGCCCATATTGGCGATCAGAATCGTTAGATAGACACCGATTACCAACGTAACGAACAACGTAACGGTGCGCACAGCGGTGTACTTCATCACCCGGCTGAAAGAGCTTGAACCGCCGGAGGATTTGGTGACTGGTTTAGGCGAAAGGGTTTCTGCTGCCTGGCTCATAAGCACACTCTCTTTCCAAAGAAAAGCCCGGTAGGGGCAATTGCCCCACCCCTACCGGGCGAAACAGGTTAGATAAAACGGTTACGGGGCCGTAACGAACTCGAAGGTTGCAGAGGAAGGCACGCTGACGGACAGCGGCGAGATCACCACCTGCAGCTTGTTGGAACCAGCCTCGAGAGACTTGGTCTGATCGGCTGTCAGGTCAACGGTGTAGGCGCCGTCGCCAGCCGCCGTGGCATCACCGGTCAGCACAATGTCACCCTTGGCGTTGAAGAGCAGGAACTTGGCGGCAGTGATTTCGGCCGTCGGATAGGGGGCATCCTTGTAGGTCACCGTGACGTTGAACTTGGCCTCGCTGCCGATCTTGACGTTCCCTGGACCATCCACTTCCGTGGTGGCCAGCTTGGGTTCGCCAAAGCCGCTCCATTTATCAGCGCTGTCCGGGTAATTGGGGTTGCGCTGCAGGATGAGTGTCTTCTCAGTGGTGAAGGCTTTGTAAACGTAGAACGGGCCAGTGCCGATGAAGAAGTGGTGGTAGCTTTCATACCACTTGGTCAGGTTGTCCCAGCGCGCCTTGGCCTCGTCGGCAGTCACGAATTTGCCGAGGGTCGGGGCAAACGGGATGTAGGACTGTGTTGTGGAGCTGACCAGGTAAGTGTTCAGGATATCCAGGCTCGGGCCGGCGAGGAAGTTCATCCATTCAACCTTTAGGGCTGAGGCCTTATCGGTTGTGAATGCCAATTTCTTATCAGCATCGGCGCGCAGGCCTACTGCCAGGTTGTGCCAGGCGGCTGGACCATAGCCGTACAGAGCCGCGCCAGGCCACCAGGTGGTCACATTGTTCTCAGCATCCAGAGCATACAGATCGGTGTAGGTTTCAATGGTCAGCGGATCAACAGAAACGATCTTGACGCCCTTGAAGGAAGCGAGGTTGGCATCAATTGTGGACGCCAGAGCCTCGTCATAGTTCGGGCTGTCTTTCTTGCCCGGATCGAAGTATTCGATCATGCCCATGACGAAGTCACCGACGCTCAACGGGCTGCCGTCGTGCCAGGTGACCGTCTTGAACAGGTCAGCCGGGTAGGTGACAGTGACTTTGATCTTGGCGGTGGGCTGGGTGGAGGTGTACTTCTCAGCGGCGGTGACGAAGACCTGGTTTTTGGCGTTCCAGTCAACCCAGGCATCGCCGGGGACCTGGATTTCCTTGGAGAACTTCAGGTCAACCCAATCGAGGGTCTTGGCGATGGGCAGACCTTCCTGGGCTTCAACAGTCGCCTTGGCGATCTTCTGAGGAAGGGCCAGGCCGGTGTACGGGTTGGTGAGAACGCCGTAATCGCTGATGGCGCGGATCGGCATGCTGTCATAGATCCAGTTCGAGCCGCCCAGGGGGTTCCAGGGGTCAACCAGGATACCGGGCTGCGCGATCTTCATCGTGCCGCCTTCCTGGCCGGTGAAACGAACAGTGAATGGATAGAGCAGTGAGCCGGCGACAGAACCTGCCAGGTCATAAGCAACCTGGACATTGGCCTTGCGGGGCGTGAAGGCGAGCAAATCGACTACCCAAACACGCTCGGAGTTCTCGAGAGCCATGGTCATCGCCTTGGTGAACAGGTCGCGGCGTTCGTCCATGGTCTTGAAGTCATTGTTGCGCAGTTTGAGAGCAACATCTTCGAATTCCTGCGGGTTGCGGTAATTTTGGAACAGCGAGATGGGGTAATCGTTCTTGGTGTAGTAGAAGCTGTAGTTGCTGCCGTCATCGCGGGACACAGCGGTGGTGATCCAGCCGCCGGTGTACAGGTTCCACTTGCCATCCTTAGCATCGGAGCGCACCCAAATCGGGGAGGCTTCGCTGCGGGTCTTGTACTGGCGGTCGACGGTGAAGCCGACGGTCTCGAGCTGGTTGGCGAAGTAATCGCCAATGTCCTTGCGCTGGTCCTCGGTGCGGATTAGGAACTTCATAGTCAGGGGCTTGCCATTATATTCCCATTTGCCGTTGTTCAGCTTGGCGCCCATGCCTTCCATTTCGGTCTGGATGACCGTCTTGGCTTTGTCGGGGTTATAGGCGTACTTGGCAGTCAAACCACTCATCACGTCAACATAGCGAGCGGCATCCGGGAAGGCGGCGATCATGGGCAGAATCTTAGGAACGGCCAGGCCCTTGAAGATTTCCTGCACCACATAATTGCGGTCGATCAACCAGTTGGTCGCTTCGCGGATCTTGGCGTTGCTGAAGGGGTTGAGCTCACCGTTGGTGAACAGGGTAGAGGTGGTAGCTGCAGTCGCCGTGTTGTAAGAAATTTCATCGGCCGAACCGTAAGAGTAGTTGAAAGTAAGTTCAGGGCTGTCCTGGACTGCCTTAAATGTGGCCGCGCTGCCCACGCCATAGGCGTAGATATCGATTTCACCGGCCTTCAACTGGGTTACTGCGCTGTCGGCAGAATCGATTGAGGTGAAGATCATCTGGTCAACCCAGGCGCCCTTGCGGCTGGACGGGACAGGCGTGGGAGTTACCTGGACTTCAACCTGCTTGGTAACTTCGACGGTTTTTTCGACAACCTGAGTCGCAACTTTTTCAACGGTGACGGTCTGGATGACTGTCTGGGGAGTGGGGGTTGCGCAGGCAGCCAGAAGCATGCTGAATACCATCAGGATGCTAAAGGCCATTAACAGATTCTTTTTCATTTGTATTTTCTCCTCCGAACAAGGTTTGAATATTGTTTTGGATACATGGTTGGGAAAAACAGGATAAGCTATTGAGCAGCTACCACCTCCTTAATTATTTTCATACGCTTTCTTCTGAATGAATATCATCGCAAAATTAGCCCAATTCGAGCTATAACGATAATGCGAAAATATTACACAGGAAATTCAAATTGGTCAACCCTTTTAACCTATCTAAACAAATTTTTCACCCTTCATGGCGCCCGACAGGCCTCGCCAAGGTCAAAAATGGGTAAATTCGCCCACAAATCGCCTGCCGCCGGTTCAACGCGCAATCCACAGAAATCTGAGCGGGCGGCTGCCAGGCGCGGCTGCCAGTATAGTGGTAAGGCCGGCAGATCCTGGCTAAAGAGCGTTTCCAACTGCTGGCGGGCCTGTTGACTGGCTTCTGTACCAGCCGTGGCTTCTTCATAAGCCTGGCAAGTCTGGTCAAAAACCGGGCTGGCGTACCCTGCGGCATTGGCGCCGCCCCAATCCAGGGCGCCTTGCGGGTACGGAGCGGGCACCTCGAGGCTGGTGAACAGCGAGCACGGCGCTTCTCCTGAGGGCGCCGACCAGGCCAGCAGAGCCAGGGAAAACTTGCGCCCAAACACCGGGCCGTCCGGGCCAGGAGCCAGGTACTCCTCCACCGGCCGGGTATCGACCGTGACGCCGATCCCACAGACTGCCAGGTTGTCTCTGAGCGCATCGGCGCTGGCCTGGCGGTCGGCGTCTGCCGAAGTGAGCAAGGTCAACTGCAGCGGTGTGCCAGCAGGAATACCAGGGGCGCTTTGCGCCGTGCGCGGCGTGGCAGGATTGTGGTCGAGGTCCAGCCAGCCGGCTTTGTCCAGCAGGGCGGAGCCTGCTGCCGGATCGGTCTGCGCCGTTCCACTCACCTGGGCGGTAAAGCCCAGGCCATCTGCCGGCAGGGCCAGCCCGCCAAACATCCGGAGAGCCAGGTCACTGCGACCGCTGCACAGAGCGATCGCCTGCCGGACCTCGGCCTGCCCAAGCAAGTTCGGCTGTTTGGAGTCAAACGGCTGCACATTGAAATACAGCGCCTCCCACGAAGCTGGACGGACGGCCAGCTTCACCTTGCTCGCCTGTTGAAGTTTGCGGTAACTGCTGAACTGGCTCGAGGGGATTTCCGAAAAATCCAACAGGTCGCAGTGGCCAGCGAGCAAAGCTTGCTGGGCGTTCTCTCCCGGTGCAAACCAGCGGAACGCCAGCCGGTCAAAATGCGGCAGCCCCTCGCTGGCCTGGAAATAATTCGGATTGCGCTCCAGGATCAACTCACTGCCCGGGTTCCAGGATCGCACCTTGAACGGTCCGAAAGTCGGCAGGTTGGCAGCATCCCCGGCGTCTATCGAAATATCGGCGGGCGCCTGTGCGCCCCAGGCATGCCGGGGCAGGGGCATGAAAAATTTTCCGCCAGGATCGCTGTCTTTGAAACCGGGCAGGCCGCGCCATTCAACCGTGCGCTCGTCCAGAGCCGTGTAAGACAGGGTGCGCTCCAGCGTGCGGCTGTACGTACCCGCCCGGAGAGCCTTGGCCAGTTCGAAGGAGTACAACGAGTCGCTGGCGGTCAAGGCAGCGCCATCCGACCAATGCAGACCAGCCTTCAACTGAAACGTCAGCGTCCAGACATCCATCTGCACCGCTTGGTCGCCTGTGTATTCCAGGGCGCAGTCGCCAGCGTGGCAGCCGGCCGGGCGGTAACGCACCTTTTTTGCCAGTACATTCGAACTGCCAGAGGCATCCACGATCGGCTCTCCCGGCAGCACAGAAGCGGCTTCAAAACGAGCTGCCGACTCAGGAACGCCAGGTTGGGCTTCTAAAATCGAAGGAATGTTAAGGTTCGATGCAGTCGGCTGACTGCCATAGATAGCGGAAAATAAGGGGGCGGGAAATACCTGGCCAGGAAAAAAGACAAACAGATTCAGGGGCTCTTTTGCCAGGCAAATCGTCAATTCACGCGGCAGCGGCGTCGGGCTGGGCACAAACGTTGGGGAAGGGCTGGTCGCTGTAAACGGAACCGCCGAAGGCGTCTCTGAGAGGGCTGCAACGGGTGTGAAGCCTGCTTCGCCAGGTTTTGCCTGGCAGCCAAGTAAAGACAGGATGGCCGCCGTGCAAATCAATAGATTGTTAAGGTGAAGACGCAGACAGCCTCCTACATGACCGGGGAGATGGCGGCTGCGGTGTCATAAGGCCGCACCATGCCTTGAAAAGCGTAAGCAAATGACCATTCGATGCGCTTGTTGGCTGGCAGGATATACGCCTGCAAAATATCCGGGTGATCCTGGGCGGTCGATACTGCTACGCGCCACAAAAGACGCGCTCGCAGGCTGCCCGGTGGGCGCGGTAGGTCAGCCCATTGTTTCAGCGTGCGTTTCAAGAAATTGTCCCGGTAATTATCCATTCCTGCCTCTATGTGAACTCATAACCAGCGTCGAACAATGCTTCACCCTGGGCGCCTTCCAGGGTGCTGCGAAGCTGTTGGCGTCCGTAATGCAAGCGAGATTTCACCGTCCCCAATGGAATCTCCAGGACTTCTGCAATTTCTGAGAGAGACAAGTCATTAATGTAATACATCACCACGACCATGCGCGTGGGCAGAGGCAGACTCAATACCGCCTGCTGGATTTGCTGCCAGGATTCGTTCAGCTCAATTTGTTGGGAAATCGAACGACGCCCACCCACGAACCATTCGGTGAAATCCTCGATCGAACGGACGAAGCGATTGTGTCGTTTTACCCAGGTGTAAGAGAGATTAGCTGTCATTCGATATAGCCAGGGCTCCAATGGCCGTGAAGTATCTACGTGACTGGCGAAACGGTGCAGACGCAAAAAGACATCTTGCAGCAAGTCTGCTGCCGCATCCGGGTCGCCAGTGATGGCCAGCGCGGTGCGAAATACCAGGTGCTGGTAGCGGTCATAAAGTACGCCAAGAGCTTCCAGTCCATGCTGCTGAAGTTGGTGGATCAGTTCTGCATCGTCTAGAGTATGCAAGGTGTTTCTCTTCTCATTTATTATACCAATGAGGTTGATTAAAGGTTCAGTTTGATTCATCCACTTTGCCGAAACGCATTCGTACATAGGAATGATAGCGGCGAGCAGCGATGCGCCCCTCGTCCACTGCGCGGCGCACAGCGCAGCCAGGTTCGTGGATGTGGGTGCAGTCGCTAAACGCACAATTGGCGACGCGATCCCGAATTTCCGGAAAATACGCGTCCAGCTCCTCCGGGGCGATATCCCACAGGGCCAGCGCTTTCAGGCCGGGTGTATCAGCGATATAGCCCCCATCAACCAGCGGGAAAAGCTGGCGCACCACGGTTGTGTGCTGACCTTTGCCGGTCACCCGGCTGACTGCGCGCACCGCCAGGCCCAGGCCTGGCTGAATGGCGTTCAACAGGCTGGATTTGCCCGCCCCCGATGGGCCAGCCAGCACCGAGATTTTCCCAACCAGGCGCTGACTCAACGCTGCCAGGCCAAGGTTCTGCCTGACCGAAACGTAGATGAGCGGGTAGCCAATGGCCTGATATGCGCCGAACAGCTCCTCGGCCTGCGCCGGGCTGACCAGGTCGGCTTTGTTGGCCACAATCAGCGCCGGGATCGCCTGCCTCTCGGCGATCACCAGGAAACGGTCGAGCATCCCCAGGTGAGGTGCGGGCGCCGCGCAGGCATAAACGAAGACCGCCTGGTCAGGGTTGGCAACGATGATCTGCTCATACAGGCCGTGCGGGGTGGGATCCAGGCGCGATAGCTGGCGAGCGCGCGGCTCGATCTGCACGATCTGGCCCTTGCCGGGCGTGTCCGGTTCGACCAACACGCGGTCGCCGACTGCCACCAGGTCGGCCTGGCGCGGGCCTTGCTTGAAGCGGCCTGGCAAGTGGCAGACCAGGATTTCCTGGGCGGTCTGCACGGTATAAAAACCGGACTGCGAACGGATGATCAGGCCAGCCAGGGTCATATCAGGGCGAAGGGGTCGTTTCGACGGCTGGGGTATCGGTCACCAGCGGCGCTGGCGTGGGTACGACGCCAATCGACGATTCCCAGGGATAGCGGGTGACCGGCCGGCCCAGGTAATAAATTTCCAGGATGCGTTTGAAAATCGGAGCGGCAATTTCTGAACCTTCGCCGGCATATTCAGCCAACACCACCACCGCGATGTCGGGCTTATTTTCGCGCCCGGCGTCGGTATAACCGGCAAACCAGGCGTGAGGCACTCCGCGGTCGGTTTCGGCGGTGCCAGTCTTGCCATACACCGGTATATTGTTGTTCGTGCTGAAGCCGTTCAAGACAAAATAGGCGGTGCCCTTGGGATTCTTGACCACCGAGAGCATCGCTCCCTGGATCGCCGCCAGCACCGAATCGCTGACCGGCAGGCGAGAGCGCAGGGTCGGGGTAAAGACGTAGGTCGGCAGCCCGTCCACGGGAGCGATCTTTTCCACCACGCTCGGTTTGAATAATTTTCCGCCGTTGCCTACTGCGGCGATGAAATCGGCTACCTGCAGGGGAGTAACCAGGGTGGTGCCCTGGCCGATGGCGGAGTTGGTGGCCTCCACCTTCCCCGCCGGCACTGGAATATTGCCCGGCTGGTCGCTCAGCTCAAAGCCGGTCGAGCTGCCCAGGCCAAAGCCTTTGGCCATGTCGGATATGGCGGTGACCATGCCCCGGTTGTACAAATCCAGGCCGATATGCCAGAACCAGGGGTTGCACGAACGCATCAGGCCCTGCGGCAGGGTTAACAAACCGCTGGCCTGTGTGCGGCCATCCTGCTGAAAATGCGTCCAGGTCCAGTCATAGAGTGTGACGCCTTGCAGTTCATCGAATGTATAACGGCAGAGATAATCGTCCGTGGTTTTATACACTTTGCTCTGCAGCGCAGCCGCCATGGTGATGATCTTGAACACCGAGCCCAATGGATACTGCCCCTGGGTGGCCCGGTTGAGCAGAGGCAGCGTGGTCGGATCGAACAGATCGTTGATCAGATCCTTGCGGTTGTAATTTTGGGGCTCAAACAGGTTAGGGTTAAAGCCCGGGGAGGAGGCCATCGCCAGCACACGCCCGGTATCGCGCTCCAGCACCACGATAGCCCCGCGATATTTGCTCATCGCTGCCTGCGCTCCTTCTTGAAGATCACGGTCGAGAGTCGTGTAAATGGCCTCGGCCGGCTGCGGTTCGGTCTCCGCCAGGCGCGTGATGATACTGCCATCCGCGCTCAACAGGTAAAGCACACCACCGCGTTTACCTGCCAGGTACTGCTCGCCCCAGGCCTCCAGGCCTTTTTGCCCGACGCGGTCTGCGTTCACATTATAGCCCAGGCGCTTGTATTCATCGGCCTGTTCGGCCTGGATGACGCTGACGTAACCCACGACATGCGGCGCAATTCCCTCGTCAAAGTAATAACGGCCGCGGAACGGGCTCAGGATTACGCCCGAATAGCTGGTCAGGGCAGCTTCACGCGGCGCCAGGTCATCCACGGAGACATCGCCCACCGGCAGATACAATTCCAGGTTGCGCCAGGCTTCGATCTTTGGCGCCAGGGTTTCAGGGCGCACACCCGTCAGGCGGAAAAGCTCGTTCAGCAGAGCATTTTCCGTGTCTGGATCAACCTTGCCGGTGTTCAAACCAATCGCCACAGCGTCGCTCTGCGCCACCAGGGCGTGGCCGTTGCGGTCATAAATGTTGGCCCGTGAAGGGGTATTCACGTCCATGCGCAAGTAATTGCCGTTGCGCAGTTCTGGCATCAACAGGCCTTCATCCCATTGAATACGCCAGGTACCGTTTTCGATCGTCATGTTCATCGTTGTCTGGCGCGCCAGATCGCCCACCAGCACGCTGTGCAGGGTGACCCGGTAAGCCACCTGGGCGGTGGTGGCATTGCTGATGAAATACGACAGCACCTCGTATTCCCAGTTCTTCAAGGCGGCCTCGATCGCCACGCCCGTGTAGAATTTTTGGAACTTTTCTTGCGAAATCGCTTCCTGGCTGAGCGAGGTGAGCATTCCATACATGGAGGGATAATCCTCGCGCACCCAGGCATCCAGGTAAGCCCTGGCCGCCGGTGTAGGGTCTGGGGCAGGCGTGGTGCCGATTTGAGGTTCGCCCAGTGTGGGCGTCATGGTGGGGGCATTGGTTGGGGTCGGTTGAGGCGTCAGAGGCGCGCAGGCGGTGAACAGCAAGACCAGAAAAAAAAGTTTCCAACGGAATTTCATGATTTCTCCAAAGAAGGTGAGGAGCGAGCATCGATCTCACCCAAAATCTGGCCGAAGACGGGGCAGGAATAGTCCAGCGCAGCCTGGCAGGCCGGCGGGATAGGCCCTGCCGGGTAAATACCCGCCTGCCTGAGCAGGCGGGTCAGGTGACACAGGGGCAGGCCCATCACATTGGCATAACAGCCGGCCAGTTCTGTCACTGGGTGAAAGTCGTGGTTTTGGATGGCGTACGCCCCAGCTTTGTCAAACGGGTCACGACTGGCAATATAGGCGGCAATTTCTTCATCAATATAGTCACGCATGGGAACATCCGTTTCACACACATCCACTAATTCCATCCCATCGTGAGGGCGCAGCACAGCAACCGCCGTGTAGACCTGGTGCACGCGGCCGCGCAGCTGGCGCAGCATACGCCAGGCATCCGGTTCGTTAACCGGCTTGCCCAAAATTTCAACGCCGTCGGCCACCGTGGTGTCGGCGGCTACCACCAGATCGGCAGTAGAAACAGCACGCATAGCAGACTGGGCCTTACTGAGCGCCAGGCGGGCGACATAGCGGCGCGGCTCTTCGCCTGAAAAGGGAGTTTCATCTATGTCAGCCGGCGCCACGCGGAAACTCCAGCCCCCCAAGGCAATGAGCTGGCGGCGGCGAGGCGAATTGGATGCCAAAATCAACAAGGGTTGTGCCATCAGGAGGTATTATAACTTCATTGAAAAGAAGTATAATCGATCAACCGTCCAGACAAGTTGTCTCGAGCGGCGGAAATCCGGAGGTAAAGCAATGCATGTGCTTAGGGAAATGATATTGAAGTACGGGAAGAACCTGGGCAATGGTATATTAAAAGTTGACGGCTTTATCAATCACCAGGTAGACCCAGCGCTAATGGATGCCTGCGGGCGCGAATTTGCTCGCCGATTCAAAGACCTGGGAGCAACCAAAATATTGACCGCCGAAATTTCTGGTATTGCGCCAGCGTTGACCACCGGCATTCATCTCGGCCTGCCCATTGTTTACGCTCGCAAGCAAAAACCGATTACCATGCCTGACCAGGTTTTCCTGACGCTCAGCCCATCTCACACGAAGGGCCGGATGGTTGAATTGATTGTCTCTCCAGAATACCTGAAAGCCGGGGAAAAAGTGTTGATCATCGATGACTTCCTGGCCTCGGGAGCAACAATCATGGGCCTGGTGCGTTTGGCCGAGACAGCCGGTTCGCAAATTGTCGGAGTTGGAGCGGTTATCGAAAAAGGCTTCGAAGGCGGGCGAGAGGCTTTAAAGCAGTTGAACGTACCGGTGGAGACGCTGATTTGTATTTCTTCCATGGATAACGGGCAGATTGAATTCCAGGAAGAAGCATGACAGACAGCATCGCCGTTCTCGATTTTGGCTCACAGTACACACAGCTCATTGCCCGAAGAGTGCGCGAAGCGCAGGTTTACTGCGAACTGTTCCCCTGGAATACCCCCGCAGATCAAGCGCTGGCGCTCAAGCCAAAAGGGTTTATCTTATCGGGCGGCCCGGCCTCAGTCTATGAAAGCGGCGCCCCTCAGGCTCCCCGCTATGTCTTTGAGAGTAAGCTGCCAGTGCTGGGCATCTGCTACGGCATGCAGGCCATGACGCACGCCCTGGGCGGCAAAGTGGCTCCTTCGCACGAGCGCGAATTTGGTCCCGCTGTATTAGAAACAGTGCAAACCAATCCATTGGTGCCGGATGGCAGCCGCCAGGTATGGATGTCTCACGGCGACCGCATCGAACGCGCCCCCGATGGTTTTGTCCCGCTGGCGGTCAGCGGCAATTCGCCAGTAGCCGCCATGGGCGACCTCAGCCGGGGTTACTACGGGGTGCAGTTCCACCCCGAGGTGCGCCACACCGCCGGTGGCAGCGAGATCTTGCGCCGCTTTGTGATCGACATCTGCGGGGCCCGGCCAGATTGGACGCCCGCTTCAATCATCGCCGCCAGCGTGGAGAAGATTCGCCAGCAGGTGGGTCAGCGGCGAGTATTATCAGCGGTCAGTGGCGGGGTTGATTCCAGCGTGGCAACAGCGCTGGTGCAGCGGGCGGTCGGCGAACAGCTTTCGGCGGTTTTCGTCGATCACGGCATGCTGCGCCAGGGGGAAGCCAGCCAGGTGATTGAAGTTTTTCAAAACAACCTCGGTGTTCACTTGAACGCAGTCAACGCGGTTGAGGAATTTTTGGAAGCCCTGCGGGGCGTGACAGATCCAGAATTGAAAAGGCGCATTATCGGCGAAAAATTCATTCGCACCTTCGAAGTGCAGGCGCGCCACCTGGGGATGCCGGATCTCCTGGTGCAGGGCACGATCTATCCAGATGTGGTCGAATCCAGCGCGCCAGATCGCGCCCAGGCCGCCCGTATCAAAACACATCACAACGTGGGTGGACTGCCGGAGGATATGCATTTTGAGCTGATCGAGCCGCTGCGTTATTTATTCAAAGATGAAGTGCGGGCAGTTGGCGAAGCGTTGGGACTGCCAGCCGACCTGGTTTGGCGGCAGCCTTTCCCCGGCCCAGGCCTGGCAGTGCGCTGCCTGGGTGAGATTACCTGGGAGCGGTTGGAGCGCCTGCGCGCTGCGGATGCCATTCTGACATGTGAACTGGACAGCGCCGGACTGCTGCGCCTGCGCGCAGGGGATGAAACCTCCGGCACTTCACAGGCTTTCGCGGTGTTACTGCCTGTGCGCTCGGTGGGCGTGATGGGCGACAACCGCACCTACCAGGAAGTAATTGCCTTGCGAGCTGTGACGACGGAAGATTTTATGACCGCCGATTGGGCGCGCTTGCCGTATGATCTGCTGGCGCGTGTAGCCAACCGCATCGTCAACGAGGTTAAAGGGGTTAACCGGGTGGTATACGATATCACCAGCAAACCGCCTGCAACAATCGAATGGGAATAAATAGATATAACCCGGTTTTTTCGTTATAATTCGCTTATGCAATTGCACTACCGCAGGCCTGGATGGATCTGGCTTGGTTTGAGCATCGGGATAGGGGTGCTTTTGGCCGCGGGCTGTCTGTGGGGTGCTGCAAACGCCCAGACCGGCGAAAAAGCAATTTTTTCTGGTCTGAATACTAGTGGTTTTCCCCGACTGCAGGCTTCGCTGGCGGTGTACGATGAGGCGAGTAATTTCATTCTCGATCTAAAGCCTGAAAATATCGCGATCGTCGGGGGCGGACAGCGTATCACGCCGGTCAGCCTGGCTTACAGCCGCCCTGGAGTGGTGTTGGTGACAGCCCTCAGTTTGGGGCCAGCCATGGGCGTGCGCGATGGGCAGGGAATGACACGCTTAGACTACCTTAAAGCGGCCCTCCAGCTCAGTGAAAGCAGTTATATCACCAACACAGTGGATGATTTTAGCCTGCTGATTGCCAATGGGCCAGAGGTAACGCACCTATCTTCTCACCAGGATTGGCTGAATGCGTTGATCAATTTCACGCCGGATAATTTACGCTCCGCCACTCCAGACCTGGCAATCCTGGGGAGAGCCCTTTCGATTATCAATGATCCCGCACCCCGCCCTGGAATGGGAAAGGTTGTACTGTTCATTACAGCGCCTCAACCAATCAGCAATGCCCAGGGTCTGCTGAGCATTGCCAACACTGCCCGACAGCAAGGGGTGCACATATTTGTCTGGCAGGTTTCTTCTTTTGCTGACTCGGTCTCCATGGATGCCGATCCACTGCGGCAATTGGCGGAGCAAACCGGGGGCGCATTTGTGAACTTCGACCAACCCGCGGCCTTGCCAGCAGTCAATGATTATCTCGAACCATTGCGCAGTGTTTACCAAGTGGAATTCACCACTACACTTACCACGAACGGCATCTATACTGTCAGCGCAGAAGTTCAATTAAATAATAAAACTCTGCTCAGCAATTCGTTAGAACTGCAGGTTGCTCTGAGGCCGCCAAACCCGATTTTTGTCGGCTTGCCGGTGCGAATTGAACGCTGGATTAAGTCCAACATCACGACAACCGCCCTGACCCCCAGCGATAAAAATGTCCTGGCGCCGGCCAGTCAAAACCTTGAAATATTGGTCGAGTTTCCAGATGGACAACCCCGGCCTCTGAGAAAAGCAACCTTGTTTGTGAACGGATCGGCCGTGCAGGTGAACAGCTCACCGCCTTTCGAGCACTTTACTTGGGATCTGAATGGATTCACGGTGGACAGTCGTTGTATTCTGCACGTGGAGGTGGTTGACAGCCTGGGCATGGTGGGCAGAAGCATGGAGCTGCCTGTAGATATTCATATCGACCTGCCGAACCACAACAAATCCCAGGGACTGACCGTCACGCCGCAGATTGTGCTGGAGGTACTCTTGGGTGCGCTGGTGCTGGGCGCTCTCACTGGCCTGGGTCTGCTGTTGGCAGGGAAGCTGCAGCCGAGCCAGCTCGGCAGGATGCGCCGTCGGCGCAAACCACTCTCCAGCCCCGCCACTCTGCCTCTGACGCAAACACCCATTACTGCACCGATCAACCAGCCCGCGGCCCCGGCCAACCGGCTGCCTAATTGGATTGGCCGCTTGCAGCGCAATACCGCACCACCCAGCACACAACCCATCGCTTACCTGACGCCGTTCAGCGAAGATGACGAACAAGGTGTTCCCATCCCTATCCAGAACCTGGAGACAACCTTCGGACGCGATGGCGAAAAAGCCAGTTGGGCGCTTGACGACCCCTGCCTGGATGATCTGCATGCCCGCCTGCGCCGGGAAGGAACCGCTTACCGCTTGCTGGACGAAGGCACAATAGCCGGCACGTGGGTCAACTATCGCGAAGTGCCGCCGGGAGGCTCCCGCCTGGAACATGGGGATATCATCCACTTCGGTAAGATCGGTTTCCGGTTCACCTTGCGGGAAGCCAGGCAAGCGCGCAAGCCTATCATCTCCCTCTACACACCCCCTTCCAGGAGCGGCCCACATGAAACGCACTGATCAAAGTCACCTGCTCACCAGCGCGGTTACTGACCAGGGCAGACAGCGCAAAAATAACGAAGATCGTTATGGAATTGCTGCATTTAACACCGGCAGCGCGCCGTCATTACTAGCTATCGTTTGTGATGGCATCGGGGGGCATCTGGCTGGCGAGGTGGCGGCCGAATTGGCCGTCAACACCTTGATCCAGGTCATTTCAGAAAGCGATGCTGACCAACCGTTGGAAACGTTGAGCCTGGCAGTGAAGACCGCCAGCCAGGCAGTGCGTGTCGAAGCTCAGAAGCAGACTGAACGGCATGGTATGGGCGCAACGTGTGTCTTGGCCTGGATCATCGGCGACCGCCTGTACACAACCTCCCAGGGCGATTCACCCCTGTTTCTGATCCGCGGCGAGAAAATTCAACGCCTTACCACACCCCATACCTGGGTCCAAGAGGCCGTGGAAGCAGGGGCCTTATCTGTGGAAGCAGCCCGCAAACATCCGAATGCCCATGTCATCCGCCGCTACCTGGGAGCGGCTGATCCGGTGAACCTGGATTTTCGCCTGCGCTTGAATGAAACAGAAACGAATGAACAAGCAACTGCCAATCAAGGGACGCATATCCAGCCAGGGGACATTTTGCTAATGTGCAGTGACGGCCTGACAGATATGGTGGAACCGGCGGAGATTCTGAAGATAATCCTCGAAAAAGGCAGAGAAAACGGGATCATTGCTCTGCGCGACCTGGCTAACGAACGTGGGGGCATGGACAATATTACCATCGTGATGGTCGAGGCACCCACGCTTGAGATGAGCGCTCAATTAAATGCCAAAACAGTGCGCATCCACACCCCACCAAAGCAGACCAGTGTCCTGCAGACATTGGTGAAGAATAAATATGCCTGGTTGGGATGTGGTTTGTTGGCAGTGATCTCGGTGATACTTATCGGCGGAATCGTGTTTTTAGGCGTATTTGCCGGACAATTGCGCACGAACTCCACCCCAACCGCGCCGGCGACTGGCACTCCGCAGCCCAGCCTGACGCCTACTCGCTCCACCCCCCAGGCAGTCAGCACTGGTTCTCCCGATCTGCAAACACCCCAAAGTACACAGCTTTCACTGCCAACAGCCACCTATACTCCCTGGCCCACTCAGCGTGGTTCCGAACGAAGGCGCCAGCCTGCAGGCTAAGGCAAAGTCGCGAAATAAACCTGGTTATCCAGCGCCATGAAGATCAGCCTATTGGGACTGATGGTAAACGCAGTCGCTTTGACTTTGGGCAGGGGCGCACTTGCCCTGTATTGAGTGTCAAAACTGAGCTGCAGCCCGACACGATAAACTGCCTGGCCAGCAGGATCGAGCAAGTACAAGGACGGCTCTGGCGGGGGAGCCAGGAAAACCTGGTCGAAAATCGCATCTAATACAGCGCCATCTGAATGCCCCGGGCGGCGATCGGCGTAAAGATAAGGATCCTCGCAGCGGGTTGGCACATCGGTAAGACCGCTGTAGGTGCAGCGCGTTTGGTGCCCGTCGGAGTGGAGCAAGTACAAATGGTCCAGGTTGACGGTCAGATCGATCACATCCTGCATGGGTGGAATTTGATCTCCAAAATAAAAGCGCGGCGGCTGGGCGAAATCCATGTTGCGGTAAATCCAGACTGCATTGCTGGAGGGGTCAAGTACATAAACATCCCCATCGTTTAGATCGAAAGCGCGCGGCGTGCCAAAATTGGTCGACGCCGGGGTGAGCTGTTGGATGAACGGCTCGCCCCCTGGAACACATTGCAGCATTACGCCATTACTGTCCATTGCCAGCAGGGTAGCCCCGCGCTCATTGATGCGCGGCAGGGCGTCGATATCCACAATTGTGCTCACATAAATTTTTCCAGGGCCTGGTCCGCAACTGAAGGAAGGATCGAGCTGGTAGCCGCCGCCTGTGAAAACTGCCCGCAGTACCCGGCCTTGCGTCCCATCGAGCAAATATAAGTCGCCCTCCGTTGCGGCCATGCGCGTGATTTTGAGATCGGCATTCAGGCCACCCAGGATGGCAGAGTGGAAATCTAGCCGCGTTATACCGTCCAGGCTGTCCACTACACCGCGCGCTTGCAGGCGCAGTTTTTGCGATTCGGGGGTGACTTGATAGGTTTCTGCCTTGTCAACCAGGTTGAGCACCTCATTCCAGTTGGAGCGCTGGTCAGCCGGCGTAGATTGAGCCTGTGCCTTGAGCGCCATCTGGGCGGCCTGGTTATAAAAATTATCGTATTGCATCTGCTGGCCGCGCTCAATGTACACCATCGCGCCGGCGACGCCGATTATCAGCGGGATGATGAGCGCCAGGAAAAGCAGCGTGGAAGGAGATACATCAAACGTTGTTTCATCTGGCATAACCCTTTTAAATAGGGTCAGCAGTGATTGGCCCAGGTGCTCAAAAGAAGTACGCACTGCCCGCCAGAAAGTGCGCACTGCCAGGTAAAAGCTGGCGCCAATCGCTTGCAGTTTCTGGACAGCGGGCGATGGGCTGCTGGCTTTGGTGGCTGGCATCTTGTTTGTCGATGGTTTTTCGACAGGCGGCCTAGTTTCTTGTGCCACGGCTGACTGCTGCCTGGTTGGAACAGCCTGCGGCGTGTCAGCCGCCGCGGCGGTTGACGGGGTTGTTTCTACAGAGGCTGGCTTTAAAAATGGCGGGCGCACTACTGGAGCGGGCGGTGAGGCTGTGGTGACCTGGGCTGACGAGAATGCTGCCGGGCTGGGAGCCGGAGTTTCCACCGCCACAGGCGCCTGGGGCTTGGGAAGATCAACTGCCGGCGGCTGCGGAACCGGGCTTGCTCCCCGGGGCGGCGGGGGTGCGGCTGGCGCAGGGCGCGCCATATCTACAGCAGGCTGCTTCACACGCATTAAATTCAATTTACCAGTGCCGGTCTGCGCCTGGATCAGGAGTGCGCTCAACTCTTGCTCGGCTGCCTGGCTCATCTGGCGGCGTAAACCGTCGAAGTCCAGGTTGTGTCCGGTTCGTAGAAGCTGGCTCTCCCATGCAGATGAGGGCTGATGAGCGGCGATCATGTATTGGCCGGGCTGCAGGGTGGTGTGGAAATAGCGCATCGCCGCTTGTCGGCTGCTGCCTAATCCCCTCCCAGAGCTGGCCGGATCGTAAAAATGTAGCGGGTTCTCTGGCGAAAGAATATACGTATGCACCGAACCGCTGTGGGCGAGGTAAACCATATCACTGCGCAGAACAATCTGTGTCAGCCATCCCAGAGCCTGCCGCCCTGAGTTGGAGCTGCGCAAATTCCGCTCCAGCAAGTAATCATTCAAGAGATCAGCGACGGCGCGCATTGCCGCTGTGGCTGTCCCAGAACTCTTAAAGTAGCATTCACCCAGGCCATCCAGGAGGTGTTGGAATTGGTCTTGCGCTAGGGGTAAGCTGCCCACCAGCGTCAGGTAAAGCAAAACCCGGTCAGCCTCTCGGCCGCGCGCTGGGTGTTTGATGGTTGGAACTGGGTAGACACCGGAAAGATCCGGCTGATCCTGGCCGTTTTGGCGAGCCACGGGCAGGATAAACAAATCGAGAGAGGCTGACATGGTTTGCATTATACTGGTAAAATCCAAGTTATGGTGGCGTGACCGCCTATTTTTTTTCGATGGAGTGGTTATGACGATGGATATGATCCACAACCTGGCCGAGCTAACGGAGCTGGCCGTCGAGTGGAATATGTTATTGAAAAACAGTGCAAGTGACGTGCCGTTTTTGAGATTCGAGTACCTGACAGCATGGTGGAAAACGCTGGGAGGCGGAGAGTGGCCTGAAGGTGAATTGAACATTGTGGTTGAGCGGGATGAGAAGGGCAAGCTGTTGGGAGCAGCGCCTTTGTTTTTCACCACGAATTGCGACGGCCTGCCTGCTCTGATGTTTTTAGGCTCGATTGAAATATCGGATTACCTGGATTTTGTCACCCCGCAGGAACATTTGCCAGTTTTTATTAACCACCTGTTTGATCTCCTGGCTCGGCAGGCTGGTTGGCAAGTTTTGGACTTATATAACTTTATGGACCATTCAGCCAGCCTGAAAATCCTGGAACAGGAAGCCAGGCAGCGCGGCTGGATATTTGAGAAGGAATTTTTACAGCACTGCCCTTACATTGAGCTGCCCGGCGATTTTGAAAAATATATGAGTGAGCAGGTTGATAAGAAGCAACGTCACGAAATCCGGCGCAAAATTCGCCGCTTCGAATCGAGTGATCAACCTGTGCGCTGGTACATTGTTCAGGATCGCGCGAGCTTGGAGCAGGAAATTGAAGAATTTCTGAAACTGATGGCTTATGATCCTGACAAAGAGCGCTTCCTCACAGCGGCGATGAGATCGCACATGAAAACTTCTCTTCAGGCAATCTTCGATGCCGGGTGGCTGCAGTTGGCTTTCCTGGAAGTAGGCGGCCAAAAGGCTGCCGGCTACCTGAACTTTGACTATAACAACCACATCTGGATCTACAATTCTGGATTGAATTTCGATTTGCGCGAGCTGTCACCTGGCTGGGTGCTGGTGGGCTACCTTCTGCAGTGGGCAAACGAACAAAAGCGCGCCTATTTTGATTTCATGCGCGGCGATGAAGAATACAAATATCGCTTTGGCGCCAAAGACCGGCGGGTGGTGCGGGTCAAAATTCAGCGCTGAGTCAAAAACGCGCCAGGTAAGGAATGCCCATGCCGCCCAGGCGTACAGTCTCGGGCTGGGCTGTCCAGACACCGGGCACAGCAGTTGAACATTTTGGACAGGTTCCCTGAGCGGTGATGAAATAGCCCAGGATCGTATAACCGCGCCGCTCGACGAGCAGCGTCCTGCAATGAGGGCAAAATGTGCTTTCGTAATTCTTGGTGCGCCCAGGCAGGTTCCCGGCATAGACGTACTGCAGCCCGGCTTCTTCGCCAATCTCTGCAGCTCGCAGCAGTGTATCCGCATTTGTCGCCGGGGCATCGGTCATTTTATAATCTGGATGAAACCCGGTGACATGCCAGGGAATTTGCGGCGAAACGCTGGCGATATAGCGCGCTGCATCCAGCAGTTCCCCGGTGCTGTCATTAAAGCCCGGCACGACCAGAGTGACGATCTCCAGCCACAGGCCCAATTCGTGAACCAGTCGGATAGTGTCCAGCACATTTTGCAGTACGCCTCCCAACTGGCGATAGGCGCGATCTTGCATCGTTTTGAGGTCAATTTTGTAGGCGCTCAAATACGGGCGCAGGTACCGCAGCACCTCAGGCGTGGCATTTCCATTTGAGACATAAGCGCATTTTAGCCCGGCCTGTTGAGCCTGACGGAAAATTGCGACTGCCCATTCTGAGGTGATCAGCGGTTCATTGTACGAAGAGACCACCACCTGCGCCCGGCTGCGCCTGGCTGCCTGAACAATCTGCTCGGGAGATATCTTGCGAATATAATTCACCGACTCTTCGGACTGCGGGTCGCGCATGGCTTGGGAAGTGAAGAAATTCTGGCAGTAACCGCAGTGAAAATCACACCCCAACATGCCAAAAGTCAGGGCATCGCTGCCGCTGAGCACGTGTGAAAACGGCTTTTTCTCGATCGGGTCAACCTGCAACGCAGCTACATATCCCCAGGGTACACGCAGCTCGCCATTTTGATTAGAACGCACCTGGCAAATCCCACGCTTGCCGGGCCGGATCAGGCAGCGATGCCCGCAGGCATAACAACGTACGGCGCCACCAGGCTGTGCTTCGGATAACTCCCCCACACTGGTCAGCGCATCAAGCTTGTCAGCAAGACTGCTCATAGGAAGCATCCTTTCATTTCTAATGATACAATCATACCAGCAAAATAAAGACGATAACAGTCCAGTTTAACCTTACACAGGGTTTCTATCTGGCGAGCGGAGATAAACGATGAGCGAATCCCCAGACGAACAACCTGCACCTGCCTCAGCCAAAACCGTCAATATCGCGGTGCTGAAGAGCAAGTTGGTGAACGCCCTGGGCAGGGTCTTGGAGCAGCAGCCGCCGTCCAGCCTTGAGTTCCAGTCCACTGCCAGGAAGCGCTTGAGCCAATTATTTACGCAAAGCGGCCTGACGCTGGAAAACGGCCTACGGGAACGGTTATTTACCGAAGTGCTGGATGAAGTGGCCGGATACGGGCCGATCCAGGGATTGTTAAATGATCCGGATATCAACGAGATCATGGTGAATGGGGCCGATCAGGTGTTCATTGAGCGGGGAGGCGTCTTGAGCGAAACTTCGGCGCGTTTTGAAAATGATGAACATGTACTGCGGGTATTAAACCGCATGATCTTGCCGCTTGGAAGGCGGATTGATTATGACAGCCCGATGGTGGATGCTCGTCTGCCAGATGGCTCGCGGGTCAATGCGGTTATCCCGCCTGTCTCTACCCACGGACCGATCATTACAATCCGAAAATTTATTCGCTCTTTCATGACCATCGATAACCTCATCGGGATGAACACCCTGACACCCAACATGGCCGATTTCTTACATGCCTGCGTCGCCGCGCGTTTGAATTTGCTGGTCAGCGGACCGACCAGCTCTGGGAAAACCACTTTCTTGAACGTCCTGTCCAATTTCATCCCAGAAAATGAGCGCATCATCACCATCGAAGACGCAGTTGAACTGCAACTGCGCCAGAAGCACGTGATCAGCCTGGAAACCAAGCCTTCCAATGTGGATGGTTCTGGCGCTGTCACGCCGCGCGACCTGGTACGCAACAGTCTGCGGATGCGGCCGGACCGGATAATCGTAGGAGAGGTGCGCTCGGCCGAAGCGCTGGATATGCTGCAGGCGATGAACACCGGGCATGATGGCTCTTTGACCACGCTGCACGCCAATTCACCGCGCGACGCACTTTCGCGCCTGGAGACGATGGTGCTGATGGCCGGGTTCGACCTGCCGCTGCGGGCCATCCGCCGCCAGATCGCCTCTGCCATCCAGTTAATCATCCATCTGGGGCGCCTGCCGGATGGCAGCCGCAAGGTAACTCATATCACGGAAATCACCGGTATGGAAGGTGAAATTATTACTCTATCCGATCTGTTCTTGTTTAAACAAACCGGGATTGGCCCTGAAGGAAAAGTCCTGGGCTCCACCGATCCCACCGGCCTGCGACCCATGTTTACGCCGCGCCTGGAGGTGGTGGGTTATAAACTGCGTCCGGAGATCTTTGGCGCAGGCTCTGGGAAATTTGCCCAGGCCGGGCGTGACCTGGGCTGAATGGCGGCAACGATGCAGGCAATTTCAAAACTAAGCCTGGTGATCCAGGCCGGCGGCGAATCGAGGCGCATGGGGCAGGATAAAGCGTTGGTGATGTTTCACGGCGAGCCGCTGGTGGTGCGGCTGGTGAGACGGCTGAGCGGCCTGGCCGCAGAGACGATCGTCACGACCAACCGCCCAGAGCATTATGACTTCCTGGGAATACCTCTGGCCAGCGACCACATTTCAGGGATGGGTGCACTGGGAGGGCTGCACACTGCCCTGAGTGCGGCGAGCCAGCCCCTGGTGGCAGTGGTCGCCTGCGATATGCCATTTGCCAACCCAGACTTGCTGGCCGCTGAAACAACGCTGTTGGTTGAGCGCATGTGTGACGCGGTGGTGCCGCGCTCAGCTGAGGGACTCGAGCCTTTCCACGCCGTGTACCGCCGGGAGCTTTGCCTGCCGCTCATCGAGGCCGCATTGAAGGCGGATAAGCGCCGCGTGGATGCCTGGTTCAGCCAGGCCGAAATGTGTTTCATGCTGCCGGATGAGGTGCGCCGCTTCGACCCAAACGGTCGAGCATTTATTAACGTCAACACTCCTGAAGAGCTGGCTGCTGTCGAGGCGCTGGAAGATTGAATAATAAATTTTCAGGGTTACACAGAAATGAAAAGTCGAAAGGCGTTTTAGAGCTCTTTCACCGCAAAGCGATCACCCAAGATGCAGAATGGATTGATTACTTCGAGACGCTCGCCACTCAGGCCGCCATCGCGATCGAAAATGCATCTTTGTTCGAGAATTTACAGCAATCAAACGCCGATTTACTCCAGGCGTTTGATGCGACGATCGAGGGCTGGTCGCACGCCCTGGACCTGCGCGACAACGAGACTGAGGGGCACACACAGCGTGTGGCGCAAAAGGCTATTCGGTTCGCCGAAGTAATCGGGATGAATGAGCAAGAAAAAATCGACATGCGGCGCGGGGCGCTACTGCACGATATCGGGAAGATGGGCGTCCCGGATGCTATCCTGCGCAAACCTGATCATTTAACCGAGGCCTAGTGGGCCATCATGCGCCAGCATCCGAACTTTGCCTACTCCATGCTATCTCCCATCCAATACCTGAAACATGCCCTGGAAATCCCCTACTGCCACCACGAAAAGTGGGATGGCAGTGGATATCCGCGCGGCTTGAAAGGGGAGAAAATTCCCATGTCGGCGCGGCTCTTCGCCGTCATTGATGTATTCGATGCACTCACTTCTGACCGGCCTTACCGAAAAGCGTGGACACGGTCGGAAGCTTTCCATTACATCGCCGAGCAAGCCGGAAAGCACTTCGACCCCCAGGTTGTGAAAATATTCAACTCCCTGGTAGTGGAAGAGGAAGGTAAAAATTAGATCCAGGCAGTTTTAGGTATAATGGGAGCACGTTTTTTCGCGCATGTCGACCAGCCTGACAAACCCTGGAGATGTTTATGCCCCTCGATTCAACTAAGATCCGCAGCCAATTTCCCGCTTTGCAGCAGCAGGCAGGAGTCGTTTTCTTCGATAACCCTGGCGGCACACAAATCGCCAAACAATCCCTCGAGCGTGTAACCGCTTATTTGACCCAACACAATGCCAACCACGGCGGCGTTTTCCCAACCAGCCAAAAATCCGACGCCGTTTTGGAAGAAGCCCACGCGGCAATGGCCGATTTTTATAACGCCGCCCGCCCCGAAGAAATCATCTTTGGCAACAACATGACCACCTTGACACTGCACATCAGCCGCTCAATCGCACGCGGCTGGAATCCCGGCGACACAATCGTCGTAACCCGCCTGGACCATGATGCCAACGTCACCCCCTGGGTGCTGGCCGCGCAGGACCGCGGCGTCCAGGTGCGCTGGGTGGATTTCGATGTCGAAGACGGAACCTTGAAACTGGATGATTTCGCAGCCGCGATGGAGATGCATCCACGTTTGGTGGCAGTCGGCTATGCATCGAACGCCTTAGGAACTATCAATCCGGTGAAAAGGCTGGTGAAAATGGCGCACGAAGCCGGCGCTCAGGTGTATGTTGACGCTGTGCAGTATGCAGCGCATGGCCCGATTGATGTACAGGATATCGGCAGTGATTTCCTGGTTTCATCTGCCTACAAATTTTTCGGCACGCACGCGGGCATCCTCTACGGTCGCTACGATCTGCTGAACGACCTCTTTGCCTACAAAGTGCGTCCGGCAACCAACGATCTGCCCGGGCGCTTTGAGACCGGCACGCAGAATCATGAAGGCCTCGCTGGCGTCTTGGGCGCCATCGAATACCTGCAGTGGGTCGGGCAGACTTTCGGGCAGGATTACCAAAATACATACAGCCAGCGGTTCAGCGGCCGCAGGCTGCACCTCAAGCAGGCCATGTGCGCAATTCGAGACTACGAATTTGAGATCAGCCGCTCCGTCTTGAGCGTTTTAGAAGAAATTCCCAAGCTTCGCATTTACGGCCTGGCCGATGCACAACGCCTGGACGAGCGTGTGCCTACCTTTTCCTTCACACTGGGCGGCTGGCATTCACACCGTTTAGCAGAGGCATTGGCCAGCCAAAATATTTACGTTTGGGATGGAAATTACTATGCCATCAACGTGACTGAGCGGCTTGGTCTAGAAGAATCCGGCGGCATGGTGCGCGTTGGCCCGGTGCATTACAATACAATAGCCGAAGTGCAGCGACTCAAAGAAGTATTATTGAAGCTGGCAAAAGCTGATTGATGCGTTTTCAAAAGATCAATTGGTAAATTGGCACACCAATCAGGAGAAAGCTCATCCATGAAAACTTCAAGACTTGCGATTGTCGGCTTTGGCAATGTTGGCCAGGGCTTGCTGCAAATTATCGTTGATCGGTCTGCACAATTGGCTGGCCAGTTTGGCGTGGAGTTCAAAGTTGTGGCAGTGAACGATATGCGGCTGGGCAGTGTGTACCATTCCCAAGGGCTGGATCATGCAGCGCTGTTGAATGCGGCTGCGGCTGGCGATCTTGCGCAAATGCCCGCGGAACAGTACGGCTGGTCTGTACAGGAGATGCTGTCCAAAGCTGACTTTGATACCCTGGTGGAAGTGAGCTTTACCGATTTAAGAACCGGCGAGCCAGCCTTGAGTTATATCCGCCAGGCGCTGAGCGCTGGCAAGCATGCAGTAACGACGAACAAAGGGCCAATTGCCCTCGACTTTCATGGCTTGCAGGCATTGGCGCAGGCCAGGCATGTGCAGATTGGTTACGAAGGTACGGTAATGAGCGGCACGCCCACCCTGGCGCTCGGGCGGAAGCTGCTGGCAGCCGCGGGCATCCAGCGCGTCCAGGGAATTTTAAATGGCACCACCAACTTCATCCTGACCCGCATGGAAACGGGCGAAAGTTATGCCCAGGCGCTGGCGGGAGCGCAGGCGCTGGGATACGCCGAGGCCGACCCGACCGGCGATGTGGAAGGGTTCGACACGGCGGGCAAAGTGGTCATTTTGTGCAGTCTGTTGATGGGCACCAAGCTCACTATGTCGGATGTAGACCGGCACGGGATCACCAGCCTGACGGTAAACGATATTCGTTCGGCTCAAGTCGAAGGCAAGCGCTGGAAGTTAATTGGGGCTTTAGAGCGCATCGACGGTAAGGTTTCCGCCAGTGTGCGCCCCATGCTTCTCCCGATGCAGCATCCATTGGCTTCGGTCGGGGGGCCAACCAATGCCATCACCTTCACCACCGAACTGCTGGGAGATGTTACCCTGGTCGGGCCTGGCGCTGGCAGGCGCGAGACTGGCTATGCTTTGCTGACTGATCTATTGGCAATTCACAGCGCACAGGCTTAAACGAGCACGCTTCATTCCGGAGACTGCTCCAATTCAGCGAGGTCAGCTTGCACCTGCGTCAAGCCAGTATATTGAAAGGCGTGTAAGCCGGCCTGTCGGGCAGCCTGCACATTCTGCAGCAGATCATCAAAAAAGACAGCCTGCTCCGCAGGCACACCCAGGCGTTCAACCGCCAGGCGGTAAATGCGCACATCGGGCTTGACCATCTTGACTTCAGCAGAAATTACCAGGTCATCGAAAAGATTGGCGATTCGCCAGTGGTTTTGCAGCAGATCACGCAGGTTTTCCCAGGCATTGCTGAGCAGACCAACTCGGTAGCGCGGCCGCAATGAGCGAATAAAAGCCACCAATTGCTGGTCAAGACCATCTGCAGACCAGAACTGCTCGAGCACGCCTGGGAGCTCGGCATCTGAGATGTGCAGGAGGCGCGCCACTGCCTGCCAGTGTTGAGAAAGGCTGATCTCACCAATCGACGCCAGGCGAGCGGACTCGCTTTCGAACACCAGGCGGTAGAGTGTATCCAGGCGGATGCCCAGCCGCTTGACAAGCTCGCGCCGCGGCGTCTCGTCCACCATGTGTACCAAAACGCCGCCATAATCCCAGATCACCGCCTGCACAGATATATTCTCCTCTTCAAAAACAAAGTGTTTGAGCAGTTAAGACAGCCCAAACACCTCGCGCGCGTGTGTGCCCCAGGCGGGAGTCGAACCCGCAACCTCGGCCTTAGGAGAGCCTCGCTCTATCCATTGAGCTACCAGGGCATCCCCCGCATTATAGCACTCTTTATTCGATTTTTCCCGTGGCGATCGCCTTTTTCACATCGCCGATGGCCTCGGTGATCTGGATCTCGCGCGGGCAGGCTACCGTGCAGTTGAAGATCGTATGGCAGCGGTACACACCGAACTGCTCATTTAAAATCTTCAGGCGCTCGGCGGCAGCCTGGTCTCGGCTGTCATAAATAAAGCGGTGCGCCGCCACGATGGCAGCCGGGCCGACATATTTGTCATTCGCCCAGAAGGAAGGACAGGATGTGGTGCAGCAGGCGCACAAAATACATTTTGTTGTGTCATCAAAGCGCTCGCGCTGCTCGGGGCTCTGCAGGCGTTCTTGCAGCGGCTCCGGGTCGTCATTGATGAAGTAAGGCAGCACCGAGCGGTAATGCTCGAAAAACGGCTCCATATCGACGATCAGGTCTTTGATCACCGGCAGGCCCGAGATTGGTTCAACCGTGATGTTCGTACCCACGTCTTTAATCAATGCTTTGCAGGCCAGGTAATTGCGACCGTTGATGCGCATGGCATCTGAGCCGCACACGCCGTGCGCACACGAGCGCCGGAAAGACAGGCTGCCATCGAAATAACCTTTAATGTGCTCGAGCATGTCCAGGACGCGCTCGTTTTTATCGACGGTCAGTTCAAATTTGTCAAAATGCGATTTCTTATCCGTCTCTGGGTTAAAGCGGAAGATCCTCAATGATACTTTTACTTTGTCATCCATACTTTACCTCTAGTAAGTGCGTTCCTTGGGCTGGAAGCGGGTCTGCACCACGGATTTGTAACCGAGCTGAACGCTGCCATCGCCCTGGCGCCAGGACAGCGTGTGTTTCATCCAGTTAGCGTCATCCCGCTTGGGATAATCTTCGCGGGCGTGGGCGCCGCGGCTTTCGGTGCGGTTCAAAGCGCAGGCGGCAACCACTTCCGCCAGGTCAAGCAGGTTGCCCAGTTCCCAGGCGTTGAGCATCTCTGTATTGAAAACCTTGCCAGAATCGCTGACGCGCACATTTTTGAATCGTTGGCGCAGGATGCGCACCTTCTCCAGGGCGTCAGCCATTCCGTCGCCGGTGCGGAAGATGCCCACGCCATCGAACATGACTGCTTTCATTTCTTTGGAAAGATCGGCCACCTTTTCGCTGCCGCTGCCGCTGCGCAAGGCATCGAGCTGCTGCAGGGTAAAATCGGCGGCATCGTTGGGCAGGGGCTGGAAATCGGCGCCCTTAGCAAACTGGGCTGCATGCAGGCCGGCATGCTTTCCAAAAACGATCAGATCAAGCAGCGAATTGGTACCCAGACGGTTGGCGCCGTGCACCGAAACGCAGGCCACTTCGCCCGCGGCGTAAAAGCCCGGCATCACCGTGTTGCTGGCGTCGATCACCACCTGGCCGTATTTATTGGTCGGTATGCCGCCCATGGTGTAGTGGGCGGTGGGCTGGACGGGCATTGGCTCGCTGACCGGGTCCACTCCCAGATACACCCGGCAAAAATCGACAATATCGGGCAGCTTCGAGAGAATCTCCTCTGCAGTCACGTTGTACGCTGAGCCGTCTGGCTTGCGCCGTCCATCAAGGGCGGCATAACGGTTAACCACCTCGGGCCGCACATCCAGGTACAGGTAGCGCTGGCCTTTGATGCCGCGCCCTTCCTTCATTTCGGTCAGCATCGCCCGGCTGACCACATCGCGCGAAGCCAGGTCTTTGACGCGCGGCGCATATTTCTCCATAAAGCGCTCGCCTTTGTCATTGATCAAGACACCGCCTTCGCCTCGCACCCCTTCTGTGATCAAGATTCCCAATTTATAAATTCCGGTGGGATGAAACTGGAAAAACTCCATATCTTCGAGCGGCAGGCCGCGGCGCAGCGCTACGGCTGGCCCATCGCCTGTATATGCGTAGGCGTTGGATGTGATTTCCCAGATGCGCCCGTGACCGCCGGTGGCGAAAATCACCGCCTTGGCGTGGAAGACGTGTATTTCACTGGTAGCCAGCTCCAGCGCCACCACACCGGCGGCGGCGTTGTTCACCACAATTAAATCTAACATTTGAAATTCATCGAAGAATTGGACTTTGTTCTTGAGGCACTGCTGGTAGAGTGTTTGCAAAATCATGTGGCCGGTGCGGTCGGCGGCGTAACAAGCCCGGCGCACCGGTTTGCCGGTCACATTGTTAGTATGCCCACCAAAGGGGCGCTGATCGATTTTGCCATCTGGCGTGCGCGAAAAAGGCAGGCCGTAATGTTCCAATTCGTACACGGCAGGCACCGCTTCCTGGCACATGAACTCGATGGCATCCTGGTCACCCAGGTAGTCAGAACCTTTAACGGTGTCAAAGGTGTGCCAATCGGGATGATCTTCTTCGATATTCCCTAACGCTGCACCCACACCGCCCTGGGCTGCGCCAGTGTGCGAGCGGGTGGGGTAAAGCTTGCTGATCACAGCAGTTTTGGCGGTTTTGGAAGCATATAAGGCGGCCATCAGGCCTGCGCCGCCGGCTCCAACCACCAGCACTTCGATTTGATGCTTTTTCATCTCTTGAAACTCCTCGAGCTCAGTTCGCCAGAATGACCTGGATGGCCACGATGAAGGAAACCAACCACAATGTGAAGATCAGGCCGCGCAACATAATCTGCCCCCAACCGCTGCTGATGTAATCCTCTAAAATCATGCGCAGGCCGTTGTAACCGTGAGTGACTCCAAAGAAAATGATCGCCATTTGCAACACCTGCAGTGCGGCGTTCATCCAGCCTGCTTCCACATCGGCTACGTAATTTACAACGTGATTCGGGTTGGGAAAGAACGTCCAACGCAGCAGAGTCGGGAGGTCAATCTGGGTGCGCGCTCCAAGATAAAGGGCGTAGAAAAAGCCAATCAGGCCAAGGATGATCATGAACAAACCAGAAATCCGGGTGAACAGCCACATCAGGTAGTCCAGGTTCACGCCGGGCATAGGCACAGTGCGCTCGCGCATTTTTTCTCCTCCGCTATTTTTTAACCGCCGCTTAAGGCAGCGCTGATCATGATGTAAGCTGTTAGAGCGTAAATCGGGATGATGATAAACCATTGCAGCCACAGCGCTTCACGCTGGTATTTGAGAAACTGCGGCCAAAAATCCAGCAGAATTACCCGCAGGCCGTGGATGGTATGAAAGAGCACGAAAAAAATCACAAAAAGTTGAAAGTACCATGCTTCATAGATCTTATTAATGCCGATACCCAGGTCGCTGGCGAAACCCTGCTGAGTCATATACCCGGCCACAACGTGCAGCCCGACAAAAATCAGGATGGCCAACCCGGCAATGCGGTTGATCAACCAGGCCAGCATTGTGCCGCCGCCCTGGTAGGTCAGGCCTTTCAGACCGATCAATTTACCGAACGCCATAAAGATACCTCCGTTAGCATAGAGAAGATAGGCTGGATTTAAATGTACCTGGCAGGATAGGTGAGAGTTTTCCCCATTATCACACTCCACCTGCTTTGAAGAAAAGTGACAATCATCATAGATTAAATATTCTACTCTTCCTTATCACTGCAGGGAATTGTGTTCTACAATAGGAACACAAACTATTGTACTCGATTTTCTCAACTTGAATTCCGTTTCTTTCCACGGTAGAATTGTGATACCCTTCACCGGCTGTTTCGCCTCGCGCTGAGGCTGCCGGATTTCCCATTCAGTCTTTTTTTTGGAGGTTTTGATGTCCGAATCTGATTCTGTTGGTCGCCGAGAATTTGTCGGGGTGGTCACGGCATTGCTGGGTTCGATCATGGCAGCTGTGGTGGGTCTGCCGGCAATTGGGTACATGCTGGCGCCTGCGCTCAAAGCAAGCACCGGTGAAGCGAAAATTGAAGCAGGCCCGGTGGAAAATTATCCCGAAGGCACGCCGACCCTGTTCACCTTCACCCGCACCAAGGTGAACGGCTGGGAAAAAACAGCCAACAGCTACGGCGTTTACGTCCTGCGCCAGGGTGATACCGTCAGCGTTTTATCGAACCGCTGCACGCACCTGAGCTGTCGGGTCAAATGGAGCGACAGCGAAGGAGACTATCACTGCCCATGCCACGATGCCGTCTTCGATAAGCAGGGCAAAGTGGTTAGCGGACCTCCGCCCCGCCCCCTGGACAGCCTGCCAGCCTCCATTGAAAATGGCAAAGTTTATATCCAATGGAAAGAAGGGTGAAGGCAATGAAGCAATCAATTATGCAATGGATCGATGAACGGCTTGGCCTGACCACGGTTTATCAAGTCTTGTTGGACCGCAAAGTGCCAAAAGTGAACTGGTGGTTCACCCTGGGAAGTGCAAACCTCTTCTTGTTTGCCCTCCAGGTGCTGACTGGCATGATGCTGACCGTTTACTATGTACCCTCTCCCGATCATGCTTACGACAGCATCCAATACATCATGACCGATGTGTCTTTCGGCTGGCTGATTCGCGGCATCCACCATTGGGGCGCCAGCGTGATGGTGCTGGTGGTCTTCATTCATATGGTGCACACATTCACCTACGCTGCATACAAGTACCCGCGCGAGATCACCTGGTTGAGCGGCGTACTGCTGCTGCTCACCACCCTGGGGATGGGTTTCACCGGCTACCTGCTGCCCTGGAATCAGAAGGCGTACTGGGCGACCACGGTGGGGACCTCTATTGCCGGATCAGTGCCTTTTATCGGGGATTGGATATTGAAGGTGCTGCGCGGCGGCAGCGACTTGAGCGCGGTGACCCTGGCACGCTTCTTCTCGGTGCACATCTGGTGGCTGCCGGCGGCCATTGCCGCCATCGTTGGCATCCATTTGTACCTGGTTGTACGGCTGGGCGTCGCAGGTCCACCCACCAAGGATGAATAGAGCAGGCAAAGGAAAGCAGTCATGAACGAAGAGCAAAAACACGAATATCACGAAAAATATAAGATCAAGAAGCAAAAAGGCGAGAAGTTCTGGCCAGACGAGATTTACAAAGACCTGCTAATTTCCTTCGCCATTTTTATCCTGCTGGTTGGGCTGGCGGCTTTCATTGGCGTGGCCAACGAGCCCAAGGCCGACCCTTCTGACAGCAGTTATATCCCCCGCCCGGAATGGTACTTCCTGTTCCTGTTTAAGTTCCTGGCGATCTACGGCACCATCCCAGTTTTGGGGAAAATCGAATGGATCGCCACTGCGCTGGTGCCTGGGATTGGTGTGGGACTGCTGTTCCTGCTGCCCTTCATTGACCGCAGCCCGGTCCGCTATTACAGCAAGCGCGTCGCCGCCATTTCGGTAATGGGTGTGATCGTCACGACCATTGTTGGCCTGACCCTGATCGCTGATATTCCCACCTCCATCGGCGAAGGCAAACCCTACCTGGCTGGCATGCTGCAGCCTGTTGCCGGCTTGATTCTACCCGCGCTGGCCATTGGGGTGATTTTCTTGGCCGCCTACTTTTTTAAGGGCAGCGCCAACCGGGTGATGATCTGGTCAACGAGCCTGTTCTCGATCCTGATCATGGCCACCTCGGTTGCCATCCTGCTCAACGCCCCGCCGAAAGAAGCTGCCCCCGAGACCCAGCTCGCCACCACTCTGCCCGAGCAGATCCTGGCAGGGCAAGACCTGTACAGCGTGCAGTGCGTGGAATGTCACGGCGCCGAGGGAGAGGGCGGCGAGATCAAGGGGGTGCAGGGATTGGAAGGTAAAATCCTGCCGCCGCTCAAATCAGCGGACATTATGTACACTTTTACCGATGAAACGATCAAGAACATCATCTCCTACGGTCAGCCCGACCAGGGGATGCCGCCTTTCGCCAAGCAGTACGGCGGCGAATTAGGCCCCGGCGAGGTGGAATACATCGTGGCTTTCATGCGCTACACCTGGGATGACCGCAGCCAACTGCCGGCGGAAGTGGTCAAAGCCAACGCCGTGCCCAAGCTGGGTCCAAACGAAGTGCCTTCATACGATGTGCACGTCGCCCCGCTGATCAAACGCTACTGCCAGTCATGTCACCGCACCGGCAAGAAGAATAACAACTACATCATGGACACTTACAACAATGTCTTGCATTCGGGCGACAACAAAGACAAAAACATTATCCCCGGCGACATCGTCAACAGCCACCTGATACAATTGATCAATCGCCAGGACCTGGGGAAAGAGCAGGGCGGCCCCATGCCCCCCACCAAAGCGCTCAAACCAGAGATCATCGACATCTTCACCCGCTGGATCGCCGGCGGGGCGCCGCAGACGGCTGCAGACGCTGCCAAAGTAACACTTCCTGCAGCCAGCCCGGCGGCTACACCCACGGCCGCGCCTTAAAAATTTGTAAGTAACTTTTTATAAAAAAGAACGACTATCACTTTAGATAGTCGTTCTTTTTTGTTTCGAAACATGACGATCGGGCAACGGAAGCTCTTTCGAAACCAATTTAAGCCAAAGGAGAAAACAGTGTCTGTCAAATCTACTCTCGCAAAACTAATTTTTATCGTCGCGGTCATCGGCATCATGGTATTTGCTGCCGTGACCCCCGGCGTGGTGCGGGCGTTCTTTGTTGAGAACAATGCCGCCGACATTGCCGGTATTGTCTTTCACCGCCAGCCGGTCCAGGTGGTTGCCCAGGCGCAGCCTGCGCGGGTGATCCAGGGACAGTCTGCCCCGCAGGCAGCGCAGGGCGCTGTCCAGGCGCCGGCTCAAGACGCCTCTGCACAGCCTGCCTCGGCTGTGGTGATCCAGGGCGCGAGCGCCGATGATATGTACCACCATGTGATGACGGGCACGGTTGTGGTGACCGGCACCCTGGATTCGATCAACGGCAACACCTGGATGGTCAGCGGCGTAACCGTCGTTTTGACCACCACCACCGAGATCGAGGGCACACCCACGATCGGCGCCAAAGTCAAGGTCGAAGGCACAAAGCTGGCAGACGGCTCGGTGCTGGCGCGTGAGATCAAGATCATGGAAAAGGAACACGTCAACCTGGGCACCAAAGTCGAGTTCACCGGCACAGTGACCGCGATGAACGGCAATATGTGGACAGTGGACGCCACGACCGTGATCATCACCGCCACGACCGAAGTTCACGGAACCTTTGCTGTCGGCGACAAGGTAAAAGTTGAAGGCTATAAGCAGACGGATGGCACGGTGCTCGCCAAGGAAATCTCTCCTTTCCAACCCAAGAAGCACCACCAAAAGGAAGTCGAATTTAGCGGCACCATCAAATCGATGAATGGCAGTACCTGGATGGTCGATGATGTCACCGTGATCATCAGCAGCACCACCGAAGTGAAAGGCACCTTTGTTGTAGGCGACAAAGTAAAAGTTGAAGGCTACAAGCAAGATGACGGCTCAGTGCTGGCCAAAGAAATCAAGCCCGCTGAGAAGAAAGAAGAACACGAGAACAACGGTAAGGGCATTGAATTCGTCGGCACGCTGACCGCCATGAACGGCAACGTCTGGACGGTTGACGCGTTCACGGTCACCATCGATGGCAAGACCCAGTTCGAGGGCAGCCCCAAGGTAGGCGATAAAATCCGCGTGGCCGGCCAAAAGCAGTCCGACGGCACCATCGTCGCCAACAATATCAAGGTTGTCAACGGCCGGGACGGCGAAGACAACGGCAAAGGCAACGGCGGTGAAAATAACGGCAAGGGCAACGGCGGAGACGGCAACAAAGGCGGCGGCTCGGGCGGTGGTGAAGACCACGGCAAGGGCGGTTCCGGCGGCGGCTCAGGCTCCGGCGGAAATGATCACAAAGGCGGCGGTTCGGGCGGCGGCGATGACAACAAGAAGGGCGGCGGAGACCACGGTGGCGGCCACAAGAGCGGCGGCCACGACTAACACTCATCCATCAAAAAGGCCAGGCAGCACCGCCTGGCTTTTTTGATTCCTAATACACGCGCTTGCCCAGCGCCGAGACGGCCAGCTCCACCGCCATGGCGCCGGTCTTGTTGCGCTCATCCAGGATCGGGTTCACTTCCACCAGGTCCATGCCGGCCAGCAGGCCTGTCTCAGACAGCATCTCGCACAGCAGGTGCGCTTCGCGGTACGTCAACCCGCCCGGCACCGGCGTGCCCACACCGGGAGCGTACAGCGGATCGACCGCGTCCAGGTCCAGGCTCAAATAAATGCCCTGTGTGCCGCGTGAAACCGTCTCGATGGCCTTGCGCGCGATGGCATACAGGCCGTCGCGGTCGATCTGGTCCATCGAAAAGACTGCCACGCCCGCCCGGCGCAGGTTGTCGCGCTCGCCGGGGTCGAGGTCACGCGCCCCAATGATGGCAATATGCGCCGGGTTAATAGCCGGCGCCGTTCCGCCGCCCAGGTTCACCAGGCGCTGGTCGCCCAGGCCGGCCAGGGCAGCCAGCGGCATGCCGTGGATATTGCCGGAAGGGGAGGTTTCCGGGGTGTTGAAATCGGCGTGCGCGTCCACCCACACCAATCCCAGGCCGCGCTGGCGAGCCGCCCCATGCAGTGAACCGAGCGCCAGGCTGTGGTCTCCGCCCAGGGTGAGCGGGAAATGCCCGGCGGCCAGAGAGCGCTCCACCAGCTCGGCCAGGCGCGCCGTGACCGGCAGAATGGCCTCGATGAAGCGCAGCTGTGGGTCGCAGCTCTCGCAGGCTTCCACCACCGGCACATCCACGTTGCCCCAATCGCTCACCTGGCAGCCGATCTGCTGCAGGGCCGGTTTCAGGCCGGCATAGCGGATGGCGCTGGGGCCCATGTCCACGCCGCGCCGGCCGGCGCCGTAATCCATCGGCACGCCGATCAGGTCAACCTGCATCGGTTAAAGGGCGGGTTTTTCCGGGATATTCAAGACCATGCCCGGCCGGATGAGACCCGGGTTGGGGCCGATGACAGCCTTGTTGGCTTCGTAGATGGCCATCCAGGCCTCGCGCGCCGCCGAACCGTAGTACTTCAGCGCAATATGGCTGAGCGTTTCATCGGGGGCCACGGTGTGCTGGGCAATCATCTTGGAGACGGCTGCGGCCGGGGCAGGTTCCGGCGCAGGCGCCGGCTGGCCTTCAGGCGCGCCGCGGCGCGGAATCTGGCGCTCTAGTTTAAAATCTTCGGGGTTTTCAGGCTTCATAGACATGGGATGCTCCTTCTCTACAGATTGAACCGGATGTGAACGATTTCGCCATCCTTAACGATATATTCTTTGCCCTCCAGGCGCAGCTTGCCTTTATTGCGCGCCTCGGCCAGCCCCCCCAGGGTGACCAGGTCGTTGTAGGTCACCACCTCGGCGCGGATAAAGCCCTTGGCCAGGTCCGAGTGGATCGCCCCGGCGGCTTCAACTGCCGAAGCGCCGCGGTTCACCGTCCAGGCGCGCACTTCGTCCGGCCCGACGGTGAAGAAAGACATCAACCCCAGCAGGTCGTACGACTGGTGGATGACTTTGCCCAGGGCCAGCTCGCTGATGCCGTATTCGGCCTTGAACAGCTCGGCGTCTTCGGGACCAAGCTGGGCGATATCCATCTCCAGGCGCCCCTGCACCGGCGTGACCGCCACGCCGGGGCGGCTGTATTCCAGGGCGGGCGGCTGTTGGCCCTCACCCAGGTTCAAGATCACCAGCATCGGCTTGCGGGTGAGCAGGCCAAAGCCGGCGATGGATTTTTCTTCCTCGCTCGAGACTTCCAGCTCGCGCAGCGGCTGGTCGTTGGACAGCGTCTCCTGGAAGCGTTCGAACAGGGCAATATCGCGGTCGATCAGGCCCTTCTCGCGCCCGCCGCCCTTGCGGCGCTCGTCGGCCAGTTTTTCCAGGCGGCGCTCGGCGGCGATCAGGTCGTTGAGCAGGAGCTCCGAATCCATGGTGGCCACATCGCGGGCCGGGTTGACGCTGCCGGCCGGGTGCGGCACCGAAGCGTCCTCGAAACAGCGCACCACGTGCACAAAACCGTCCATCTGCGAGAGCTGGTTGAGCAGCGGTCCTGAAATGGCCGACTTGCCGCCTTCCAGGCCGGCGATGTCGGCGTACGTCACCTTGGCGTAAATCGTCTTCTTGGGCTTGAACATCCGTGACAGGATGTCAATCCGCTCATCCGGCACATCCACCACCCCGGTGTGCACCTCAAACCGCCCGCCGCTGGTGGTCACCGGCTGGTCGCCGCGGGTCAGGGCGTTAAAAATGGTGGTTTTGCCAGATTGGGGCAAACCAATGATCCCTAAACGCATACAATTCTCCTCTTTTCAAAGCCAGGTTGCCCCGGTTGAAGAGATTATACTGTAAGAGACGCTCTGCAAAGCAATATTAACGGTGCGACATAAAAGAGTTTGTATAACAATTTTCTCTATAAACCTTTTGTACAGAATATCAGAATGTCCAATTAAGGGATTGATGTCCTATCAATGCAAAGTAAAAATGTCCCCTTGACCCGTGTAGTAAGTTTGGTTATACTCTACCTGCCCGGCCGAAGTGGCGGAATTGGCAGACGCGCGCGACTCAAAATCGCGTTCTCGTGAGAGAGTGTGGGTTCGATTCCCTCCTTCGGCACCTGGCCGGAATAAACAGGCAGTCGTATGGCTGCCTGTTTTTCTACGAATAGGCTTTCCTTTTCTGGAATAGAATAAAATTGAGCTCAGATTGGTCTATGATTTTATCTCTCATTCAGCCGCCGACCTCTTGAAGTAACACATCCAATAACTGGGATATATTGAGCGACCAGAAGTAGCATTCTAATAATTGAAACAAAAGAATTAGTAACCTGTTCCAAAATTCATTTCAAAGAGGCGCTTATTTCGTAAATTGTGTATCCAGTAATGCTCAAAGGGAGAATTGATAACCAAGCGAATTTACCAAAATACATTAATGCGATAAGAAAGATCGGCGCACAATAGACGAATATCGATAGATAAAGCAATTCCTGTTTTGGTTTGTGGCGGGCGAGCAAAAGAAGTCCTACCAAGACAGGCGCTAAATCATAAATCACTATATGGTGGGAGATTAGGTAAGGGCTCAATACAGCCAGGGAAATCAACAATGATTGGCTGATTTTGGCTTTCGAGTGGAGAAAGCAGAAAATCATCAAAAGGATAAGGCTAGTTATTGCCACCCAACCCAAAATAAAAATTACAGGTGGAATATTGGCAGGCCACGGGATTAAGGAATATAAGTTGGCTTGAAAATTAATTTTGGAGGCATTTTGTATTTGCCCCATCGAACGAGACGCCTGAATGAATTGGTTGTAAATACCTGGTCCGCCTGATATTAAAATGTCAATACCTATCCATGAAATAAAAGTTGTGACGAAGGTAACGATAGATTTCCATCGCCGTTCAACAAACAAGAATAACAAGAAGCCGACGACAAAATAAGGTTTGTAACAGAGAAACCCCGCTAGTAATCCAGCAAGCGCCCAACGCTTGGTGATTATGGATACAACGATACCTGTCGTTAAGAGAAGTGTTAGGGCGTGATTCTGTCCCCAAAATAAGCCGAGAACAAATGGCAAAAATGAGAAAAGCACAATACCCATTTGAATTGGACTCAAAGCAGATTTCAAATGATCTACTAGCAAATACTTTTGAGCTAACCACGCCGCCAATAAACCGCATAGTATTGAGAACAATGTTCCTACAGCAAATGCCGAGGTAACCGGCAGATAGGTTTCCAAACTGAATATCATGGCAACAAATGGCGGATATTGGAACGAATTGACAAATTCCGTATCGCTAAATTGGGTAGGTAGAAATAGCTGCTGAATCGTTTTTATCTGTGTAGCCAGGTCATAAAGTTTTTCTGGAGACTGGCGATAGAGCAGCCCGCCGGCATAAAAGGCTACATGGTCTATTCCTATCAGGCCGCCAAAATATCCGAACCAGCCTCGATGGAGAATAAGGTTAATCGACAGAATGACCCAGATGGCGAAAAGGAATAAACGCGGATAGTTCTTTAGTCTCTGGGAATTTACCCAGGAAAGCATCTTTTTATTACAGTTCATTATGAAGAATCTTGATTTCATAAAAGACAAAACCACAAAGTGATAGAGGTATCAAAGATAACCAGGCAAATTTACCAAAATACGAAATTGCTAATAAAATAACGGGCAAGAAATAAACGCTGATTGCGAGGTAAAGGAGCTGTTTCTTATAAAAACGATGCGCAAGAAACAAAAGAGCGATAATGAGAGGTAGCAAATCGTACATCCATATATGATATGAGATGATATAAGGGGCGATGATAGCAAAAGCGACGAGAATTGGATAGCCTATTTGATTATCCGCACGTAGTTTATAAAAGACAACAAGAAGGATAATGCTTGAGCCCGCCATCCAAACGATAAATAAATATCCGGAAGATACCTTAGTGATGGTAGAAAAGATCGAATTCAAGAATTCAAACAAAGTCGTCTCATAATTGAATACTGGAAAGTAAGGTGTTTGGTCCCTTAGGGAGAATTGCACAAAGCGAATATATGAATCAAAATTCCCGGTGATAATCACATCCAAACTGACCCAAAGACTTGATGTAACAAAAAATGAGGCCAAAGAACGCCAATTGCGCTCTACCAACCAAAGGAGCAAAAAACCAACAAGAAAATAAGGTTTGTAAAAAAGCAAACCCGCTAAGATACCTGCTAGAAACCAACGCTTTTTGGTAATAGAAACGCATATTCCAGTGATAAGCAAAAATGTTAGGACATGGTTTTGTCCCCAAAACAAACCCATGACAAAAGGGAAAAAAGAAAAAAGCAGGATGCCCAGTTGACCGAAGCCTAAATTGGATTGCAAACGATCAGGAATTAAATACTTCTTCAACAACCACGTGGAAAGGAAGCCAGATATAATGGAAAAAACCATCCTAACACCGAGTGCCCAGGTGACTGGTAAATAAGTTTCCAAACTGAAAACCATGGCAACAAAAGGCGGATAAGGAAATGTGGTAATTAATTCATTATCAGCAAAATGCGTAGGTGAAAAAAGCTGCTGGATGGTACTCATTTGCGCTGCCAGGTCGTACAATTTATCTGGGGCTGTGCGGTAAAGTAGGCCACCTGTATAATGTGAAACATAATCCAGCCCAATAAGGCCTCCGAAATATCCGAGCCATCCGCGATGAAAGACAAGATTGATCAATAACACAACCCAGATACCAACCAGAAACAAGCGTGGGTAATTCTGTATTCGTTTTCGATTTAGCCAAGTAGTTTGGTTTTGTTCTATCTTCATAACTTTCTTTCAGCAATATCGGAGTGATTTCATTAGATATTTTATTACATTGTTCACTCTACACCCTTGTACTCAGGAATTCGGATCGATTACAATTTGTTTGCTCGAGAAAAATCTATATTTTGAAGGATTATCTTGAAATTTCTTAAGTACAGTATTTATATACTCCTTATTTTAGGGGGTGTTTATGTTATCGTATTACGCTCAAACATCTTCCCACTTTTTGATTATTTAGAGTATTGGTCAGCCTCCCAACTCGATATTCACCAGCAAAACCCTTATAATCCTGACCAGCTTTATACTTTGCAAATCACCCAGGGTTGGCAGGATCCTTTCCCAATTTTAATGTGGAATCCTCCACCATCAATTGGCCTGATGTTGCCATTTGCTATTTTGCCCTATGCTTTCAGCAGGGCTTTCTATTTTCTATTTTCCATCGTAACTATATTTGTTGCTACACTTTATCTTTGGGAAATATACGGGGGAGGCATAAAATTGCGTTGGTTAGCGCTGCTGCTAACGATGAGTTTTGGGCCGGTTCTGCAAATGTTAAAGCTCGGCCAGATCAACACTTGGAGCCTGGTTGGACTGATCGGCTTTCTTTACTTCCTGCGGAAAAATAAAATTTTTACCGCTGGACTGTTCAGCAGTTTGACTCTGGTCAAACCGCATATCGTTTACCTTTTCTGGATTGCATTAATTCTCTGGTCGCTTTCAAAGCGATATTGGTCATTTTGGGTTGGCGTAACCCTTGGAGTTGCTATTCCCCTGGCAGTTGCATGGTTACCTAACCCCCTTGTAATCTCTCAATATTTATTCCGCACATCCAACCAGCCGCTGGACAATTGGATCACTGCAACACTTGGATCACAGCTTCGTCTCATTTTTGGTCCTGAACACTTTTGGCTGCAGTTCGTGCCTAGTCTGGCGGGCAGTGCCATTTTCTTACTCCTGCTGCCATCCTATTGGAAAACCTGGACCTGGGAGCGCTGCTTGCCTTGGCTGGTATTGGGTTCACTGGCAACATCTTCTTATGGCTGGAACTTCGATAACAGCATTGGAATAATCGCTGTGGTGGCAGCTGCGGCAGCAATAAGCAAGGTGTTTCCTAAAATCAGGCATGAAAAAAAATTATTTCCATTTGTGTGTGGATTGTGCCTCTTGTATTTTGGATTGAGCTTGTTTCTGGGATTTGTTAACTTGCCCCAGCATCATCTCTGGTGGGGCGCCAGCGCCCTTTTGCTGCTGGCCTGGTTGTTCCAGCGCCTGGCGCCGATCGAGACAATACCCGCAGGTCCGATTGAGGCCTAGCTCAGGCTCTTGCCAAGCGCCGGCTGCAGACTGGCAGGCCTGCGCCGCCAGAAGAACCACCAGTACAGGGTGGTCGAAATCGAATACAGCACAATGGTGCCGGCAAAGGCCGCCCCGAAGCCGTACTGCACCTGCAGCCAACCGCTGATGGTGGGGCTGAACGCCCAGCCAAAATTCCAGGCCATGCTGGACAGGCTGGCCACGGTGGCGCGCGCCGAGGGCTCGACGTGCTCCATCACGAAGGTCTGGTACACCGGGGTGCTCATGTTCATCAGCGCCACCCGGATGTAATAGGCTGCCGTGGCGGCCCAGAACCAGGGCGCATACCCCAGCAGGATCAAGAAGGGGATGGAGAGCGCCTGGCTGACCACCACGAGCTGGATCTTGCCGTAGCGCTCCGCCAGCGGCGGGGCGATCAGCAGGCCGATGCCCATTGACAGCGAACCCCAGGCGAAGAGCGTGCCGATCACCGGGTCGGGCTGGTGGTGGACCTCGCGAAAGAAGACATTCATGAACGGCATGATCAAGCCGGCGCCGATCGAGGTGATCAGCGAGGGCAGAATCAGCCGGGTGAGCAGGCTGCCGTTGCCGCGCGCAAAGCCGATCGGGTCAAACACGGCGCGCTCGCCCTGCGGCAGGCGGCCGCCGCGCAGCCAGAGCAGCGGCAGCAGGCCCACGGCGGAGGCGGCTGCCACCACCAGCAACGAAAGGCCGTATGCCTGGCTGCTGGTGGCGGCCACACCCTGGTAGCCAGCCGCCCAGCCGGGGAGGTAGCCGCCGATCCAGTTGCCGACCGAAGAAGCCACCATCTGCAGACCCTGCCCAAAGCTGAACAGGTAGGTGCGCTCCTCGGGGGAGCTGTTCTCCATCAGGAACGGGCTCATGGTCACGGCCGACAGGCTCTGCGCCACGCCAAAGACGATATTCATTAAATACAGAGTGGGCGCAGACGGCCAGGCCACCATGGAGCCGATGGCCACCGAGGTCAGTGCGCCGGAGATGAGCAGTGAGCGCTTGCGCCCCAGGCGGTCGGCCAGGTAGCCGATGGGCAGGACGACCAGCAGCGAGGTCATGCTGTTGGTGGTGACGAACTGGCCCAGCAGGGCTTCGTCGAAACCCAGGCTGAGAGCGTAAAAGTTGAACAACAGGCGGAAAATGCCCATGGAAGCGCCCACCAGCACGGCGTACAGCAGGTACAGGCGCGCGTTGGGGTGAAAACGGCCCAGGCGGGCGGCGTAATCTCGGGTAAAAGCAGCAATCGAATGAACGGAACGGCGCAACATGATGTCCTTATCAGCCGGAAGGTTCAACCCTGCCGGCCAGGTTGGTCGAGATAATCTTCTAAGCCTTGAAAGACCGCCTGCACCGCCAGGCGGCGGATGGTGTAACGTTTTTCGCCATCCGCCTGCAGGTCCACCTGCACCAGCCCGGCCAGGCGCAGGTCGCCGAGGTGGTGGCTGATGGTGGGCAGGCGCAGTCGCAGTCGGCGGGCAAGCTGGGAAAGAGTCAGCGCTTCGCCGGACAGCAGGCGCAAAATGGACAGGCGGGTAGGGTCGGCGAGCGCCTTGAGGGAGGCCAGCAGCGGTCCTGAGGCCGGGCTGCCGGGGGACAGGGCAGCGTCTTCGGAGCGGGCGCCAAACACCAACAGCAGGCCGCCGCTCTGCAGGCGGTGGTAAAAGATCAGTGGTGTGATCCAGTAGGAGGGGACCAAATCGAGAGCAGGCAGGTTTTCCAGGCCTGGAAAATGCACGCCGTGGGACAGCACCTCCACCAGGCCGGGCAAATCGAGCTGCTCTACCAGGCGGCGGGAGCGTTCGGCGGCGGCCTGCAGGCTGGGGACAATGCGCTGCTCTTCTTCGGCAAAGAAATTGGCATAATAGCTGTTCAGCGCCTCCAGGTAGCGCTGGCCAAATTCGGCCGGGTAGGCCCAGCAGTCCAGTCCGGCTGGCTGCAGGGGACGGTTCTGAGCAAACACAAAACTGCGCAGTGCGTCCAGATCCTCCGCCTGCCAGGAGCGCCGGGCGGCGATGGTGAGCAGGCGCTCCTGCACGGCCGGCGGGGTCTCGGCGGTAAAGGCCAGCGCGGGCAGGCGCTGTTCCGGCGGCAGGGCTGCCAGGGCTTTCAGCGCCGGCTGGCAGTCTTTGGAGCCTGAAAGCTGGTGCAGCCAGGGGAGGGGAATATTGAACAGGCTTTGGGCGGTCAGCAGGCAGCGCCGCTCATCGGGCAGCAGGCGGTTGCGCACACCGGCCGCCCAGGCAGGGCGCAGGCCAAAACGCCCGGGCTGGTGCAGCACATACAGGCTGACCAAAAGGTCATAAGCAGTTCCAGTTTGCCAATGGATGAGCGGCGGCATGCCAATACCTTAGATAATGATCTAATACTATCCTATCGATAAATCAATCCCCCGTCAATAGGACAAATGTCACATAACTGCGGTCAGGTTTGATCGGGCGTGAACTGCAGGCGAATCTCCGACCAGGCCTTCTGCCAGGCGGCCCGGATCGGCGCCGCCCAAAACTGCCAGGCAAAGCCCAGCCCCAACAGGGTCACCAGGAGGGAATAATACATATTCTGGCTGATGGCGAAGGCAGAGAGGAAGTCCAGATGCAGGCCGTTGCTGTTGGATGCCAGGAAAAGCGTCCCCAGGCTGGTGTACAGCAGAGTGAACAGGTTGACAGTCACCGAGATGTAAGGCACCACGATGGCCAGGTATTGGTTGGTGATGGCTGGCGAGAAAACCACCAGGACGAAAGTGTAATACAGCAGGCTGTGAAAGGCGTCGGTTTTTCGGAAGAAAAAGGCAAAGGCCGCCAGGGCGAAAAACCACAGCAGGCGCGTATCGATGAAATTCTTCAACACCAGCGGGACAAACCATTTATAAAAAGGCCCGTTGGAAAGCGATTGGTAGAAGAAGACATTGTGCAAAATACCGCTGCCGCCTGTGCTCCAGTAGGGCAGGAAGGAGAGCAAAAAGACTGCCACCGGCAGCAGCAGCGCCAGGGCTTTTTGGCGCAGACCTTTTTGCTTGAGCGCCAGCCAGAAAGGGAAGGCAAAGAAGACATGCTTGAGGGTGATGGATAGACCCAACACGAGCAGGCCAGCCAGCTTGCGCTTGCCGAAACCGCGCTCGGCCTGCTCGGGCAGCAGAAGCACGGACAGCATGGCCAGCAGGATCGCCAGGTTATCGAACTGGCTGTGAAAACCGGTGATGATCATGGAGACCGGGTTGAGGTAGAACAAGAGCGCCGGCGTGCGGCCCACCTTGCGCCACAGGATGGCGAAGATGCCGATATCCACCAGGCTGAGGGCGCCGCTGATCAGGAAACGAAAGACAGACCAGTCTTTGCCGGCCAGGGTGTACAAGAAATACAGCAGGTTGAACCACAGCGGCCCGTAATTGTAGCGGTAGGTATTGGCGTACACATTCTGGCCCTGCTCCACCAGGCGCGTCACCTGCATATACGAGTCGAGGTCGTAGTTGTGCCCCAGGGTAGCGATCAGCAGGCGGGCGCCAAAGCCGAGCAAAACGACCAGGGCGACCACCATGCTGCGCCAGGCAAGGTTTTCTCTTATGGCTTTGATCGTGATGGCAGGCGAGATATTCGATTCAAAACCAATTTCTTTCATATCGCGCGGTTATTCCTGGAGTTTTGGCAAAATATTGGGGCAAGGTGGATTTTACCACAAGCTTCATCAGGTATACCCAACAATGGAATACGCATGTTCGCCAGATGAACAATTCCAGGTACCGCTAATCAACAAGAAATAAAAGCAGAGGCGCCAGGCGCCCCTGCTTTGAAATCGCATTTCTTCACTCACCAAGAGAAGCTGCCCCATTTTGCCTGGGCGCTTCCTTGGAGTTATCGGTTGTTCAGGCTGGCCAAATACAGGTGGAAGGGCTTGGGATCGACCAGCACAACTGCATCGCTGAACGGCCCCTGGTTGCCATAAGAATCCACCATTGCCACCCGCCAGTAATATTTTTTAGGGAAATCATATATCTTGACAGGCGTAAAACTGGTGTTGTTGGTGGTCACTTCATCGTACAGAACACTAAACAATGGATCGGTGTATATTTTGACGATATACGAGCTGGCGCCTTGAATATAAGGTGTTATCCCATCTGCCCCGGTCCAGCGGAAGGTCGGTGTGGATGTGACTGTGTCATTTGCTACCGGGAATTTCGGCAGAGCCAGGAGGGACTGTTTCACGAACATCGCCGTTGCACTATAAGGGGTAAAGTGATTACTGCCATCCATCATCGCTACACGCCAATAGTATGTGCCATCGGCGTATCCTTTGGTCGGAGTCCAGCAGCTTTGCTCGGTATCAAATGCATCGTACAGCGCGGCAAATGTATTGTTCGTGCTGACCTGCACCCGGTAGTTAAAACCTGCCAGGGTTGGATTTCCTTTGTCATCAGGTTGTAATATGGTGTTCCAACAAAATTTCGGGGTTGACTTGAATGCGTTCAGCGGGTCGGGATCATTTGGCGTCAGGCCGGTCGGCGCCCCATAAGCCAGGTCGAAATTCATAACCGAACTCCACTCATTCGTCACGCCTGGCCGGATTACACGAAGTTTCCAATAATACTGGGCAGAGATCAGCGTGAATGGCGGTGTGTACGAGTTCTCGCTCGTTCCAACCGATATATCCGGCGAAGAAAATCCCGGATCGGTATCAACCATCAGTTCATAATATAAAGCACCTTCTACTCGATCCCAGTAAAAGGTGGGGGTGGCGAATGGGATCGAAGTGGACAAACTTTGCGGGCGCCAGCCGCTCCGCACCATGCGCTGAATCTGCGTCCAGGCGCCGTACACACTTCCGGTGTATATGGGTTGGATGCGCCAGTAATAGGGCTTATCCCCCTGGGCGAAATCAACCGCCCAATGGTGCTCCGTTGATGAATAATAGGCGCTGTTGGAGGTGATGATGAATTCCGCCACCTGGGTAGTTGCGCCAGCATCCAAGTACACCCTGGCCCGCACGCCAATCCAGGGTGCCGTTCCATTGGAGCCCGATGGATAATCCCAGAAAAAAGGCGGGACGAAAGGATAGGCCAGGCTTTCGCCGGCCGAGGTATTGGGCGGCAGAATCGGATTCAAACGTTCGGACACGCTGGCAAAGCGGCTGATCGGCCCGCCGCCAGGGATGAGCGGGTCAGACGGCACGCTGTCTTGCGGTTGGCCACCGCCAAAGGGCATGCTGATCAAAGACAAAGAATAACTGCCCGTATCTTCGCTCGACCCGATGGCGGTGATTGGGGCGCCAATTTCAACATAATTACCGCTGGTGTTCACTTTGCCGCCAATGCTTTCGAGCACTCGGGGTATATCCCAGGCTGAACCATTCCAGGCATAAACCTCTACATTGCTGGCGGCAAAAGCGCCCCCAACCTCATCGGCGATGATCGCAAACTCTGGGCGGTGAGCGGCATTGGTCAAAACGGTCACGCCGGGCGGAGGAATCGAAGCGCCCGAATTATCTTTGGCGTCAACATCCAGGTAAAGCACAAAGGTGGTATTGGTCAGGGTGCTGGTAACCCCAAAGCCAAAATACCAATAATCTGAATCTTGGGCAGCGTACAGGCTGGTCAGATCATAGTTTGCGGCCGCGTCGCCGTTTTGGTCTCGAGCGATGAGGAATTTGTCATTCTTCGTGTGGTCGGTCCTGGCCACCACGGTGCGTTCGCTTTGTGCGGCAACCTGAAAGCGCCAGGTGGCGCTCCAACCGCCCAGAGGAGCGCCAACGCCGTCCAGCGCCTGGACGCGCCAGTAATAGGTGCCAAAGTTCACTTTACCCAGCAAGCGCTGAGCGAGGCTGCTCACGGGCGAATACACCGGATAAGGGGTCGTAGCTGAATCAAAAGGAGCGCCAAAGCTGGGCTCATTGGCGATCTGCACCTGGTAGCTGGCCGCTCCCGCAACCGCCTGCCATTCAAAAATTGGCGTGGCGTCCACTATTTCGCTGGCGTCCGTTGGGCGGAGCAAAACCGGCACAGGGGACGCAGCCCCGCCCGTACCCGGAATGTTAAAGCGCGCCAGCCATGTCTGGCTCCAATCGCCGATTTGCGCGCCGGACTTGTTCAATCCATGAACACGCCAAAAGTAATTTGTGTTGGGCTGAGGGGTAAAAGGATTTGAAATGGTGGGGGCGGCATGAGTATTTTCGGTATTGACTGACCAAATCGGGGAAGAAAACGTTGGTGAAGTGTCCACTTCGAGGCGGTAGCTGTAGGCCGCCGTCCCGCCGCCTGTCGAATACGGATTTGTCAGGCGGTGCCAGTAAAAAACCGGGTAAAGGGCAGTGCGATCCTGGTATGGGTTCATCGTGACTGCCTGGTCAGGAGCAGGAAAGGTGTTGGGTTGGTAGTAAAAGTAAGGATAAATTAAATCTGGCGCCATAGCATCAGCGGAGCTGTCATACGAAAATGGCTGGCTGGGTTTACCAGGCCGGCCGGCAGCATCATACGGCGTCACCCGCCAGTAGTAACGCTTGAATGCTCCGTCATAATTCGAAGGCGAATAAAAATTGTTGCTCAACCCACCTGCCGAAATGACAATGGATGAAAAATTGTTATCAGTCGAAACTTCCAGCAAATACGTTGCCGCACCGGGCACCGGCGTCCAGGTAAAGAAGGGGATGCGCACATGCAGGGCGTTATTGGTGGGCGTGAGCAGGACGGGCCGGATATACCATTGTTTGAAAAAGGACCAGACATTGCTCCAATCTGAAATTGAGTTATTTGAAACCGCTCTTACCCGCCAGTAATAGGTTGTATCGTTATTCAATGAGCCGGTCGGCGTATATTTTGTATTGGCTGTGCCGATGGAAGACACACTATTGATAAAATTAATATCCGGGGAATACTGCAGCGTGTACGATTGGGCGCCGCGCACGGCCGCCCAATGGAAAGTCGGCGTGAACGTCGGGCTGGAACCATTTGCCGGTTCGAGCGGAGCAGGAACATAGCCGTATCCCTGGTTGAACATCCAGGCCGGGCTGACTGTGCCTTCATGCGAAGCCGGGTCGAGAGGAATCACGCGCCAATAATATGCACCGTTTGCCAGTTTGTTCGCCGGCTGTATGGTCGTGGCTGCTGTGATCGCCGTAAAAAGCTTTGTAGTGAAGTCGGGGGCGGAAGCAATCTCAAAACGATAATTAGCGGCGCCCACGACCGGCTGCCAGGAAAAGACAGTGCTATCAAAGAAGTTGATTGTCTCGCCATCCGCTGGCTTGACCAGGGCGGGTGTGTTGCTGGCGCTGGACCAATCTTTGGTGAACGAACGTATCTCACTGAAGGGCGCCTGGGAAGCATTCACCCGCACACACCAAAACCACAGCCCATCTGGCAGGTTGGATACGTTTGGCGGCAGAAACGTGGTGAGGCTGGTGGTGTATTCGATCATCTGCGGCGGCGATGACTGGCACTGCCCGGCCAAAGGCGTCAAGCGCAGAATATAGGATGTCGCACCGGCCACCGCCTGCCAGGAAAACTGGGGAATGCCCAAAGGGGGCAGCACAACCGACCCAGCCTCCGCAACTGCGGTGGTGGTCGTGCTGTTCACCGGGCTGATCAATACCGGCGCATCCACCGAGGTGGAGGCAAGCGAACCGCCCGGATTCAACAAGCTGCTCAAAAGCGCGGCAGTCAAGAAGATTGAACGTAAACCATAACGCAAAGACGTTTTATTCTTTTTTAGGTGGGTAGAAAATCTTTTAATATTCATGTCTTACTCCTTGGGCAAATTACTCATTTACAAGAACCCCTCATTTTCCTCTCATAAATTTTATCATATTCTTATTGAAGAGGGATATTCCTCAACCGCCAGATCACTCGCCCAGCCAAAAAAATCGGAATGAGCGCGAAAAAAGCAATTTTTAACTGGTACGTGAGCGGGGTCAGAAAAAAAACAACGAGGTAAACTGCGATGACGGAATAAAGAAGCTGTTTGGACTGCTCAACCAGGCTCCACAGCAGAAAAACAATTACCAGAATAATGGAATCGTGCAGCAGGACATGCGGAGCAAAAATGAGCGGGAACAAAACGACAAAGATCATCACGGCTGCCTGCGACTTTTGAGACCCCTGGCGCATCCTCCAGGCAAACAGGAACAAAGCAGCGCCCGCCGCGACAGCCAGGGCCTGGGTGAGCAGCGAAATCCACTGCCAGTTGGCATTGCCGAAAAGCGTGATGAGCAGTCCGTTCAGGGTAAATTCCAGGTTCGACCCCAGGCTGGGAACTTCATAAAACTCCAACAGCCTGGGCAGCAGGTTCAGGTACGCCATGTAAGGCCCTATACCCTGAACCGCCAGGGAGGCGCTCACCCATGCCCCGGCGCCCAGGGCAAAGCTCAGCAGAGAGCGCCAATCGCCCCAGGCCAGCCAGACCAGCAGGAATGCCAGGGTAAAATGCGGCTTATACAACAGCCCAACCGCGCACAACCCGGCAAGGACAGAGCGCTTGCGCAAAGTCAATACCACACAAGCGCTGACCAGCAGCAGGAGCATGCCGCTGCTCTGACCCACTTCAATTCCTTCAATAAAACCCAAATAGCCCCCCAAAATGATCAACAACTGCCGGGCATTTATCCCCGCTTGTTTAAGATAGGCGGGTGTGATCGTTTGAGTGAGGAGAACGACTGCCAGGACGGCGCAGCCAATATTCGCCAGCGTCCATATTGCAAACGCCCAGGGATACTGTATGTACGTGAGCAGAGAAAAAAGAGGCGCAACATACGGAGGATTGCTAAAATTGTTTAATCCTTCGAGTGGAGTGGGTGCAATCAACGATTTTTCAATTTCAAACAGCGGCGTTGGATCATAAATTGAATTCGGCTGGCTGCGGTATAAAGCGCCCGCACTGTAAAATACCAGGAAATCATTGCCAATGATCTTGCCGGTCGCGCTTAGCCAGCCGTTGTGCAGCCCAAAATTCAGGGCCAAAATAACCGAGGCGGTGAAAAAGAACAGGCGGGGGTAATCGCGCAAACGCTTTGGATTCAAGAAATTTTGCATTTATTGGTTATGAGGTTTGTTGAAACAGTCCAACCGAGCTGTATATTTGCAGATAATAAATGACTTTTGCTCCCCATTATAGAATAAGATGGATTCTACCATTATTTGGTTTCTCTACTCCGATTGTGCTTTGGTAAAATCAAGCGCAGGAGTTACTTTACTGAAGATTATATACTTCATCCTTTTTTGATCAGTTTTGTTCGCAGAATTGACAAATTTTATTCCATGAAAAATACCGAAATTTCGGACTTGCCATATATTGACAAACAAAACCGCTGGTCAAGCCATCATCAAATCTTTTTGTGGCTGGATCAATATCCTGCAGGGACAATCATTCTTGATGTTGGTACAGCATCTGGCTCGATCGGAAGGTTATGTCAGGGGAAAGACTTTCAGATATATGGAATTGAGCCACACACTGAATGGGCCAGGTTAGCATCACCTTACTATCAAGAAATCTTTAAAGCGACCCTGGATGAAACACCTGATCAATTTTTGCGAGGATACCAGGTAATTGTGTGTGCAGATGTGCTTGAGCACATGCCTGATCCGGATCGCGCATTGGCTAGATTGGTTGATTTACAATCCAACGGAACGGACTTGATCATTTCTGTGCCGAATATAGCCAACTTGTGGGTGCGTTTGAATTTATTATTCGGCAATTTCACGTACACTGATCGGGGTATATTAGACAGGACGCACCTGCGGTTCTTCACCCAAAAGACTTTTGTGGACCTGCTGCGAAAAAGCGGTTGCAGGATACAAAGATTCACTGCTACCCCGATTCCGCTCGATTTAATCCATCCTTTTTTTCAGAAAAACAAATTGGGCATTTTGATGCTGACGCTCCTGGCGAATATCAGCCAGAGGATTCCAACAGTTTTCGGTTATCAATTTATTGCCTTGATCCGAAAGAGCACCAATGAATAAGAAAACAAAAGTGATTGTTGTCATGCCTGCTTACCAGGCAGCAAAAACGCTGCAAAGAACCTATGATGAGATTCCCCCAGAATTTCGGGAACATATCATTCTGGTGGATGATGCATCCAGGGATAATACTGTTGAAGTGGCGACGAAATTAGGTCTAAAGGTAATTCGCCACCAGAAAAATACAGGCTATGGCGGCAATCAAAAAACCTGTTACCAGAACGCCCTGGCAGATCAAGCAGATATCGTCGTTATGGTGCACCCCGACCACCAATACGATGCCACGGTAATTCCAGATCTGATCCAACCAATCATGGAAGGAAGAGCTGACGCGACCTTTGGCTCACGCATGCTCGGCGGTCGTCCGATGGATGGCGGTATGCCGGGTTGGAAATACAACGCCAACATCTTTCTCACAGCTCTGGCGAACCTGGTTTTTCGCCGCTACCTGACCGAAATCCATTCGGGTTTTCGGGCGTATTCGAGAAAATATTTAGAAACGGTGCGCTTCGAAGAAAACAGCAATGATTTTGTTTTTGATACTGAGATGATTGCCCAGGGGATGGCATGCAATCTGTTTTTCACTGAAGTGCCAATTTCGACGCGCTATTTTGACGAAGCTTCATCGATCAACTTCAGGCGCAGCGTCGTGTATGGCTTGAGTATTTTGGGTGTGTTGTTTCGATACAGCTTACATCAGGCTAAAATTATACGGGTTCATCAATTTACGAGGAAGCTCGACGACAAAGTTCACTCCTAAGGTTGAGGATTTAGGTGTTGATAAACCTGGTATCCTCCAATGTCTTGCACTAGTTTCCATTCATCACGTGTTATCACGGTATCATAAAGCTGCCAGGTTCTTGCATATGGTCCGATGACGAGGTAATCGGGGTTAACGCTAAGGGGATCATAATTGATCTTTTGTTGTGGATCTACTGTTTTTCTGCGAACTAATTCCATACTTACCAGATCGGACGGGAAATGATAGGACAGGTTAGGAGCCAGGAAAAATAATTCACTTTCGAATGTTTCAACAAGCTGTCCAGATCGAACATTATGCTCCAACCAGGAAGTAGCTGCTTCAGGCTGCTGCTGGTTTGAAAGTATATATAATTTTACCGAAAGAATAGTGATAGACAAAACCAGACCAAATATCATAAAGACAATCAAGGCCAGGAAATTTTTTCGATTGGTACCTCGCAGCGTTAAGAGATTGCTGGCTCGTCTCACCAAAAGGCGTATATCATATCCTTCCGTAACTTTCTCCAGAAAGAACGCAAGAAACATCGTCCCCAGGAAATAAGGAGGGTATAAATATCTTTCCCAAAATAATGCCATCGCAATATACCAACCAAACCAGCTCGCCCCGAAACCCCAAAATGACACAGTGATAACAATGCGATTCGATTCGAAAACATTGATTGTTGAGTTATTTTGATTGAAGATTATGTCATTAAGAATGTAATATCCAAACGCTGCAAAACTCAGCAGTTCTGGTAACCCCAAAATAAGGACATTTTTGATAGCTTGCCAGCGAACAGGCCAATCCCAAACAAACACAACTGTGTTGAAAAGAAGTTTTTGCAAAGCTGAATCATTGAATGATTCTGGCATAAGATAATTTTGAATGAGCAATATGATCAGATAAACACATAAACTGCCAAAAAGCACACCACATAGGATAAATTTTGGTTTACGCCAGCCCTTTAAGTAGGCCAATCCGATCCCCAAACAAACCGAAAATAACCAAAAAGGTAAAACCTGCAATTTTGAAAGAATAGCGACGCCAAAAATAAGCGATGCTCCAACCACCCAAAAAGAGCTGCGGTTCATTGCAAGCCAAACCAGGATAAAACCAGCCAACGAATAGAATAGCATTGGCATTTCAGCCAGGGTTTCTCGTCCAATAATAAAAGGGCTAAAGCTAAAAAATGATAGACAAAGGAGAACAATGGCAGCCACACCAATGGTCCGATTAAATAAACGTTCAGAAAGTTTAAACAATAACATTAATGCCAGGATTGTAAATATCACGCCCGGCAGCCGCCCCTGCCAGGTGCCTGTTCCGAAAACCTTCATACTCAAAGCCACAGGTACAACGACGGGAAATCGCACGACTATACTCGGAGGCACAGCTTGCCCAGCGATATAGTTGCCTAAATGCCCATTGTCCACCCAATTGCGAGCCGCAGAGAGAGTCCAGCCTTCATCCCACCACAATGGTGGAAACCGGTCTAATTGATAACCAAGCAAGAACAGTAAGAGTAAAAGGAGTATCATCCAAACGAACAGCTTGAATATTCCTTTTGAGACTAAGTGATGTTTTATAGAAGTCAAAACAACCTGCCTTATTGAGGATATCAATAAATGAAAAGGTCTTTATATAGAAACTACCCTGACTAAATGGGATGATAAACTATAATATCTACAAATAAAGCGAGTCTGGAAGGGCTATTTACAATTGAGTTGCAGTTCTCATTAGAGTTTGAGCATATTCAATGATTTTTTGGTTAATCAGTTTGTTTATTTAGTGGGCGCCTTGCATTCATAGAAATTGATTTTTTAGATCCTACTAATCTTTGTGATTTAGCATGAATACACCAAATCAACCTCTCAGAGCCATATACAGGAAAATACTAAATTTCTGTCAACGGCCAAGAAATGCTTTTTTCATTGCTTTTTTTGTTTACGGCTTATATGCCATCCGGCGAGGAATGCTTCAAGGGCCATCCCAGTTCAACTACTACGCTTATCTATCCGATGCTTTTCTACACGGACAACTTAACCTAAGGCTGATCCCTGGATCAGTGCATGATCTGGTTTTCTTTGGTCAGCAATATTATTTGTATTGGCCTCCTTTACCCGCAATTATAATGATGCCGTTGGTTGGCATTTGGGGAGTAAATATCAACGATTACCTTTTTACCTTGTTTTTTGCTTCCCTAAATGTAGCTTTGGTGGCTCATCTACTCCATACAGCAACCAATCACAAAGTTGTAAATTTATCCTCAAATAAAATAGGTTTGTTAACTCTGTTCTTTTCTTTTGGAACTGTTCAATTTGGCTTAGCACCAATGGGACAGGTATGGAGCACAGGAATGATCCTAGGGTTCTTTTTTGTGGCTTTATCATACCTGGCTGCGATTACACTTGATGGTTGGAAGGCATTTTTTTTTACCGGATTGGCAATTGCAGCGGCATTTCTTACAAGGAATACTCTTTTTCTACCCGGCATTTGGCCGGCTTATCAACTCATTAAATCTCATTGGCATAAGGGATTTCGATATTTAGTTGGTGGTTCTTTGCTTGCATCGGCCCCTATACTTTTGGCTGTTGTTGGTATGTTGTTATATAACTTTGCTCGGTTTGGTTCACCTATCGATTTCGGTTTAAATTACCATTTAATGGCGCCCCGTTTTCTTAATGATTACCAGTTATACGGCGCATTTAACTTATATTACCTTCCCAAGAATTTGTTTTATCATTTTATATCATATCCTTTACCTCTGAGGCCCGATTCAGTTGAGGGTGGAAGCTTATTTTTACTCAGCCCTGTGTTTTTTGGTTTGTTCTGGGGTCTTGTTCGTTATCGCCGTAACCTTTCAACATGGATTTTGTTACTGACCATTATAATTTCGTATATACCAATGGGTTTGTTAATGGGCACTGGTTGGGTACAATGGGGGCCACGTTATTCGCTTGATTTTACGATTCCGCTGTTATTATTAACTTCGCTCGGCGTAGAGAACTGGTCAGATTTACTCCTATTTGCTTTAACTTATATTTCATTTTTACATTACTTAATCGGGGTCAAGTATTTAATCGGCTAGTATTTTCTGGTGCAGTAATGAATAAAAAAATAAACAGCCGAGACGATCCTTGCGTATTTTTTTATTCCTTAAAATTATGCACAGTTTCTCTTTGATAAAGTTGGATTGATATTATCAAAATCAAAATTAGCTCAAAATAATAAATAGAATATCCAATTGATGGGGGTAGAAAAGCGCTCATGAACTGAAGAATAGATATTACCGGCACAAAGTACAAGCTTACAGCAGTTAATCCATTTGTCCAATTCTTTTGACGGAGGCGGATCATTATATTGATTGCAGGTAACAGTAAAAAAGTTGTGCTGTGAATGTGGAGGTGAGGCGAAAAGAAAACAGCGAGAACTATAGAAATATTGACGATAAATAAGGAATTTACTTGGCGATTTCGAATCCAAAGAAGAACGATGATTAATGTACTGACTATTTCAGCAACCCAAGCTGTTTGCCTCGCTGCAGTTAATTCAAATTTGGGAAAGGTGCGCAGTAGAAAACCAAGGAAGTTATACATACTTTCCGGATTCAAGCCGAATTCCGAACTGGTCGAACTAATTTTCATAAGATTGATGAAATCGATAATTCCTCCAATCCTTATGAAAGCCAGAGTAAACAAGAACAAAGATGAACACCCCAGAAAAAACCACACGGAAGCCTTGCGCCTTGAAGAAACCAACGCCAGCCCTAATGGGCCAGCTATCGTTGGGGATAGGGTTGACCATGCCAGACCCAATCCGGTTTTCACTGCATTTGATTCGATAATACCTGTTTGCCACAACAACAAGCCAAGTAGAATAAAAATTGTATCCTGCCCTGCCAAAATACTTAAGAACAAAGGGTAGAATAAAAGGAAGCCTGCAGATGCAAAAAAAGTGGAAAGGCTGTCAAATTTATTTCGCCTGAGCAAATTGAAGATGATCCAACCACAAGCAATCCAGATCAGTATTCGAACAAAAGTCCAGAGGGTAAAAGCAAGCTTAAAATCATCAATTGAGATAAGTGCTAATAGAGGTGCAAGATATGGCGGATGCTGTGACAAATTTGATCCACCAGAAAAATAATAATCCCCTTCGAGGTTCTTTTGGATCGAACGCTGAATATCTAAGTTAAAAAGTTCTTGAGGCTGACCTAAGCGAACGATCCGACCTGCCGTATAAAAACTAATAAAGTCTGTTCCATAAACAGCCGTACCTTGAATAAAAATTGACCAAGCCAAAATATAGATGAGCAATAAGAATCCTAACATTCCTCCTAAAATAATAAACAAAATGATGCGTTGTTTATTCTTTGCTAATTCCATCTCCTTATTATAATGAAAACATAGTTAAGGAACGTCAAGCGAGGAAATATTTACTACACCTCCCTGCAACATTAATTTTTAATCCCCATATATGGGGGAATAACTTTTGCCTCGCCTTCCCAAAACTGTGGATAACTCGCGAAAAACTGTGGATAAGTGGCGTAATCTGGGGAAAACCCGCTTTTTTGAGCTAAAATGACTAATAACTGCACCCCTATATATGGGGGGTGGCTGAGCCCTCTCCCCAGGCCAGCGTGAGTCGCTGTGGGTTGGGGATAACTCCGCATGTTCCTCATATTCTTCCCCGCAGGGGCTGGGGATAACGCTGGTTAACAAAACCGGCAGATGTATGGGCTGAGCAAGCGCACAGCGCCAGTGTTGGGCATAAAAGAGTCCCATACGGAAGTTATCCACATATCCACAGGCCCTACGAGTACTATTAACTATTAAATACCTACAATCTATGAATGTATATATAATCCTTAAGCCTTGAACTTCACCACCGTGACGCCATCGCCGCCTTCTTTTTCGCTGCCCGATTCAAACGCTTTGACATGGGCGTGATTGTGCAGGGCCTCGCGCACGGCCAGGCGCAGCTTGCCGGTGCCTTTGCCGTGAATAATGCGCACGAACGGCAGACCGGCCAGGAAGGCCGCATCCAGGTAGCGGTCGAGGGCATCCAACGCCTCGTCGGCGCGCTGGCCGCGCAGGTCCAGCTCCAGGCCGGGCGAAGCGGGCTGGTTGAAGGTGGGCGCTGGTTGGTCGGCTGCCGGCTTGCGCCGGCGCTGGGCCGGGGTGCTCTCGGCTTTGGCGGCCAGGCTGGCGGGCTGTAACTCGGCCAACCGGGTGCGGATGCGCAGCGCACCCACCTGCACTTCGGCGTCTTCCGCTCCCAGCGAGGTGATCACGCCCTGCATATTCAGGCCGTGGATGGCCACTTTATCGCCCAGGCGCAGTGGCTGCAGCACCACAGCCGCGTTGGGCTGGCGCTCCACCGGGCGGGCGGCGCTGTCTTGCAGGTTTTCCAGCTTTTCTTCCACCGCCTGCAGCGCTTCCAGGGGTTGGCGGGCGCGCGCCAGCGCCCGGCGGGCCTGGCTGAGCTCTTCGTCCAGCTCGCGCACCTGGTTTTCGGCCTGCTGGCGGGCTTTTTCCAGCACACTGCGGCGCTCGTCCTCGATGGCGTCCAGCTTGCCGGCCAGCTCGGTGCGCAGCGTCTCGGCTTCGTGGCGGGCGCGCTCGGCATGAGAGCGCGCCTGGCGGGCCAGGTCGCGCTGGCGGTGGATCTCGTCCAGCAGATCTTCGGCGCGCACATCAGTCGGGTTCAGCTCGGCGCGGGCAGACTGGATGATGCTCTCGGGCATGCCCAGGCGCTGGGCAATGGCCAAAGCGTTGGAGCGCCCCGGCAGGCCGATGGTCAGGTGATAGGTGGGGCGCAGGGTTTCGATATCGAATTCCATGCTGGCGTTGATGGCGCCGGGGGTGGCGTGGGCGTAGGCTTTCAGCTCGGGGTGGTGGGTGGTGACCAGGGTGGTGATGCGGCGCTCGATCAGGTGGGTGAGAATGCCGCGCGCCAGGGCGGCGCCTTCCTGCGGATCGGTGCCGGCGCCCAACTCGTCCAAGATCACCAGGCACGTGGGGTCGGCGCTCTCCAGGATGTGGATGATGTTGGTGATATGGCCGGAGAAGGTGGACAGGGACTGCTCGATGGACTGCTCGTCGCCGATATCGGCGTAGATGTTCTGAAACAGGCTGATCTGCGAGCCGGTGTGGGCGGGGATGTGCAGGCCGCTCTGGGCCAGCAGGGCCAGCAGGCCGACTGTTTTCAGCGTGACCGTTTTACCGCCGGTGTTGGGGCCGGTGATGATCAGGGCGAAGGTTTGCTCGTCCAGCTCGACATCCACCGGCACCACGTTCCTGGGGTCGAGCAAAGGGTGGCGGGCCTCGCTGAGGCGGATGACGCTGCCCGGGTGGCGGCGGTCGGCTTTGGGACGGATCGGCAGCAGCTCGGGCTCGCTGGCGGCCAGGGCTTCGGCGTAGCGGCTCTTGGCGAGCGCCAGGTCGAGCTCGGCGATCACCTCGACGGTGGCGATCAATTCGCCGGCCTGGCGCCCCACCTGCAGGGAAAGCTCGCTGAGGATGCGACGCTCTTCGTCACGCTCGGCCAGCAGCAGTTCGCGGTACTGGTTGTTGGCTTCCACCACCACCAGCGGCTCGACGAACAGCGTCGCCCCAGAAGAAGACTGGTCGTGGACGATGGATTTGATGTGGCCTTTGAACTCGGAGCGCAGGGGGATGACATAGCGGCCGTCGCGCTGCGTGATGAGGGCTTCCTGCAGGGCGGGGGCCATCTTGGGGTCGCCAATGATGCGCTGCAGGCGGCTGAGCAGGCGCTCGTGAGCGATGCGCAGGTCGCGGCGGATGGCTCCGAGCCTGGCCGACGCGCTGTCCAGGATTTCGCCGCGGTCGGAAATGGCGCGGGTGATGGCATCCACCAGCCCGGCGGGGGCTGGCAGTTGGGCGGCGATGCGGTACAGGTTGGGGAATTGGTTTTCCTGCTTTTCAAAGACGCGCCACAGGGTGCGGGCGGCCACCAGGGTAGACTTGATATCCAGCAGGTCGGCCGGGGGAAGCACCCCGCCGTGCACGGCCAGGTCAACCGCGGCGCGGATATCACGCGCCCCGCCAATGGTCAGGTCGGGGCGCGTGACCATGAACAGGATGGCTTCGCGGGTTTCGGCCTGCAGCCGGCGAGCCTCATCCAGGTTGGTGGTTGGGCGCAGCGAGCGCGCTTTATCCTTGGAGGCGGCAAAGGCGCAGTAAGCGGCCAGGCGCTCCAAGACTTTGGGATATTCCAGGATTTGTAATGTTTTTTCGTCCATACATCATGTTTTTGGCCCCAGGCGGCTGCGTTCTTCGGCGGCGACGCTCTCGTCCAGCTTGCGGAACAGCGGGGCGGGCTGGTTGAGGGCCTGCCCGGGCGCCAGGCGGCTGGGTTCCCAGCGCCCACTGGCGCTGCCCGGCCGGTAGCGCAGCACGGTGTGCTCTCCCAGGCTGTCCTGGACGGTGTCGATGTAGCCCTCACCAAATAGGGGCGAGGTGTAGCCGAAGAAGGTGTGCAGCCGTTCGCTGGAGAAGGGCAGGAACGGTGCGAAGAAAAGTTTCAGGTTGTCGATGCATTTCAGCGCGGCATAAATAGAACGCGCGGCCGCATCTTTATCGGTCTTGATGGTGAACCAGGGGGCGGATATGTCGAGGTAGCGGTTGACTTCCGTCGCCAGGCGCATGGCTTCACCCAGGGCGCCGCGCAGTTGGACCTTGTTGAGATATTCGCCCACCGAGGCGAACCCGCCTTCGACGACGGCGATGATCTGCTGGTCGGCGGGGGCGAGCCCGGCGGGGGCAGGCGCGTGCCCGTCCCAGTGCCTGTAGGTGAAAGACAGGACACGGTTGGCCAGGTTGCCCCAGGTGGCGACCAGCTCGTTGTTGTTGCGGGCCACGAACTCGCCCCAATCCCAATCGCTGTCGCGCATCTCGGGCATGTTGACCGTCAGGTAGTAGCGCAGGGCATCGGGATCGTAACGCGATAAGGCGTCTTTGCCCCACACAGCCCAATTGCGGCTGCCGGAGATTTTTTGCCCCTCCAGGTTCATGAACATGTTGGCGGGCACATCATACGGCAGGGTGAGCGGCTGTCCGCTTTCTCCGCTGAAGATGCGCACGAAACCTTCTCCCACGCCCAGCAGTTGGGCGGGCCACCAGGCGGCATGGAAGAAGATGTTGTCTTTGCCGATGAAGTGAAAAGCTTTGGCAGACGGGTTGGTCCACCAGTTTTTCCAGGCATCGGCCGGGCCGTGAATGTGCGCCCATTCGATGGCGGCTGAAAGATAGCCGATCACGGCTTCGAACCAGACGTACAGGCACTTGCCCTCCCAACCGGCCACCGGCACCGGGATGCCCCAGTCCAGGTCGCGCGTGATGGGACGGCTGCGCAGTCCTTCGCTTTCGATCTGGCCGAGCGACTGGCGGATGACGGTTTCACGCCAGTAATGCTGGCGCTCACGCAGGAATTGGGTCACCTCAGGCTCCAGCTTGGAGAGGTCCAGGTAGAAATGCTGGGTCTCGCGCAGCTCTGGAGTGGAAGAATCCACCTTGGAGCGCGGGTTGAGCAGTTTTTCGGGCTCCAGCACATTGCCACAGCGGTCGCATTGGTCACTTCGAGCGCCTTCGAAGCCGCAGATGTAGCAGGTGCCTTCGACGTAGCGGTCGGGCAAGAAGCGCCTGGAACCGGGGGAGTACCACTGTGGGCGGGTCTCGGTGTACAGGAAGCCGTTTTCTTGCAGCGCCAGGAAGATGCTCTGCGAGACTTTGAAATGGTTTTGCGTGTGGGTGGTGGTGAACAAATCATATTGGATGCCGAGCTGTTTAAACAGCTCCAGGAAGCCATCGTGATAGAACTTGTACACTTCTTCCACCGGTTTCTTCTCGGCATCGGCGCGCAGCGTGACCGGCGTGCCGTGCGAGTCGGTGCCAGAGACCATCAACACATTGTTGCCCAACAGGCGGTGGTAGCGGGCGACAATATCCCCAGGCAGGTGCGAACCAGTGATATTGCCCACGTGGATTTGGGCATTGGCATAAGGCCAGGCGATTGCAATTAAGATGTTCTCAGGCATACGTCACTCCATTCAAAAAAAAACTACAAAAAAAGGCCGTCCAATTCTGGACAGCCTTAAAATTCAGAAACAGGTTGAAACCCTACTACTTCGCTGCCCAGGCACAGTTCGTCTTGCGCATGATCATGCGCACGGACATCAACTCAGACGAAGAAACCAAGTACAGCATTTTTGATTCACCTCTATGCTTAGAGTTTACGCGCCCCGCAATGTTTTGTCAAGGAATTATAGATATTCGCGCAGCCGGCGTGAGCGGCAGGGATGGCGCAGGCGGCGCAAAGCCTTGCCCTCGATTTGGCGGATGCGCTCGCGCGTCAGGCCAAATTTTTGGCCGACTTCCTCCAGGGTGTAGGCATGGCCGTTTTCCAATCCGAAGCGCAGCTTCAGGATGCGCTCTTCGCGCGGGGAAAGCGTGGAAAGCACCTGGGCAACCCGGTCGCGCAGCAAGTTCTCATAGGCGGTTTGGGAGGGAGAAGGAGTCAAGTCGTCCTCGACGAACATTCCAAATTCGGATTCTTCATCGTCGCCCACCGGGCTTTCGAGCGAGATCGGCGTCCACGAGACCTGCTGCATCCATTCCACCCGGCCGGCGTCCACTTCCATGACGCTGGACAGCTCCTCGGTGGTTGGTGGGCGCCCCAGGTCTTGCTCTAACTGGTGAGAGGTTTTGTACATCGAGCGGATGCGGTCGGTCATGTGCACCGGCACGCGAATGGTGCGCCCCTGGTCGGCGATGGCCCGGGTGATGGTCTGGCGGATCCACCATGTGGCGTAGGTGGAAAATCGAAAACCGCGTTCGTATTCGTACTTGGTGACAGCTTTCATTAAACCCAGGTTGCCCTCTTGGATCAAATCCAGGAAAGGCACCCCGCGGCCGATATATTTCTTGGCGATGCTGACCACCAGGCGGGTGTTGGCTTTGATCAGGTGCTCACGCGCCTGCGCCCCATCCTGAATCAAGGCCTCAAGCTGCTGCCGGCAGGCCTGGCTGATTTTGTTTTTCAACGCTTTCAATTCTTTGAAAGCTTCTATGCTGGAACGGATGCGCTTAGCGAGGCTGACTTCTTCTTCCATGCTCAACAGCGGGACGCGGGACATTTCTTTCAAGTACAGCCCGACGGTATCGTCAGGCGAAATATGCTCCATGTTGAAAAAGCCCTTAAATTCTGATTCCTCGCCATCGTTGTCCGCACAGCCAGCGGAGTCATCATCCGCCAAAATTTCCACCCCCATCTTGCGCAGCACAAGCTGCAGGCGGTGGAACAGTTGCCCGTCTTGTTTACCAGGGGCGACATCGAGAATGTCATCATTTGTCAGGTAGCCTTGGATTTCAGCGCGTTCCAGGAGCGTATTGAGAATTTCCCCTTGGATCTGGTTGAGGCGAGGAGTTACCATGCACGACCCTCCGATGAAAGAAGCCTATTATCTCCACCGGGCAGCCGATTAGAAAAAAAGGTCTGCTGCCCTATGGCAATGATTGTAAACTGTCGAAATGGCCGCTGCCATTCGACAACAGGTGTTCACAGCTCGATAAATTTAAATTGGTGCCGCATTCAGGGCACAGGCCTTTGCAGTCGGGCTGGCACAAAGGCCTGATCGGAATTTCCAGGATCATGAAATCGCGCAGCAGTGGAGCGAGATTGATGTATCCATTTTCAGGTAAAATCAGTCCAGAATCTGTCACAGAGCGTTTGTCGAACGCATACAACTCGGAAAAATCGGTTTGCAGGGGCAGGGTGAACATTTCCAGGCAGCGCACACATTCAGCCGGAGTATTCGCCTGCAGTTTTGCTTCTAAGAGCAGGCCCTGCGGCGTCCGGCTGACTCTCACCACCCCGGTGAGCGCAGTCAATGACAGGTCAGGCTCAATCGTCACCTGAGGCAGGTTAAAATCGAAATCACGATAATAACCGATACCTTGATGAACAATAAAACCGACGTTGAGACGAAGAAGAGAATGAGTGTCTGACACGGGAAAGTGCCGTATAACAACAGTTTAAGAGAATATTTTGTTAGGCGAACACATTATAACATAACATTTTGCAAAATTCACAGTTAATTTTAATGTAATTTTCAGAAATCTAAGCCAGAGGAGCCTTTTAAATGAAAATTTTAATTGCCAGTACAAATCCAGGTAAATTAATTGAGATTCGCTCGATCCTGGCCGATGACAAGTTTCATCTGGTGCTGCCCGCCGATCTGAGATATTCACTCGAGGTGGTTGAAGACGGGCTGACGTATGCAGAGAACGCCAGCCTGAAGGCTGTTGCCCATGCCCGGCGTTCCGGCCTGCTGGCTGTGGCCGATGACTCGGGTCTGGAAGTGGATGCCCTGGACGGTGCGCCCGGACTGCATTCGGCGCGCTATCATCCCCGACCTGGCGCCAGTGACGCCGACCGGCGCCAATACCTGCTGCAAAACCTGGCAGGCCGGCAGCGGCCCTGGAAGGCGCATTTTCACTGCACGGTGGCGTTGGCCAGCCCTCGGGGTCAGGTGTGGTTTGCCGAAGGCGACTGCCCGGGCGAGGTGATCCCTGAAGAACGCGGGCAGAACGGATTTGGCTATGATCCCATCTTTTGGCTGCCCGAGAGAGGCCAGACGATGGCTGAATTGCCCTCTGAAGTGAAAAATCAAATCAGCCACCGGGCACGTGCCCTGCAAGCCGCTCTGCCCATCCTGGAAAAACTTCACGCCCAGGGATGGTGAGTATTTTTTCCCTTTTGTAGACGAACGTGTTATTTTAGATTATGATTGCTCTATGACCCAGGCTGAAGTTGGCTTGTCCTTTTTTCTGCCTGCCGAACAAGCGTCGTTCGACGGGGTGGTCTGGTTTGTGCTGGTGGGGGCGGTGATGTTTGTCATCGGGCTTGGTCTGGGTGCGTTCGTCGGTTTTCAATATCTGGCAGCCGGCCGCGAGACCGCTATCCGTCAGTCTGCCCGCAAGGAGATGGAAAAAGAGATCCGGGCGGACCGCACGCGCTTCCGCAAGGTATTTGAAGAAATATCGCACATGACGAGCACGTTGATCTACAACCGAGTGCTGGTGATGGCGCAAGAAATCGGGGCCAGCGATGTGCTGGCGCCTCGCGAGATGGCTGATAAAATCGTCAGTGCCGCTTTTTTATTTTATCAGGACAGCGGGCGCACGCAGCTGCGCGTTGGGCCGGCGCGGCGTTTCACCTCCGTGGACCAGCGCTCCACCTTGCCCGGCGAAAAAGGCGTTTTGGCCCAGGCGATCAATTCGGGCGAGCCTGTGCTGACCAGGGACCTGCCTTCCGATCCAGAGCTGGGTGAGCGTTTTGCTTCGTTGAGCGGCTGCCGCTCGGCTTACTGCCTGCCGCTGCGCAGCGGCTTAAATGTGTATGGAGCGCTGTTGTTTGCCCATCCTGAAGCCGAGTTTTTTGGTGCGCCCCAGCGTGATATCCTGGATGTTTTGGCCCAGCAGGCCAGGGTAGCTTTACAGAACGCAAGCCTGTACAATGACCTGGAGCAAGAAAAAGAGCGTTTTTTACAAGCCGAAGAAGAAGCCCGCAAAAAATTGGCGCGCGACCTGCATGACGGGCCGACTCAGTCGGTTTCTGCCATTGTCATGCGGGTGAATTTCACCCGCCGCCTGATAGAGAAAAATGTGCCTGCCGCAGCGGCCGAGCTGGTTAAGATCGAGGATATGGCCCGCCGCACAACGAAAGAGATCCGGCATATGCTTTTCACTCTGCGCCCATTGGTGCTGGAAACCCAGGGGCTGCAGGCCGCACTGCAGGCTATGGCGGATAAAATGCACGAGACCTTCGAGCAAAACGTGCTCATCGAAGTGGAGGCGAAGGTGTTGGATGAGTTGGATCTGGGCAAGCAAACGGTGATTTTCTACATCGCCGAGGAAGCGGCTAACAACGCCCGCAAGCATGCCCGGGCGCCACATATCTGGATTCGTCTGAATTCCTTTGGCGCTGGCCTGGCTGTATTGGAAATCAAAGATGACGGCATTGGGTTTAATCCGAAAGCAGTTGATGCTTCTTACGAACGTCGCGGCAGCCTGGGCATGGTGAATATGCGCGAACGCGCCGAGCTGGTCAGCGGGCAGTTAAGCATCACATCGGCAGAGGGTCAGGGCACGGCGGTGAAAGTCTTGATTCCGTTGACCGAGGAAGCCGAGGATCAACTGCGAGGCGGAGGCATCCATGCCAGTTGAACAGGGCCTGTATTATTATGAGTTTGAAGATGTGGAAGTCAGTGGGCCGCCAGTAGTTTTAATCCATGGCGCCGGAGGGATGCACCTGTATTGGCCGCCAGAGGTGCGCCGGATGAAAGGCTGCCATATTTACGCTCTCGACCTGCCTGGCCATGGACGCTCGGACCAGGTTGGCGGGATGCAGCAGATTGGCGCATATGTGGACGCTGTCAGCCAATGGATGCGCGCCATGGATTTGCCCGCCGCCCTGGTGGTCGGCCACAGCATGGGCGGGGCAGTCGCTATGACCCTGGCGTATGAGAACCCCGAGCAGGTCAGCGCACTCGGCCTGGTATCCACCGCGGCGCGTCTCACCGTGAACCCGATTCTGCTGGCGGATGCCGCCAATGCCGCCACGTTTGCGCGAGCCACTTCGACCATCGTCCAGTGGTCGTTCAGCCAGGCTACGTCACCGCGCACCGTGGAAATGGCCCAGGCGCGGTTGAATGAAGCGCGGCCAAGCGTTCTGTTTGGCGATTTGCAGGCCTGCGACCAGTTTGACGCCTGCGATATGCTCAAAGAAACAACCTGCCCTGCCTTAATTGTGTGCGGAGCGGAAGACCGCATGACCCCGCCGCGCCAGTCACAGTACCTGGCTGCCGCCATCCCCAACGCCCGCCTGGAAATGATCCCTGATGCCGGGCATATGGTCATGCTCGAACAACCTGCGGCTTTTGCTTCTGTTTTGCGCAGTTTCGCCCGCAGCCTGGTGTTGTTTCCGGGAGAAGAGTGAAGATGTATTTAGCTATTGAAGGTGTCATCGGAGTCGGAAAGACCACGCTCGCGCGCCTGCTGCAGCATACGTTTCAGACCGAACTACTGCTCGAAGTTTTTGAGGAGAATCCATTCCTGTCCGATTTTTATGCCGACCGGGCACGCTACGCCTTCCAGACGCAGATCTTCTTTTTGCTCAGCCGCTACCACCAGCAGCACGGCATTGGCCCAAATTTCCTGGCGCTCGGGAAAAGCCTGATTGCCGATTACACCTTCGACAAGGACGCTATCTTCGCCGAAATTAACCTGGTTGGGGATGAATTGGAAATGTACTACCGGGTGCATGAAGCGTTGGCTGAAAAGATACAGCCGGCTGACTTGGTTGTGTACCTGCGAGCTGACACTGATACGTTAATGCAGCGCATCGCCATGCGCGATCGTCCTTACGAACGGGCCATGGAGCGCGATTATATCGACCAGCTAAACCAGGCATATGAGGCCTATTTTGGCGGGGGGACGCCACAGCGCAGGCAGCACCGTTCACCGGTTTTAGTAATCGATACCAGCCAATTGAATTTTGTGCGAAGTGTAGATGATCTACACTGGATTCAGGATCGCATTCGCCAGACTCTACGGATGGGAGCGTTCCAGGCAGAACTGCCGTTGGATCTGGGTGAGGTAAAATGAGAGTAAACCTTTGGGCGAAAGGGGAGAGTGGTAGACATGCGTATTAACCTAGAAACCCTGCAAAAACTGGCCAGAGACCAGGTTACCCAGCGCGTCAAGAATGATTATGATGTGCTGGCGGTGTATCTGCATGGGTCTTTGTTGGGGAATGACCCGCTGATCGCCGGCACCGGCGATATTGACCTGGTATTTATTTACAGCCAGCCGGTTGTGGAACGGCGCGAGATAGTGAGAATTACCGATGATATCCACCTGGATATCACGCATGCGCGCCGCGATTTGTACCGCCAACCCAAAGAGATGCGTCTGAATCCCTGGATGGGACCCGTTGTATACGGATGCAAAATATTGCACGATCCACAACATTTTATGGATTTTGTGCAGGCCAGTGTGCGCGGGCAGTTTGACCGTCCCGACAATGTAATGGAACGGGCGCGCAAACAGCTTGAACATGCCCGGCAGATCTGGCTGGGCCTTCAGAGTGAGGCTATGGAAACAGGGCCAAAGCAGGTTTTGAATTACCTCAAGGGTATCGATCATGCCGCTAACGCCATCGCCAGCCTGTACGGCCCGCCGTTGGCTGAGCGGCGCTTTTTGCCGCGTTTTGTGGAATGCGCCAATCTGGTTGGACAGCCCACGCTCGTGGGAAGCCTGCTCAACCTGCTGGGAGGCCCGAACTCTAGCCCGGAAATGCTGCAGCGAATGCTGCCCAACTGGGCCGCCGATTTAAAAGCCTCGCCTGAAGATAGCACTCCTGCGCGCCTGCAGCCGGTGCGCTTGCACTATTACGCCCGTGCGTTAGAGGCTTACCTGGCCCCGGGACAGCCATATCAGGCTGCTCTTTGGCCGCTTCTACGCACCTGGACGGAGCTGGCTGCACTGCAGAAAGAGAGCTCGGCTGCTTCATGGAAAGCCGCAGCGGATCAGCTTGGCCTGGTTGGTGAAGCATTTTCGCAGCGCCTGGAGGAGATGGATACCTGCCTGGATGAGATTGACGAAACCCTGGAAGGCTGGTCGAGGAAATTCGGCGCATAAGTCAAAATTTATTGTCCTTTTATTTATTTTCACAAAATTTATTGTATTAAGATACATGTTTCACGTGAAACAATTCGAGGGAGTTAATGCCCGATTGGATTATGCCGCTCACTCCCGAGCTCTCGGTCACCCTGGTGGGGCGCAAAGCCGCCGCTCTCAGCCAGCTGGCAGCAGCAGGGTTTCCTGTTCCTTGGGGCGTTTGCATCACCACGTCAGCATTTAAGGCTGCCCAGGAACTGCCTGGCGATTTACATCTGCCTGCCGGTTTGCTCGACGCATTGGTCGCCGTTTTGCCGACCAGCGGCCCTCTGGCAGTGCGTTCTTCGGCTGTGTTGGAAGATCTGCCGGAAAAGAGCCTGGCTGGGCGATTTTCTAGCAGCCTGAATGTGAATGGTAAAGCCGCCCTCGAGCAGGCTGTGCTGGATTGTTGGCGCTCGTATCTATCTTTTACAAATGATCCGGGTATGGCGGTGCTGGTGCAACCACTGGTGGATGCAGAGTGTGCCGGGGTTTGCTTCACCGTCGACCCAGTGCGCCAGCGAGAAGACTTGATGTTGGTCACCTCTTGTTGGGCGTTGGAGCGGTAAGCGGCAGGATCCCGGCCGACACAGCTCGACTTCGCCGGCGAGACCTGACTGTTGAGCAGGCCAGCATTGCAGACAAGCACAGTGCTTTTCACCCCACCTCAGGGAATGGTCTGAAAATCGCCCCCATTCCTCCGGATTGGCGTAGACTACCCTGCCTGCCCTTTAACTGGCTTGAACGGGTAGGGCAGTTTGGTCTGGCAATTGAGCAGTTGTTCGGATTTCCCCAGGATGTGGAATGGGCGGTCGCTCAAGGCCAGGTATACATTTTGCAGAGTCGGCCGATCACAACCCTGGCAGAAGAAATATCTGCCGCTGTGCGATTTCCGCTCATCTGGGAGGAGCAAGAACAAGCCCGCCATTTTTGGTGGCTTGAGCGCAGCCGCGAACCGACCAAAGGACCCTTAATGCCTGCAGAACTAGACTTTGTACGCATAAACACACAGGGCGGACACGACAGCGTCTTCTACGCAGGGATGGGCGCAACACGCTGGCGAAAGTTCGCCAACGGCCGCGTCTATATGGCTGGCGCGCGAAGCCCCAACCCGCAGGCACAAGTGCGCATCTATGGTCAGGCGCACGAAGACCTTTATGAGCGCCTGGCAAAGCAGAACATCACTCTTTGGGAGTATTGGGGACCGGAAATCGAGCTGGCAACTCGACGGCTGGCAGCATTCGATCCGCGCTCAGCCGACAATTTGCATCTGGCTGACCACCTGGAAGACACAATCGCTGCCGCCAGGCGCCACTGGATGGTCCACACGATGGGAGGTGCTCGCCCGATCCGTCCAAAGGAGGTGATCGAGCTTTATGCACATCTAACCGGCCGGGACACTGAAACAGCAGCCCGCGAAGTCCCTTTTTTATTGATCGGAGCAGAAACCGTCCAAACTCGGCTGGTGCAGATCCTATACAACCTGGCCTGCCTGGCGCAGGCTTCGCCGACAGCGGCGAAGCAAATGGTGCTGGCAGGTGAAATTGATGAGGGGTTTTGTCCTCCGGAATTGGAATCGTTCAAGCTGGCATTGCGCTCATTATTGGAAGATTATGGCAGCCGCCTGACCTACCAGCAGGTGCCGGGCTTTCCTGCGGCACTGCCACTGCCATGGCGCGAGACGCCAGACTATGTATGGAACTTGATTGCCTCCTACCTGCCTCAGGCTGCCCAGGGTGGACGGGATCCGCATGATATCAGCATGGCTGCCAGACGGGATGTAGATGAACAGATCGAAGTGTTGTGTCTCCAGGCGGTGCAGAACGGAGTTGAACCAGGCGAGATTGCCAAATTTCGCAGCGCCTTGGCCTATGCCCGGCGGAATGCGGCCTTTCTTGATGAACACAATCACTACATCGACCAGCTCTCTGAGGGGCAGTATATCCAGGCGCTGCTCTACAGCGGGAGCTGGCTGGCTGAAAACGGTGTTTTGCCAGGCCGGTTTGATGTGGTCTGGCTCACTTCGGATGAAGTCCTGGATGTGTTGAGACACCCTCAGGCTGGCCTGGCGCAGCTATTGGATGAACGCCGGGCCCAGTTCGTAAAATGGCAGAGCCTGATTGCCCCAGCCTGCATGGGCCCGCCCGGCACAGAGCTGCCCGGCCGGACAAGGCAGGAGGCAGCTTCGTTGACCGCTGAATTTGGACTGCTAGAACAGCAGCCCAACAGCCTGCGCGGCGAGCCTGCCAGCCGCGGGCATGTTGCAGGACGGGCGCACATTTTGAGAGGGGAGCGTCTGCCAGTGGATCTCTCTCCTGGCGATGTGCTGATCGCGCCATATGCCAGACTCGAATTGATTCCGTACCTGCCTGCGGCTGCCGCGCTGGTATTGGATTACGGCAACCCTGGCGATCATTTTGCGATCACCGTGCGTGAGTTTGCCCTCCCCAGCGTGTGCGCGACATTGGATGCCACGCGTAAGATTCCCGATGGTGCATGGGTAACTGTAAACGGAGACGAGGGTCTGATCGATTGGGAAGAGCCTGGTTAAAATCAAACCAGGCGTAGTAGGCGTACGCCTGGTCAGTTGGTTTCGTGATGAGTTGTACTCGCCCGACTCGGTTTACTTGGCTTGGTTTTGCTGCGCCATGGCCACAATCCCGCTCATGCCGCCCAGATTCATCGTGTCGACGGCGCTGGATGGCACGATCACCAACGCACCCTTTTCCTTGAGCCCCTCGAAGAGCATGTTCATCGCCCGCAGGTGCAGGGCTGTCGGGTTGTTTGCGTAAGCCTTGGATGCTTCAGCGAAGCTGTCGGCAACCTGCATTTCCGCCTCGCCCAGGATGACGCGCGATTGGCGCTCGCGTTCCGCCTGGGCTTGCTGCGACATGGCATCTTCCAGCCCCTGCGGGATGATAACATCTCGGATTTCGACAGACTGGACAGAAATGCCCCAGGGCGTGGTGCGTTCATCGATGATTTTCTGCAGCTCGGTGTCCATTTTCGCTCGACCCACCAGGATATCCGCTAGGGTCATTTGGCCGATGATCTCGCGCAGGGCTGTTTGTGCCGCCCAGGAGATGGCGCCGCGATAATCCTGCACCTCCAGCGAGGCTTTCTCGGCATCCCACACCATCCAAAACAATACGGCATCCACATCGACAGGCACTGTATCTTTGGTAAGGGTCTTTTCGGCATTGAAAGGCGTGACCATCACACGGTGGTCAATCCAGTTGGGAATGTAATCGATCAGCGGCACAATCCAAAACAGGCCAGGCCCCTGCAGTTTGTAGAATTTACCCAGGCGTAAAACCACGGCCTTTTCCCATTGGCGAGCGATTTTGAGCGCAAACAAAACATACAGCGCCAGCAGACCAACAATCACGAAATTCGCTGCGACCCAGTTTTCATTTAGGCCGATGAGATCGATCAGGAAGGCGATCAACACACCGATCAGGAAAATGAAGATCGCAATCGTAATCGCCAATGGGCTTATGTGAAGCTGGTCAAAGGCCTCTTGATCGCGGCTGGCTTTGGATGACTTGGTGGCAGATAGTGAAATATTCATTCGATCCTCTCTCTTATTTGGTTGGTTGGGGTGTTGCCCGTAAGGCTGGCGAGTCAAAGAACAGGCCGTCCACTTTGTTTCCATTGACGGCAAACACCAGGGTGACGGTCACGTCTTCTTTTTCGAACTTAGCGGGGAAGCGGTAAATGGCAAATCCCTGGCTATTGCTGAGCTGAGCGGCGCCTTTCGAGACGTATTTGCCGCTGGAATTGGCTAACATTGCCTGCATCTTGGTGAATTCACTCTCAGGCATGGCCTGGAGCATCTGGTCGCTTAGGTCGGCTTTAAACGAGGAATAATCTCCTTTGTTAATTGCTTGCAAGATGTTTTCGGCCATCGCACCAATTTGTTCGGCGGGCACGCCGGCAGGTTTGGGTGCAAACGCGCTGCATCCAGCGAGTAGTACAAGCAAGAAAAAACGATAAGATACGATCAGCTTGTCAGATACTTTCATGTATTATTCTCCTCACTTTGCGTTTTGGAGAGACTGGCGAATTGTTGCTCCATCGTCAGATATATTTCCGATTGGCTGTAGCCCAACTGCTGCGCCTCACGGATGAATTTCTCAGCCAACTGGCTCAAACGCTCTTGCCGTTGGCTGTGATCGCTCCCTGCGGCTGCAGTATTCCAGATATAAGTGCCTCGCCCGTGTTGGGTCGAGATCAAGCCGGATTCATCCAAGAGGCGGTAGGCGCGCGCCACGGTATTAAAATTAATCCGTAACTCGGTTGCCATCTGCCGCACGGTGGGGAGCTGGTCGCCGGCATTCAGTTCGCCGAGAGCCACTTTTTGCCGGATTTGCTCTGTGATTTGCAGGTAGATCGGTGTCTCCGAACGAAAGTTGATTACGATATTGAGTGTCATTGGCCTCCGAATGTATCATTGTCGAATTGTATTATTGTATTATTGTACATATTGTATCATGCATTTGCCTTTTGTCAAGCAGTAAGGGGTAAATTTAATAAAATTTTGATGAAATTTATGCGCTGTACATGGTAAGATTAAGATGGTGATGGAAATCACCCAGGCCCACTGCTTGCTGGTAGCTTTGTCTTTCCAGCATGGTAGAATGGGCAGTAAGTGTATCTTTTGTTTTGGAGGTTCGTATGGAAGGACAGGTTGGTTCATTTACTGTCAAAAAAGGTTTAGCCCAAATGCTCAAGGGCGGCGTGATTATGGACGTGGTCACACCGGAGCATGCCAAAATTGCTGAAGACGCCGGCGCTTGCGCGGTGATGGCCTTGGAACGAGTACCAGCCGATATTCGTGCCAACGGCGGTGTTGCACGCATGAGCGATCCTGAGCTAATTTTAAAAATTATGGATGCAGTCACTATCCCCGTGATGGCGAAATGCCGCATCGGCCATTTTGTCGAAGCCCAGATCCTCGAGGCGATCGGCGTGGACTATATCGATGAATCTGAAGTGTTAACCCCTGCAGATGAAGCGCACCACATCTACAAGCACGATTTCAAAGTGCCATTCGTGTGCGGCGCCCGTAACCTGGGTGAGGCCCTGCGCCGCATTGGCGAGGGAGCGGCAATGATCCGCACCAAGGGCGAAGCCGGCACCGGTGATGTCGTTGAGGCTGTGCGCCATGGGCGCGCTGTGCTGGGTGAGATCCGCCGGCTGCAGAACTTGCCCAAGGAAGAGTTGATGGCCTATGCCAAAGAGATAGGCGCTCCCTACGAACTGCTGATCGAGACGCGTGAATTGGGCCGCCTGCCGGTGGTCAATTTTGCCGCCGGCGGCATTGCCACCCCTGCGGATGCCGCGTTGATGATGCAGTTGGGCGTTGACGGCGTCTTTGTCGGCTCGGGCATATTCAAGTCGGGTGACCCAGCCCGGCGTGCGGCGGCAATCGTCAAGGCCACTACGCACTTCAATGACCCGTACATCCTGGCCGAAGTCAGCCGGAACCTGGGCGAGCCTATGGTAGGCCGTCAGATCTCTTCGATCCCGCAGGGAGAATTGATCGCTGGCCGCGGTTGGTAAACGGCTGCCCGGCCACATCTGGTTGTTTTCACCCTGCTCCTCCACCGGGGAGCAGAGAGGTATGTGAGGAAAACATAAACATTTTATGAAAATAGGCGTTTTAGCCCTTCAAGGCGATTTTGCTGAACACATGGTAGCCCTGCGCCGCATCAAGGTTGAAACCGCCGAAGTGCGTTTGCCGCGTCACCTGGCAGACCTGGATGGCTTGATCATTCCAGGAGGCGAATCGACAACCATTGGTAAACTGGCTGTCGCCTATGACTTGATGGAACCGCTGCGACATTTTGCAGCCGAAAAGGCTATTTGGGGCACCTGCGCTGGGGCAATCTTTCTCTCGAAAGACGCCCGGCGCAGCCAGCCTCTGTTGGAGGTGATGGATATTACAGTGGAGCGCAACGCCTTCGGCCGCCAGGTGGACAGCTTCGAAATCGATTTGGAGGTGCCAGCGTTTGCCAAAGCAAACCTGGACAGAGATGTATACCACGCTATTTTCATTCGGGCCCCATTGATCGAGTCGGTGTTCGGAACATCCAGCGTGATCTCTGCACTGCCAGATGGGCGGATTGTGGCTGCGCGCCAGGGTCGTCTATTAGCCACCTCTTTTCATCCTGAATTGACCGCCGACGACCGCTTCCATCGTTTTTTTGCCTGGATGGCAAAAAGCTGAACACGGGTGAAGGTGTATGAGCGTCCGGGCGTTTGAGTGGCACGATCTGCCGGCGCTGCACCGCTACCGCGCCCAATGCATCTTTTTAGACAGCGCTCGTGTTCTGACAACCGGCCCGATTTTTGTGCCGACCGGGGCGCTGCTTTCCAGTCTGGTGCCAGCCACAGGCTTTTATACAGCCATGCACGAAGATGACCAGTCTGGTGTGCCTTTCTTCGGCCAGGCCTCGCATACAGCCGGCGCTTCTTCGGCGCACCTGACCTTCCTGACCCCGGCTGCCGCGCTGACGCAGGCGCGCTTGCTCCCGCTGGTAGAACACCTGCTCATGCCCCTGGGTGAGCGAGGCGCCATGCATCTGGTAGCTGAGGTCGAGGAGCAGTCGGATATCGAACATCAACTGCGCACGGCAGGTTTTGGCATGTACGCCCGCCAGCGTATCTGGCGTTTAGAGCCGGTAAATGTAAACGGCGCTGCTGGCGAATGGCGGGCCGCCCACCGACAGGATGAAGCCGGGGTGCGCTTTTTATATGCCAACCTGGTCCCCGGTCTGGTGCAGCAAGTCGAATCTCTGCCTGTCGGCCGCCTGCAAGGACTGGTATACTATCGGGGCAATGAACTTTTGGCTTATGTAGATCTCACGGTTGGATTGAACGGATTATACGCCATCCCTTATATCCATCCAGACGCCGAAGTCAGCGCCGGCCAGTTAGTTCGCCTTCTGCAGCGCATGCCGAGTTGGAATTCTCGCACCGTTTTTTTGTGCGTGCGCTCATACCAATCCTGGTTGGAGCCGGTGCTGGGTGATTTGAATGCACAGCCCGGGCAGTACCAGGCGGTGATGGTGCGCCGGCTGGCTGTGCGCCGCATGGCGCCGGCCCATGCGGCGCCGGCACTGAATGGAAGCGCCAACGAAACTTCCGTGCCCGTTGCCCGAATTGAAATAAATCGGCCGGGTCCGCTGGATTTAGAATAACAAGTTTGAGAAGATTGTATGACAGGAACACGGATAACAGATAATTTAGAAGCACTGCTTGACGTGCTGCCCCCGCAGATATCTCAGCAGATCGTTAAGCTTGATCGCTCAGATGATTTGCTGGAGATTATTTTGGACCTGGGCCGCGAGCCGACGGCGCGCTACGTGGATGGCGAGGTAGTTATTGCCAAAACCGAGGTCACGCATGCCGATATCAATTTCGTCGTTGAGCGCATCGGCGTTTTCGACGCAGATAACCGGGCCGGCATGGAACGCACACTGCACCGCATATCCGCCATTCGCAACCGCCGAGGTAACATCGTCGGCCTGACCTGCCGCGTTGGTCGGGCGGTGTACGGCACGACAGATATTATCAAAGACCTGATCGAAAGCTCGCAAAGCCTGCTCTTGCTTGGCCGACCGGGCGTGGGCAAGACGACCATGCTGCGTGAGGCAGCGCGCATCCTGGCTGAAACCCAGCGCGTGGTAATTGTTGACACATCCAACGAGATCGGCGGAGATGGCGATGTCCCGCACCCGGCGGTGGGTAAAGCGCGGCGTATGCAGGTGGCTCAACCTTCACTGCAGCACGAAGTGATGATCGAAGCGGTAGAGAATCACAACCCGCAGGCAATTGTGATCGACGAGATTGGGCGCGAGCTGGAGGCTGCCGCCGCCCGCACCATCGCCGAGCGCGGCGTCAAACTGATTGGCACTGCCCACGGCATCACGCTGGAAAACCTGCTGTTGAACCCCACGCTTTCGGACCTGGTGGGGGGAATTGAATCAGTCACCCTTTCTGATGAAGAAGCTCGCCGGCGCGGCACCCAGAAAACTGTCCTTGAGCGGCGCTCGCCGCCTACATTCCAGGTCTTGGTAGAGATTATGGAGCGCGACAAAGTGGCTGTGCATGCCGATGTGGGCGAGGCGGTAGATTCTCTGCTGCGTGGTTACCCAATCCCGCCTGTATTGCGCACCCGCGACGAGTTTGGCGAGATCCGCACCGAACAGCCGCCTCCGCCTCAACGGTTTCCCCAGGCAGGCGCGGGTGGCCAAAATGGAGGGGGAGCGCGCCGCCAACCGTTTGGGGCCCAGCGCCAGGCTGGGCGGGAACGTGAACGCGAATACCGCCAGCCTGCCTCTGAAACAACGCGTGCAACCACCCCAGCAGTCGATTTCCAACCGCTGGTTCAGGAGAATCGCGCCAACCTGCAAACCACACGCGTCTATCCCTACGGCGTAGCCCGCAACCGCTTGATCCAGGCAACCCGGCGCTTGAATGTGCCGGTGGTCGTGGTGGATGATGTGGGTGAGGCGGATGTTTTGCTGACCCTGCGGGCTTACTTCCGCAAGCGCCAGCGCCCGATCGTAGATGCTGAAAACCGAGGCATTTCGATCTTTGTCCTGCGCTCGAATACCGTCAGCCAGATGCAAGAGTTCCTGGGAGATCTGTTCAACCTTTCCACGACAGAAGCGCCTGAACGCAGCCTTGAGCCGGTGCTGCAGGAAACACAGGCAGCGATTGACGCGGTGCTGAACGGCGAGCGGTATATCGAACTGCCGCCGGCTTCTGCTTACGTGCGCCGCTTACAGCACCAGATGGCGCGCCAGGCCAACCTCACTTCGCAGTCATACGGCAAAGAGCCGTCACGGCATGTCCGCATTTACCGCAGTTGAATATGTTCATCACGTTTGAAGGTTCAGAAGGTTGTGGTAAGACCACTCAGATCGCCCATTTGAGCGATTTTTTACGCGCCCGAGGGTATCGACTGCTGACCACGCGCGAGCCCGGCGGCACTGAGATCGGCGATCAAGTGCGCCAGGTGTTACTGAGCACGAAGAACGAAGCAATGTGCGCCCGCACGGAAGTCCTGCTGTTCCAGGCTTCGCGCGCCCAATTGGTGGAACAGGTGATCGTACCGCACCTGGCAGGCGGCGGCATTGTACTCAGCGATCGTTACGCCGATTCCACGCTGGCTTACCAAGGATTCGGGCGCTGCGGCGACCTACCGGCCCTGCGTTCAGTGATCGAATTCGCTACCAGCGGCTTGAAACCTGACCTTACTCTGCTGCTCGACCTGGACGTAGCCGAGGGGCTGCGGCGACGCGCCGAAGATGGCCGGTTGAACCGGCTGGATGCCCTCGACCTGCCTTTTTACGAGCGCGTGCGCCAGGGATTCCTGGCGCTGGCGCAGGAAGAACCCCAACGCTGGGTGGTCATCGATGCCAGGCGCCCGGTGGGAGCTGTCCAGGCGAGCATCCAGCAGATAGTTTTATCCAGGCTGAGCGGCGGTTAATCGAACGAGTCACCTGTCTCTACTGAATCGCCCCCCATCCCCATGCCAGCCTCTCCCAGATCGGGCAGGGACTGCTCGATCTGTTCGGGCGATTGGCCGGCTTCTAGGCGATCGATCACCTCACCGAATTCTGGGCCCATATCTTCGCCGACTTCCTTGCTCATTTTACGCATCATACGCCCCAGCGCCGCTGGATCGTTCTCCAGGCCCTCGAGGTCGGCTTCACTGCCGATATCTTCCAAACGGCTGTCTTCCGAGCGAGCGATGCGCACGCGAGTAATGCGCCGCTGGACATTTTCACTGGCGCAGTGCGGACATTTTACCGGCTTTACGCCGTAATCGGAAAAAGTCAAGAAAACTTCAAAGCGCCGGCTGCAGTTTATACAGCGATACGGGTAATAGGGCATTCACAACCTCCAAAATTATCTCAGCCGAATTATAATGCGCTTATCAGGAGATTGCCATGAGCCAACCCAATGAGTTCAACCCCTCCCAACGCCAGCCGTTGTTGATTGTGATATCTGGACCTTCCGGGGTGGGCAAAGATTCTGTCGTGGATGCACTGCGTGCCATGACCGCCTACTTCCATTTTGTCGTCACCACCACCACGCGGCCTCCCAGACCCGGTGAGATCAACGGTAAAGATTACACCTTCGTAAGCAAAGATCAGTTTGCTGAAATGATCGAAAAAGATGAATTGTTAGAATATGCTGTCGTGTACAATGACTTTAAGGGCATTCCCAAACAGCAGGTGCGTTATGCATTCGATACCGGCAAGGATGTGATTTTGCGCATCGACGTGCAGGGGGCTGAGAAAATCCGCCAGATTTGCCCGGAAGCCCTGTTGATTTTCCTGACCGTCGAAAGCGAAGAAGAATTGGAGCGCCGCCTGACCTTGCGCAAGAATAACCAGACCGAAGACTTGAAATTGCGCATTGCCACAGCCCGTAAGGAACTGCAGCGTATCGAAAGCTTTGATTACCTGGTGGTAAACAAAGAAAGCCAGCTCGAAAAGACGGTGGGCACGATCCTGGCGATCATCGAGGCGGAGCATCACCACTTGCCTCACCGCAAAGCCAGTCTCTAATTAAATTTCGCCGGCCTTTTTTCCAGAAAAGCACTCACACCTTCGGCGTGCTCCTGGCTCTGGCTGGCAATATCCTGCAAGTACCCTTCGTAATCCAACACTTCTTCCAGGTGCGGGTAAACCGAGCGATTGAATGCTCGCTTGGCCAGAGCCATTGCTTGTACCGGGCCGTTGGCTAGATCTGTAGCCCATGCGGCGGCTTGCTGCGCCAGCTCAGCGGCTGGCGCCAGCCGGTTAGCCAACCCCCATTCCAGGGCCTGGGCGGCAGAAATCGGCTGGTTGCTAAACGCAAACTCAGCCGCTCGGCCCACGCCGATCAGTGCTGGCAGGAACAGGGAAACCCCCGAATCAGGCGCCAGCCCGATGCCGCTAAAACCAACTACGAAGCGAGCGTTATCTGCCGCGATGCGCAGATCGCAAGCCAGCGCCACACCAAGACCTGCACCAGCCGCCACCCCATTGACTGCCGCCAGCACAGGCTTTTCCAGGCGGCGAATTTGTTTGATTAATGGGTTATACGTTTCCTGCAGGTGTTTCCGAAATGACGTGCCATGCGCCTGCAGGATCTCGCCAATATCCTGTCCGGCGCTGAAGGCCACGCCGTTGCCAATCAGCAGCACAGTGCGCACCTGCGGATCGCGGGCAGCTTCGTGGAATGCCTGCTGGGCAGCGGCGATCATCGCCAGGTTGAAGGCGTTGGCACGCGGCCGGTTAAGGGTGATGATCAGCACGCCCTGGCTCAGTGAACTGGTGACAGTTTCCTGGTTTTCCATAACTCAATCTCCCTAAAAAAATCAGTGCTGGTCGGATGCACCAACCAGCACTGCAGCTTGTGTCGCTAGAGCAAATCATCCGGCGGCAGCGGTTCGTCATCCTCGCGGCTGTCGTCATCATCATCGTCGAAATCAAGCTCCACTTCGATTTCGCTTTCGGGCAGGCGCACCCACAGCAAAATGACCTGCCCTTCCTGGGTATCCAAAGTGCGCGCCGCCACGATCGGCTTGGCGCTGATCAGGCCGTCTTCGCCGCGATACTCCAGGTGAATGGGCTGCTGGCTGTGCCAGGCCCGGTGGCAGCGTTCGACAAGTGCTGGTCCGTTGAAGGTTCGCAGGCGAGTCATCGCCACCGCCCCAAGCGTTGGGCTCTCTTGCAGGCCCATTGCCCAGCCGTCACCGACCAGCTCGAAAACCGGTGGCGGCCCTTCTATGATAGTGATTTTTTCGTCCATAGCAGTACCTCTATTGCGTACATCATACCACGTTTTGAGATCATGCAATGATTTATAATCACTCCTGCGAGGAGGCGCCATGTACAAGCTAATCATCCTGATTCCTGGACCAGAGACTTTGCCAGATTTTCACGACCATTGGCCCAACTTCCTGCATCAGGTAGAACAATTACCCGGTCTGCAGCGCGAAGCTACCAGCCATATCCACCATGTGCTGTTTGGCAGTGTCGGTTTTGAAATGGTGCATGAATTGTTCTTTAATTCGATGGAAGCCATGCAGCAAGCCCTGGCATCGCCGCAAGGCAAACAAGCGGCCAGCACTCTTCACCAAATGACCCATGGTCAGGTGAGCCTGCTTTTGGCCGATCATCGCGAGGATGACATGGTCAACATCCGCAAATTTACCGACCTCGCCAATCCGACGCATGGTTCGTAAACGCCCTGTAGTGTTGTGGGTCGTCGGGCTGGCTGGCTCGCTGCTGTTGGCCGGCGCTGTCCTGGCCTACCCGACTCTGCGCACAGCCGCTCTGCGCACTGGCAAACTGTTAGAGTGGCTTGGTAAAAAACCCGACCTGACCTGGAAGCTGGCCGCCGGGTCAGTTTGCGGGGGAGCCCCATTTGAGATGCCGACCTCCGGTTATATCGGTTACCTGTGGGACGATTCGCTGCGCCTGTTTACCCGCCACCAGGGGCTGGATATCTTTGGCGGCACACCCCCCAGCATCACGCCCGTCTACGCAGCTTATGGCGGCTACCTGACGCGCCGGCCTGATTGGAAATCGTCTGTTATCATCCGCATTCCCTCAGACCCGCTGCATCCCGGCCGGCAGATCTGGACATATTACACGCACATGGCCGACCCACAAGGCAGCTCTTTCATCGACGCAGCATTTCCACCCGGCACATCCGAAGTCTATGTGGCGACGGGCACACGGCTTGGTTACCAGGGTGATTATTCCGGCGACCCGAACAATCCAGTCGGGGTGCATTTACATTTTTCGATCGTGCGCGATGATGGCAAAGGCGGCTTTCTGAATGAACTCCAAATCAACAATACGCTCGACCCTTCACCCTACCTGGGGATGGTCTTGAACGGTGAGCATGATAATGGGCAGGTGCCTCACTGCCAGGAGGCAAAAAAATGACATATGAATTGTCTGGTAAAGTGGCTTTGGTGACTGGCGCCGGGCGCGGCCTGGGGCGCGCTATTGCTCTGGAATTGGCGCGCCGCGGCGCTCTGCTGGCTGCCAACGATATCAGCCCGATGGGAGTGGATGCCACCGTGGAGCAGGCAGTGCGGGCGGGCGGCCAGGCGAAGGCTTATGTGTTCGATGTCGCCAAGCGTATGCCTGTCGAAGCCATGTTGGACGAAATCCTGGGTGATTTTGGCCGCCTGGACATCCTGGTGAACAACGCCGCCGTCCAACCCAAGGCCAGCCTGTTGGACATGGACGAATGGGATTGGCACCGGGTGATCGATGTCAATTTGGGCGGTCCGTTCTTCACCATGCAGCATGCCGGCCGGGCTATGCGCGAGCAGGGCGGCGGGGTGATCTTGAATCTTGCCGACACGGCCTTGGCGCTGCCCGGGTTGGATGGCCGGACAGCTTACCTGGCCAGCAAAGGGGGCTTACTCGCTTTAAGCCGCCAGGCGGCCTACGAGTTGGGGGGCTACGGCATCCGTGTCAACGCCATGTGCACCGGTGTGTTTCTTGCGGACAGCGCACCGACTGGTTGGCTCTCGGCCAGCGATCTAGCTGCACCCACGGAACCAGCGGAACTGGCGGCTTTCCTGTGCAGTCCAGCTGCCGCGCGTTTGACCGGACAGATCGTGTATACGATATAATCAAGATATCGGAGGTGATCTATGCCATACGAAACCATCCTGACAGAGACACGCGGCCAGGTTGGACTGGTGCAGCTCAACCGCCCCAAGGCTTTAAATGCACTGAGCTCTTTATTGATGCGCGAACTTATGGAGGCCCTGGAGAGCTTTGATAACGATCCGGGGGTGGGCGCCATGGTCATCAGCGGCAACCAGCGGGCTTTTGCCGCCGGCGCTGATGTAAAAGAGATGTCTGGAGCCAGCGCAGTCGAGATGCTGCGCCGTGATATTATCGCTACATTCGACCGCATCCAGCGCATCAAAAAACCGGTCATAGCGGCGGTCTCGGGCTTTTGCCTGGGCGGCGGCTGTGAGCTGGCCATGTCCTGCGATATGATCGTCGCCTCCGAGACGGCCAGGTTCGGCCAACCTGAGATCAACCTGGGCATCATCCCAGGTGCCGGGGGCACTCAGCGCCTGACGCGCGCTGTGGGCAAAGCTCTGGCGATGGAAATAATCTTGAATAACCGCATATTGAGCGCCCTCGACGCTGAACGCTTTGGCCTGGTCAATCGGGTGGTGCCGGTTGAGCGCTTTCTGGGAGAAGCGTTGGCGCTGGCCAGCGAGGTCGCCGCTCGCGCCCCTCTGGCGGTGCGCCTGGCCAAGGAAGTCATCAACCAGGCCTTCGAAACATCCCTGCGAGAAGGATTGGCCGACGAGCGGCGCTTGTTCTATCTGCTGTTTGCCAGCCAGGATCAGAAAGAGGGCATGGCTGCTTTTAACGAAAAACGCCCGCCCACCTGGAAAGGCGAGTAAGACCATGCTGACCTTCCGGGATTTCCTGGCAGCCTTGCGGCGGTTGGAAATCGAGCGCAGCTTCCCGGTGATCGTGCACAGTTCTCTCTCAGCATTCGGACACGTGCAGGGCGGCGCTGAGACGCTGTTAGGGGCGCTGATGGGCAGTTTCCAGACCATCGTAATGCCGACCTTTACCTATAAAACCATGATCATCCCCGAACTCGGTCCGGAAAACAACGCCTGTCGCTACGGCAGCGGTATGGTCAGCAACCAGCTTGCTGAGATATATCGCCCCAATTTGCCGGCTGACCGCCTGATGGGCATTGTCCCGGAAACTTTGCGCCGCCGCACCAACGCCCAGCGTTCGAACCACCCGGTGCTCTCATTCAGCGGTTTGAATGCCAGCGAAGCCCTCAGCGCTCAAAGCCTGGACGAACCGCTGGCGCCTCTGCACGCCCTGCGCCTGGCAGGCGGTTGGGTTCTGCTGATGGGGGTCAACCACACCGTCAATACCAGCATTCATTACGCCGAGCGTCTGGCCGGACGCAAACAATTCGTGCGCTGGTCGCTCATTTCCGACGGAGTGGTTGAGTTTGAGGGCTTTCCCGGCTGCTCAGATGGCTTTGAAGCGATCGCCCCGCACCTGAAAGAAATTACCCGCCAGGTGGTAATCGGTCCGGCTCAAATCATCGCGGTGCCGCTCGAAGGGCTGGTCAAGGTGGTGGGCAGCCGGCTGGCGGCTGATCCCCTGGCTTTGCTGTGCGCCAATCCCGACTGCGAACGCTGTAATGCAGTGCGCAGCGACCAAATTTTAAAAAACGAGCAGCTCAATTGAAAAACAAAGGGCATCTGCCCAAGCGCTCTTTGTCTTTCATTCCTCCTTGCGAAGATGGGGGAAGAGGATCACTTCCCGGATATTGGGACTGCCTGTGAGCAGCATGGTCAGGCGGTCGATGCCCATGCCAAAGCCGCCCTGCGGCGGCATGCCGTAACGCATGGCCTGCAAATAATCTTCATCCATCGGGTGGCGCTGCTCATCATCGGCGTTGTAGTCGCGCCCCATCTCCAGGAAACGCGCTTCCTGGTCGAGCGGGTCATTCAATTCAGTGAAGGCGTTGCACAATTCCATGCCGGCAATGAACCCTTCGAAGCGCTCGACGGTCGTCGGGTCGCCGGGGCGGCTCTTTGCCAGCGGCGAGATATCGCGCGGGTAATCGTAGAGGAAAGTGGGCTGAACCAGAGTGGGCTCCAGGCGCTCGCTGAGCAGTTTGTCGATCAGCTTACCGCGCGCCGCCTTGGGGTCGGCAGGCAGGCCAATGGCGCGCATGGCAGCGGCCAGGCTTTCGGCGTTGGGGTGCTGGGCCAGGTCAATGCCGGAGGTTTCTTTTAAACCTTCTACGAGCCGGACACGCCGCCACGGCGGAGTCAGGTCGATCTCCTGTCCGTTGTAGGAAACCTTGCTGGTCCCCAGGACCTTTTGGGCGATGTAATGCACCATTTGCTCTGTCAGGCTCATCACCTGCAGGTAATCGGCATATGACCAATAAAACTCCAGCATGGTGAACTCGGGATTATGCGAGCGGTCAACGCCTTCATTGCGGAAATCGCGCCCGATTTCATAGACACGCTCGAACATGCCCACCGTCAGGCGCTTCAGGTAAAGCTCAAAGGAAATGCGCAGGTAAAGGTCTTGTTTGAGCTGATTGTGGTGGGTGGTAAAGGGTCGGGCGGCGGCGCCGCCGTAGAGTGGCTGCAGCACGGGGGTTTCCACTTCCAGGAAATCGTGCGAATCGAGGAACTCACGAATGGCGCGTGTGATGGCGGCGCGGGCTTTAAAGATGCGCCGAACCTCCGGGTTGACAGCCAGATCGGCGTAGCGTTGGCGGTAACGCACTTCAGGATCTTCCAGCCGGGCATGGTGAACGGTCTGGCCGTCCACCACCTCATCCTTGGCTGCTGGCAGGGGAGTGATCGCCTTGGCCAGCATAGCAAAGCTCTGCACCCGCAAGGTAATCTCTCCGGTGCGCGTGCGAAAGATTTCACCGGCCGCTTGTACAAAATCACCGATGTCGAATTCATTATTGAACAGGTCGAGCTGATCCTGGCCGATATCGTTGGAGCGAAGGAAGAGCTGGATGCGCCCGGCGCCGTCTTCGATATGGGCAAAGGTGATCTTGCCCATGGTGCGGATCGAACGAATGCGCCCGGCAAGGGCGGCTTTGACGGGCTCGCTCTGCCCGGCGTTTTCGCTGGCTTCGAAAGCCGTTATCGCCTGTCCGCTGGTGTGGCTGCGCTCGGTGCGCGTCGGGTAAGGCTCATGCCCGCCTTGCCGCAGGCGAAGCAGTTTTTCCAGGCGGTTTTGTTCGAGATTGTTGAATTCCATCGCTGTGCACTCCTAAAATTGATAAAAAAAGCCCCGCGCAGGATGTTTGCGCGGGGCCTGAACGATCTGCCCCAGGCTTATTCCACCTTGATGATCTGGACGATAAAAGAACCGGCCGGCGCATCGACGCGCACTTTTTCGTTGAGGCGATGCCCCATCAGAGCCTTGCCCAGCGGCGATTCGTTGGAAATGCGGCCTTCGCGCGGGTTGGCTTCGGCCGGACCGACGATTTTATAAATTTCAGGACCGCCGCCTTCTTCTTGTACGGTAACTGTGGCGCCCACCTGGATGGTTTCCGATTTGGGCGTTTCGTCAATCACGCGCGCGTTGGCTAACAGATCCTGCAATTCTTGGATCCGTCCCTCGACAAACGCCTGCTCGTTTTTTGCAGCTTCATATTCCGCGTCTTCGATCAGTTCGCCGCCTTCCATAGCTTCGTGCAAACGCTTGGCAACTTCGTCGCGCTTGACGGTGCGCAGCAGGTCAAGCTCTTCCTGCAGCTTTTGAAAGCCTTCCCGAGTAAGAAATGTTGATGGCATGGATTTGTCCTTTTAAGAAAAGAATCACTCTCGCAGAGTGCTTCCGGTTTCTCGTCCCTAATCAAAACACTATGCGGCGTAAGAACTTAATCTTTTTCGCCGCTGCGCGGATTGTAGCATAAAAAAATAAGAATTGCAATACCTATTGGATTAAATTGCGTGAAAGTGCTTTTTTGTGTGTGCAGCAGTCCTCATCTTTGCCATAGGTTCAAACCAGCGGCGTATTCAGTTATTGCCTGGCGCAGACTGGCGGCATCAGGCCAGAAGGTGCTGATCTGCGAGCGGTGTGCGGCAACTGCCGCTATCCAGGCTTCCAGGCCGGCTGGTGAGATAGAATGCGGCAGCCGACGCCAACCAGAGCGTGCCAGGTCATCCAGCTCCAACTGGGTCTTGAGTACGTAGGGATAATCGGCGTAATACAAAAGCGGCCTTTTCAATCGTTCGGCGGCGGCGCGCACCAGGCGGTGGTCTACATGACCGCCCAATGACAGCGGGCAGATCACCTGTACACTCTCTGGCAAGGCCTGCTCGAGCAGGGCGGTCAGTTCGGCCACCAACGTTGTCTCTGCCGGGTTGATCTCGCCAAAGAGGGCCTCTGCAGAATCATAATAATGTGGGGTTTGTTGGTCGTGTGGCCGGTAAATACAGTCGGGCAGGTTAAAATGACGGAAGTTTGCCCGCATGGCCTCGCAGGAAGCGATGTCCTCCTGTCTGCGTTGAATAACAGCCTCTGGACCAGTTTGCCAGCGGGCGTGCAGTGACATGGCAAAGGCTGACAGCGGCCGGGGTGGCAGTTCGCCAGCGCAGATGGTCCACACCTGGACCTTATCTCCTGCGTCTGCCTGCTCCCACACCAGCCCGCCGCATGAAAGTGCAATATCATCGAAGTGCGGCGAGAGATAGATCCATTCCATAAAAGCAATTATAGTGCATAACTTTTCCTTGCCACGCCTGTCACAAAGTGTTATCATCATCCACCGAGGGAACTTTGCATGTCCATAAGCAATGAAGGCCGCATCCGTACCCGCTTTTTCATGATTTTGATTATTATTGCAACTTTGCCGGCATACTGCTGCGGTATTATTTTGTTGCGGGCCGCGCCAAACCCTGGGCGCTTGCCCACGGACACGCCTTTTGTATTGGCGACCCGCACGCCCACCCCTGGTCCAACCGCCTTTGTGTTCACCCCTGTGGCCACATTGCAGGGGGTGACCGTGCTCCCCAGCTTCACCCTGACACCCAGCAAAACTGCCACCATAACCGCCACGCCTACCAATACCACCACCGGAACCGCTACTCAGACCGGGACAGCTACAGTCACCCTGACAGCTACTCCGACGTTCACATCTTCACCCACTCTGACCCCCCCGCCTTCCTTGACTCCTACCCCCACCGTCACCCAGACCTCGCCGCCCACGCCAACGGAAACACGCCGACCGCCGCCCACGATTACACCAACGGCCACCTCTGCGCCGCCCACAGATACGCCAACCGCAACGCCCACGGATACGCCCGTTTCAACGCCTTAGGGCGGGGTACAATATCCTGGTTTATTTAAATTTTGGGATCCAATATGATGACCAACGAACTGCAAAAATTTCTCAAGCAATTGATTACGCTGCCCGGGCTTTCGGGTCATGAGGGGCCGGTGCGGCAGGTGATCCAGGAGACCTGGCAGCCGCTTTCTGACGCTACAACCGTCAGCCGCCTGGGCAGCCTGCACGCTCTGAGGAACGGGGTTGGCCCCCAGCCGCGCCCTGTGATCCTACTCTCGGCGCATATGGATGCCATTGGCATGATGGTGACTGGCATCATTGACGGCTTGCTGCGCTTCACCAGTATCGGCGGCCTGGATCCACGCGTCCTGCCCGGCCAACTTGTGACCGTGCATGGCCGCGGCGATTTGCCCGGGATGATTGTTCAGCCGCTGGCATCGCTTTTACCGCAAAGTAATAATGATGGCGCGGTGCCTATCTCTCAGCTCCTCATTGATGTCGGCCTGGAAGTTGCCGAAGTGCGCCGCAAAGTGCAGATTGGCGACCTGGTGTCCTACGCTCAGCAGCCGGTTGAGATGACCGGTGAGACGTTGGCGGGCCATTCGCTGGATAACCGGGCATCGGTTGCGGTGGTCACCCACTGTTTGCAGCTCTTGCGAGATCGTAAACACGCCTGGGATGTCTGGGCGGTTGCTTCTACCCAGGAGGAAGAGACGCTGGGAGGTGCGATCACCTCCGCATTTGAACTCAAACCGGCCCTGGCGGTGGCGATTGATGTCACCTTTGCCTCCAGCCCGGGCAGTCCTGCTCACCGCACATTCCCGCTGGCGAAAGGACCGACTATAGGTTGGGGACCGAATGTGCACGCCGGTCTTTTCAAGACCTTTAAAGAAGTTGCCGACCAGAATGAAATTCCCTATGCCATCGAAGTGATGCCGCGTCATTCAGGCACCGACGCGTATGGCATCCAGGTAGTGGCAGAAGGTGTGCCGACCATGGTGATTGGTGTGCCCCTGCGTTATATGCACACTCCGGTAGAAATGGTATCGATGAAAGATATCGCCCGCGCCGGGCGTCTGCTGGCCGAGTTCATTTGCAGCCTGCAGCTCGATTACACCGAGAGCCTGGTTTTGGATGATTAGGAAGGCTGTTCACATGACTGGAAAACCTGATTCTACCTCTCGCTTTTCCCGCATTGGCTCCAGCCAGCTTCGCCTGCTGGAGCGGTTGTCAAACGCACCGGGCGTCTCCGGCGACGAAGGCGAAGTGCGCAAGATCGTGCTGGAAGAGGTGCGGCCCCTCGCCGATGAAGTCAAAGTGGATGCATTGGGCAACGTGCTGGCAGTGCGCCGGGCGCGCAGTGGCACCGGACAGCATCTACGGGTTATGCTGGACGCTCACATGGATGAAGTCGGTTTGATGCTGGTGAAAGACGAAGGCGAGGGCATCTTTCGTTTTGACACCGTGGGGGGCGTCGAAGTGCGCTACCTTGTAGGTAAGACAGTGCAGATCGGCAAAGAACATATCCCAGGTGTGATTGGCGCCAAGCCCATTCACCTGGCTGAAAAAGGCGAGCTGAAAAACGCCATCTCTTTAGAGGCACTGCGCATCGATGTCGGTCCGGCTGGCAGCAAAGCGAAAATCGGCGATCGGGCTACATTTTTCACCGCCTTCACCCGTCTGGGTCCCAGTGTGCGCGGTAAGGCCCTGGATGACCGTATCGGTGTCGTCACGCTGATCGAGTTGTTAAAGTCAGCCCCTGAGCATATCGACCTGCTGTGCGCTTTTGCTGTGCAGGAAGAAATTGGAGCGCGTGGGGCGCGGGTGGCGGCATATGCATTTCAACCCGACATTGCGATAGCCCTGGATGTCACCCCGGCACGCGACCTGCCCGCCTGGGATGGCAGTGAAAATGCGATGTACAACACCCGCCTGGGCGCTGGACCGGCACTCTACGCCGCCGACAGCAGCACCCTGGCAGACCCGCGCTTGATGCGCTTTTTCATTCAGACAGCCGAGACGCATGGTATCCCGTTCCAGGTCCGCCAGCCAGGCTCCGGTGGTACGGACGCCGGCGCGATTCATCTGTCGCGCGGCGGCGTGCCAAGCATCTCCATTTCAACACCCGGACGCTACCTGCACACGCCGGCTGGCATTTCCCGAATCGCAGACTGGCAAAACACGCTGACCTTAATGCAGGCGGCCTTGGGTGATTTGACGGCTGGAATTTTGTCTGTTGAACGCTGATCTTTTCGATGATTGAGGAGTTTTTATGAAAGCATTGGTGAAGAAACTGGTTGAAACTACAGCTCCCTCGGGCTATGAAAAGCCACTGCGTGCAGTGGTGCAGGCGGAAGTGACGCCGCTGGCAGATGAAGTATCTGTGGATGCCTTGGGAAACCTGGTCGCATTGAAGAAGGGCAGTGGGGATTTAAAGATCATGCTTTCTGCGCACATGGACGAAATTGGCTTGATTGCCACGCATATCGATGAGAATGGCTTTGTGCGTTTCACCACTCTGGGCGGCGTGCGCCCCAATACCTGCCTGGGCGGGCGGGTGCGCTTTCTGAACGGCGCCAGCGGAGTAATTGGCAGTGAGCGCCTCGAAGATCCGTCGAAAACGCCAACTTTCGAGCAGTTGTTTATCGATGTCGGCGCCTCCAGCCGCAAAGACTGCCCTGTGAAAGTGGGCGACGTGGCCGGTTTTGAGCGCCCCCTTATCGATATGGGCAGTCGCATGGTAGCTAAGTCGATGGATGACCGCATCGGCGTGGCGGTGCTCATTGAAACTTTACGAATGCTCCAGCAGACTCCACACCAGGTGTATTTTGTTTTCAGTACGCAAGAAGAAGTCGGACTGCGCGGCGCCACCACCGCAGCCTACGCGCTGGACCCGGATATTGGCGTCTCAGTGGATGTGACCGGCACAGGCGACACCCCCAAAGCCGGTAAAATGGAAGTGAGCCTGGGTAAAGGTCCGGCAATCAAAGTGCGCGATGGCGGCATGCTCTCTGACCCGCGCATCGTGGACTGGATGGTGAAAGCCGCGAAAAAGAACAAGATTCCTTATCAACTGGAGATCCTGGAGGGCGGCACAACCGATGCGCGCGTCATGCAGGTCACCCGGGCTGGCGTGCCGGCGGGCTGTGTCTCGATCCCATGCCGTTACGTTCATTCGCCTTCGGAAACGGTAGATGTCAATGATGTTGAGAATGCTGTGAAACTGCTGGCAGCGCTGCTCTCATCGCCTGTCCAGTTGGAGTGATTTGCCATGTTGATGCGCCGCTGGCCGGCAGTTGGCTTGTTGTGGCTGGCCGTAGCGGCCGCGTTGACAGTCTTGGCCGGCTGTATTCAAGGTATAACGGAGGCGCCATCGCCGGGCAGCTTCACACCCACCTCCATCAACCCAGCCAGCCTGGTTTTGCCGCCTGCTACGGGGACGCTCACGCCAACGCTTCCTTCTGCCCTGGTCTTGAAATTCTGGCTTCCCAAGCAGCTCGATCCGTCGTCTGGAGAACCAGCCGGCAATATATTGCGCACCCGCCTTGAACAATTCTTGCGCGCCAATCCTGGCGTCGAGCTAGATATTCGTTTGAAAGCTGAAAATGGCCCTGGTGGTTTGCTCGACAGCCTGGCTTCAGCCAGTGCCGCCGCGCCGCAAGCCCTACCGCATCTGGTGATCATGCCGCGCGCCGTGCTTGGGCCGGCCGCCTTGAAAGGCTATATCCGCTCATTGGACGGGCAAACCAGCCTGGTCGGCGCTCCAGATTGGTACCCCTATGCCCGCGACCTGGGACGTATCCAGCAAAGCACATTTGGGCTGCCGTTAGCGGGCGATGCGCTGGTGATGGCATACCTGCCAGATGCTATCAACCAACCACCTAAAGACTGGGCGCAAACACTGGCAATCAGCGCGACACTGGCTTTTCCAGCGGCAGACCCCTCAGGGCTGTTCACCCTGGCCCAATACCAGGCCGCTGGAGGACGGATTCAAGATGACCAGGGGCGACCGATTCTCGATGAAGATGTGCTTGTCAATGTGCTGGCATTTTTCCAGCAAGCAAACCAGAACGGGCGCGTGCCAGCCTGGCTGGAGCAGTTTGAGACCGACGAGCAAGCCTGGGAAGCGCGCCTGCGCAGCCCGGCAGTCTTGAGCATTACCTGGGCGAGCCGGATCCTGCAGTCCAATGGGGCAGTCCAGGCTTTGCGCTTTGCATCCATACCTACCGAATCTGGACAACCCTTTACCCTCACGACTGGCTGGGTGCTGGCACTGTCCGGCCACGATTTGCCGCACGATACCCTGGCGGTCCGCCTGGCGGAATTTTTGTGTGATCCGGTTTTTCTCGGCCAGTGGAGCGCAGCAGCCGGGTATTTGCCAACTCGCTCGTCGGCCCTGGATAATTGGATCAAAGGCCCTGCGCAAGAGATGGTCAAGGAATTGATTCCAGGCGCACGCCTGGCGCCCTCACCGGATATTTTAGCGGTGCTGGGGCCAAATTTACGTCAGGCAGTCAGCAGCGTTTTAACCCAGCAAGAAAGCCCGAATGCGGCCGCTAAGACAGCCGCCAGCCAGCTCGGCGGCCCATAACAGCTTGACTTTCATATCAGGCAGTGTTATTATGTCAATTGCAAATTGAAAGTGCAATCTTGGAGTGATTTAAAACCGAATGTCAACAGACCATTTGTTGGATGAATTTCCTGGCTCAGAAGAAGACCACCAACCAGGAGATGGGTCAGGAAAGCCATCACATGCCAGTGGGGAAAGCACGAGCAAATATTGGATAACGAACACTTGGGAGCGGGTGAGGCGCGCCGGGCTGGGTGAAACGGTCTTTCGCCTGGGAACACAGCTGCTTTCGTTGGCTTTAATCATCACAGCTATCTGGGCATTGCGTGCATTTTACGCATATATCCAGGCCAACCAGGTGGTGAATAACGCCCCTGCACCCCAGGCCGCGGTCATGGCTGCGGAACTGCCCACCGCTACGCCTCTGCCCCCCTTGCCTGGTTTGCCTGTTTTTTCACCAATCACCAACACACTGGGCATCACCCGCCAGGTGCTCCTGCACACGACTATTCCCACGCGCCCACGGCAGGAGATTGTGGAATATACTGTTGTGTCTGGCGATACCATTTTTGGTATTGCTGAAAAATTCGGGCTAAAGCCCGAGACAGTTTTATGGGGTAACACATACACCCTGGGCGACGATCCGCACAATCTGCACCCCGGCCAAAAATTGATCATCTTGCCGGTCAACGGCACTTACCACAAATGGTCAGCCGGCGAGGGTTTGAACGGCGTAGCCAAGGGATACGGAGTTAACCCCGATGACATCATCAACTGGCCGGGCAACCACCTGGATCCTAAAACGATCGGCGATTATACCCACCCTAACATAGAGCCCGGTACAATGCTGATCGTACCAGGCGGCCACAGAGCTTTCGTCACCTGGACGGTGCGCGTGACTCGCCAGAACCCAGGCACAGCGAAGATCTTAGGCCCTGGTTTCTGCGGCACCATTGTGGATGGCGCTATGGGCAGCGGCACGTTTATCTGGCCGACGCGCCTGCACTATTTGTCGGGTTTTGATTATTCACCCGAAACCAACCACATGGGCATTGATATTGCCGGCACCCTGGGCGATCCACTGGTCGCCGCAGATAATGGGGTGATCGTCTATTCCGGCTGGAACAACTGGGGGTATGGCAACGTGGTGGTGATCGACCATGGCAACGGCTGGCAAACTTTATATGCTCATATGAGCGTGATCGCGGTGGGCTGCGGACAAAGCGTCTACCAGGGAAGTGTGATCGGAGCGATGGGCAGCACCGGCAACTCCACCGGCCCGCATTTGCATTTCGAGATGATGAATGACCAATACGGCAAAGTGAACCCCTGGAATTTCTTGCCAGGAAAATAAATCTGCTGGATAACGAATGGGATTTAGCGCGGGGCTGCCGACAGGCAGCCCCGCTTTGCTGTCTCAAGATACGTTATAATCGCTCCGCGCCATGATTGCACACCTTCGCTCGTTCTTTGTGATCACCTCGCTATCGCGTGCCGGTACCAGGTTCAAGCGGCGCCTGGGCTGGTTCTTGGCTGTGGCCTGGGTGGTCAGCGCGTGCAGCGCAACGCCGCCTGCCGCAACTCGGCCGCCCGCCAGCCAGGTTGTGCCGCCTCGTACCATCCAACCAACCGCACGCCAGACGCCAGCCAGGACGCCTACAGCCGTACCGCCCTCGCTGACGCCCACCAGCGCCATTCCGGTCTTACCAGCCCAACTGCAAGGCCTGCAGCTTGTTTTTTGGCACCCGTTTAGCGGTGCTGATCAGGCGACCCTGGAGCAGCTGGTCGCCCAGTTTAACCAACAAAACGAGTGGCAGATCCAAGTCAATCTGCTGGCTGCAGGAGGGTGGGGACAGTTGGATGAAATGGTGCGCCAGGCAAACAGTGGGATGGTCGCGCCTGATTTGCTGGTGGGGTACAACTATCAGGCTTTGAGTTGGGACGCTGGCGGGTGGCTTTTGGCGGACCAATCAATTTACGCTGGCGATCCGCGCTGGGGGTTGGACGCCGCGGCACAGGCGGATTTTTATCCATCTGTCTGGGCGCAAGATTTCGTCCCCGATGGTTGGCTGCGCGGCGCCCCAGCAGCAGGCGGCAAACGCCTTGGCTTACCCTGGTACCGCTCGGCGGAGGTGCTGTACTACAACACCTCCTGGGCGCGCGAGCTGGGGTTCAGTTCTGCTCCACAGACCCCCGATGAACTGCGCTTACAGCTCTGCGCTGCGGCCCGCTTCAGTCAAAAAACCAGCGCCAGCCAACCAGGCGGGGCAGGCGGTTGGTTGGTGACCTCCGACCCGGGTATTTTGTCTTCGCTAATCTTTGCTTTTGGCGGGGATGCGGCCCGTCTGGATCGCAGCGGTTATCAGTTTAATACGCCTGCGGTGCGCCAGGCAGTCGAGTTTTTGAACCGCCTGTATAATGACGGCTGTGCCTGGATGGACCCAGAAATTGATCCGTTCCAGGCCCTGGCGGGACGGCGCGCGCTGGTGGTCGCGCTGTCCTCGGCTGAAGTCGCCAATGTGCGGGCTGCTTTTGGGCAGGCTGCATCAACAGATGATTGGGCCGTCCTGCCATTTGCAACTGCCAAGGGCGAGCCAACCGTCGATGCTTTTGGCCCGGCGCTGTTGGTTTTGCAGTCCGATGCCCGCCGGCAGTTAGCAGCCTGGCTGTTTGCGCGGTGGTTAGTCAGCCCTCAGAACCAGGCTGCCTGGAGTGCAGCCACCGGAATGCTGCCCGTTTCTGCGCAGGGCAGTGATCTGTTGAAAGCCCGATCCGGCGTGCCCGCTCAGCAAGTCGCGGCGGCTGCCTACCTGCCATATGCACACGCCGAACCGGTGTATACATCGTGGGGATTGGTGCGGCCTGCATTGGCCGAAGCATTGGATTATATCGTGATTGCCGGGCAGACGCCGGAAACCCTTTCGAGTGTGCTGCAGAACCTGGATCAATTGGCATCCGATATTTATACTCAAAATCCCTGAGAGGCGCTGTGGATTTACCTTTGGTGACAATTTATTCGGATGGAGCTTGCGATCCAAATCCCGGCCCAGGCGGCTGGGCGGCACTGCTGCGTTCCGGTGGCGTAGAAAAAGAGATCTGTGGCGGAGAAAAAGAAACCACCAACAACCGCATGGAGCTGACCGCCGCTCTGCGGGCTCTGCAGGCGCTCAATCGTCCGTGCCAGGTAGAGTTTTACACCGACTCGGAATATTTGCGACGCGGCATTACCGAGTGGATGTCTAGGTGGCGCGCCCGCGGTTGGAAGCGCAAAGAGGGCAAACTGGCCAATGTGGATTTGTGGCAGGCGCTGGATCAAGAGATTGGCCGCCACCAGGTACACTGGCATTGGGTAAAAGGCCACGCCGGCAATCCGGACAACGAGCGCGTTGACCGATTAGCGGTGCAGGCCATTCTCCGTTGATCGGATTCGACGGCCAATCGGCCGTTCTTTCGTTTTTTGGTCTTGCTAGACTGGCAAAATCGCATTATACTCATTGCGCATTGGCGCATACACCGGGGTGTAGCGCAGTTGGTAGCGCACCGCGTTTGGGACGCGGGGGCCGGCGGTTCGAGTCCGCCCACCCCGACTGATTTTTCTCCTAGAGGTTATTCCTATGGCAAAAACGAAAGTGGATGGGGTTGTCGAAGCAGTTCATTATTCCCAGGATGGGCATTTAGTATGGGCGCGAGCTTACGAGCGGCGCGGCCCGACTTATTCTGACCTGGTTTTGTTAACACGCGATGAGCTGATCAGCCGTCTCAAAGCCGGTAAAAAGTTTACCGTCGGCCAGCGCCAGACATATCTCGCCAGCACGTTTGAAATGGCGCAGTCAATTACCATTGTTCAGGAAAACGGACAGGAATTTCTGGCTTCAGGCAGCCCCAGAAAGGGTCAGGATTTCCTGGATGGGGCGCCGGTGGTTTAGCCACTCCTGCAGGCCTGGTATTTTGTTGAACAGAGTTTTGTACCGGCTCGCGCTGCAAAACTCTGTTTTTATTTACTGGTGAGCCGCCTGTAAACGAAGGAAATTATTTTGGTCGCACCCTTTTTGTCCATCGTCATCCCTGCTTATAACGAAGAACGGCGCCTGCCGAATACGCTGGAGAAACTGCTGCGATTCCTGAACGCCCAGAATTACCAAGCCGAGGTGTTGATCGTCGAGAACGGCAGCCAAGACAGCACGCTGGAGATCGCCCAGGCTTATGCCAGCCAGCACTCCCAGGTGCGCGTGCTCCACAGCAATCAGCGCGGCAAAGGCCTGGCCGTGCAGCGCGGGATGTTGGAAGCCAGGGGCGAACACCGTTTCATGTGTGACTCGGATTTTTCGATGCCAATCGAAGAAATCAACCGCTTCCTTCCACCGGCTCTTCCCAACAGCCCAATCGCCATTGCCTCGCGCGAAGCGCCAGGGGCTGTGCGTTACAACGAGCCGCCATACCGTCATTTTGTTGGGCGGGTTTACAACTTGTTGATCCGCTCGATAGCTCTGCCCGGGCTGCAAGACACCCAATGCGGTTTTAAATGTTTTCGCGCGGATGCAGTGGAAGAGCTTTTTCCTCTGCAGACCATGAGCGGCTGGTCGTTCGATGTGGAAGTCTTGTTCATTGCCCGTCTCAGAGGGTATTCAATTGTCGAAGTTCCTATCCCCTGGTATTTCAACCCAGACAGCAAGGTGCGCGTACTGCACGATTCGTACCGTATGGCTGTTGACCTGCTGCGTATCCGCCTGAACCAGCGCACGGGAGTGTATGCGCGGCGCTAAGCCAGGCTCACGCCTGGACCCTGCCTCTATACCTGATAGTCCAGATCTCAGCCTGGAAAGCTGCCTGTGGCAGGCTGGATTGAGACATATTGGCGGGATCGATGAAGCCGGGCGCGGCGCCCTGGCCGGGCCTGTTTCAGCGGCGGTTGTGGTGCTGCCAACTGGCGCGCCGATGGAAGATCAACTGAAGGGCGTGCGAGATTCCAAGCAAATGACTGCTCGCCAACGCCAGATGTGGGCAGAGCGTATTCGTCAGCAGGCAGCAGACTGTGCAGTTGGGTTTGCCTCGGCGCAAGAAATCGACTTGTTGGGCATCTTGCCGGCCACCCGTCTGGCAGCCCAGCGCGCTGTCGATGCATTGACGGTATGCCCTGATCACTTAATGCTCGACTGCCTATTTTTACCCGATAATCCTTTGCCCCAGACGTCTTTAATCAAAGGCGACCAGCGTTCGTTGAGCATCGCAGCCGCCTCCGTGCTGGCCAAAACCGCGCGGGACGAGCTGATGCGGCAGTTGGACGAGCAGTTCCCTGGCTATGGCCTGACGGCGCACAAAGGCTACGGCACACTGCGTCACCGGCGAGCTATCCAAAACCTGGGCCCGACTGTCATCCACCGATGCAGTTTTAACCTGACCGGCGGGCTGGATGAAGAGGAGATGGATGAATGAGGTACGAAAATAAAACTCAGGTTGCCTATGGTTTATGGAGCAGCCCGGTTTCGGCAGCCAGCCTGGCGCGCAGCATCTCCTTCAGTGATCTGGCCTGGGACGCCAGCGGCGCGCTGGTGTGGCGCGAGAACCGCGCCGAGCGCAGCGTGTTGGTGGTCGAGCCCCCGGATGGACAGGCGGAACGCGATCTAAACAGCGATCTGACCGTGCGCGCCCGGGTTGGCTACGGCGGCGGAGATTTCTGCGCCGCCCAGGGACAGGTGTTTTTTGTGGAGGCTGAGTCGGGGCGGATTTATCGGCAGAAACTGCAAGAAGGCGCGCCTCGGCCGATCACACCCGCTTTTGGTGTGGCAGCCGCGCCGCGCCTTTCGCCAGATGGCCGCTGGCTGTTGTTTGTGCACAGTTACGAGGGCCAGGATGCTCTGGCTGTGGTGGACAGCGCTGGCCAAAGCTGGCCTGCGCGCCTGGCACCCAGCTTTCTTTAGCTGTGCTGGATATGGGCGCGGGCGGCTTACCCAGACTGGCAGAGGAAACCATTGTGGCGGGCGGCGTGGATGTCTCGGTTTTCCAGCCGGAATTTTCTCCAGATGGCCGTTACCTGGCGTATGCGTCTGACGAGACTGGCTGGTGGCAGTTGTATGTGTACGATCTGGAGTCCAGGAAAAGCCGCCAATTGACTCATGCTCCTGCTGAACATGCTGAGCCGGCCTGGGTGCAGGGCCTGCGCACTTTTGACTTTCTTCCGGATGGCAAAGCAATTTATTTCATTCGCAACCAGGATGCCCACCACACACTCTGGCAGGTGGAGGTGGAGAGCGGCATTGAAACACGCTTGCCGCTCGACCCCGCTTACAGCGCATTGGCGCAGCCTGCTGTCGCGCCGGACGGCAGGCTGGCGCTGATTGCTTCGGGCGGGACGATGCCCGTGCGCCTGATCGTGTTCGACCCGGCAAAAGGATCGCGCGTGGCGCGCCGGGCCACCGCAGAAGATCTGCCGGTCAGCATTTATGCAATTCCTAAACCGCTGACCTGGAACGGTCTGGACGGCGGTGAGGTGCACGGTCTGTATTACCCACCGCACAACCCGCGGTTCGTCAGCGGAGGTAAACCCGGCCTGGTTGTTTACGTGCACGGTGGGCCCACCAGCCAAAACCTGGCAGGTTTCAACCTGGCGGCGCAGTTCTTTGCCACGCGTGGGTTCGGCTATCTGATCGTCAATTACCGCGGCTCCAGCGGGTACGGGCGCATTTACCGCAACAAGCTGCGTGGGAGTTGGGGCATTTATGATGTGCAAGACTGCGTCAGCGGCGCTCAGGCTCTTGCGGATCTGGGGTGGGTAGATGCCAGAAAAATTGTCATTATGGGCAGCAGTGCGGGTGGGTTCACCGTGTTAAAAGCATTGGAAGATTTCCCTGGTTTTTTCAAAGCCGCCATTTGCAGCTACGGCGTTTCGAACCAATTTACCCTGGCGGCTGAAACCCACAAGTTTGAGGCGCATTATTCCGACAGCCTACTTGGCCCACTGCCTGAAGCGGCGGAGATTTTTCGAGAACGCTCACCGATCTTTTTTACCCAACGCATTCAGGACCCAATCGCCGTTTTCCAGGGCGACAAGGATGTGGTTGTGCCTCAAGCGCAGTCGGAGGAGCTGGTCTCTGCGCTGAAACAGCGCGGCGTGCCGCATTTTTATCACCTCTATTTCGGGGAAGGTCACGGCTTTCGCAAAGCAGAGACGATTGAGCATTTCTATAAAACTGTGGAAAAGTTCTTACAGCAGTATGTTGTCTTTGCCTGAGCTTATTGCATGGGGGGAAACAGTGCAGGCCAGGCAAAGTTAATCACGCTTTAATTTTCCTTGGGAACAAATACGCATAGCTTGACGTTTGATAGGTAAGACACTGAAACTTACAAAATCGCATGACAAGGAGAAAAGAATATGCGTACAAAATTCACCCTACTTAGTTTACTGGCTTTGATCGCTGTTTTACTCAGCGCCTGCGCTGCAGGTGGATCAGCCAACCAAACTCAACCTCAGCCGCGCACCCTAACCGTTGATGGGCAGGCTGTGACCTATGCCACGCCCGATGTGGCTTACATATCCATTGGCGTGCATACGGAAGACCCGAATGCCGGCACGGCAGTTGCAAACAACAACGCTCAGGCGCAAAAAGTGATCGCAGCGCTTACCGCGAAGGGCATTGATCCGAAAGACCTGCGCACGACCAATTTCAGCATTTATCCGCAGGATCAGTTCGACCAGAACGGGCAGAAAACCGGCACTCATTTCATCGTCGACAATACGGTCTATGTGACCCTTCGGGCGATTGACAAGATCGGTGACGTGCTGAGCTCAGCCGTGGAAGCTGGCGCCAACAGCATCACGGGCATTCAGTTCGATGTGCTCGATAAGACTCAACTGCTCAACGATGCTCGCAACAAAGCCATCGAAAACGCCAAAGCCCAAGCGGGTGATGTGGCGAAGGCAGCGGGCGTGACCCTGGGAAACATCAACAATATCAGCTTCTACAGCAACGTTCCCCCTGTGCCGATGCTGGACAGCAAGGTAGCTGCGGGCGTGGGCGGCGGCGGCAGCACCCCGATCTCGACGGGTCAGTTGACCTTCAGCGTCAATGCAACCCTGACATTCGAAATCAAATAAGCTCAACTTACACGAGGGGCTGTCTAGAAAGGACAGCTAGACAGCCCCCAAAATGCCCAAAAAGGCAAAAATAGCGAAAGACAAAAAAAGTGGTGGCTAAAGAGCTGCCACTTTTCGCAAATTATGGGCGATGCAGATCAAACCCCATTCGGTTTTCACCTTTTCTAACCCCCGCAAACTGAACCTGCGGAAGTGCATATTGTGTTTGACCTGGC
>JAKOUW010000013.1 GCA_029782365.1 Chloroflexota bacterium
TGACAACCGGACAAAATCAGTGTAATCACTAAGACACTGACAAATACAAGGTTTCTTCTCAGCATTATATACCCTCCTTCGTTTTATTGTAATCAACCTTGTACATCCGTTTTGTGAATAGACTTCTTCGTTATGCGAATTTTTTATTAAGAAGAAGTCACACATGTTGCACAAAAGATAATTCTTCATTAACTGGAAAAACCTTCTTCATGGGTGTTGAAGAAAAAGCGGGCAGAACAAATGGTTAAGTAGTCTCCTGTCTAGATTATAAGGGCGTCAGCCAGGATCACCGTGCATCGAAGCAGCGCCCAAGTTCTGTGTTATTATCGGTCATTATAGAATCCTTGGTTGGTATTGCCGCCGACTAACGCGTCCATTGAGGTGGGGTAATATAGAAAACCCCCACCATTGAGAAAACTCAATGGGGGTTTATGTGCTAGAGCCCGTATTGTGCTGTTAGTTGTCGGCTGACAGTTCTTTAACAATAATGTCGTCAATTAGAATTTCTGTATCATCATACCCTGCATGCTCGAAACGAATATGGTTTACAGTTGCGCTGAACTCAATTTCATCACCGAGTTGTTCTCCGTCTGCCCAAATGGAGTATTTACCATCTGCAATTTTAATCTCTAGGTTCACCCAATCATAGACGATAGTTCCAACTTGAGTATCCCCACTGACACCACCGTTTTCGTTACGATAACGAACTCCATTACCATTGGTAATCTGGAATCCGGGTTGTGCCATTGATTTGGTTGCCAAATTGAAGTTAAACGAACCGCAGTTCTTTGGTTTGTTAATCATGAAAGACACACTGTGGTTCTGCAAATTCACCTCATCACCTAGAGAAATTGTGAACACTGCATTACCACTTGTTTTTGCTAGCTTCAATGTTCTTCCTTTTTCACCGGCTGCCACGATCGTTACATCGCCAGAATAAGTGTAGCCAGTTACTTCAGGAGCGTCGCCTTCAGCGTACGCATCAAAATTCTCGCTGAACAATGGCTCAGGCTCCTCGGGTTCCTCCGGTTCTTCGTCAGGAACAATAGCTGCCTCGAATGCAGCTATGGCCTGCAGTAGAGCCTGGGTGGCACTGTCAACTTCGGCTTGCGTGGCATTCTCGTCGTTAAGTACATCTTGAGCTGCATCAATAGCTGCCTGCAGTGCATCGTGAGCTTCCTGCGGCGCTTGGCCTGGTTCTGTGCCCACCAGAATTGATCCCTTCAATTCGATAGCATTTTGAATGGCCGCTTCTAGATATGTTTTGTCGACTGGTTCAGCCTCTTCCAGTTTCAACAGACGGATTTCGTCAATGTAGAGTGTATCCTCACCTGATATATTTCTCAGTCTCAGCTGGATTAACGTTGTCATATTTGCAAGATCCTCATCAGTAAAGCCTAGATCATCTCGGAGGTTAAACCTCAATTCGTTCCATCCGTTGACAAAGGCTGAACGTGGTACTGTGATTCTGACACCGCCTGATTCATGCCCGTAGCCCCATTGGAATGCTACATTTTTATTCAGCCGTTCAACATCTTCCACATAGATCCATACAGCGAAGTAATCGTAATCTGTCCAATCGGTCTCCCAAACGCCTTGTTTGCGATCTATACGAATTCTGAAATCAGACGGGGTTCCAGTAATTGTGTATTTGATGCTGGTAGTTCCTGTCTTAATATACTTGGGATCGCTGTTGAATGTGAGTTGGCCCTTATCAGCCGAAAAGGCCTGTGAATCTGAACTATCAATAGGGAATGTATAGACTTTGAGCGGATCCTCGTCAGTCACTATCTCGTTTTCAAAATCAACTATGGCTTGCTGCAATGCTGCCACAGCATCATCAACATCTTCCTGAGTGGCATCATCGTCTTCCTCAACAGCTGCAGCGTTATTAACAGCGATTTCCAGTGCATGGTGGGCGTGAACAGGGGCTTGGCCTTTATTAATCCCTACACCAGTGCTTGCGAGCAAGTCTTCAGCCTCGGCAATTGCAGCAGCCAGCGCAGTCTTGTCGACTTGCCCCGGTTCTTCATCAGGGACAATAGCCTCCTCAAAAGCAGCAATGGCCTGCAGCAGGGCTTGGGTGGCACTGTCAACCTCGGCTTGCGTGGCATTCTCGTCGTTAAGTACATCTTGAGCTGCATCAATAGCTGCCTGCAGTGCATCGTGAGCTTCCTGCGGCGCTTGGCCGGGCTCGGTACCAACCTCTGTTGATTGTATCAATTGCGTCGCGATCTTAATTGCATTCTCCAAATCAGGAGGTGGCGGCTCAGGTTCTGTGACTGTGATCGTCAAGGCCTGTGATCGATGTTTGCCGTAGACGGCTGTGATAGTGACACTGCCGCTTGTGAGAGCGGTCAGAGTGACTTGCCTACCGGTGGATGAGCTGAGCTGCGCTGTGGATGTATTGCTCAGTTCCCAGGCAATCTGTGATTCTTCCACAACCAGAGGTTTGCCGTTTTCTGCGACAGAGGCAGTCAAGACAACTGTTTCGTCTGGAGATATTGTGGTCTTGGAAGCTTCAACGGTGATATTGATTGTTTTTGGCGCAACGGCAGTGAAGCAGCCGCTTAATGCGATTGATAGGATGATGAGCAGTAATAACGGTCTTTGCATTTTCAGAACCCTTTCTTTATCAACTAGATCTGTGTTCAATGGATAGCCCTGTCTAAATGCAGCCGGCTTCCCATATAGCGAACATCTCTGACAGCAGATAATTCTATATTATATTCAGATACACCTGCTTGTGAACATATGAAAAACAGAGCTGCTGACGGATGCGCCCATCAACAGCCCTGTTTTGGCTGTTCAATCAATCAGCCTTCTGGGCCTTCTGGCTAGGGAATGATCGCATCCAGGAAGTCTTGGATGGCCTTCTCCAAGTCTGTCATCGCCTTGTCGACCTGGGCTTGGGTAGCATTTTCATCCGTCATTATAACTTGTGCAGCCCACATAGCAGTACCAAAGGCATTTTTAGCATCAAGCGGCGCCTGCCCTGGCTGGTTACCCTGAGGTGTACTATTATATAGTTCCATTGCTTCTTCTAGTTTTGCATTCAGGATTGATTTGTCGACTGGGATGTCATAGAGCTTCAGCAGGCGGATTTCGTCGATGTAAATGATACATGATGCTGTCGTGTTCCATGCGAGTCTGAAATACGTTGTAAACCATGGATTAGGTTCTAGGTCGGTGAAGCCTAGATCCTCCTTGAGATGCAATCTTATTTCATTCCATCCGTTGACGAAGGCTGAACGCGGCAGGGTGCATCTCACATCTCGATCTGGGCTTGAGCCACATACCCATTCGAAAGGGGCGGTGCTGTCAAGCAGGTCGACATTTTCGATGTAGACCCATACCGAAAAGTGATCATAAGGCCTCCAGTCGAAGTAACCCACATCCGGGTGGAGCCAAGAGTGAAATACCAATTCACTTAGGCCTGCTAGGCAGGTAAACCTGAGGCTGTAACCATCCGTTTTCAGGTACTTTGGATCCGTGTTGAGAGACGCTAAAGCGTTGAAAATAGGGAATTCCGAAATACTGGTGATGCGGAATTGGTGTATGGCTATTGGATCATCTTCAGTCACTATTTCGCTTTCAAAATCATCTGTTGCCTGCTGTAGTGCAGCTGCAGCAGTATTTACCTCGTCCTCGGTGGAGTATAGATATTCCGCAACAGGTGCTGCGTCAATAAGGACCTTCTGCAGTGCTGCGTGGGAATGAACCGGAGCTTGACCATTATAGATTCCTCTACCGGTAGTGGACAGGAGATTGTCTGCTGTGGCAATCGCTGTGTTCAAGGCAGTTTTGTCCGGAAAATCAACCATAGCTTCTCTGAAAATGGCGATAGCCATGTTTAGTAAATCTGATAAGCTGTTAACCTGGTATTGAGTTGAGCTTGGATCATCATAGATAGATCGGGCACCTTCTAGGTGGGATATTAAAATACTCCTGGCAAGAGCCTCTTCCTCCGGGAGATGGCCCGGTAAATTACCTTCGGGTGTATTCTCCAGGAGTTCAGTGCCTTCCTCAATTGCACTGGCCAACGCTGTCTTGTCTACCGGGTCTGGCTCAACCAGTGTGATCAGGCGGATTTCATCAATGTAGATGGAACAAGGAGTGGAGGCATTCCATCTGAACAGGATAGGGGGAGCCATCCACCGCAGCTGGAAATCTGTGATGAACAGATCTTCTCTGAGATCGATCACAAGCTCATTCCATCCGGTGGTAAACGATGAATGCGGCTTAGCCCATTGAATCACCGCGGATTCCAGCAGAGCTGGATCCTCTATGTAGATCCATGCTGCAAGTAAATCGTACGACCGCCAATCGGAGATCCAATCTGGATGCTCAAACATAACCATCAGATCGGCATATGAACTGTCAATAGTGAGTTTGATGCTAGTGCCTTCTGTCATGAGGTACAGCGGATTCGTATTGTAGGCAATTGTGCCGCCGGAAGCCTGGATCTCGCTGGTATAAGCGCTGTCGATCGTAAACCGGTGCACGCCATACGGATCATCCGCAGTGACGATTTGCTGTTCAAACTCAGCCACTGCCGACTCAAGTGCAGCTGCTGCCCCATCAACTTCAGTCTGGGTGGCAGTTCTGTCCTCCATGACAGGCCTTGCTGCAGCCGCGATGGGTTCCAAGGCAGCATGGGCATGGACAGGAGCCTGCCCCATGGCGATCCCTTTTCCGATGTTTGCAAGCAGGCTTTCAGCATAAGACAGTGCCTCACTGAGAAGAGACTTGTCCGCTTCCGAGACAATAGCAGCCTGGAAATCTGCCATGGCCTGCTGCAGGGTTTGAACAGCATTGTCGACCTGGGCATGGGTGGCATTTTCATCAGCCAGCAATGCTTGTGCAGCATCAATCGCAGCCTGCAGATCAGCATAGGCTTCTGGTGGCGCTTGGGTGGGCCTGGTGCCTACAGGTGTTGACAGCATCAATTCAACAGCATCCGGAACCACATTCTCAAGTTCAGATTTGTCAACAGGTCCAGTCTCTTCCAGCTTCAGCAGCCGGATTTCGTCAACGTAGATATCATACGGAGCAACCTTAGTCTGCCACTTCAGATAGACAAACATGATCATGTTTTGGAGTTCGTCGTCGCTGAGCCCTAAGTCGTCTCTCAAGTTCAGCCTGAGTTCATTCCATCCATCGGCAAAGCCCGAACCCGGCAGGGTGATTCTGACATCGTCCGGACCAAGTCTCCATTGGAAAGCTGCGGTGCTGTCCAGCTTATCCGCATCTTCCACATAGAACCATAGAGCGAAGGTGTCGTACGGCCTCCAGTCGGTAATCCAGTCTGGATGTAACAAGCCAAATATGAAGTCCGCCGATGTATCAAGGAGAGTGAATTTGATGCTGTATTCTCCCGCTTTGTTGTACAGATAACTGCTTTCGTAAACAAGTGAGCCGCCGGCTGATGGTACAAATGCTCCAAAATAAGAGTATCCGATGGGAAACTCATGTACATCCAGCGGATCATTTTCTGTCACTATCGCGTTTAGGAAGTCGGTTATTGCCTGTGGGAACATCGCCAACACACCGTTGACTTCAGCCTGTGTGGTGTTTTCGTCATTGTGAACTTCGATGGCTGTAACCAGGGCGCTGTTCAAAGCACCGAAAGCGTGGACCGGTACCTGGCCCTTGTAGATTCCTTGCTCGATGTTCTCCAAAAGCTCAAATGCTTCAGAGATGGCTACAGCCAAGGCTGTTTTGTCTGCCGGAGCGACAACAGCGGCCTGGAAATCGGCTGTTGCTTCCTGCAAAGCCTGGACAGCATTGCCAACTTGGACTTGAGTCGCATTATTGTCGTTAAGTACCGCCTGGGCTGCAGCGATCGCTTGCTGCAGTGCGGTATGAGCTGCCTCAGGTGCTTGGCCGGCACGGGTGCCTACCGGGGTCGACTGTTTTAGATTCACTGCATCTTGGATTGCGTTTTCCAGATCATATTTATCGGCAGGGGCGGTTTCTTCCAGCTTCAGCAGCCGGATTTCATCAATGTAGATATCGTACGGAACAACCGTAGTCCGCCATGTGAGGCCGACAAAAAGATCCATATTCTGGAGTTCGGCATCGCTGAGGCCTAAGTCGTCTCTCAAACTCAGCCTAATCTCATTCCATCCGTCAGCAAAGCCCGAACCTGGCAGTGTGATTCTGACATCACCGATTGCGATGCTCCATTGGAAAGCAGCAGTGCTGTCCAGCTGATCGGCATCTTCTACATAAAACCATAAGGCGAAGGTATCGTAAGGCCTCCAGTCGCTAATCCAAAAGTCTGGAATCCATGGGCCGAACATTATGTGCGCCGGTGTATCCCAGGCAGTGAATTTCAGGCTGTAATTCCCCGCTTTGTTATACTGGAAACTGCTTTCGTAAGCAACTTCGCTGTTGCCTGACGGTAAAAATGGCCTGTCACTCCAGTATTGGTCTAAGGAAAACTCGTGTACGGCCAGGGGATTGTCTTCTGTCACTACCGCGTTTTGGACGTCGGCCATTGCCTGCAGGAGCGCTGCCAACACACTGTCGATTTCAGCCTGCAGGGCGTTTTCATCATTACAGACTTCGTATGCTGTAATCAGGGCGGTGAGCAAATCACTGGCAGCGTGAACCGGAACCTGGCCCTTATAGATTCCCAGCTCCATGTTCTCCAAAAGCTCCACGGCTTCAGCGATCGCTGCGGCAAGAGCGGTTTTGTCAGCCGGGACAACGACTGTGGCTTGGAAATCGGCCGCCGCTTCCAACAGAGCCTGTAAGGCACTGTCAATTTGGGCTTGAGTCGCATTATCTTCATCAAGTACCGCTTGAGCAGCATCGATCGCCTGCTGCAGTGCGGCATGAGCTTTCTCCGGCGCGTGGCCGATGCTGGTGCCTACTGGAGTCGACTGCTTCAGGTTCACTGCATTTTGGACCGCGCTTTCCAATTCGGATTTATCTACTGGGTCAATTTCTTCTTTGGTGATCGTGATTTCAATTGAATCGGACAGGTTTCCAGATGAGACAGTGATGGTTACTTTGCCCTCGGCGGTTTCACCAACGGAGAAAACAGCCGAAGTTCCATCAGTTGTCAATTCACCCAGGTATGCAGGTTCAGCGCTCCATACTGGGTTTGGCACATTCATTGGCTTGTTCGACTTGTCAAAGCCTTTGACCTCAAGATTGACCGATTCTCCTTGCTTGATGGCTTGGGCATGGGCCGAGACTACAATCCGCTGTAAAGCTGGTTTGCTGGAGCGGACACAGCCGGACAATGCCATTACGAACACCAGGACAACAACAAATGCCGTGCTTTTTCGGGACATAAATGGCCTCCTACCTAGTGATTAAGATTTTCATCCTGCCGAACAAGCCAAACGATCGATAATCCTCCGCTAGTTAAAAACACCTCCTTATACGCTTCCAGGTTTACCACCGATTGGCAAGAAAAAAAGGGCTGCTGATGGCACAGCCATCAACAGCCCAGTACGATCTGGTTACTTCACCCTACTTGATGGTTTCTGCATCTGCTGAATCCACAATCCAGTTAAGCGTGGGTCTGCTGGAACGGACACCGGACACTGTCAGTGCAAATACCAAGGCGACGATGAGTGCTGCGTTTTTTGTTGACCCATATGCCCTCCTAGTAATCAAGACACGCCGAATGAACAATATTTCCATATAAAGATAAAAGATACCTTTGGATGTAGTTGTAAAGTTTTCATCTGGCGGAGGAGAGTGGCAGGGGAGGGGAGATAAAAAGGCTGCTGACGGAATGACCGCCAGCAGCCTTGTTTAATAGAAATTATCAATCTACATACTCGAATAAGATACTCTTGATCCTTATGATCCCATTACTTTCTACACGCAACTGGATAAACGAACTGTTGGTTCCAATGGTTGACTCCACAGAGATTACTTTACTATCAGGTAATGCACTAAGTGACTCTGTGTATAATCTGGATGCAGTGCTCCCACTGACGCTATGTATTGAATCGCCTGCGGAAGTAGTGTTGTTGTCAACATAGATCTGGAACTTTTTGCCTGTATCTCCACCGACTTCCGTGAACTCTACAGTAATCCTGTACTTTTTGGTCAGATCGAAAGTACCGCCAGCCTCTGTGTCGCTCGACTTTGTATTTGGCCGATCGTACAGCATTCCGATGGAGAATCTGCCGCCGTTGAGAACAAGCTCACCATTATCAAGGGTGAAGTTACCACCCAGTTGCTTATACATCGGTTGGTCTGTGATGCCTGGCAGAGCTTTATAGTCTTTAGACCAGAATTCGCTGATGCTATCCAGACCGGAAAAATCTTCATAAAGTATCAAGTTTGGATCGACGGGTGGTTCCCCAGGATCTTCTGCAATAGCTGCCTCAAATTCAGCTATTGCCTGCAGCAGAGCCTGGGTTGCACTGTCAACCTCTGCCTGAGTGGCATTCTCGTCGTCAAGCACAACCTGGGCCGCATCAATGGCTGCCTGTTAGGGCATCATGAGCTTCCTGCGGCGCTTGGCCGGGCTCGGTACCAACTGGAGTATTTTGCATCAAATCTTCTGCAATCTGAATGGCGTTCTCCAGATCCGACTTGTTGACCGGTTCGGCTTCTTCCAATTTCAGCAGACGGACTGCGTCGATGTAAACAACACACTCCTCAGTGTTCCTAAGTGTAAGTTCGAAGTAGTTACTCATATTGCTCAGTACATCGTTGGTAAGACCTAAACCGTCTCGCAGGTTAACCACAATCTCATTCCAACCGTTTGCGAAGTGCGAACGCGGCAATGTGAGCAGCCCAGAATTATATGTGAAGACAAGCGCAGAAGTCTGGTGCAGCTTGCTGACATCCTCGACATAGATCCAAATGGCAAAGTGATCATACTCTGTCCAATCGCTGAGCCACGCTTGATGGTCTGACTTAATTCTGAACGGTGATGGATTTCCCTTTATTGTGTATCTGATACTTATGTCCCCCAATTTGATATACATGGGATCACTATTGTATTCGATTTGGCCTCTACCGTCTGTAGTGAACCAATTGGACTTACTCTCATCGAATGTAAATAGATGTATATCTAATGGGTCGTCTTCAGTCACTACTTCGTTTTCAAAGTCATCCATTGCTTGCTGCAGAGCGGCAGCCGCGTCATCAACCTCTTGCTGAGTGGCGCTCACATCATCTCTAACAGCCTTAGCTGCATTTACTGCAGCTTGCAGTGCTGCATGGGCATGAACAGGTGCTTGGCCTTGCAAGATTCCTCGCTCAGTGTTGTTCAATAAGGCTTCAGCCTCGTTGATTGCAGCAATGAGCGCAGTTTTATCGCTCTCGACGACTTCACCTATTATCGCATCCTCAAATTCCTCAATAGCTTGCAGCAGAGCCTGTGCAGCATTGTCAACCTGGGCTTGAGTAGCGTTATCATCGTCGAGGATAGCCTGAGCTGCATCAATAGCTTGCTGCAGCGCGTCATGAGCTGTCTGTGGTGCCTGGCCGGGATCAGTTCCTACCGGAGTAGATCCTTTCAAGTTGGTTGCATTTTGGATTGCAGTTTCCAGGTCTGATTTGTCGACTGGGCCAGTCTCTTCGAGCTTAAGCAGCCGGATGGCGTCAAAGTATACAGGTGGGGCTGGTGATTCACTGGAAGGTGCTTGATCATATCTGATAATGAACTCGAACAATCCTGCCATATTGGCCAGTTGCTCATCGGTGAGCTCCAGGTCATCTCTCAAGCTAACAACAATCTCGTTCCACCCATCTTTGAACTCGGCACGTGCTAATGTAATCCTGGCAGTATTCATTGGGTAGCCTATTTGAATTGCTGTATTGTTGTTAAGTGATGCTGTGCTTTCAACCCAGAACCACGCGGCTAAGTGGTCATATTCTCTCCAGTCATTGATCCAGTTAGGATGGGTATCTGTAACACGTACATAGAATGGCTGGCCGATAGCGTTGCAGAGAATGCTTTCGTCACCTGTCTTGATGTACTGCGGATCGGTGTTGGCTTCAATTGTTCCTCTGTTCGCCTGAGTCACAAAGTGGCTTATGTTGCCGTCGACAACAAACATATGCGCTTTGACTGGATCGTCTGTGGTTACGATTGCGGCGTTAAAGGCTGCGATTGCCTGTTCCAAAGCGGTTACAGCATCATCAACATCTTCCTGAGTGGCATCATCGTCTTCCTCAACAGCTGCAGCGTTATTAACAGCGGTTTCCAGTGCATGGTGGGCGTGAACAGGGGCTTGGCCTTTATTAATCCCTACATCAGTGCTTGCGAGCAAGTCTTCAGCCTCGGCAATTGCAGCAGCCAGCGCAGTCTTGTCGACTTGCCCCGGTTCTTCATCAGGGACAATAGCCTCCTCAAAAGCAGCAATGGCCTGCAGCAGGGCTTGGGTGGCACTGTCAACCTCGGCTTGAGTAGCATCTTCGTTGTCAAGCACTGCCTGAGCCGAGTCAATGGCTGCCTGCAGGGCATCATGGGCCTCCTGCGGCGCTTGGCCGGGCTCGGTACCAACTTCAGTTGATTGTTTCAACTGTGTTGCAGCCTGGATAGCGTCCTCCAGATCAGACTTGTCTACTGATGTAGTTTCTTTAATGATTGTAATCTCGATTGAATCAGACAGATTCCCGGATGTGGCAGTAATCGTGACTTTACCTTCAGCACTTTCATCCGCGGTGAAGACTGCCTTGGTTCCATTTACTGTCAGTTTACCCAGGTTATCAGGTTCGGCGCTCCATGTCGGCTTTGACACCTTCATTTCTTTGTTTTTCTTGTCAAAACCCTTGACTTCGAGTTCAACCGATTCGCCTTGTTTGATGGTTTCTGCATCGGCAGAGACTACGATCCGATCCAATGTTGGTTTGCTGATGAACTGGCAGCCGGACAGTGTCAGTGCAATCACCAAGACACTGACAAATACAAGGTTTTTTCTTAACATAGAAGTCCTCCTTTACAATGTAATGATTGACCTTGTATTTCCGTACGGGCAATATGACTTCTTTTTAATGAAATGAATTAGTTAAAAAGAAGTCTGAGATGTAACATTAAATATAATTCTCCGTGAATTACGGTGTCAATGGCCACTCGAGAATCCCCATTTTTGGCCACGAAATTTCCTCACGCTGAGATAGTGATCCATCTAGGGTCATCGAGCAAATACCCTTAGTGTATCTTATGGCTCTCTTCTGTTCGTGCGGCAGAGCATTCCCCCTTTCAAAGACGGTGTCTATCTACTTGTTGGTGCTGCCGGTGGTGTTAAGCGGTGCCGGATTCTGTAGCTTTCCCCTCTCAGGGCTATCACATGAGCGTGGTGCAACAGCCTGTCCA
>JAKOUW010000150.1 GCA_029782365.1 Chloroflexota bacterium
CATCTTCTGAGTACTTCTTTAGCCATATATAAATCGTTGGTTTATGCAACCCCAATTCCCTTGCTGCTTCGATCGCTGTTAGCTTACCTGCCCTAATCTGCTCTACATAAGCTATCTTTGTATCCCTGTCATAGTGCTTCGCCATTTAGACACCTCCAGACGATCCTCCCTTTATTATCGTCGATCTTCTCGGTGTCCGCTACTAGGGTACCACAGCCATTAGAACTTACTACGAAGCCTAAATCGGTTCGCTGCCATTCTAAACACTAATGAGAAGGCTTTTTCTTGTTATATCCAAGATTTCAGCCAGGAGGTGTTGCTATGGAACGTGGTATTAGAGCTTATTGCAAAAAGCCACCGCTACGAAAAACAATAACAAGGTATCCGGAAGGAGGTTGCCCTGAACTATTGTAAGATCTATTGGGAGAATTGGAAGGTGCCTCTCAAATACATATTGCGGCGTACTTGTTCAACAATCCAATTTATGCCGAGTTCATAAAAGGTCTTGTTGACAGAGGATTTGCCGATCGCGCGATACGGTTCATCCCGATCGCCTAATACGGCTCAAGCCGGTCACTTTTGGCAGGGGTATCCTCATCACTAACTTGCCGTAGGACATCTGTAACTCGAATCTAAGTACTCAAGTGACTTAGATAAGAAAGGTGGATACGGACCTATGGCTACGAGGAGGATATCCGTGCGTAAGATCCTAGAAATCCTGAAACTGAAATGGCAGGACGGATTGAGCAACCGTCAGATCGCCGTTAGCTGCAATGTTTCACCTAGCACAGTGAGCGATCTGGTTCAACGAGCGACCCATGCAGGTCTGTCGTGGCCAGCGGTTCAGCAGATGACTGATACAGAGTTAGAGGCGCTACTCTACGTTGATGTGAGCGTTAGGAAGCCTCCTGAGGTGATGCCTGATTGGCAAAAGGTTCATAAAGAGCTGTCCCGGCCAAATGTAACCCTTAAGCTGCTGTGGTGGGAATACAAAGAGCTGCACCCAGACGGGTTTCAGTACACCCAGTTCTGCTACCATTACCGGCAGTGGGCCGAGCATCTTGATGTCGTTATGCGCCAGCACCATAAGGCTGGAGAGAAGGTCTTTGTTGACTGGGCTGGGCAAACCGTCCCCATCCACGACCCAATGACCGGTGAGGTTCATGAAGCGTACTCGTTCGTGGCAGTCTTGGGAGCCAGCAGCTACGTTTTTGCGTATGTGTTCCCCTCAATGGAGATCAATGGAGAAGAAGTACTGGGTTTTGGGTCACTGCCTGGCTTTTGAGTTCTTTGGCGGAACACCGGTCATAGTGGTGCTAGACAATCTGAAAACAGGTGTCACTAAGCCCAATTACTATGATCCCGACATCAATCCAACCTATGCTGACATGGCCCGCCACTATGGGGTAATCATCCTGCCAACCCGAGTACGCAAACCCAGTGACAAAGCCAAGGTCGAGAATGCGGTTCTTCATGGCGAGCGCAGCATTCTGGCGGCTTTGAGAGACTACACATTCTTCGGCCACGATGAGGCAAACGCCGCTGTGTCCGAAGAGCTTGAAAAGCTCAACAACCGCCCGTTTCAGAAACTGCACGGTTCAAGGACTTCATGGTTCCTGGAAGTCGACAAGCCAGCACTGCGGCCTCTTCCGGATAGGCGATATGAGTTCCGGCAATGGAAAAGAGCCGCTGTTCACATGGACTACCATGTTGAATTTGACAAGAGCTTGTACAGCGTCCCCTATCAGCTTGTGGGGAAGTCCCTTGAGATACTCGCCACTCAGACGCTAGTAGAGGTCTACCACCAGGGAATGCTTGTGGCCACGCACAAACGCTGCGGCCGTCACCAGCGGCATTCAACCCTCAAGGAGCATATGCCCTCTTCGCACCGGCACTATGCCGGCCGCAGCCCCGAAAGCATGGCAGCTTGGGCCGGAAAACTGGGTGAACATGCCGAAGAATGGGCCAATGGCCTGTTTGAGCGATGCCAACATCCTGAGCAGGGATATCGCACTGTCTTGGGAGTCATTCGACTGGCCAAGAAGTACTCCCCTGAGCGAGTAAATCGGGCATGCAAAAGGGCGATTGCCTTCGGCGCTTACACGTATCGCAGCATCAAGTCGATTCTTGAGAAAGGACTGGATAGCGTTCCCGTAGATCCCCCCTCACCCAGACATGCTCCCCTGATTCTGCCGACCACAGATCAAGGATGCCTCGATAGCTTCCGCTAGCTAGCAGATGTCCTTTGCTGCCCCAACCTAGGGCCAGGATGTCATTGGCCGCCTTGATGCTCTGCACCAGCTCGCGCCGTTCCATGTCCCAAATCTGGATCAGTTGGTCTGTACCTGCGGCCAGGTAGCGGCCATCAAAAGACCAGCTCAAGGCAGCAACTCCGCCTTGGAACTGCTGGGAGAAAACCTCCTCGCCTGTCTCCAAGTCTAAAACCTTTAGTGCACCGCTTTCCAGAGCCAGGGCCACCAAAGACCCCTGGGGTGCAGCAGCTAGGGACATGATCTTATCCCCCATGGCGAATTCAGCGTCGAGCTACCCGGGATCAACCTGCCAGACCGTTAAGCTTAAGTCATCGCCGCCACTGAGCAAAAACCGACCGTCTGGCGACCAGGCGACCGCCCTCACCCAGCGTTCATGGGCAAACGTCTGTAGTTCACTCCCCGTGCCCACATCCCAGATCCTCACCATGCCATCCCAGCCCGAACTGGCCAGTTTGGTTCAATGGGGTGACCAGGCTAGATCGGTCAGGGAGAGGTCGTGGCCTGGCAGTGTCTTGACTTCCAGCCCTGTCCGCCAATCCCAGATCTCGATCTTGCCATCCCTGGCACCGCTGGCTAAGTAGCTGCCTTGAGGGGAAAAGGCGATGACCTTGATGCCACTCGTGTGACCGATCATTGTTCTCATCAACTGTCCATCAGCTGTTCTCCAGATTCTGATTGTGCGATCATTGCTGGCGGTGGCCATGTATCGATCATCGGGAGAAAAGGCAATCGCTTCAATCCAATCCAGGTGATCGGCGAAGGAAAACTGGACGCCCCAATTGGCAAAATCAGGTTCTGGCCAGGGATGGGCCTCAAACTCCAGCTCCTGTCCTGCCTCACCACCTGCCTCTCCGGGACAAAGCGATAACCGGTTTTGCGGGGAATGATAACCGTGCCGCTGAGGGCAGCGGTTTCGAAGTACCCTTCCTCATTTGTTGCCACATATGAACTCGTATCATCCACAACTAAAAGGCTTGCACCTGACAAACCCGCTGCCTGCTCCTGGGCCAAGACAACTCTCCCCGCGACAGTACTTGCCTCGGGCTTGCGATCACCCTGAACGCAGCCACTTACGGGCAGAACAAGCAGAGTCAAACCAACAATTAAGGAAAGGCATCCCCACTTCCTGTTCATGTCTTCCATACCCCTTCATCTCTTTGTCCTCTTAGACTAGTACTGCGGAAACCTACAGAATCCTCCTATCCCAGATCCAGCAAGCGACGCCCTGCTTAACGCCTTCTTCTAACAGGGATCTTGCTGGCACATTCTCCTAGATCAAAACGCCGCAACAAGCAGTCTGACTTCGAACTTCTTGCCGCGGCAAGACTTCAGATGTGTTTAGTGAGTGGAAATAAGAGAAAGCTGTTGGCTCCAGTGTAACCCATTTCCAGCAGCATTGCGCCTGGCCCAGTGCTCAACACTGCACCTTGCAGTAGACAATCATCAACGGACTAAACCCACGGCCAGCATAGCTCCTTGCCAAGTCTGCACTTAAAACTAAAAACCTACCACATTGCTGAGGGCATGGATCAGGATCCAAGGCCAGAGCATTCCTGTGCGGTACACGCCGTAGGCCATCAAGCCTCCAAACAACGCCGTGCTCGCCACACTGCTTAAGGCCAAGGGTACGGTGGGATAGACGCGGTACACAAAATCCGGAATGTGCAGGAAGGCAAACAAACAGACCGATAGGCCCATACCCCAAACGGGTTTTTTGGTGACAGCGATGAACAGAGGCTGCAGCACACCGCGGAAGAAGAATTCCTCTTGGAATCCAGAATACAAGGTGGCATACAAGAGAAGGATCCAGCGTTCTACAGTCAAGCCGCTGAACAGGAATGCCGCCACGTAGATCAGCAAAAACGGAATGGCAGGTTTCAGATTGCCCCCAGAAAAGGCAAACCCTCCCCACTTGACCCCTAACCTGCGCAAAACATAGGCGGGAAGGAGCACAAAGAAGGGCAAGCCGCGTACGATATTGGCGGTCATATATCCGCCTGGAAAACTACTGAAGAGGTTGTGCCACAGCCCCCATCCCGGGATCCAGGAAAACACCGGATACCCTGGCATCAAGCCCTGCCTCTGCAGCCGGTCCACAATGGAACCGAGGATGAAGAAGTAAAGAATGACTCCGAGCACCAAGCCCCACTTCGCCTGCCCTGATGCCAATTGCTGCGCAGCAGACCGATCCCCCAAAGGCTTCCCGGACAGGAGATAAATCAATCCCACGGCAAGTGCATAAACCAAAATGCCCATCAGTCCAGAGCGCAGCCCATTAACCAGACTGCCGCCGTATGAAATGTTCGACCACACTTTGGCCAATACAAACAGGAGCGCAAAGACCAGGGGGACAGGGTGACACACTAGGCGTCGGTAGAACCCTAATAGCTTTTTCACCATGGCCATCACCTCTGCCCTCACCGCGCGAGATATAAGGCCTCCACCAGGGCCGCACCCACGAGAAGAAGCAGTGTTAACACAGCTAGTGCCTTTTCTTCACCTGAGAACCTCAGAGAACGGAGCGCATGCTGTTCTGCCCACTCCCTGGCTGGGAAACTGTTGGCCACAAGCAGCGATTTTGTGAGAGTCAGCCCACAAAAAACGGCATAGGCACTGGTCTCCCATAGGCCTATGCGCAAATACTGCATGTTGGCAGCCGCCACACTGGGAAACGGAACTTCAAAGCCATTGGTCCCGGCTAGCCAGCCAATGGCAGCTCCTTGCACGATGAGGACCAGCAGGCCAGGCGTTACCGGACCAAAACGGACAAACAGGTTACCTGCACCGATGAGCAGCAGTACGATGCAGTTTCTCAGCACGATATAGCCTAATGTGCTGGCCACCCCGCCAACTGCTGCACTGGAAGGCGCCACTGCCGGCACATTTTGCCATGCGCTGGGCTGGGCCACATACCCGACGGCGAAAAACACCCAGAGTACAGCCTGGAGAAGCAGCCATATGATGATGGCCCTCTTAACCGCCCCAACCTGATACAAACCGCTGAACAGTCTGCCTATTGATTTCGACATGCCGACACTCCCTCAATTGTGTTAGTCCTGCACCATATACTCATGGCAGTAACTGCCAACCATTCCGGTCGCCAGTTCAGACCAGGATCTGCCCAGCCATGCCTGCGATTGCCCTCTCCACCTGTAGCATGGACTCCAGGAGGCTAGCTTGTTCCTTGAGGAAACGCGGGCTGACCTTTGTGTCAATGGCATTGTAGCGGAGGCTCTCGCCATCACTCGCCTTTAGCTTGCAGCGGAAGGCACCCAGTTTTTCGGCCATTCCACGGTACAGTGAAGCCATTTCAGTGAGCAAATCAGCTTTTTCGCCCCTCAGCAGGGAAACATGTGCGCTCAGGTATTCGGCGGCACACCGCCTGGCGTCTATTAGGTTCAGCAGCAGGTAATCGTTAACCGCAAGCCGCCTGTGGATCTCGTCCTTGGAATTGCCTTGATCCCAGAGCCCATCATTACGCAGTCCGGCTATCCATCGCTCATAGGCCTGTGCACCCTGGAAATAGCCGCTGCTGTATTCCGCTTCAAAGGACTGAAGGAGAGTGTGCAGTGATGCTCTGAGATTGTCCAGATCACTCGGCCTAGCCTTTTTCTCACCGAAGTGCATGATCAAAAACGGCCAGAAGTCACTTTCCAGGTAATCCTGGTTTTCGTTCCAGAAATCCTTGTCGAAGTAAGTACGGCAGTAGAATACCCTGCCGTGTTCCCCGTAGCCCGTGATCACTCCCCATTCGGGGGCCACCCGGAGGTTGATGGCCAGAACAGGTTTGCCTTTAGCAATGTCTTCTACGATCCTCCTCCGCTCCTCGCTGCGCTCATCTTTGTCGCTTCTGTCTACTCAAATCAGTTCATATCCCGTCGCGCTGGACAAAACACTTGCGTAGTCAAAGGCGACCAGCGCATCGGCGGCACTCCAGTCCCATACTTCCGTAAAGGCAATACGGTAGCAGGCTCCCGACATACCCATGATCTGTTCATAAGTATAGGGTTCACCTAGGTACCTGAGGGCCGCGTACATCGCTCCGGCCCACGTGGAGTCCATGCCAGCTTCCCATTGAAGCGCCACAATGCCCGGTAAGGTACAAGTTGAGGTATCCTTCAGATGCAGTTCGGTCCGGTCAGCGGAGCAGCAGAGCGTCTCGTTCTCCGCGCAGCTGATCACCTGGATGCCCTTAGCGTTCAGGTAAACAAGGGTCAGGTACTCGGGTGCGTCAGCAGCAGGCGAGCTGGGAAATGTCTCGTGATTGACAGGGATCTCTCTCCACTGGAAGTAGTCGTAATGCCGCATCTTTTCTAAGGCTGATCTGTATTCATGGCGGTTGCCGTAATAAGCACCGATGATCTCAAGTGTACTGCCCGCCGTGTACGCCTTATCAGTCACGTCGATGGTCAGTAGCTCATCCTGCACGGCAAAAGTGAAGAAGGTGCCGTTTGGAGTCCGGTATTTGACGGTGAGGACGCTGATCCGCTCACTGTCGAGCGCTACACCCAGAAACCGGGGATTGACCATGATACTCAGGCGGTTACCCTGCACCTGATTACTTACGTACTGCGTCACGTTGAAGTGCTGCTCGCCATCTGAATAGACTGTGTTCAGTATGATCAGCTTCTTGGGCACCAATAGGGAATCAATGGACACTCCCAGTACTTCAGCGAGGCGCGGGAGCACGGCAGTCTCCGGCAAACTCCTCCCGTTTTCCCATTTGGAAACGGCCTGTGGCGAAACGCCAACCAGCTCGGCAAGTCTTTCGCCGGTCAGTCCCTTTTCCTTTCGCAGTAGTGTGATCATGTTCCCGAACTGATACGTGTCCAACGTTAAGCCACCTCCAGTATGTGGCATCGCACTTTGATTATAGACTCTCCGCGGTCAAGAAACCATACACTGAAGGCGAAAAGATGAGTTTTGCCGATCAACCTGAGGTTGATCTTCTTTGGACGCGCAGGCGTTGGAGGCAAGATGAGACCACAGTACTTAGATGTCCAGGGGCGTTTCACAGCTGCTTCTTCCGCCTAGAACCCGGATCTTGCATCCACCTCACCGGGTGTTTGTTGCCCATTCCTTGCTGTGACGACAATAGATGTCAGATATCATCTTCTCAATCCCTTTCACCAGCAGCCTGGTCCAGCACATCCGCATAACTGGTCAAATCACAAAATGGTCCCCTCAGCTAACGTGATCAAAAGCTGCGGATCAATCACATCCAATCCATGCTTGTTCGTAGTTATCGAGTCGCCCAATAGCCGCAGCAGTTCATAGTTTGTGAGTTCAGGGTTGACTTGCAGGGCCAGCGCAGCAAGACCCGACAAAAGTGGCGTGCCCCAACTCAAGCCCCAATCAAGATCGTAGATATACCCATTTTTGCTGCTGTGGGAAGCGACATAGCGCCTACCACAGGGAAGGTAGAGGGTGATGAAGCCCATTTCCGCATCTCTTTCTTTCCTGATCGCCACCAAATCTTCCCTAGTCATGCTGTGCTCCTGCAAAAACTCGTCCATCCACTCCCCGATGACGATGTTATCGAGGTTGTCCAGATCCTGCTTGTTGTCATAGGCGGCCTCCCTCAAAGCAAAGGGTGGATTCGTCAATGTGGGCACGGTGGAAGTGAAAACAAGGATCCCCTGTTCCCCGGCTTGCTGAACAAGGCGATGAAAGGCAGCCTCATTTTCACGCAATCCGGTGGAGATGCTCACGATCCTGATTCTTTCGGACGGTTCCAGCGTATCATTGTAGCTGAGCAACCTCTCTAGGGCTGCCAGGACATTATTCTCATCCACAAAGCTGGCAGCAAAAAGTGCAAGTTTGCTGCGGGTACTACGCCACACCTGTTTCCCACGAGCACACTGGCAACCGTTGTTCCATGATACAGATCAGTCTCATTTACGACCCCAACCTTCTCGGAATGGACCAAACGTCCACTGAACTCCTCATGATCCACCAAGAGGGGACCATCGATAATGGCCACATTCACGCCCTTACCTGTATACCCCTGCTCATGCAGGGCCCTTAAGCCCAGCCCAGGGTGCACTGCAGATACGTCCTTGCCGATGATCACTCTCTGGCTGGCCTGCTGATTTTTAAGATAGGTGTATCCAAGCACACCAGCTAACACAATGACTAAAAGCCCGATAGTCACACTGATTTTTTCATAAAGCCGCACTCCTCTTAACGTACATGGCTAACGGCAACCAAGCACACGTTGACAAACACGACTAAAAGGAGCTGACAATGCCCACGCTGAAGCTGTGGGTATCTGCGAGGGACAGGTTCTTGCTGTACTGAGCCCTGATCTTGACGCCGATGGGCGTTTGGTAAGTTAGGCCCCCGCCGACACTGTGCAGCAGATCGCTACGGGCGAGATGAGTGGCATCTTCCCAGATCTTCGCCACCTCGTAATTTACGTGAGCCGCTAAGTCGTGGGTGAAGTAGCGCTGCAGTTCCAGATTGGAATGCAGATACATCTCCCCCACAAACAGGGGAGAACTTGCTCCCAGCTGCCCACCGCCACCCAGGCGCAGCCTGCGATCAAAGGGGGTCCCGCTTGTGGTCCACGCCCCATTGACTTCTGCACGGGCCACAAAGCCTGCACCAAGGTAGGATAGATGCCTCGCTCTCATATGCCAGCTGGCAAACTTCTCATTTAAGTCTTGCCTGTTGGCCAAGATGGCAACACCCACCTGTAGAGAAGTCCCTTCCCTGGTCCAGGTAGTAGTGCCAGGTAAACCTGTTTGGGCCGTGAGGGCCAGGGTCACATAATCGCCGCTGGGTACTGTTAAACCTGTGGTTGTAGTTATGTCCTGGACGTTACTCTGTGAATAGCCCAGCGTGATACCTAGAGCACTGTGTTCCCCAATAGGCACGCTACCGCTCACAGAAGCGTCCTTTCTCTCCAGGCTGTATGCGCTTCCCTCATGCGCACCCCAGCCGACCTTAGTGTAGGTTGTATGGGACTGATAACGCATGGAGACCGGCCAAGAGCCCACCGGGAAGGAGAGGTACGCTGCTCTGCTGCGGCTCGGCCCAAAACCGTATCCCCCACCGATGGACGCTAATGTGCCTGCAACATTGTAATAGCGTAGGGCTATAGTTTTTTGGGAAAGGTTCAAGGCGTTCTCTACCACGAACTGAACGGGATCCAGGTAAAGGCCGAACCCTTCACTGATGCGCACCACAATGTCAACCGCATTGTCCCCAACCGGAACCACATACATCTGAACCTGATCCAGAGCTCCCAGGGCATCCAGGCGCCGCTTGCCAGCTGCCAAGCGGGAAGAATCAAAGGGCGAACCTGGTTCTAGCCGGAGAATCCTAGCAACGAGCCCTTCATCTGTCCTGTGGGCTCCAAGAACGCGAACATTGGTTATCTGCCTACCATCATACTGGCTGTACAGATGGGCATCACCCCACGGGATCGCTTGGGGAGCCTGAAAGAACCGGGCCAGGGCGCTATCCCGAGTCGTGAAATAATACGAGGAACCGGAGAATTCTAGATAGACGGACCTGCGCAGGCCCACCTCGGCTAGCTGTCGGTAAAAAGGCGTATTGCCAGCCAGATCGGCCACTTGTACCGCAAGCGCCGCTTGATAGCACTCCACTGCTTCCGCCCGCTCCCCTGCATTGTCATGCAGTGACCCGAGAATGGCCAGAGCTTCCAGGAGATGGTAAGCCTCCGCTACGTGAGGCCTTTCTGCCAAGATTTGGAAGTATCTCTGCGCCTCCGCCTGATTTCCCAGCCGCAGATGGGTGTGAGCCCTGAGGTTGATTGCCGCCTCAGCCTGGGAAAACGCCGGATCAAGCTGTTCTAGATAATCCAGCGTGGCAGCCAGCCTGTTCTCGCCATAGGCAAGCGCTGCCGCGCGGACCAGTAGCCAGTTGGCCAGGTTGTGATCCTCTGTGGTTGGCTTGGTGTTTCGAGAAGAAATCGCCGGCTCTTCCCCCGCTAGCGCTTTTGCCAGGCTAAAGGCATAGAATTCGTTGTCCGGGGATCCGCGTCCGTCGCCAGGGATGGACACCCACATCATCTGCTCCTCCGGGGAGAACACGCAGCTCAACAAAGAACCGGTGTTGTTGATTCCGTCCAGCAGGCCCTCATATTCTCCACTGCCAGGCTGGCCCCGATCCCGCAGCAGCTCCACCATGGATTCCACCTTAATCTCCCCGTAATGGTCGGCAAGGAACTGGGCGAGCCTTTGATCACGACGTTCCGAAGCTAACCAGCCTGAGGCTTGGAACTGCCGCATATACTCACTGCTATACCGATTTGTGGCCGACAGCAGCCCTGCCTGGGCTTTCCTCACGGCGAAACGGTTCGCATCCACCTCCAGCACGACCGCATCAGGGATCTTGCTGTCCGAAATGATGATATTCATCCCGAAAGTTCGCGGTGTACCAAGTACGATTTCCACGGCTTCGTCCAGACGGGATGCATACTGCACAATCTGGCGCAGCAGAAACATCATGGCCATGCCATCGAGGGAGTTCGCAGCCTGATCCACCAAAGAGTAATTTACGGAAACGGTGATGCCTTGGTTGTTCATGGCCTGCATTAGACCTGCGTAGGTCGGGTATGTGTAGGTAATAAATGGGTATCCTTGATCCGGCTCATAGACCACAACATATCCGTATTGCGCCCACTCCATCATGGATACGTTATCGAGGTTGCGGGCATGGTATAAAGCTCCGTTAGCCGTTGCCTCGCCAAAAGCCACGATGGACGTACAGCCGAAGGTCATGTTTAGGTCTTGGGACACATTGCCCACAACAATGTCCATGGGATCAGTATCAGCGCCCCCGCTCACCCCACAGACCAGGCCCTCGAGCTCTTGAAACAGATCATCCGGGATGTTTCTACGAATCCAGGGAGCCATCTTGTACTGAAAATAGAATCGCTTGAATCCCTGAACTAGCCGCTCAAATCCGGAGACCTGAGCCTTTAATGGATTGAGCTCATCCCTCATCCTCAGCAGATGCCCTTCGGGAAATAACTGGGTGAGCAGCGTCCCATGCTGCATCCCCATTTCGTAGGGCGTGCCCTTGAGATGCATGAATACAACGGGACCTGTGATCTCCATATAACCTTTTCCAGCTTGGAACCTGTTGCCAATCTGCTCAACACGCAATTCCGGTGAACTCTGTGCTGAACTGGAAAGCAGTACGACTAAGAGCACCGCAAACGCCAGAACCCGTACTCTTGGATAAACGTAGTCCATGCCGCCGACCGTCTCCCATTGTGGACTGATGGCAATTACTTACTGCCTTCTTTCTCACTATTCGTCACCGGGAAATGCTATCCTCCTGGAAAAGGTAGCCACTTTTCGGATTTTTTTCAACGGTAGGCCCATGCCGATGTTGTAAGGCTTGTCATCAACAAAATGACGGGACTGGCTCAGCAGTCCCGCCGTTTTTCAATCACCACCCTGATGTTGTTACGCTCAACGTGTACCGCACTGCCCTGCATGGGAAAAGGGGCCACAGTTTTTGCATCAAGACGGCACTCCACTTCCCCCATCAGCCAGCTGACTCACATCCTCTTCCGATACCCGCAATTTCGGCACACATAGGAGTCACCGACGGGCATCCACTCAAACCAGAGCCCACAGCTTCGGCAAATACCGCCACCCTTATCTTGTCCGCCAGTAACCGCATCCAGTTCACTGTCGGAGAGCTCGCCAGACTTGGGATTCATTACACCCAACAGCTTAACGGCTTCTTCTTCTGTAAGCTCGATGTCGTTGTCTTTGGCCAGCTTCATAAGTTCTTCTACCGTCTCGCACCGCATCGCCTTTTTGATCAAGTCCTCAGGGGTCTGATCCAGCTGCATGTGCCATGCCCCCTAATACGGTTGCACCCGCCATATTCACTACCACATTCTGCCACTACATCCTCGCCACTGCGGCCAACACAAAGAAAATCCTTCACTAAAGCACTACCATAAGATCTGCAGCAATCCTTCCGCTTCTCGGACACCGCGATTTTTGTAAGAACTAAGAACACAGATTCAGGCTCATGGGCAGATCATGGGCACAACAATTCTGTGCCTTATCTTCCTAGTGTGCCTGTGGGTTGAACCATAGGCACAGCCGCAAGCGGGCAATCCATGCGCTTTTCCAGTCTATCTCTGCCTATCTTCCTATAAAAAACCATATTAAATCTATAACTATAGTAAAAAAGAGATACTGGCACGCGTATACGCGTGTATATACGCGTAAGAGTTTAAACCCCTTGTGCACAAGCATGGGCACACGGAGGTTGAAATGAGAGAAAAACAGCTAGAACAAAAACTGGTCAAGGCAGTAAAAAACGTGGGAGGTTTAGCCTTAAAATTTGTTTCCCCGGGCTATGATGGAGTGCCTGATCGCCTATTGCTATTTCCTGGCGGCAAGATGGCCTTTGTTGAGGTGAAAGCGCCGGGGTCAAAACTTCGGCCGCTCCAAAGAAAGAGGCATGAGATGCTCAGGCGCCTTGGCTTTAAGGTACATGTGTTGGACGATGAAAGGCGAATTGCAGCAGTGATTTCAGGAGGCGATGCCTAGTGAAGTTCATTCCACATGGATATCAGCGATATGCCATTGACTATCTATTAAAGAGGCCTGTGGCGGCCATATTCTTGGACATGGGCTTAGGTTAGCAAGACAGTTATTGCCCTCACTTCCATATTTGACCTTGCCCTTGACAGCTTTCTGGTTAGTAAAGTTCTCGTGATTGCACCACTTAGAGTAGCTCGGGATACTTGGCCAGCAGAAATTGAAAAGTGGGATCACCTTAGCGAATTGAAGTATGGCTGTGGTACCGCTAGCAGCGGACACCGAGAAGATCGACGATAATAAAGGGAGGATCGTCTGGAGGTGTCTAAATGGCGAAGCACTATGACAGGGATACAAAGATAGCTTATGTAGAGCAGATTAGGGCAGGTAAGCTAACAGCGATCGAAGCAGCAAGGGAATTGGGGTTGCATAAACCAACGATTTATATATGGCTAAAGAAGTACTCAGAAGATG
>JAKOUW010000205.1 GCA_029782365.1 Chloroflexota bacterium
CATTCCCCGGCAGAGTCTAGCGTTGCTTTCCAAGGCCGCCGGCTCCAGCTTTGAAACCCTGGGTAACATTCCGGCCGTCAGCAGAGGAACGAAGGGCTGGGGACCTTTGCTGCGACGGATCGCGAACGCTACTTTCACTTTCTAATCCGAACAAAAGAACACATTCAACTCGTCGCAACAGGGTGGCATTGGGTCTTCGAGCCTACAGTAGCTTGACGCTATCGTTTAACGGCAAACGTAGTTGATAACCAGAGCAAAGCACGGTATAATCTTTGGTGTATAGTTTTGCTTGCATAACTAAATTATACCAGGGTACGGGCTCCTTCGCGAGCCCGTATTCTCGTTATTAGACAAAAAAGGGCCGTGCAGGATGAACTAATCAACGTTCATTCTGCAACAGCCCCTTTTTCGACCTTGCACCAATTGTTCGGCATAAGAGGATTCTGCCTGTCCGAAGTAGTAAATAAAGAGGACAGAAAGACGAAGGGGATATGGAAGACATGATCAGAGTCTAAGTGCCTTTCCTTGATGGTTGTTTTGATTTTGCTTGTCCTGTCCGTGAGCGGCTGTGAGCGGGGGGTTGATGCGCCTGAGGCGGGCAGTATCTCGGGGAGAGTCGTCTTGACGGAAGATCATGCCCAGGGTTTAACAGGAGTAAGCCTCTTCATTTTGGATGGAACGGGTTCCTATGTGGAGACAGATGCGGGTGGGTACTTTGAGACCACTGCTCCTAGCGGCACTGTGATCATCCCCCGCAAGGTGGGTTACACGTTTTTCCCGGAGAAGCAGGTGCTTGAAGAAGGCCGGGAGCTGACATTTGCTGCCCAAGCTTGGCCTGAACCTGATTTCAGCCAATGGGGGAAGCAGTTTGCCTTCGATTCCCACTTCGATCGGGTGGAGACAGTTGCCTTTAGTGCGGATGATCAGTATATCGCCACCGGCAGCAGTGATCGGACCATCAGGATTTGGCGGACCAGTGACGGACAGCTCATGGGGACAATCTGGGGTCATACTAGTGTCGTTAAGGTTATCTCCTTTTCTCCCCAAGGCGACTATTTGGCCAGCGCCACCAGCAACGGCGAAATCAAGATCTGGGATTGGCGGACTGGCTGGGAAATCCAGTCGATGCATGCCGATACCATTTTGCTCACAGATCTGGCCTGGTCACCTGATGGCGGCAAACTGGCCAGCTCCAGCTGGGATGGGGAAGTGAAGGTCTGGGATGCTGTCACGGGGGATGAGCTGAGAACATTGACCCATGAAAAGTGGGTGAGGGCGGTGGCCTGGTCTCCAGACGGCAGGTTCTTGTTTACGGGCGGCGATGAGTTAAGCCTCACGGCCTGGGAGGTTGAGCTGGGTGAACTCAGCGCAGAGATTCCAGTGAGGGATAAGATCCTGTCCCTCTCCGCTGCGCCGCAGGGCTCTTTGGTTGCCATGGCCCTGGGAGGCGGTGCCTCCAAGGTACTCAACGTCGAAACAGGAGAAGAGATCTTTCTGGAGCAGTTCAAAGCCGGAGAGACTACGTTCAGTTGGTCTGCTGATGGCCGCTATTTGGCCAGTGGCAGAGACAAACTGATCCAGATCTGGGACATGGAGACACAGGGGCTGGTGCAGAGTATCAATGCAGGGAACTATGTGCTGGCAGTGGATTGGGACAGTTCAGCGCAGCGCCTGGTCAGCGGGACTTACCGGGGCATCATCGATCTCTGGTCGGCAGATTCAGGGGAAAATTTGCGGAGAATCGTGGGCCACAACAGATATGTCAAGGCGCTGGCTTGGTCACCTGAGGGAGACTACCTGGCCTCAGGTGACGAAGGCGGGATCATCCACATCTGGGATCTCCAGGCGCGCAGGCACCTGCTGCAGCTGTCCGGCCATAACAGCCAGCCTGTGGAAGGTATGGCCTGGTCACCAGATGGTACCTACCTGGCCAGCGGCGGGCATGATCTGCTGGTGCGCCTTTGGGATCCTACCGGAGGCGAACATCCTGGTGCTCTCACTGAGCGCATCAAGAAGCCGTTTGTGCACGAAAAGGGCTTTGAGTTTGCGGTGGGGATGAAGAATGTGAGCCACGAGGACATCGTTCTCTCCCTAAGCTGGGCGCCCGATGGCATGAAGCTGGCCAGTGCCAGTTGGGATACCACTGTGGCCATCTGGGATGTGCCCACGGGAACCCAAGTGGTGGGGATTCAAAACCCCGGGTGGGTTACTGTGGTTGCCTGGTCTCCCCGGGGCGATCAGGTGGCCTTTGGCGGTCGTGATCAAGCTGTGCATGTTTACAGCGGGGATACAGGTGAGGAAATCACGAAGCTCGAGGGGCACACAGATTGGGTGCGGTCCCTGGCCTGGTCTCCGGACGGTAAGCACCTAGCGAGCTCCGGCTATGATCGGGCAGTTCTGATCTGGGATCTGGAAACAGATCAGGTCGTAAGGACCCTGGCCGAGGCCGAAAGCGTGGTCACTGTGGTAGAATGGTCCCCCTGCGGGCGCTACCTGGCGGGAGCCAGCCACAGCGGCACGGTACGCATCTGGGATGCTGCCACTGGAGAAGTCCTTTTTGTTTATCCCACCTGGATGGTGGGTCTACAGGCCTTGGCCTGGTCGCCAGAGGGTGATCAGCTGGCGGTTGCGGAGTACAATTCCGTCGTTGTCTTGGGTGAGCAAGGGAGATAGGGATATAGCGGGTGTTTAAGCGCCTCTCATACTAAAGTATGAGGGCGCTTTTTTTGCTTTCTCCACCGAACGGGCGATGGCATATCCACCCTTTCACGGTACGCTTAGTACATAGCGACCCGAATGGCTAAGGGAAAGAACGAACGGCTTAACCCCGTAGTCTTGGTAATCATCGCTGCCTGCTGTATGCCATTTACAGCAGTGTGAGCATTATCGCGGGGTGAACAAACCAACCCACCTTGTAGACTTTTCAGAGTTGGGTCTTGCGGGAATATTTCACTTCGTCGTTACCATTCTGGGATCCGTAGGGTTGTTCTGGCTGCTGAGGTGGGAAATGAGTGAAGGAGTTGGAGAACAGGCGGTGCAAAAGTGGCGACGATGGCTCCGGCCAATCATATATGGAGTACATCGTGTTGATCAAGACTGAGGAAGCCCGATTCATAACGATCGTTGTGAGCGCTGCCATAATCGTTTGTCTAAATAAAAGACTGGGGGAAGAACGATGCGGAAAAAATGGTGGATCATTTTGCTCCTCGCTGGGTTCGTCTTGTTTGGCACTGTCTGTGAGGTCCAGGGGCAGTCTTGTACCCAGTGGGCGGTTACAGCCTCTGCAAGCAGTGAATATGGAAGCGGCGACTGGTCAGCGAAGCAGATGTTGGGCGAGCCGGATTTTTACTCCAACTATGGGGACGATCGGCGTGCTTGGGCCCCCTCTTCTCAGGACGCTGGCCTGCAGTGGGTTGAACTGGGGTTTGCGGAGGCCGTTTATGTAGAGACTGTGGACATCTATGAAACCTTCAATCCAGGGTCCATAGTAAAGGTGGAACTGATCGACACCATGGGACGCTGGCACGTGATCTGGGAAGGTACAGGGGGACGTGCAGCAACCAGCGGCGCAAGGGTGTTTAGCGTCAAGAATGACATCGTCACAGTACCCTGCCAACGGGTGCGAATCACTTTGGACACGGATTCCGTAAGTGGTTGGAACGAAATAGATGCGGTGAGCATCACCGGGAGCCACAGCTCCCCTTGGCCTCAAGCTCAGGGGGAGGCCGACATGGAACTTCAGTGGGCAAGTGGAGCCAAGGCCAGCAGTCAATACCGGGAGGACCGCTGGACTCCTGAGCAGATGATCGGTGTACCCGATGTTTATCCCAAATATGGTGACTATGATAGGGCCTGGACGGCGAGCACGAGCAACGGCGGGGAAGAGTGGGTTGAGCTCTTCTACGACGAGGCTGTGTATGTGCGGCGCATCGATGTGTATGAAACCTACAATCCAGGAGCCATCGTCAAGGTTGAAGTCATTGACGAAACAGGAATGCCCCATGTTGTCTGGGAGGGAAGTGCCCAAGCCGCTTCACAGGAATCCCGCATCTTCTCCATTGAGAACATCAAAGTGGACGTTCCTGCTCGACGGGTTCGACTGGTACTCCGAACGGACCTAGTGCCAGGTTTCAACGAGATCGACGCGGTATGCCTCATTGGTTCGCACAGCGTGGTGCAGGTGTCCAGGGCATTGGATCCGCTCCAGCAGTTAGCATCCATCATCCTCAGGCTGGGCCGAGCTGTGGAGCGGGGCAGGGAAGAGAACCTAGCGGACTCAGCTTTTCTCCAAGAATTGGAGGGGATTCTGAGTGAGCTTTCGAATATCAGCTTCTAAAGACCTGAGAGCAGCGTGGTCACCCCAGGGTGACCACGCTGGCGATCCCGGAGCTTAGCTCCATAATCGCCAGGGAATCAGGGTCGGGTTTAGGTTGGAGGCTCAGCATGCATGGACCGATTTACTGCTACGATTGACGGCTGGACATCTTGGGGGCGGGTGTTTCAGTCCATTGAGGCTTTTGAGCCGCTGATAAGACACATATTGAGTCAACACGCCTTGCCCATAGCTGAGATAGAACACTGCACGCCGGGTACAAATGCAGTGTTTAAAGTGGGCGATCTGGTGGTGAAGATATTCGCCCCCAAGGAGTCCGGTTTCGAGACCGAATCCGACTATCAAACCGAGCTGTTCGGCATTGCCCGAGCCAACAGAATGGGAGTATCCGCGCTGCAGCCTTGGCCAGCGGCCGGTTGGAGGACAAATATGAGTTTCCGTATTTGGTCATGGAGTATATCTCAGGAGAATCCTTTGATAGGCGGAACGGCAGCATGACTGACGGCCAGAAACGGGAGTTCGCCCACCAGCTGCGCACGATCACCGATCGCCTGAACACGCCGTGTGAGCGTTTCAACGGGCATGATGTGGTCAAGCGTGCCCTGGCATGTAAGCGTTGGTGCAAGTTTCCCGCAAGCTTTCAAGCGGAGCGCCATGAGTATCTGCGGAACTACAAGCTAACTGATCCCGTTTATGTTCACGGAGATCTTACTCCCGACAATGTACTGATTGACGCCAGGGGCCAGCTTTACATCATCGATTTTGCCGATGCAGTCTTGGCTTCCGTGGAATATGAACTGGCCTCCATCGTCTGCCAGATCTTTTCTTTCGAGGGGCCCTATCTGGACGCATATTTCGGCGAGTATGACGCGGCACGGGTTGCCGAACAGTGCTTTGTCGGACTGCTGCTCCACGAATTTGGTGCTGAAATCATCTGGTACAGCCTGGGAGAAGTGGCGGAGATGGCAAACCTGGCAGTTCTCAAGGAGAAGCTGCATAGGGCACTAGCAGGCAATCGGGGCTTCGCGGCCTCCCATCGCTGCTAGTCAGTGGAGAAACACCTGGGAAACTAGGGGCGCGGGGGAGAGACAATGCAAGACATCGAGAAGTGGCCATTGGTTCATGGATCTTACCGGTTACACGAAACATGGAAGGACATAAGGGAAAATGGACTCTTTTGTCCCGGTAAGTACAAGGCAACTAATTCGTACCCGTATGATGATGCATTGGGGCGTACTAGCTATGTCTATTTGTCGTTATTGAGGCGCAATCTTTACGGAATGGGGCAGTTCATATTAGTTGATCCTGCTGTTGTGAGTCTGCCGGGTTCGAAGGCTTCTTTGTTTGACGCTGCAGCGAGATTGAGACAGTTCATCATCAATTGTGAGTGGGATAACGGACCTTCGCATTTCCCTGAATGGATACTAGAACCCGAAAGATTGCAGATGTGTATCTCACAGTGCGAGGCCTACATTGAGGAGTCCAAGCTGCCGCCGGGGGTTTTGTGGTCCGACATAGAATCCGTCCTTCGCCAGGATTTGGTTGGTAAGTATGTATTTGAAACCCAGGCTTTTCGCGAATACTTTGAGTTGTACTACCCGTCAATCCCTTCCTTCTTTGCGGAGATGAAGAAGTTAACTCCGAAAACCGAAGAGGAATTCCTGCATCGCTATGGTGACGAAGAAGTTCTAATATACAACCATGTGCCACCTAATTACTTAATCGGATATTGGCAACATGGCGCATGGAGTCTATGGAACCTGCCTTTCGACGAAAAGGTGTGGGAAAGAGTTGAAGAGACCTTGGATTTCCTTGGTGAGTTACGACGTTGCGGCTCTATGAAGTGACATCCGTTTGGTTCATATAGAGCACAACCGTTCCAAGGTTTCCTATTAGGCGAAAGAAGGTAGAGCCCCGAAATCTCTCGGGGCTCTTGGAGTACTTGGAAGGGTTTTGCTTACGATGTTTGCGGAAAAGTCGTCTATCGCTGGCATTTGCTGCACCACCACTTGCCGTCCTTGAGTACCTGAGTAGTCCCGCAGGTTGGGCAGATAGTGGGCTTCATGATGCCGCCAGTTACTTCCTTCAACTCCTCGTCAGCAAGCTCCGTTGCTTCCCTAATAGGACGGTCTGTCTGATCCTTAGGCTGCACGCAAACTACCTCCTTTCCCAGTGGACTAGGTTGATCCCGCCGAGTGACCAATGCTGCAAATCCATTTTTCGAACGTTCCCAGACTTCCTGCTGCCGGTTGGTTACTCTGGGTAACCTTTTTTGTGACCTGTCTTGCGGCCGGGCGCTGTACCCTTTCATGTGAAAAAATTGGAAAAGTGGTTATCTGACAGGAGGATAAGATTTCCAACCGACGAATAGTGACAGGGTTGGCAGCAACTGCCATCAATCCACAACGGGAGATGGTCGGGCAGTATGAACTGCGTTCATCCAACAGGAAGGGTGCTGGTTTGTGCGGTTGTCTTATTGGTACTGCTTTCGAGTTCGGCGCAGAGTTCATCGGAACTGAGTGTTGAGCAGATCGGCGATAGGTTCCAGGCTGGCAAAGGCTATATGGAGATCATGGGTCCCATGGTTTTCATGCACCTCAAGGGCACTCCCTACGAAATGGGGCTGCAGCATGGGACCCTTCTCGCGCACTTGTATCCCTCCGAGCACCTGCTCCGGATGAGGGATGAGCTAGATCCGTTGAAAGCTCAGGTCTCGGGATTTGAGCGGCTCGTTCAGGGGTTTAAGCAGTTCTACTTCCAGTACAAGCTGGCTCCCTGGATTCGCAGAAACATCCCGGATGACTTGCTCCAGGAACTCGAGGGCCTGGTCTTGGGAGTGAGCGGGGGCCAAGATACCGATCCAATGGACGTGATCATGGGCAACGTGTCTCAAGACCTGGGCATGACCTACGGCTGTACCTCAGTTGTGGCTTTTGGCGGGGCAACAGCCAGCGGAGCCCTGTATCATGCCCGCAACCTCGATAACATATCAATGATGGACTGGGCACAGTACGGCTATGTGGTGGTCTATGAACCGGATCAGGGATATCCATTTATCACCTACACATACCCGACCCAAGTAGGTGTCATGCAGGCCATGAACAACCAAGGAATCACCGTTTCCATGAACTACTCTTTGGTGGATAGGGATGATAACTCCTTGGACGGCATGGCCATGTTGTTCCTCCTGCGCCAGATTGTGCAGCGTGCAGCAAGCCTAGACGAAGCCATGGAAATCGTACTTGGTACACCCCGGACTTTCGGTATGAACATCGTGATTTCAGACAGCAAGATCCCTGATGCCGTGGTGCTGGAGGTTGATGCCAACCGTTTTGCCGTGAGGAGAGCCGAGGAAGGACTGCTGTCTGCTACGAATAGATATAACAGTGAGTATATGCGGCAGTTCCAGGCTTCAGGCTGGTTGGCTTCTGAACGCCGTGACCAAAGGCTTTCCCAGTTCCTGTCCGACCATTACGGGGAAATCCAGGTGGAATCCATGGTGGAACTGCTGCGGGATCGGGGCCAGACCGGCAGCGGTGAATATGAGGGGCTTCTGGATGGCATCAACAACACTGGATCTATGCTGAGCTGCGTGTTTTTCCCCGAGGAGCAGATCATGGGGGTTTCCATTCCGAGCGCAGAGCGGGGCGCCCCTGATAACGAATTCTATGCCTTCAGCCTGGCCAAGGCGCTGGCGGGCGAAGAACCCGCTGTTTTTTCCCGCAACGTTGGTCAGACCCCAGAGGACAACAACCTGATCAACTGGCTGCTTGTCCGTAAGGCGGCACTGGCGCTATCCCAGAACAGGCTGGACGAAACCCTGGATTACCTTGAACAGCTTGATCCTGAGTTTGCCCAGGCTGAGGCGGCAGTGAACCTAAGGGCCCATGCCTATCTGCGGCTGGGAAACCAGGCAGAGGCGCAGAGATACTTCCAGATCCTAGCGGAAAGGTCTTACGTTGGGGAGGCGTATTATCTCCTGGAAGCCCTGGCCATGCTCGGTTCTCTGCATGACAATGAGGGAGATCGGACTGCGGCGGTGGAGTGCTTTCAAGCAGCACTGGACGTAGAGGTCGCCGATTTGGCCGGCAGCGCGCCCTTTTACCGGCAGCTGGCTGAGGTGGGGCTGCGCAGGCCTGTCTACCTGGAGTTCTCCGGCTCTTCGTACTATTTCACGACCAGAGACAGTGCCCTGGCCCGGCTCTTTCAGGCCCCCGAGGCCATTCCGGTTCATGATGCAAATCTGTACACTCAGTATGAGGGCATGCAGATAGCTAAGGTGCGCATCCTGGGAGCCCAGCGGACAGACGAAAGGATCATCTCTAGGATTCTCCAGCTTGAGGAAGGTTCGCCCTTTGATTTTACCCGGCTTGCAGCTGCAAAGCGGCGCCTTGATGCTCTGGGAGCGCTAGATCAGGTTGAGATGTATGTGGTTCCCGTTGGGGAAGATGCGGTTGAGGTTGTGGTGCGGATCAGTGAAGGGTTTGGCCTTTACCTGGATCCCGTCCAGTTTGTGGTGGAAAGTGCCTTGAACCTTTCCCAAAAGACCATAGCCATGCGGTATTACAACGTGGCAGGAACGCTAACGTCCATCGGCGGGGGGTACAGCTTCGGGCCAAGCCGCTTGAGGACGGCTTACCTCACCTTCCCCTTGGGCTCTTGGCCTGCTGCCGCGCGCTATCAGTCACAGAAAGTCCACACGAAGCTCGGCTGGGGTACGCACAAGGGAAGCGAGTACAGCCTGGAGAGGAAGGACGCTTCCTTCAGCAGCAGCGTGCCCATTGGGGCTCACAGTGCTCTAGGCCTCACCCTGGGACTGTCGCAGAGCCGGGTTGAGGAGATAGGGTCAGACACAGGCCTAGTTGTACCAAGCGGTGACTATGTGACCCTGGGCATCACGGCTCAAGCAGGCTGGCCCGGCACGACCACTTGGACCCGGGAAGGGACTTCCATACAAGCCGGCGGCGCCATTTTGGCCAACAAGCAGGACTTAGGCGAGAGATTTGTCAGCGGCCACATTAGGGTGCGGACCCTATCCTATCTTGGTGCGGGCTCCGTTGTTAGGCTGGAAATCAGTGGTGCCTGGACCCAACACGGGACTCCCTTTGATCGCAGGCCGCGCCTGGGCGGAAGCGGGCAGCTGGGTGCAAGCTCTCCCATGTTCGTCGGGGAGATGAACCTGTACTCCAATCTGGAGCTGCGGCGCTACTTCACCCACGATTTGGCAGCCCATGTCAATTATGAGGCAGCGGCGATCTGGGAAGATGCAGATGATCTAGGCCGCAGCGATCGGCTGCACAGTGTCGGCGTGGGCCTAACCTACCGAACGCCCATCGGCCTCAAGATCAGGGCCCAGTACAGCAAGAACCTGTCCCTAGCAAACACCCACAGCTTCAGCGTGGGCATAGTCAGCTCCTTTTAGTTCCGTTTCTTACTATTACGGTATTTGGCTGCCGTTAGTCATGGACTCTAGGAGGTGTGCGGCTGGATGAAGAAGATCGGTGTGGCTGCCGGGCTTGTGGTCATTGTGTTAGCTGGTGTGCTTGGATACACATACCTTAGGAATCAGCGGGCCAGCCAGAGTGTGATGATCGTGAAGGACGTATCTGTGGTGGAACCCGGGCTGGGCTTAAGGGCCCTCCATGAGCAGGGATACACAGGCAGAGGTGTAAACGTGGCCATTATCGACGGTCCTCTCTTGGCGGATCACGAGGAGTTCGGTGATCGTTTAGTTCATTTTGAGAAGGTTGGGTCCGTTATTGAGACTGATCTGTATCATGGAACAACGGTTGCCAGTGTGCTGGTGGGAAAGAGATGCGGTGCAGTGCCCGAAGCCAATTTGCACTTTTTCGCTGTCAATTTCGCCGATCGTAGGAATGTAATAGACGCGCTGGAGAGACTGCTGCACTACAATGCTGCGCTGGAACCGTCCCAGAAGATCAGGATCGTGAGCATCTCCACCGGGCTGCCTGAAGATGAGGCTGCCTTTAATCGCCTTGTTCAGCAAGCCGGAGAGCAGGGGATCCTTGTTTTCACTTCCACCGTGCCCACATTGACGGATCCTCCCATTGCTTTGCGGGAGGCTGCCTATGTCGACAGGGAGGATATGAACAACCTTGATAACATCGTGATCGGGGAGTGGATGGACGAGTATTTGCGAGAGCACAGCATGACCAGGGAAGACTTGGTGGCGATTAGGAAAGAAAGAGATGCGGAAATGGGCTTCATTACCCTCTACCTTCCCTGTGGTGGGCGTTATATCGCTTCCCACACCAGCAAAAGTGAATATGTATACGATCCTGAGTGGGGCTTGAGTTGGGGCACGCCGCTTCTGGCGGGCTTAGCTGCGCTGGCTCTGCATGTCAACCCTGAACTGACAAACGATGAACGGCTGCAGCTTTTGTCTGACTCGATCATCACGAACAAGCATGGCTTGGACGTGATTGATCCGCAGCTTTTGATCACGTTAGCTGAGGGAACATGAGGCCGTGATGTGCCGATACTCACAGCAGGATCGGCACTTCCTCCAAAGAACGTTGCAGCGTTGGCAGTTATTGCCGTGAGCTGGTGCAGGACTAACAACAATATAAGGAGTTGTAGGCATGTCGAAATCCATAGGCAGATTGTTCAGTGGTTTGTACAGGGTTGGCGCGATGAAGAGGACCATCATCGTTTGGCTCCTTCTCCAGGCTGTGCTCTGGGTTTTCTTTGCCGCGGGGTATCTGGCCAAGCCTGGCGCGTGGCAGGATGTACCGGCAGTAGCGCCTTCCAGCGCCGCGGTTGGCGGGGTGGCCAGCACGATGGGCTATATCGTGCTGAGAAACTGCATTGTACTGCTGCTCATCGGTGCAGGCAACTTGCTGGTCCGCTTCGGTGTGGTGACCCCCGGACTGCTGGTCCTGATCGTTCAGGGTGCGGCCATCGGCTGGCTGGCTGGGACCAACGGCTTTGAGGTTCCGTTTCCCAGCGTGGCGGCTGCCAACATGCAGTATCTGCGTATAGGCCTATGGGAGACCAGTGCTTATGCTGTTTTCTGCGGGCTGACTTTAACCAAATCGCTGCTTGTAGCCGACAGTTTCCCCGCCAAGGAGTGGGCAGAAAAGCATACTCTGCGCTCTTTGAGGTTTTCCGGTGCAGAAAAGGCACTGGCAGTCTTGACGCTGCTTCTTTTGGTGGGTGCGGCCTTGGTGGAGGCCTTGTATTTGGCGAGGTGAAGCCCATGTTCGCCAAAGGGTTCTCCTTTCAGCCGCAGCAGCTTAATCCGTTACGAATGCTTCACTTGGTTGAGCTCTAGAGCAGGAAATCAAAGCTGAAAATGGGTGGTTGTCATGGTGAAGAAGCTATGGGGTTTTTACCAGCGCTTAGTGTGTCATCCTGTACCCCTTGTGTTCGGGGTTCTGTTCTTAGCGGCAAAAGTGTGGTCGAATGTTTCTTACGGCGGTAGTCTCGCTAACGGGCTGCGCTCTGGTCTAGTGGGCATTTTGGTCTATGCACTTGCCTTGGGATTGATCCACGTCCTGTCCGAGAAGCCGCTGGGAGATCGGTTGGCTGCTCAGAAGCTTGAGACAGGACAGGCAAAGTGGGGAGCGGCCATCACAGTCATTGTCTACCTGTTCATCCTGGGTTCCATTGTGGACAGGCTGCAGAGGCAGGGGTATATGCCAGGGTATCCTGTTTTCTCGTGGATCCCGGGCTGGACGCTGTGGCACAATCTCTTCGATGACTTTCCAGGGGGGTACATGGCGGCGAACATCGTGCGGGGCCTGCCCTTCTTCGTGCTCATTCCCGCCTTTGTTTTGCGCAGGTTAGGGGTTAAGCGGCGAGGGTTTGGTTTTTCTGGAGGCGATCTGAAACCTGCCATACCGTTTCTGCTGATCTATACGGCGGCGTTCCTTGTCAGTGGCTTGACTGTGGAACGCTGGGTGTTTCTTCTGTATGCCGTCTTGTACTCTGGATTCCAGGAAGAGTTCTTTTTCCGCGGCGTGATGCAGCCTCTGTTCACAGCTGTCACCAAGAAACCCGTTTGGGGGATGGGACTGTCGGTGGCCTTGTTTGCCCTCCTGCACATCCCGGACTTCGTTTTCCGGGTATACCCCACTGTGCCCTTGGCCTTAAGCAGCGTGGCCAGCACGGCTCTGTTTGGGGGCTTGATGGCCTATGGGGTTTACCGCACGGGAATGCTCTGGCCTTGGATGCTGATCCATGCCCTCAGCAATGTGGTGGGCTTCTAGTGAAGGTACAAGAGCGGGGAGGGGGATGGTGATCATGAACAATGTCATGGGCGGTGTTCTGCTGGCTTTGATCGGCCTTTTCCTGAGCGTGGTGACATATAGGCGATCTCGGTTCTTCTGGGATTCGATGAGTGCAAGGTTGCTGAGAAAGCACCTGGGAGATGCTGCAGTATCTGTGGCGTTATACATCGTCAGCGCAGTGTTGGTTCTGGTTGGAGTAATGCTGGCTCTGGGTCTCGTCCGCTGATGATAGCCGTCTGCACGTAGGAGTTCTGGGCGAAATGGCGTTGGCAATAGTGTTGGCAGAGAACGACCATCGGACGTGTTTTGTTGTCAAAGGTGAGTAGAGCCAGTGGACCTCGAGCGCCAGCAGTTTGCACGGTCCCTGTCTTGCGCGCAGCCGTGAGATGCGTCTTAGAGATAAGTTTCATTTTGCTGACCTTCCTAGGGTGATCCAGGAAGGTCGCTTTTTTTGGAAGACGCAGCAGGGGCAACTTTGCCCATTTTGGCAACACCGGAGATGAAGTTATTGCCAAATTTTCCTTCATCTGCTATGCTGTTATATAAACAGGTATAACAGTTGGAACGGTTGATGATAAGTATGAAACTCATTATTTCGAATGGATTAGATGTGCCAATCTATGCACAGATCAAACATCAGATTAAGGCAGCAATTCTGTCCGGTGATCTGCAGGAGGGACAGGCCTGCCCATCCCTTAGAACTGTTGCAAAGGAACTGCGCATCAGCGTGCTCACAGTATCAAGAGCTTACGCCGAATTGGAGGAAGAAGGTTTCGTTAAGAATGTCCAGGGACGCGGCTGCTTTGTGCTTAAGCGTGGGCCAGAACTACTTAGAGAACAATTAGTGTGCCAAGTGGAAGAAGCCCTGTTGGAGGCCATCAAGGTGGCTCGCATGGCGGATCTATCCCCAGAAGAGTTACATCATCTCCTGGATGTCCTGCTGGAGATGAAATCCGACGAGTAGTTTCGAGTAGGGGAGGTGAACCTATGGACTTGACCATTGTGCTAGTGGGCTTGCTGATTGGCGTTGGGGTTCCCCTGCGCAACAAGATGATCAGAGAGTATAGAAAAAAGAAGGACAGAAACATCAGGTAACTGGCGAGGAGCATTGGAGATGCGCATATTGGAAGTCATCGATTTGAAAAAAGACTATGGAGCTGAGCCAAACATTACTCGCGCTCTCAACGGCCTCAGCTTTACGGTTGCTAAGGGAGAGTTTGTGGGAATCATGGGCGCCTCAGGCTCAGGGAAGACCACATTGTTGAACTGTATCTCCACTATTGATAGTCCAACTAGCGGGCAGATTTACCTGGATGGAAAAGACTTACTTCAGATCAAGGACAGGGACCTTGCCCGTTTTAGGCGGGAGACTCTTGGATTCATTTTCCAAGAGTTTAACCTGCTTGAGACTCTGACGATCCAGGAAAACATTGCTCTGGCCATGGCAATAAATGGGAAGGACTCAAAGACAATTGATCAAAAGGTTCATGCGATCGCCGAAAGACTAGGTATCCAGGATGTACTCAGCAAATATCCGCATCAAGTCTCAGGTGGGCAAAAACAGCGCTGTGCTTGCGCCCGCGCCATTGTTAATCAACCCCGCTTGATTTTGGCCGACGAACCGACTGGGGCATTGGACAGCAGTTCCTCCCGAACTCTGATGGAAACCATGCAGGACATGAACCAAAACCTGCAAGCTACAATCCTGATGGTAACGCACGATGCTTTTTCTGCTAGCTATGCTTCGCGCATCTTGTTCCTAAAGGATGGAACCATTTACGGTGAGCTAGAGCGGGGTACTCAAACCAGAACCCAGTTCTTTGGGCAGATCTTAGCTATCCTAGAAGACTTAGGGGGTCCCCAGGATGTATACCCGACTCAGCCTGAGAAACATGCGCCGTAGTCTAAGGGACTATGTGCTTTACTTTACAACCCTTGCCCTGATTGTCGCCTTGATGTACTCGTTTCTGTCGTTAAGCTTTTCAGATGATGTAAAAGCCCTCGCCGAGAACATCTCCTTGCTCACTAATGGACTGATACTGTTTTCCCTGGTTGTGGCACTGATCAGTGCCTTTATCACTAGCCACGCGATGGATTTCATCTTAGCGCAGCGCAAAAAGGAGTTTGCCACGTATTTGCTCATGGGGATGGAAAACCGGACAGTTGTCCGTCTTTTCCTAGGAGAGAGTGTTTTGATAGGAATTGCCGCCTTCTTCTGCGGCACAGCCATTGGAACGCTGCTTAGCAGCGTTTTTGCCAAAATGGCTTTGAACGTTTTCGATGTTCCCTATGCTTATCAACTGAGCCTTTCATGGCAAAGCATGGTTGTGTCGTTCTTGCTTTTTCTGTTCATGTATGGGATAGGATTAGCCAGATCCATCGCGGTAATTAAGCGCACCACGATCATTCGGTTACTGTACGATCGGGTGAGAAGTGAAACCTACACTGAACGCAGCCTTAGGTGGTACGCTGTTTATCTGTTTTGCTCTGCCGTTATCTTGGCCCTCGGCGGGATCCTGCTAAAAAGAGTAGTAACAGAGCGGAGTAACCTAGCCATGCTCATACTTGTTCTGGGCTTTGCCCTCATTTTGCTTGGGGTGTATGCGTTTTACCGTAGATTCCCCGAGTTATTGGTTGCACTTATGCGTAGAGGAAAAAACCGGGCTTACAGAGGTGCGAACCTGTTCATTCTTGGTGAGCTACGCAGCAGGGTCAACAGTTCAGGAAAAATACTTGCCGTTACTGCGCTTCTCCTAGCCTTCTCCTTGGCCACTATGTTCTTAGGCCTAGTGACGGGAGCTGGATACAAGGCGAACATCCAGGCTGAATATCCCTATGACGTGACCGTTGCTCTCGATACCAAGATTGCAGACTTTAACGATGTGTTGGACTTCATAGACAGCAAAACCCCGGTTAAAGATTATGTATCGTACTACCTATATACTGACCCGTCTGTACCAGTAGAAATCATGGCTCTATCTGATTACAACCGGTTAAGGGAACAGCTTGGCCTAGATGAACAGATCTTAGCTGGTGACCAATATCTTACCCACTGCGAATGGGCGCTTCGCAAAGAAGTCAAACAGGCCTTGGCGGTAGACAATAGCATCACCTTGAATGGGAAACGGTTAGTCTCCAATGCAGACCTGGTATTTTCAGAACCCATGGAGCAGGCACGCATGGTAGGTACGAAAGGTCGTGCCATAGTTGTACCGGATGAGGTAGCTTTTTCATTGGACGCGAGTCTGTCACGCCTGGTAGTTACCCTGGTAGACGGCGGTGAGGCAGAACTCAGGAGTGAGCTGAACCGATTCGTTAGAAATGAATGGAAACCGCAAGTATTGTCCGCCCCTCGCGAACGAGTTACTATGAGTGTTACCGTCAAGGCATGGGGGAGAGCCAACTCACTATCTGGTTTTGCCGCCCTATCATTCTGTGGGTTGTATTTGAGCGTGGTGTTTATAGTACTGTCCTGTACGGTTTTAGGATTCGAGCAGCTTGCTTCCCTTGCTAGATCCCGAAGAGGATACTCGATCATTTGGCATTTAGGAGTGACAGATTCAGAACGGAAAAAACTGATCCTAAAGGATTTGACCATCTTTTTTCTCATTCCAGCAGTTCTTCCTTGCGCTTTACTCCTGCTCTTAGCAGCAGGGAGTCAGAAGGTGTTCGCTGCCTACATTGCACAACCTCATGCCATCCCGCTGTATACTGTTGTGACATTGTCTGTTTTCGCTGTTGTGTACGGCTTGTACTTCGCGGCGACCTATTTCATCTATAGTCGCTCAGTGCTTGGAACGGCGAGTTGAGTCTTCCCTGTCCACCAGCCCCTGTTCATCTACTGCGAGAAGGAGTGTTGTAGGCAGGGCCAACAATAGTTGGGAATTAGGCGGTTAGCTGTAGGTGGGGTTTCCCGTGAGGAAAATCCCTGTTCCCCCGCAGGTCAAGTATGAACACCTCTTCGTTCTTTAGATCCAAGGCGTTGTGTATACCGCTAGATCAATGAAACGAGATAGTCGACCTGGGTTTGCGCGGTGTCTCGTCTGGCACATCCATCATGCATCGAGAAAGGATTGGGGTTCCGGTTTAAACCAGTGTTCAGTGGAAAAGCCTGCGTCGGATCTTTGGCGAGTTCAGAGAATGGGATCGCGCCGACGAGCAGTTAGAGGAGCACCTCCAGCTTAGAGACGTCAAAAAGGCGATCACGACGAACGACATACGAGCACGAATCTTGTCTATTCCGTCATCCATCTTTGAGCAGTTGCCGCTCGACGCAACAGAGTTCAGGGTTAGTTTTTCTGGTTCCCAGAGGCAATATGGGCCTATCACAAGTGATGGGCTCCTAACACCCAGTGAGGCTTCTTGGTCGCTTGACCCGGAAAACCAGGTGATATATGTAGACATCCTGATGTGCCAGTGAGCCTTGCTCTTGCTGGCGCCGTTTGGCCAAAGGACCCGTGCGTAAGATTTCGTCAGTAATACAAAGACACAGACAGCCGAGCCCAGGAGGCTCGGCTGTCACTTGGTCATTAGGCGTGTTTCCCGTGGTACTGCGGCGGATCTGGGCCTGTCTGCGTCAAAACTGCTGAACGCAGGGGTTGTTGAGGTTGGCCCAAGCATAGTTGGGGTCAATAGCCCTTGCCATCCTATAGGCAATCGGCCTAAACCCGCATTTAGGCCAAAATGTGGAGGAGGCAAGGTTGGTGATTCTCCAATCGGTCGTTACATACCGATAGCCCTTATC
>JAKOUW010000218.1 GCA_029782365.1 Chloroflexota bacterium
CTCGAAGACCACGGTGATCAACAACGCCAGCCTGAGCGCGAACTGGATCAGCCTGGGGGGCAGCGCAACAGCGCCAACCGGTGCAACCTCTGCGCGCATCCGGCTGTACAGCCAATACACCCACGGCTGGCTGGCAATCGACGATGTGAGCATGATGAAGAATGGCACCTACAACAATTTGGTGCCCGACCCGGGCTTCGAGGCTGGCGACAGCGGCCCGTGGGGAGAAGCGAGTGACAGCCTGTACCCGGGGACGTCGCTGGACTGCAGCGGGCGTGGTGCGAGCAGCCCGTACAGCGGCAGCTACGCCTGCGCCATTGGCAACCTGGCGAGCGGAGCGCTGCAGTCGGCGAGCATTGCGGTGAGCGGGAACAAGCAGTACGACCTGTACGCCTGGGTGAACGGCAAGCTGGACGCAGCCGACAGCGCCGGGGGCTGGCACGTGCGCGCCCTGTACTACACGGCGGGCAGCGCCTACATCGGGTACAAAGACGTCTACACCGGCACAGCCGAGAGCAGCAGCCTGACCTGGCAGCAGGTGGGCGGGCGGCTGATGACCCCGGCCAACGCCGCCTCTGTGCGGCTGGAGCTGCGGGTGGAGGGCGTGTCGGGCTGGCTGGACTTCGACGATGTCAGCCTGCAGGAAGTGCTCACGGTTAACCTGGTGTACGATGCCGAGAACCGGCTGGTGAAAGTGCTCCAGAATGGGACATCTATTGCTGCGTTTGGCTATGATGGAGACGGGTTGCGGGTGAAGCAGGTGCTGACGACCACCACACCGACCAGCACCTATTTCGTCAAGAACTACTACGAAGTGGCGGGCGGGAGCGCGACCAAGTATTATTATGCCGGGTCGCAGCGCGTGGCCATGCGCAGCAGCGTGGGTGTGCGCTACCTGTTTGGCGACCACCTGGGCAGCACGAGTGTCAGTGCTGATGCCAGCGGGGGGAGCGTGACGAAGCAGTTATATAAAGGGTGGGGTGAAATCCGGTACACCTCCGGCAGCCTGCCGACGAAATATCAATTTACAGGACAATATTCCTACGCCAGCGGGGCATCGGCTGACTTTGGGTTGATTTTCTACAACGCACGTTTTTACGACCCTGCGCTGGGCAGATTTACCTCGGCAGACACCATTGTGCCCGGGGCAGGCAACCCGGCTGCCTGGGATCGTTATGCGGGAATGATGAATAATCCCTTGAGATATCGGGATCCATCAGGACATGAAGCCTGTGATGAGGATGGTAATTGCTTTAATGGCCAAGGATACCATCGTGCATCCAACGCGCCTAGGCTGAGCGCTGTTGAAAGATGGAAAAGGGCGATATGGGGGAAATTTGGCGTAAGAATGGACGATAATGGATCCACTCATGGCAATGGTGTTAAAGCAAAAGAATGGGATATTGATAGTACTCGCCAAATGTACGATGCTTTAAATATTATCGATGGTAAATTGGGCGGTAAACTTAAATCATTGATAGGAGGTTCTACCTTTACATTGAATGACCACACAAAAGGCAAATATCATGGTATGACGGATACAGGTTATATTGATTTTGAGACTGGTGGTTCATTCCCAAGCCCCTATATAAATATTTTCCATGAGGTTGGGCACTTGATTAATGTTAATTCTAAAGGAGGAAATCAATATGTTGATGCATTCAATAAAAGCCCACGCACTTGGATAACTCCAGAAGGAAAGATTGACACAAAAGTCCTCAAAAATAAGAATGTTGCTGACCCTTACTGGACCAATGGCACAGACGCTTTGCAAGGCACCAATTTTACCGGTCAAACACTAGATGAACAGTGGGCGGATACATTTGCAAACTTTGTTGCAAACAACATTTATACGGACGTAGGTGCGGGAATAGATATGGCCAATTTCGTGAATGGAGTTTTTACTCCATAGTAGTATTCATCTCTCAAGTACCATATGGCAAAGGATGATCTATTTATGAGGAAGCTTATTTCGTTATTCATTTTTTCCTTTATTCCGATATTCATTTTCGTTGGATGTACTCTGCCAATTGAATCGATTCAACCAACACTGGTCAGGCAGTCTCCTTCCTCAACGATCATTACACCTACGCCTACCCGGATCCCAACGATTACGCTAACCCCTACCAAAACGATCATTCCGCCAACACTTACCACGATCCCTTCGGCTACTCTAACTTTGACACCAACGCCATTGGACACCTTCGAACCTGAGAAAGCAGATGAGGTGATTTCCGGTTTATTACAAGATCCGGGCGATTGCCTGGCTCCCTGCTTTTGGGGTATTGCGCCGGGCAAAACGACTCGTGATGAGGCCAATAGCTTCTTTTTCCATCTAGGATTTTCACCATTCAACACAACGCATGATGGAAGAGACTATACTAGCTATGAGCCTCAATTAAATGGTATTTTTTCGTTCGTGGTAACGCTCGTTTCACACAATAATATTGTGGAGAATCAAAGAATAGGTATGCAAGTTTTAGGGTCAAATGGCATAAAAGAGTCCGGCTGGATGGCTTATTCTCCGAAAGCCTTGATCCAGCGTTATGGAAAACCCTCAAATGTAAACTTGCATTGGAATCTTGAAAGTGGAAATACCACTTTTTCTATCGAGCTATATTTTGATGACTATGATTTAATCACTGCTTTTCATTCTCCTGATGGCCCCGAACCGAGTTCACCGCAGGAGTGTCCACTTGCAGTTCGATATGATTATGTAGACCTTTGGATGGGCAAAAATCCTTATTATCCTCCGCTTAAAGGTGTCCCCCTCGATAAAGGAACTTCGTTGACAATCGATGATTTCGTAAAGAAAATGACGGGAGACTCTGCTCATTCTTGCTTTACTTTGAATGTAGATGCGTTTTTACCACATTAGAAGGTGGCAACTGCAGCGGGCATGGGGCGAGCAGCCCGTACAGCGGCAGCTACGCCTGCGCCATCGGCAACCTGGCGAGCGGTGCGCTGCAGTCGGCGAGCATGGCGGTGAGCGGGAACAAGCAGTACGATCTGTACGCCTGGGTGAACGGCAAGCTGGATGCGGCGGACAGCGCCGGGGGCTGGCACGTGCGCGCCCTGTACTATACGGCGGGCAGCGCCTACATCGGGTACAAAGACGTCTACAGCGGCACAGCGGAGAGCAGCAGCCTGACCTGGCAGCAGGTGGGCGGGCGGCTGTTGACCCCGGCCAACGCCGCCTCTGTGCGGCTGGAGCTGCGGGTGGAGGGCGTGTCGGGCTGGCTGGACTTCGACAACGTCAGCCTGCAGGAAGTTCTCACGGTTAACCTGGTGTATGACGCCGAGAATCGGCTGGTGAAAGTGCTCCAGAACGGGACGTCCATGGCTGCGTTTGGCTATGATGGAGACGGGGTGCGGGTGAAGCAGACGCTGACGACCACCACGCCGACCAGCACCTATTTCGTCAAGAACTACTACGAAGTGTCGGGCGGGAGCGTGACCAAGTATTATTACCTGGGCAGCCAGCGCGTTGCGATGCGCAGCAGTGTGGGTGTACGCTACCTGTTTGGCGACCACCTGGGCAGCACGAGCGTCAGCGCGGATGTGAGCGGGGGGAGCGTGACGAAGCAGTTGTACAAGGCGTTTGGAGAGACAAGATTTACCTCGGGCAGCCTGCCGTCGAAGTACCAGTATACCGGGCAATATTCGAACATGAGCGATTTTGGGCTAATGTTCTACAATGCTCGCTGGTTTGACCCTGCACTTGCAAGATTCTCCTCTGCGGATACGATTATACCCGGGGCTGGCAACCCGGCGGCGTGGGATCGTTATGCCGGGATGCTCAATAATCCTATGAGATACCGGGATCCGTCGGGACATAAAACCTGTGTTGATGATTATTGCGGAACTTATAACCTTAATCATGATATCAAAATATTGGAAAGCCTTTATGGAATAAATTTTCATGGTAATGGATGGACAACAGAGCTTAAATTAGTTGTTCTTTTTGCGACCATGGAGATCGGACATAAAATTGCTACGGCAATCCATGAATTAAGCGATTCGGGAGTATTTCACTCTATTTTCGGGGGAATTAATCTAACACTAAAACAGGATTTAGGAACTTTTTATGGCCAAACAACCAACGTGAAGGATATTGCTTTCAGACCTGATAAACTCACCGAAAGATTATTTGGACATGAACTTGGCCATGTTTTTGATAATATTATGTATAAAATGGAGGGGGATAAATATGCAGACACCCATCCAATCGAATTGTTGCTCAAAGGGCTCTACGCTTCAGACGGCGAGTTTCTCACAGGTGAAAACCGCCATGGCGATGGTCAGTACAATCGAAACAGAGGTCTTACCGGGCTTGAAAGCGGCTACCAATGTGATACGGTCCCTTGCCAATACCATTTGATGAAAGAAACAGATCCAAGCATAAAGATGGACGGAGCCAACACACCATCCGAAGAATGGGCGGATATGTTTTTGAATTGGGGTCTCGGAGGCTTCAGCCCTACGAAAAGGGGGGATTTTTATAAAAGCTGGATGACCACGAATATGGTCATCTGGGCATCGATGGCGAGGTAAGAATGTTGGAGAGACGGCCTCGCCTTACCCTGAGAAACTTGATCCTGGTGATTTGCCTCTCGATCGTAAGCATCGCAGGGTGTATGCAATCTTCACCAACAACGCCAACTGCTCCGCTGCTTACAGCCACCCTGACGCCATCCCCGACGCCGGCTCATACCAATACGCTGACGCTCACCGCTACTCTAACGCCTTCGCCCACCCAGACGCCGACTTTGACCGTCAGGCCGCCCACGCCATCGAACACACCCCTGGCAACCTTGACTCAAGAAGAGCGCAATGCCCTGGTCGTAGATTTGTACCTGCACAATGGCGGCTGCCAATATCCCTGCTATTGGGGTTGGACGCCTGGGAAAACAACCTGGGAGGAAGCGGACCGCTTTATTTCATCCCTGGGCTACCAACCTTATGTAATTGAGCCAGGTCGTCGCTACGAGGTCGAATTGCAAAATTGGCAGGATGAGATCACCGTGGGAGCATTTGTTTCTGTCGAAAATAACGTTATACAATCGATCAGAGGGTACCAAAACGTGCTGCTAATCTCGCCTCGGTTTACCGAGTTGTCGCAGAAGCTCTCGGTCCATTCTATTTTCGAGGAATATGGCCCTCCCGACCGGATTATCGTTGGGTTAGGGATTAAGAGCGAAGAATATCCTAAAGAAACATCCTATTGGTTGTCGCTTTTCTACGACAAGAAGGGATTTATGATTCTTATTGTACCAGATGATGAAGCGGCCAGAGTCGATAAGTCTTACCAGATATGTCCAAACGTTAATGGAATCCCGGACCCGTTGCGAATAGCAATAAACACGCATATCGGAATCCAACCGTTTCCGGGTGGAAAAACCCTTGATGAGATAAACTTTGAATTTTTGTCTTCCATGTTCCCTAATTTCCCTGAATATCCAATTGAAGAAATTTCGGATCTCGCCGCCGGCGAGTTTTATCGGATGGTCATGTCACAAGATAAATCGGCTTGTTTCTTGACTCCAATCACCAAGTGGCGGTAGGTCAAGATGGGCGCTCCAAACACAATTTATTTCAGCTATACCCGACGCCAACGGGAACATGACCACGCGCATCACCGACGCCACCTACATCTTGAGTTACAACAGCGAGAACCAGCTCACCGCCGTCTCTGGCGGGAGCGTCAGTGCGGGCTATGTCTACGATGGGGATGGTGTGCGGGTCAAGAGCACGCATATTTACCAAAACCTGGCGGCAGGAGCGCCGGTGACCAGCACCGTGACCCTGGCCAATCCGGATGTGATCACCAACGGCGACGTCTATGCCGACAGCGGCGTGGGCAGCAGCCGGGAGTATGCTTCCACCTCGCCAACCGGACTGCGCTACGTGCAGGTGGATCTAGGGGCGGTGTACAGCATCGACACGATCAAGGCGTTGTATTTCAACGCATGGCATTACAACCACGACACTGTCAGTGACAGTGATAAAGTCCAATAAACCAATGTAGAGGACAACTTTCTAAGGTGAATTTCAATTTTATTGGAAACCTTCAATCAATGCGTCTGCGTTATTCCAACAAAAAATTTGACACGATAAGTGAAGGTGCTAATAAAATGGCGAATCAAATTGTCGGGCGTATGCAGCAGGCCGATCCCGAATGGTTTACGGGAAGCTATGAAGCTAACGGTCACCCCAAAACCTGGGGTAATCCACAATACCCCGATTCAACTGGCAAGTTAACCGATTTTTGGCCAAACAAAACAAAGATAGATGAATTCCTTAGCAACTCAGTGCCTAATGGTTTCAATGTGAAAAGCAGTAAAAGTGGAATGACCGTCACATTTAAAGCAGGTAATTTTGGCATCTTGACCGTCGATGAACAGAGATATTGGACAGAGAAATAATACACAATTTAAAGGCCACATGAAAAAACTGTTGCACACGATTCCGCTGTGGATCATTTTCCTGGTCACAGTTGGCTGTCAGACTGGCGCCAGCACGCCCTCACCCGCGTTTCCCCATACCACTGCCTCTCCCTCCCGAACAGCCACAATACAGCCGCGACCGGCAACACTGTCGACCGCCTCCACCCAAACACCTTCCTTGACGCCAACCCCTTCCTCAACGCCGACCCTAACTTCCTCCCCACAGCCCTCACGGACGCCAACTGCTGCAGTAACCTTGCTGGAATCGCAGCCCATTGTCGATGTTCAAACCATCCAAATCATCACTCCAACAGCCGCTTCTGGGTTTGCACTAGGCAAGTTAGTTTATTACGATAGAGAATCTATAAGCAATTACATTTGGGACCTGGCCAGCGGGGAAAGAATAAAAATCCTCTCCCCTGGCGCAAATGATATCTACTGCGTTCTTGTAAATCCAAACCGAACACGGCTGGTTTGTGTCGAAGGTCACAAAATCTATCTTTTGGACGATCACGGCCGCCTGATCAATTACCGACAATTGGATGAAGACTATTATTATACATTCGGTTGGGTCAACAACAGCCTGGTATCGATGATCTTTAGGGCCCCAGATGACTATCCATATTACCAGCTCAATCTTCCTACCACGCTCTATAACGTGTATACCGGGGAAATAAGCCAGATCATCCCGGATTTCGCCCCGATCAGTAATCTTGAACCTCTTGGTGGTTTTTCATGGGGTTATTCTGCCACAGGTGTAGGTTACAATCCTGATCTTGCTCTGGCATTCTTCCAACTGCTGCCTGAGAACCAGCATATGGCTTTGTGGGATCGGCTGTCTGGTAAGGAAATTGCCCGAGTTCCTTTAGCAGAATTTGTGCCCATCCCGCAGTGGTCGCCAGATGGTCAAAGCCTGGTGGTTGCCGGCAGCCGCAAGACTCGCGGTGAAGGGGGTTCTCAATATTCTGAACTATTTATCTTATCCCCTGATGCGAGAAGCCAGATAATTACCCATCTGGAGGAATTATTTCCGATTACGGCCAACATGAAACCGGATTTATTTTTGCCCGGAATCTACATTCGTAGTCTGGGTTGGTCGCCGAACGGTTCGCAGATTGCTTTCGTGTTTCGTACGGGCCAGCCCGTTTGTAGGGACGGCTGCTTTGGGGTCATCGACGTCCATACGCTTAAACTGCAGTTGTTCCGGTTGAATCTTTTTATAACTACTTTTATGGATTTTCCTCTTTATCGCGTCGAATGGTCGCCGGACAGTCGGCAGTTACTGCTCAATGCTATTTCCAAGCAAAGTGACCAGTACAAACCGATCCTCATTTTCGATCTCGAGAAAAGAATTGCCTATGTGGTTGGGCGTGATATATCGAGCAATGGTTGGATGAAATAATGGAAAGGTTCTCCATAGTTTGGGATACCTGGCTTCTGTTTTACCATCTACAGCTCGCTGCGCTAAGGCGCGACGCCTGTATGTTGGCTCGGGCTGGGCAGTCGAGGTGGCGGGCTGGTACGCGCCGCTCGAACAGCCTAACACTTCGACGGTAACGCCGGCGCAGTGAGGTTTGACTTTCGATGTTGAGACAACCGCCCATGAGTATTTCATTGTGGATCAAATCCTGGCTGCGGCGGCTGGCCTGGTTTTCCAACTAACCCTGGCGTAATTAAGCCATTTTGGAAACGCTTGCCGCGCGCCCAATATCTTCAGAACCGGCCCAAATCGCGATACAATTACCCTTGATGACGACGCGCAACCCTTCGCCGCGAGCGCTTCTCTGGGCGGGAGACCTGGCTGCCCTGGCAGTTCTCACTTTGATCGGTTTCAGTTCGCACAATGAGCTGCAAGCCGGTTTGCCGCGCATGCTGGCGACTTTCCTGCCTTTGGTGATGGCCTGGTTGGCCGTGGCCTTGCCGGCCGGCCTGATGGACGGCGCCTCCAAAGGAGCATGGCAGCCGGCCTGGGCGATGCTGCTGGCCGGGCCGCTGGCAGCGGTGCTGCGCGGTTTCTGGTTGAACAGCCCGGTGGCGCCAACGTTCGCCGCCGTGCTCGGCGCGACGGGTGCCCTGGTCATGTTCGCCTGGCGGGCGGCGTACCGCTGGCTGGCCGCGCGCCGCGGCAGGTAGGCGGGTGCGGTGGACGAAACAGCCCTGATCCTGGAGGCGCAAAAAGGCGACCTGAACGCCTTCAACCACCTGGTGCTGGTGTACCAGGATGTGGTTTACAACCAGGCGCTGCGCATGCTCAACGACGAAGATACCGCCGCCGACGCCTCGCAAAACGCGTTTATTTCCGCCTACAATCATTTGCACAGCTACCGCGGCGGTTCGTTTCGCGCCTGGCTGCTGCGCATCGTCACCAACAACTGCTACGATGAACTGCGCCGCCAACAGCGCCGCCCCACCACCTCGCTGGAGCCGCTGGACGATGCCGGCGAGGAAATGGAGTCGCCGGAATGGCTGGCCGATACCAGCAGCCTGCCGGAAGACGAAGCCGAGCGCCGCGAGCTGCAGACCGCCATCACCAACTGCCTGGAGCGCCTGCCGGATGAGTTCCGGGCGGCAGTCGTGCTGGTGGACGTGCAGGGGCTGGATTACGCGGAGGCCGCCGTGGCCCTGGGCAAGCCGGTTGGCACATTGAAGAGCCGCCTGGCGCGCGCCCGCCTGCGCCTGCGCGATTGTCTGCAGGGTGTTTGGGAACTTTTACCGGCTGAATTTCGTCTGGTAGGTAATGATTAAAGGCGCACCATTGATGAGCAGCAAACCACTTTCCCCACGCGATTTAGAAAGCCTATCGGCTTACCTGGACGGCCAACTGCCGGCGGGGGAACAACGCCGCCTGGAAAGCCGCCTGGCGCAAGAGCCGGCCCTGCGCGCCAGCCTGGAAGAAATGCGCCGCACGCGTTTGCTGCTGCGCAGCCTGCCGCGGGCGCGCGCGCCGCGCAATTTCACCCTGAAACCCAACATGATCCCCGCCCGCCCCCGGCCGGTTTTTTCCTTCGCTGCGCTGAGCTGGAGCGCGCTGTCGGCGTTGGCCGCGCTGATCCTGGCAGTGATCTTCATCAGCGACTTTATTGGCGCTTTTTCGCCCTCCACCCAACCGGTGGCAATGACCTCCGGCCAGGCGCCTGAATCGGTCGCCCTGGCGACTTCGCTGGCGCAGGTGGATGCGCAGGCCGCCCGCAGTGCCCAGGCAACCACCCAGGTCTTTGGCACGCCGGGAGCTGAGAGCGCCGGCGGCATGGGGGGCGGAGGCAGTGGAAACGACACCAGCCCGACGACCCTGGCGGATTTGAACCCTACCCGCACACCCGAACCGTCGCTGAAATCATTTGCCCAAACCCAACCGCTGAGCGGCACGACTACCCTGACCAGCACACTGGCGCTGGCGCCGCTGAACCCCACTCTGACGATCTCTTCCACAGCCGACGCTTACGGCCTGCCCACGCTGGAGGTGCTCTCTACGCAGCCAGCGCCGGGAGCGGTTGTTTTCACCCCGCTGTGGATCCACCTGGTGGAAGGCGCCTTGCTGTTGGTGGTGGTCGGGGCCGGGCTGTGGGCAGTCCTGCTGCTGCGCCGCCGACTGTGATGCGCCGGGATGAGGTAAATTTTTGCCCGCGCTGCGGCGCGCAGCTGGTGGAGACGCCGCGCTTCGGGCGCGTTCGCCCCACCTGCCCGGCCTGCGAATGGGTCTTCTTCCCAGACCCGAAAGTGGCAGTGGCCGGCCTGGCGTGGCGCGGCGGGCAGGTGTTGTTGGTGCAGCGCGCCAACGAGCCTTTTCGCGGCCTGTGGACTCTGCCGGCCGGTTTTGTCGATGCCGGGGAGCATCCGCGGCGCGCCGTCGAGCGGGAGTGCCTGGAGGAAACCGGCCTGGCCGTCCGCGCCGGGGCTCTGCTGGACGTCATTGCCGGTGCTGAGCACGCCCGCGGAGCCGATATCCTGATCGTTTACGCGGTCGAAGTGCTGTCCGGCGAGCTGCGCCCGGGCGATGACGCCGCGCTGGCGGGATTCTTTGCGCCACAGGATCTGCCGCCGCTGGCCTTTACCAGCACACGGCAGATCCTGGCTCGCTTTCTTTAGGATATTGCGCGCTTCTCCCTGCGCAATATTTCTCACGGCCTGCTTATTTTTTTAATCCAATTCCGGTTGCTTTTGTTTGTTTTTATGATAGACTCTGTTTAATTACGTGAGCAGCCTGCCGCGCACCCATTATCTATTGTAATGAAGGCCAGGCTTTTTCTTTCCGAACTTGAAGAATGAAGAAAAGGAGAAGATCGATGAAAACCAAAACGTTTTCCCCCTTTGTCTGGCTGCTGACTTTTATTGTGGTCGTCAGCCTGGCCTGCGGACCCACGCCCACGCAGGCTCCCCAGCCCACTCAGCCCCCAACCCAGGCGCCTGCCCCGACCTCTGTCCCGGAAAAGCCCACCGAGCCCCCAGCTCCAAAAGCCACCCAGCCGCCTTCGGGCCTGGTCACCAACCTGACCGACCTGAAGAAAGCTACCATCCAGATTGAAGCCCAGGGCACCTTTATCGATCCGCAGGTCGGTGTGATGGTCAACGCGGCCGGCCGCGGCTCTGGTTTCATCATTGATCCCTCCGGCATTGCCGTGACCAACAACCACGTGGTGACCGGCGCCGCCCTGCTCAAGGTGTGGATCGGCGGCGATACCAGCAAAACGTACAATGCGCGCGTGCTGGGCGTCTCCGAATGTTCGGACCTGGCAATCATCGATATCGAAGGCGATGGCTATCCCTACCTGGATTGGTACCAGGGTTCCCCTGCTGTCGGCCTTGAGGTCTACGCCGCCGGTTTCCCGCTGGGCGACCCCGAGTTCACCATGACCAAGGGTATCGTTTCCAAAGAAAAGACCTCCGGTGAGACGAGCTGGGCCTCGGTCAAGGATGTGCTGGAGCACACCTCCACCATCAACCCTGGCAACTCAGGCGGCCCGCTGGTGGATGCCAACGCCAAAGTGGTGGGCATCAACTATGCCGGCGCCAGCTCCACCAACCAGTATTTCGCCATCGCTGATGACGCCGCCAAACCGGTGATCGATGAACTGCGGGCCGGAAAAGATGTTGATACCATCGGTATCAACGGCGAAGCAGTGGCTTCGCAGGACGGCTCGTTGAAAGGCATCTGGGTCTCGTCGGTCAAATCTGGATCGCCGGCCGATAAAGCTGGCGTCAAGGCAGGCGATATCATCCTTTCGATGGAAAACCTGTACCTGGCTAACAACGGCACGATGTCGGAATACTGCGACATCCTGCGCACCCACAAGCCCACCGATACCCTGGCGATCCAGGTGCTGCGCTTCAGCACGCAGGAAATCCTGGACGGCCAGTTGAATGGGCGCGCTTTGGCGGTTTCATCTTCCTTCGCCACCCAACTGGGCAACGAGACGAACAACACGAATAATACCGGCGGTGGCACAGGTGATTATACCGATTACGTCAAGATCACCGACGACACCGGCTCGATCCAGTTAGAGGTGCCGGCGGAGTGGAATGATATCGACACGAAAGTCTGGTCTTCGGACTGGGGCGGCGACAAGTTCGACTCACCGTCGATCACGGCTGCCGCTAATTTGAACAACTACTTGAACGGTTTTTCCGAGCCAGGCGTCTTCTTTGCCGCTTCCAAGCAGCTTGGCCAGCTCGGAGGCTATGTGGAACTGCTGGACGGCGTGAAAAACTGGTATAAGAACGACTGCACCTTTAAGGAGCGCGTGGATTACGGCGAGGGAAAATGGGCCGACCCGCTCTATGAAGGCAAGTTTGACCTGTGGGAAAACTGCGGGCCGGATAAGACCCTGGTATTGGTGCTGGCGGCCCGCCCCAAGGGTGACACCAGTTACCTGCTGCTGCTCGAGATGAAGATCGTCTCAGACCGGGATCTGAAAGCATTGGACCGCATCCTGCAAACATTCCAGGCAAATTTCTAAAGCTTCCCTGAAAAAGTTTATTTCACTGTAAAGGTTACGCTGACCTGGCTGGAGTTTCCGGCCAGGTCAGTTGCTTTGGCGGTCAATGTGTGGTCTCCAGGTTGAGCCTGCCAGGCCAGGTTGAAGGGTCCCTGGGCCAGCGAGCTCAGCAGGCGGCCATCCAGGGAGAATTCCAGGCGCGCCAACTGCAGATTATCGGAAGCGGCGGCCTGCAGCACGAGGCTGCTGCCGGCCTTGACTACCTGGCCTGGAGCCGGGTAGGTGATTTGCACGCTCGGCGGCTGGTTGTCCACCGTCACCTGGGTGATGGCGCGCTCGACACGTTGGTCTTTGCGCACGACAAAAAGCTGAACGGCGTACAGCCCCGAGAGCCCGCTGGTATCCCATTCTGCCAGCAGACCATTTTGTACGGGGGTTTTGATATCATCGCCCAACTGCACCCAGGCCTGGGGGTTTAACCCCTGGCCGACCAACAGGCGGTAATACTGGAAGCCTTCCAGGTTGGCGCTGCCCATGAAACGCACAATCCCATGGACATGGGAAAATAACTGCGGCGCGCTGATCGCGGCAGACGGGTTGGTGGGTTGGGTGAAGACCAGGTCGTAATCGCTGGGCGGCGCCGGCAAACCAGCCTGGCGCGCCCAGGCCGCCGCTTCGGGCGGGACAACCATATACACCCGGTTTTCGATCACTTCCGGCGGGGTGAACACCGTGGCCAATCGGCCAGACTCGCGGTTGACCTGGAATGAGCGGTAAAGTGTATCGGCCTGGGTGGGTTCCGTGCCGTTGAGAAACAGCTCGCTGGTCACCGAGGGGCAGATATTCGTCGGCAGCATGCCAGACGGATCACAAACATTCAGGCGGGTGAGGCCCGGGGGCATCTGCCATTCAGCCGCCGGGCGGTTTTGAAAACTGGATTGGCTGACAGCATGCCAGAGGGCGGCCGCGGCCTGGTAAAGCGGCGTAGGGCTGGGTGAGCTGGCTGTGCCCAGCCAGGCGCCGATCACCAGGTTGGGTGTATAGCCTAGCGCCCAGCCATCCTGACCCTCAGCGGTCTGGCCCAGCTTGGCCGCCGCTAGGCGGCCAATTTCCAAAGAGTTCGGGTGGCCCAGGCTCGGCCAGCGGGCGGCTTCGTCGCTGAGCAAGTTGTTCAACAAATAGGCAAGTTGGTTGCTGATCAGCGGGCGCGATTGACTGGCGCTCCAGTCCAGCAGAAGGCGGCCATCATACTGCTCGACGCGCAGCAAAGCAGCCGGCGACAGGCTGGCCGCCTGAGTGGTCTCTGGGCCAGGAATGATTTGGCCGGCGGCGGCGCCCTGGTTGGCGAAGATGCCAAACAAATGTGCCGCATCCAGCAGAGTCAGGCGGCTGGTTTCCAGCGCTGAGGAAAAACTGGCCGGATCGCCGTTCAGACCGAGCTGAGCGGCAGTGCTGATCACGCTGTCGCGTCCCAACTGCGCCAACAACTGTCCGGCCGGGCCAACGTAATCGTTGGCCAGCGCGGTGCGCAGACGCAGCGGACCGTGATAGCCGCTGACACTGCTGCCAGCCGGGCTGAGACCGGGTACATCCCAAAAGAGCGATGCGGATGTAAAACCCCGGCTGAGAGCAGCCAGGTACATCAATGGGGTGAGCAAGGTGCCTGCCTGCCGGCCTGGTTGGTCGAACACCTCAAATTCCCGGCCGGCGGGTTCCCCTGCCAGGGCCAATACCTGGCCGTTCTGCGGGTCGAGGGCGACTACCGCCGCCGACAACGAATCGACGGGCGCAGCGCCTGTCTGGTTGGGCAGCAGGCGGGCGGCCTGGCAAGGATTACCTTGCAGATCGAGCGCCGGTTCATTCCGCCCGGCCAGACGCGCCAGCTCGGCGCTGGCGACGCATTCGGCCTGCGTCTGCAGATGGTAATCGAGCGTGGTCAGAATGCGCAAACCGCCGCGCCCGGGATTCAGGCCGGGCAAGGCGGCGTGCAGCTGCGTGAGCACCAGACGCGTGAAAGCTGGGGCCAGGTTGTTGGCCGGTTGGGCTTTGCGCACGACAACGGCTGTGTTGAGGGCAGCCTGCGCCTGAGCGGCGTTGATCCAGCCGTTGGTCTGCATGCTTTGCAGCACGCTTTGCTGGCGCTGTACCAACAGGGCGGGCAGGCCGGCCGGCTCGACATCCGGCAGCTCGCTCAAGGCGGCCAGCAGAGCCGCTTCGGCCAGGGACAACTGGCGCACGGGCTTGTTGAAGTAGGCCTGGGCAGCGCTCTGCAGACCATACACCTGCGGGCCGAAAGCGGCGCTGTTTAAATACCATTCCAGCACTTTGTCTTGCCCGTAGCGCGCCACCACCTGGCTTGCCAACAGTCGTTCGCGCAGGGCACGCGCCAGGCCGGGCTGCTCGCCAGAAAGCAGCAGGTTGAAAACCAGGCGCTGCGCCAGGGTGGGATGCCCACCGCTGAGCAGGCCGTCCAGGGTGTAACCAGGGCTGCGCTGGAAATCCGGTTGGCTGGCGGCCAGGATGGCATGAATCATGTTTTCTGGGATGTAATCGGGCTGGCCTGGATCAAGCGAAACAAAGCCGCGGTTGGCCGCCAGCGGGTTGTCCAGGCTGAGCAGTTCCATCTGGCCGGTGCGGTCATAGAGCAGGGTGGGCTGCAGCAGCAGGCCGTCGGGTGGGTTCAATAAAGCCGGCAGGCTCTCCAGCGAAGGCAGCCCATTCATAACCACGGCGAAAGCATAGGTCAGCGCAAAGAGAATGCCCGCCAGGCACAGGGTGAAGAGGCCAGCGCAGCTTAAACCGCCGCGCAGACCCAGGGATAATCTGCGTTTCAAGAGGCTGCGGCGGGCAATGCGAGCTAACTGATGCGGATCCGCGTGCCTGGCGCGCTGCCAGGCCGGTTGCGCCTGGCGATCAGCCACGCTCATCCACCGCCGAGGGTTGTTTTTCGCGGCGGACGGTGTCCAGTAGATCGCGGGCCGAGTGCAGGGTGCCTTCGCTCACCTCGCCCATCATGGCGGCCAGTTCGCGCAGGCGCTGGTCGCCCGCCAGCGATTCCACATGCGTGGATGTGCGCCCGCCGCCCACGGCTTTGGTGACGTGCAGATGCTGGCCGGCAAAGGCAGCCAGTTGAGGCAGGTGTGTCACGCACAGCACCTGGTGGCTGCGCCCCAGGTCACTCAATTTGCGCCCCACCACCGCGCCGACTCGCCCGCCAATGCCCTGGTCAATCTCATCAAAGATCAGCGTGGGCACCTGGTCGGCGCGCGCCAGCACGTTCTTAATCCCCAGCATCAAGCGCGAAGTCTCGCCGCCCGAGGCGATCTTAACCAGCGGTTTGAGTCCTTCGCCGGGATTGGGCGCCACCAGGAATTCCACCTGTTCCAGGCCAGAGGCATCGAAAGCCACGCGCTCACCTGAGGGCAAAGGCGCGCCGTGCGGGTCGGGGCGGGTTATGAACTGCACTTTGAAGCGTGCTCCGCTCATGCTCAAATGATCGAGCTCGCCTTCAAGCTGGCGCTCCAGTTGTTCGGCGGCAGCATGACGCGCTTTGGACAGCTCTCCACCCTGCTCACCCAACTTCTGCAAAAGGCCAGTTTCTTCTTTTTCCAGCTCAGCGATGCGCTCCGAAGCGTGAGTGATGGCCTCTAACTGGCGGTGCGCTTCTGCGCCGAAAGCCAGCACTTCTTCGATGGTAAGTTTGCCCGGACGCGCATATTTGCGTTTGAGATTGTGAATCAGGTTCAGCCGCTCTTCCACCTGGTCCAGGCGGCGCGGGTTGAACTCTATATTTTCCGAATAATCGCGCAGGCTGCGCGCCAGGTCTTCCAGGTTCTCCAGCAGCGAGCTGGCCTGATCGCTCAGCATCTGCTGCGAGGGGTCGAGGCGCGCCAGCCCGCTGATAGCGCGCACCGCCTGGCCGAGCAAGTCCACCGCCGCCGGCGCTTCCGGGCCGCCCTCCTCCAGCGCGGCAATCGCCTCCTGAGAAGCCGAGGCCAGCCCTCCAGCGTTGGCCAGGCGGTTGCGCTCGTCCTTCAGCGTTTCTTCCTCACCGGGTTTCAGACGAGCGCTTTCGATTTCGTTGATCTGGAAATTAAGCATATCAATGCGCCGAGCTGCTTCGCTTTCGGACTGGCGCAGCTCGACCAGCTCACGCCGAACGGTCTGCAGGCGGTGGAACGTCTGGCTGTAAGCTGCCAGCAGAGGCGGGCAGGCGGCGAAGTTATCCAGCAGGCCCAGGTGCTGTGAAACGCGCAGCAGGGAAAGGTGCTCCGATTGGCCGTGCAAATCCACCAAGTATTCGCCCAACTGCTTGAGCAAACCCAGGCTGACACTGCGCCCGTTGACGCGCGCCGAGCTGCGCCCGTTCTGACGGATCTCTCGGCCCAAGGTCAGGCTGTCGGGATCGTCTAATAACTCTTCGGCCTCGAGCAGGGCGCGAATAGACAGGGACAGGTTTTCAGGGATGGCAAAGCTGGCCTCGACAGAGGCGCGCTCGGCGCCCAGGCGCACCATGGTTGGGTCACTGCGGGCTCCCATCAGCAGTTCGACTGCGTCGATGATGATCGATTTTCCGGCGCCTGTCTCGCCGGTCAGCACCACCAGGCCTGGCTCAAAGGCCAGTTCCAGGTGTTCAATGATGGCAAAATTATCGATGCGCAGTTCTTGGAGCATAGGATTAGAGCCTGAGGTTGATGCCGCGCAGGCGATAATAGGCAGTCGAGGCGGTCAAGCCAGCATACGCCAGGATCCAGATCACATCCGGCAAAGAGTAAACCATATACCTCCCGCCGGCATACAGAGCAGTGCCGACGAGTGAGATTAAAACGAACAGCGCGGCCGGCAGGCAGCCGGCTATCACTGCAATGGCGGTGATCCAGAATAATTTGGGAGAGCGGCGTTTGCCGGTCACGAAACGGACAGACTCGGCGATGATTGCGCCGGCGATGGGCGAGATCAGAATGGTGAACAGGCCTATGGACAGGGCTATGAAGCTGCCGATCAAACTCAGAATGGCGGCGATCGGAAAAGCCAGGATATAATCGCGGCTGATGGCGGTCTCAAAGACTTTTTGCTGACCGCTGACGCATTCTTTACAGCGGTAACCAGTTGGGGTGAGCACAGCGCACTTGACGCAGATCGGTTTTTCGCACTTATTGCAGCGCAGGGTGGTTTCTCTGTTTGGGTGGTTAGCGCAGTAAAATGTTTGGCTGTTGATCATGAACTGCCTCCGCTGGCAGGATTGTGATTCATATGTTGAGTCAGATTACGGTAAAAATACCCGGCGTCCAGGAAGCGGACAAATAAAACATTGTGGCTGCCGGCATGCACTTCGATGCGATCATCCTCGGTCAGACCGATCGGCACCTGGCCGTCCACGCTGAATACGGCCTGGTGGTCGGTTTTGATGGAGATAGAAACTGAAGCGCTTTCGGCGAGCACGATCGAACGGTCGACGGAGAGGTGCGGTGCAACCGGCGTGAGCAGAATGTTGCGCAGCTCAGGCGGCAAAATCGGGCCTCCAGCGGCCAGGGCGTAAGCAGTGGAACCGGTGGGGGTGGAGGCAATCAGGCCATCGGCCACGTAGGTGGTCAGCAGGTGCCCGTCCACGCGAGCGGTCAGATGAATAGGGCGCACACTTTGCCCACGGCTGACCACGACTTCGTTAAGCACCTCCCAACTGCCCAGCTTGTCGCCGCCGCGCCACTGCTCGGCGCAGAGCATCATGCGCTTCTCCAGCCAGTAATCGCCTGCTACCAGGCGTGGAAAAAACTCGTCCCACTGCTCAACGCGCATTTCCATCAGGAAGCCAAAATGTCCCAGGTTGATGCCCAGGATGGGCAGGTTGCACGGGCCAGTCAGGTGACCAGCGCGCAGCATGGTGCCATCACCACCTAATGCGATCAGCAAGTTAAAGGCGCCCGCTTTGGCCTGGCGGTGTATATCCTCGTTATATAAGAAGCCGAAGCTGGTCTGGATGCCCAGCTCATTAAGCTGGTGGGTGATCTTTTCTGCCAGTGGAACCGCTTCCTTCAGACGTGGGTGGGTGATAATAGCAATGTGCTTGAGAACAGGGCGGGTGACGGTCATGGTCTAATTATATTCCATATTTATTGCAGAGCCTGGTCGCAGGCCGTGCGGAAACCGCAGGCGGCGCAGCGAGCGGGCTGGTTATGGCTGCGCGCCGGGCCTTTCTTCAACGCCTGTTGTTGAATGTCGGCAATTACCTGGCGTGTGCTGGTTTCGAGGCCAGGTGTGAAATCAATTGCATAGGTGCGGCTGTGCTCACCATCGGTGTAATGCAGCAGGCCGTACGGCGGGCGCTGTTCGTAAAGCTCGGCTACCAGCAAGCAGTAGGCTGCCAGCTGGTAGATATGAGAGTCGTACGGCGCCTGCTGTAGGTTACGCGCTGACTTAACCTCCACCGGAATAATGTACTGCCCGGCTTCGACCAGGTAATCGGGCCTGCCGGTCAAACCCAGGCTGGGGGCGTAAAGGGGTTTTTCCTGCGCCAGCCACTGGTTGGTGTCGCTGAAGACGACCCGCCCGCCAGGGAGCCCGCTGGATCGCTGCCGGCGCCCAGCCTGCCAGAGCAGAAGCAGCGCCAGTAAGATCAGGGCTGCTGCTAAGTAAGCCACCATCAGAAGACCTTTTGGAAAACGGCGACCACCGCCAGCGCCAGCCCGGCGAGCAGCAGAGCCCAGGCTAACCAGCGCAGGCAGCCGGCGATGAACACAACCTGCCCGTGCCGGGCGTGCAGGTCTTGCCCGGCGGCCAGGTCGCGCTGGTTCGCGTTCGGCGCGCCCTGGCGCTGATACCACCAGGCTCGCTGGCAGTACAGGTAAGTTCCGATCTCAGAGGCGCGCACGGTGCGCATGGATAATACTGATCAGGGATGCGCTAAGGACGCCGGCGCTCTTCAAATTCGCGCAGGGCTTTTTCCAACTGACCCTGGCGCTGGCTCATGGTCAGGTCGCCGCGAGTGCGCTCGATAATGCCGCGCGCCAGGTCAGTCAGGCGGCGCAGACCGCCGGTGATGGCGTCTGGGTAATCCATCGTGACCAACACAGCATAGATGTCGTCCATAATTTCCAGCATCCGGTGCGCTTCCTGGGGATTTTCTTTGAGCAGCATATCCAGGCAGCGCCGGCGCAGCTCGCCGGCTGCTTCTGCCAGGCCTTGCAGGTAAGTGGCGGGTTCCAGGCCCAATTCTTCCGGAGTCGGCACTGGGGTGTTTTGGATAAAGGCCGCGGTCAGGCGAGCTTCGCTGTACTCTTTGAGAGAATCTTGCGTATAGCCTGCGAAGTATAGCTCAGGATAAACATCGGCGGCGTGGCGCATTTTCTCCACCAGGGCGCGCGCATCCGCCAGATGGACCTGGGCTTCGGCAGAGTCGTCACGATGGATGGCGCGGATGGCATTGGCGCAGTGGCGTGTGAGGGCGCGCGCCTGGGTCAGCAGCTCATCGCGGGCATGCGTGCGCGCCTCGAACGCCTGGCGAATCCGATCGGTAATATCATCTAACTGGTTCATCGGTTCAATGCTCCGGTGGGCGGAAAAGCGATTCAGCCAGCGAGCCATCGCCGGGCAGTTTGATCTCACCGAACATGGCTTCGAAGCGTCCCAGGTTTTCAGCCAGGGCATGTAAGAAGAGCTTGGCGCCCAGGGGTGACATGATGATGCGGGCGCGCAGGCGAGCCGGGGCCTCGGCTGGCAGCAGATGGGCAAAATCGAACACCAGCTCGGAAGGCGAGTGGGCAATGCGCACCAGGTTGGAGTACACCGGGTCGATATGTGCGGTATCTTCGATGCCAGGCGGCGGGTTCAGCGGCATATTCGGTTGGGAGGTAGGATCGCTCATCGAGTTTCCAATCCTTAATCGGAAAGAGGCCGTCTGGTCAGACGGCCTCTCGGGCTGGTACGGGTTTAGAAGGGGATATCGCTCTCTTCGGATACGGTGTGGGCTGTGCCGCCTTCCGCTCCGCCTTCGCCTTCGCTCCGGCTGGAGAGGAAGCGCACAGTGACGGCGCTGATCTCAAAGGAAGCAGCGTGTGTGCCGTCCTGCTTGGCATAGGTGCGCGGCCCGCCTGTCGCCGGGTCGGCTACCAGGCGGCCTTCGACGAGCACTTTGCGGCCCTTTTTCAGGTACTGGTTGCAGGTTTCGGCCTGCTTACCCCAGGTGCTGACCCGGAACCACACGGTGCGCTCGACGCGCTCGCCGTTCGAGTTGGTGTAATTGTCGCTGACCGCTACGGAGAAATTCGTAACGGCCTGGCCGTTGGGTGTGTAGCGCATTTCGGGATCACGACCCAGGTTGCCGGCGATAATAATGGTCTGGAACATAGGGGACTCCTTTCGAAAGGGCGTTGAATTTTCCGTTCCGGATGACCACCATCCGGTTCATGGTTGAGTTTCGCCCATCGATTACAGAACAATTGTACACTAAAATTTAAAAAATTCCAAGAGGCAATTTCCTAATTTTATGGCTCATTGCGGAACTGCAAACAGTAATGGTGAAAAGTATTGCTGACCCAGGCGCTGCCCATGCCAAACGGCGCCAGCGGCTGGTTATCCTGCAGCCACAGGCGCTCATCCTTGAGGGTGTACACATCGCTCAAACAGCGCGCCAGGTCCCAGGCCAGGGGGTAAATCCGCCCCTTTTTCTTGATATTTTTCACGATGATGGTCAGGTAAGCCTTGGGGCGCAGCAGGGGCCTGAGGTTAGCATAGATACCTGCCAGGCGTTCCAGGAAGCGGTCGTAATCGGCGACGTTGCCCAGGTCGGCGGGGGAATCGGAGTAGAATACGTCCAATCCGGGAGAATTCCGCCGTTTTTGTTGTGTGAAAGCGCCTGGCGCGTGCAGCATATCCCAATAAGGCGGCGAGGTGAGCACATAGTCCACCAACGGCGCTGCCTGGGCGGACAGGAGGGCCACGGCCTGGGCGGCATCGCCGTTCAGCAGGTTAGCCTGCAAACCATCAGCCGATTCGCCCAGCGCCAGGCGCTCGTTTTCGATCACCTGGCAGGCGATCTGAGCGTAAGCCGGGTTCAGCTCGATGCCCCAACTGTTCCGCCCACAGCGCAGAGCAGCCACCAGGGCGCTGCCGGTGCCGGCCATAGGGTCCAGCACCACCTGGCCTGGGCGGGTGAAAAATTCGATAAATTCCTGCGCCAGGGTTTCAGGGAACTTAGCCGGGTGGCGCAGCACGTCTTTGCTGCGCCGAGGTGGATTATGGATGAACCAGGATTTTTGAAATTTCAACCATTCCTTGGGACCAAGCTCGTTCAGGCGGTTGGTGTAGGCGCGCTTGCGCCTGGGCGGGCGCTCAGGCTTCTTCATCAAGATACCAGGGCCGGCCGCGATCTCCGCCGGGGGCGTCGATCACCTGGCGAAACTCGCCGTGATCGAGCCAGACTAATCCGCAGGTGCCGCAGGTATCAATGACGATATTGCCTGGCCCGGCGTAGGGATGAGTGAGCATCCACTGGCCGCATGAGGGACAGTGGACATGCCGTTCAAGCTCGGATGGATCCAGGCGGCGCGGCGGATCGCTGGGACCGGAAGCCCGGGCGCGCAGGTACAAAACAGCCTGGCCGAAGACAAACTGCGCCATGCCCACGCCGCGGCATTTCTGGCAGTACACGGCTGGGAAGCGCTGGATCGAAGCCCGGAAGAGATTTTCATTGCACACCGGGCAGTGGACTTTCAGCGGCTCTTCGCTTAAAATACGCACACCTTCGGGGGAAGGTGTGGGGAAATGAAAACTGCCACAATACAGGCAAAAGAAGTAATCTCGCTCAGGGACCAGGCTCATCGGAGCGCCGCAGTGAGGACAGTTCATATATCAACTAAGTGTAAATGAAAGATGAGAAACGGTCAACGTCAATCTATTTGACCTCCCACACCGAAAGATCGGAAAAATTTACTGTGACAGGCAAGTTGGAAGCGGAGCGGGCATAAACCCCCAGTCCGCCAGAGGCCAGCTTGGGGTCATTAATCGTCAGCACCAATTGGTTGTTGGCCAACAGGCCAATTTCGCCACCGCGCGCCCACACCCCCAGGCGCACCAAGCTGGGCCCACCCGGCGGGATACCCGGCCCATACTGCCAGGTCAGCAAAGCCGCAGCGCTGGATTCAAGCACGCGGTCAATGTGCGCCTGCCCATCGCAAGAAACGCCAATCCGGTAGTAATCGGAGGGCGAGGCGGCTCGCACCAGCCAACCGTACTCATCCAGGCCGCGGCAAAACACCGGGTTGGCAGTTAGCTCAGCATAAAAATCCCCGAGCAAAGGGTTTAGGCGCAGGCTGTAAACATACACCTTGCTCCCGGTGATTGCCAGAGTCAGCTCATCTTTGCCGAAGGCGGCGGATGCGTCTGCGATCTGGCGGGAAGTCCACAAGGCAGGCGTGTGAAATGTGTCGGTGTATATCAGCGCGCCAGTTTCGGGGTGCGGGTCGGGTGTAGCAGCCAGAGGTGTTGAGCTGGGCAGCGGGGTAGGAGTGATCGTTGGTGGGAACCAGACCGGGGTGAGGGTTGGGGTCGGTGTCGGTGTGATGGGCGTGGGTGTGTAGGTGGGGTAAACTGGTCGGCTGAAAGGACTGCAGCCTTCTGCCAGGCAGGAGAGCAGGAGCAGCCCCACACAGGCCGCTGCCTGGAGGCATGTTTGCCGATAATGCCGGAAGAAAAGCTGCATGTCTGTAAACAAATCCTTTTTATCAATTGGGTTTACAATAATCTTGCGACCATTCTAGCACACCTGGCGCAAAACCATTTCATTACAAGGAGCTTTCAGTGACCATGCGAAAAAAGGCTATCCTGATCACAGGCGCGGCCGGCGAGATCGGCCAGGCGCTGGTGAGGAGCATCAAAGAGAAAAGCGATATTCCAGTTGTGGCGATCGATCTATCCACATTACCGGATGAAATGCGCATGCTAACAGTGCCGATCCAGGGAAATATTCTGGATGAAGCGCTGCTCAAACGTTTGATCAGCGAATTTGAGTTCGAATCGATCTTTCATCTGGCGGCTCTGCTTTCGACGCGCAGTGAATTTACACCCGATGAAGCGCATCGTGTGAACGTCGCTGGCACCCTGGGCTTGCTTAACCTGGCAGCAGAGCAGTCACAATGGCGCGGCGAACCGGTTAAATTCATCTTCCCCAGTTCGATTGCCGCTTATGGGATGCCCGACCTGGAAACGAAAACCGCCTACGCCCGTGTGCGAGAATGGGAATGGAACTATCCGCGCACGATGTACGGCTGCAATAAGCTTTACTGCGAACAGCTTGGCACCTATTACGCTCATTATTACCGCCAACTAGCCGCTGAAACCCCGGTGATGTTGGATTTTCGCTGCCTGCGCTTTCCCGGCTTGATCAGCGCCTTCACCGTGCCGAGCGGCGGCACAAGCGATTATGGCCCAGAAATGCTGCACGCGGCGGCGGCTGGCAAACCGTATGCTTGCTTCGTGCGCGAAGATGTGCGCATCCCCTTCATGGCCATGCCGGATGCTATCAAAGCTCTGCTCCTGCTCACAGAAGCGCCGCGCAGCGCGCTCAAACGCACCGTGTTCAATGTCACCTCATTCAGCCTGTCCGCGGCTGAATTTCACCAGATTGTCCTGCAGCATTTCCCCGACGCTCAAATCACATATAAGCCCGATCTAAAACGCCAGGCGATTGTGGATTCCTGGCCGGCAGACCTGGATGACAGCGCAGCCCGCCGCCAGTGGGGCTGGTCGCCAGACTATGACGCCCGGCGAGCATTCGACGAGTACCTGGTGCCAAATATCCGGGAGCGTTACAACCATAACTGATCGCTCAGGCGGCCGGTTCATCCAGCCGGCGAAATTCAGACATTTCAGGGTACAATTCTGCCCATGAATGATGTGAACAATCCCTCAACCACTCCAGGTCCGATTGTGTTGTTTGGTTCTGGCGAGACTGCGCCATCGGCCCAGAAAGTTTTTGATTATGTCATGCGCCGCCTGCCGGCCGAACCGCAGGTGGCGCTGTTGGAAACCCCGGCCGGGTTTGAGCAAAACTCCAGCCGTGTCATTGGACGCGTGTCTGAATTCATGCGCCATAACCTGCAAAATTATTCACCCCAGGTACAAGTGATCGCGGCACGGCAGCGCGGCACCCCATTCAGCCCTGATTCCAGCGAAGTGGCTGCACCGCTCCTGCAATCTAACCTGGTGTTCATGGGGCCGGGCAGCCCCAGCTATGCCGTGCGCCAGCTAAAAGACAGCCTGACCTGGCAGTACACGCTGGCCCGCCACCGGCTGGGAGCGGCGCTGGTGCTGGCTTCGGCGGCCGTGGTGGCAGCCAGCCAGTATGCATTGCCAGTGTATGAGATCTTTAAGGTCGGCGAGGATCTGCATTGGAAACCTGGCCTGGATTTGTTTGGCCAGTATGGCTTGCCCCTGGTCTTGGTGCCGCATTGGAATAACAGTGAAGGCGGCAGCGAGCTGGACACCAGCCGCTGCTTCATGGGGCAGGCACGCTTTGCCCGCCTGATGGCCATGCTGCCTCCTGGATTGACGGTGCTGGGTATTGATGAAAAAACAGCATTGGTGATCGAGCCGTACGACAGCGCAGCCCGCGTCATGGGCGCGGGCGGTGTGACACTGATCCATACCGGCCACGAACACGAAGCCTACCTGGGCGAAGCCGAGCTGACCGGTACCGGCCTGGCTGAGGTGGCTGAACGCCACCAGAGCCATGTTCACACATATACTAATGGGGAGAGTTTTCCCCTATCGGAGTGCTGCCCAATGGATGTGCCCTCGGATGGCACCGGTTTGCCACAAGCCATCTGGGCGCAGGCGCTTCAGGCGCACTTGCCGGTGGTAGAAACAGTGCACGCGCCGACTGAAGAGGTGCTGATACTGGTTGAACAGCGCCGCCAGGCGCGCGCTTCCAGGGATTGGACTGCCTCCGATGTTCTGCGCCAGCAGATCGCCGCGTTGGGTTGGGTGGTCAAAGATACCAAAGAAGGCCAAGTGTTAGAGAAAAGTTAGCTGAGCCCAGATCAGAGAGGCCTGGCCGGGAATTGAATGGAAAACTGCGTGCCTGGCTGGCGCCGAACCTGAATTTCACCTTTGATTTGTTCGACCAGCATCGAGATCAACTGCATGCCAAAACCGCTGGACTGCCCGATGTCAACGGCTTCTGGCATGCCAATACCGTTATCTTCAAAAATGATGGAAACAGTATTGTTCTGGCGGAAAGCGGTGAGTCTGATTTTGCCCTTTTCCTGGCCGGGGAACGCATGCTTCATTGAGTTTGTGATTAACTCGTTCAGAATTATTCCCAAAGGCGGAATCAGATTCTGATCAACGATAATATCATCAACATGAATTTCCTTATCGATCTTTCCTTTGTGGTCGAACAGGTTGGTGATCTCTTCTACCAGGGCCGGTAAATAGACTTTCAATGAAAGTGCACCAGTGTTTTCTGAGCGCAGCAGTTTGTCATAAAGCACCATCATGCCCTGCAAGTGGCTGATGGCATCCTGCAAGGCGCTGCGCGCGGCAGAGTCCGCCTGCTTTTCTAGCTGCAGCTGCAGCATGCTTGAAATAGCGCTGATATTGTTTTTTACGCGATGGTGAATCTCGTGGATCAACAACTCTTTTTCATGCAGCAATTGAATGATTTGCTGTTCGGCCTGTTTTTTCTCAGTGATGTCACGCATAGCAGCCATAGTGCCAATCACCTGGTTGTCGGCATCGCGGATCGCCGCAGTAGAAAGGCTGGCGATAAACCGGCTGCCGTCTTTTTTCTGGCGCACAATTTCCAGGCCTGATATAGCCTCGCCTGCCCGGACCCGCTGGATAATGGCGGCGAACTCATCCTCTTTATCGGGAGGCACAACGGGCGTTCTTTTGCCAATCACCTCTTCAGGTTTCCAACCCAGAACCCTGGAGGCAGCCGGATTCCATGTTACCACCTTTCCTTCAGTGTCGATGCTGAATAAAGGCTCAGGAGTGCAGTCGATCATGGCGCGCATATAGTCTTCACTCAAGCGTAGGGCGTCTTCCACGCGTTTTTGATCGGAAATATCGTGCAAGGTGCCCAATAAACGGATCGGTTTCCCCTGGTTATCTCGCTGGAGCTCCGCCCTGACATGGATAAACGCCTCTCCGCCACTAGGCCGGCGCAGGCGGAATTTCAAGTTGATATCACCTTTGCCGGCAGCTGCTGATTCAAACTTTTCGCGCACAATTTGGTTATCTTGGTGATGGACTAGCTGGAGCACCGCTCCCAATGACGGGATAACTGCAGAAGATTCTATACCTAAAATGTGGTATGTCTCATCCGACCACTGCATGTGGTTGGCTGCCAGATCCCAATCCAGGTAGCCAATCTGGCCAATTTTCAAAACTGCCTGCAATTGGTTTTCACTGTGGCGGATTTTTTGCTCTGCCAGGCGCAGACTTTGGTTGGCCTGGTGGAGCTTGAAAGCCATCTTGATCGAAGCCAGCAGCACGGTGCCACCGCTGTTTTTTACCACGTAGCCGTACGAACTGATCGCTTCGGTTTTCTCGACGATTTCTTTCTCTGTATGCGAAGAAAGAAAGATGATAGGGATTTCGCGCTCAGCCAGTATGCGCCGGGCGGCTTGCGTGCCATCCATGCCGCGGCCCAGGTTAACATCCATCAAAATCAGATCAACCGTCCGATGAGGATCTGTTACGCACTCGACGGCCTGCTCGCCATCCAGAGCCAGAAGTGTGCGAAACCCCTCAACTTCCAAAAAATGCTGTACGCCCATGGCGAGGATAATTTCGTCTTCCACAATTAAAATGGTTTTCAAAATTTGATCCTGCATACAACGACCCTTTTGTGATGATCTACATCTTACCACACCAAGTGGGAAGGCTGCGGTTGTTCACAATATATTCTGCCACAAAAGCCCGGACAGCGCTCCCGCTTTTTTTATCGCTTATAATACATTCGTTATCTTTGAGAGGAGGAAGTATGCTGACGGTAGGTTATATTGGCCTGGGGTTGATGGGCAAATCGATTGCCCGTAATATTCTCAAAGCGGGTTTCCCGTTGGTGGTGCACAACCGCAGCCGCGCAGCGGTGGATGAACTGGTGAGTGAAGGCGCTAAACCGGCGTTTTCAGCGGCAGAAGTGGCGCGACAGGTGGATATCGTCTTTACGAACCTGCCTGACTCGCCGGATGTCGAAGCGGTGACGTTGGGGCCAGGAGGCATTGTGGAAGGAGCGCATCCGGGGTTGATCATGGTTGATAACTCAACCATCAAGCCGGTGGTTGCCCGACAGATAGCGCAGGCGTTGGCCGCGCACGGCGTGCAGTGCCTGGATGCGCCGGTCTCAGGGGGAGATATCGGGGCGCGCAACGGCACCCTGGCCATCATGGTCGGCGGTCCGGCAGCCGCCTTGGAAACGGCGCTCCCAGTACTCCAGGCTTTGGGGAAAACCATCACTCGCGTCGGCGATTCCGGCGCGGGGCAGATTGCCAAGGCCTGCAACCAGATCATGGTGGCTGCGCAGATGACAGCCATGGGTGAGCTGTTGGTGTTTGCCCGCAAAGCCGGCGCCGATCCGCAAAAAGTGGTCGAAGCGATCAAAGGCGGCGCTGCGCAGTGTTGGTCGCTGGATGTGAAGCCTCCGCGCCTGTTCGCCGGCAACCGGCAGCCCGGCTTTAAGGCGTATATGCAGGCCAAAGATTTGAACATTGTCATGGAAACCGCCCGTCAATATGGTATCCCACTTCCCGTGACGGCTGCCAGCACCCAGCTTTTCAATGCCATGCTGCAAATGGGCATGGCTGAGCTGGACAACTCGGCGGTGATTGGGGTTATCGAAGCGCTGGCCGGAGTCAGCCTTCTGCCAACCGAGTAGCCTAAACCTATGGAGACCTTCTGGAAATCGTTCTTCGCACAGCGGCCAGTTTTTAGCTGGAGCGGGTTGAGCGATTTCGGCCTGATCAGCGCCGGGGCGCTGCTGCAGGCGCTGGCCTGGCGCCTGTTCATGGTGCCGGTGCACCTGGCCAACGGCGGGATTGCCGGTTTGGCTCAGATCATTAATTATTACACTGGCTGGCCGTTGGGCGTGATGGTGCTGGTGGGCAATATACCGCTGTTCATCTTGGGGTGGCGCTACCTGGGCGGGCCGCGCTTCGCCCTGCGCACCGCTTATGCCGTGCTGGCGGTATCAGTATTCACAGACACCCTGCCGCTGCTTCCCTTTTTTCCGGCGGCTGGGCTGACCAAAGACCTGGTGTTGAATGCCCTGTACGGCGGCGTGGTGAGCGGGATTGGTTATGGGTTGGTTTACCGTGGACAGGGCACCAGCGGCGGCACGGATATCCTGGCGCGCATGCTAACCAGTTGGTGGGGCATCGCCATTTCCCAATCGTATCTGGTGACCGATGCGCTGACCATGTTCCTGGCCGGCCTGTCTTTCAGTTGGGAAAACGCTTTGTATTCGCTGCTGGTGCTGTATATCAGCGGGGTGGCGGCCGAAGCGGCAACCGAGGGCTCGGACGTGGTGCGCACAGCGGTGATTATAACCAGCCAGCCTGAGCCGGTGGCCCAGGCAATCCTGGTGGAGATGGAGCGCGGAGTCACGGTGATTGGGGCACACGGCGCCTACACCGGCCAGGCGCGCACTGTTTTGTACAGCGTCATCACGCGCTCTGAGACAGCGCATTTGAAAAGCCTGGTGCGCCAGGCCGATCCGCAGGCGTTCATTGTAATTGGCCAGGCGCATGAAGCCCTGGGAGAAGGATTTAAGCCGCTGAGCGATGGGAAATGAATAGGCGATTGCTCTATCTGACGCGACTTTTTTAAAGAAATTGCGTAAAATAGGATAGATAAACCTGAAGTTCAGGAGTAAACGGATGTGAACGAGCACGAGCCAGACTGGCTCGCTAAAGCAATTCGAGGCGACCAGGAAGCCTTCAGCAACCTGGTCCAGGCATACCAGACGCCGGTGTTTAACCTCTGTTACCGCATGTTGGGCGATCCGTACGAGGCCGAGGATGCGGCGCAGGAGGCTTTCCTACGGGCATACCAGAATTTGCGGCGTTATGACAGCCAGCGTCCCTTTTCGACCTGGCTGCTCTCTATAGCCGCTCACTACTGCATCGACCAGATTCGCAAGCGGCGCCTCAAGCTGCTTTCATTGGATGATGATCCTCTAGTTGACCCACCCGACCGCCTGCCCGGCCCAGAGCCTTCTCTCAGCCAGCGTGAAGAACAGCGCCGTGTGCAGGAACTGTTGGGACAGGTTAGCCCACAAGACCGGGCAGCCTTGATTATGTTGTATTGGTATGATATGTCTTATGAAGAAATTGCCGAATCGCTTTCGATGACTGTCAGCGCGGTAAAAAGCCGCCTGCACCGTGCTCGCCAGGTGCTGGCGCAGGGATGGATGGATCAGGAAGCAAAAGCGTACGCGCAAGAAAGGACTCGCAATGAACGAGCTCACTCACCAGCCTTTTAATGATTGGATGCTGGCCGGCGAACCACTGAGCGTGGACCAGACCCAGGAGCTGCAGGACCACCTGCGCACCTGCGAAACCTGCCGCCAGCGCCAGCAAGCCTGGAATGGCGTGCAGCATCTCTTCCACTCCAGTGGGAATGTCGGACCTGCTCCGGGCTTCGCCTTCCGCTGGCAGGTGCGGATGGTAGCATTCCGCCTGGAACGCCAGCGCCGTATTGCCTGGGTGTTTTTTGTCATCATGGCCAGTCTGGCGCTGCTGCTGCTCGGGTTAATGGCCTGGCAGTTAATGTCTGCTCTCCCTGGCCCGCAGCAGCTTTTAGCCGCGGGGATGCTGGCGCTGGCCCGCTTTGGCGGGTTGGTTAAGTTGGCTAACCAGGTTTTGGCAAATTTGCGCAGTTTTGTTTCCCCATTTTCGTTCGCCGGTCTGGTATTTTTCACCGGTTTTGTCAGCCTGATCAGCGTTTTGTGGCTGGTAGCCTTTCAGCAACTGCGCCAGCGTGGGGCAGAAGTATGAACGGGCTGCGGCGTTTTCTTCCCTGGATCGCTCTGCTGTTGATCGCTCTCTTGCTATCTACAGGCAGCGGCGGCAGCGTGGCGCACGCCGCCGCGCCAGCAAAAACGATTATTGCCAACACCTTCACCCTGGCGGATGGAGAAATGCTGAATGAAGATTTGACGATTTTGGCCGGCACGGTGACTCTTGAGAAAGGCTCGACCATGAATGGCAATATCAGCCTGGCTGGGGGCACACTCCAGGTGGCCGGCCTGGTGAAGGGCAATATCACCGCTACCGGCGGCACGATTGCTTTGAAAAGCAGCGCCCATGTGACCGGCGATATCAGCCTGACAGGCGTGGCATTCAGCCGGGCGGATGGAGCTCAGGTGGATGGCAGCACACAGTCGCTTGAGCGCGGCCTACCGGCCATCCCTGGCATACCCGAGGTTTCGTGGTCCAGGGGGCTGAACCCGTTTTGGGAAGCAGTGTGGTTCCTGGCGCGCATTTTTATCTTTTCGGCGCTGGCCGTGCTGGCGGCTATGTTTTTCCCACGGCAGTTAGAGCGCACCAGCCGGGCGATTGTTGCCCAGCCGCTGACCGGTGGCCTGTTGGGTTTGCTGACCGTGGTCGTGGCGCCGTTTGTTGTGCTGCTTTTGCTCATCACGATTATCTTGAGCCCGGTGGCTGTGCTGGGTGTGCTGGCGTTAGGATTGATCATTCTGTTCGGTTGGATCGCCCTGGGGCTGGAAACCGGCCGCCGCCTGGCCAGCGCCATGAGTCAAGAGTGGGCTGTGCCGTTGGCAGCCGGACTGGGCACGCTCTTGTTGACCTTCGTGCTGTTATCGATCAATTTTATCCCGTGTATTGGGTGGGTATTCCCCTTTGCCGCTGGCCTGGTCGGTTTGGGTGCGGCGCTGTTGACAGTGATTGGCACACGCGACTATCCCGCCCCATTGGGCTTGCTGCCCTCATTATCTCCTGCGGATGCCAATGTGCCTCTGGCAAATACTTCATCTACGGATCTCATGACCAGCAGTGAACCTCCAACCGATCCCCAAATCTAACTTGGGTTTACACCCGCTGCTCCGATTAGAATAAAGGCTTGTGCGAGGTGGTACGTGGCCATCACCAACGGTCGCGCGAGAGGCAGCGGTTGTACAAAGCGATCCCAGGCCAACAAACCATCGGATACCAGGAAGCACAGGCCGCCCAACGCTGCCAGACGAGCAGGAATGGGAGGCCAGGCCGGGTTGGAAAGACAAAGCAGAGCCAGCAGAGTCATGGGCGTGAGGACGCAAATATATGCCAGTATTGGCAGACGCATCTGGTACAAGCGACGGCCTACCAGGCTTGTCAGGATGCGCCGGTACATTAGCCAGGCGATCGCCGCCAGCGCCATGCCCGGTATTACACCAATGGGCCAGAAGTAGGCCAGGTTTGCGGAGAAGGCGGCGATATACAGCAGGTGACCAGCCAGGAATGCGGCCAGACCGGGGAGGAAATAATTTTCCGGCAGCATCAACAGCACATCTCCGGCTAGCCCGCACAGCGCGCCACCCAAAAACAACCAGGCCTGCCATTGCCCCGCGGTCAGGGCTTGTGATTGGATGAGCGCAAAATATGCTGCCAGCAGGAGCATGACAGCGGGCTTTGTAAAATAAATTAACCAACGCAGATCGCACCCGGCTGCCAACCAATTTAGGATGGCCAGCCCGGCGGCGCACCACAGCAGCGCTTGCCACCCCATATCAGCTCAACTCTCATCAGGAAAGCCAAGCGATCTCAGGGCCGTCTGATCGTCACGCCAGCCGCTGCGCACCTTGACCTTTAATTCCAGGAATACTTTGCGCCCACTCATGCCCTCGATTTCTTGGCGGGCGGCAGCGCCAATCTCCTTGATCATTTTGCCGCCCTGCCCGATGACGATCGACTTATGCGATTCGCGCTCCACGAAGACAGTAGCGGCGATGTAAGCTCCGTTTTCGCCGCGCTCGGTATATTCATCGATGCGCACGGCGATGCCGTGCGGCACCTCATCGCGCAGAATCTGCAAGGCGGCGGCGCGAATTAGGTCGGCGCTGATCTCGCGCTCGTACAGGTCGGTCACCTGGTCTTCGGGATAATACACCGGACCCTCGGGCAGGCGTTCCAGGATAGTTTGCATAAGCAAGTTGCAGTTCTCATTGTGCAAAGCTGAAATGGGATAAAGTTGAGCGCCTGGCAGCAGCGCCTGGTATGCCTGTAACCTGGTCGGGATTTGTTGGCTGGGGAGGGCATCCATTTTGTTGACGATCAACAGGGTTTTATCCAGGCCGGCCTTTCCCAACTGGGCGATGCGCTCGGCGACCAGCGTGTCTTCGGGGGTTGGAGTGCTGTTAGCCTCCACAAGAAACAAGATCAGGTCGGCGTCTTCCAGCGCATCGTAAACCTGGCGGTTCATCAGCTCGCCCAGCTTGTGGGCCGGTTTATGCAGGCCGGGTGTGTCAATAAAAATAACCTGGGCGTCCGGCCGTGTCAGGATGCCCAATTGGCGTTTGCGGGTGGTTTGAGGGCGAGGCGAAACGGCAGCAACTTTCTGACCCAACAGCAGATTTACCAGCGTCGATTTGCCCACATTGGGCCGTCCGGCGACGGCGACATAACCGGATTTATAAGTGGTGGAGGATGACATAAGTGTTGGCAGCCGAGGCCAGCCGCACTGCTCCTTTGTGATTAATAGGTGATGAATTCTGTATCGACCGAACCATCCTGGTAAAAATTGAGGCTCATATACCCGGGCGGTGAATCCATATAAGTGCCTTTCCACCAGTTCCCGGAAACCGCGCCGTTGTTCAAATAGTGAATGCCGTGATAGCGCAGGTCTTCGATTTGGTGCGAGTGTCCGCTCAGACAGATTTTGACATTGGGGTATTTCCAAAAGAGCTTCCACATGCGGCGGGCATCGATGTGCGTCCAGGCTCCGGGCAGCACCCAATCGCCGCTGGATTCGTTGTTGCCATCCAGGAGTCCGTTGGCAGCCAGGATGGGGATATGTGAGGCTACGCAAACCGGCGTGGAGGCAGGCACGGAGGCCAGCTCCTCTTCGAGCCAGGCGTACTGTGCCTCATCCAACTTACCAGTGTAGGGTTGGAAAAAAGACTGGTCAGCCAGGTGGGTGCTGTCTAAAACAATGAAATGCCAGCCGGCTTTATCATACGAATAGTAACGCGCAGGGATGTCGAGGCGCGTTACTGCCAGTCCCTTCCCATACAACTGGTCATTCTGGACAGCCTGGCGGTCGTCGTCGCGCAGACCCCAACCCCACACATCGTGGTTGCCGATGGTGTGGTGGACTGGTATGGGGAGTTCCTTCATCATTTTGTCAAACATATCCCATTGGGCCTGTGCCTTGGCAAAGTCAGTGAACATGCTGTCCATCACGCAATCACCGGTATTGATCACCATGTCAAAGGCAGGCGTGTGCATTAATAAGTTGCGCAAGGCCCGGCTAAATAACTCGGCCGAACGTTGTTCCAGGTCAATGTGGATATCAGAGATATGGGCGACACGCAAAACAGGCTCAGGGGTGGCAGGGCAAGCAGGGGAGGGTGAAGATGTCATGCTTGGAGATGGTTGGGGAGTGCTTGTGGGGGCAAGTGTACTGGAGCTGGAGCCTGTGGCCGCGGGTAAGGCAGGATTGGAAGTGCTGCACGCAACCAATAGGGCGCTTGCTCCGGCGAAGCCGCCCACTTTGAAGAAATCACGCCGAGATACTTTTCTGGGGTTGTTGGGAGGGGGATGATTATGCATTTATTTCCCTCGCAAAAGCCGAAAGAACGGCCTGGATGGTGAGCTGGTTTTATCTTATGTCATAACAAAACTCCTGTCAAGCAAGATCATGGACAAGGTGGTTGCATACGCCTTGCCGTGACGAAGTAGTCCCCTGATGGTAGTTATCACCTAATTACAGTTACCCTGAGAAACTGCCTTTCAGACAATCGAATAGGCGCATAGCCTTGTCTCAAAAAAGCGTTAAACGCCGCTGATGCTTACCCCCAAAACCCGACTTGATCTGAATCTTCGAAAAATCACACTTGACCCTACCCCCATTTTATATTATAATACTCTTTTGTCGCGTAAAGGCCCAGGTAGGCCGTTACTTTTTTTATCCCATACCAGGAGAGAATTATGGCGTCAGTATTGCCAAGCAAGTCGTACGCGCGGATTAATGTGCATTTGCCTCTGCCTGACCTGATTGAGGTTCAGTTAGAGTCTTTCGAACGGTTGAAAAAGGAGGGCCTCGCCGATCTTTTTAATGAAGTCTCACCTATCGAGTCATATAACAAAGGAATGAAATTATACTTCCCGGGCAAGAGCAAAGAAGCCCAGGAGTGGAAGTTGACTTATTGGTTCGGTGAACCCAAACATTCACTCGAAGAATGCGTCGAACGCGATTTGACTTATGCCAGCCCGTTGTATGTCTCGGTGCTGTTAATTGGCCCGGAAGTAGCCGAACCCATTAAACAGGATATATTCCTGGGCGATTTTCCGGAGATGACGGAAAAGGGCACATTCATTATCAACGGCACAGAAAGAGTGGTTGTATCGCAGCTTATCCGCTCGCCCGGCGTATATTTTGAAGCGCCGATCGACCGCGCCACCGGCCGCCCACTGGCGGTCGCCAAGCTGATCCCCGACCGCGGCGCATGGATGGAGTTCGAAACCCGCAAGAGCGACTACCTGACCCTGCGCTTCAACCGCAAGCGCACCGTGCCGATTACAATTTTCTTGCGCGCCATCGCCGCCGTCAACGATTTGCTGCCTGGCGATTCTCCGCTGGTGAAGGGCGATGAAGATGAGCTGTTTGGCTTGTTTGGCGAAGTGGATAACAACCCTGACCGAATGTACATCGCTTCGACCCTGCACCAGGAGCCAGAATGGGACACATCGAACATGAGCATTGCCGAAGCGGCCCTGCTGGAATTCTTTAAGCGCATGCGCCCGGGCGACCCAGCGACCCTGGATAATGCCCGTGAGTTCCTGGTGGAGCAGCTCTTTGACCAGCGCCATTATGATTTGGAGCGCGTGGGCCGTTACAAACTGAACCAAAAATTGGACCTCAACGAGCGCGTCCCCATCACGCACCGCACCATTACCAAATGGGATGTCATCCAGCTTATCCGCCGCATGATCAACATTAACAATGGTGTGCTGGCGGCTGATGATATCGATCACCTGGGCAACCGACGCGGTAAAACCGTAGGTGAATTGATCCAGAACAAATTGCGCATTGGTCTGCGCCGCATGGAGCGCGTCATTAAAGAACGCATGTCGATTCGCGACCAGGACCAGCTTTCTCCGATCACTCTCATCAACATCCGTCCGGTTGTGGCGGCGTTGCGTGAATTTTTCGGTTCCAGCCAACTCTCCCAATTCATGGACCAAACTAACCCCCTGGCTGAGCTGCGCCACAAGCGCACCCTGTCGGCGTTGGGCCCTGGCGGCCTGCGCCGCGAGCGCGCCGGTTTCGATGTGCGCGATGTCCACCATTCGCATTACGGGCGCATTTGCCCGATCGAGACGCCTGAAGGTCCTAACATCGGCCTGATCGGCCGCCTGGCTTCGTTTGCCCGCGTGAATGAATATGGCTTTATCGAAACGCCTTACCGCCGGGTGCGCAAGGTGCTGTCTTCTAGCGACCCGCGTTTGGTGGGCCGCACGCTGCGTGAGTCGATCAGTGATCCGACCAGCGGCGAAGTAGTTGGCCACGAAGGCGAGATTGTGACTGCCGCTCTGGCGGAGAAAATTGCTAAACTTGGCTCTGCCCAGATCCTGGTAGTGCCATTTGTGGCCGACGAATACGAATATCTCTCAGCAGATGCCGAAGACCGCTTCGTCATCGCCCAGGCCAACACGCCGTTGACTGAAACCAATGAATTCGTACGCGGCCGTGTTTCCTGCCGCTACCACTCGGGCTTCTTGTTCGTCACACCCGAAAATCTGGATTACATGGATGTTGCCCCGCACCAGATCGTGGGTATCAGCGCTGCGCTGATCCCCTTCCTGGAGCACGATGACGCTAACCGCGCTTTGATGGGCTCGAACATGCAGGCGCAGGCTGTCCCCCTGCTCAACCCGGATGTGCCGCTGGTCTCCACCGGCATGGAATACCACGCCGCCATGGACTCAGGGCAGGTTATCGTCGCTGAACGTGATGGCGAGGTAATCTCAGTGACGGGCAGTAAAGTCGTGTTGGAAACCTCTGAGGGTGAAAAGACCTACAATCTGCGCAAATACCAACGCTCTAACCAGAGCACCTGCATCGATCAACGCCCGGCTGTAATCAAAGGTCAGCTGGTAAAAAAGGGTGATGTCATTGCCGATTCATCTTCGACTGAAAATGGCCAGTTAGCACTTGGCCAGAATGTAGTCATCGCTTTCCTATCCTGGGAAGGTGCAAACTTTGAGGACGCCATAGTAATATCTGAGCGCCTGGTGCAAGATGATAAGTTCACTTCGGTGCACATTGAGAAATACGAGGTGGAGTCTCGCGATACCCGTCTTGGCCCAGAAGAAATTACTCGTGACATTCCCAACGTGGGCGAAGATGCCATCAAAGACCTGGACGAGCGCGGCATTATCCGCATCGGCGCCGAGGTTGGCCCGAATGATATCCTGGTTGGCAAGATTTCTCCCAAGGGTGAGAAAGAATTGACGCCTGAGGAACGCTTGCTGAGGGCGATCTTCGGTGAGAAATCACGCGACGTTAAAGACACTTCGCTGCGCATGCCACACGGCGAGCGCGGTAAGGTGGTGGATGTCAAAGTCTTCACGCGTGAAGATAACGCAGATCTTTCGGCTGGTGTGGATATGATGGTGCGCGTTTCAGTCGCACAACGCCGCAAAGTGACCGCTGGTGACAAAATGGCCGGCCGACACGGCAATAAGGGCGTGGTTTCGCGTGTTGTGCCGGTGGAAGATATGCCTTTCCTGGAAGATGGCACCCCGGTTGATATCGTGCTTAACCCCACCGGCGTGCCAGGCCGTATGAACTTGGGGCAGGTGCTCGAAGCGCACTTGGGCTGGGCGGCCATGCGCATGGGTTTTCGGGCGATCACCCCAGTTTTTGATGGGGCGGATGAGTCGGAGATCGAGGCCGAGCTGGCTCGCGCCTGGTTGATGGACCGAGCCTGGAGTGATATTGGCGAGCGGGCCTGGAAATTTGTCAACGAGCAGGGCATTGCACCATACCAGTTGGAAGATGATGATGAAGTGCGGCGAATTTACCTGGAGAGCTGGCTGAGCAGTAAAGAGATCAACTACGATATCTATGAAATTGCCACCAACCCTACCTATGCACGCAATGCTGTTCTGGTGGAATGGCTGCGCGAAAACGGCTATAACCCGGACACTATTTTCGTCGCTCCTGCCAAGATGTCGGATAATGCTGGCCGCAGTGACCTGGATAAAGCGGCGATGAATGCTTGCTTGCGTGAATGGTTGAAAGCCTTGCACATCGATGCCAGCGAAATCGCGGAGCAGGATCTGGCGGCGAAGGCCGCAGGGGTCTCCGTGGAAACGGGCAAACCTGTCCCAACCCTGGGCAAGTCCATTCTGATTGACGGCAAGTCTGGTGTACCATATGATCGGCCCGTAACGGTGGGCGTGATGACGATGCTTAAGCTGCACCACCTGGTAGAGGATAAAGTGCATGCTCGCTCCACCGGCCCTTACAGCCTGGTGTCGCAGCAGCCTTTGGGCGGCAAGGCGCAATTTGGCGGCCAACGCTTCGGCGAAATGGAAGTGTGGGCGCTGGAAGCTTACGGCGCAGCCTATACACTGCAGGAAATGCTAACCGTAAAATCGGACGATACACAGGGCCGAGTAAAAACATACGAGGCTATTGTCAAAGGCGAACCGATCGAGGAGCCTTCCATCCCGGCTTCTTTCCGTGTGTTGGTCAAAGAACTGCAGAGCCTGGGCCTGGCGGTCGAGGCTGTCACCGACGCCAACGAAGTGATCAAATTTGGCAAAGACGAGGAGCGCTCGCGCCCACCCAAGATGCCAACCGGCTTGCTTGGAATGGGAGACGATTTATAAAAGAGTATTGACGCACTTAGTGTGCAGTGGTACAATCGGCATTCGTGCCCTATTGGTAAGGGTAAAGTAAATATTCCCTTTTCCATTGGATCGTAAACAAGGAGAGGCCATCGGTAGGTTGGGTGGCCTCCCTTAATGAAAATTGTAAGAAATCAGTCGTTATTTTTTTTGGAGGCAAACTGTGCCCACGGTTAATCAACTGGTACGCAATGGACGCAAGTCAAAGAAAACCAAAAGCAAGGCCCCAGCGCTGTTATACACGTTGAACTCGATGAAACAGCGCCGCCTGCGCCAACCCAAGGGCGCCCCGCAAAAACGTGGGGTGTGCACTGTTGTCCGTACGATGACCCCGAAGAAACCCAACTCAGCGCTGCGCAAGATCGCCCGCGTGCGCTTGTCGAACGGCGTCGAAGTCACCGCTTACATCCCTGGGGAAGGCCACTCCCTGCAGGAACACTCTGTCGTGCTGGTGCGCGGCGGTCGTGTGAAAGACCTGCCCGGTGTGCGCTATCACATTGTGCGCGGTTCTCTGGATACCACCGGTGTCAACAACCGCAAGCAAGGCCGTTCGAAATACGGTTCCAAGCGTCCAAAAGCCGGCGCGCCTGCCGCAGCCGCAAAGACCAAGAAGTAAACCGTTGTAACGGTTAATCACCTCGAGTTGGAGTAATTGCATGTCTCGTCGGAATAGACCCGAAAAGCACGAAATTTTACCCGATATGCGTTATCACAGCGTGAACGTCCAAAACTTTATTAACCGTGTCATCCGCAGCGGTAAGAAAAGTGTGGCTACAACGCTGGTATACGATGCCTTTGACATGATCGAAGAACGCAGCAAACGCAATCCGCTCGAAATTTTCGAGCAGGCGATTAAGAATGTCTCACCGATCATGGAAGTTAAACCGCGCCGCGTTGGCGGCGCCACTTACCAGGTGCCAATGGAAGTCCCGCCTTATCGGCGCTTTGCCCTGGCTTCTCGCTGGTTGTTGTCGGCGGCCAAGAGCCGCGGCGGCAAATCATTTGCTGAGAAGCTGGCTGGCGAGCTACTCGATGCGGCTTCCGGACAAGGCGCTGCCATGCGCAAGCGCGAAGAAGTGCATAAGATGGCCGAGGCCAACCGCGCTTTCTCGCACTACCGCGTGTAATCGCCGGGCAATGCGTGTGGATACTTACAGGTAAACCGTATGTCTCGACAGTACCCTCTTGAAAAATACCGAAATATCGGTATCATCGCCCATATTGACGCTGGCAAAACCACCACTACCGAGCGGATTCTTTTTTATACTGGTAAAACGCATCGCATCGGCTCAGTGGATGATGGCACTACAGTGACAGACTGGATGGTCCAAGAACGCGAGCGCGGTATTACCATCGTTTCTGCAGCCGTACATGCGGAATGGAAGGGATATCAGTTTAACCTCATTGATACTCCCGGGCATATTGACTTTACCGCTGAAGTGCAGCGTTCGCTGCGTGTGCTGGACGGCGGCGTGGTAGTCTTTGACGCCGTGCAAGGTGTGGAGCCGCAGAGTGAAACTGTGTGGCGTCAGGCCGACCGCTACAATGTGCCGCGCATTTGTTTTGTCAATAAAATGGACCGCATCGGCGCATCGTATGAGCGTTCGATCGAAAGCATCCGCAAGCGCCTGGGCGCTAATGCCCTGGCGATGCACCTCACTATCGGCTCTGAAGCAAAATTTAAGGGTGTGGTTGACCTGCTCACCGAAACCGCAATTTTGTGGGAAGATGACCTGGGTCGTGAGCCGCGCGTCACCGAAATTCCACCCGAACTGGTCAACGAGGCTCACGCTGCACGCCAGCGATTGGTGGAGCAGATCGCAGAAACCGATGATGATTTGACCATGAAGTACCTGGAAGGCGAAGCGATCAGCCTGGAAGAATTAAAAGCCGCCCTGCGCCGAGCGGTGATCGCTGGTAAAGCCTACCCGGTCTTCGCTGGCAGCTCTCTGCGCAACAAAGGTGTGCAAACCGTGCTGGATGCAGTGATCGATTACCTGCCTTCTCCCCTGGATATCCCGGCAATCAAAGCTACGAGCCCCGTGGATGACAGTGAAGTGGAGCGGCCGGCTGAAGATACCGCCCCGATGAGTGCGCTGGTTTTCAAGATCGTCACCGACCCGTACGTTGGCCGTCTGGCTTATTTCCGTGTCTATTCCGGCAAGGTCACCCAGGGCTCGATGGTGTATAACTCGGTCAAAGACCGCCGCGAGCGCATCGGCCGCCTGATCCGCATGTATGCTGACCGCCGTGAAGATATCGATGAAGTGCTGGCGGGTGATATCGGCGCAGTATTGGGCTTGAAAGAATCCTTCACCGGCGATACGCTGTGCGACGCTGCCAACCCAGTCATCCTCGAGAATATCTCGTTCCCTGCCCCGGTGATCTCTGTGGCAATCGAACCCAAGACCAGCGTGGACCAGGATAAGATGGGCGAGGCTCTTAAGAAGCTGTCCGAAGAAGATCCCACGTTCCGTGTGCGCTCTGAAGAAGACACCGGCCAGACGATCATCGAAGGCATGGGCGAGTTGCACCTTGAGATTATTGTCGACCGCCTGATGCGCGAATTTCGCGTCCAGGCACGCGTCGGCCGTCCCCAGGTTTCGTATAAGGAATCCATCACCCGGCCGGTCGAAAAGGCCGAGTATCGCTATGTCAAGCAAAGCGGCGGCCACGGCCAATATGGTCATGTTGTCCTTGAGATGGAACCGGGTGAGCCAGGTTCGGGCATTGTATTCGAAAATGGCATCGTCGGCGGCATTATTCCGCGCGAGTACATTCCGGCTGTGGAAAAAGGCGTAAAAGAGGCCGCCGAAGCCGGTGTGCTGGCTGGGTACCCGGTGGTGGATATCAAAGTCCGCCTGTATGATGGGTCATACCACGAAGTTGACTCAAGTGAAATGGCGTTCAAGATGGCGGCCTCAATGGCGTTCAAAGAGGGCGTTCAAAAAGGCGCTCCGATTTTGCAAGAACCCATTATGAAAGTCGAAGTCGTAGTGCCGGAAGAATATTTGGGTGATATCATCGGCCAGGTCAATGCTCGCCGCGGCGAGATCCAAGGCACGGATATGCGCCCAGGTGGCGCCCAGGCGGTACGCAGCATGATCCCCCTGGCTGAGATGTTTGGTTATGCAACAAATCTGCGCTCTGCAACCCAGGGCCGCGGATCATTTACAATGGAATTCGACCACTACGCGCCGGTTTCGGCAAGTGTGGCCAAAGAAATCATGGCCGGTTAGAACGATCTGACCCAGGCCGCCAGTAATCATAAGTTATTTTCAACGTCGTAGTTGGAGGAGAAGCTTTTATGGCCAAGCAAAAATTTGACCGAAGCAAACCGCACATGAATGTAGGCACGATGGGGCACATCGATCATGGGAAGACGACCCTGACGGCGGCCATCACGAAGTGGTGCAATCTGCGCGGGATGGCGGAATACCGGGCGTACGACACGATCGACAATGCGCCGGAAGAGAAAGAGCGAGGGATCACGATCAACATAGCGCAC
>JAKOUW010000221.1 GCA_029782365.1 Chloroflexota bacterium
AGGGCTTCAATGGCTGCTCGGGCCCCCAGATACGAGCCGCCAATCCCGATAACCACCAGGGCATCGGATTTGCTGCGTATAGCTTTCGCCGCCTGTTGGATAGATTCCACTTGGGTCTTTGCTAAGTCGGGAAGATCCAGCCAGCCTAAGAACTCGGAGCCGGGCCCAGTCCTATCTGTCAGTTGTTTATGGGCAGCAGTGACTGCTGGTTGAAGATATTTTAATTCATGCCCGCAAAGGAATGACTCCAATCCTCCGGTAGTGAGTGTAACCTTGGGCACAATAATCCCCCCTCGAGTTGAAAGCATTTCATTTAAGCTATTATGCCCATTCTCTGCCAAATACTACAAGAATTCCTAGTAAGTTTCTGGGGTATTCTCAATATAATTATATTCGATGGGAGCCCTGCATCTTCCTGCCACATGGCAATGGGAAGTTTCTGGGGGTAGCATGGAAAGCTGGAGTTAAAAGGCAATAGGAAAGAACCAACATGGAGTGCCTACTGGCACAGGATGTCGGCAATCCTCTTGCTGGCAAAACCGTCTCCATAGGGATTGCTGGCTTGGCTCATCTTCTTATACTCCTCTTCACTCTCCAGAAGCAGCTTGAAGGTGCCGTATATCCGATCTTCGTCTGTACCCACAAGCTTAAGGGTGCCGGCAGCAATCCCTTCGGGGCGCTCGGTGGTGTCTCGCATGACCAGTACCGGCTTGCCCAAGCTGGGGGCCTCCTCCTGGATGCCGCCGCTGTCGGTGAGGATAAGATAAGACCTGGCCAGGAAGTTATGAAAATCCAGGACGTCCAGGGGCTCTATCAACCTGATTCGGTCACAGCCGCTTAATATCTCCTGGGCAATTTCCCGGACAACGGGATTGAGATGAATGGGGTATATTGCCTTGACATCGGGATATTCCTCCACTATCCGCCTGATGGCCCGAAACATATTGCGCATGGGCTGCCCCAGGTTTTCCCGCCTGTGGACAGTAATCATTATTAGCCTGCTGCCCTGGGCCCAGTTCAATTCCGGATGGGAGTAATCTGCCCGGACAGTGGTTTTCAGGGCATCAATGGCGGTATTTCCCGTCACGTAAATGGTGGCGGGATCCTTGCCCTCGCCAATGAGGTTGGCCTTGGACACTTCGGTAGGGGCGAAATGATAGCGGGCTATCAAGCCCACTGCTTGGCGATTGAACTCCTCGGGGAAGGGAGAGTAAATGTTATGGGTACGTAGCCCAGCTTCTACGTGGCCAACAGGAATTTGCAGATAATAGCAGGAAAGCGCCGTCACAAAAGTGGTGGAAGTATCTCCGTGGACCAGGACCACATCGGGCCTGACCTCTTCCAAAACCCCCTTCATCTTCTCCAAAATGCTTGCAGTGATATCAAAGAGGTTTTGCTTTTCCTTCATGATGGACAGGTCATAGTCCGGCGTCACCGAAAAGGCCTCCAGGACCTGATCCAGCATTTCCCGGTGTTGCCCGGTAACGCATACAATGGTGTCCAGTTCAGTTCTAGACTTAAGTTCCTTGACCAGGGGGCACATCTTAATGGCCTCGGGCCTTGTCCCGAAGACAACCATAATTTTCTTCTTCACCGAAAACCCACCTTATAACTTATAGGTCCCAGGCAGCGGACAGATATTCCTGGTGTCCAGGATAAGCTTGCCTTGAATCTGGTCCATGTTTTCTTTAATGTGGTCGTGGCCAACCATGATTACCAGGATTTCAATCTCATTGAGGAAGTCCTCAAAGTTCATAAACTGGTGCTCGACAATCCTGGTCTTGATATAGGGATCATAGACCTTTACCCCGAAGGCCAAATGCTCATCCATTCGTTCCAGAAGCTGAAGGGTGGGGCTTTCCCGGGTATCGTCCACATTCTCCTTGTAGGCCAGGCCGTACAACCCCACCTTGCTGGTATCTCTGATGCCATGCTCCCGCATGATATCCCTGATTCTGCTCAGGACATGCCTGGGCATGGAATCGTTTATCTTGCGCGCAGTGAGGATGAGGTTGGTTAAATCCGGGTAATCCCCCACCAAGAACCAGGGATCCACCGAGATGCAATGTCCCCCCACGCCAGGGCCGGGTTGGAGAATATTGACCCGGGGGTGCATGTTGGCAATGCGGATAATCTCATAGACATCCATACCATCTCTGCGGCAGATTTTGGCCAGCTCGTTGGCAAAAGCGATGTTGATATCCCGGAAGGTGTTCTCCACCACTTTGGACATTTCAGCAGAACGGATATCCGTGACGACAATCTCAGCCCTGCAGAAAGCCGCATAGAGCTCCTTTACCTTCTGGCCAATCTCCTTATCATCGGCGCCAATGGTCCGAGGGTTGTGCTCCAGCTCGAAAATCATCTTGCCGGGGATAATCCTCTCGGGTGCATGAACCAAGTGGACATCTTTGCCGCTGACAAAGCCCCTTTCTTTTAGTACAGGACGGATGTACTTATCTACAGTGCCAGGGGATATGGTCGACTCGATGATGATAATTGAACCCGGCTGGCAGACGTCCAGCACGCTGTTTAACGCAGAGATGAGGTAACAAGGATCCAGCTTCTTGCTTTCCTTATTGTATGGCGTCGGCACCGCCAAAATGTACCTGTCTGTTGCCTGGTATTCCGTGGTAAACTCAATTCCATTGGCCTGAGCGCCCTTAAAGAGATCCTCCAAACCTTCCTCTTTAAAGGTCAGTTTTCCTTGTCTTAAGGAGCTGACCAGGTCCTGGTTACAATCCGTCCCCACCACCTTGAGGCCGCTTCTGGCAAACATTAAAGCGGTGGGCAGACCGATATAGCCCAGGCCGATTACATTCAGCACTGACATAATGGCACCCCTTTTCAAGCAGTTGCTACTTCTCAATCTCTTTATAGGCTTGGAGCAATCTTTCCCTCATGGCAGACCAAGAATATTTAGCATAGATTTTCTTAGCACGCTTCCCCATCTCCTTGAGAACGTCGGGATTGGCCAGACAATTGTCCAGGGCCTGCTGAAAGGCCTGCTGGGAATATTCTATACTGAGGCCGATACCTTCCTTCTCTATCAGGACATCGAAGCCAGTATTTTTGGCAACAATCAGCGGCTTGCCCAGCATCATGGCCTCGTACACCTTGTTGGGGGCAGAATACCGGTGATTGGGCACTGCCGGATCATACACGGCAAACATCAGGTCACAGGCAGAGTACAACTGCAAGGCCTCCTGGTAGCTGACTCGTCCCAGATAATTTATATTGGGATGCCTGCCGGAAGCTTCTTCAACAAATTTCTCCAGAGTACCCATGCCAGCAATGGTCAGCTGTACCCGGGGGTCCCGGGCGACCACCTCCAACGCCGACCTAATGAATCTCTTCTCTTCTAAACTGCCCACATAGCAGAGGTGGAGGCGGGAATCCCCCCGGCGAGGACTGGTTGGAATCTCAGGTTGGCAAATAGGGGAGTTGTGAATGACCAGGAGCTTCCTGGGCTTACTGCCCTCAATCTGCTTGACCCTTTCCTCTGTACAGATAATAGTCAAGGCGGCCCGGGCAATGACGTAGAGCTCGAGAGAACGAACCAATCCCTTGAGTTTGCCTGGTATTCCCGGCCTGCTGTCGGCATAACAATCTGCGATGTGGTAGACCAGGGGACGGCGATGCAGCTTTGCGGCCAGGAGGGCAGGGAGGCCGGCGTCCAGGTCAAAGGCATGGACTGCATCAAAGGCTTTTCCATGGCGGAAAAGCCAAAGTAATATCCTAACC
>JAKOUW010000246.1 GCA_029782365.1 Chloroflexota bacterium
GAGGTTGTACCTGGAGACCTTGCCTCTGCCCATGCGCACCTTTGAGCACACAGCCCAATTGACCAGCGAACGGGCTGCCGAGGTACAGAAGGATTTTTATGAGGGCAAGATCAACATCCTCAGTTGCTCCACCACTTTTGAACTGGGCGTGGATGTAGGCGACCTGGAAACCGTTTTCATGCGCAATGTTCCGCCCTCTGCCGCCAATTATATCCAGCGGGCGGGTAGGGCCGGCAGGCGGACAAGCTCAACAGCCTTTGTGCTTACCTTTGCCCAGCGCCGGTCCCACGATTTTTCCCATTTTGCCGATCCCTTGCGGGTTATAAAGGGTGAGATTCGCCCGCCCTACTTTGAAATCAGTAATGACAAGATTGTGCGCCGGCATATGTATGCCGTGGCCATTGCCCAGTTTTGGCGCAGGAATCCCGATTATTTCGGCTCAGTGGAAAAATTCTTCACCAATGAAGAAAAGGGCTCTGCTGTCCCAGAGTTGTCAGCTTTTTTGCGGAGCAGGCCTGCGGATTTGGAATTGGCGTTGTCCAGGATTGTGCCTAGGGCAATGCACGAGAGGGTTGGCCTTGCTAATTGGCGATGGGTGGACGGTCTTCTGGATGCACAAGACGGGGTTCTGACCAGGGCAGAGAAGGAACTGCTGCAGGATCTGGCCGAGCTTGCCCAGGCAGAAGATGAATACAGCAAATCTAAAAACCATTCTGCTGCCGGACAGGTCAGGAGGGTTATCACAACAATAAAATTGCGTGACATACTGGGTTTCCTGTCCCAAAGCAATGTCATCCCCAAGTATGGTTTTCCCGTCGATGTGGTGAAATTGCAGATTCATCACCACGGCGATGTCGCCCGCGGCCTTGAGTTGGACCGAGACCTGAAAATTGCCTTGTCGGAATATGCGCCCGACAGCCAGGTCATTGCCGGCGGCAAGTTGTGGACAAGCAGGTATGTTAAAAAGCTCCCGGACAGGGAGCCGGTAAAATACCGCTATGCAATTTGTCGCAACTGCGGTCTGTACAGAAGCCAAATAGCAGAGATGCAGGACGATTTGAGTATGTGTCTGTGCGGGCATAAAGTTGGACCTGACCAGGGGATGTTTATTACCCCTGAATTTGGCTTTATCGCCGGCAAGCCTGGCGTCCCGGGGATGAACAGGCCGCAGAAAACCTATGCAACCCGCAAGTACTTTGCCCAGGCCGGAAATGTTCTCAGCGAAAGTGAACTGCAGTTAAATGGCACAGTTATCAAAGTGCAAACCGGAACCGACGGACGCTTGGCAGTAATAAACAACGCAGGCAGAAGGGGATTCCGCATCTGCGAAAAATGCGGATACGCGGAGATTGTCAAGGGCAAGCCGCCCGGAAGGCATAAAAATAGCCTTGGCAAGGAGTGCCGGGGCAAATTTGACAGATACTCCCTGGGGTACGAATTCAAAACCGATATCCTTCAGCTTTGGTTCCCCGATTATTTCAATGCTGAAGAAGGTTTCTGGTTGTCCCTGCTTTACGGAATTCTAGAGGGCGCCTGCAACGCCTTGGACATTGAGCGCCAGGATGTGGACGGGACCCTGTATTACTACAGCGGCAACAGGCATAGCCCCGCTCTTGTATTGTTCGATGATGTCCCGGGCGGGGCAGGCCACGTCCGGAACATTGCCGAAGAAGCCAACCTGTTGGCGGCGTTAGAGCGGACTCTGGAGATTGTCAGCCGGTGCGATTGCGGCGGAGAACGGGCGGATACCAGTTGT
>JAKOUW010000039.1 GCA_029782365.1 Chloroflexota bacterium
TGGCGCGTGCAGGTGTGGATTCGCGCTTGACGCATCTGCCGATAGCTGGTTTCGATGCCGAACCGCTGGCGGTAGGTTTCGCGGATGGCGGTTGGGGAGCCCTTCACGCGCCAGGCGGCGAACAGCAGCTTCTGATGGACTTGCTTGTGGTCTTTGCGGTTCTTGTGTCGGCGATAGCCCACCGACACCGACACGGTCACCTCGCGGCCCTTGTTCTTCAAGGTATGGGGGTACCAACCGGCCGCCTGCCGCTTGATCCACCGCAGCCCCGTGGCCGGACGACCCTTCTTGGGCTTGCGGCCACGCAGCATCACGGGCATCAGGAAGGGCAGTTGCTGCTCCTTGAGGAACTCGATGACCGGCACGTTGAAAAACGCCCGATCGAGCAAAACACGCTGGATTTTCAGGCCGCTTTCTCGAATTCGCGTCACCAGTCGTCGCAGCACGACGACCTTCGATTCGTGGCGGCGAACCCACGTGAGAGCCAGCGTGTACCGATGACCGTATTGAACGATGCACGCCGAAGCGTAAGCGTGAAAGAGTTTCGTCCCCTGGGTCGGTTTCCCAGAGCACAGTTCGTTGCGGCTGCGGTGGGGCTGGCCATAGTACGGGTCCAAGTGCCAGTCGATGGCCAGTTGCCAGGCCCGCCGTTTCATCCGCCGAGGCAACTGGCAAGTCAGCGCTTCGTTCAAGCGGTGTTCCAAGACCGGAAGCGTCTTGGGCAGCCCTTCCTCCAGAGAGGTCATCACCGCCTGATCGGAAGGCGCCGCGGACAAATCGCGGCAGGCCGCGGAAATCGAGATCGACCGAGCTGCCGCACGCAGCACGATGTTGAGAACGACTGTCGCCGTGCAGAGCCGTCCGTGATCCTTTAGTAGCTTTGCTTGCAGTAACCATTCCAGCGACCACGTATGTACTTCATTACTACTGACGCTACAATTCGTCCTTGAACGCATGGCCTCCTCCTTGGAAATGAACTCGTTGACACAAGTCATTTACAAAAGGGGCCTTGCGTTCACCTATACCAACTCATCAGAACTTGGAACTACTGTCATT